>NZ_JAMXIB010000010.1 GCF_024006985.1 Robiginitalea marina
TAACCTGTCAAATATCCTGAGCTTGGTGAAAAGCTTTTAAAAAAGTATTCATAAATTCGCAGACTCGTTTTCCGGCCCCGTAGTTCAATGGATAGAATAGAAGTTTCCTAAACTTTAGATCCAAGTTCGATTCTTGGCGGGGCTACAAATAAGCACCAAAACACCCCGGCGAATGCCGGGGTATTTTATTTCCGGAGGGCCGCGTAGAAAGCTTGCTTTCTTAAGCGGGCCGAAGGAAATAAAACCCGGGCTGCGTCAGCAGAACGGAGTTTTGGTATTTTCAGACTGAGCCCCTTTCAAGAACAACGAGGCGAAGCTCACTTTCGGATATCTCCTGGCGGGGTATTCGCGGAAGCAACGCTCCCCTGTAGCTGCCTCTCCAACCCAAAACTTCACACGGAGTGCTTTTTAGCAGAAAAATCCCAGAAACCTTTTTATCTTTGCCACCCGATTGGCTCCGTAGTACAATGGATAGTATGTGGGTTTCCGGTACCCAAGATCTAGGTTCGATTCCTAGCGGGGCTACTAAATTTAAAGCCATCTGATTGATATTCAATCAAATGGCTTTTTTTATTCCCGATTCTTTCCCGACTTTTAAACAGCACCGCTCTTCAGTAGGGATTTAAATCCTCTCCTGCCATTTAATTTCTACCGTCAAAATTAGGGGGTGCCAGGAAAATGAGAATTAGGTGGGTGGCCTTCAATAGGGTAGAGCCGCAGTGTGTGACAGAAGTGTTATTGGAGCTTCTGAACTCAGCTAAAAATTCTGGCGTGAATATTCTGTCTTGAGCGTGATGAAAAATTCTTAGATTTAAGCAACATTCTAAATGCATTGCCCCAATTCAACACTTAATTTGAAGATGAATTTTAAGAGTTTCTTTTTGCCGTCTTTTTTAGCTTTTGCCTTTCTTTTAGCCTGCAAGGATAATAAGGATCAAAGAGACCATACTCCAGCAGTGACATCCAATGGAAACAACTTTGTTACTAATGTTAATTGGGGTCATTATTACGACAATCGGCCTGGGTCAAAAAAAAATGCTGTTCT
Organism: Robiginitalea marina; assembly: GCF_024006985.1. GTDB lineage: Bacteria > Bacteroidota > Bacteroidia > Flavobacteriales > Flavobacteriaceae > Robiginitalea > Robiginitalea marina. The sequence continues at coordinate 1,046 of NZ_JAMXIB010000010.1, forward strand.
AACTATGTTAGTACCATTGAAAAATGTTTCGGGTCAAAAGTTTGACGATGTTAGCATAAGGGCAGAAATAGACATAGAATTTGAACATAAAACATTCAATTTAAATCTTAGACAGGAAATTACAGGGGGTTCATTAAACAGGCTGAATGGAGACGACCAACTTCCTGCTGATAATCCTTTGCAAGATTTTTATTTGGTCCCGTTTATAATTGAAAAAACAGTACTACCCCCGGAAACTTTTAAACATAAACCAAAAAACATACAAATGAAAATGACTGTTTATGCAAGAAATGCTGTTGGGTACTCAAATTTTCCTGGCGATGTCATTTTCTCGAATTATGACGGTAAAATAAATTTACCTTCTTGGTAACTATTCCAAATATCATTTGGAAGTAATAAGACTCACGCATTGTACTGTTATCAACTTGTCATAATAAGAATGAAAACCTTTGTCTTTTCCTTAGTTCTCCGAAATAGCCGTGTTATTTGAGACAAAATCCCATGGCTATTTAATCAGGTTTTAACATTTCAAGAAACAACGCTATTTACCCCATAGCCATACCTTAATTAAAAAAATTCTTAGATAATTTAAATCCAGCAATCTCTCATTAATAGGTCCCAACAGGAAAAGGCTCGTGGGCACCCCAAAAAACAATATCGACCCCGGGGGGATATCACAAGGATAGGTCGAGAGTGTCGGGGACATATAGCTTCAAAAATACCCAACCGTCTTACTCATACTTTAGTCCTATAAAATCGTGATTGGTTCAGGAGCGATAATAGAAAAACAGTAGACCTAATCCCAGAGCAATAAAGCCCAATAAAATTAATAGTCCCCACCCCAAAGACTCGTAAAATGAGTTCTTAAAATTCTCTTGCCTTTGTGGGAAACCACAATGCGGGCACTCAAACGCCTTGTCTGATATTTCTTTACCGCACTCTGCACATTTAGTTAGCGCCAAACCCCAATTTTCCTCTATGATAACAAAGCCAAAAAAGAAAACCCCTGCCGCCTCAATTGCCAAGGGGTTCTATGAAAACAATCAAACGATTCAAAGGAACCGTTTCAGACTGGAATTTCATTTCATCAAGTTTCGTCCTTTTTCTCTTTTTAGGATTATGTTATACCTTTAAATCAAATACAAATTAAAACTCACGGTATGAGAGCTATTCTGGCAGTTATTTTTATTGTCTTTATCACAAGTTGTAAAGAGGAAAAATCAGCTAATATTTTACCAACAGAGCAAAGTACTGAGGAAGTAGTCATAAGCTTAAAGGACTCTATTCAGAAAATAAATGATAAGATTACTGAAATATCCGAACAACAGGAGCGCATAACTGAAAATATTAGTCCTGAAAATCCGATTATAAAAAATATTGAGAAGGAATACATAAAACTATTACTCCTGAGAGAGGAGCTACAAATTCAAGTAGCGACTTTAGAGGCAGGTATTTAATCAGGTTCTAATCAAACTTTACGGTTAACTCAGGTTAATGACGATTTCCTAATCAAATGAACATTAATTACTGGTTATAATCTCCTTTCAAAAATACCCAACAGCCTTTTCCATGCTGTAAAGATTGTGGGGAGTCATTTTTTCAGGAGAGTAGATGTGAATCTGTTGTAGCTGAAACCGCTTCACACACCAGGCGAAGAATGCTTTGTCTTTAAGCCTTGGATTAGTGGCACTCTTCCATATTTGTTTGTAGCGTTGGCATTTGCATAATTCCTGGTCGGCATACTTTCTAAATTCGGCTTCGTTCATCTTGGTTTTTCCTTTAAAGTTATTGAAGACTGGAACAGGTTTGAGACTATTTTCATCCTTATACTAATATGATGAGGTAGCCAATCTAATTTCTCAATTCTCTCCAACAATTCTTGAGTTCAATAATTCTATGCCTCAATTAAGTTGTCACCTCTGATTACACTTAATCTATAAAGTGTGTTATTCGTCGTATGCTACAGTATATCAACATATTAAAAGATGTTAAATATGATAATTGTCACCTCTCAGATTACCGTTTTATTTTATGTTTGCCAGCTGATATTCTAAGTTATTATTAAAAGAATTGGCTAATTAAGACTAAAAGGAAATGGATAAATATTTAAGACAAATTGTGTGGATTTTAATGTTACTAATCTTTCCAGTAGCCTCATTTGCCCAAAAAGATGTAACACAATTTCTTGATATTCCCGTTGATGGATATAAGCTCGAAATGATAGAAAAATTGAAATCGAGAGGATTTACAATTATGGAGGGTAATGAAGATATTTTGGAAGGTGAATTTAACGGACGAGACGTTAATTTGTTTATTGGAACGAACAATAATAAGGTTTGGCGAATTGTTGTTCGAGATAAATATCCCTCAGATGAAATAAATATTAAAATCAGGTTTAATACTTTAATTCAACAATTTGCAAATAGTAGTAGATATAGTATCCAATCCGACTCATTAATATCGAAATTCATTATTCCTGAAGATGAAGACATTACATATGAAATGAAAGTGAATAATAAGCGATATGATGCAATGTTTTACCAAAAAGCAATAAAATCTGATTCTTTAACTTTTGAAATTGAAAAGCTTGTTGCGCAAGAAGAAAGAAATGACGAGGATTTTGAAAAAGTTAATGATTTAATATTGGAAAGGGCGCAAGTTCAAATGAATGCCTTGAATAAGCAAGTTTGGTTTATGATTAAAGAAAATTATGGTGAATATCGCATAATGATATTCTATGAAAATGCTTTTAACGAGGCAAATGGAAAAGATTTGTAGTAGTGTTAAACAATGACGCTCCGAATCTGCATCCTTTTTCTCCTGCTAAGCTCTTCGGCCTGTCGCTCGACAACAACAAATGAACAGGACACAGTATATGGCAAAGTCATAAGCATAGCAGACGGAGACACTTTCACGCTCCTCCAGGGTCAATTTGGAGGGGGTAATTATCAAGTGTGCAGCAGAACCTGTTCTGGCATTAACCGGATTCAATCTAATGTCAAAGAATTGGAATAGCATATGGATTAAGGAATTAGCATGGCTCAAATGAGCCAAAAATACCCGCCTAAGTATACACTTTTGAATCGCAAGATATCCGAGTTAGTATTATCCAGCTTTTTAACTTGCCGTATAAAGGTTAACTTTAAGTTCATAAAGTAAGTTAGGTTTCATATTTGATAAACCTTCATTGAAAGAGACAATAGATTTAAATACCGCCTTCTCGATCGAATTGGAAACCTCAAACAATTGGCGGTTAGAACCAAGAGGGAAATATCAAGGACTTCCACTTTACGAATCTTTAGGTGGTAAGGTTTCCGCAATAGCTATTGTTGAAAATCCGGCAATCGGAGAAAAAGCGGTTGGCATTGGTAATGATAGGATTATGGGACTGGTTATGATACCTGATCTAAAAATCTTTAGAAATTTGGGCCCGAATGGTCCAGAAAGATGCTATTGGTATTTTTCAGCGGAAACTATTAAAGAACTCCAAAGAACATATGAAGGTGAGGCCAAACTTGGTCATTAAATACGAAAACCTAAAATGGGGTCTTCCTCATTCCGTCCTCTTCCCTACCTTTAACTTTATTCCCTAAATTTACTTTTAATCAAACCCGGAAACTGCCCGTTTCCAAGCTGGTTTTGCTCGCCGTATTTTGGGGCGCCATACTGAAGCTTAATTGATCTTCTTTGAGGTAACACAAGGCTCCCAAAGAATGCAGGCGCAGTCCGTGGCGCAAAACATGCCCTCAGAACAGATGCATACCCATAGCCGTTATCAATAATTAAAAACAAGAATTAGTAAATGGCAGAACTTTCATTTTTTGTCAGCAAGATTCACCATCTTCATCTTCTCATTACATCCAGGAAATGACAGATGAAATAAATAGAAAGTCTAATGATTGCATTTTAAATTTTAATGCCGAAGAATGAAAAAAAAATGGGAGATAGAGAGATCATCTTTAAAAAGATAAGTGTCATTTCTTATAGTAAAAAATACGGGGCTACTAAAGCAAGTCAAGTGTACAAAGTTTCAACGTCAACAATATATAGGTGGCGAAAAGAAATGAAGACGGAGATGGAAACTTATGAGGCGAAATTCAATAATGTCATTATTGTCGACACTTGTAATACGTTTGATAGGATAAACAAAAAATCTTTAAGTGCTGATAATCATGGTATTGAACATGAAAGAAAATTGATTAATGAGGATAGTAGCGAAGAAAACAAAAGGCCTATAAAGCCAATAAATAATACAGATATTAGTATGGGCTCTACTAATTTAAAAGAGAAAATCAACACCTTTTTTCTCTATATAATTATTGCTTTGGTTGTAATTATAGGCTTGTACTTAGCCTTAAGCACTGGAGGATATGATGCTTCGATGCCAAGAGGAAGGTGAAAAGAAAATAATTTTGATTATTACTTTTTAATTAACATGCCACGACAAATAATCTTTGGAGAAATACCAGGCATTGAGGAGGGCCACTGGTTCCAAGGGCGAAAGGAGATGATGCCCACCAGCTTTCACAGAAATTGGGCCGCAGGTATTGATGGAAACGGAAGGGAAGGTGCTGCAGCTATTGTGCTTTCTGGCGGTTATGAAGACGACAAAGACTTAGGAGAAGAAATTATCTATACTGGTGCCGGGGGAAATGATCCCACAACTGGGAAGCAAACTGAAGACCAATCCTGGCACAATAGAGGTAACGCAGGACTGCTTAAAAGCATGAATGAAGGATTGCCAGTTCGTGTAATTCGAGGATCTTCGCATAACTCAAAATTCTCACCCAAAATAGGATACCAATACGCCGGTTTATTTAGCGTAATTGATGCCTGGGAAGAAGTAGGAAAGAGCGGTTATAAGATTTGTCGTTTTAAGCTTGTTTACAGCGGCGATAATGAATCGAGAGGGTCTGCAGAGGAAATAGAGTTAGATCATGGCATAAGAGCTAAAAAACGGCAAATAGGGACTATTTTAAGGATCATTCGAGACACCAAAATAGCCAGAGACGTAAAGCTGCTTTATAACTTCAAATGCCAAGTTTGCGGGACGGCCATAGAAATAAAAAACGGCCTGTATGCAGAAGGTGCTCACATTAGACCTTTAGGAGAACCTCACAATGGTGACGACAGCCTCGCCAATATCCTATGCCTATGTCCTAACCACCATGTAATGTTTGACAGAGGATCTTTCTCTATAGCAGATGACCTTCAGCTATTAGGAAAGGCGGCGGGAACACTTCATGTTGACAACAAACACAAGCTTGATAAAAGCAATCTAAAGTACCACAGAGACTCCCATGGATACGATTAAGGTTGTATGTGGGATCATCTACCAGGATGGCAAGGTTTTTATCTGTAGAAGAAGACCTGGAAAGCATCTCGAGGGTTACTGGGAATTTCCTGGAGGTAAGGTAGAGTCTAACGAAGATGAAAAAGACTCCCTGTCCCGAGAGCTACATGAGGAATTAGAAATGGAGGTGGAGATCAAAGACTACTACGCTACCTCCAATTACTCTTATGAATCTATATCCATAAAGCTCATAGCCTACCATTGTGAGTTGATCCAATATTCTTCCAAACTGACTGATCATGATAAATTTGAGTGGGTTTCTCCGGAGGACTTATTGGATTGGAAGCTTGCGCCAGCGGATATTCCACTGGCAAAAAAGCTGCTAAATATTTAAGATTTGACATATTCAGTCTATCTGTACCGTAGAAATTGATTCTTGTGTTAAAAGATGGGGGTGCAACCAAAAAATGCCTGCTTCGGGGTCAATTTGAAGGGGGGGTACCTTTTGGGATGGAATAGACTCAATTTTTGAATTACCGGATCTATCATTTTCCCCAAAAACGTAATTCGCCTTTATGGTGGATGTGATTTCTTCTCTTTTTAGATCCAAAACATACCCTCAGAAATACCCATTGGAGTGTGTAAGACAGAGCTTCGGTTTAAAACACATACAAGTTGGCAGATATATGATAACTTTATGTAAATAAAATATAGTTACAAAAGCCGAAATATAAAAATGGGGTTTGACAGGCCTTTTCATAGAAATTATAGACCAGTAAAAAAGGGGCACAATTCTGGATACAGTGATTGGGCATATATTGTCGACCATCTTTATTCTGACCATCCTGAACATTACACAAGAGCATTTGAAATTCTACAAAAGGACATCATTGGACTATTTGAATATGTAGAACCTTCGGACATAAATCTCGTGACCTATTCATTTAGAATACACGAGTTGTTAATTAGAACCTGCATTGAAGTAGAAGCAAATTTCAAAGCTATATTAAGAGAAAACACTTTTAATCCAATTTTTCGAAATGGGCCAAAAAAGGGACAACCAAGACCTGAAAAAAATTGGAATATAAATGATTTTCGAATAGTTAATAAAACTCATCATTTAGATGACTATTCAATAATATTCCCTCATTGGCACGGAGTTAAAAACGAACGATTTCCTTTTAGACAATGGAAAAAGAACGAACCTTTAACTTGGTATCAAGCTTTCAATAAATGTAAGCACGATAGACTCCATAATTTTGAGCAGGCGAGTTTAGGAAATCTTTTAGATGCCTTTTCTGGTCTTTGTGTCCTTTTATCATCTCAATTCAGAACTGAAAGCTTTAGTACTGGAAGTGATAGTCTCGTCGTGAATACAGACAATTACTATGGTGGGGGATTTGGAATTGGAGGTTTTTTAATTGTAGACTTTCCTTCAGACTGGACAGAAGATGAAATGTATGAATTTGATTGGGCTAAACTTAAAAAAGAAGAAAATCGGTTTAGCAAAATTGATTTTAATAAATACTCATAAACTCAGTTGTAACATACAATTTATATTCGCCATTACGGGCGATTCGACTAAGGTCGAATCCACTTGGGATTGCGAGGGATTGTAATAAAACGCATAACAATCCTTAAAAATCCTAAACTGACGATTATAGAAGGCCGTTAGCGGTCAGGTATAACCAACTCTTTTATGGAAGAACGCCTTGAACAATCATTAGAACAGATAATCTTCATTCTGCAAGAACGGCAGACTCCTGTAGAGTTTGGGCGATTAATAAAAACATTGCATAATAGAAATGCAGATAAATTTTACGACATCAATTTTAAGTTGAATTGGTTGAAAGAATTGGGATATATCCATGATAATAGTGCGATTGTTCAATTAACAAAAAAAGGATTTGAATTTAAGGGGTTTGGAGAAATCAACTACCAAAAATACCTTGAAGAACAGGAGAAGAGCTTAAATCTAAGTAATCTCGAACTCCAAAATGAAAATCTAGGAAGGCAGGCAGAAATTGATCAGCTTACGATTGAGAATCTCAGATTGCAAAACAGACAACTCAAGCGATATGTAATATTCTCTATCATAGCATTTCTCGCAGGTGCTTTGCTAACCAACCTGAAGGATATAATTGAATATTTTCGTCAACTGATAGAATAAAAGAAAGCCCGAAAAACACTTAGGTGGCTACTGTGAATTTCCTGGAGGAAAGATAGAACCCAATGAAGACGTAAAAGACTCCTTAGCTCGAGAACTGAAGGAGGAATTAGATATGGAGGTCCAAATAAGAGACTACTTCGCAACTTCCAATTACTCCTACGAATCCCTTACGATAGAGCTCATAGCTTTCCATTGTGATTTAATCCACTACACTTCTAAGCTCACTGATCACGACAAATTTGAGTGGATTTATCCATGTGAACTTTTGAGGTGGAAGTTGGCTCCTGCAGATATTCCACTGGCAAAAAAACTGGCAAAAATTCATTCTTAGTAAAGCCACATCAATCAGCCTCACAGAAATCCTTTCTGGTGTATGAAGACCGGGGTGTGGGGGAAAAATGAGTGAATGGGTGGGGATGACCTGGGGATACCGTTTGCAGTGTGTGACTGACAAAATTTCAGAACAACAAAAATGTTAAAGAATTGCAATATGGAAATGGCCCCTTTTTGGCTCTTTTTTAGTGTTTTTCATTGACCCAATTACCCCAAAAACACCCCTTTTGGCCCTACCTTTTGAGTGTGTAATGCAAAAAGCATAAAAATTCCAACATGAAATTCTTATAAATTGGCGTATATACCATCTATAGTTGTTATATATGCCAATTATCATTTATTTCTTTATATTTGCTTTATAACCTAAAAGTGGCGGCAACACATTAAATACGGCGGCAAGGATATGAAACAAGAACACAAAGAGTATTTCGCAAGCGAAGAAGAATTTTTAGCATTTGAATTTAAGTCAAAAGCAAGAATTATTGATGACAAAATGGTCGAGGTTATCGCACCAGATGGAGAAGTTTTTGACGTACTGGCTTCGATTGGGATTTATACCAATGAAGAAACTCTTCATTATCAACTGCATGTAATAGAATATGTTTTTGACCTAAATTTCTCCGATGACAAGGAATTAATGACCAACAATATTTGGAAAGACTTGTTCCGAAATGGTGTGACATTTATGGGTATGAGTTCAGGAGACAAACAAGCAGAAAGAACTCGAATTGGAAATAAAATACGTCAAATCCGGAAAGAAAAGGGAATTGAAGCAAAAGACTTGGCAAGGCTAGCAAAAATAGACGCAGCAAATCTTAGTAGAATTGAACAAGGCAAATACTCCGTTGGACTTGATATTCTTTCAAGGCTAGCATCTGCTTTAGGACACCATATTGATATTGTACCTAAACATTTGTAGTGAATATGGAGAATCTACTTGAAACTTATAGTGGTGTTCAAGAATGCCATTATAAAAATGAGCATTACTCTGTTCGAGATAATGGTGCTGTATTAAGACATCCTCGCAACAATAGAAGAACTCGACCAACAGACAATAAATGGACCTTTGGAAGAGCAAACCCAAGAACTGGTTATCTAGATATAGCTTCAGTTCGAGTTCATAGAATAGTTGCAACAGCATTCCACGGAGAACCACCTACAAAACAACATGTTGTAGACCATATCGACACAAATAAACAAAACAATCGACCTGACAATCTACGTTGGGTCACAAGATTAGAAAACGTATTACTCAACCCAATCACGTCAAGACGCATTGAAATTGTTTGTGGAAGTGTTGAAGCCTTTCTAGCAGACCCTTCAAAATTTCGGGACAAATTCCAAAACCCAAACCATGAATGGATGTTTAGAGTTAGCAAAGAAGAAGCACTGACAAGCAAAGAAAGATTATTGGCTTGGGCAAAAAGCGATAAGCCATTACAAGGCGGAACTTTAGGTGATTGGATATATAATAGAAGTTTGTCAAATGAATTTGACGAACCTTTAATAGAGAAATTAGAGTATGTAAATTCTCTATCTCCAAATGCTGTCCAAAAGGCGCAAAACTGGAAAACACCTAGTGAATTTCCACTTTGTCCTAATGAAAACTCATCTAATCCTATTATCAGGTATTTTGAAAATCTAAGTGTAGGTGAAGTTTTTTCTAAAAACCAATTTACGAGCTCAATTGTTGAAGATTTTGCAATGTCAAAAGACAAGGACATATTATGGATTTTGTGCAAAAGTGGTGATGAGCATTCAATTAAACCTTATTCTTTCGCAGAGATAACTTACCAAAGCAATGTTTTTGTTCATGAAAGTCTCGGAACGTTTTTCGAAAAAGTAGGCGCTGAGAAACAATTTGCTCTAAAGCAAGGGCTTAAATGGTCTGGTGGTGACTCTATCGATGATTATTGTTAAAAATAATTAATAAAGAATGCCACGACCAATCATTTTTGGTGAAATAACAGGAATAAAAATAGGCCATTGGTTCCAAGGGCGCAAAGAGATGATGCCCACAAGCTTTCACAGAAACTGGGCAGCAGATATAGATGGAAATGGAAGAGAAGGCGCAGCCGCCATTGTACTATCTGGCGGGTATGAAGATGACAAGGATTTAGGTGATGAAATTGTTTCTGATAATTATCATCATTTAATCTAGTTTACTTTAAAATCTTTGACTGTGGCAAAACCTAAAAAACTCAAAGTCATTTGTAAAAGGAATTTCAGAAAACTCAGAATTAGTAATCGATAACAAATACTGAGATTGACAATGGTGATTTATTATAGAAGAACTTAAAAGTCAATTTAGAAATAACACAAACGGGAAAATTGAACTCTGTAAATCTGAAAAATGAATAAATACCTTACTTTTTTGCTAGTATTAACATTGGCGCTTCAAACTGCTTATAGTAATAGTCTTAACAACCATTATAAAGAAATTTTTGAATGGAATGTATTCATTCCCGATGGAAATGGTTATGTAAAGACAGATATAAATACGGACGGCATTTCAATTAATAATATTGGCGAACTGTTGGGATATAACACCTCCCAATTTTCAGCACATTTTAAATTTGATGACCATTCCATACAAGGAATCCTTTTTAAGGTTTTTACCACTGAGATTATTTGCGTTATTACAGATGATGGTGTTAATAAACTCACTCAAAGTTTGGTAGATGACTATTTAAAAGACTTTGAATTTAACGAGTATTATGATGGTTATAAAATTGAATCTGAATTGGAAGAGGCAGTAGAAAAGAAGCTTTTGAGTCTTGAATATTTGAATGAGATATTTGATAAAAACCTTACCGATATAAATGGGTCTTTTGTAGCAGAAAAAATAGGATATAGGTTGTTTTTTAAAGATGGGTGGTTAAATGACTTTGCTACTTCAGATGGGTTAAATAAGTGGGCTAAATCTTGGAAAAATAATCAGCAAGAACTATATGGAAAGTATTTGGTTAGTGCTTCAATTAGATTTGGTGGAGATCAAGAATTAGTAAATTATTATATAAATACGCAAGCGAAGGCATTTACTCAGTTGCCCAATGGATTTAGAAATGAATATGTTCAGTTATATAAGAACCAAGAATATGGAACATACAATTTTAAAATGATTGCTGTAGCTCATTACAATGAAAAAATGACGTTAAATGAGTTCAAAATTCTCAATAAAGATGAATATGAAATCGATTCTGAATTTAATAGTCCTGATGGTTATAGGCGTACTACATATCGACTATTAAATACACTTTACACATTTGATCAGGATGGAAACTTAATCAATTCGTATCTGTCCAATTAATTCAATAATAGAAGCATTCAGCATAAATTGATTAACTAAAGGTTTCCCTTGTCTAACTGACTGTTTATTAGCCTTCTGACAAAACACATCCCAAGACCTTTATTTAGTTCAATCTCAATTCAATTAGGCTATAATTCCTTTAATAAAATCAAATTATCCTTCAATGAGAATTAAACGTCTATTAATTACAATTCTAATGATCCCCATTCTTGGTTATGTTCAATAGAAAACCAAAATAGGAGAAAACAAATTTGACGGTTCATTTAGCGTTTATAACAAATGGCTAGATGGCTATCTTTTGGTTTCAATTAAAATGTATGGTAAGAAGGTTGCCTTTTATTTAAAACCAGAAACCATATTAATTATAACAGATGATTTAGTAGTTAAATTCTTAACTCAGAATTATAATGAAATTATGATTGATCGTACCGAAATTACTACTCAAGAATATCATTCATTGAAAGAATAATAGCATCATCATTTTATGCAGCCAAAAATTCGCCTTCTTTTTCTTTTAATTCTTATTGGTCAAACTACGTTCTCCTGTGAAGCATTCACTTCAGCAAAGGACACAATTCAAGGCAAAGTTGTAGGGATAGCAGATGGAGACACTTTTACAATGCTTCTGGACAACAAGACCACAGTCAAAGTAAGGTTAGCCAGCATAGATTGTCCAGAACGCAGACAACCATATTCAGCAGTAGCCACAAAGTTTACTTCCGATGCGATATTCAGTCGAAAGGTAACCGTTGTAGTGGATTCTAAAGACCGATATGGCCGTTCTCTTGGCTGGGTGTACTATGATGGTAAAAACCTCAACGAAGAGCTTCTAAATGCTGGGTTAGCCTGGCATTTCAGAAGGTATTCCAAGGATGAGAAACTGCAAGCCTTGGAGGATCAAGCTAGAGCAAATAAGGTTGGACTTTGGCAGGACAAGAATCCTGTTCCTCCATGGGATTGGAGGAGAGGTGTAAGGGATTAAATTCACCTCTAGCAAATAAACAATTTAGTTATATATTGACTCATATTCTGGTATGTCCTCTGACTCAATTGTTATAAGAATTTGTTTGGTTAAATGTTTTGATCCAGCTATCCTGTTTGACTGGTTCTCGATTGTTTGTTCAAAAATATTTCTAGAAACTCTCCCATTGCCAAAATTATAATCCTTTTCTTCAATTAACTTTTGAAAAAGAATGTGAAGTTTTTTTCTGGCCATATCAGAAACAGAATATTCTGAGTTTTTACTGATTAATTCAAAAATTCTGAATAGTTCTTCGGGAGAATAATCTTGGAAGTGCAGATATCTATTGAATCTTGACTCCAACCCAGGATTACTTTCGATAAAGGATCCCATTTCGTTGGGGTAACCGGCCACAATAACGGCTAACCTATCCCTTTCATCCTCCATTCTTTTTAACAAGGTTGCAACAGCTTCGGCCCCATAATCATTTTGGCCATCTTTCTTTGTCAGCGAATATGCTTCATCAATAAATAACACACCATCCAAGGCCTTATCAACCACCCTATTTACTTTTGAGGATGTTTGTCCGACAAATCCCGCAATTAAGCCAGATCTATCAGTTTCGATAAGATGACCTTTTTTCAGAATCCCCAAGTGCTTATAAACTTTTCCTACAATTCGAGCCACTGTTGTTTTACCAGTCCCAGGAGAGCCAGTGAAAACCATGTGATAAGAAATATTTGGAACCTTCAGTCCTTTTTTAGATCGGGCTTTCTGTACCTCAATAAAATTTATGAGGGTCTTAATTTCACCTTTTATTTCATCAAGACCGATTAGTTTGTCCAATTCTCTAACAACATCATCGAGGGTTTCATCTTCTTTTGTCTCGGAAATCTTATATGTAGTATCTCTATCCTCTCCAAGAGGGTAATGAAGGGTTTGATATATCTGCTTCAGTTTATTTTCTTCCTCTTTTTCAATTATTCCATCTGACTTTGCAATGATTGTAGCGAATCTATATATCACTGTTACGTATTCATCGAAAGATGAATGATTTAATATCTTCAGAATACCAGGAAGCGCAAAATTTTTATCAATATTTTGGTCATCAATTTCACCTTCTGGACCGCTAATGGATGCCTTTATCGGGTTTTCTAATCTGGCTGTATTAGCGATACTTTTCAGAACAGGTTCAAACATTTCGTTTTTAAATAAATTCACTATAAATTCATAATCCTTCTCCAAGTATTCATTGCCTTCCATTACAATATGACTCATAAGTAAGAGTCCTAACATTTCTACTCCCGTTTCATTAAAATTATTTGAATACAAGAGTTTAATCGTTTGAGCCAAATCAAAATAGACACATATAGGTATCAATTTCGATCTGTCATCGCCCTCTGGAGTACTAATATTATCAAGAAGACTTTTGTCCCTATTAAGCTTGAGAATTAGGCTTTCGATATCTTTTGAAACACTTTTTAGCAGATTATGATACTCCCTAGTAAAGACTTCATCTGATGAACTTAATTTATTTGAAAAGAGTAGAGGAGTTTCTTTGCGTTCTGCGATGTCTTCTATAACAGAAATTAATTCATCCATAGCTCCTGCTTTAGAAGTCATAATTGTAAGATTCAGATTATCCTTGGCCTGAAAAGTATATTCAGAATAAAGACAAATAGGGATTCTGGGATTATGATTAAATCTTCTATCTGGACCGCCAGACTTATTCACATATAAGTAGGTATAATCTAAGATTTCAGCGTCCTTAGGAACATTATCTGATTCACGAAAATTGCTATTAAATGAGTCGGCATATAAACTATTATAAGAGAGGGCAGCAAAACGATTATTTCTCTTTAAAAGCAATCTATCCGGTAAAAAGAATATTTCTACATGAGAAAAAGAAATAGCTGGAATGTATACATTGGTTTGTAAGTAGTCATATGGAGAGGCTTTCAAAAACACTCCAGAAATGGCTTTTCTATCAACAAGTGTGGCGGCGCCTGCGTGATACTTTGTATTATTAACAACCTCGCTTAACACCACCTGCCACTTTTTATTGGACTTTTTAAGGGGTATAATAGCTTCTCCTAATTTTTTTGAAGTTCTTTTCAAGTCCTCATCATCATACCATAGCCTTACAGTCTTTCGTATTCTATCCTTTTTAGATAACCATTTGTTCCAGAAGTAAATAGGCACTAAAAGAATGATAGAGACAGCTATTATTATTGGTATGTGATCCTGACCATAAAGCAGTGCATTAATCAGAATTGCAGTATAAATAAGGATTGAAAGTATTAGGCCTAAACTCGTTTGGAGTTTAGATCTGCTTACCTTTTCATTTAAATCTTTAATGAAGTCCCTATATTCAGAATCATTTAAAGCATTAAAATTCTTAATTGTCATTACTCTAAATACCAGTTGAAAAGGGTTAACACTCTTCACCCAAAATCCAATGATTTCTCTATTTTGATTAGGCTCAGGAGTTTAGATTTTTATCGAAATTTTGATAAAATATTTGAGTGAAACTATCGAGAATAGAGAAAGACAACCGGGCTATTCTGCCAATGTATTTTCCTCAATAGGGTTTACTTTGAAAGCTTTAATATATTCACTATGCTTTCTTGTAGAAGATTCAAACAATCCTCCACATTTATCTAATACGGCACAATGCTGACATTCGTCTAAAAAGATATTTTTCCAATCGGATATAGAGTTTTTATTGTAGCACCATAAATTTTCCGGCAATAGGCAGAGTGGCGTATTATATATCCATGCATTAACTCCTCTATCATTCAAAAAATGTACTGATTTTTCCAGTTCATCCATATAATTGATAGGATCAATCCAGAGTTCAGATAAGTTGGCAATAGTAAATCCTGTAATCTCCAATCCCATAAAAACAACCTGATCAACAAATGTTAGATTTCTATAAATAAACTTTGATAGTTTATATAATCGTGGGGTAGTGATTTTGTGTAAGACAACCCTAATTTCAACCCTTATGCCATATCTCTTCAAATTATAGATTCCCATCAAAGTTTGATAGTAAGCATCTTTACTTTGTACTACATAATCATGGATTTGATAAAAATCACTGTATAGAGGTACCCCTAGCATTATTCTAGGGTTATTTATCTTAGAAAGTCTCTCAGCAAGATGATTGAACGCAAATAATCGTCCATTCGTTAATATATGAATCTCAGTATTGGGTAATTCCTTTTTTATTAACTCAAGTAATTCAAAAAATAACAATCCCAAAAGCATGGGTTCACCTCCCGTTAATATTAACTCGTGGCAATTTTTAGGGATGAGTGGTATTAATTTTTTATGTATTTCATGTAAAGCAGCAATGTCCTCCCTATCCTTCGGAGGTTGTGAACACATTAAACAATTGCTATTACATCTCTCTGTTAGCAATAGATAATTATGGCTAGAATTTATCCTGTATAGAGTTTTTATGTTTCCATTTTGACCTATTAAAAGAATATCATCTTCTGAAATATGGGACAAGTCTTTAATCTTGTAAACCCCAGTTCCAGAATAAATATTAGTATTTAAATCATGAGATGTGGTCAAAATAACATCCGAGTCATATTTACTATTAACCGGATAATCATCATCCAATATCAAACAATAATTAGGGTTATTAAGTTTGTATTTATACCGAGTGGCCTTAAGTACTAACGGTTCATTAATATTTATGGGAGTACCCTTCGTTCTTAGTTTCATGATTATTTAATCCAGCTTTCTAGTATATCACTAGCCTCTATGTCCCTATCCAATAATTCCAGCAAATAGCGAATTACTTCCATGTTTTTATTGCAAAATGCACTATTTGGTCTGAAACCGTAGATATCACCCTGAGTTGCCCAATTGTGAACTGGATCCGCTCCACAATACACTTTAAAGGCGCATTCTGAGCATCCGGCTAATGTCTCATTTGCCCATACCTGAGATATTCTATGGGTCTTCTCTCCATATATAATCTCTTCATAAGTGTTTTCTAGCAAATGACCAAGCCTAAATGAATAGTCCTTTTGTTCAGCTAGCATTCGACTCTCATCAGTTGCATATACTGCGCCATCATAATTAAAAACAATTACCCCATTAATTAATCCAGCTGGAGATTGCAGGTCTACATATGGAATATTGAAGGGAGTTAATATTTTGGTTAGAATAATTTTGCTGAAATCCTCGGTGAAAAAATGACCTTCTTTATTTATTTCAATAATTCTTTTTAATGCTTTTTTATAAAAATGGAGGAACTCCTCTGTTTTATACCTGTTTTTCTCTGTCCTTAAGGCAAATCCATATGGGCTTATATTTCTCAAAAATATTCCAGAAAACCCTTGTTGAAAGTATTCATTTACAATCTCTACAGGATATTTAAGAGAATGGGAACTGGTTGTCATCAAAGCAGAAACTTGATCATGCCCTAGAATTTCTCTCGATAATTCAATCCCTTTTATAGTCAAGTCATAGCTACTACAATTAGGTTTATTCCTATTCTTATCATGGACAAATTTAGGTCCATCTAAAGAGGTTGAGATTAAGACTTGATTTGTTTTACAATACTCTAGTATTTCTTCATTTATTAAAGCCAGGTTTGTGCAAATAACATAATTAATGTTCTTACCATAAATAGGAGCAAGTTCCTGAGCCTTTTTTATTGCATATTTAATGTTCTCAAAAGCCAAAAGAGCTTCGCCTCCTTGAAACTCCATAGTAACATTCGGATTCGGCGATTTCATCATAAACTCAATTCCCTTATCTATGGAATTTAAGCTCATGTCATATTTCTCCTTGTTTTGAGTTACTCTTGAAACCTGACAGTAAGCGCATGTGTGCTCACACCTTAGTGATATGACGAAAATATGTAGGGAGGTCAACCGATCAAGAAAAAGCTTCTTTGTTCTGTATCTTGTTGCGATTAAATCGATATTTGGAGAATATATCTCTTCAGAGATAAAATGATTGGAAATTAAATCCTGGTATAATTCAGGATTCTCATCTTGAGATAATTCCTTTTTTACGATTGATTCGTATGTACCAGAAGGAACAAAGAGATAATCTCCTATCTCATTTATTAGCACCTCTCTATTTTTATTTATTCTATGAAAATTAAAGGGCATTAAGAAGTAATTGCCCTTAGACTGATTGTAGTGATCTAAGTCCCTAAACTGCCTGAAATCTTTCCTCTTCTTTTCAAAAAGTTGCTTATTCATGGCATTTTTATACCTAGTGGATCATCAAAATCCCCCTTCGGTTCTTCATCATATTCACCATGAGAAAAGGCTTTAGCGATTATCAACTCTCTTATTGTTTTGGTTTCATTACTAACAATATCCCGTAAGTTAAAATCGATAAAATCTTGATTCAATTTTGTTCTTATTTCTTCAAAGTCTTTATCGTTCAAAGGCTCTTTAGCTATCAATTCAATTATGAAATAATGATCATCATTAATATTGATAGTGATTTCAAAATCATCAGAATACCAATAAAGGCATTTTATGATCGAATTTTTTGAATATACCCTTGAATCAAGCTTAAATTGAAGAGAGGAGAGTTTATCCGACATTTAACTAAATTGAACTAGAAGCATGCGAAGCATGTGAAGCGTGAGATCCATGTGAAGAGTGAGAACTATGGGAAGCGTGGCTCGCCTGAGTGCTCTCCAGCGAATAATTATTGGTCTCGGAAGTTGATAGAATCAACTGTGGTTTTGATTGTTTATTAGATATAACCTCTTCGGATTTAGGCTGATCAATTTCATTGTGGTTTGAAGCAAAACCAACTGAACCCAAAACTGCTAATGAGGTGGCAACGACTGAGGCAACTTTTTTTGATAAATTCGACTCCTTTTTCATCTTGAAAAGATTAAATGATTGGAAAAAGTACAAATATTAGCTCACCTTAACAATGATAAATATCATCTTAACTTCTAACTTACACTCTTTAAAACGCAAACATTTAAGGCTTTATTACTATTCTAAAGATTGCTTAATAACTTTTTTAATAGCGAATCCATTGCCCTCTTTAATTGTGATCATATTTAAATCATTTACAATACTAAAAGCCTTCTTATATCTTTCTTGGAATATCTTCTCATTAAAATAATCCTTCCACAAGAAATAAACACTCTTTTTATCCGTCAGTTTTCTAATGTCTTCTGAGACCAAATAGTTGCTCACGATATTGAAATCTATAATAGGCAACTTTTCATCACAATAATTTTGTAAAAGAATTGTCTGATCTGTTATGACTACCGCCTCATTAGGTTCAGTCAATTCAATAAGTTCCATAATAGGGGTAATTCTTTCTTTAAATTCTATGTTAATTAAATCCTGTCTTGACTCTTGAGTTAAATAGAAAAGAAAAGATAGAATAATTAATCCAACAGAATAAATAGATATAACCGTATGAATCTTATTTAATCGGGTTCTTATGAAAAGAAATGTCTTATAAAGCACATAACCTACAATAATGGAGAAAAAGGGAGATAATAAATTAATATGCCTTAAGGATTCAAAAGGATTTACGACTTCACTCCTTACAAAATAATAACTTCTATGATGGATAGTGTTTATAAAGAGAAGAGATATGAAAACCAATAGTGGATATAATAGTAATGGGTTTTTTTTAGAATCATTTAGTAATAAAATGATTCCCAAAATGGCCAGCGGAGAAAAAACAAAAAACCAACTGAAATTGGAAAATCCTCTTATAAACATAAAAAACAACGGCTTAAAGAATTTAAATTGAAATGGATTTCCCAAAGCATATTCACTTTCCATCTCTAAACTAGCACCAATATTTAAAGCATAGAAATAATAAACAATTAAGCCACAACAGAATACCAAAAAAGGCAGTAATCCCTGGGGTTTTTTATTTTCCTTTTGTCTTCTTTGAAAAAATCTTATCAGAATAAATAAAACAGGGAATGATATAATAATAATACTTTCCCTTTTAAAGTGAATGGCTAGCATGTAAACAGCTACTAATGACAGGAAAAGCAATGTGCTTTTTTTAGAATTGTTTTTCTCAAAATACATGAGAAATAGTAATAGAGATAAAACAATAAGAGCACTTGCACTTGTCTCAAATAGTGAAGAGGAATGGAAGCTATTAAAAGCTGGTGTTGTAATGAAAACCACCGAAGAAAAAAGTCCCAAAATAGAACTACTAAATATCTTGGAGCAAATAAAGTAGATGCCAATTAAGGACATAAATGCAAACACAAGGTTAAGTAATGAAATGTTCATTGGGCTATAACCGGACACCTCATTAATTAACCATAAAATCGAAGGCAATCCCATAAGATTACTGGGATAAACAGAACGTATTTCGCATTGCGAAAGTGAACCAATTCCGCATGAGGTGACAGAAAATGTGAAATCCAGATTTTGAAAATTATAAACTAGAAATCGTGATGATGCGTTGATCAAATAGGAATCTTCATATTCCAAACCTTTAAAGAAGGTAAAATCAAAAGGGATCTTAAAGAGAATAAATAATATTAATAGAAATAATAATTGAAGAATATTACCATATTGAATGCCATTTAGTTTTAATTCCTGTCTCAGACTAAGGAAAAGAAGTGCTAATGTTGAGCCGAAAAGGAGATTAAGGAAAATTAAGGCGATTGTCATCTAATTAAAACATAATATTTAATGGAGGATTTTATTTAAAATAAAGAAATGTCACTTACAGGAAAAAATATATTAACGATAGACTGCGAAGATTTTTTAGAATTACCCGCATTCAAAGATCTCAAGCACAATGCTGACTTAAATAAGATGATCGATAATCAAGTAAGTGCTATCCTCAAAGAACTTCATGATGCTAATGACACAAAGGCTACCTTTTTTATTGTAGGCGAAATTGCAAAACGAAATCCCGATTTGGTAAAACGTATTAAGGAGAAAGGCCATCAATTAGGATCTCATAGTCTAAAACATAAAAAGGCTTACAAACTAACCAAATCTGAATTTGAATCAGATCTTAAAGAATCATTGCAGCAAATTTCTAAAGCCAGTGGCGAAGTTGTTGAATGCTATCGAGCTCCAATGTGGTCTTACAAACCAAAGATGAAATGGTTTTGGGATGTTTTATCTAAAAATAAAATAAAATATGATTCCAGTATTTTTCCTATTAGTAGTATGATGTATGGCAATCCTAAAGCTCTAAGAATTATTCACCGAATCAATGGCATAGTTGAAATACCTCCTTCAACATTCCGGATACTTGGTATAAATATACCATTTAGCGGAGGGATATATTTTAGAATATTACCTTATGGGATTATTAAATATTTCATTAGAAGATTACGGAAGAAATGTAATCAACCAATAATAATGTATTTTCATCCATGGGAGTTGGACCCAAAACTTGTGAAAATTCGAAAAATCAGCCCTTTGTACAAATTTGTCTTATATCATAATACTAAAAATTCAATGAAAAAATTTCGAAAGCTTATCAATGATTTCGATTTCACCTCTATTGAAGAATATTCCGAAATCAGTGTTTAAAGATTCTGATGGAAAAATTTAAGCACGTAATTATTGGCGCTGGAGTTACCGGATTAGTAACTGCAATTGAACTTGGCAAAACCTATCCGGGTGAAGTTTTACTAATAGAAAAGGAAAACGAGGTTGGAGGTCTTTTAAGAACAATCGAAAGAAACGGATTCAGATATGATATAGGATCGCATATAATTCATGATGAAGTCGAGCCGGAAATTCTTAAGTATGTAGACCAAGTATCCGGTGGCCTTTTAATAAGAAAGAAGCGCATTGGTAAATTAGTTTTTCGCAAATCATACATTAGATATCCATTAAAGTCTATAAACTTTCTATCTGGACTGGGTTTAAGGGAATCAATTTCCTGTACTTTTTCCTTAATATATAGTAGAGTTAGAAAGATTTTTACTCCTCGAAATAAAAACATCGATCTTGGATACGAAAAAGAGTTAAAAGGAAATGTAGGTGATAGGGCTTACAAAATATTCTATCGCCCTTATGCAATAAAACTCTGGAATTGCAACCCAAATCTTATCTCGAGTTCTGCTATTAAGAGACAATCTGCAATGGTGGGCCCTTTAACTCTTATCAAGCAATTCTTTCGTTCCTTAATTACAAAAAACACGGATAGATACTATTATTATTTGGAGGGAGGAGTAGGTAAGTTTCCAGAAGGTCTTGAGAAAATTGCAAATCAAAATGGGGTTAAGATTTTAAAATCAATTAAAGATTTCCGCTTAGACCAAAATAAATTGATATTGAACATAAATGACAGTGATAATGTAATTGAATACGACTATTTAGTATCCACAGTTCCAATTTCCGCCATTATTAATAAGCTTCATTTTAAGGAGAAGGAAATAGACCTAGTAAACTCTGTAAAATTTAGAGGCCTTAAGCTTGTTTTTATTCATACAGATGAGGAGGTTTTAATTCCGGGTGAATGCTTTTACCTACCCGAAACAAAATATGCCCTCGGGCGTGTTTCTATTCCCAAAAGGTTTTCAAACTCAATGAATCCAAGTGAGAAAATCACAGGAATTATTTGTGAAATACCCTGCTCTCCAAATGATAATATTTGGGATTTAACAACTAAAGAGGCTGTAAAGTTATGTTATCAAGACCTAATTGAAGCTGGTCTATTAAGGAAGAAGAATTATAAACAATCTGAATATGATTTTCACCTTAATGTGAAGGATATTTATCCAATGTATTACATAAACTGGAGGCAAAATGTGAAGTCAATACTGAAATTAATGGCAGAGAAGTATCCTAACATTTACATTGCGGGAAAGTCAGGCTTTTTCATGCAATCAAATATGGACAGATCTATAAGAATTGGCAGGATGCTTGCATCGAACCTACAAGAAGGAAAATCTGTTAATGATTGGTATCAAAATCTAGATTATTTTCATGACTTAATACTAAGAGATTAAAATTATCATTTGCAAATAAGATATAGTCTCGATGAAATATTATCTTCAAGACAGATAATTTTGGAGTTTCCTTTAGTTAGCATTTGATCAAATATTCTTTTTGATTACCATACCTTAGTTTGTTCTTTGGATAAAATATTATTAAGACTCTAAGGATGTCAATGTTCATTTTATTTTAGGTTTTTTTAAAATGATGGTTTGTAAAGAATCAAAACAATCTGAAGGATGTAGCTTCAAATCAAGCCAAAAAAGTATGATTATTATTAGACAGTTGGATACGGAAAACCGTATTTGCCGCATTATTAGCAATCTAAATGCCCAACTAAACCTATTATTGAAGCCTGCTCTAATTTTGCCGGGCGAATTTTTTAATCGGCAATTCAAATCCAATCTTATTCTTCACTTATTCAATGCATCTGAGTTTTCTCTGAAATATGTCCCGAAGTACAATGTCATCAAAGTCATATTGCCTATCGGTGCCTTGGATTCGAATAATTTCAATCGGGGATTTGACTAATCTTGCCATTTCCTCTTTTGTTAGCCTTCCAAATAATCTGAAACCATAACAATCTATATCTCCTCTATGGTAGAATGTAATGATGTCGCCATTTTCAAGCTTCACCTTTACAAAGGATAGGTTATTGGAGTATGGGCTTGTGCAGCCAACATCATAGCGGGTCTCAAAAGACACCAAATATTCTTCTCCAACTTTTGACAGCCTGAGAATTAGCCCAGAATTTCCCTGCCCAAATTCATTATGAAGATTATAAGCTGGCGATATTTTTACAATCTTTCCGTCGAATTTATCTATCTCATTAACTTCATACTGGCAGTTATTTTTAAAATCAAGCTGTCGTTTTTTTTTTCGATCCAATTTAGCATCCTCAATAGCGAGCCTGTCCAAACTATCTTCCCTAACTACTCGAGCATTAATTTGCTCAATTTCATTATTTATGCCTGGAGTCTCATCAATAAAGATATATTTAAGGTAGCAGTTTTGGCAATCTTTAAAGTCCACTAAATATAATCTGTAACTGTAGATAACTATTCCTTTTACTTCAACTATATCCCCCTTCTTAATGGAATCATATCTTGTGCTTTTATCGCCAATCACCCTTTCTAAATAGGGTTTTCCTTTCACTTTGACTCTCACAGGACTGTCAAATTTACGTATGGCCTGTGCTGATAATAGGAAAGGTGAAACGAATATTGATATTTGTATTAGAGCTGATAAAACAGCTTTAAAACTACTCCTAAAATTGGGTTGATAGGTGGTTCTTTGTAATAAGAAACTCCTATTATTTCTTTTACTATATCTCCTGAAAGGCAAAATGCAGGTCTGCATTAATTCAATTAATTTTGATAATTTCTATAAACTTCATATTTATTCTTTCAAAAAATAGTGCCCATAAATCTGCCAACCAAGACTGGCGAGTGAAATTACAATGGCAACTATAGAGAGCCACCAAGTATTGGCCTTTGCCCAGGAGGCCTTATAGTCCCAATTAGCTTTCTTTCGCTCTTTTTCAATCTTGACTTCGTGTTGTTTTAACCAAGTCTCAAAGCCCAATTCCTGAGCCCTATAAAACTCCTTTTCCTTTATAATGTATGACTGAGATTTGGGAGGGAAATCTACCCGAATTAAGCCTAAAGAAGAAAGCTTTACAATAGCTTTTTTAACATCCTCCTCAGTATGCAGCGCCTCCATTCCTTTGAGGCGAACATTATAATACCTTCGCTTATCTTCTTCTACACTGTTAGCCAAGTAATCAAATACTATTCTTAAAACTGCCTCCATGCTTTTATAAATTACCAAAGAGCCTCTTCCAAAACCCTTGCTTTTCTGAAGCGTCCTTCTTCCTCTGCTTTATAAGTGATGTGCCATCCCCTCTTAAATGCGAAGTCTCCCATTTTATTTAGATGCAGGGAGTGGTCTATAGTATACTTTAGTCTTTGTTGCGTTAACCTTTCAACATGTTTGATTGTTTTCACAATACACCCTCTGAAGTGATTTAGAGGGGTTATTTAGCGAAAACCCTATTCAGGGTTTTTTTAGTTAGTCGAAAGTAGCTTGAAGCTCCATCGTTATTTAGAACAAAACATGTAACAACACCCTTTTGCCTGTTTCTATCTGTTGTTATTTCGGTTATTATTTTAGCATCCCCAATCTCTAATTCTCTACGATTCGGATTGCTTAAACCTTCATAGAGAAAGTTGTACAAATACTCAAGTTCCTGCTCATTTGCATAAAAATAGATACTCCTGATATCTATTATTGAATCTGAATAATAACTACCCAAATACTCCTCATTTTGATAATATAGCCTATACCTTCTGCCTTTTTCTGTATCAATATATTCAAGGGTCACAGGCTGCTGCCAACCATCGTTCTTAAATGCACTTCCTACAATAGTCGCCTCTTTAAGAACAGTAGTTATACCCACTTGAGCTCTTAAAAGGGTTACACCGCTAAATAATGTTAAAACGATTAACAAAACTCTCAACATATCCAATTTCTATTTCTTTCCAAATAGTCTATCAAGCCAATTTTGATTTAACAAGAAATAAGTATCTGGTTTCCCAACTTGAAACACATGAACTGCAACCTGTCTGGACAAAAATCTATTTGTCATAAGAGTTGATTCACCAACTTTAAGCGTCCTTCGTTCTTCGCTTTTTAATCCATCTCGAATGAAATTATACAAAAATTCTAATTCCTGTGGAGTAGCGTAAAATCCAAAACTCTGTAAATCGATAAATGTATTATACTCGGAGTTTCTATATGTAATAACATAGTAATCCTCACCATTAATCTTATACAAACGAAGTTCGGGGAGCCCATCTATTTTACCATTCCCTGTTCCAATTAAAGTTCCCTTTCTACCAGTCACCACCTCACCAATTTGGGCAGAACTTAAATAGGAGGACAATAAAGCTAATAATAGCAATAGTATATTGGACCGCATAAGTTCTATTATTTGCCAAACAGTTTAGCCAACTGTCTTTTTGAGAAAATCAGTTTCCCCGTGGTTCCATCCTTGAAATTAACTCCTACATCCATATAACCGAGATTATCTGGATAGGTAACTAATTCAGCGTTCCCTACCTCCAATGACCTCACCTTATTAGCTTTATATCCTTCCAATAAGAAACTATAGAAATAATCGAAATCCTCTTGTGTCGCCTCAAAACTGAGCGTCTTTACGTCCTGAACATTGATATATTCCTCATTCCAAAATGAGAGGATATATTGTCTCCTTCCACCCCCTATATCGTGATAAGCCAAAACATGTTTACCCCCATAGAGTCTTCCAACTTCCGTGGGGTTTTCATATGATTTTGCTTTTCCTATTTGGCAGTGGGAAGAAAAAGAAACCGAGAGGAAGGCTATGACAAATAGGAATCTCATGGATGCTTATATTTGACAGGGAATCGAAAGTGAATCTACTCAATGCACTTTTAAAAATCTATGACAATAATCACGGACATCAAAGAGGAAAACCGTAATTGACATAATCTAATAGCAAGTATGAATTGTCTTTCTTTAAAATAATTAGGACTTTCTTCAAATACTAATCGACAAAGTGACTGTATTTAGTTTCAAAGCCAGGAGCTCTGTCATACCCGTTACCTATTATAATTTGTCGGTTCATCCGGCTGGAAATTTGTCATAAGTAATAGATAAACTATCTATTAATCCAAGGATGCAATCCACTCATCGCATTTACTGGGATTTTATCAGGGATTATCTAATATTTAAGGGGTTAAAGAATTTTTAATGTCATCTGATCCTGAAAACTGCATTACTATTACCGTTTCGGGCAATCCTGACTTAGGAAAGCTGGCATTAATTTACCAGCTCAAATCCTATCTAAGAGGCTGCAATTTCGATGTGGAAACCCACTACCAGGAAGGACTAAATTTTGAGATTGCTGGTGGACGACGAGTCATTGAAACACTCCAAGGAATAGCCAGGAATACAAAGATTCAGATTATAGAGGCACCCAATAATGAATAAACTCTACCATAATGGAATCCTTAGTCGCTAAACTGAAAATTGCTCCCAACACTTCCCGCATAAAATCATCCAGGATAGAGTTCGAGTTCATGTACGCATGTAAGTATTTAAATGCCTCAATCTTTGAACCTTTCATAGAAGAGGATGATTGCTTTGATCAGCAAGATAAGTGGCGCTTCTTGGCCTCACTGAAGGAGAACTTTGACAATGCTAAAAAACGAGGCGCACAGCAAACAGTAATTAAGAAGGGTAGATGCGAGCTTTGTTCCATTGGGGCACTAACGTATGAGTTTTGGGCCCACAGGAGCACTCCTGAGTTCGCTTATGTCATTCGATGGGAAAATGACCAGTTAAAAGACATATACGCCTGTAATGCAAGCTCCGGCTGGAGTACCTCTAATTCCAGGATAAAACGCTATTACTAAATCATGCAAAGAGTAAGGCAGCAGCAGGAGAGAGCAGAACTCCTTAGAGAAAAATTCATCGAGGCCTGTGAAAATCTAAACGCAAGGATCATTGAACCCCACCTTGAAGAGGAAGACGTATTTATGGGTCTTGATAAGTACAGGTTCCTGGCATTCATTCAAAAGCATTTTGAGCAAGCTAAGAAAGCAAATAGAGGGAAGTTGGTAATGGTCAAAAAGTATTGCGGAGCTTGCCACCCCAACAATTCAACCATGGAGTTCTACTTTCGGACTAAAGAGCCAATCGACTATAAAATTATGCCCTACTCAAAGGAGCTTGTCGAATACAGAAAACATCCCAAGCCCGTTTTCGCCTTTGCCATTATAAAGGATACACCGGAGCAATTTGATGTAGACTTTTGCCAGGGGAGTTGGGGATTCCAAGCCGGAGGTCGATTCAAGGACAGGTATGAGCTTAGACTGAAAATTTACGGGGAAGCAGACTAACAAAATTTTATATGGTGAAGCTCCGAATTGAAGATATTCCTAAGGCTATCGAAGAAATTCTTGATAGGCTACAAAATATTGAACAAGAGCTCCAGACCATTAAAACCAATCTTCAACCTAAAGAGCCAGACGAGCTAATGACTCGCAAGGAAGTAGCAGAGTATCTCAAAGTGGACCTATCAACGATCTGGAACTGGTCAAAGAAGGGCAAGCTTCCGTGCTATGGAATGGGCAGTAGAGTGTATTACAAGCGATCTGAGGTCGAAAAAGCGCTCTTAAGGATAAACACCCCAAACTGAAATGATTTTGCAGTCTTAGGGCCTTATTTTGAGCCATGACAAGAGATGACTTTTGGGCCTTAGATGCGAATGAGCGGTGGGAGATCCTGTGGGATCGTGGTCGCTATCTGTTCGACACGTCTGATGGTCGAGGTATGGTGTATGATGTGGACGGCCTGATGGTGATTGTGGAGTTTGATTCCCAAGATAGGGCACAGAGGATTACGGAGTTTTTCCAAGATAAGTAACCCCCCATTTAAGGGGGGTTGTGTTATTTGGATTTTGAGGTTTACGAGAAATTCAATTTTAGATACTTCATCTTTTTCGGGCACCTATTAATAAAATCTGTAATACTTCGCTTTGGGATTGCCTTCAAACCGCTCACGTATGCTTGCCATAGGTTATATAACATCTTATTCATAAAATGTTCTTTCAATACAACTAATAACATACTTGTAAACCCTGTTATCGGTTCCTCTACTAGCAGCATCAATAACTCCTATTTCTGAAAAGTACACAATGCCTTCATAAACATAAAATTCCGGAATATAACCCGATCCTTCTATGGGGCGGTTGTTATCACCGGGTACTCCACAATCTTCATAAACTACTTCTGGACCTGATGTATAATTCAAGCGATTAGGCACATAGGTATAAACGGTTTCAAACTTTGTACAGAACAGACAGGTTTCCTCTTCATATTGAGGTCCATCATCTTTACTGCACCCCATAAGGGCAACTAATGCAAATGCAAGTACTACTTTTTTCATTTGGTTTAGATTTAATTTTTAGTATCCGGGTGAACAATTTGTAAAATTAGGCTTGGGAAGCACCCATTGAGGCGTAGTATCACTGAAACTGGAACATTCTATCACGTTGTCTACACTCCAAGAACTCAAATCTTGGTTAAAGGATATTGCTTCTTGGAACATGCCTTGCATATTATTTGCGGTGGTTACATCCCATAAACCTATATTTTGATTAAATGCTGGGTTAAGTAAGAACATAGCTTCCATTCGCTCCACTTTGCTTACATTCCAATTGCTCAAATCTTGGTTGAATTGAGAACGAGCGAATAAAAGACTCATATCAATAACTTTCGAAACATCCCAATTACTAATATCTTGGTTGAAGGAGCTATTATAGAACATGGCATGCACCGTTACAACATTATTCACATTCCAATTACCAATTGGTTGATTGAATTGAGAACTGGTAAACATATATTGCATAGTGGTCACTGAACTTACATCCCATGAGTTTATATTCTGATTAAACGAAGCTTCAGCAAACATCCCTTGCATATCGGTAACCTGACTTACATTCCAATCACTTATGGGCTGATTAAATTTGGAAGAACCGAACATGTTACTCATATCAGTTACATTGCTTACATTCCAATTCCCTATGGGTTGATTAAATTTAGAACCCTGGAACATCCTGCTCATATCTGTAACACTACTAACATTCCATGGGCCTATATCTTGATTGAATGCCAATGCTCCGGCAAACATTGCTTTCATGTTAGTAACACTACTAACATCCCAAAAACTGATATCCTGATTAAATTGACGTTCAGGATTTTGAGGGGCATATGCAAACATTTCTTCCATATTCGTTACATTAGAAACATCCCAGCCTCTAATATCAGTATGGGACGAAGTGAAATCTCGAACAGCATTTCTGAACAACCCTTCCATGTTAGTAATCTTAGATGTACAGACTGTTGTGATGTTCAGAAAATTTCCGACAGCATCTATCAACATTTGCTTGTCCACAACCGTATAGGTAACTCCATTTATGTCACCTGTATCACCAGTTTCAGCCCAGTCATAAGCTTTAATAGTAACGCCGTTATCATCCAAGTAAACCGCTCCATCTGTTTCGGGAAGCTTTTCAAAAATCCCAATGATATTTTTGTTTGAATCCATAGAGATATCCAAAGGATTTTGAGCGCTTTGAATACTTCCTGTCCACTCGATAAAGGAATATCCCATTGAAGGGGTGGCTTGAATCCTAACAACGGTGCCGTCATTATAAGTTCTACTTGAAGGAGTAACGGTTCCACCTTCGGCAGGGGAAACCGATATAGTTAAGGAGAATGTTATTGAATCTGTATTAGTATCGGAATCATTTGTACAACCGACAATAAAAATGAATATTATAAGGAGTATTGATTGGTGTGATTTCATAATAGGATGGTTAATTGAATTGGTGAAGATATTATGATCATTTCTTCCTTTTCAAAGCAAGTGACAACATGCAATGTATTGTTGACATTCCTTTTAGCGAGAATGGATTGGATAAGGAAAGAGAAAAATAGCAAGCATATTGAAATGAATCTCTTCATCTAAAAAAGAGCTTAATTGAAAAGTCATATTCTATTGGGTATCGGGCGTTATGAAAAATTAATCAAAACAGTATAAAAAGTTGGGTTTAGGTCGAGTCCATTGAGGTGTATCATAACTAAAATTTAAACAATACTGTACACCGAAAAATGGACCACGTATACTATTAACATCCCAACCACTCAAGTCTTGATTAAAAAATTGTGATTCACGAAACATATCATTCATATTCAAAACGTTACTAACATCCCAACAACACATAGGTTGATTAAATTGGGAAAATGAAAACATTCCCTCCATATGAATCACATTACCCACATTCCAATTATCAATGAGTTGATTGAATATTGAATTACTAAACATATTATTCATGTTAGTCACATTACTGACATTCCAATTGCCTATGGGCTGGTTGAATTGGGAAAAGGAAAACATTCCCTCCATATAAATCACATTACTAACATTCCAATTGCCTATTGGCTGGTTAAATTGGGAATAGGAAAACATTCTATCCATAGTAGTAACATTACCCACATTCCAATTACCTATTGGTTGATTGAATACTGAAGATTCAAACATAAAAGTCATTCTATTGACATTGCTCACATTCCAGTTATCGATGGATTGATCAAATTGGGATGATATGAACATTCCTTGCATACTAGTAACCTGACTTACATCCCAACTACCTATGGGTTGATTGAATTTTGAACCACTGAACATATAACCCATATCAGTCACATTACTCACATTCCAATTACCTATAGGTTGGTTGAACATCGAATTGTGAAACATAAAAGTCATTCTATTGACATTGCTCACATTCCAATCACCTATGGGTTGATTGAAAAGCGAATACTGGAAAACTCCCCACATGTCAGTCACACTACTAACATTCCAATTACCTATTGGTTGGTTGAATTGGGAAAAAGAAAACATTCCAGCCATATAAATAACATTACTAACATCCCATGAATCAATAGGTTGATTGAATTGTGAACCGGAAAACATACGATCCATATGGCTTACGTTACTAACATCCCATGAATTAATAGGTTGATTGAATGGTGTTTCATAAAACAAATCACTCATTAAAATAACATTACTAACATCCCATGAATCAACAGGTTGATTGAACATTGAGCCCCTAAACATTCGTGACATATTAGTGACATTGCTAACATCCCAAGAACTTACATCCAGATTGAAAGTAGAATTTTCAAACATTCCTGACATATTGGTTACATTACTAACATCCCAAGAGCTTATGTCTTGATTAATCTGAAGATTAAGAAATAGATTTTCCATTGTAGACACCTTGGTAGTACAAACCCTACTAAAGTCTACTTCTTGACCGTTTCTTATATCGTTTACCATTTGATTTAACATGTTACGATCAACAATAGTGTAAGCTACTCCATTAATCTCCCCTGTTTGACCAATCTGCCCCCAATCGTAGCACTTAATAGTTGTTCCGTTCGAATCCAAATAAATGGGACTAGTAACAGTACATCCGTTTTCATCTACTTGAACACCGTTTGGTGTATCCTTACATTGATCTATATCGTCAGTAACTCCATCGCCATCCGTATCTTTCTGTGAATCTGAACAACCATTTTCATCGACTGTTTCTCCGAATACGGTATCGGAACATTGGTCAATATCATCGGTTACCCCATCTTCGTCCATATCTTTTTGAGATAGAGAACAACCATTTTCATCTACATCCTCTCCTTCAGGAGTATTGTCACACTGATCAACACTATCATATACCCCATCACGATCGATATCGGTTTGAGACGATGAACAGCCATTTTCATCTACTTCTTCTCCTTCAGGGGTTTCAGGACAGTTATCTATGTCATCAGTTACTCCATCATTATCTGAATCTAAAAGTTCAAAAACTCCTGTGATACTCTTGTTGGAATCCATTGTAATAGATACAGGGTTATTAGTACTCTGAACACTCCCTGTCCATTCTTTGAACTGATAGAACTCATTTTGAGTTCCTTGGAGGGAAAGGGTTTTACCTTCTTCAAAGGTTCCACTTGATGGGGTTACGGTTCCTCCTTCAGTTGGAGAAATGGAGACCGTCAGAGTATAGGTTTTTGGTGGAGTAGGTGTGGGGTTAGAATCCGTATCAGAATCTGAATCCTTAGTACAACCGAAAAATAGAATGGGGATTAGAACGAGTAAGGGGAGGTATGATTTCATAAAGGGTTGGCGTATATAACCTTGGAAGGTATAACGAGCAATCCTCTAAAAACATGATAAAAATTACCTGCAATGTATTGCAGGTATTTTGCTGCCAACCTATTCGAGAAAAAATGGACCTCACAACTGCAGCATAAGAACAAATCCTTCTGGTGTTAGCCCCAAAGGAAGTTAAAGACCAAACAGGATTTAATTTATAGACCCAATCTCTGAGTTTTTCCAAGATTATTGAAGCTTGCAAAAACAGCAAAAGAGCTTATGAAAAAGCTCTGCTGCTGACCGATAATATTTGTCGGTATTTCTAAACATATATTGAACTAATATCAGGCTGCTACTTCGCAATCTTTACACCAGCTTTCAAGAGATAGCTGTGGCGAAAGGCTAAAATAATTCTGAAGGTGTTGGCGAAATTCCTGCTCAACCACAGCCAAATAGACTTCTGGCGTAATAACACTATCGTGGATAGTAAAAAGTGGAATTTCAGGATGCTTTTCCGCTATTATTCTCGTAGCATAATTAAGTATAAAGTCTGCTTCAATATTTTGTAGCAGTAATGAGAAGTAGTTTTTCTCATCTGGCTTTGACTCTTTAATCAACTGCATAACAGCGAAGGGTTCAGGATAGTGCTTTTCAAATACCCTTACGTAATTATGACGGTTTTCATAGTGCGAAAAGAATGTCCTCATGATTAAATTCTTACCGGCATCCCTCAGGGTCTTATAGTCCATCATCTCTTTTCCTTTATCGGTAGTCCCATGATAGTAAAAGGATTGATCTACCTTCTTCATAAGAACTCCCTCCTCATATAGAATCTGACCATAGTTCTCATAAAACTTCCCGCACAAAACTTCATAGACAAAACCCTGCAAAGCCCCTAGATCATTGATCCGGTCATTTTGTTCTAACATAGTAGAGGGTATAGTAGGCTTATAAAAGTGTTTTGTTATTTTGTTCTTAGGTAATGTTGTTTTATTTATAATTTGATTTTGAATTATAGAAGAGAATATAAAGGGTTGACTACTTTTTAAATCTAAACTTTGTAGGGGGCCAAAATCCGAGTATGTGACAAACTTCTTCAGGTCCTTCGGCAGTCTTGTGATGAGGCTGTGTAAGCGATCATCTTTCCCCTCACGACTATAACCCCAATCTTTTGCCTTTAGACTCTCTATGGCTATTATTCGCTTATTCTTCTTACCCAAAAAGGCCTCTCCCTGGTACTCTTTTCTAATGTAGGCCATAGCTGCTTCATAATCCACGTCAAATTTGTTTGGGTCCAGCCATTTTGTGAGGTGTGGTGTTGATTCTTCGGCTCTTCGTTTTCGTTCTTCTAACTCCATATTTCTCGCCTTAACGAAGCTTTTGTGAGATTCGACAGGCACCCTCGTAATGACGTGGTTTCTGTAACGTTCAGCCAGGCGATACCTATAGCATTTCCTTGAAATTGTGCTGTAATTCTTCGGATGGCGTTCTAGAATCTCCCTTTCCACCAGAAAATCCATATAATCACTATAGTTACCAATACTATTCAAGATTTCAGAGCACAAGGACACCCAGCCGTACTTATCCTCGTATTGGTCCTTCTTCGTAAAAGGAAGATAAACCACCAAATTTGCAAAATAGGCAGCTTGGGCTAGTTGTAACTTAGGCTCCTCTCCCCTGGTTTTTCGTTCTTCTATAGCTACTTTCAAATCCTTGAAAAGCTTGTTGGGGAGGTACACATTAATCGCTTCGTTATTCTTATTTATAGTTTTCAATGCTATTGATTTTTAATTAATAATTGATAAAAAAATGGGATTCATTTTGGGCAGAGAAATCCTGTTATGCTCATTGCTGACCATTGAGCATTTTGCTTTGATATCTCCAAAAAAATCTAAAATGAAAGTGTTATGGGGGCGCTACTGCCGGCACGTACCTTGGGCTTGTAGCATGTTTGAAGTAGTTGAACATTGTTTTTTCCTTTTTGGCGTATCATTGGACCACCTTGGCGTGTTCAGCGCTAGGATTGGCGTCCTCCGAAGGAGGAACTCTATAGATACTGGTTATACTTAATTTAATTTGCAATTGTTCTGCTGACTATGCAGCTTTCTTAGTCAAAAATTCAATCACATCTTCGTATTTGTAGAGGGGTTTCCTGCCAGCTTTGTAGTAGTGTTTTAAAAGCCCCTTCCGATTCCAGTCCCAAAGAGTGCTCATAGACTTAACACCACACATTTTTGCGACTTCCTGACGGGTTAAATACTCTTTTGTGAGCTTCTTGTTGTCCTTGGAGCTTTGCGCCTCTCTAAGGGCTTCGTTTAGCTTCTCTTTTAATATCTCGCCAAGCTCCATAACCGAGATCTGAGAAAGAATTAATTTGTTGTTCATAATCCTGATTTTTAAAGGTTTATGAAGCAAAGATTGGCAAAAAAGGACGGCGGGGGCAGGCTCTATTTTCGGTCTAAGAGAAGAGAGCGATTAGAGTAGTAATGACACAAATTATAACCCTCATTATCAAGAACATAATAAAGCCGCTTTGATAATACGTGGAGTAGTTACTTTGGGTCCCCCCCAAAAAAAACTTTTTAGTAAGAGTGTGGATTTACTGGATAAGATGACTAACGAAATATTCCAGTGCTTTTCGTTGTTCTTTATTCTGGGTTTCTTTCTGGTTGTGAAAATCTTCTGGAGTTAGTGTTTCGCCCTTCAGTAAGAAGTACTCGGAGGTGATAATCCAGTGATTATTTTTAGGGTTCCGGATAACTTCCTTGTCCTTAAGCAGTCTAATAAAGTAATAGAGGGAGGATTTACTTCCAATCCAATTTACCTTATCCTCCAGCACTTTACCTTCAAATAAACCCTTGAAGGTTTGAAAGGACTTTTTATATGTCAAGCTTGGAGAACTAACAAATCCAGGTTTTATAAGATATTCTTCATACAACTTCCACAGCCTTTCATTATTTGGGAAGTGTTTCCAAACGAAGGAGCGAACGGGCTCCTTTAGAAAAAACCATTTTGATAATGTGGAATGATGACTATTACTAAGTTCCAGGTGGTACCCAATAAAGATATCTTTAAGGGTTGTTTTAATTAAGGTGAGAAGACAGAGCTTTAGTTCATTTGGAAAAAATCCAACGAAGCCATCTTTAAGATTGGATTCAATATCTTCAATATATTTCAGCAGGATACCCACAACCGCATTAAGGTATTTAGACCTGTGATCCTGGAGTAAGGAGATCTCAAATTGGAATCGATCCATTGAAGCCGCTAAATCCTGCTTTGCCTGCATGAAAACTTCAAATCCCTCATCAAAATTCTTGAATATGATCCCCTCGTGTTCTGATGTGAGATACTTATCTAAACATTGGAATGGATGCTCGGATTCCATTCCTTGGCTCTTTCTTAATTCGCTTCTTTTGTGGCCAGCCGCATTGTTTATGAAGAGATTGCTGAATTTGTCTGTGTTATCGCTCATGGTAATTAAAGACTACTTATTCTTTCTATTGAAGTATTCCCGTACCCTCTCAACATGTTCCTCCTGGGTAGTCTTAACATAATTTATAAACTGCTGTTCAGATATATGATTTGTAATAGCCATAATGGTCTGGTTAGGCAACTTTCCATAAAGATTGGTAGCGAAGCTTCGTCTACAAGTATGCGAAGTGACTAATTCATATTTTGGATAATAGCCCTTCTCCTTTCGCTTTGTCTCCGGATTCATTTTCTTACCAATCACCTCCTCTTTGATACCGACTTCCTCGCATACCTCTTTTACATACTTGTTAAACTTTTGATCGGAAATAGTCTTCGGGAGTTCTCCATTATTTTCCAGTAGGACGGACTTTATTTGAGGGTGAATTGGTATAATGATATGACCACCGGTTTTTTTAGAATCTAAGATTTGGATTTCCTCATTTGTGATGTTATAAGTGTGAATATTTTTTAGATCAGAAATCCGCAAGCCCGTCCAAAGACCTATAATCATAAGTTGGCGGGCATTATTTAGTCTTGGATTATCTGAAAAATCGTGTTTGAAGATAAGGTCGATCTCCTTCTCTTTGAGATATACGTCAATAGTCTTCTCAGCTCTTGCAGTAAAATTGCGGTGTTCAAATTCAGAACTTACTTTCAAGCCTAAAGTTTTTGCTTCCCGGCAAAAGGCCTTGATCTGAGTCAAGTATTTTGCGATAGTAGTATTACCATAATTACCTTCAAGCTTTAGGAATGATAAAAACGCCTTATGAAATTCGAGATCTATATCCCATAGTTTAATACGGATCTTGTGGAGCAATTCAAACTCCTTTAAACGCACTAAGGTAGTTTCGTACTTCTGTATAGTCCGTCTGCTAATAATCTTTCCCGTATTGGGATTTATCCTGGATTTAGATTCGTCGATAAACTTTTCAATGAAGGGAATGAAAAAAACGTTTGGATCAGAGAGATTGTCTTTGGGACGGTTATTAAACTTTGCGACTGTTCTATCTAGCCAATTCTTATCAAAGTTCCCTCCATCAGCGAATTGTTCATTGTATTCCGCAACTATGAAGTCCTTTAATTTTTTGAGCTTGGGATTTAAGACCTGGTCTAAGGTACTTCCAGCAGTATTGGTGACCTGTTGTAGCCTTTTCGACCATTGTTTGGGATTAACAATATAGCTTGTGTTAGAAGTAATATCGACTCCCCTACCCTGATAAAACCTAACATAGATAGCTGCAGGATTCTTTTTAGACTTAACCAAATATTTGATGTTTGCCATAATGCGTAAGAAACTACCTCAAGATAAAACTTTCCCGATATTTTCCCGACATTTTAAAAACAAAAATGCATCTCAATGAAAATAAATTCTAATGTAGGGCTTTATATTACTGTTTAACTGTCTTTTACAATTCAACGAGGTATTGTTTAAATTCAGTATGATTCGAAGGTTCTAGTACTAGCGGGGCTACAAATAAGCACCAAAACACCCTGGCGAGAGCCGGGGTATTTTATTTTGAGGCCCCGCGAAAAAAGCTTGCTTTTTAAAGCGGGGTTGAGAAATAAAATCCAGCACTGCGAAGCAGGGATGGCTGTTTTGGTATTTTCAGACTGAGCCCCTGTTAGGAACAGCAAGCGCAGCGCAGCTATCTCCTAGCGGGGCTACAAATAAGCACCAAAACACCCTGGCGAGAGCCGGGGTATTTTATTTCCGGAGGGCCGCGTAGAAAGCTTGCTTTTTAAAGCGGGGTTGAGAAATAAAATCCAGCACTGCGAAGCAGGGCGGGGTGTTTTGGTATTTTCAGACTGAGCCCCTGTTAGGAACAGCAAGCGCAGCGCAGCTATCTCCTGGCGGGGCTTCCAATAAGCACAACCCCTGCCAAGCCCACGGTGCACGATGGACTTTAGGTTCAGTCCCTGGTCTGCGATTGACTCAAATCATTGAATTCCCTTTTGTACTGGCGTACCTTGAATGAAAATCCAGAGTCATGGAAACCGCCGAAATGCTTATACGATCTTTCAAATACCCTCTGCTGGTTCTTCTGGCAACCCTTTTATTCTCGGGCTGCAGTTCAGAAGACGACGATATTTCTGTTGACCCTACCTGTGGAAGGACTTTTGAACTCATTACTTCCGTTTCCCCTGAAGGGGCGGGAAGTATTGAAAGAACCGAATACGTTTCTTCAGAAGGACTGGGAGGCCTGCTGCCGACGAAGGTCATCCGCTTGTTTGCAATTCCCCGCGAAGGGTATGTTTTCGAAGAATGGAAATCGTCTTTGGTCACTTCTGTAACGAAAGACACAGAAAACCCAAAACTAATAATCCCGTGCTATATCAGTGAATCGGTAAAATCCATTAAAATCACCGCCGTTTTTAAAGCTCTTGAAGAATAACCTGCAGAATATCCAAAGTTAAAAAATCAAGATTTAGGAGGCTGTCCTCCAATAAATAGCAAGATCAGTCTCAGGGTTTACTCCCCATACACCTCCACCACCAGCTCGACCTCCACGGCGATCCCCCTCGGGAGGGATGCCATACCCACGGCAGCCCTGGCGTGTTTGCCGCGTTCCCCGAAGACCTCAACCATCAGGTCGGAGAACCCGTTGACCACCTCGGGCTGGTCCCCGAAACCAGGTGCGCAATTGACCATCCCAAGGACTTTGACGATACGTTTTACCCGGTTCAGGTTACCAAGTTCCGCCTTCAGGACGGCCAGCTGGTTGATGGCTACCAGCCTTGCAGCTTCATAGCCTTCCTCCACCGTCAGGTCTTCTCCTACTTTACCGGTGATATACTCCCCGTCTTCTTTTTTCGGGCCTTTCCCCGCCAGGAACAACAGGTTGCCGGTTTGTACGGCATTGACATAATTGGCCACGGGGCT
Source organism: Robiginitalea marina (assembly GCF_024006985.1). GTDB lineage: Bacteria > Bacteroidota > Bacteroidia > Flavobacteriales > Flavobacteriaceae > Robiginitalea > Robiginitalea marina. The sequence continues at coordinate 39,174 of NZ_JAMXIB010000010.1, forward strand.
GGCCGGGACCGAAAGGGCAATGCCCAGCTCCGCCAAACGGGCTTCGGGGTTGTAGCCCGCTTCAGGGGCTTCTGCCATGGGCGCCGCAGGCGCCGGGGGGGCAGGCGGGGCATCCTGCCGGCCGCAGGAAGCAATCAGAAAAATCAGAAATAAGGCAAGAGGGTAGCGGATGTTTTTCATAATGCAAAGGGTTAGTATTGCCTAAAGATACAACGCCGCCAGTGAAAACCGGTCGGTAAAATGCCCGGGGTTCGTGAAAAGGCAACTGGTGCCTTTACACCGCAGGGGAAATCCCCTCAGCAGGAAAGCCCATTGCCTTCAGCACCTCCCGGGCCGTGCCCGGCAAGACCCCATAGGTTTCCAGCCTGCCCAGGTCATCCCGGATGATTTCCCCGAAAGCCTTGTTGGACTCATTTTTCAGGGAGGCCACGGCAAGGTAGGTTTCCCGGGCACGGGCCGAATGCCCTTCGAGCAGGTCGCAATGTGCGAGGTTGCAGTCCAGGGCCGGCAGGACGACGCCAAGGGTGGAAGCCTGGTCCAGCAAAACCCGGGCTTCCCCAGGAGCCCCCTGGGCCAGGCGCAGCCAGGCCATGTTGTTATAGGCCAGCGCCAGCGGCCGGCGCAAAACCCCATTCTCCGGGTAGTCCTTTTGAAAGGCCTGCAATTCTTTGAGGATCCTGGCCTGAAACGCTTCCTTTTCGGCAAGGTCTACCGTGCTGTCGATCTCCTCATCCCATTGCCGGATTTTCCGCAGCAAGTCCAGGGTCCTTATGGTTTCTTCGTCCACGGCCTCAAAATACTTCCGGAAATAGGCAAAATCGGTTTTCATGTTTTCCACAGCAGGATGTCCTTGCAGGGATTCCAGGAATGCACCGGATTCCTCCAGCAGTTCAAGGCCCGCAGCTTTATACTGCAGTTCCTGCCGCTCTTCGATCATCCGCTGGTAAAACTCCAGCAGGTTCAGGGCCGAAGCACAAAAATCGGCCCCAAAAACCCCTGGCTGCTTTTCCTCCAGTTGCCGACGGGTGGCCAGGGCTTTGGAAAGGAAGGGTTTTGCCTGGGGCCAGGAAGGGGTCTCCAGGGTGTAGATCCCGGCATTGTGGTAGGCCGTAGCCAGGTAATGGGTATATCGCTCGGGGCTCCGGGCTGCGAGGTCCGCATAAATCTCCAGGGCTTGTGCATTGGCCTGGTACGCATCGGAAAAGCGCTTCATCGGGTCGGCGTACAAAATGCCGAGGTTGGCATAAGTCGATGCCAGATACGGGCGGAAAACCCCGGGCTTTTGCCTGGCAAGTTCCCGGTAGGTTTCCAGGGTCTCTTCATAATAGGATGCCGCCTTCTCATATTCTTCGAGTTGGATATGCACGACCGCCAGGTTGTTGAGGCAGGCGGCAACCAGGGGCCGGTATTTCCCGGGGTCACCGGCAAGGCCTGCCCGATACAGGTCCAGGGCCTTGCGGTACTGGGTCCGGGCGTCGTAGGCATTGAATTCATCCGTGTAATTAGCCCCCAGCTGGTAATGGGCAAGCGCCCGCATATCGGGGTCCAGGGCGTGGTCGCTCCCGGACCGCAGGGCCAGGGCGGCCTTGTAGTCTTTTTTGGAAAACCAGTACTTTTTCCGCAGGAAGTACGCCTCGCCCCTGGCCATGAAGGAATGGGCAAGGTGTGGGTTGAACCGCGGGTCTTTGTCGGCCAGGTCCTGGTAGGTGTTTACAGCCTTCTCGAAGTATTCCAGGGCGGCTTTGGGGTCTGCCTGCAGGGACAAACGGCCCAGGTTGTTCAGGGCAATCCCCTTCTGGTGTTCCGTTTCCGGTTCCCGGTCATCCGGGGCGCCTCCAAGGGTTTGGAGGAATCGCTCCCGGGCTTCCCCGGGGTCCCCCTGCAACTCCTTCAGGCGGGCAAGGGTGTTGTTCAGGTGCATCCACAGCGGACCGGAAGATGCCTGCTGAAGGGACTTTTCATAGAGGGGGGCGGCCAGGTCTGGCCTGGAGGACCTCAGGTATGCTTCTGCGCGTTGAATATTTTCTTCCAGTGATTCCATGATAGCGTGTTTTTAAACCCGTTTATGCCTGTCTGTGGCCTGCCTGCACAGGTCCACATAGGCCACCCGCGACAATTCCCGGTAATCAAGGTCCCCGCAACGGGCAGTTTCTTTTTGCAGGTCCATCCACCTGATCCCTTTTCCGGCCAGCGAGCGGGCAGCCTCGCGGATGGCATATTCGGCCGCCCCATTGCTTTTTCCTGCACAATATTCCCCAAAACAAAGGTCCCCCAGGCAAATGCCGAAGAACCCCCCTATGAGTTCCCCATCCTCCCAGACCTCCTGGGAGTGTACCAGCCCCTGGCCTTCCAGTTCCGAAAAAATGCGGAACATCCGTTCCGACAACCAGGCAGGGCCCATGGCCCCGGGGTCGTTATTCTCCTGCTGGCAAAGGCGAAGCAGGGCCTCAAAAGCGGTGTTTACAGTCGATTGAAAGCCGGAAGGCGTGCTTTCGGTTTCCGTTCCGCCCCCGGATTCCAGCACGATCCGCGGGTCAGGGGACCACCACCGGACGTGTTTCATGGGGTGGTGCCAATAGTAAATGCCATTCTGATAAGCAAGCAGGAGTCGGTCTGCGGTCATGTCGCCCCCGACGGCCAGCAACCCGTCGAGGTCGGCAAAATGGGCCGGGGGGAAGTTCAGGTCTCCTTTTTTCAGTTCAAAATAGGGCATGTCGGGGTATCTCAGGTTTCACCGGCATGGAGGTCATCCAACTCCCCGAGCTGTCGCAAAATATCAAAGGTTTTCCTGGCTTCTTCCTCGTTCACAATGGCGATGGCAGCCCCCACGTGGACCATTACATAATCGCCCGTCTTCGCCTCCGGCACCAAGGTCAGGTTCACCTCCTTGACCACCCCGTCGAACGAAACCCGGCCCAGCCGGAAGGTTTCGTCAAGGGTTTGGGTGACTTCGAGCAGTTTTCCGGGAATGGATAGACACATCGCTACTGATTTTTTTCAAGTTGTTTGCGGAGCCAGGCATACCAGGGTTCCATCCCTTCGCCCGTGGTGGCCGAAACCTCAAAGAATTGCAGGTGCGGGTTCACCTGCAGGGCATAGTCCTTAAGCCGTTGCAGGTCAAAATTCAGGTAGGGCATCAGGTCGATCTTGTTGATGATGCAGACATCGGAGGTGTGGAACATGTCCGGATACTTGATGGGTTTGTCCTCCCCTTCGGTGGTACTGATGATCACCACCCGCTTTTGTTCCCCCAGGTCGAACATGGAAGGGCAGACCAGGTTCCCCACATTCTCGATCATCAGGATGGAATCGGGCTTCATCCCGAGCTTTTTAACGGCCTCAAAGACCATGTCGCTTTCCAGGTGGCAGCCTTTGCCTGTATTGATCTGCATTACGGGTACGTCCAGGGCGGCGATCCGGTTGGCGTCGTTGACGGTTTGCTGGTCCCCTTCGATCACATAGAAGTTCAGGGTTTCCTTCAGGTCGGCCAGGGTGCGTTCGAGCAGGGCTGTTTTGCCCGATCCGGGGGAACTCACCAGGTTGAGGGCGAAAATGTTCAGGGCCTCAAAATAGCCGCGGTTTCGCGCAGCCATGACCTGGTTGTGTTGCAACACGTCCTGTTCCACCTCAAGGATCCTTTTATTGGGGGCCAGGGTGGTCGTTCCCTCCCCGTGGTCGTGGTGATGGTGGTGGTCATGGGAGTGGCCGTGGTGGTGGTGCCCATGATCATGGGCGTGTTGGTGGTGGTGTCCGTGGTCGTGATCATGATCGTGGGAATGACCGTGGAGGTGCCCGTGGTCGTGGTCATGGTGGTGGTGTCCGTGATCATGGCCATGGGAATGCCCATGGAGGTGTTCATGGGAAGCTTCATGCCCTTCCCTCCCATGGGTGGGGGGGAGGATCCTCACGCCTCCTTCTTCGCTTCCGCATCCGCAAGTTCCGCACATAGTAAATACATTTAATGAATTCGATTAAACAACTTCCAGGGCCCTGACCCGCAGTTCCTTCCCCTGCAAAATGGCTTTCAGGTTGCTGCTGCAATGGGGACAGGGGTCATAAAAATGTTCCATTTCATACTCGGTGTCGCAATCCATGCACCGGGCCCTGCCCTGAATGACCTGTACGCGCTTTTCCGCCTTTTCCAGGACCGTCTCCCTGACCGCCACCGGCCAGACGAACTCCAGGGATTCCAATTCGATCCCGGCCAGGGTGCCAATCTCAAGTTCAATGACCTCCACAGTGCTGGCACCAGCCTTTCTGGCCTCTTCTTCTGCGATTTTGACGATGCCCATGGCTATGGATAATTCGTGCATTGTTCCCGGGGGTCCTGGAGGTTAAACCTCAATATTAGCCGAAAAAAATTACCTCAACCCTGATAATTATCATGTTATCCCTCCTTAAGGTAGTATACTTTTAATGATTAACAACCCGAAACTGATTTTTTTAACTAACTGGCATTCAGATGGCTTTTGAAAGAAACACTCAGGAAACCTATTATGAGAGCATCATAAGACAGGGGTACAGCCGGCGGGACTTCATGAAGTTCTCCACCTATATTGCGGCGTATATGGGGCTCGAAACCTCCGCCATTGGACAAGTTGCCAAATCCCTGGAAACCACCCACCGCATCCCGGTTATCTGGGAGCACTACCAGGAATGCACCTGCTGCAGTGAATCCTTTATCCGTTCCGACCACCCGATTGTGGCCGACATCATCCTGGATAAGATTTCCCTCGATTACACCCTTACCCTTATGGCCGCCTCCGGCCACCAGGCCGAAGCTGCCAAACACGCCACCATGGAGAAATACAAAGGGGAGTACATCCTCTGCGTGGAGGGTTCCGTGCCTATGGGCGATGACGGCAACTACTGCTGTATCGCGGGCAGGTCGGCCAAGGACCTGCTGATCGAGGCCGCCGAAGGCGCCAAAGCTATCATTGCATGGGGCAGTTGCGCCTGCAACGGATGCGTGCAGGCCGCCTATCCCAACCCGACCCAGGCTACCCCCATCGACAAGATCATCAAGAACAAGCCGATCATCAAGGTCCCCGGGTGTCCGCCCATCGGAGAAGTGATGGCGGGTATCATCGTCCACCTGATCACGTTTGACCGCCTGCCAGAACTGGACAATATCGGACGGCCCAAGGCCTTCTATGCCAAACGCGTACACGACAGCTGCTACCGCAGGCCGTATTACGATGCCGGGCTTTTCGCCGAAACCTTCGACGACCAGAACGCCAAGGAAGGATATTGCCTTTATAAGGTAGGGTGCAAGGGGCCTATGACCTACAACTCCTGCGGAACCATCCGCTGGAACAACGGGGTGAGTTTCCCCATCCAGTCGGGCCATGGGTGCATCGGCTGCAGCGAAGAAGACTTCTGGGACAATGGCCCGTTCTATGAAAGGATGACCGGCCTGGCCGGCTTCGGCATAGAAAGTTCTGCAGACACCATAGGAAAAGTTGCTGCAGGGGTCCTCGCCGGAGGCCTGGCGGCCCATGCAATCGCAGCAAACATTTCCAAGCGGAAGGAGCTCAGGGACAGCATCCGTACTGCCAGGGAAAACGAGAAAAAATTCGAATCATAGCTTCCTATTAAACTGACAATCATGGCTAACAGAATAGTTGTAGACCCTATCACCCGTATTGAAGGGCACCTGCGCATAGAAGTAGAGGTAAAGGATGGCAAGATTACCGACGCCTACAGCTCCTCCCCCATGGTCCGGGGGCTGGAGACCATTGTCAAAGGCCGGGACCCCAGGGACGTTTGGGCATTTGTCCAACGCGCCTGCGGGGTATGTACTACCGTGCACGCCCTGGCCTCGGTAAGGTCTGTGGAAGATGCCCTGGGCATAAAAATCCCCCCCAATGCGGAGTTGGTCAGGAATATCATGGAGGGAGCGCTATACATGCACGACCACGTGGTGCACTTCTACCACCTGCACGCCCTTGACTGGGTGGATGTAGTGAATGCCCTGAAAGCCGACCCGGCGGAAACCTCCGCCCTCGCCCAGAGCATATCGAGCTGGCCCAAAAGCTCGCCGGGATATTTCTCCGACATCAAGAAGCGGATTACGCGCTTTGTGGAAAGCGGGCAACTCGGGATTTTCGCCAACGGGTACTGGGGCCATCCCCAGATGAAACTCCCCCCTGCCGTCAACCTGCTGGCCGTTGCCCACTACCTCGAAGCCCTCGAATGGCAAAAGGAAATCGTGAAGGTCCATACCATATTCGGCGGAAAAAACCCGCACCCGAACTATCTGGTGGGCGGTATGGCATGTGCCATCAATGAAGACAGCCCGGGAGGGCTCAATGCGGAACGGCTGGCTTATGTGGGCCGCCTGATCAAGGAAGGCCAGCAATTCGTCGAGCAGGTTTACCTGCCCGACCTGATGGCCATCGCATCGTTCTACAAAGACTGGGGCGGCATCGGAAAAGGCTTTGGCAACTATATGTGCTACGGCGATTTCCCCACCAACGGGTATTCCGATGTTTCCAGTTTCAAATTCCCACAGGGGATCATCCTCGACCGCGACCTGTCGACGGTCTACGATGTGGACCACCGGAACAACGACATAGAGGAATTCGTGAACAATTCGTGGTACGACGAATATTCCGAAGGCCCCGACACTGGCAGGCACCCCTGGGATGGGGAAACCAATATCAAGTACAGCGGGCCCAAACCCCCGTATGATTCCCTCGATGTCAGCCAGAAATACAGCTTTATCAAGACCCCGCGCTGGAAGGGGAAACCCATGGAAGTAGGTCCGCTTGCGCGGCTGCTGGTGGGTTATGCCCGCGGCAACCAGGAAATCCAGGAACTGGTGAACGGTGCCCTGGCACAACTGGAGGTCCCGGTGGATGCCCTGTTCTCGACCCTTGGGCGCACCGCCGCAAGGGGGCTGGAAACCAGGCTGGTGGCGCAGTGGACGCAGGATTTCTACGCCGACTTGCTCAACAACATCAAAAACGGCGATTCCCGGATGGCCAACATGGAAAAATGGGAGCCTGCCTCCTGGCCGGCAGAAGCCAAAGGGGTGGGCTTCAGCGAGGCACCCCGTGGTGCCCTGGCCCACTGGATCCGCATCGCGGACGGAAAGACTGCCAACTACCAACTGGTGGTCCCCTCTACGTGGAATGCTTCCCCCAGGGATCCGAAGGGACAACGATCCGCCTACGAATCGACCCTGCTGGATACCCCTGTGGCCGACCCGGAACTCCCGCTGGAGATCATCCGTACCATCCATTCCTTTGATCCCTGCATTGCCTGTGCCGTACACCTGTACGACGAGCATGGAAAACACCTTTCCCAGGTGCAGAACATTTCGAGTTGTGATATCTAAAACCAGAAGCCATGTCTTCCAAGAATTATAAACGTGTCTATGTCTGGGAACTCCCGGTCCGGATTTTTCACTGGATCAATGTCCTGTGCATCACGGTCCTGGCCGTGACCGGGTTTATCATCGCCGATCCGCCTGCCATCCTTTCGGGTGCGGAAGCGAGTGAATCGTACTGGTTCGGCACGGTGCGCGTTATCCATTTTGGTGCGGCCTATATTTTCTTCTTCAACATGATCCTCAGGATATACTGGTCCTTTGTGGGAAACCGGTTTGCCCATTGGAAATCCTTTTTGCCCTTCAGCCGGGAAATGCGGAAGAATATCAAGCACGTCCTCAAAGTGGACATCATGTTGCAGCACGACAAGACCCACGACGTGCGGAACATCAGTGTGGGGCACAATTCTGTGGCGGCCCTCTCCTACGTGGCCCTTTTCGTGGTGGCCCTGGTACAGGTGTTTACCGGGTTTGGCCTGTACTCCGATATGTCGGGGTGGTGGCTGCCTGACCTGTTTGCCTGGGTAGTGCCCCTGCTTGGCGGCGATTTCATGGTGCGCACCATCCACCATGTGGCCACCTGGGTATTTATTTTCTTTACCCTGGTCCACGTATACCTGGTCTTCTACCACGACTGGCTGGAAGGACGGGGGGAGGTTTCCTCCATGTTCGGCGGGTATAAATTTGTAAGCGAGGAGCGGTTCCGGAAGGAAGGCCTTGCAGACATGCCTCAGAAAACACCTCCTGCTGAAGCTCCTAAAGCCGAAACCAACCCGGCCACCTGAACTGAAGATTTACCCGGAATCCATTCCCCATGAATAAAACCTCCCATACCCCCAAGGCCATCAGCAGCGATGCCTACTATTTTGAAAAAGATAAGGCCGGTGCCATCCTGGTCATGGGGGTGGGGAATTACCTCATGGGCGATGAAGGCATCGGGGTTCGCCTCATAGAGGAGATGGCCCGGGAAGCATTGCCGGAATACCTCGAACTCCTGGATGGGGGTACCGGGGGGTTCCTGTTGCTGGATCGCTTCCAGGCCTACAGGACAGTTATTTTCGTGGATGCCACCATGGACGGGAAGCCGGCAGGAAGCATCAGCCTGTTGCGCCCCAAATTCGCCTCCGATTTTCCTTCCGCCCTCAGCGTCCACGACCTGGGGCTGAAGGATATGATCGAAGCCGTATACCTGCTGGAACACGAGCCAGAGCTATACCTGCTGACGATTTCCATTGACCACATCGACCCCATGAGCCTCGACCTGTCGAAGCCGGTGGAAGATGCCATTCCAGAAGCCATCCAAAAAATCCTTACTTTAAGCCGGGAACTGCATTTGCAAAAGCTTTCCGTTGGAGACCACCATTAGAATTATCATCCAGGGAAGGGTACAGGGCGTGGGCTTCCGGCCTTTTGTATACCGGAAAGCCCGGGCTTTGGGGATTCGCGGTTCGGTGACCAATACCGGGGAAGGCGTCCTGATCCTGGCCACCGGACCCCCAAATATTCTCGATGAATTTTACACTGCGGTAACCCGATATCCCCCACCCGTAGCACAGGTCGTCCGGCATTCCCGGGAGGAAATCGCCCCGGAGCACCCGGAGGGGTTTAGTATTGTACCCACTGCAGCCGAAGGCGGGCTGAACCTCCAACTAACCCCCGATTTTGCCCTGTGTGAGTCCTGCGCCACCGAACTGAAAGAGGTAGGGAACCACCGAAAGGGCTACCCCTTCATAAGTTGTGTTGCCTGCGGGCCGCGGTGGGCCCTGACTGAGACGTTCCCCTTCGAACGGGAACACACCAGCATGTCGGCCTTTACCCAGTGCCCTGCCTGCCTGGCTGAGTACGGGGACCCCGAAGATCGCCGGTTCCACTCCCAAACCAACAGTTGCCCGCAGTGCGGGATCGCCTGCTGGCTGGCTGACCCCAAAGGAAACAAGATCGCGCAGGATGCTGGCTCTGCCTTCCGGGAACTTGCCATAAAACTGGCCGAAGGCAGCATCATCGCCCTGAAGAATACCTCCGGATACCTGCTTTGTTGCGATGCCAGGCAGGGGCCTGTAGTAAGTCGGCTTCGCAACAGGAAACAACGCCCTTCTAAGCCCTTTGCGGTCCTGTACCCTTCCATGGAGCAGTTACGGGAAGATCTGGAGGTCTCCCCGGCAGAGGCCGAAGCCCTGCATTCGCCGGAGCGTCCGATCGTGTTGCTCTCTTCCGCCGGGTACCGTGGGGAGGCCAGCCTGGAAGCGATAGCGCCCGGACTCAACCAACTGGGCGTGATGTTGCCCTATACCGGTGTCCTGGCCATGCTCGCAACGGCCTTTCCCCACCCCCTCGTGGCCACCAGCGGGAACCTCCACGGTTCCCCCATCTGTTTCAGCGAAGCCGAAGCCATGGAAAAACTTTCAGGGGTCGCGGACTTCTTTTTCGGGCATAACCTGGCCATCCTCCATCCCCAGGACGACTCGGTGGTCCGGATGAGCGCATCGCCGCCGGGCCGCATCGTACTGAGGCGGTCACGGGGTATGGCCCCGAACTACAGCAAGCCTGTGGATTCCAGGCCCGGGGCTGCGAGTATGGCCCTTGGCGCCCACCTCAAGAGCAGTGTAGCGTGTATCCCCAACGATTTCCTCTATGTGAGCCAGTACCTGGGCAACCTCGACAATTTTGAAGTCTACCAGCGGTTTACCCAAACGGTGGACTCCTTTGTGGAGCTGTTCGGGCAAAGGCCGAAAACCCTGCTCGTGGATGGGCACCCGTCTTACCTCAGCCACCGGTACGGCAGGGAACTCTCCGGAAAATGGGAGGTCACGGTCAGGGAAATCCAGCACCACAAGGCCCATTTTGCCGCCGTGCTGGCCGAGCACGGGTTGTTTGTCCAGCGGGAGCCCGTCCTTGGGGTCATCTGGGATGGTACCGGTTATGGGGAGGATGGACAGGTATGGGGCGGGGAATTTTTCCGGTATCAGGAAGGGGTGATAGCCCGGACCGGACAACTCGATTATTTCGACTGGCTGGCCGGGGACAAAATGGCGCGGGAACCCCGGCTGTCCCTGCTTTCCCTGCTCGGGCCCGGGGCGGAGGCCCCCGGGTCAAAGTTTTCGGAAGGGGAACGGCAGCTCTACGCGAAGCTATTACACTCCAACACCCTTAAAACCTCTTCCATGGGCAGGGTATTTGATGCCGTCTCTTCCCTGCTGGGCTATTGCGACCTGAACACCTTTGAAGGGGAAGCCGCCATGCGACTCGAAACAGCCTGCAGGGATTTTTCGCTGGAAGGAGCCTCCCCTTTTGTCCACCTCAATGCGGAGGGGAACATCCCCGCGAAACTCCTGGTTCAGGAAGTGGCCCGCGCAAAAAAGTCTGGCCGGCCCGGTGGATGGATCGCCGGAAATTTCATTTTCACCCTGGCAAACCTTATCTTAGAGAAGGCGGAAAGGGAGTCGGTGCGCAAGGTCGCCTGCAGCGGGGGGGTCTTCCAAAATGCATTGCTTCTGGACATGCTGCACCGGATCAGCCCGCGACACCTTGAATGGTATTTTCACAGGGAATTCAGCCCCAATGACGAAAACGTTTCTTTTGGCCAGCTCATGTTCCACCTTAATTGCACCTGAATGAAATTCCTCACCGAATACCGAAACCTGGAAGCCACCCAACAGGTGATCCGCCAAATAGAAAAGGCCATAACCCGGCCCTGGAAGATCATGGAGATTTGCGGGGGGCAGACCCATAGCCTGGTGCGCAACGGCCTGCTGGAACTGCTGCCGGAGGAGGTGCAGATGATCCACGGGCCCGGATGCCCGGTGTGCGTAACCCCTATGCAACTGATCGACCAGGCGGTGGAGCTGATGGAAAAAGGGGTTATCCTCTGCTCCTTCGGCGACATGGTCCGGGTTCCGGGAAGCACCATCAGCCTGCTGGAGGCCAAGGCCAGGGGTGGAGAACTTCGGATCCTTTACTCGCCCCTGGAAGCGGTACGCATCGCCAGGGAAAACCCGGGGCGGGAGGTTGTGTTTTTTGCCGTGGGCTTTGAAACCACGGCGCCAGCCAACGCCCTGTCGGTCTTGCAGGCGGAAAAGGAAGGGCTCTCCAATTACTCCCTGTTGGTTTCCCATGTGCTGGTACCCCCGGCTATGGAAGGGATCCTGGACGATCCCTTCTGCGCCATCGACGCCTTCCTGGGGGCAGGCCATGTCTGCGCCATCATGGGGTATCGTGAATACCACCCGATTGCCGCCAAATACCAAATCCCCATAGTGGTTACCGGTTTTGAGCCGCTCGACCTGGTCCAGGGGATCCACAGGGCGGTGGTGCAATTGGAGAAAGGGGAATACAGGGTCGAAAACCAGTATGCGCGGGCCGTTTCAGAAGCCGGCAACCTCCAGGCCCAAAAAGTCATCCACCAGGTCTTCGAAATTGCCGACCGGCAGTGGAGGGGAATAGGTACGATCCCCAGGAGCGGGTACGCCCTGAGGGAAGCTTACCGCCCTTTTGACGCCTCGCATAAGTTTGGCCTGGCGGAAGAAACAAACACCGAATCAGGGGAATGCATGGCCGGTGATATCCTGAAAGGGTTGAAAAAACCGCATCAATGCCCGCACTTCGGCAAAAAATGTACCCCCAGGACACCCATGGGGGCACCTATGGTTTCCTCGGAGGGCGCCTGTGCCGCATATTACCATTTTGCACCCAACCCCTAAAAACCCCCTATGGATTCCCAGACACCCATGTCTTCGAGTATTCAACTGGCCCACGGCAGCGGTGGCCTCATGACGCGCGAGCTCCTCGACCAGATCATCTTCAGTACCTTCAAAAACCCCTTCCTGGAACAAAAGCACGATGGGGCCATCGTTCCCCTCAAGGGTCCTGTGGTTATTTCCACGGACAGTTTCGTGGTTTCGCCCATCTTCTTTGCCGGGGGCAATATCGGGGACCTGGCTATCAATGGCACGGTAAACGACGTGGCCATGTGCGGGGGGGTACCCGAATTCATCAGCCTGGGGTTCATTATTGAAGAAGGCCTGGATACTTCAGATTTCGTTAAAATCGTGCAAACGATCAAAGCTGCCGCAGAAGAGGCAGGGGTCCTAATTGTTACCGGGGATACCAAGGTGGTGGAAAGCGGCAAGGGCGATAAGATTTTCATCAATACCACGGGGATCGGAAGCCCCCATCCCCGGGCACACATCTCCATGGACCGGATCCGCCCTGGCGACCAACTCCTGGTCAGCGGCCCGATAGCCGCCCACGGGATGGCCATCCTTTCTCAGCGGGAGGGGCTGCAGTTCGAGTCCGAAATCAGGAGCGATACCACCTGCCTGAACCACCTGGTTAGCGACTTACTCGATGAATTCGGCGATCAGGTCCACTTGCTGCGGGACCCTACCCGGGGGGGGATCTCCAGTGTTTGTTCGGAAATTGCGCAGGACAGTGCCCTGGGGGTTTTACTGCGGGAAACCGCCCTTCCCCTCGACCCGCAGGTTGCGGCGGCCTGCGAAATGCTGGGGCTCGACCCCCTGTATGTGGCCAATGAGGGCATCTTTTGCGCCATTGTGGATGCAGAGGCCGCCCCGAAAATCCTGGAACGCATGAAAAGCCACCCAAAAGGAGGCCGGGCAGCACTGATCGGGGAAATCCGCAGCGAATACCCGGGCAAGGTGGTGATGGAAAGCGCTGTGGGGGGCAGCCGGATCGTGACCCCGCTGATCGGCGAACAATTGCCCCGGATCTGTTAATTGGCCACCATCCAGTAGACCCCAATCACTACGGCAAACAGGCCTCCCGCCACGCGAATGCCCTTGAAAAAAATGGGGTTATGCCAGTTCTTAGCCAATTCCGCCACCTGCCCCAGCACCAGGGTAAAAACCGTCATGGCAAGTACGGTACCCGCCCCGAAGCCGCCGATGTACGAACTGGCCTCTGCCTGGGAATCAAAACCCAGGACAGGGAGGAACAACAGGAAATGGGCAACCCCGGCCAGCCCGTGTAAGAACCCTATGGAGAAAGCGGCCGTGCCATGCCTTTTGGGCGGGGCGGGGTGGGAATGGCTATGCGCGGGGGAACTGCCGTGGGAATGCGGATGCTTGTGCAGGTAGGGCTTGCCGTTTTCGTGGATATGGGTGTGCGAATGCACTGCCTTTTTCCGGAAGACCGAAAACAGCGCCCAAAAACCCACCCCCAACAGCACGAGGCCCACCAGCTGTTCACTGTAGGCCGAAATCGCATCCACCGGTATCATTTCACGGAACATCAGGAACAGGAGCCCTATCAAAAGCATCCCCGCAAGGTGCGCCAGGCCCCAGATCGCGCCGATCTTCCAGGCCTTCCTTTTTTGCTCGATGGCAAAGGGGGTCACCGCCGCCAGGTGGTCGGGGCCAGAAATAACATGTAACATGGCTGCCAGGAGGCCTGAGGTAAATGCAAACCACATAGTCCGATACGATTGCGCAACCACTAAGATAGGCTTTTAGCCCGGGATTTTCACCGCCTAAATAGGCTGAGCACAAGGGTTCCGCAAAGCCGGGTCGGAAACCGGACGGGGCGGCCTCCTAAGGGATAGCGCCTTAATCCCCATACAGGAAAACGGCTTCTATGGGCTGCCCAAAAAGGCGGGCAATACGGAAGGCGGTGGGCAGGCTCGGGTCGAATTTTCCCTTCTCAATGGCGTTTATGGTCTGCCTGGAAACGCCCACAGCCCCGGCCAGGTCTTCCTGGGTCCAGTTTTTTTCCGCCCTTAAAACACGAATTTTGTTTTCCATTTTTAAACGGGTTTACCGGTACCGCTTTTGATTGACCACGGTGGCGGTCAGGTAACACAATCCCATAAAGATCACCAGAAAGCTGATTTCAGCATCCCAGGGAATGACGTTGGCCGTATCGAGGAGGCTGTAGGCAATCCCCACCACAAGGGTTAAACCGAGGGTCAGGGCCATGGATTCGAGCTGGATCTTTTTTTCGAGTTCATCCGATCCTTCGAGGAGCCGCCGGTTGGCCAGGACCATCCCTATCCCGATCGCCAGGTTGAGCAGGATGGCCAGGGCAGATAAGGTCTGGTTGCCATCCCAAAGGAATTTGGTCCCGAAGGCAGCCAGGGCAGTGGAAACCGTCCAGGCAAGGGTCCAGCCTGCAAGTCGGCCCAGGTTTTTCTTTTTTAAAACTTTTTGGTTCATAACATCTGTTTTCATAGTAAAGTTATAATTACTTTTAGTAAAGTTTACTTTACAAATATAATCGAATTATTTACATGTCAAGTTTTATTAACATTAGAATTTGTGTTCAGGGTACGCCCTCCCGCAAAATTGTCCGCAAACAGCCCTTTTCGACAGGGTTGAAGCAATGGCATCCACTCCCATAAGGGCCCTTTAGGCCAGTGCAATATCGGATTATCTGGTCAATTCGAAAAAGAAGTCGTCCGGGGCGAGGCCTCCGTGCTGCCTGTGGTACAGGTCGGCCAACCCCCGCATCAGGTGGTCGATAATTTTATCTTGCCTGACCCCCCTTTGGAACATTTCATAGGAAGCCGGCAATTGTTCCTGCATAAAAAAATCGAGGTCATCGGAACCGTACTCATTAAAGGCCTTCCAGGAACGCAGCCCTTCCAGCATTTCCCGGTGGGCCTCAAAGCGGCGCTTAGCCGTATCAAATTCCGCCTGAAGGGCCGGGTTTTCCGGGTCTTTTGAAAGTTGGGCCTTTCGGAAGAGGTCCTGGTAGGTTTTGGCAACCCGGCGGTCGGCATCCAGGGCTTCCCCGATCAGCCTGAAGTAGGCCCTGCTGACCATAGCCGGATATTGGTCGATAAACTCAGGGGTGGCCAGGGCCGAGTCCAGTGGACTGTAAGAAGGGATGGCATAATAACGTTCCCGGTCCTCCGCCGGCACGACAGGTGCAGCCTGCAGGGAAGACGCCCACTGCCCTGAGCGCACCACCTCTTCCCATGCATCGTTATAGGGGTCCCGGGCCGGTTGCAGGGCGCTGCAGGCCGTCAGAAAAGCGGTTGCGATCCCAATCGGGACCAGGATGGGGATCCTCGGAAAAGCCATTTCATTGTGGGTGTTCCCTCAAAAGTAAAGGGAATCCGCTGAACCTGTAAAAACAAAGGGCCCAAGTGCCTTATATATCCGACAAAACACGGTGCGGGCCAGGGTACCCCCCCGGTTAATCCCCGAGGTAGAGGGCTCCAATTCCCTGGGCGTACAACTTCTCGTTCAGGTTTTTCACATCTTCCGAAATTATGGCCCCGGCCCGGGCTTTAAGGGAATTCCACCGGACATTCAGCTCCTGTATCTTGTCGCGGGTACCCTGGTTGATCCGCGGGATCCCGCTATCCCCATGGTTCAGTGCGGTGAGGTATTCCGCTGTAAACCCATTTACATAATTTTCCACATCGTCGTAAGCCTTGGAAAGCCTCTGTACCATTGCCTTGTCCCATTGGTCCAGTTTTTCGAGCAGGGCATCGGCTTCCCCTTTAAGGCTTTCATTTCCCTTCTCTTCAAGGTGGGCAATCACTTCCTTCAGGCTACCCTGGAGGGCGTATAGCCGGTTGGTCATCCGCGTCATTTCGGTATAGGTGGCCTCCGCTTTCCCCATGAAGTCATGGTAGTCGCTGAACTCCTCCCCGGTAGTTGGGATCAGGGGGTTTGGCAGCAGGGAGGCTTTCGTTTCCCGGCTCACGTCCCCGTAGCGCAATTGCAGGGTGTAGGTGCCGGGTATCGCCCGGTGCCCCCGGAAACTTCCCTCTATATAGACTTCCGGGGCACCTGGCAGCAGTGGATGCCTCAGGTCCCAAACAAAGCGGTTGAGCCCTGCCATTTTGGGCAGTACCGGTGCCTGTGGCGGGGCCCCTTCATAGTCCTGGTATTCAGGGTCCGGCTCGGAACTGAAGCTGCGGACCAACTGCCCCCCGGCATCCCGGACCTCCAGGACTACCTCTGCGGATTCCTCCAGGGCGGGGAGTTCATAATAGATGACCATGCCCGATGCCGGGTTCACCCCGTCGAACGGATGGGTCCCCATCGGTTTCACCCGGTCCATACTGCTCCACCAGTTCGGGAAAACGGCGTCTTCAGGCTGGTAGAGCTTCGCCTCTTTGGCCGGCCCCTCATATTGCCTGAGCAGGGGAAGGTCATCAAAAATCCAGAAGGACCGCCCCTGGGTGGCCAGCTGGATGTCGTCGTGCTGCAAAAGCAGGTCGGTTATGGGGACAACCGGCAGGTTCAACGGCATGGGCGCCCATTGTTTTCCCCCGTTGAACGAGACATAGAGCCCGGTTTCCGTACCGGCCACCAGCAGGTCCCTGCGAACCGGGTCTTCGCGAACGACCCGGGTGTAGGCCCCAACCGGGATACCGGCAGTGATGTTCTCCCACGACTTGCCGTAATTGGTGCTCTTGTACAGGGCCGGGGTAAAATCGTTGAATTTATAGCGAGTGGTGGCGATATATACCGTAGCAGGGTCATGGGGGGAAACCTCGATGGCATTTACCAGGGTTTCCGGCATGCCTTTGGGGGTGATATTTTCCCAGGTCTGCCCGTTGTCGCGGGTGATATGGACCAGCCCGTCGTCGCTGCCGGTGTAGATGACCCCGGCCTGGTGGGGGGATTCCGCCACATAGCTCAGCGTCCCATAGTTTTCGGCCCCCACGGCCTCATTGGTATAGGGGGCGCCGCCGTTGCCCTGTTTGTCATCCTGGTTGCGCGTCAGGTCAGGGGATACCACTTCCCAGGTTTGCCCTTCGTCCCGGGTCCTGAGCAGGTACTGCGCCCCGTGGTAGTAGGTATTCGGCTCGTGTACCGATTTGATGATGGGGGCGTTCCAGTTAAAGAGGTATTTCATTTCCCGGGCAGGGAGGCCCAGGTACAGGTTGGGCTCTATCATAATGTTGGTCCCTACCTGTGCTTTAACATCCAGCAGGTCGATAGTGCCCAGGTAGCTGCCGCCCATCACTTTCACCGGGTTATCGGGGTCAAATGCCAGGAAGGCGCTTTCCCCCCCGGCAGAAGGCTCCCAGTGTTCCCTTCCGATCCCGTAGGCCCCAAGGCCTATACTGGAGATTTTCACCGAGGAATTGTCCTGTTGTCCCCCGTACAGGTTATAGGGGAAGAGGTTGTCTACGGCTACCCGGTAAAACTGGGCCGTGGGCATATTGTCCTGGCGGGACCAGGTTTCCCCCCCGTCGAAGGTGATCTCTGCCCCCCCGTCATCGGAAATCACCATGTTGCGCGAATTATCAGGGTTGATCCAAAGGTCGTGGTAATCGCCGTGGTGGGTATCGATCCCCTCCCAGGTCGTGCCCCCGTCTATGGAGCGGTAAGGGGTTGCACTGAGCACATATACCGTATGTTCGTCGTTCGGGTCCGGTGCCAGTTCGATGTAGTACCAGGCCCGCTGCAAGAGGCGATGATCGCCACTGACCCGGCTCCAGTGCCCCCCGGCGTCCTCAGAAACAAAGAGGCCGCCTTTTTCCTCATACGTGTCGCTCTCTACCAGGGCATATACCTTCCTCGGGTTGGCCCGGGATACTGCGATGGCCATTTTGCCCTTCTCCTCAGGCAGGCCTTCGTGGATCTGCGACCAGGTTTCCCCCCCGTCGGTCGACTTGTAAAGTCCGCTGCCCGGCCCGCCGCTGATAACCTGCCAGGGCTTTCGAAGGTGTTCCCACATGGCGGCGTAAAGTACCTGGGGGTTGTGCACGTCTATCGACAGGTCGCTACAGCCCGTGAGGTCGTTTACATAGAGGACCTGCTTCCAGGTCTTCCCCCCGTCCGTTGATTTATAGATGCCCCGTTCCTTCGCGGGGCCATGCAGGGCCCCCTGGGCAGCTACCCAAACAAGGTCCGGGTTTTCCGGGTGTACGATGATCCGGGCAATATGGCGTGTCAGCTCCAGGCCCATATGCTTCCAGGTCGTTCCTCCGTCAGTGGATTTATAGACCCCGTCACCATAGGAGGTCATCACCCCCCTGGGGGCATGCTCCCCCATACCTACGTAAACGACATTCGGATGGCTCTCCGAAACGGTGACCGCCCCGACCGAGCCTGTTTTAAAGAACCCGTCGGAGATATTCTTCCAGGTCTGGCCGGCATCTGAGGTCTTCCAAAGCCCTCCCCCGGTAGTGCCCATGTAATACGTTAGCGGATCGCCAACCACCCCCGAGGAGCCAGTAGAGCGCCCCCCGCGGAAAGGGCCGATATTGCGGAACGCAGCGGGTTCGAGGTACGAGTTCAGGTCCTGTGCCAGGCTACTGAGGGCAAAGGCAAAGGCCAGTGCAAAAAGGGAAGTTCTTTTCATGGGGTTCATTGATTTTTGGATCAGACCTCTAAAAATACACCTTTGGCCGCACATAGAAAACCCCAAATCCGGCCCGGTGGGCGGAAATGCTATTTTTTGTACCTTTTCACGGGGCGCCCCCGGGTTACTATCAGGGCGGAGGCCTTGCGCACACTCAAAATCCACTGACATGAAACCAGCAACCCTGGCCTGCCTTTCCCTCTTCCTTTTCCTCCTGCTCCCGGCCCCGGTCCGCGCCCAGGAAAACACCGAACGCCTCGACGCCATGATCCGCCAGGGGATGGAAGACTGGCATATCCCGGGCCTGGCGGCCATCGTGGTAAAGGACGGGGAGGTGGTCTTCAGTCAGGTGTATGGGGTAAAGGACCTGGGCACCGGGGCTGTTGTGGACCGGGAAACCCTTTTCAATATGGGCTCGACCACCAAAGCCGTCGTCTCCATGGCCCTGGGCATCCTGGTAGACCAGGGAAAACTGAAGTGGGAAGATAAGGTGCGCGACCACCTGCCCTCATTCAGGCTTTCGGACCCCTACATCACCGAAGAAGCCAGGGTACAGGACCTGCTCACCCACAACCTGGGAATTGCAGGGGCCGACGGCCTTTGGGCTATGGACAGCGTTTCGACGGAAGCTACCCTTCGCCGTTTTGCCCTGTCCCGGAAAGCCTACCCGGTGCGGGGAGGGTTCCAGTACAACAACCTGATGTATGCCGTGGCCGGGGAAGTAATCGGGGCGGTTTCTGGCCAACACTGGACGGTTTTCGTAAAGGAACACCTCTTTGAGCCCCTTGAAATGGCCCGCACGGTGGCCAGGGCTACAGATATTTTCAGTGCCGGGAACTATGTAACCCCCTATTTTTACGAGAATGGGGCCGGCCATATTGCGGCGTCCCACGACTTATCGGACCAAATCGGGGCGGCCGGGATGATCTGGACCTGTGCTGCCGATATGGAACATTACCTCCAGATGCTGGAAGCTGGCGGGGAATACAAGGGAAAAACGCTCCTGAAACCGGAAACCTTTGCCTACCTGTTCCAACCCCACACCCTGATCCCGGAATCGGATTTTTACCCAACCCGCCAGCTGACCCGACCCCATTGGATGTCTTATGGCCTGGGCTGGTTCCAGCACGACTACCGGGGACACAAACTGGATTTCCATACAGGGAGCATCAGTGGGCTGGTAGCCATCGCAGGCATCATGCACGACAAGAATACGGCCGTCTATGTCCTGGCCAACCGGGACCACGCAGAGCTCCGGCATGCCATTTTGTACCAGGCGCTCGACCTGTGGGCTTTTGGGGAGGCCAGCCGCGACTGGCATCAGGAAGTGTTTGAACTCTATGAAGGAATCCGCAAAGCCTCCGAAAACCGGGAACTGGAATTCTCAAAGCAACGGGTAAAGGATACGCGGCCCACTCTGCCCCTCGCGGCCTATGAAGGCACCTACCACCACCCCATGCTGGGGGATGTGTTCGTACGCCAATCTCCGGACGGCCTGCAATTCGACTTCAACCATTTTACGGCCTTTGAAGCCGGGCACTGGCACTACAACAGCTTCCGCTCCACCCGGGAAAACCGATACCGGGCGGAGGTGCTTTTTACCTTCCACCTGGGCCCCGCCGGAACCGTATCGGAATTGGAAGCCATGGGAGAACGGTTTAAAAAACAGTGACCAAAAAAACCCTGCGAAAGGTCAGGCTCGCAGGGTTTCGTTCAGTTTGCGGGGAATTGCCCGCCTAATTTTCCGGTTCTGAAATGGTGATGTTGCGGTATTCCACAGGGCCGTGGTCGCCCTGCAGGTAAATGGGCCCCGGCTCCCCTTCGCGGCTGTCGAGCGCCCCCCCGGTAATCCCCGGGATAATCTGGTTGTGGATGATGGTTTCCCCATTGGCCACAACAGTGACGCGACGGCCTATCAGGGTAATGTCGTAACTCTGCCACTCC
This sequence comes from Robiginitalea marina, assembly GCF_024006985.1. GTDB lineage: Bacteria > Bacteroidota > Bacteroidia > Flavobacteriales > Flavobacteriaceae > Robiginitalea > Robiginitalea marina. The sequence continues at coordinate 59,734 of NZ_JAMXIB010000010.1, forward strand.
CCGGGCTTTTTGGCAACATTGGCACTTGGGGTCAGGAACCCGTAGACCCCCCCAAGGTAAATGGAAGCCGGTTCTTTCCCATAGCTGTCTTCAACCTGTACCTCATACCGCCCCCGCAGGTATACCCCTGAGTTGGAGTGTTCCGGGTAGCGGAATTCGATATGGAGTTTGAAATCCATAAATTTTTCTTCCGTCATGAGGTTCACCCCTGAAGCAGGGCTGGTCAGCACCCCGTCCTTCACGAACCACTGGTTTTCCATCCCGCGCGCCAGCTGCGGGACCCAGCCCTCCAGGCTGTTTTCGTTCAGCAAGGCCCTGGGTTCGGACCACGATACAGGGGCCGGGTATAACAGGGAAGGTGCCCGAGTGCCCCGGAAGGCCCTGCTATGGCCCATATGGTCGAGGAGGTTCCCTTCCATCCTGTCTTCGTTTACCGTGCCGGTAAGATGCATGTAATGGGTGCCGCTCCACTGGGGGGGAATGCTGAAGCTGATCAGCCCCCCTTTATCGAAGACTTCGGAAATCGGCCGGGCACTCCCGCCCGGGCCTACAAAGTAGCCTACCAGGGCCTTATTACCGGACAACTTCACCTCAAGCCAGGAGGGGACCCAGGCCTCGCCGTACTGTATCTCGAGGTCCCATCGGCCAATGGCCCCGGAAGCCCCGGGGTCCTGGGCGGCAAGGGGACAAACAAAAAGGAAAAACCCCGAAATCAGGGCTGCACTGAAATTTCTTTGGAATGAATTCATGGGAACACAGGTTTATAACACCCCATAAAAGTAAGGAATTTAAGTGGGGTTGCACAGCGGGAAAACACCTTCCAAAACCGGGAGTTTTGTACCTTGTCTTTTTTAAGCGCCCTTATGGATCCCATGGTTGAACTGCGACAGGCGACCCACCCGGAAGACGCCCGCGAAATAGCCGGCCTGGCCAGCACCATCTGGCGGGAACACTACACCCCCATCATCGGAAAGGCCCAGGTGGAATACATGCTGGAACGCTTCCAGTCTGCCGCGGCCATAGCAGACCAGATAAAAGGCGGCATGCAGTACTACCTCATCCTATCCGGCGGCCATGCGGTAGGTTATCTCGCTTTTGAAAAACAGGGCGAGGGGCTTTTTCTCAGTAAAATCTACCTGTTGAACGAATTTCGGGGCAAAGGACTGGGGCGGGAAGCCATGGAATTCATTAGCCGGGAAGCCCGTGACAGGGGTTGCTCCACCATTTCGCTCACGGTGAACAAAAACAACACCCGTTCCATAGCCGCCTATGAGGGGATGGGTTTCAAAAAGAAAGAAGCCCTGGTGATGGATATCGGAGGCGGCTTTGTCATGGACGATTACCGTATGGAAAAGGCGCTTTAGAAAAGTGGATTACCGGTCGATGCCGAAATTCTCCAGTTGGATGTCGTCCAACCCCACCTCATCGAAGGGGTATTCCATCTGGTCCTGGATGTTGTAGAGGGAAATCAGGATAAACTCGGTCACCACCACGATGAAATAGATCACCAGGTCACTGTTGCTGACCCCGATGTTAAAGACGATGTTGGGGGCATAAATGAGCGGGAAAACAAAAATAAACACCAGGCAATACGCCTTCAGGGCTTTGGGCGTGCGGTGCGTATTGATTGCGTGCAAATTTTCAAACCCCTCCTGCAGGTCATTCAGGTATCGGAACATGCGGTCCCGGATCCGCCTTGGGATACCCTCTTCCGATTGCAGTATAAAATAATGCAACTCGTTGATGGCATCGTCCACGGCTTTGGCCTCCCCGGGGTTTTTCTTCAGGTGCAGAAGGGTGAGGTCGCTGATATTCCCAATTAGGGCTTCCGACTTTGCCTTGTCCTCCGGGGTAAGCTCAGTACCCATCTGCACATAGAAATAAAGGGTTTTTAAACTGGAGCGGAACCGGCTCAGGTGTTCCAGCGCCTTTTCCCGCCTGCGGAAAGCCCCTCGGATATTAAAGACCAAAGGGAAGACAATGGCAATGCTAAGTAGGGTCAGGTCTACATTATAGCCCAACTCATATGCCAGTGAGAAGTAGGTTACCCCCACTGAGATTCCCAAAACCATGAAGGTTTTGCTGTTAATTATTGAGGCGTAGAGTTTAATATACTAATTTTTAGTACCTTAAGACCAAATATAACCGCCAAGATAGTGAAAAAACCATTCCTTGCAGGGCTTGCCCTGTTCTTTTTGTCCACAGGGCCCGCCGCATTTGCCCAGCCCCAAACCTCTGCTGCGGATCCGGAAACCGCAACATCCCTTTTCACGACTGAGGAGCCCCTGAATATCCACCTGCAATATTCAAACCGGGAACTCCGCAAAAACACCAACGACAGCACCTACCTGGAGTGCATGCTGTCGTACCAGGATGCAGATGGCCAGTGGGACTCCCTGGAGGTGCGCGTGCGTGCCCGGGGAAACTGGCGAAAGGAAAATTGTTTCCTGGCTCCCGTTAAACTCAAAATCAAAAAAAAGGAGGCAGAAGGCACCCTTTTCGAGGGTAGCAAGGAGCTAAAGCTCGTACTCCCATGCCGCGATAATGAATACGGGCAGGACTATGTGATCAAGGAATACCTGGCGTACAAGCTTTATGAGAAAGTGTCACCCTACCATTTCAAGACCAGGAGGTTGTCCGTTGCCTATACGGATGATTCCGGCAAGAAGGCTAAAGACTACGTGTTGGAGGGCTTCCTGATCGAGGACGTCGACCAGATGGCCGAACGCTGCAATGCCAAAAAACTCACCCGTTCCGTGCACCCGCTCCAACAGGATGACCTCTGTTCGGTACAAAATGATTTTTTCCAGTACATGATTGGCAACACAGATTTTTCGGTAGCCTACCAACACAACGAGAAACTGATTTTTGTGGAGGGCCGCAGCGCCATTCCGGTACCTTATGATTTTGATATGTGCGGCCTGGTCAATGCCAATTATGCCGTGGTTTCCCAGGTACAGGGGGAAAGCCTGGAAATCTCACACGTCACCCAGCGCCTGTATCGCGGATTTAAGCGAAGCCCGGCGATTTATGAACAGGTACGGCAGGAATTCCTTTCCAAAAAAGATGTCTTCATGGAACAAGTGGATGCGCTGCAACCCAGCTTCCGCAAATCCGGGCAATTCGAGGGTGCCCGCGACTTTGTACTGGAATTTTTCGAAGTCCTGCAAAACGACAACCAGTACCGCCAAAAAATCCTGGCCATGGCCCGGGAAAAGTAAGGGGCAGAAAATCAGCGGCAGTTCAGGTTAACGCTCCCAAAGTTCATATAGCGTGGTCCCCCCGACAGCCCCATTCGGCATCTGCAGGTTCAGGATCAGCGCAAGGGTCGGGGCAATATCGGTAGGGTTGACCCTGCGTACCGAGCTTCCCTGCCGGATACCTTTCCCAAACCAAATCAGGGGAACCTGCGTATCATAGGGATACCCCGTACTGTGACTGGTCCCCTGATACTGCGACAGGGGGGTCCGGAAATTCCCTGTGGGCAGGTATGCCGGTTCGTAATTGAGCAGCACATCGCCCGAACGCCCCGGATGGAAACCCCGTTGCAAAAGGGCCCTTATCCCTTCCGTATATTCGACCTGCTGCAGGGAGGTAGCCGTAAGGGCATCCCTGACCCCGGGCTGCTTCCGCATAAAATCGGCCACTGTCTGTTGTACCTCGGGCAGCGACAAACCACGCTGGGCAATCAGGTCGCGGTCGAGGTAAATCTGCTCATTCCCGAAATAGGAAATCCATTCAAAAGCGCCGTACGTCTGGCTCAGGTAAAAGGAAAGGTCCTGCCTGTATTTTGGCAGCACGGCCAGGCCGGCAGACACCTTCTTGTCGTGCAGGTAAGAAACCACCGGTACTACCCCGTGGTCGGAAGTAAGGAATAGCAGGTAGTTCCCCGAACCGACTTCCCTGTCCAGGGTGCTGAGAAGGTCCTCCAGGTCCCGGTCGAGGCGCAGGTAGATGTCCTGCAGCTCCACGGAATGGGGTCCAAAGGTGTGGCCCACGATATCGGGGGCTGAGAAACTAATCAATAGCATGTCTGTAGCCCTGCCCTGCCCGAGTTTTTCCTGCCTCCGGGCCTCCAGGGCAAAATCTTTCAGGAGGGTGTTGCCGAAAGGGGTCCCCCAAAGGAGGTGGTAAAATTCCGTGTCCCCTTCGAACAACTTACGTATTTCTTCATAATCATACGGAAAGGTCGGGGTTTCCTTGCCCCTGAGCCTGACCTCAAAAGGATTGTCATCGGGGGCGCTTTCGTCGTATTCCGACAGGGGCAACAAGGGCTTCCAGGTTTGGCTGAGGTACTTGTCGGTGCGCTCCTCCTGGTTGAATGCCGTTACCCAGGCGGGCAACTCTTCCATATAATATGTACTGCTGACGAAATACCCCGGGCTGCTTTCCCAGTCGTGCCAGTAAGCCGCATTGGCCGTGCGCCCCCCGGGCAGGATGGCCCCCCGGTCTTTCAGGGAAACGCTCACCACCTTTGATTTGAAATTGGTGCCCAGGCGCAGCTGGTCCGAGATGGTCGTGCTTAACAGCCGGGCAGGGGAGCGCCCTTCCGGATTGGCCACGGCTGAGCCGGTCAGCTGTACCTTGGGGTCGCCTACATTGCTGACCACCTCTTTGGAGGAGCGTTCATACCAACTGTTCCCCACCACCCCGTGCACCCCTGGGACCGCCCCGGTATAAATGGAGGCATGGCCGGCTGCGGTAACCGTGGGAATATAATTGTAATGGGTGTTTTTGAAATTATACCCCTCCCCCAGGAGCCTTTTGAAACCCCCCTGGGTATAGTGGTCCTGGTATTTATACAGGTAATCGAATCGCATCTGGTCGACCACCACCCCTACCACCAGCTTCGGAACTTCGGGGCCCTTCTGCTGGGCCACCAACCCTGCTGTAAATATAATCGCGCCTGTTAGCATCGCCTGCATCCCCAGGCGATGGGCCCTGTGTAATACGTTTTTTTTCATCCGGATAGTTATGTAACCCTTATTCCTTTAGGGTGGGGTATTCCACCCCCAGTTGTTCCAGGTAGGAATCAAATTTTGTTTCATCAAAATAGAACCGCTCCAGTTCCGGACGGAACCGTTCCATGATGGCGGTATTGAAATGCACCGGTGGCGGGTCATTTTCAGTGATCATGGGGCGGTACTCCGTCTCCTTTTTCTGCACGTTTTCAAAATAGTCCTTTGCTTTTGCCACTAACTCTGGTTGGGTGAGGAAGTCGATAACCGTCATGGCAACCACTTTCGCCCCGGCAGTAACCCCTTTGTGGGCAATTGGGGTAGCCATGGCAATGGCATTCGACCAGTGGTGCCCCTGCAGGCCCGGGATATTGGAGGGAAATCGGAGGGTCACCGTGGGCACTGTCCAGGAAACATCCCCGATATCATCGGAACCCCCGCTGATCGGGTGCTCCGGCGGGGTGCCCAGGCCGGAGAGCTCCCTTGCCAATCCGGTGGTATCGCGGGAGCCAACCTCGCGTTGGACCGCTATGGCCAGGGTCTGGTCAGCTTCCGACCATTCGGGCAGGCCAACCTGCCGGATGTTTTCATCCATGGCCTCGGCGATAACCTTGTTGAAGTGGCGGGGCCACGCCGCACCCACCACCTTTGAACTCACTTCAGTATCCGTCATTTTGGCCGCTCCTTCGGCAATGTTGTTCGCATCCTCGTACATTTCCATGATCCCTTCATAGGTGATGTCCCTGAAATAATACCAGATGGAGGCTTTGGACGGGACCACATTCGGCTGGTCCCCGGCATCGGTAAAAATGGAGTGGGAACGCTTCAGGGGATGAAGGTGCTCGCGCTTGTAATTCCAGCCAATGTTCATCAGCTCGGCGGCATCCAGGGCAGAACGCCCCCTCCAGGGCGCCCCGGCCGAATGGGCCGCTTCCCCGTCAAAGGTATATTCCACGGAAATCAGGCCGGTACCCGGGGCCTGCCCCCAGGAAACGGCAAGGTTGCTGCTCACGTGGGTAAAAATACACAGGTCCACCCCGTCAAAAAGGCCGTCCCTGGTAAACCAGGCCTTCGAACCCAGCTGTTCCTCGGCAATCCCGGGCCAAACGACCAGGGTACCCTGCATCCCGTTTTCCTTCATCAGCTGCTGTACGGCGAGGGCTGCGGTAATGTTCAGGGGGATGCCGGCGTTATGGCCCTCCCCGTGGCCGGGCGCCCCTTCCACAATGGGTTTGTGATACGCAATCCCCGGGTATTGCGATGCCTTGGGTATGCAGTCCACGTCGCTGCCCAGGGCTATTACCGGGCCCTCCCCGTTGGACCACCGGGCAAACCAGGCCGTTGGGATCCCGGAAACCCCCTTACTGACTTCGAAGCCAGCCTCTTCCAGGATCCCTGTCAGGTACCGGGACGATTCCATCTCATGGAACCCGAGCTCTGCAAAGCTGAAGACCTTGTCGACCATGACCTGGGACTGCTTGTGGCGCTGCCCGACCAGGGAAGCCGCCGCCTCTTTCTGCTTGCGGATAAAAGATTTGGAATACGACTTCTGGGCGTGGGTTGCGGTTGGGAAACAAAGCAACAGGCCGGCAATCAGCACGCCTCTTAAAATTTGGTGGGTTGCAGACATCGTTATGGGTTTTGCCTCTCAAAATACAAAATAAAACGCCAATCCGGACAGTATACCTGAATGGAAGCGGATCTCAAATTATGATCTCCGTCATAACGATATCCGGGGGCAATGCGTAATTTTATCCAACCTGGCCAACATCTGAGATCCAGGCCTGATTTCATTCGGACAAAAATTGTATTTTTAACACATGACCCGCCTGGCCGCTATTCTGCTTTCCGCCTTCCTGCTGTTGCAGAGCCTGCCCATGGGCCCCGGCGACCTGGCCCAACTGGATGAACTCCTTGAACACGCCCGCTACCATAAGGAACAATTCGGCGATTCCTTCCTGACCTTCCTAAACAAGCATTACGGGGACCTGAAGGAAGCCCACGAGCGCAACCACCAGGAGGAACGGCAACAGCACGAACAGCTGCCTTTCCAACAACTCTCCCTGCACGCCTTTCCCCAAACCTGCTTCCTGCCCGGGGAGCGATTTGAGTGGAACACCCCGGAGCAGACCCCGGACAAGGAATCCCCGCTGGCACACTCCCCCCTGAGGCTTTCTTCCATATTTATCGGCGGGGTCTTCCAGCCCCCGCGTAGCGCATAATTTTTTCCCGCGCCTGACTATTTTGGAAGGATTCCAGGGCCTGAGGCCCGGGGGCCGCCACCCACCCATCATTTAAAAGAATTATGCTGTCATCTATTATCCAGTTCAGCCTGAGAAACAAATTTGTGGTGTTGCTCTTTACCCTGCTTGTCGCAGGGGCCGGGGTATACTCCCTGGTCAACATCCCCATCGGGGCGGTTCCCGATGTGACCAACAACCAGGTACAGGTAATCACCACTTCGCGCAACCTGTCCACCCAGGATATGGAGCGATTCATCACCTATCCCGTGGAACTCGAAATGGCCAACCTGCCTGGCGTCAGGGAAATTCGTTCCGTATCGAAGTTCGGCCTTTCGGTGGTGACCATTGTTTTTGAGGACCGCCTGGGCACTTACCTGCCGCGGCAGCTTATCGCCGAAAAGATTCAGGCTGCAGTGGAAATTATCCCTGAAGGTTTCGGGACCCCCAAAATGGGGCCCATAAGTACCGGGCTTGGGGAGATCTACCAGTACGTGCTCGACGTGGAACCTGAATACAAAGGACGGTACGATGCCATGGACCTGAGGACCATTCAGGACTGGATTGTAAAACGCCAGCTCTCCGGCATCCCCGGGGTGGTGGAGGTCAATACCTGGGGGGGCTACCTGAAACAATACGAGGTAGCCATCAACACCGGGAAACTCCGCGCCATGGACATTACGGTGGGGCAGTTGCTGGAGGCCGTGGAAAAAAGCAACAGCGTGGCCGGGGGCGGATACATCGAAAAGGCGGACCAGGCCTACTTCATCAGGGGGGAAGGGCTGGTAGGCAGCCTTGAGGATATTGAAAACACCGTGGTGAAAACCAATGGCGGCCTCCCCGTGTACGTGCGCGATGTGGGACGGGTAGGCTACGGGAGCGCCACCCGCTTCGGCGCTATTACCGGGAATGGTGAAGGCGAAAAAGTACTGGGGCAGGTGATGATGCTCAAGGGAGCCAATTCCAAGGAAGTGATCGAGGCAGTGAAAAAGCGCGTGGAGGAAATCTCAGAAACCCTGCCCGAGGGGATTCAGATAAACGCCTTCCTCGACCGCAGCGACCTGATCGAAAAGACGACTATGACCATTACAGAAAACCTGATCCTGGGGTGTTTGATCGTAATTTTTGTGGTGGTTTTGCTGTTGGGGAATTTCCGCTCGGGCATGGTGGTGGCCTCGGTAATCCCATTAAGCCTCCTCTTTGCCCTGACTTTGATGTACCTGGCCGGGGTGGATGCGAACCTGATGAGCCTTGGGGCCATAGACTTCGGGATTATTATCGACGGGGCCGTCATCATCGTGGAGTTCATCGCCTTCCAGATCAACAGGCGCAGGGACGACCTGGTGGGGCTGTCCCCCGTCGCTGCACAAAAACTCAAAGACGAAGTGACCCTGAAGGGGGCTTCAAGGCTTATGAGCTCCGCCGTATTCGGGCAGCTGATCATCCTGATCGTCTTCATCCCGATCCTCTCCCTGAGCGGCGTGGAGGGGAAAATGTTTAAGCCCATGGCCCTGGCCTTCAGTTTTGCCCTGATCGGGGCCATGGTCCTATGTTTTACCTACGTGCCGGTCATGTCGTCCTGGTTCATCAAACCCGCACGAAATCCGGAGAAAAACATCGCCTTCCGCATCATCGCCAGGCTTAATGCCCTGTACCGCCCGACCATTACCTGGGCCCTTTCACATAAGGGATGGGTGCTGGGCGCTGCGGGGGCACTACTCCTGGTAGCCGTGGGTTTGTTCTCCCGCATGGGGGGGGAATTCATCCCCACCCTCGATGAAGGGGACTTCGTGATCCAACCGGTTCTCAAAACCGGGACCAGCCTGAGCCGGACCATAGCCACCACCACGCAGATCGAGCAAATACTGATGGAAAAGTTCCCCGAAGTCGACCAGGTCGTCACCCGTATCGGGGCGGCCGAAGTTCCCACGGACCCCATGAGCATGGAAGAAAGCGATGTGATCATTACCCTGAAGCCCAAAAGCCAGTGGGTATCGGCCGATAGCAAGGACGAACTGGCAAACCGCTTCAAGGAAGCCCTCTCCGTAATCCCCGGCATGGAGGTGGAGTTTACCCAGCCCATCGAAATGCGGTTCAACGAACTGATTACAGGGGTTCGCGCAGACATTGCGGTGAAAATCTTTGGCGAAGACCTTAGCGTGCTGGCTGCCAAAGGGGAAGAAATCCGTGCGCTGGCCGAAAAAGTGCAGGGAGCGGCCGACATTATCGTGGAAAAAGTGGAAGGACTCCCCCAGATGCAGGTGGCTTACAACCGGGAAAAAATCTCCCGCTACGGCCTGAATATTTCAGAAGTCAATGCCCTGGTCTCCATGGCCTTCGGCGGCCAGGTGGTGGGCAATGTCTTTGAAGGGGAAAAACGGTTCGACCTCGTCGTACGGCTCGACCCGGAACACCGAAGGGAATTGCAGGACCTCAGCAACCTCTTTATCGACCTCCCTGGGGGAGGGAGGGTACCCCTGAGCGAAGTGGCAGCGGTATCGTACCAGAAGGGGGCCGCCAAGATTTCCCGCGACAATACCCGCAGGCGGATCGTGGTGGGGATCAACGTGCGCGACAGGGACCTGCAATCGGTGGTGGACGACCTGAGCCACCTGATCGAACAGCAGGTCACCCTACCCCCCGGGTACACCATAACCTACGGGGGGCAGTTCGAAAACCTGCAATCCGCCAAAGCGCGCCTGCAAATAGCCGTGCCCCTCTCCCTCCTGCTTATTTTTCTGATGCTGTATTTCGCATTCGATTCCATCCGGGATACCCTGATCATCTTTTCGGCCATCCCCCTGTCGGCCGTGGGAGGGGTATTCCTGCTCTGGTTGCGCGAGATGCCCTTTAGCATTTCGGCCGGGGTGGGCTTCATCGCCCTCTTCGGGATCGCAGTGCTCAACGGGATTGTACTGATCGAACACTTCAAGGACCTCAAAAAAAAACCTTACCACTCTATGGAAGACCTGATCATCAAAGGGGGGCAGGACCGGATGCGCGCCGTTTTGCTTACGGCCTCGGCCGCTGCCCTGGGGTTCCTCCCCATGGCCGTTTCGGGAAGTGCAGGGGCTGAAGTCCAGCGCCCCCTGGCTACCGTGGTTATCGGGGGGCTGGTCACCTCCACCCTGCTGACGCTCGTTGTCCTCCCCGTGCTGTATGCATTGTTCAGCAGGGAGGGTAAAGGCAAGGCCGCAACGGGTGGCAGTATCCTGAAATCCGGGGCCGGGCTCTTGCTGCTATTACTTCCCCTGGCAGGCCACGCCCAGGAGGCCCCGCTGGACCTCGACGGCCTGCTGATACTGGCAGGAAAGCAGAATGCGGGGGTGCAAGCCGCAGAAAAGCAATGGGAAGCTGCCCGCGCCAGGCGCGGAACCGCTTTTGACTTCGGCACCACCGAACTCTTTTACAACCACGACGAGGCCAACCAGATTGCCGACCGATCGCTTAACGTGCTGGGGGTGCGGCAGGAATTCGACTTTCCCACCCTGTATGCCACGCGCAGCCGGGTACAATCCCTTCTGGCCGAAGGGGAACGCAGCCGTTATGAGATCCGCCGCAAAGCCCTGTTTAAAGCGGTAAGCAGCGCGTACAACCAGTACCTCACCGCTTCGGAGGAAGTCAGGATCTACCAAAAGCTCGACAGCCTGTATACCCGGTTTGCCCAGGCGGCAGGGCGGCGCTTCGACCTGGGGGCCACGAACTACCTGGAGAAGGTCACTGCCCTGTCCAAATCACGGCAGGTGCAACTCAGGCTAGAGGCGGCCCGGACCCGGACCCGGGTGTTGCAGCAGCAAATCGAGGCCCTCGCGCAGTCCGACAGTACCCTTGTGCTGGCTACGCCTCCTCCCGAACGGATGCTGGTTGCCACTCCCATGCTGGCCTCCCTGCCCGAAGTACAAAGCTACCAGACCCGGGAGCAGGCCCTTGAAAAACAGTTTCGCCTGGAACAACAGGCCTTGCTGCCCGGCCTGAGCCTGGAATACTTCCAGGGCGACAACGGCCTCACAGAAACCCCGCTGATCGGCTATCAGGTAGGCCTGAGGATCCCGCTATTGTTTAACGGACAGGCCTCACGCATCCGGTCGGCACGCCTTACCGCGGAGGCCTTCACCCAGGAGCGGGTGGAATACGAAATGCTCCTTAAAACCAGGCTTGAGCAGTTGCAAGCCGAGAAGCTGCAACAGGAAAAAGCCCTCCGGTATTACGAAGAGGAAGGGTTGTCCCTTTCCGGGGCCATCCTCCACACGGCCGAAGGGAGCTTCAAAAACGGGGAGATCGATTTCTTCCAGTACATCCTGAGCCTGGAAAACGGATACGACATTACCCTTGAATACCTCAGGCAGCTGGAACGCTACAATGAAATCGTTTTGCAGCTCAATTACCTAACCTATTAAAATGCGTGAAGATGAAATCCAGCCATAAAATCCTTATTCTCCTGGCCCTGTCGGCCCTGCCGTTTTCCTGCAGGGAGGGGGCCAACGTCCCCGAAGCATCTGATGACGCCGGGCAGGAAGAACTCCTGCAGGTTAGCCGGGCACAGTTCGAAGCCAATGGCATGGCCCTCGGGAGCCTCATTTCAAAACCCTTCCCCAGGGTGATCCGCGTCAGCGGCATGCTCGATGTACCCCCGGAAAACCGGGTGGTGGTGAGTGCGGTCTATGGCGGGTACATTAAAAACACCACGCTGCTGGTAGGGGACCGGGTCCGGAAAGGACAGGTGGTGGTTACCCTGGAAAACCCCGAATTCCTGACCTTGCAGCAGAGTTACCTGGAAGCGCGGGAACAGCTTCCCTACCTGAAATCGGAATTCGAACGACAGCAGACGCTGCTGGAAGAAAAAATCAGCTCCGAAAAACTGTTCCTTAAGGCGCAAAGTGACTACCTGACCATCCTGGCGCGGAAGGGAAGCCTGGAAGAGCAACTGAAAATGCTGGGGATTCCCCCCGGGGAGGTGGAAGCCGGGCGGCTTCGATCCGAAATTGCCTTCCGGGCACCGATCGACGGAAAGGTTACCCGGGTCGACATCCGAAAAGGGGCATATGTTTCGCCTGCCGCAGAAATTATGGAAATCGTCAATCAGGATCACCTCCACCTGGAGCTCAGCGTGTTTGAAAAAGATATCGCCGGGATCCGCATAGGACAGCCAATCCGGTTTACCCTGCCCGAAGTTTCCAACAAGGTGTATCAGGGAAGTGTTTACCTGATCGGCAGCACTATTCAGGACGACCGAACCGTGAAGGTTCATGGCCACCTGTCGGACGAAGAACCCGAAGCCTTCCTGGTGGGCATGTTCGTGCAGGCTGAAATCCTGGCCGGACCCGATGGAAACACGACTGGGGAACCTCCCGAATCCCCGGCCCTGCCCGAAGAAGCCATTCTTTCCGGTGAAAGCGGATCCTATGTGCTGGTCGCCACGGAAAGCGGGGGGGATGGGTATGCCTTTCGAAGGGAGCCCGTAGAGGCGGGGGCCACGATGGATGGGTTTACTGCCCTGACTGCCCCCGGGAACCTCCGCGAGGATGACCGGGTGTTGGTCAAAGGGGCATTCCTGGTAGCCGGGGCGGAATAACCGGGCTTCACGGGTTGCGCTTCCTGCTGCCTTATTTGAACAGACGCGGCGCGAAAACCGTCAGGTAATCCCTCCAAAGGGGCCATTCGTGGCCCCCCTCGGTTTCCAGGTAGGTGTAGGGCATCTGCAGGCGGTCGAGGCGAGTGCGGAAGGCGGTCACTTCATCAAAGAGGAAGTCATCTTTCCCGATCCCGATCCAGTAGAGCTTGTACCCATTGTTTTTCTGGGTGGCAAGGGTTTCATCCAATGCCTCATACACCGGGGCCGAAGGATTCCCCCGCGGCATGATCACCGGGGAAAACAGCCCTACATAGTCAAAGGTGTCCGGATAGTAGCGGGAAATGTGCAGGCTGTGGAACCCCCCCATGGAAAGGCCGGCAATGGCGCGGTTTTCTTTGTCGGCCTTTACCCGGTAATTCGCTTCCACAAAATCAATCACATCCCGAAAAGAGGCCTCATAGTCGCCATCCATAGTACGGGGCATCATAAAAGTAGGTTGTTTCAGCCCTTCGCTGGACTTCCCAGGGGCCGCTTCCTGGGCGGCATTGCCATTGGGCATCACCACAATCATGGGTTGGGCCTCTCCGGAAGCAATGAGGTTATCGAGAATCTGGGTGGCCCGACCCAGGTCGGACCAGGCCTCCTCATCGCCACCGGCCCCATGGAGGAGGTATAAGACCGGATAGTCCTCCGTGGAGGTTTCATAGCCGGGAGGGGTGTAGATGGTGACCCGTCGCGCCTTCCCCAGGCCAGGGGAATCATACCACCGCTTGCTCACGGTGCCGTGGGGCACGCTTTGCACGCTGTAACGGTCGCCTTTGCCCCCGGGGACAATAAAAATATTAAAGGTGGAGGCCACATCCCGGATCAGGTGCACATTGGATGGATCGGTAGTGGTTACCCCGTCTATAATCAGGTTGTACCAGTATAACTCAGAAGGCAAAACCGGGTTGGTTAGGGTCCAGAGGCCATCTGTGCCCCGCTCCATGGCCTCTGATGCCCGGCCAAACCCTTCCCTGGGCATCCAGTTGCCGATCACCCGGACCGAAGCGGCCTCAGGGGCCTTCAGGCGAAAGGTCACCCGACCGTCTTCGCGAACTTCAGGGGAAACCAGGGGCTGGTCCTGCAGGCTTTCCTGGGCCAGGACCGCAGTTAGGCCGAGAAAAAAGAAACCGAAAAGGAGTTTACAAGGTTTTCTCATGATGCTTTGTGTTTAAAATTATTTGGTTGGGGTCCTTCCGTATTTGGCCACCCGTTCATCCTTAATGACGCCTTTCCAGTTCAGGCCAAAGGCAAAATCATAGGGGTTCCCGTCGGTGTCCACATATGGTACCATGTCGTGGGGCACGTCTTCCAGCTGTTGTTCCACCGTGGCCATATCGGCAGGCATCTGCATGGGCAAAAGGCCCGAAGGCTCGGAGGCCCCTGAAACGATCTCCATCAAAGCCCCTACCTGTACCCCGAAATCGAGCAAAATGGCGTCAACCCCGTGTTCAATATCGGAAAAAACCATGGGATTGGTGGCCGTCACCACCAGGATTACCGGTTTATCGCCCATAGCCTTTCGGGTCTCCTGAAGGGTACGCAGGTCAGGATAGCTACTGGAACGGCTTGTTTTACCCCGGTAAGAGCGGTCGGCAACTTCAGGGTCGGTTACCGGATCCCCCGCCCCAAGGCTTCGCTCCCTTGAAGTTGTGGCCGTATAGTCCGGAAGCTGCAGGCTGATGGGGATATAGCCATTCCCCCCGGCTTCCCGGTCAGCCCGGCTGTAACCATTGCTCACCGGGCTTTTGATAAAGACGATGGCAAAATCGGCTTCCCCGGGCTGGTCGGTTACACGGTAGTGCTTTTCCACCAGGGAGCGCTCCACGGGGAATTCCTCCCGTTCGGGCGTGGGCTGCCCGAAAAAGTTCACCCCTGCGGGTATGGTTCGTTTGGGAATGTACGCGGTTTTGCCCCCGGCGATGGGCAGCACCCCGTTTCCGTTTTTGAGCATCACAATGGACTTCAGCTGGGCCTGGAACCCGGCTTCCATAAAGTCGGGTTGGCCAACAATGGCCCGGGAGGCCTCCGGGTCCAGATAGGGGTTTTCAAACAGGCCCACCTGGAAGATATTGGTCAGCAGGCGTATCGCAGAGGCCTCGATACGCGAGCGCATGGCTTCATCCCCATAGGCGTCGGCCAGCATTCGGAAGGCCTCCAGCACAGGCCCTGCATCATTGTTCCCGCCAAACTGGTCCGCTCCCGCTTCCAGGGCCTTGTAATGGCGTTCGGCCACACTGAGGGTTTCCACCCCCCAGGGCTTCCCGGCGAAAACATCGGGCCGGGGACCCTCATCGCCCGTAATCAGCCAGTCGGTACATACTACCCCCTGGTAGCCATAGGTATTGCGTAGCAGGTCCGTAACCATGTATTTGCTGAACCCGTTACCGACGTCCTCCCCGTAAAGGGTGTCCTGACCGAGGGAGATGGTGTAATAAGGCATCACCGCTGAGGCGGCCCCGGTTTTACCTTCTAGCCGGAACGCCCCGTCAACAAAGGGTTTCAGGTGCTCCTGGAAATTTCCACCCGGGTACACGGCAAACTTCCCGTAGGCAAAATGGGCGTCCCGCCCCCCTTCCCCGGAACCGCCCCCCGGCCAGTGCTTTACCATGGCGTTTACGCTCTGCGGGCCCCAATCCAGGGCCGTACCACTCCCCTGGAACCCGTCCACATAGGCCCTGGCCATGTCTGTAGCCAGGCGTGGGTCGCCCCCAAAAGTGCCGTAAAACCGGTTCCACCGCGGGTCCGTGGCCAGGTCAACCTGGGGGGAAAGTGCAGTGGTAATCCCCAGGGCCCGGTATTCCTGGGAGGCAATGGCCCCGAATCGGAAGGTGATTTCGGGGTCGAAAGTAGCGGCCAGGCCTATTTCTTCGGGCCAGAGCGATATGGCCCCCCCGGAGCCGGCGTTGTATTCTGCATCGCTGCGCGCCCCGTTCCTGGGGTCGGAACTGTTGTTCGCGGGTATGCCATGGCCCATGCCCTCCACCAGGGCCTGCATGGCATTGTTCCAACGGACCGCAACTTCCGGGCTTTCCACCGACGTGATCAACACATGCCGCAAATGGTCCTCCTCAAGGAAGGCGCGCTGCTGGTCCGTAAGGGCATAGGGCACCGTATCGGCTTCGTGGAATGGCTTCCCACCATAGGTGCCTGCCCGGTATCCTGCAGTATCGGCAGGAATGGCCTGGTGGCGGCTATATAGCATCAGTCCTGCGATTTCCTCCTGCGATAGCCTGGAGGCAAGGTCCCTTGCCCTCTCGCCTGCAGGTCGGCGCCAATCCTCGTATGGATCAAGGCTGCCATTTTTGTTCAGGTCCTTGAACGGCAGGCGATCTCGCTCAAGGATTTGAACGCCGGAACCCATGGAATAACCAAGGGTGGGGCCTTCCGGAAGGTCTATGATCCGGACCGAGTCCCCAACGGCTTTTTCGGTCCATTGCTTTTCAGGGGTGCAGGAAGCTATCAGCAGGGTAAGAACGGGAAGGCAGGTTTTAAGCGCAGACATGATGAGTTAAAATTTTAAACTCTTAAAAATAGTGGCTTCAGGGCTTAAAAGCCTTGATCTGGATCAGAAAATCCGAAATTTGGGGAATCCCTATCTTTACCTGAAAACGCCGGTTGACTGTGGCTGAATATGACCTTGCCAGAAACTTCATAGGCCCCGATATACCCATAAAGGAGGAGGAACTCCGGGTATTTTCGGGCCTGATCGAGCGCAAAAGTTTCCTGAAAAAAGAACACCTCCTGCATAAAGGGGAAACCAGCAGGCATTTCATTTTGGTAGAATCGGGAATGCTCAGGCAGTACTACCTGAAAAACGGAAAGGAGGTTACCGAACATTTTGCGGTGGAAGGGCAGGCCATTTGGTGTATTGAAAGCCTTTTTCTCGGGGCGCCCACCCAACTCATGGTCGAAGTATTGGAAGATGGTATTTTCGGGCTTGTCCCTTATGGGCCCTTCAAAAGCCTGGCACAAGAACACCCGGGCATATTCAGGGTATTGGTGCGGATGTTGGAGGGATCGCTGATCCAGTCCCAGCAAAAAGCGGATTCCTGGAAGTTCGAGTCGGCCAGGGATCGATATGAGCGGTTCCTCAGGGAATATCCGGAGGCGTCCAAAAGGGCCAGCATCAACCATATTGCCTCGTACCTCCTGCTGACCCCGGAAACGGTGAGCCGTGTAAGGGCCGGAAAGCTCTAGGCCCTGCCTTACCCATTAGCGCGGGCGCAGCAGGAGGCGGGAATCGGCGTGCTTTTCAATGGAATCGCGGGAATACTGCAGGGGAAAATAGCCGTCTTTCCCCCAAAGCTCATACAGGTTCCTGTAATACGGGCTCTGCGGGTCCCCGGACTGTCCGGGGCTGTTAATGGCGCGGGCCCGGTCCCAATCGCCCACTGGCACCAGGATCCGGAACGTGGCCCCGCTCGACTGGTTGAAATTGTTCCCGGTTGCCCCCGGGGTGTAGCCATTGCCGCCCCTGGGGATCGAAGGCAGGTCCAGCGAGGGGCGAAGCGAATCGGAAACAGCCGCGCTAAGGGCGTGCCTTAGTTCGATGTGTTTCAGGGCGTCCTGCCCGTACTGCCATTGGTCGGGGTCTTCCCCAAGGCGGCTGGAGAGGAATTCCACGCCCTGCAGGAAGGTGTCTTTCAAAAAGGCATTACGACCGTCAGCATCCCCGAACACCTCCTGCGGGGCCTCCACCCATTGCAGGATGCGTTCCAATTGCAATCCGTAAAGGTCCCCGTGTACCTCCCGCGGTACGAATCTCTGAAAGGCCTCCTTTTTAATGGCATTTTCCCAGGCCACATAAACGGCGGCGGCCTGTGAGCCCGCCTCCAGACGGAAATCCCAATCCCGGAACAAATCCTGCGCCCGGGAAGCCAGGCCGGAAAACGCCATCTGCTCCAGGTAAGGCACCAGTATCCTGGCCGGGAGGGACAGGTAATCTACCTGCAGCGCCTCCATCCCTTCCAGGGTATGTGCGCGCGCCCCGGAAAGGACCTCTTCGATGCGTTCCCCCCGGAAACTATCGGCCCAGGTGTACCCTATGGCGTCCCAATGGGTATAATCCCCCGGGGTCACATTCTGGTTCGCCGTGGCGATAAAACCTTCCGCCGGGTTTACTGCATGGGGTTTGTCTTTAATGGGCAGGTATCCGTCCCATTCAAAACGGCCATCCCCGGGAACCGGGACCAGGCCGGAAAAATTCTTCCGGATTGGGGCAATCCCGACGGCCTGCCATCCGATGTTGCCGTCCGCATCGGCCCAAACCATATTTTCGCCAGGGATATGGCTGTACGCGCAGGCCTCGCGGAATTCCTCCCACGACCGGGCCTGGTCCATCCTCAGGGAAGCCAGATAGGGCGACCCGCCGGGTTCCAGCCAGGCACAGCGGACCGCGTAGGCCTTGTTCCGGCCGGCATCCTGATACACTACAGGGCCGTGGCGGGTATACTTGAGGGTCACTACCGTATCGGGCCGGCCCTTTACCGCAATGCGTTCCCGTATGGTTTCCATCTCCAGCCAGGCGCCCTGATACATATACTGGTTAGGGTCCGAGGGATGCGTGTTATACACATACAGGTCTTCCCCGTCGGTCTCAAAAACCGTAAGCCCCCAGGCGCCATACCCGTTATGGCCGATGGAGATGCCGGGGATTTCGGGTTCCCCGCCCCCGACTACATCCCAGCCCGGGGCCACCAGGTGGGCCATATACCGCAGCGACGGGACGGTAATGCTCCGGTGGGGGTCATTGGCCATAAAGGGTTTGCCACTGGCCATAAGGCCCGGGCCAACCACCCAGTTGTTGCTGCCGATCCCCAGGCTGTCGGCCGGGAATTCCCGCTGTTGCAACAGGGCCTGTCCGGCCCGGGAATTCCGGTAGGCCGGCAGCACGTCCTCCGGCTCGAAGACCACCGGTTTGCGGTAGGCTTCATACAACCCCAGGATGTCCATGGACAGGGAAGCGGAATCGATGCCGGGGTGCAGGGTCAGGTCGGGCTGCTTCGGATGGAACCACAGCAATTTGTTCACCTTTTCGGGCCCGAGGTGTGCCACGGCCCGGCCGATGGCCAGTTCTTCTTCGATATTCCCCAACAGCCCCTGATGCCTGGAAATAACCACCTCCGGGGTCCATTTTTCGGGGAGGATGCCCAGGACGCGAAATTCCACGGGAAGGCTGTCGGGGTTCTGGCGCGCCGCGTCGATATAGGCGTTTACCCCATCGGTAAAGGCCCTTATGATGGCCGACCCGTTGTCGTGGTAGTGGTTGAACTCTACCTCCGGGTCGCCCCGGAAGCGGAACAGCCGGGTCCCGATATCGCGCTGCAATTCGCGCTCCCCAAGGATTTCCGCCACCGTACCCGTAGCCTGGCGCCTCCAGATTTCAAACTGGAACAGCCGGTCCCTGGCCGCGAGGTAACCCTGGGCATAGAACAGGTCGTGTTCATTGGCGGCATAAATGTGATTGATCCCCCACGGGTCGCGGAAAACCTCCACCGGGGCTTCCAATCCCGGCAGTTCGAGGGCTTCCCCAGGGGACGTTTTGCAGGAGGCCAGGACGAGCAGGGTACAGGCAAGCAGGAAATACCTCATGGGAATGTGTTTTTCCTAAAGATAGGGATTTGAGGGCAATGGGCGCCCGACTACCGGCAGACCCTGATGTTGAGGGATTTTTCCGGGGTGGGGCTGTAGGCCTCGCAGACAGCACAGAACGGGTCCTGGGGTTCAGGGATCAGGACGAATTCAAAGGTATCCCCTTCCTTCAGGCTTTCCGGGAAATCGCAGGGGTTCCCAAGCCTGAATAC
The DNA here is from genome assembly GCF_024006985.1 of Robiginitalea marina. Taxonomy (GTDB): domain Bacteria; phylum Bacteroidota; class Bacteroidia; order Flavobacteriales; family Flavobacteriaceae; genus Robiginitalea; species Robiginitalea marina. The sequence goes on from NZ_JAMXIB010000010.1 coordinate 79,352, forward strand.
CCGGGTATAGGTTTCCCCGGTGAATTCGTGGGTCCATTCCGCCTCCACGAGCTCAGGGTCAATATCGCCTTCGACCACCTCGATCACATAGTTCAGGCAAATGCCCTGCACGGCCAGCCGACCCAGAAATTTTGGGTCGGGACAGGCCGGGGATCCATTATCGTCCCCGCAGCAAACAAGGGAGAGGAAGCAGCAGAAAAACAGCAGGTATTTCATGGTTGTGAAAATTGGTTTGCCCCCGGTTCTTTCAAAAAGACTTCAGCATCAGGTCTATTTTATCGAATAACTCCCCCACCCCCAGGCTGGACCAGAGGATAAAAAGCCCCACCACCCCTTTCAGCCACCAGGGTAGGCCAAACCTGGTCCGTTTAGTAAACCATGTGCTCAATGGGGGGTAAAAAACCAGCGAAAGCAGGATGATAAAAGCCCCGAACCCTGGGTCGTTTCCCCAGAAGAGGTTTACCACCCCAATGGCGGAAAACACCAAGCCACAGAGCCAGCAAAAAATGGTCAGCAAGAGGTTCCCCGATTTCATCCGTTTGGATTTAAAGATTCAAAACTAGTAAAAAAGAGGGCTGCCATCCCAGGATGGGCCATTTTCGTCCCCCCTGGAAAAACCCCGGGCGGCGGTTGGCTAGAGCGTATATTCCTGCCCCTGCCGGGCCAGTTCCATGGGAAAATCATAAGCCGTCTTGCTCAGGAATTTTTTGAACATCCGGGTAATCTCGGCATCGGAATGGGCCGGGTCGTGGTGAAAAAGGACCAGGCGCCGGGCCCGGGCGCGATGGCAAAACTCCGCGGCAAGGTTTAGGGAACTGTGCCCCCAGCCGGCCTTGTGGCGATATTCTTTTTTGCTGTACTGGGAATCGTGGATCAGGAGGTCTGCGTTCCGCGCCAGGTGGATCCCGGAGACCCATTCGTCTTCCGGATACAGATGGGACCTGCCGATGACCGGCTCATGGTCGGGAAGGTAAGCCAATACCCCGGAGCCGCATTCGACCCGGAAACCCAGGGTAGGTCCCGGGTGGCTGATATAATCGGCCGTAACCCTGAAGGGCCCCAGAACGAGCTCCGACGCACCTGACAATTCGTGAATCTGGAGCCTGGCAGGGATGTCCCTAAGGGGGATCGGGAAAAGGGGAGGCGACAGAAAGCGGTTCAGGCGCGCTTGCAGGGGTTCGGCGCCGTCCTCGGGCCCCCAGAGGTGCACCTCCCGACCCGGGGTAAACAAAGGCTTGCAAAAAGCCAGCCCCTGGACGTGGTCCATGTGCAGGTGGGTCAGGAAGATGTCGACCCGGGCCGCCGGGTAATCGGTGTCAAAATCAACCCCCAGGATACCGGTGCCGGCATCGAGGATAATCCTGTCGGGGCCATGGCTGATTTCCACGCAGGGGGTGTTGCCCCCGTAACCCTGGGTTTCTGGGGAGGACGAGGGATAGGACCCCCGTGTGCCGTGCAGCCTGACCTTCATCATGGTGCTTCCGTGTCCCAGAAAATGGCCATGGCCCCTGAAAATTCGTGGGACCGCCCGATGATCGGGATTGCGGTTACCGAAATTTTGGTGGACTTGCCTGTTAAGCTATCGATCCAGAAGGTCTTATGGGCCGGTTGCTTCCGGCTCAGGGTCTCTACCAACGGGAGGGCTTCGGGGGGAAGGAGGTTCCCTTCCTCGTCCCGGGGGTAAAAGGACGTCCCCCAGTCCCCCACAGGCATGGGCCCGGTATCTTCAAATTTCCGGCCAAGGACTTTCTCGGCTGCCGGATTATAAAATAGCAGATTCCCCTCCGGGTCTACGATAAACACAGGTACAGACAGGGAATCGGCCAGTTGCCGGCTCAGGATAATTTCAAGGGCATGGACGGACATGGGGCTACGGGATTTCTACAAGCGTCCTTTTAAAGATATTAAATATTGCCATTGGGTGATGCTTAGGGCCGTCTTATTTGGAATTTTCCTGCGAAAGGGTCTAGGGATACCGTATTCTCCAGCCTGGCCCGGAACCCCGGCATGGGCCTGACAGCGCAAGAAGGGGCGTAAAAGCCCCTGGAGGGAACGGCATATCCCGCAAAAGAAATTTTTTCACGCTTAAGGGCTAAAGTCCCCGGCTGTTTGGCCCCATAATTCCGGATTTTTGGTTACCTTAAGGCCCCGTAACCACTAAAACCACATCCACGATGAAGTACATCGACAGTGAAATCACCCAATACTGGATCCACTTCCAGGCCGGAAACGACGAAAGCAAACGCGTTTACCCCCCGGCCATGATCAAATGCTACCACGACGATGATTTTATCTTGCAGGTAAATTTTTACCCCGATGGAAAGGCCCATCCGCCGAACCATTACGATGCCAAATCCAAGCTGGTATACCTGCGGTACCCCATGTCGATGTATGCGCACGTTATCGACATTTTAAGGAACGAAAAACCTATTTACTTCAGGTATTCCATGGCGCTGAACCTGGGGTATATCCGCACCGGGAAAGAACCCGTGGGGGAAGGCGAATACGACGCCGATTTCTGATTACAGCCCCCTGCCAAAAATTTAAAAGCCCCGGAAATCCGGGGCTTTTTTTGCGTTCGATGCAGGAATAAGGCCGGGGCTGGCTCACCTTGCCCTGATCAGGTACTGGTACGGCAAAAGGTTGACGTCTATGGAAAAAGAGCGGTATCCGGCTTCCTTCAACTCTGCAATAACCTGGTCCATGGCGATCTTGTGGTCCACGGGCGGGCCCACCGGTACCGGGACCTTAAAGAAATCTATAATGACCAGTTCGCCCCCGGGTTTGGTGCCTTTCAGGACTTTGGCAAAATAGGCCTCCCGGTTTTCGATGTGGTGGTATACATTCACCAGCACCACCTTGTCCGCCTCTCCTGAAGCCAGGCCGGGATCGTCGTAGGGCACCTTGCGGGTTTCGATATTGGGCAACCCCTCCTGCTCAATCCGTTTGCGGATGACCTCCTGAAACCCATCGTCCACGTCTGCCGCAATAACCCTGGCCCCTTCCCTGGCAAACCGGAAAGCAAAGTACCCTGAACCGGCCCCGATGTCGACAATGGTTTTGCCCTTGAGGTCCCCCAACCAGGCCAGCACCTTTTCCGGATGCTGGTAGGCATCCCGCTCAGGCGAGTCGAAACGCGTCACCAACTCCCCGGTAGAAGACCGGTGCATATACTCATTGGCGGTTTGGGCCGAATCCTGCCCTTTCTTCCCGTGGTGCCCCCGGTGTTCCTGTGCAATAAGGGCGATGGGGCACAACAACCCCAACAGGGCCGAGATAATATGGGATTTAAAAGCTGTTCTTGTCATTGTAGCATCATTAACACGTGATATGGACTGGAGTCATAGGTGCCTGTTCCCTTTATCCGGGGGGCAGGGGTTTTTTGGTTTCCTAAAACTACCACTTTTTAAGCATCCCGAACAACCCGGGCGTACTTCCTGCGGCTACTGCTTGTAACGGCCATAAACCGGTTGCCCCGGGTAGGTGCCCGAAACTTCCCGCCCATTTTTCAGCACAAAGGTGCCATTGACCAGAACATATTCCACCCCTTCGGAAAATGCAAGCCCTCCTTCAAAGGTCGCTTTGTCGCGGATGGTCCCGGGATTGAAAATGGTAATGTCGGCATCTGCGCCTGCCTGTATCCTTCCTTTAAACCGCATCATGGGGGCAATGCCTTCCAGCCTTATGGCTGGCAGCAAGGTCATCTTTTCAAGGGCCCCCATCAGGTCAATCACATTTTCTTCCCTGACGTATTTCCCCAGTACCCTTGCGAAGGTTCCGGCAGTACGCGGGTGCGCCAGCTTTGCATAAGGCATCCCATCGGAGGCGATCATCACTCCCGGTGCGGCAATACCGGTACGGATCCATTCCGGCTTCATCATATGGATAATAACAATTCCGCCCTCCTTCCTGTAGGTGTCAAAGGTCTGTTGCGTGAGTCGCTCCCCGGTAGCCACCCATTGCAGGTCCCCATAACCGATCCCCAGGCGCTCCTGCCATCCGGCATCGAACATGGCGCTTTGCAGCCCGGTGGAAGCGGCTGTATACGGATACACCTCCGTGGTGATGTCCAGGCCTTTCTGCTGTGCGGCAGCAACCATATCGAGGCTTACCTGTATATTCCCCAGGGCCATGCTGTTGATGTGCACCAGGTGCAGGGGTGCCCCGGTAAGCACCGCATTGGCCAGGGCTTCCTGTATCGCAAGGATATTCGGATACCGGGTATGTGTAAAAATTGGCGCCTGGAGTTCCCCGGCCAATTGGTATACCCGGAACAACTCGCTGGGGTTCGATTCAGGCAAATACCCGATGGGCACCCCGATTCCGATTCCCCCTTCTTCCAGGGAAGCCCTGATGTTGGCCAGGGTCTGGCGCATCTCCTCCCCGGTAATGGGCTCGCCTGCTGCCGGGAGGATGGTGTTGGTCATCAGCGTTATGGAAGATTCCCCGCGGAGGCTGGCCCGGTTGATCGCATCTACCTCCTCCCGGTATTTCGAAAGGGACTTAAACCGCTCATAGGGCCAACACACACTGGCCCCGTAATTGATGAGCGCCCTGGATTCCCGTGAGGCATACCAGGCTTTGAGGTTTTCTATCCCCCATTCGAGCTCAAGGGCCGTGGTAACCCCGTCGTGCAATTGATACTGTTGCTCCAGGTTGTCCCGGCCGTGGATATGCAGGTCAATGAAACCCGGGGCGACAACCAGGCCTGAAACATCCACGATTTCCTTCCCTTTCAGGGGTTCAGACGATACCTGGGCAATCCGGTTGCCTATAATGCCCACATTTCGAATGGCATCCAACCGGGTCTCCGGGTCCATGACCCTGCCCCCGGCCAACACAAGGTCATATTCCACGTGCTGCTGGCCTGAGGCCGCCTGGCAAAACACAAGGGTAAATACAATAAGGCGCAGAAGACGATTTTTTTCCATCGGGGTCAATTTTTGGCGGCTATTAAGGCTGTAGGCGTAGGTCCAGTGGGTATCAGGCCCGTTATGCCCATAAAGATAGTATTTAGCCGGGTTACTTTTACCGGAAACAGGTTCCGCGTAACGGAACAGTAGACGGACATTCCCCGGTGCATGGCCGGGGAGGCCTGGTGGCCCAGGTTCCCGCAAACCGGTTCCGCGGCCGCCTCACTCCCTGGTTACCGACAAATTTGCCCGGATTTCGGCAAGGGCAGAAACCCATTCCACCTCGCAAATACCGCCTTCCCGGGCACCCCACTTCCAGGCCACCCGCAGCATCATGGCGGCCGCGGCCGGGTCGTGGATGAGCGAATCGCGAAGTTCAAAGTATTGAAAGAGCGCCACCGCCTGATCGTTGATGTATTCGACCTGCCGGGCATCATCCTGGTGTCCGTATTTCATGAAGGCCCGGTTTTCAATACAGGTGTAAAACGCGGCCATATCCTTATCGGCGGCATTTTTTAAAACCTTTGCTTCGGCGTTGAGTTCCTGGGAAAACCCGGGGAATGAGACGAGTACCGCAAAGAGGAGGAAGAACCGTTTCATTATGTCATAGTTGTTTATGCCATGGCCTGAGTCAATTAAAGATATGGAATCCACGTCTTTGGCAAAAGGAATCGTTTGGAGTGTTTGTTTAACCATAGAGGTTTGATCGCAAATTAACACAAAAAACTATTTTTTTAATTTTGATACTTCATATTTTTAAGAAACCAATAAGACTCCTTCATTATGGAAACCCATTCATTTTTTGACCTGAAAAACAAAACCGCCATCGTGACTGGTGGGGGGAACGGTATCGGCAGAGGGGCTTGCGAAACCCTGGCGGCCTTCGGCGCCAATGTTGTGGTATCAGACCTGAAACTCGAAGACGCCGAACAGGTGGCTTCGGAGATCAAAACCCGCGGGGGCAAGGCCATTGCGGTCTCCTGCAACGTTATGAAGGATGAAGACCTTCAAAACGTGGTCAACGCCGCCCTCGATGCCTTTGGTAGCATCGAAATCCTTGTGAATAATGCCGGTGGCGTGGGGTGGCGGTAGGGAAAACCCCTTCCAAATCGATGTGGAACGGTTCAAGTGGGTATTTGAGTTGAACCTCTTCAGTGCCTGGCGCCTGAGCCAGCTCTGTGCCGCAGAAATGAAAAAAAGCGGCTATGGCTCAATTGTGAATATCACCTCCATGAGTTCCATCAACAAAAGCCCGAACATGAGTGCCTATGCGAGCTCCAAGGCAGCGCTCAGCCATATGTCCGCCAACCTGGCCCATGACTACGGGCCCATGGGGATCCGGGTGAACTGCGTGGGTCCCGGGGCTACCAAAACGGCAGCCCTTGCCAGTGTCCTTACCCCTGAAATCGAATCAAAAATGCTTTCAGGCACGCCGATCAAAAGGCTGGGCGAGGTGCAGGACATCGCCGGGGCCATCCTGTATTTTGCCGCCCCGATTTCCGAGTGGGTCAGCGGACAGGTGCTCTTTGTGAACGGGGGAGGGGTACAAACCCTGGATTAAAAAACGTGCGACCAAATGGTGCGCTTCACAGCGACTACCCCTTAAACATCTTTACATTAAACGCGGAATCCCGGTTGCAGGATTTCCCGGGGGTATGCCCCGGACGCAAACAGGATTGTCCCTGCCGGGGAGCCCGGCCAAAACCCAAACCCTATGAAAACAACACTATTGCAAGGTGCGATTATCAACGGTGTCATCAACGGCTCCATCAACGGGGGGATCCAGTGGTTCTCCTTTAAAAAGCACGAAACGGTCCCTATTTCAGTGGATTCCATCACCAACCAGGAATTCACGGTGCTCGGCAGTGCGGTCCACCTGTCCGTAACGCTGGCCATGATACTGACCTTTGTCGCCTATTTTTCCATCAAAAAGGAAATGCGGCCGAAAATCACAAGCTTTCTTTGGCTGATCCTCAAACACGGGTTTTTCACCTTCGGGGTGGCTACAGGCCTTTCGGTGATGTGGCAGTATAAAATGGGCAGCATTGAGGTGAGCGCCCTGACCGGCACCCTCCTGGTGGGCCTGATCGCCAGTGTAGTGGCAGGGGTGGTCAATTACCTCACCCTGAAGCCCTACTCGGAAACCAGTTCCTAGGGGCGACCTTCCCCTCTTGTGTTGATGGATCTGCAAAAGGCCCTGGTCCTTTTGGGACCAGGGCCTTTTGTGCCTCAAGGGGAAATGGGATCAGTACACCAATTCAAAATTGTTGACCCATAGTTCGCTGCCGATGGCCCCGGTGAAGAAATCGCCCAGGGCGCTGGAAGAAAAGACCACGGTAATATGGGTAGGGCGGGCCCCGGCCTCCGCCCAGGTTTCCCCGGGCCGGATATTGGCGTATTCAAATTCGGGGTCTGATGCAGATAGGGGGCCATATTTTATGGGTACCTCCAGGGTGGTCCATTCCGCTACTATGTCCCCGCTGCGAAGCCAACCCGTGCCCACCCGGGCTATCTGGTCTCCATCCCGCTGCTCCAAAAGCACATACAGGTCGGCCTGATCCCCCCCGGGAAGGGGGTTCCCGTCCCCATCGAGGTATTCCGTCCCCGGCAGGTATCGGTATTCCACGCGGAAGCCCGCGGGACGCGCGGTAAATGGGGTACCAAAGTCTATATTGGACCGGGGGTCTGTAGGGTTGGGGAAACCGTCGGTAAAGGACCCTGTGTACAGGGTAGCCGCCGCCATGCGCACCAGGAGCGGGGCCCTCACGCTGACCATTCTGGCCGCGAAATCGCCGCCCCCCAGGTCTTCAGGGGTGGTATTGGCGCCCCCCACGAGGGCCAGGCCGGGGTTGGCGGTATCCCAAATGGTATTTTCCGCATTTTCCCCGGGTTGCTGATACCCGCCAACCGTGTACCATAGGTCAAAAGCGCTGTTGGGGAGTTGGGGCTGTGCCTCGGCCACCACGGCCGAAACTTCCCATTGCGCCTCAGAGCCATCCTCTGCGGTAACGGTATAGATCACGGGTTCGCTGAAATCCTGGGGTTCCCCTACGCCAGGGGAAATGGCAGCCAAATTGGAGATCTCGATCCGGGAAGGGGTCAGGGCAGAAACATCAGCGCCTTCATCAAATGGGATCTCAATCTTCCGTTCTGCCGGCCGGATGGTCGTCACAGAGGCCTGCCCCGGAATTTCAAAGGCTTCGATTTCCTTGAAATCGGAAAGCCCGAATTTATCCTCTTTAATACACCCTAACGCAACCAGGGCCAAAGACAGCAGTATCGACTTCAGCACTTTTTTCATGGGATTCATCAGATTTTAAGAGTGTCCGTTTATCCTAATCCTGTTCATAAACCGTTTGCAGGGCAAGGCTAAAAATCAAAATAATAGGCCACCCCAAGGTTCAGGGCCAACAAGTTTAGCTTCAGGTCGATGCTGCTCTGGTGGATTTTTGTTTGATTGGCCTCATCATCATTAAATGTCTCCGTAGTCCATCTGGAGCTTACCCCAGCCACCCCCACGGAGGCCTCAAAAGCCCATTCCCTGGTAAAGAAAAGGACCACCCCCGGTTGTATCCCCAACCGAAGTTCCACGAAATCCTTCTCGAATTTCTCCACCTCAGAAGCCAGGAAATCCCGTTGTAACGATTCCCCAAGGGTCACCCGCAAGTCTGTTTGAACAAAAAATTGCATCCTCCCGGCCCCCAGGGGCACATACTTGCGGATATTCGGGAGGAAGGAGACGTCCTGGCCGACGCTTCTTGAGGTAATTTCCACTTTATCTTCATTCAGGAAGGTAATATCCTCCCGCTGTCGTCCGTAGCTGAACCCAAGGCCTACGGTAAAATTGTTTTTGAGGGCGTAGCCGCCGGAACCAGTGATCCGGTAGTCGAATTTGTTCTGGTCAATCACCTGCCGAAATAACTGGTTCTCATTTTGGGCGTCCCGCTGGTCCAGCGAAAAAGTAATCACCCCGTAGCCCCGGCCGGGGGTTATTGAATAGTTATCCACAGCTTCCGATCCGTCTGCTTGCGAGAACGCCGGGGAGGACATGATACAGAAAACAAGGACCAGGACCCAGGGCCCCATCCCATGGAGACTTAAGCGGGTATTTTGGGTGTTGGAAATCATGGTGTACGGGTTGTGCAGGACTACTACTCTCTTATGCGCCCTGAGGGCAATTTTTAAGGTCCTTATTGATTTTTTTCATTACTTTAAAAATAAATTTTTTTTTAACAGGTTCGGTTTGTGCCTTCAAAAAAGTTCAAGCCCAAATCTATAGACAAACAATCCTTTAGCCTTTACACCTTTAACCGCATTTTATTATTTTGTCATATCGTTCCATGCCATGAAACATCCAACCAAAGGGGAACTCACCAGACAAAAGATCCTTGAAAGGGTCAATTCCCTGTTCAACGGGCAAGGGGTAGACCATACGATTAGCCAAATTGCCGCCTCCATCGGCATGGGTAAAAGCCGTGTAACCAATTATTTCCCCAAAAAAGAACACCTCGTGCTCGGACTCCTGAAACGATACGAAGAGGAGCTGGATAAGGTTTTTGAGCACCATCAGGCCCATAAAGATTTTACCGAAATCGGGCAGTTTGTAAATTACCTATCTGACATTATGGACCTGATGTTCCGGTACCGCGGGGTGATTGCCCATGCCATGACAAACCCGGCAGTGAACAGCATGGTTGGGGTGCATATTGAAGAAAATTACAAGCGGAACAGGGAGAAGCTCCGCCAGCGGCTTAATTCCTTTTCAAAAAATGGGCTGGTTGAGGGCCGTATCCTGGAGCCCGAATATTTTGAGGTTTTCTCCGTGCAATTCCTAACCCTGGCCTCCAATTGGATCATCTCTTATACCCTGATGGACCATGATAAGGCTTACGATGCCGTTAAGCCCGTCTATCTGCGCAGTATCCTGTATTGCCTGAAACCTTACCTTACAGAAGAAGGCCGGGCCGAAATGGAATCAGCCTTCGGGGAGACTTTTGCCGCAAAGCCACATTAACCTTTTACAGCTAAACCCGATCATGAAATTTACGCGCCAAATACCCCGCCGGGGCATAAAGAAAATATGGCTCTTTATCGCTCTTATTGGGCTGATTTCCTTACAAAACGGGTATAGCCAGGAAGAGGGGCCTTTGGAGCCTGCAGTAAAAGATAGCACCCCGCCGGTTGAATTTATCCCATTCAACGAGGTGTTGATCGCTGCCGGCGAATCCAGGATTCGTGCCCTCCGGGCGGCGGAATCCCTGATTGGCCTGGAAAGCATTGCACGGGAAACCCGGCGAAACGATTCCATCCTGATGCTGGTAGACAGCGCCCTTTCCCTTGCAAAACAAATAGAATACCCCCAGAAAAGCGAGCGGTTCCTGACCAACGAAAAGAATTACTGGCAAATTGCCAACAGGTATGTGGGAGCCCAGAAAAAGCGGTTGTCAGAATTGATCCGGGACCTGCAGGACCAGCGCTCAACCCTTGAAAAGGACCTTCGCATTTGGAGGAATACCCAAACGCTGCAAGACTCTTCCTATGCCTTTGGCAATACAGCGGAGGTCATTGCAGCCACTTCCTCCATGCTGGACAGCCTGTCGACCGTAATCCAGGAGCGGTCAGAATTGCTCGTGCTTCCCCTTAACAGGACTATTGGAACAGAAGTTGAGATCGAACTGCTATTGGAAAAAATTCAGCAGGCCCTCCAGGAAAAATCCTCCCTGGTATATACGCGGACCGGCCCGGCCCTGCTCACAACAGCATTTTCAGCTTCTCAGGACCAGCAGTTTCCGGGTCGATTTAAAGCGTCCATGAAGTCGGAATGGAGCGCCTTATTGTTCTACCTCGGGCAACACAAAAACGCCTATGCCCTCTACCTTTTCTTTTTCCTGGGCATTTTGGCGCTTTTTTCCTGGATCAGAACCCGACTGAAGTTTTTGAGGGCCAATACCCTGAGCTACTATCAAACCACCTTTACGGCTGTGCTCCGCAGGCCCCTGAGCGCAGGGATTCTTTTCTGCCTGTTCCTCATGGTAATCTTCTTCCCTGACCGCCCTCCGCTGTTGGTCGATATTACCATCCTTGCCTTGCTGTTCCCCCTGATGGATCTAACCCTCAACCTTACGCCCCGCAACCTGCACGGATACCTATGGGGGTTTGCAGCCCTAATCCTGCTATACCTTGGGACCCGGCTTATCCCCGCCGAATCGCTGCTTAACCGCTATGCCCTCCTGGTGCTGGGGGTTGCGGAACTGGTGATCCTTTACCCCCTGTATAGAAAACCCCGGCTTTTAAAGCTCCACAACCAGACCCTTTCCCGGTTTGTCCGCTTCCTCATAGTCTTCCACTTCTGGGCTGTTTTGACGGGCTTTGCGGCAAATTTCTTCGGGTACACTATGTTTTCGCAGGTTGCCCTGGGATCGTTCTCCATCAATGCCCTTGCAGGTCTTCTCCTGTTTGTTGCGGCCATTATCCTGATCGGCGGACTTCAGTTTTTCATAAGTAGTCCCTATCTGGACAGGTTCCAGGTCATCCACGACTACGAGGAATACCTTAAAGGATTTACAGCCCGTGCAGTTATCACAGGGGTGCTTCTGTTCTGGCTGGACACCGTGCTCCGTATTTTCTACCTGAAGGACGCGGTCTACACCGTACTGCGCAACCTCTTTACCCGTGACCTTTCCCTCGGATCCATGTCGTTTTCGCTTGGGAAAATTGTCCTGTTTATCTTCATCATCTGGTTTTCCATCATCCTCTCCCGGGTGGTCAAGATCGTTTTACGATCTGACGTGCTCGATAAACTGCCCCTCAAAAAAGGGGTGCCCCGGATGGTTACGGCCATTGCGCAAACCGCCCTGATCACCATTGGGGTGCTCTTCGCCATACGCGCCATTGGGATGCCCATGGACCAGTTGACCATTATCTTCAGTGCTTTCAGCGTTGGTATTGGATTCGGGTTGCAAAACATTTTCAACAACCTGGTTTCCGGGATCATCCTGCTTTTTGAGCGGCCGGTACAGCTCGGGGACACTGTGGAGGTGGGCAACCTTATCGGAAAGGTACAATCCATGGGGATCCGATCCAGCCACATCCATACATTTGACGGGGCCGAGGTCATTGTGCCGAACGGGCAACTCATATCGCAGGAAGTAGTCAACTGGACCCTTTCGGACAAAACCCGGAGGATAGAAGTAATCTCAGGGGTGGCCTACGGGTCGGACGTACACCTGGTCCGCAACCTGCTCCTGCAGGTGCTGCAGGAACACCCTGAAGTACTCCAGACCCCTGCGCCCCTTGTTCTGTTCAACAATATGGGGGAGAGTTCCCTGGATTTCAGGCTGTTGTTCTGGACGGACCGCTTCGAGGAGTGGCTCAGAATCCGCAGTGATGTGATCTTTGCCATCCACGATATCCTCTATGCGAATAACATCAGTATCCCCTTCCCACAGCGCGACCTGCATTTGAAATCGGTGGATCCTTCGGTTTTTCCAAACCCGAAGAAAAATGAGCCGGGGGATTCCCCATAGGAGGTACTGACCGAAAGGGAGGTACCCTTCAGGAACAAGGCAATTTATTTTGAGTCCTTCTCGCTGCCTGCAGCCCTTTTGCCGGTAAGGTACCCCAGGTAAAAGGGCAGCCCCAGCACCACAATCAGGGCGATGACGCCGAAAAAGAGGATGCTTTTGAGCATCCCGTGAATTTCGGCAAAGGCGTTTTTAATCCCCGTATCGGCAATTTCCCGGGCATCCAGGCCTAGCGCCAGCCTTTCCCGCTGTATAATCGTATCGAGGGCAATGCGCTCGCGCAAGATCATTTCGTCCAGGGCCCGGCGTTCCAAGGCGAGGTTCACCATGGCGCGGCTGATTTCTGAATTCAGCCCTTTGAAGATCGGATTTACGGCACCCCTGAAATCCTCAATGGCCGTGGCAAGTATTTCCGGGGAATTCTCTGCCACTTCCACCAACCGTTCCAGTTCATATTCTACCCGGGCCAGGCGGGTTTCCAGGGGGATGGAATCCAGGCCCTGCTCCTTCAGAAAGAGGGAGGTTTGCCAGGCAAACTTCTTGCCCGCTACATCAGAGGCGTAATCGAACCGGTTCGTCGCGTCTGCCACCACTTCGGAAAGGGTGCCTACAGTCTGGACCGCCGTGCTGTCGGGCAATTCCTTAAACGCGAGATAGGCCTCCCGAATGGGGGTGTGCCGAAATTCATTTTCAAGACGAAGGGGATGCTCCCGGGCATAGGTTTCCACAAATTCCCGGTAACGGGGATATTCCTTTTTGTTCAGGACGCTGGTAGCGATTTTTTCAATCCGGTCGGTATTCTTTGCCGTAGCCTCCAGGGCAATGGGGGCCCAGCTTCCGAAAATGGCATCATCCGTGGAAGCTTCGAAAAAATTCAGCAATTCATACATATAGGACCAGGTATCCGCCAGGGCGACCCGGGGCATGGTCTGAAAACTGATCCTGCCGAGTGCGGACGCCGTTTGGATTTTCCAGCGAAGGGCATTTTTTTGGACCGCCAGGTGGCCCTCCGCCTCTTTGGCGATGCTGTCTGCAGCTATCTCCGTGCGTTCAAGGGCCTCCTCCGCAAAGGCCTGGATCAGCAACCGGGTATTCAGTTCATTTACGGAAAGGGGCTTCTGTTCGCTTTCGATTTTCACCAGGGAGCAGGAACTCAAAAGCAATACAATGAGCCCTGCCAGTAGAATACCCCTGGTTTTCAACATCGTCTTCATAAAGAATTGCAATTTAAGCCTTTCGGCGAATCTCCCCAACAACGCGCGATCCGCCCGTCACCAGCTGCCCCCGCCGCCGCCGCCCATGCCGCCGCCCGAGGACCCTCCCCCGGAGGAACTACTGGAGGGGGAGCTCACCAGGGTGGTACTGGTCCGCTCCATGGTACTGGAAAAGGACCTGGAAAACTGGTGCATGGACCGGAACCCGCCGGAGGTGTGGTACCAGGTGGGTGGGGCCACATCCAGGTTTTCGAATTTTTGCGCCCATTGCTTCAGGGCGCCAAAGGCCAGGGCATAGGCCATGGTCGTCTCGAAATAATCCGGGCTTTCCTTTAGCAGCATGCGCAGGCGGTTTTCTTCAGCCGTTTTAATAAAAGCCCTGAATCCCTTGAGTTCGGAATATAGTTTTACCCCAAACGGGTTTTTCTTCACCATATGACGGTTCAGGATCAGCAGGGCCACCCCCAGGACCAGGGCGCATAACACGGCCACCACCCCCCAGAAATTGAAAAAGGTGGGGAGCAGGACCAACAGGGCCAGGACAATCCCCCCTCCCGTGAACCAGTACACCCGGCGGGCTTTGGGGTCGTAGTATTTTTGGGCGGCCCCGGCCAGTTCCTTCTTCGCCATGTTCATCGTAAGGTAAAAGGTGTTTTTCAGGCTACTGACCCGAACCTCCGATTCCCCTCCGTGAAACAGGCCATCAAAAACGATTTTTTGATATCCCGGGGCCTCTGCCGGGAGGTCGGCCAGCTTTTTAATCAGGATGTCTTCTTTGGCAAACCATCCCTCCCCTTCCACCTCCTCCATTTCCAGCAGCCCCCGGTTGCCCCAGTACGGCAGGAGCGAAACGAGGTCGGAAGTGTCCTCCCTGTCGTTTATCAGGAAACCGACCATGGCGGGGTCCATGTTTTCCGGCGGGAAATACGTGACCACCATGGGGGAGGGGTCATCTTTTCCATATTTAAGGAACACCTTGTAAAACCCCCCTGCCAAAAGCAAAAGGATCGGCACCCACCCGTACCCCGACCAAAAGAGCCAAAGACGGCCGGGTTCGGCGATGCTGCCTTTTGGGAGGTTCACCAGCAGGGTGACAGCCTCTCCGTAATTTGACCCAAACCCTTCCCGGGAGGTACCCGAAATGGTGCCCCCGGCAATGCGAATCCCGAATTCCCCCGTGGGAGAAGTACTCCCCACAGGGCCGGCATACAGGAAGACCTGGTCCGGGTCCGCCTCCACCCCTTCGGGCAGGATTACGCTGAAGGTGATTTTTTTGAAGGGGGCAACCCAGTCCGAGGGTTTTAAATTCCAGTAAAACCGCGTGAAGTCTTCCTCAAATAAAAAGGCATTGTCCACCCGGTACCGGATCTCATAGTGTATGGGGCCCACCACCGTTTTGTCGGGATCCCCGATCTTGATCCGGGCGTTGCCCTCCATCCTTTGGGAAAAGTTCCCTGAGGCCTCGAATTTGTGCCCGGGCACTTTAATGTCGCTGATGCGGATTTGCCGTTTGGCTTCCGATCCATCCGCAGCACGGATCGTGTAGGAGGTAAGAATATCGCGGTAAATCCCGTGTTTGGGACTAAAGAATTCCACATCATAGGTTTCCACTACCTCGAAGTACCCCTCCTTATGGAGCTCAATGGCAACCGAAAAGTGGTCCACCCCAAAGTCCTGGGCCTGCGCCAAAACCGGCACAAGCCAAAGCAACAGGAACACAGGGTTGAATCGGGGCGATCTCATGAAACGCGGGTCCTGGAAAAGGTTAAAAAGTCACCTTTACATTTTCCCGTTCCGCTTCGGTGGATTCGAAGAAATCAAAATGGGTGTAGTTGAACATTCCGGCGAACAAGACCCCCGGGAAGCTTTCGCCATAGGTGTTGTTCTCCCGCACCGTGCCGTTGTAATACCGCCTGCTGCGCTCGAGGTTCTCTTCAATTTCGTTCAGCTTGTCCTGCAATTGCAGGAAATTGGCATTGGCCTTGAGGTCGGGATAGGCTTCCCCAAGGGCAAACAAGCCCCTGAGGGTTTGCTGCAGCTGGTTTTCCGCCTTGATCTGGTTGTTGATATCGCCGGAAGGAACGGCAAGGGCCGCATTCCGGGCCTGGATTACCTGCTCAAAAGTCTCCTTCTCATGGGCGGCATACCCCTTTACGGTTTCCACCAGGTTCGGGATGAGGTCATACCGCCTTTTCAGGGCAACGTCAATATTGCTCCAGGCGTCCTTTACCAAATTGCGGTTCTTTACAAAACGGTTGTAAACAGCGATCAGGAAGACCGAAAGGAGTACCAGGACCGCCAAAAGGATAAGCAAGGTTGTTCCCATAACAGCGCGATATTGGTTGGTTTTCAGGAAATGGATTCATGTTAAGGTACAACCTTTTTTTCAAATTTCCCCACGAGGCGTCATCTCCGGATGCATCAAACATCCGGGCCAATAAGCGGCCCCAAAAAGGCCTGCTATTCGCCCTGCCCCTTGATGTAGGGGGCCCCGGCATTTTTGAACTTTTGTTCCAGAGCGGGAACCATCTGCCCGGAAATGCGGCTGACCTCAGGTTTCAATTCGCCGAGCATCGCCTTTGCCGTTTCCAGGCTTTGCCGATGCAATTCCGTCGGTCCGTAGGTCGTAGAGATCCCCCGGGTAGCCGTGCTCAAATGCGATTGGGCAGACGGCGGGTTACGCTCGCCGATTTCGTTTCGGGCCGGACTGCCTTCTGCCTGGATTCTGACCGCACGCAACGCCTTCTCCAGGGCGTTTACCTCCGAGGCCAGGTCCGCAGGGGAACCCGCTACCCTGGGAAGGGCTTGTTGGAATCCCTTCAGGGCGGTTTCTGCCTGGTCGAACTGGTCCTGGAGTACCTCAAAATCGCGTTGCAGGGCCTCGAGGTCCTGCCGATAGGCGTTGTAGGAGGTATAGTCCATGCCCTTGAGGGTCCCTTCCCGAATGGGCTTTACCTCAAACCGCACTTCGTTGCCAACGGGGGTTACCTTCCCCTCCTTCTCAAGGGCGAGGGCGGCCGTATACGTTCCGGGCGTGGCCAGGGGACCGCGATTCCACCTTCCGCCGCCGCCACCCGACCTTTCCGGGTCGATAGCCCTTGTACTGGCGTGGCGCAGGTCCCAGGCGAGGCGGTGTGTCCCTTTTTCAGCTTTTTCCTGCAGGTGGCGGATTACATTGCCCTCCGTGTCCCGGATGGTAATCCACACCCTGGCGGGTTGCTCGGTATTCTCCGCGTCTATAGCCTCATATCCCGGGAAGGGGATATCGCCCCCATCCCTGCCGGCTTCCTTTTCGGCCTCCTTCCGCCTTTGTTTGGCGGTGGTAAAGTCCTCCGAAAGGTGGTAGGTGAACACCGCCCCGAATTCGGGGTTTTCGGCCAGGTAAAAATCAGCCCCGGTATTGCCCAGGTTACTTCTGGGCACATACCATTTGGCTGTACGCGGGGCAAAGAGCCTGCCCTGCTCCTTAAGGACTTCGGGGGTTATTTCCCTCAGGGGGCTGTAATCGTCCAGCACGTAAAAACCGCGGCCGAAAGAGGCAGCCACCAAATCGTTTTCGCGCTTTTGGATGGTGAGGTCCCTGAAGGCTATATTAGGCGTTCCGGGCAGTTTCTGCCACTTTCCACCCCCGTCCAGGGAGGTATATACCCCATTTTCTGTAGCCAGGAATAAGAGGTTTTTCTCCACATGGTCCTGAACGATGCGCCACAGCAGGGTGCGTTCGGGCAGGTTGGAGGAAAGGGAGGTCCAGGTCTTCCCGCGGTCTGTGCTCTTGAAAAGATACGGCCTGAAATCGCCCTCCTTATGGTTGTCCAGCACGGCGTAAACGGTATTGACGTCGTGAAGGTCCGCCTTGATGTCATTTACAAAACTTCGGGCGGGCAGTCCCATCCGGGTTACGGGAATACGGTCCCAGGCCCCTCCTCCGTCGCTGCTCACAGCGATAAAGCCGTCATCGGTACCCGCGTAAAGCAAGCCCTCCTGCACAGGCGATTCACTTAAAGAAGTAATGGTATTGTAGTTGGACATGGCCCCTACATCCCAGGCGTTGTCCCAGGACTGCTGCCGCCCCATAATCGGGAGTTCCAGCCGCTCTTCGTTGCGGGTGAGGTCCCCTGAAATGGGCGTCCATGCATCTCCGCGGTTTTCCGATTTCCACACGCGGTAGGAAGCGAAATACAGGCGCGCCGGATTGTGGGGCGACACCAGGATGGGGGCGTCCCAGTTAAAGCGCTCGTGGGGGTCGCCCTTCCGGGCCTGGGGTTGGATAAAGACCTGTTCCCCGGTGGCCAAATCCACCCGGTGCAGGCCGCCCTGCTGGGTCTCCGCATAAATGATATCGTTGTACTCAGGGTCCGTTGCCGACTGATGCCCGTCGGCAAAAAGGGTCTTGTACCAGTGTTTGTTGCTGATTCCCTCCCGCTCATCGGTTGCCGAGGGCCCCCCGGCCGATCCATTGTCCTGGGTGCCCCCGAAAACGTGGTAAAATGGTTCGGCATTGTTTACCGCCACCTTGTAGAACTGGGTCAGGGGGAGGTTTTTGTGGTACCGCCAGTTTTCGGCCAGGTCAAAGCTTTCATAAATGCCCGCGTCCGTCCCGATCATCAGGTAGTCGGGGTCACTGGCTTTGAAAGCCAACGCATGGTTGTCGGAGTGTTTTTCTTCTTCCTTGAGCTGCACAAAGGTCTTTCCGCCGTCATCAGAGGTCAGCACCCGTACGTTCATCAGGTACAACCGGTCAAAGGCATGGGGGCTGGCGTACAGTTCCTGGTAGTAATGCGGGCCTGTACCCCCGGAAACCGTATTGGACATTTTTGTCCAGGAAGCCCCCCGGTCCGCCGAGCGGTATACGGCTCCGCTCTTGCGATCCAGTTCTATGGCGGCATACACTACATCGGGTTGCTGGGGGGATATGGCCAGGCCGATTTTCCCCATATTGGATTTGGGCAGGCCATTTGTGAGCTCCACCCAGGTTTCCCCCCCGTCGGTGGATTTGTGGATCCCCGAGCCGGGGCCGCCGCCCATAAGGGCTGCCACCGTCCGGTGACGGTCCCAGGTAGCTGCGTAGAGCACCTGTGGGTCACGCGGGTCAATAAGCAAATCGGTGGCGCCGGTCCACTCTTCGTTGCCCAGTACCCGTTTCCAGCTTTGTCCGCCATCGGTGGTTTTATATACCCCGCGCTCCCCGCCCTTGTTCCAGAGCGGGCCCTGGGCGGCTACCCAAACTACATCGCTGTTGTCCGGGTGCACGACGATGCGCGCTATATGCTGGGAGTCCTTCAGGCCGAGGTTTTCCCAGGTTTTGCCCCCATCTTTGGAGCGGTAAACCCCGTCGCCGTAGGCCACGTGGCGTCCGCCAACATCTTCCCCGGAACCTACCCAGACAATGGACGGGTTCTGCGGATCGAGGGTGATACACCCCGTGGAATAGGAGCTCTGCTGGTCAAACAAAGGGGTCCAGGTAGTGCCTGCGTTTACTGTTTTCCAAACCCCTCCGGAGCCGACGGCCACATACCAGACATTCTCATCTTCCGGGTGGATGGCGATGTCGGCAATACGCCCCGACAGGAAGGCCGGGCCAATATTGCGGAATTTAAACGCCTGCAGGGGAAGTTCTTCTTTTTTTTCAGGGGCATTGCCTTTTCTGCGTTGTGCGCTCAGGGGGCCCACAGCAAAAGCGAGCAGCACGCTCAAGGCCAGGAGGTAAATTCTTTTCATGTCGTTCTCGTGATTATAACCCACTAAATGTACGAAATACCGGGGGAATTCCCCGGGAAGGATGGCCGCTTAAAAGCCTATGGTTTTAATAGCCCCTCAATTTTTGGGCGACTTCATCGTAGTAGGCCTGAGTGAGGACTTCCGTCCAGGTGGTGGGCTGGGTTCCGCCATAAATGGCCAGGTAGGTGACGTCCCTGTCTTTGGTGGAGGTGTGCCAGTGTTCCGTTTCCCGGTCGCATTTGATCAAATCCCCCTGCTTCATGATTATGGGCTCCTTTCCCCTTTCCTGGTAATACCCTTCGCCATCGACAATGATGAGCACCTGTACGGATTCGTGCTTGTGCCAGTCCAGGGTGGAATTCGCCCTGAAGGTGGCCTTGGTGATGTTGTACTCCAAATCCCCCTCAGCACGCAGCAATCCATTTAACCATGCCTCGCCGATGTAGTGCGTGTTTGGCGCTTTAGTCCCAGGGTCCAAATAGGAAGTCACGTTATATTGGCTTTGCGAGAAGACAAGCATTGGAAGGAAAAATAGCGGGAGTAAGATACGATTGTACATTTCTGCTGGTTTGGAGCATAAATTTAAAAAAAAACAGCTACACCTTTGGTCCGGAACCCTTTGTCCCGGATGCCCGGTTGGGCCCGATCGACCGGAAAAGGGCCGGCAGATACGTTAAAGAAAGGGTCCGGCCCGGGCTACCGGAAATGTCCTTGACCATAAACGCAAAAAGCCTGCTAAACCCGGCCCGTATTGCGGCCTTCCGTTTATGGAAGCTGCAGCAATGCTGATTTATTTCCTATCTTACCAGAAAGCCCCCGCGGTCCTTACCAAGTCCGATAACTCCCTGTACTGAAACACTAATATGGATTCAAGCGTATGAGGAATTTATTTGGGATGATTCTATTGGTGATCCTGCTGGTTGCCCCGCTGAGTCAGGCAGACGCACAAGAATCGAACACCATAAAAACAGAGGTTGTGGAGTTTACAAGCGACGGGGTGGATCTTAGGGGCACCATTTACACCCCTGACAATCCTCATGCAGCAGTCGTGATTGTACATGGGTCGGGCCAGGAACGCCGAATGGGCGGGTTTGCAACGCTTTTGGCAGAAACCGGCATTACCGTGTTGACCTATGACAAACGCGGCGTTGGGGAATCAGGCGGAACGTATGCGGGCCCGGAAGTAGGGACAAACAATATTGATTCCGGCAACCTCGCATTATTGGCAAAAGATGCACGTGCTGCGGTGGACTTGCTGAATCAACAGGACCCCAACACCCCAATAGGTCTTGTCGGTTTCAGTCAGGCAGGATGGATCATCCCAATTGCTGCAAAAGAAAATCCTTTGGTAGAATTCATGGTTTTGTTTAGTTGCCCCACCATTACCACCCTTGAACAACTGAGATTCCAGTTTTATACCGATGGGAACCCTGACTTCTGGGATACGCATACGGAGTCGGATACCCGTGAACATATCAGGAATGACCCTGACCGGTACCAATTTGCCAGCACTGACCCCAAAGATGCACTAAGTACGCTCTCAATCCCAGGCCTCTGGCTCTTCGGCGAAAGAGACATTCAGATTCCCGTGAAGTTGTGTATTGAGCAAATCAATGCGCTTAAGGTTCAGGGCAAACCTTTCGAATATGCGTTGTTTCCAACATTAGGACACAATACCGCCTTTGCCAATGACGCAGCCCCGGTAGCGATCTCCATCCATTGGATAAAACAGATAGCACTGAACATAAATAAAAAAAGCCGCAAGAACTGAATCTGCGGCTTTTTGTTCTGCGATCCAAACGGGCTAGAACGAATGGGGGTAAAAAACAGGCCGGTGCACTGTTTTAGTCCCGATAAATATCGGGGGGCCAGCAGGCACGGACGAGAGTCCAGGATAGCAAAAAATCCAAAAAATCATCAACAATGAAAGGACAGCATCCAATGAGGCGAAAAGCACTCCCTGTAATTAGTTTTGCTTTAGTAGTGTTGACTACTTTTCCATCCTGCAAATCTTTGGATTCAAGCTCGATTTTGGACCTAGAGGCTCATAATGTGATAAATGACATGTATGGGAATCGCCAGTTTAAACTTTATTATAAAACTGTTGAGGAACCCCAATGGGATCAATTAATAAATTTTGATACCATATTTTCCCGGGTTGGGCTGCCTACGAGAATTAGCGATGCAGATTTGGAAAAAATATTAAATGATGATGATCTTGAAAATATTAGAATATTGATACGAAAGTCGAAGCCTTCAATCATTAATGGGGATATGCTTGATGGAGTACAACTTTTGAAAAGGAAGAATAGGGATGTAGTCCAAATATCAACGCCAATCGTCTATGGTAATATTGCTTTTTTAAGAAGGATTTCAGAAAATGAGGTTCCAATTTATATCTTGAAAAAAGAAAATGGGACCTGGGACTTCCTTTATACCTTCTATCAAAAATTGATTCTTTATTAAGATGAATAGCTGCAATTGTATTTATTATTGATGTCCGAAGAATCATAATTTCTGAATGTTATTTTCAATGCACTTAATGGACAGCAATATTGGTGTCCTTTTCTCATTCTTTACTCTCCCTTTTTTCAGACCATAGCTTAGAGGACATGTTTCTTATTCATAAGTATTAATTACGGTATGGGCAGGTTTAAAAGGGTCCATCTAATATTTGGTATGCCCTTACATTTTGCCCGGATTCATCTTTTCTGCTAGCTCATGGATAAATACGGTTTATTTGAACTTCCTTAAATTACGTTTCATTTCATCACTAACCATTTGCTTCACAGACTACATCATTAACGAATGATTTACCAGACAATCCTGCTAACAATTTTGTTAACCTTTTCCAGCCAATATTCCTGTTTAAAACTGAATCGCTGGATTAGAGAAGATTATAAAGAAATTCAATGTCTAGATCTTGAAGCAGAAAGTGCCTTGTTAAAAGCTATTCTTTCTGCCAAAGATCCTGAAATAAGTGAGTTTGTGGATTTCTTGATTGAAAGAGGAACGGAGTCTATTGGATTTAAAGAATCGCATAACTTCAGGGTTAGGACGGTTAAGGTAAAAAATCACTCTTTCCATTTAGTTTCAAGTGAAATCCCTGATTATGATTTGTCTTTAAATTTTAACGATTGTACTTCTGGCAAGTTCGAATTTGGAAATGAAAGGTATGTTGTTTACGGTACTTTTGAATTCTCCGAAAGCAAGTGGATTATTTCAGAAATTGGGACCATAGAAATGGAATGATCAGGTAAATATGTGCTTTAGTCCGTTCATTTCAACTTATCTGAAATACGCTCCATTTCCTGACTCACCCTCTGTTAAACAATTTTGCCATAGTACTCCTGAGTTATTTTAATACTAGAATGCCCAAGCAGTTCACTCACCATTTCCATTGGAACATAGTTATTCAATAGGACCGTCGATCCAAAGGTCTTCAGAAACTTATAAAAGTTTCTCTATCGAAGAAAAGAATAAAATCCAAAAAATCATCACCGATGAAAGACTTAATAATAAAGATGCCAAGGGTAACCCTTGTAACTAGGCCCATCATTTTCTTTTGTTTAGTAATAAGTATTATATCCTGTTCGGCCTTAAAAACAGAAGGTACTGAAATAAGCGATGATGGTTACAAGCTAATTAATGATTTTTATACTGAGTCTCGTATACCACTGTATTACAAAACGGTAGAATCCCCTTCCTGGGACCAGTTGATTGTATATGATTCAATATTTGATAAGGTTAGTTACCCTGTTAAGATAAGCGACCAAGACCTCAAAGAAATCCTATCAAAAGATGATTTGATTCAAATAAGATCTGAAATACAACACTCCAGCCCTGTCAAAATATATCCAAATTTTGTTAAGAGCCTTTCATTGTCACGCAAAAAAGGAAATTCAATTATTATTTCAAAGCCTATAATTTTAGATAGTGTTGCTCTTCTTCGACAAATTGGTGAATTATCCGTTCCCATTTACATCTTTAAGAAAAACTCAAAAAATGCATGGGAAATCCAGTACACGTTTTATCAAAAGTTGATTCTTGAATAATGTAACCCCTCCTAAAAATCGAACTGTTGAAAATTGGACTTTAAGGACAATGTTGAAGAGAATCAATTGATTTTGGATATCCGTATCATTTCTTCGCTTATTCTCCTTTGTACTATTTTACCATAATATTCCTGGGTGATTTTAATTCTGGAATGCCCAAGCAGTTCACTCACTATTTCCATGGGAACATCGTTATTCAATAGGACCGTCGATCCAGAGGTCTTTCCCGGGCCCGAACCGGACCGGGCGAAAAAAAACAGGCCGGTGGGGTGTGAGAGTGTGTGGGGTTGAAAATTTTTCTATAAAGGCATTCAATGCTGTAATTCCTCAAAGGTTTCACTAAGCATCAATTTGAGCATCCTTTTGCCTTGATTTGTTTTGAAATAGCGCTCCCTGCGTTGGGCATCCTTCCGGGAAATATAGAATTCTGCGTGGATTAACCTCAATGGCCTTCTCGCAGCTGTACTTTTTGTTTTTCCCGCTGCATGGTCCCTCAAACGCGCCTGAAGATTTGTCGTAAATCCATGATAGAGCATGTTGTCCCGGGGGCTGAAAAGCACATAAACACAGTAAGGAAGCATATTCCAAAATACATCGGAATCACGCAACATACATGCATCAAAAAAAGCCTTTGGTTTCCCAAAGGCCTTCATGCTTACTTTGATCCTGAAGTAGAACTGGCGTTCACTTCAGGACCATGAAGCGAGCTTTGCTCTGCACAGGCACCAAAAAAAAGCCTTTGGATTCCCA
>NZ_JAMXIB010000011.1 GCF_024006985.1 Robiginitalea marina
GGCGAAGGCCGATCTGGGGATTCCCATGCTTGTCCGGCCCCCTGTACGGGAACCAGGGATCAGCGCAGCTAATCCCGGTTTTATCCGGCTGACATTTTGAAGGGTATGGAAGCCAGATCGGCGAAGGCCGATCTGGGGATTCCCATGCTTGTCCGGCCCCCTGTACGGGACCGGACAGATTAAGGGCCGGAAAAATGCACAGGGCGTGGTTCGCGACAGGTCAGAACCGACATTGAAAGATTCGCAAGGAAATGTGGCCCAGGAAGTGAAGTCTTCCGAAAACGCCTTGTTTTTTTAGGATTCTCGGGGATCGACCCCATTAAATTTAATTTTTTAATTCCAATTTTTTTTTATCTTTAGCCCTAATAACTAATCTAAATTTAAGTTTGAAAAAATGAAAAAAGTATTCTCCATCCTGGCCATGGCTGGGGTATTTGTCCTTAGTGCAAATACGGTAAGCGCAAACGCGAATGTCATTCCTTCGAACATGTCTTCAACCCTGGCCACCATGACTGTTATGCTTCAGGATGAGGCTGCCGCAGCGTCAGAGGATCGGGGGTTCACCCAGGTTCTTAAAGAGCAGTTCATACAAGGAGGTGCAGGATTCATGGGAATTGTACTGTTGTGTCTGATCCTGGGCCTTGCAGTGGCCATAGAGCGGATCATCTATCTGAACCTGGCAAGCACCAATACCACTAAGCTTAAACAACAAGTAGAGGACGCCCTTGCTTCCGGTGGAATAGAAGCCGCCAAAGAGGTTTGCCGCAACACCAAAGGGCCTGTTGCCTCCATTTATTACCAGGGCCTTGACCGCGCCGGGGAAAGCATCGATTCCGCTGAGAAGGCGGTAGTTTCCTACGGGGGCGTACAGATGGGGCAGTTGGAGAAGAATGTTTCATGGCTTTCCCTGTTTATCGCCATCGCGCCCATGCTTGGGTTCATGGGTACGGTAATCGGTATGATCCAGGCCTTCCAGAAGATCAGCGCTGTGGGTAACCTGAGTGCCTCCCTGATCGCCGGGGATATACAGGTGGCCCTTTTGACTACGGTATTCGGTCTGATCACGGCTATTATCCTGCAGATTTTCTACAACTATATTATTGCCAAGATTGACAGCATTGTCAATGACATGGAAGATTCATCGATCAGCCTGATCGATATGCTGGTAGATCACAAGAAGTAAGTCGGACCCTTTAATACCCTTGGTATGAATAAGATTGTAAAAATTGCCTTAGCCGTATTGGGTGCCGCCGCCGCTATTTTGTGGTTGCAGTTGCCGGGAAGCGAAGTCCCGGTTGGGGAAGCCGTCGAAAGCGGCGCCATGCACTGGATGTTCATGATCACGTATTTGCTCTTGGCGGTAGCCGTGGCTTTTAGCCTGGCGTTTACCCTGAAGCACATGTTCTCGAATCCTGAAAGCCTTAAGAAAACACTTACCCTTATCGTCGCCTTCCTGGTGGTGGTTGCCATTTCCTATGTACTCTCCAATGGGGCCGACGGCACCGTGGAGGTTATGGCCAGCCGCGGGGTTTCCACCACTGAGTCTGTGGTGAAGAATATCGGGGCGGGGTTGAATGTCTTCTTCCTCCTTGTGATCATCGCCGTGGGTGCCATGGCCTGGGGAGGAGCGAGGAAAATGTTTAGCAAATAAAACCTGGATTATGCCTAGAAGAGGAGCACCACCAGAAGTAAATGCAGGATCCATGGCGGATATCGCCTTCCTGTTGTTGATATTTTTCCTGGTAACCACCACTATAGAGACTGATGCCGGCCTTGACCGGATGCTGCCGCCTATAGAACCGCCCGACACGGACGTAATTATCAGGCAGAAAAACATCTTTACGGTGAATATCAACAAGAATGGGCAGCTGCTCGTGGAAGAGCAACTGATGGACCTGAAAGACCTTCGGGAGGCTGCCATTGCGTTCCTGGACAACGGAGCTGACGGCAGTTGTGCGTACTGCAAGGGCCGCAGGGATGAATCGTCTTCCGATAACCCGACCAAGGCGATTATTTCCCTGAAAAACGACAGGGAAACCCGTTACGGCACCTACATTACCGTGCAAAACGAGTTGGTGGGGGCCTACAATGACCTTCGGAACAGGGAAGCCCAACGGCTTTTTGGACGTGATTTCACGGACATGGAGGCCCAGTACCTTAATCCTGAAACGCCATCCGGGATACGGGATGACCTGAAGGAAAAGGTGGCCAAAATCCAGGAACTCTTCCCTCAGAAACTCTCTGAGGCGGAAACCAGCAGCAGCACTAATTAAATAGGAATTCATGGCAAAGTTTAATAAGAAAAAAGATGGAGATCTGCCAGCAGTATCCACGGCATCACTACCGGATATCGTGTTTATGCTCCTGTTCTTCTTCATGACGGTAACTACCATGAAGGACAGTTCACTGATGGTGGAGAACACCCTTCCCAATGCCAGTGAGATCAAGAAGCTGGAAAAGAAAGACAGGGTAATTTATATCTATGTAGGGAAGCCTACAAGCCAGTACCAGAAGGTCTTTGGATCAGAGCCCAAAATCCAGCTGAACGATAAGTTCGCTTCAGTCTCTGAAATTGGCGACTTCATCCTGCAGGAGCGGGCCAAAAAGCCCCAGGAATTGCAGAATGTGCTTACCACGGCACTTAAGGTGGACAAGGAAGCCAACATGGGCCTTATTTCTGATATCAAGCAGGAGCTCCGGAAAGTGAACGCCCTGAAGGTGAATTACACCACGTATGAAGGGGATGCCTTCCGGAACCTTCAATAGCATTTTTTCAAACCCGATTGGAAAAAACGCTTCATTTGATGAAGCGTTTTTTTTTGAAACCGACGGATGATGAAACACCGGTTACTTCTATTGTTCTTTTTTGGGACCCTGGCCGTACTGGCTCAGGATACAGACGCCCCGTCCGGAAATACCTTTTACCGGGAAGATCAGTTTTACCTGGGGCTAAGCTATAACTTGATCCTCGATTTGCCGGACGGGGTTTCCCAGTCTAACCTCCCATACGGTTTGCTGGCGGGGTTTATCCGCGATTTTCCCCTCAATCCTGAAGGCACGGTCGCCCTGGGCATTGGACTGGGCTATGGGGTAAATTCATATTACACGAATCTGCGGGCGGTCGAGGAGGGGGATGACATAAGATACGAGGTCCTGACGGCAGGTTCGGAATACCGCCGGAATAAGTTTGAGACCCACATTATCGAGCTGCCTCTGGAATTCCGGTGGAGGAATTCCACCCCGGTCGACTATAAATTCTGGAGGGTCTATGGAGGTTTTAAGCTGGGTTATGTGGTGGGTTCCCGGTCCAAATTTGTCACCAGGGATTTTGTAGACAGCTTCTACAATACCGATACCCGGAATTTTCGGTATGGCATCCAATTAAGCGTAGGATATAATACGTTTAACCTTCATTTTTATTACGGCCTGAACGACCTGTTTGAAGAAGGGGTGACCGGGCCGGACAATACCCCCCTTGGGATGCGACCCCTGCACCTCGGGTTGATATTCTATATCCTCTGAGAAAAACCCGGGAACAAGAATATCCCAACCCAAAGACCAGGTTACAGCCAGAAACGGACCAGGATCAGTTGGGAGAGCAGTCCTATCAACCAGCCGGTAAGGACAGAAGCCCTGCCGTAGGCTTTCAGATACAGGCGGGCGGTGGCCAGCAACCCCGTAGCCAGGGTGCACAGGCTTATGGCGCCCACGATATTTTTCTCAAAATGCAGGCTCAGCGATACCAGGAACATCAGCAGGCTTCCAATCCCAGCCATGTGCAGGCTTACCACACGACCCGACAGGGCAAGCAGCAGGCAGGTGGCATTTGCCAGGGCCATGGACAGGAAATAGAAATACAGTTCTTCGGAATCCCCTTTGGAAACCACCCGGAGTACAACGATCAGCAGCAAGGTCAGGTAAATCAGCAGGGGGTATCCCCTTTGCGCAGCCGGCAGCCACGACAGGGAGCGCAACACCCCCAGTTGCCTGAGGATGAGGAATCCGAAAAGGGGGATAAGCAGGGTTAGGACGGCCACCGGCAGGATAAACGCGAGCCGAAATTCCGGGGGGCTGTACCGCGGGGTAACCAGGAAATAAAATACGGTCCCGTAGGTGGGCACAAAAAGGGGGTGGAAGGCGTAGCTAATGAACTGGTTAAAGGCGCGCATCATATTTCTTTGCGGAGCCGGGCAACCGGGATGCCCAGTTGTTCACGGTATTTGGCGACGGTCCTGCGGGCAATCGGATACCCTTTCTCCTTGAGGATGGCTGCCAGCCGGTCATCGGTAAGGGGTTTGCGCTTGTTTTCGTCCCCGATGACCGTTTCGAGGATCTTTTTGATCTCACGGGTGGACACATCTTCCCCCTCTACGTTTTTTACCGCCTCCGAAAAGAAATCCTTGATGAGCTTCGTCCCATAGGGGGTATCTACATATTTGCTATTGGCCACCCTGGATACCGTGGAAACATCCATCCCAATCTGGTCCGCAATGTCCTTCAGGATCATGGGCCGCAGGTTGCGTTCATCCCCGGTAAGGAAGTACTCCTTCTGGTACTCCATAATGGCATTCATGGTGAGGTAGAGGGTCTGCTGCCGCTGCCTTACGGCATCGATGAACCACTTGGCGGCATCGAGCTTTTGCTTGATGAACATCACGGCATCTTTCTGGGATTGTGATTTGTCCTTCGCGCTTTTATACCCGGCGAGCATTTCCGAATAGCCCCGGGAAACATGTAATTCCGGCGCGTTACGGCTGTTAAGGCTGAGTTCGAGTTCCCCGTCTGCAATACGGATCGTAAAGTCGGGGACCACGTGTTCCACAATCCGGTTATTTCCGGAATAGCCCCCACCCGGTTTGGGGTTTAATTTTTCGATTTCCTGTATGGCACCCTTCAATTCCTCTTCTGAGATGTTGTGCCGTTGCATGAGCTTTTTGTAGTGCTTCTTGCTGAAGTGCTCGAAAGATTTCTGCAGGATTTCCCTGGCAAGGTCCACCGAAGGGGTGGCGTCTTTGCGCTGCAGCTGCAACAGGAGGCATTCTTCGAGGGAGCGCGCGCCCACCCCCGGGGGGTCCAGTTGCTGTACCTTCCGCAGTACTTTTAAAACACTCGCCTCATCGGTAAAAACATTTTGGGTAAATGCCAGATCGTCCAAAATGTCGGCAACCGGCCTGCGGATGTACCCGCTTTCATCCATGCTGCCGACGAGGAACTCCGCTATTTGCCACTCCTGTTCGTCGAGGTATTCGGTATTGAGCTGGCTGATCAGGTATTGGGTGAAGGAAATACCGGCAGCATACGGCACCTGCTTTTCTTCCTCATCCCCGTAATTGTTGCCCCGGGTCCGGTAATCAGGGATTTCGTCATCGCTCAGGTAGTCGTCGATATTGATGTCTTCCGTATCGATGACATCCCCCTCCGCTTCATTTTCAAAGCCCTCGTCAAAATCCGCTTCTGTCCCCTCGGCTTCTTCCCGGCCAGGCTCCAGGGCGGGATTCTCCTCCAGCTCCTGTTTCAGCCGTTGTTCAAAAGCCTGGGTGGGCAGCTGGATCAGTTTCATCAACTGGATCTGCTGGGGGGAAAGCTTTTGGGATAGTTTAAACTGCAGGTGTTGCTTGAGCATAAAAGGAGCGCGTCAGAAAAATGGGCTTACTTAAAGTTACGGATTTCCGTTTAAAACTCAGCGTTTTGCGGCGTCCTGGGAAAGGGGATCACGTCCCTGATGTTGCCCATTCCCGTCACAAATTGCACCAACCGCTCGAAACCAAGGCCAAAGCCGCTGTGGACGGCCGTTCCGAAGCGCCTCAGGTCCAGGTACCACCAAAGCTCTTCCTCATCGACCCCCATTTGCTGCATTTTCTGCCGGAGCACCTCCAGGCGTTCCTCGCGCTGGGACCCGCCTACGATTTCCCCGATCCCGGGGAAGAGGATGTCCATGGCCCGTACCGTTTTCCCGTCCTCGTTCAGGCGCATGTAGAATGCCTTGATCTGGGCCGGGTAGTTAAAGAGGATTACGGGACATTTGAAGTGCTTTTCAACCAGGTATCGCTCGTGTTCGCTCTGCAGGTCGGCCCCCCAGGCCTCTATGGGATACTGGAATTTTTTCTTCTTGTTGGGTTTGCTTTCCCTCAGGATTTCTATCGCCTCGGTATAGGTGACCCTTTTGAAGGGCTGGTCGGTGACAAACCGGAGTTTTTCCAGCAGCGGCATGTCGCTGCGTTCGGCCTGTGGCCTGCCCTTTTCTTCCTCCAAAAGGCGTTTTTCCAGGAATTCGAGGTCTTCCCGGCAGTGCTCCAGGACGTAGCGGACTACCCCCTGTATGAAATCCTCGGCCAGGTCCATGTTGGCATCCAGGTCATAAAACGCCATTTCGGGTTCAATCATCCAGAACTCCGCCAGGTGCCTGGAGGTATTCGAATTTTCAGCTCTGAAGGTGGGGCCAAAGGTGTATACCTTTCCCAGCCCCATGGCATAGGCTTCAGCTTCGAGTTGCCCGGAGACCGTCAGGTTGGTCTGCTTACCAAAAAAGTCTTCCCGGTAATCTACCTCCCCGGTGTCGGTCCGTGGCGGGTCGCTGGGGTCAAGGGTAGTCACCCGGAACATTTCCCCGGCCCCTTCGGCATCTGCGCCGGTAATGATGGGGGCATGGAAATAGAAGAAGCCGTGGGTGGTAAAGTACTGGTGTACGGCAAAGGCGAGGGCCGAACGCACCCGCATCACCGCCCCGAAGGTGTTGGTCCGTACCCTGAGGTGGGCCTGCTCCCTGAGGAACTCCATAGTGTGTTTCTTCGGCTGTATCGGATACCGGTCGGGGTGGGCATCCCCCAAAATTGTAAGGTGTCTGACCTGTACTTCAACCTGCTGGCCCTTTCCCTGGCTTTCCACCAGGATGCCTTCAAGTTGGAGGGCGGCCCCGGTGGTAATCCGCTTAAGGACGTCTTCCGAAAGGGTTTCGAAATCGACCACGCACTGGAGGTTCTGCAGGGTGGAACCGTCGTTGAGCGAAATAAACCGGTTGCTGCGAAAGGTGCGTACCCATCCGGAAACCCGGACTTCCTGCAGCATTTTCGGGTCGGCAAGCAGGGTTTTTATACTGGTTACTTTCATGGATTCTATGCTGTGGATTTGCGGGTCAAAGATACGGTATTGAGCTAAATCCGCGCGTCGAAAAAGGATCCTAAAAATCGGGGATACCCTATTTTTTCAGGAGTTGGTGGCCGCATCATCGCCTTCTTCTTCTTCCCCGGCGAGGATATCGATCTGGGGCTCTTTGAGGATTTTCTTGTCAGCAATGTTGCGTTCCAGAGACAGGAGGAGGGAAGGGAGCAGGATCAGGTTAGCCAGCATCGCAAACAGGAGGGTGGCCGACACCAGGGCGCCCAGGGCCACCGTCCCCCCGAAACTGGAGATGATAAACACGGAAAACCCAAAGAACAGCACAATGGAGGTGTAGAACATACTTACCCCTGTTTCCCGCAGGGAGGCATAGACCGATGGCCGGATCTTCCAGCGGTGGGCGACGAGTTCCTGCCGGTATTTGGCCAGGAAATGGATGGTGTCATCCACCGAAATCCCGAAGGCAATGCTGAAGACCAAAATGGTGGATGGCTTGATGGGGACCCCTGCAAAGCCCATTACCCCTGCAGTGATGAGCAGGGGTAGGAGGTTAGGGATCAGGGAGATCAGGATCATCCGGAAGGAGCGGAACAGGTAAGCCATCAAAAGGGCGATCAGGCCGATGGCCAGCCCAAGGGACATCAACAGGTTCCTGACCAGGTATTTCGTCCCCTTAAGGAATAAAAGGGCTTTCCCCGTCAGGTAGACGGTATAGCGTTCCGGGGGGAATACTTTCGCGATTTCCTCCAGCAACCCCTTTTCAATGGCCTCCATCCGGTCGGTTTTCACGTCGCGCATATAGGTGGTCATGCGCGCGATCTGCCCGGTGCTGTCGACGAAGCTTTTCAGCAAATTGCTGTTCTCACGCGATTTTCGGGCCATATTCAGGATGAAGTTACTCTCCTGGGAGGTAGGCAACTGGTAATATTTGGGGATGCCATTGTAAAAGGCCTGTTTGGAATACTTTACCAGGTTTACCACCGATACGGGCCGCGAGAGTTCAGGGACTTCTTCGATATGTGCGTCCAACTGGTCCATCCGCCTCAGGGTGGCAGGTTTGAGCACGCCATTGCGCTGGTTCGTGTTGATCACCACTTCAATGGGCATGATGCCGTCAAATTCGGACTCAAAAAAGCGGATGTCCTTCACGAAGTCCGAATTTTTGGGCATGTCTTCTATGACGCTTCCGGAAATTTCTATCTGGTACATCCCGATTATGCTCGCGACCAGCAGGGCCACAGAAACAAAATAAACGGCGATCCGGTGGTTGCGGACGATGCGCTCCATCCAGTTGACAAAGGTGTCGATCCACCGCTTGTTCAGGTGTTTCAGGTGCTTGGTCTTGGGCAGGGGCATGAAACTGTACAGGATGGGGATAATCAGCAGCGAAAGCACAAAAATCCCAAGGATATTGAGGGAAGCCACGATCCCGAATTCAGTCAGCAGTTTGCTGTCGGTAATGATGAAGGTGGCAAAACCGGAAGCCGTGGTCACATTGGTCATCAGGGTGGCATTGCCGATCTTGGTGATCACCCGCTGCAGGGAGAGGGCCTGGTTGCCGTGTTTGTTCACCTCCTGCTGATACTTATTGATCAGGAAAATACAGTTGGGGATGCCGATCACGATAATTACCGGGGGGATGAGGGCCGTCAGCACGGTGATTTCATACCGCAGGAGCCCCAGGGTGCCAAAAGCCCACATGACCCCGATGACCACCACGCAAACGGAGATAAGGGTCGCCCGTACCGAACGGAAAAAAAAGAAAAAGATCAGGGAAGTAACCGCCAGGGCAGCGAAGATGAATTTTCCGATTTCGTCAATGATGTTCTGGGCATTCATTGTCCGGATGTAGGGCATGCCGGAGGTATGTACCTCCAGGGCTGTTTCCTTTTCGAATTCCCTGATCAGGCTGGTGAGGTCCTGCAGGACGAAATCTTTCCTCACGCTTGTGTTTACCAGGTCCTTATCGAGGTAAACCACGGTGCGAAGGGTTTGGCTTTCCCTGTTGTACAGAAGCTTGTCGTAAAAAGGGAGCTCTTCAAACAGCATCCGCCTGAGGCTGTCCACTGCCGCTTTGTTTTCCACGGGCCCCGTGATCCAGGGCTCCAGCAGGAATTCTTCATTCCCGGGGCTTTTGACCAGGCGTTGCAGGTTTTCCGTGGAGAGGACAAAGTCCACTTCCGGGAAGGCCTCCAGCTGCTTGCTGAGCACGTTCCACCGGTTGAAGGTTTCCGGCTCAAAAAGGGCAGGGTCCCTGACGGCCAGCACAATGGTGTTTCCCTCTTCCCCGAATTGCGAAAGGAATTCCTGGTAACGGACATTTTCGGGATGGTCGTCGGGAAGCAGGTTGGCCTCCGAGTTCGAAAAACGCATGTGTTCCCATTGCGTGGAAAGCGCAACGGTAAGGGCGGCGATCCCCAGAAGGATCAGGACCCTGTTCCGGAGGATGATCCGCGCTGTCTTTGCCCAGAAGCCCTGTGTGAGTTTTGCCACCATGGGGATGAATCCGGCGGCAAAGGTAGAAAATCATCCCCAGTGCGCCCAACAAATTGCCAATTAGGGACGATCATAAAAAAAGCCTCCGGTTGGAGGCTTTGTTATAGAATCAGGGCACGGTCAGACCTTCATGATTTCCGCTTCCTTAACCTCCAGGACCTGGTCCACTTTTTTGATGTAGGTATCGGTAAGCTCCTGGATGTCGATTTCCGCATTCTTTTCCAGGTCTTCGGAAACTCCCAGGGCCTTTACTTCCTTATTGGCTTCCTGCCGGGCGCTGCGCACGCCAATCTTGGCTTCTTCCGCTTCGGACCTGGCCTGCTTGGCCAGCTGCCTGCGACGCTCCTCTGTCAGGGGGGGGACGTTGATGATCACCATTTCCCCATTGTTCATGGGGTTGAAGCCGAGGTTGGCCGTCATGATGGCGTTTTCAATGGCAGGGATCATATTCTTTTCCCAGGGCTGCACCATGATGGTCCTCCCATCCGGGGTGTTGATGTTGGCAACCTGCGACAGCGGGGTCATGTTGCCGTAGTATTCCACCATAACTGAGGAGAGCATGGCGGGGCTGGCCTTGCCGGCCCTGATTTTGACCAGTTCCTTTTCCAGGTGGGCCATGGCCTTTTCCATATTCTCCCTGGCGGTGTCCAGAATAAATTCAATTTCTTCGTTCATGGGTCGTATGTGATTGAAAAGGTTTTCCGGCTGCGATTTACAGGTTTACCACCGTCCCGATGTTTTCACCCGATACGATTTTCATCAGGTTCCCCTTTTTGTTCATATCGAATACCACAATGGGGAGTTCATTTTCCTGACTCAGGGTAAAGGCGGTGGTATCCATAACTTTCAGGCCCTTGCGCAGGACTTCAGCAAAGCTGATGGTATCGAATTTGGTGGCGGTTTTGTCTTTTTCAGGGTCGCTGGTATAGATGCCGTCCACACGGGTCCCTTTCAGGATCACATCCGCCTCGATCTCGATGGCCCGGAGTACGGCGGCCGAATCGGTCGTGAAATACGGGTTCCCGGTGCCCCCCCCAAAAATGACCACCCGACCCTTTTCCAGGTGGCGCATCGCCCTTCTTCTGATAAAGGGTTCGGCCACCTCATTGATCTTAATGGCAGATTGCAGGCGGGTATCGACCCCCTTGTCCTCCAGGGCTGATTGAAGGGCAAGACCGTTGATGATGGTGGCCAGCATGCCCATGTGGTCGCCCTGTACGCGATCCATGCCGCGACTTGCCCCGGCTACGCCGCGAAAGATATTCCCCCCTCCGATTACAATGGCTACCTCAGTCCCCTGGTTGACCACCGCTTTGATTTCTTCGGCATAGGTTTCCAGGCGGCCCGGGTCAATTCCGTATTGTTGGTCGCCCATCAGGGCTTCACCGCTTAATTTTAAGAGAATCCTCTTGTATGGCATGGCACGGGCTTAAATCCGGACAAAAATAATCAAAATTATTTTGGTTTCAGGGCCTGCCGGGCTCTGTGGTACCGGATGTTCAATTCAATCGAAAAAGGCAGGCGCCTCCCGCCTTTAAATTGGCGCGGGGCCCTATGGCCATCGATTTTTTTCGTGGCGGAAGGGCGGGCGGAAAATTGGGAGGGGCTTAAAAAACAAACGCCCCGGGGATGCCGGGGCGTTCTTATTTAAGCAGTCAAAACAGGTTACCCCAGGGCTACCCGCGAAAAACCAGTCACCACAAGGTTGGGGGCGGCCGATTTCACGTATTCCGCAACACTTACCTTGCTGTCTTTGATAAATTCCTGGTTAACCAGAGTATTGTCCTTGAAGAACCGCTGCAGTTTCCCCTGGGCTATCTTGTCGAGCATGGCCTCGGGCTTTCCTTCCTGACGGAGTTGGTCCTTGGCGATTTCAATCTCCTTTTCGATGATCTCCTGGTCCACCTGTTCTTCATTCAGGGCCACAGGGTTCATTGCAGCAGCCTGCATGGCGACATCCTTGGCAATGGAAGCGGCATCGGCCACGGCTTCAGAAAGCCCCGCCAGGGTAGCGATTTTGTTTCCCGCGTGGATGTAGGACCCTACAAAAGGGGCGCTGAGCTTCTCAAAGCCCCCGATCTCGATCTTCTCCCCAATCACCCCGGTTTGTTCCATGAGCTTTTCCTGCACGGAGATGCCCCCGAAATCCGCTGCAAGGAACGAATCGCGGTCGGCATACTCCAGGGCCAGCTCGGCCAGGTCGTTGGCCAGGGCCACGAAACTGTCGTTTTTGGCCACGAAATCCGTTTCACAGTTCAGGGAAATGATCACCCCTTCGGTATTGGTTGCATTGACTTTAGCGATGGCCGCACCTTCCGTGGATTCGCGGTCGGCACGCTTCGCGGCAACCTTTTGTCCTTTTTTGCGAAGGATTTCGATGGCTTTTTCAAAGTCGCCGTCGGCTTCCACCAGGGCGTTCTTGCAATCCATCATCCCGGCACCGGTGGTTTTTCTAAGATTATTTACCTCAGCTGCGGTAATATTTGCCATTGTTGTTGTATTTGTGGAACCCATGGGTCCCGATTTAATTTTGTTTTTGATTTCTCAAAGTCCGGGCGGGTTATTCAATGCCGCCTTTAGCTTCCTCCTGCCATGCATTGAGGGCTTCCCACTCTCCGTCAGCAGCCATTTTTGCCTGCTTTGGCCAGCTTCCCGGATCGAGGTGGGCCAGGCGGGAGCTGAATTCCGTCAGCAGGTCCTTTATTTTTTCAGGGTCCGCTTCAGCCAGGGCCACATATGTGCCCAGTCCGGCTTCTACCAGGGCTTCTGCTGCCTTGGGTCCGATCCCTTCAATTTTGGTGAGGTCATCGCCTGTGGCCTCAGCGGCCTGTTTTTTCACTTTAGGGGCTGCTTCCGCCGGGGCGGTGGCAGTTTCTACTTCCTCAACGGCTGTTGAGGCGGGCGCTTCTGCCCGGGTTGCCTTTTCTTCAGCGGCTTCTGCCTTCTCCGATTTCCGTTCGGTCAGGCCTTCGGCAATAGCGTCAGTTACCTGTTTCATGATGATCTCAATGGATTTGGAGGCATCATCATTGGCGGGGATGACATAGTCGATAGGGCGTGGGTCTGAATTCGTATCCACCATGGCGAAAACAGGGATATTCAGCTTCTGGGCCTCTTTCACGGCAATATGCTCCCTCATGGTGTCTACCACGAAGATGGCGCCCGGCAGGCGGGTCATCTCGGCGATGGACCCCAGGTTTTTCTCCAGCTTGGCGCGGAGGCGTTCCACCTGCAGCCTTTCTTTCTTGGAAAGGGTGTCAAAGGTGCCGTCCTTCTTCATCCGGTCAATGCTGGTCATTTTCTTGACTGCCTTGCGGATGGTGACAAAATTGGTCAGCATCCCACCGGGCCAGCGCTCCGTGATGTAGGGCATGTTCACGGCTGAAACCTTTTCGGCCACGATGTCTTTGGCCTGTTTCTTGGTGGCCACAAAGAGCACCTTGCGCCCGGAGGCGGCAATTTTGGTCAGGGCCTCGCAGGCTTCATCCAGCTTGGCAACCGTTTTGTAAAGGTTGATGACGTGGATCCCGTTGCGCTCCATGTAGATGTAGGGCGCCATGTTCGGGTTCCATTTACGGGTGAGGTGTCCAAAATGCACCCCAGCTTCTAAAAGATCTTTTACTTCAGCTTTTACAGCCATTCTGTTATTTAGTTTACGTTCTTTGAAAGTGCAATATCAGAGTGGTAGTCCTTTCCATGGGGCAGGACGCGCCTCTGCTATTTAGATGCTAAACCAAATCGGCTCCGGTTTTGCAGGCGGGAAAGCCTGTTTGCCGGGCTGTACTAGTTTCTCCGGAGAGAACGTTTCAAGGAACTGGGTTAATATTATCCTGCAGCGCAGGGTGACAAAAAATTCCTGCCGGGGTAACCGGCAGGATTTACTTTTAACGCTTGGAGAACTGGAATTTCTTCCGGGCCTTCTTCTGGCCAAATTTTTTCCGCTCCACCATACGGGGGTCCCGGGTCAGCAGGCCTTCAGGCTTAAGGGCACTGCGGTGTTCCTCGTTCAGCTCGCACAGGGCACGGGAAATCGCCAGGCGCACGGCTTCCGCCTGCCCGGTGATCCCGCCGCCGAACACGTTGATCTTTACATCAAAGGCATTCTCGGAGTCCGTGAGGGTAAAAGGCTGCTGTACTTTGTATTGCAGGGTGGCTGTCGGAAAGTAGTCCGCAAAGGCCCTTTTATTGACGGTAATAGTGCCTTTCCCTTCAGAAAGGTATACCCTCGCCACAGCGGTCTTCCTTCTCCCAATTTTGTGAATCACCTCCATTACTTAAGGTCGTTTAAGTTGATTTGCTTCGGTTTTTGCGCTTCCTGTTTATGCTCCGGACCTGCGTATACATACAGGTTCCTGAAAAGGTCAGCTCCAAGGCGGTTTTTGGGAAGCATGCCCTTGATCGCCTTTTCCACCATGTCGGTGGGCTTCTTCGCCATCAGTTCGCGGGCAGTCTGTTCGCGCTGGCCGCCGGGGTATCCGGTGTAGCGGATGTACTTTTTGTCATCCCACTTATTCCCTGAAAGGCTGATTTTTTCGGCATTGATAACCACCACATTGTCCCCGCAGTCCACATGGGGGGTGAAGTTGGTTTTATATTTACCCCTCAGGATATTCGCTACCTTGGAAGCAAGCCTGCCAAGGGTCTGGCCATCGGCATCCACCAGCAACCACTCCTTGGAAACGGTGTTTTTGTTGGCAGATATGGTTTTGTAGCTCAATGTATCCACTACTCCTATTTTTAAAAATTAAACACGTCAAGTCCGAATAACGGGCTGCAAATGTACAACTATTAAGTTGAATTACAAATGGCCCCCGGGCAATATTTTTGCCTTCCCCCTAAACTTTTTTAGGACGGGCGGTGCGGTTCCCGGGCGCATTTTGAAATACTTTTTCACCCTTTGCAGCGTTCTAACAGCAACAGCACTTTAAGCGAACCGCTGAAACTGATATTGCCATGAAATTAAAATACTACCTGATCGCCCTGCTCACCGCAGCCTTTTTTTCCTGCTCTTCCGATGATGATGCGGATTCCGGCGTGAATTCCATAGTGGGCACCTGGGATGCGGTTTCCCTGCAACTGGATGCCACCGCCACAGAAGAGGAAAGGAACGCTGCAACCCTTTTCAACCTCCTGGCTGCCCAGGATTGTTATTTGCTTACGCTGATCTTTACAGAAAGCCAACAGGCTACCCTGGAAAGCTCCTTTGCCTACCTGGACCTGAGCGGCCTGCTGACCGGGGATTTCAATATTGCCTGCCCAACGGAAAGCGACAGCGAAACCGCCACCTACAGCTATACGGGCGGACAGCTGACCATTACGGATTCGGAGGGAATGAGCGAAACCGTAACCGCCACCCTCAGTGGAAACCGCCTTACCATGCAGATCGAAGGGGATGAATTTGAAGAGTTTGGAACCGGGGGTTCCCTGATCTTCGAAAGGCGCTAGGCCGGGAAGCGGGAACCCTGCCCCCCGGGCCTTAATGCGCTTCCAGCCAGTTGTTTCCAACCCCGATGTCGACCACAAGGGGCACGGAGAGGGTATAGGCGTTTTCCATTTCGGATCGGATCATGGCGCTGACTGCGTCCAGTTCGGGTTGGAACACATCGAAAACCAGTTCGTCGTGTACCTGTAGCAGCATTTTGGTCCGGTAATTCCCTTCCTGTAATTTTTCGTAAATCCGGATCATCGCGATTTTGATGATGTCGGCGGCGCTCCCCTGTATCGGGGCGTTAATGGCGTTCCGCTCGGCAGCGCCGCGCACCACGGCATTGCTCCCGTTGATATCCTTAAGGTACCTCCTCCTGCCCAAAACGGTTTGCACGTACCCGTGCTCGCGGGCAAAATCGATTTGCCGCTGTATATAGCTCCGCAGTTTCGGATAGGTCTCATAATAGGTATCGATGAGCTCTTTGGCTTCGGTTCGGCTGAGGTTTGTCTGGTTGCTCAAACCAAAGGCAGAAACCCCGTAAATGATCCCGAAATTGACTGTTTTTGCATTGGAGCGCTGTTCCCGGGTAACGGATTCCAGGGGTACCTGGAAGACCCTTGCGGCCGTGGAGGCATGGATGTCTTCTCCCCTCAGGAAAGATTCAATCATGGTATCCTCCTCGCTCAGGGCGGCGATGATTCGCAGTTCTATCTGTGAATAATCTGCGGCAAGCAGCTTGTAATCTGCATTGCGCGGGATAAAGGCTTTGCGGATCTGGCGTCCCCGCTCCGTGCGAATGGGAATGTTTTGCAAGTTGGGGTTGTTGCTGCTCAACCGCCCGGTGGCCGCAACGGTTTGCATGTAGTCGGTATGCACCCTCCCGGTGGAAGGGGCAACCTGCAGGGGCAGGGCATCCACATAGGTGCTCTTGAGCTTGGCCAGCCCCCTGTATTCCAGAACATCCCTGATGATGGCATGGTCCCGGGCCAGGTCAGAGAGTACGTCCTCGGCGGTCGAATACTGCCCGGTACGGGTCTTTTTGGGTTTGTTGACCAGCTTGAGCTTATCGAAAAGGATTTCCCCGAGCTGCTTTGGGGAACCGATATTGAAGGTTTCCCCGGCCTGTTCATAGATTTTCTTCTCGAGGCTGGCAATATCCCCTTCCAGTTCCCGGGAAAGTTCCTTAAGGAAGCCGGCATCGAGGTTGATACCCTCCAGCTCCATGGCGGCTAAAACCCGCAGCAACGGGATTTCAATGTCGGTAAAGAGCCCTACCGTCCCGGCTTCTTTGAGTTCCGGGGCAAAATGGTCGGCCAGTTGCAGGGTAATGTCGGCGTCTTCCACGGCGTACTCGGTCACTTCCTCCACCGGCACCTCCCGCATGCTGAGCTGGTTCTTCCCCTTTTTGCCGATCAGCTCGGCGATGGGCACCGGGGCGTAATTCAGGTAGGTTTCCGCGAGCACGTCCATGTTGTGGCGCATGTCGGGGTTGATCAGGTAATGGGCTAGCATGGTGTCGAAGAGGGGGCCGTTTACGGGTACGCCGTAGCGGTGGAGCACCTTGATGTCGTATTTCAGGTTCTGCCCCACTTTTTCAATTTCCGCTGATTCAAAGAAGGGGCGCACCTGTTCCAGCAGCTTTTCGGCCTCCTCCATCCCCTCCGGGAACGGGAGGTAATAGCCTTTATGCGGTTCCCAGCTGAAGGCGATCCCCACCAGTTCGGCTTCCAGGGGGTCCAGGGAAGTGGTCTCCGTATCGAAGCATACGCGCGGCTGCCCCATCAGGCTTTGGAGGAAGAGGGTTAGCCCCATCCCGGGCGTCACCGTCTGGTAAAGGTGGGGGACCTCTTTGAGGGTTTTGCGCCCTGAATAGGCCTCCACCTTTTGGGTTTCCTCGGCCCCGAAGAGGGAAAACTGCCCGCTCCCGGCTTCCCGGGCCTGGTTGCGGGCGGTTTCTGTGCTGCTGACCTGGGTCGGGGTGGTGGTTTCCTCCCCGGAGAATAATTTCACGAACTGCTCCTTGAGCCTCCGGAATTCGAGTTCTTCGAAAAGCTCCTGAACCTTCTGGCTGTCGGGGACGCTCAGTTCATAATCCCTTTCATCAAAGGTGACCTCACAATCCACACAGATGGTGGCCAGCTTTTTGGAAAGCCTGCCCAATTCGGCATTCTCTTCGATGCGTTCCCGCATTTTCCCCTTCAACTGGTGGGTGTTTTCCAGCAACCCCTCCAGGGAGCCAAATTCCTCGATAAATTTCCTGGCCGTTTTTTCGCCCACCCCGGGAAACCCGGGGATGTTGTCGCTGGTGTCGCCCATCATGCCCAGGTAGTCGATTACCTGTTCGGGCCGCTCCACCCCAAAGCGCTGCTGCACCTCCGGGATTCCCCAGATTTCGATGCCATTGCCCATCCGGGCGGGGCGGTACATGAAAATGTTTTCGGAAACCAGTTGTCCGAAGTCCTTGTCGGGGGTGACCATATACACCTGGTATCCCTGTTGTTCAGCCTGCTTGGCCAGGGTCCCGATGAGGTCGTCGGCTTCCAGGCCTGAGACTTCGATGCACGGGATATGCATGGCTTTCAGGATTTTCTGTATCCAGGGGACCGCGATGCGGATCGCATCCGGGGTTTCATCCCGGTGGGCCTTATACTCCGGGAAGAGTTCAGTGCGTTCCGCACTCCCGTCCTTGTCGAAGCAAACGGCCAGGTGGTCCGGCTTTTCACGTCGTATAACATCGAAAAGGGAATTCATGAACCCCATGATGGCAGAAGTGTCCATGCCCTTGGAATTGATGCTGGGGTTTTTGATCAGGGCATAATACCCCCTGAAGATCAGGGCGTATGCGTCAAGCAGGAACAATCTTTTTTTCTCAGCCATGGGATCGGGTTTCAAGGGGTTTCAAAACTACTAAGAATCTCAGGATTTCAGGTAACTTTCGGCAGGGGTGTTCCGGTGGCCCCGGGAATCGTACTGCCGAAAGCTGAACCCCGGGTGTGCCCCATAAGCGCCAGTTTCTCCGCGGTGGTTCAGCGCGATAAACCCAATCTGGAAATCAGGCCTGCCCTGTTTCCGACCCAGGATCCGCCGAACCCCTTCCTCGCAGGCCTCCTGGGGGCTTTTTCCCTGCCGCATGAGCTCCACGATGAGGAAGCTCCCCACGGTGCGCACTACTTCCTCCCCCAGGCCTGTCGCGGTGGCTGCCCCCACCTCAGGGTCCACGTAAAGGCCGGCCCCGATAACGGGCGAATCCCCTACGCGCCCGCGCATCTTGTAGGCCAGGCCGCTGGTGGTGCAGGCGCCGGCCAGCCGGCCTTCCCCATCCATGGCCAGGATGCCTATGGTGTCGTGGTTTTCGATATTGATGACGGGTTGGTAGCGGGAGGTCTTTTTCCATTCTTCCCATTCCTCCCGGGATGCCGGGGTAAGCAGGTCCTGGGAAGGGAACCCCTGTTCCCGGGCAAATTGCGCGGCCCCGGCCCCGGCCAGGATCACATGGGGGGTCTGCTCCATTACCTTGCGCGCAACGGAAACGGCATGGACAAAGCCTTCCAGGCCCATCACGGCCCCACAGTTTCCATTGGAGTCCATGATGCAGGCGTCCAGGGTGACCACGCCTTCACGGTCCGGCCGTCCGCCCAGCCCCACGGTCTGGTTGCCGGGGTCGGCTTCTTCCACCATGGCCCCGGCCTCCACGGCATCCAGGGCCGTCCCCCCGTTTTGGAGCACCTCCCAGGCCCTGGCGGTGGCGTTGCCAAAATCCCAGGTGCACAGGGTTATGGGGCCGGGGTGGCTGCCAGCCGGAACAGGTTTTCCGGGGGAGGGTTCCTGGCAGGAAATCAGGCTGGCCCCGCCCATGGCGGCCGTGGCGCCCAGGGTGGAATTCTTCAGGAATTTTCTTCGGTGCATGGGAGGAAGGATTTACATTTAGGAAAATTAAAGATAAGCAATGAAGGTAGAAGTTTGCGTGTCTTCCGTGGAATCGGCCCGTGTAGCCGAAGCGGCCGGGGCCGACCGCCTGGAACTTTGCGGTGAGCTCGCCTTGGGGGGGGTGACCCCTTCCCCGGGTTTGTTGCAGGCCGTCAGGGAGGCGGTCCGTATCCCCGTGCATGTGCTGATCCGGCCCCGAAGCGGTGATTTTTGTTACTCCGAATGGGAATTCGAACAAATGCTCCTCGATATTGCTTTTTGCCGTCGGTTGGGGTTTGAAGGATTTGCCCTGGGTTGCCTGCAGGCGGATGGCCGGCTCGATCGAAGCGGGATGCAGGCCCTGGCCCGGGAGGCCGGCCCTTCCCACCTGACCTTCCACCGCGCTTTTGACCGGATGGAAGATTGGGAAGGTGCCCTTGAGCCGCTGGAAGCCCTCGGCGTGCGGACCATCCTCTCCAGCGGCAGGGCCCCCACGGCCGAAGCAGGCCTTTCCTTGCTTGAAAAGCTGCAGGCCAGTTGCGGTTTGGGCATCATGCCCGGGGCTGGTATCGGCCCACAAAATGTTTCCCTGTTCCTCGGCAGGGGGTTTGAGGCCATCCACCTAAGCGGCCTGCCCAGGGGCCCAAGGGAAGATTTCCGCGGGTTGCCGCTGAACTCCCCATCCCTCCTCAGGGAAGGCCCCCCCCTGCAAGCCGACCCCGAACGGCTGCAGGCGGTCGTGGACCGTGTCAGGGGGCAGGGGCTGTGAGGGGGAAATTGGGTATATTTGCAAAAAGATTTTATGCTCCGCTGGATC
Source organism: Robiginitalea marina (assembly GCF_024006985.1). Lineage (GTDB taxonomy): Bacteria > Bacteroidota > Bacteroidia > Flavobacteriales > Flavobacteriaceae > Robiginitalea > Robiginitalea marina. The sequence goes on from NZ_JAMXIB010000011.1 coordinate 19,764, forward strand.
CTGTTCGTGATCGTTTACCTGGCCATGGCCCTTTATACCCTGCAGGCCCTCAGATCGGGCACGCGGTTTCCGTGGCTGCACTACCTGTACCTGGCCATTGCCCTCCTGATCCTGGGCAATTTCATTTACCAGTTTACCGTCGGGGATGATACCGGCCGCGTATTAAACCGGCCCAAGAGTTATGCCTTTGGCTTTTTGATTGCCATCCTGACCTTTAACCTGATCACCATATTCTTCCTGTTCTCTGAAGATATCTACCGCATGCTGATGGCAGGGTACCACCGCCTTTTCGGAGGCCGGGCGGAATTCAGCCTTCCCGGGCGACGGCGGTTTATCAGCCTAATGGCCCTTGGCCTTGCCAGTATCCCCTTCGGAGCCTTGCTCTACGGCATGTACCGGGGTAAGTACCGCTTTCGGGTGTTGAAATACGACCTGGAATTCAAGGACCTACCCGATGGGTTCCACAATTATACCATTACCCAGATCTCCGATGTGCACAGTGGAAGCTTCGACAACCGCGAAAAGATCGAATACGGGGTTTCCCTGATCAACCAGCAGCAAAGCGACGTGATCCTGTTTACCGGGGACCTGGTGAACAACAAAACCTCGGAAATGATTCCCTGGGCTGACCTGTTCGCCACCCTGAAGGCCCCTGACGGCAAATACTCCATCCTTGGGAACCACGATTATGGCGACTACATCCCCTGGGACACCGAAGAAGAAAAGGCACAGAACCTGCAAGACCTGAAAAAACTCCAGCGCGAGATGGGGTTTGACCTGCTGCTCAATGAGCATCGCTACCTGGAACGGGGAGGAGACCGAATAGCACTGATCGGCGTCGAAAACTGGGGACGCGGAGGTTTCAAAAAGGCGGGGGACCTGCGCAAGGCCACTGAAGGGATCCACCCTGGCGACTTCAAGGTCCTGCTCAGCCATGACCCTTCCCACTGGGAAGACCAGGTCATCCACGACGACCTGCATTACCACCTTACCCTGAGCGGCCATACCCATGGCATGCAATTCGGGATTGAGATCCCGGGATGGATAAAATGGAGCCCGGTCAAATGGCGGTATAAATACTGGGCAGGGGTTTATGAGGAACTCGGCCAGTTCATCAATGTGAACCGCGGCTTCGGTTTTCTTGGCTACCCGGGTCGCGTGGGGATCTGGCCGGAGATCACGGTGATCAGGCTCCGAAAAACCGGATTGTCTTGAAATACATCCCATTGCTGCGCCATCAGGAAGGGAATATCACAAATTTTCTTACTTTTGGGAGGAACCCAATGCACGCCATATGTCTAAATTCGGTGAACTTATAGACCAGGACATCCCTGTTCTGCTGGATTTCTACGCCGAGTGGAACGAACCTTCAACCTCCATGCATCCCGTGCTCCGCGATGTGGCTGCGGCCCTGGGCGATAAGGGCAAGGTCATCAAGATTGATGTGGACAAGAACAAGGAACTTTCCCAGGCCTTGCGGATCAAAGGCCTGCCCACCCTTATGATCTACAAGAAGGGGGAAATGGTGTGGCGGCAAAGCGGGGAACAGGATGCCAATACCCTCATCGGTATCCTTAACGAATACCTCTGACCAACCAGCCCCATAACGGAGCTACAATTTTCTTTAGGCCCCGATTTGGGAATCCTATTGGATGTCTTCCGGCAAGTCCAGGCTGTCAGGCCCTTCCATGGGGATATTGTCCTGCCGGGTGCTGTCGGGCACCACGGCTCCAGGGGAGGCCTCAGGGAGGGCGGGCAACTCATCCAAAAGGCGGTCTTCCTTGTAAAACCCAAACCGGTCTAGCTGCCGGTTGAAGACTTCGGTTTCTTTTTCCGCCAGTTCCCGGTCGTTGTTTTCAATGGCGATATCGATGATGCGCCGGTAGCCCTCCATGTCGGAAAGGATTTCATTTATTTGGTCGTATTGCTGGTCCACGGGGGCCCCGGCGTAGTAATCGAGGCGCCCCTGGTAAATGGCTTGCAATTGGTTGAACAGGTCGCGGGCCTTCATGGTTTCCCCAACCTTGTAGTAGCCGTCCAGGAAAGGTTCCACAAAGGCATAAAACCCAAACTGCTCCACAGGCATGTGGGTGAGGGACAGCTCAATGATGTTTCGTGCCCTGTCGATTTTGTTTTCTTCCAGGAGGCGCTCCAGCAGCCTGGCCAGGTTGCTCCTCAGGGAAAGGCCCTGGGAACGCGTCTGTGGATCGATGTAAACGTCGGGGTCGCCCGAGTTGCCCCATTCCCAGCCCATCACCACATCGTACATCAGGTCGGTATCGATGCGGCCCATTTCGAAGGGGCTCCGGTTCTGGGTGCGGATAGGGACGAGCTTGTACGCCATTCCGTCGAGCTGGAGGTAATCTTTCATCCAGAGGTATTCTGCGCTGTCAAAGCTTCCCCCGGAGAAATAGATGGGGCGTTCCCAGTTGTTGTTCGCCAGGATGTCTAGCATCATGATGCGGTTCTTGGCCAGGGCGCCGGGAAGGTCTATATCGATATAATCGACGATCAGGGCCGAATCCTTGGCTTTGACCAGGCCACTTTTCAGGACGTTCTCCCTGTTTACCGGCACACGGATTTTATCGGTGGGGTAGTAAACCAGGTCCAGGGTGCTTTCAGGGTACTGGCTCAGGTCGGCCCCGTTCCGCTCCAGGTAGTAGCGCAGCTTGGTCTCCGGTTTGTCACTGCCGATCCAGTTCATGAAATCCCTGATGTCCCAGCGGTTGTCGGTGATCTTTTGCAGGTAGATCACATCCCGGTTCCCGTACCGGTACAGGTCGTGGGTAAGCTGCGATGGAATGGCCTCACTTTCATATGCCTTGTGCTTCATCTGGTCTACGTACCAGTCCGTGGCGAAAAGGCTGGTGCAGATCACCCTTACGTCAGTCCGGTAATTTTCGATCTCCTGAACGTACCAAAGCGGGAAGGTGTCGTTGTCGCCAATGGTAAAGATCATGGCCCCGGCATCTTCCTGGCAACTGTCGAGGTATTGCATGGCTGCGGACCGCGCCGTGTAACGCCCCGAACGGTCGTGGTCGTCCCAGTTTTGGGAAGCCATCACCACCGGTACGGCCAGCAGGCAGGCCAGGGTAACAGCCGGGGCCCAGATACGGGGGGCGATCCATTTTTTGAACTCTTCATACAGGGCCAGTACCCCCAGCCCCACCCAGATGGCGAAAACGTAAAAGGAGCCCACCAGGGAATAATCCCTTTCCCGGGGCTGGAAGATGTAGGGGTTTGTATAGAATTGGATGGCGAGGCCCGTAAACAGGAAAAAGACCAACAGGACCCAGAACTGTTTTGGGTTGCGCGAAGCCTGGAACAATATACCGATGATCCCCAGCAACAGGGGAAGGAAATAATAGGTGTTGCGCCCTTTGTTTTCGAGTTTGTCCTTGGGCAGGTTCTCCTGGCTGCCCACGCGGATGGCATCGATGAAAGCGATGCCGCTGATCCATTCACCCTGTCCGTTGTACCGGCCTTGCAGGTCGTCCTGCTTGCCGACAAAATTCCACATGAAGTACCTCCAGTACATATATCCGAACTGGAAACTCAGCATATAGCGGATGTTGTCCCATAACGATGGGGGATGTACCTCCAGGAATTCCCCGAAGCGCCTCAGGAAACCGATGTACTGTTCCTGGTCGATTTCCCCGTTGGCCAATCCTTCCCTGACCTGTTGGGCAGCCTTCCGGAGTTCCTCGTTGCTTGATTTCAGGCTGAATTCCAGGGGCCCGAAATACTTCATGTAATTTTCGGCGTGCTGGTCGCTCCACATGCGAGGCAGGAGCCCTACGTGGTTTTCGTTGGGGCCTGGCAGGGCTTCTTCATATTTGTTGACGATAATGTATTTGCCTTGTTTCTCGTCCCGCTCGTATTTGGGTTTATCGTCCCGGTTATCCCCCGGGGGGGCAAACAGGTCGCTGTAATAGGCCCCGTACACCGGGCTGTCTACCCCCGGGTATTGCTCGCGGTTGTAATAGGCCAGCAGGGCCCGCGCGTCTTCCGGGTTGTTTTCGTTGATCACCACCTTGGCGTTGGCCCGGATGGGCAGCATCAGCCAGGAGGAAAACCCGAGGAACAGGAACAACCCGCACAACACCAGGGTATTGGCCCGGTAGTATTGGTTCCTGCGGGTGTAGCGGAGCCCGAAATAAAAGGCCCCGGCAAACAGCAGGCCCATAATGATGGTCCCTGAGTTGAAGGGCAGGCCAACCTCGTTGATAAAGAACACCTCGCTCCATCCAAAGAGTTTCAGCACATAGGTAAGTGAAAACTTATAGACCAGGATCAGCACGGCCACCACAGCCACATTGGCCAGCAGGAAGTTTTTGACGGTGGTTTCGCGGTAGCGTTTGAAATAATAGAGCAGCCCGATGGAAGGGATGGCAAGGAACCCCATGAACTGGATTCCGAAAGTGAGCCCAATCACAAAGGCGATAAGTACCAGGAACCGGTCTCCCCTGGGGGAATCGAGGTTGTCGGTCCACTTCAGGCCCAGCCACATCAGCAGCGACATGATCAGGCTGGCCATGGCGTATACCTCGGTTTCCACGGCATTGAACCAGAAGCTGTCGGAAAACGTAAGGGTCAGGCAACCAACCAGTCCGGCCCCCAGCAAGGCGATGGCCTTCGGGTTGGAGAGGGGTGCATCCCCCACCGCCAGTTTGCGGCCCAGGTTCGTAATTGTCCAGAACATAAACAAAATTGCAAAGGCGCTCGATACCCCCGACATCAGGTTCACCATCAGGGCCACTTTGTCGGCCTCAGGGGCGAAAAGGGCAAAGAAGGCCCCCAACATTTGGAACAGGGGGGCACCCGGAGGGTGGGCCACCTGCAGTTTGGCCGAGGTGGAGATGTATTCCCCGGCATCCCAGAAGCTGCCCGTTGGTTCCACGGTAAGGACATAAGTGGCCAGGGCGATTATAAAAACAAACCACCCCATCAGGGTGTCCCACTTCTCGAAGTTTTTGGCAACCATGGATCCGCGCTTTTACAGGTACGGGGCGAATTTAGCAATTAATGGCCAGATGGGGTCCCCTTTTTGCCAAAGGTTTAACACCACATGCCCCCTTGCCCGGGGATGAAATTGGATCAAATTTGTTTGGCCCAATCAAAGTTTATTTTAAATTTGCACGCTCGTAAGGCACTGGCCCATGGTGTAATTGGCAACACTACTGATTTTGGTTCAGTCATTCTAGGTTCGAGTCCTAGTGGGCCAACGAGAGAACCCCGACCAACAGGTCGGGGTTTTTTTTATGATCCACGGCATGCCCCCGGGGTTGTCCGGGCTACGGCATCCACCCGGCCTTTAAGGCAAAAACAACCGGAAGCTGCCCCCGGCAGTTTCAGGCCCCCGCTTCAAAATCGTAATAAGTGATGTCCATGCCTTCAGAGGCCTTTTTCAACGCCTCTGAGGGCGACCCGCAGACCCATAAGCTGAGCTCGGAAATAGCCGCTAATTTTCCCAGCATCGGCCCCACATTGCCCATGTGTTGAAGCACCGCATCGGAGTCCCTGTAAATTTCGCGCACGATACACTCCGACAAGGCCTCGTTATAGAACCAGTCGTACTGAAGGCAGCCATCGCCTTTTTCCTTTTCCCGGACTGCTTTAATCATCTGAGCGGCTATTTCCTTAAAATGGCCAAGTTCCCCAGGCTTTATCCGGAACCGGGCTATGGCGTCAAGTCTTTTCATTTGGTTGGTTTTACGGTGAATAGGTTGAAAGATAGCATTTTTTCAGGCTCGAATTTGCATCCTGTACTTTGGACGAAAAGGCCTCAGGCTTTTTGGTTTTCGACCCGCCCGCCCCTGCGCTGTCCAGGGAATCACAGCACTTTTTGACTTGAATGAGCGCTTTTTGCAGGGGTTTCGGGTATCTTGAGCCGGGGTGGGGGGTACCCCCGTTAAAAGGGATTGCCCCCGGCCCGAAACCGCAAGGCCCCTGCCAGGTGCTTCCCGGTGACCGGGTGCGCATCCTTCAGGGGCATTAAAGGGTTCCTGCGGTAAAGGAGGTCAGAAATTGGCCTGCAGGGATAGGATAAAATTCCTCCCGGGCCCCGATATCCCCGAACTAAAGGGCCGGTAACGCTGGTCCGTGATATTTTCCAGGCCCGCGCCAAGGCTCAGGGTTTCGGAAAGCTCATAGCGAGTCTTCAGGTTCAGGGTATACCAGGCCGGGGAATAGTTGTTGCCATTGGCATCCTTGGCATAGATTTCATCCTTGCTGCGCTCTTCCACGGCCAGGTCTTCGAATTCCCGCTCCCCCTGATACTCTGAGTATAGCTGCATTTCCAGTTTCCCCGACCTGAAATTCAACCGGCTCACCCCAAAGAAGGGGGCGGCATGGCGGGAAGGGCTGGTCGAGCCGTCGTCGAGTTCTTCGATCCCCTTTTGCAGGTTCAGGTCGGAGGCAAAGCTGAAACCTGCGGGCAGGTTGACCTCAACCCCCAGTTGCAACCCGTATACTTCGGCTTCTGCGGCGTTTTGTATGGCCTGTACCTTGCTGAGCGTTCCGTCATAGGGGATGCTGTCCTGTCCGTTGAATACAAAATCGCGGCGGACCAGGGCGTTCTTAAGGCGGGTGTAATAGCCGGTTACTTCCAGTTTGGCAACCTCCCCAAACACGCGGGCGAACCCAAGGTCGAGGTTATAGGCGTACTCCGCATCAAGGTCGGGGTTCGGGACCACCACTGCCCCGGGTTCAGAATCGAAGATCCTGCCGATATCATCCACATTGGGCGATCGGAAGGCCGTTCCCAGGTTGGCCTGCAGCACCCATTTTTCAGAGGGGCGGTAGACCCCCCCGATACTTCCGGTCAGCGCCCCGTTTTCATTGTTGGCCCGGGTAAAGGGGAAGGGGTAAAAGGGGAGGTTTTCGGTGAAATCAGCCTTCAACCGGAAATAGTTGTAGCGCACCCCCCCTTCGAGGGTGAATTTTTCAGTGAGGCGGAATTCATCACTGAGGTAGGCGGCCAGGGAGGTCCAGGTGGCCTGCGGATAACGGTCCGCCCCATCCGACAGCGCCCCGGTTACGATGTTTTCTGTGGTCCCGTCCGAAGCCACACCGTTGTGGACGTATTCCAGTCCATAGTAAAAGGTGTTTTTTTCCCCCAGCGACTTCACAAAGTCGAGGTTAGCCGACCAGGCATCCACCTGTTCCACCCGGACCTCCCGCGTATCGTCATTCAGGTCACGGGTGATCCGGCTTTCTTCAAACGCCTGGTTGGCCAGACGGAGGGTTGCCTCGTCATACCAGCGCCCGTTGCCCCGGTGATTGACGCTCAGGAGGTTCATCATCCATTGCTGGGGGCCGTAGTCCCATTGGGCGTGCCGGGGAACCCCGTTCCGCAGGCGGTTGTGGCGGTCATACCGGCCGTAGGGGGAAGTTTCAGAAAAATGGAACCCGTATTGCAGGTCCCAGTTTTCCCCCGGCGAAAAGCGCACTTTTTGCATGAGGTTCACCTGGGAATAGGCAGAGGGAACCTGCAGCAGCGGGTCTTCCTGATCCACTACCACGTCCCTGCCATCCTGGCGGCGGACAAAAAACCCCTTCACATAGTCTTTGGGGCCGTGGCTTCCCTGCCTCAGGTGGTCGTAGTCCCAGGAGCTGATGCTGGTAACAAAGGCCCATTTTTTCCAGCCGACATTCACATCCACGTGGCCGGTGCGTTCCTGGTTGGCGGAAGCATATCGGGCAATCGCCTTGCCGGAGACAAATGCCTCCCCGTCCAGGGAGAAAAGGGGGGTCAGGGTCTGGAAGCTCATGACCCCCCCGATGGCATCGCTGCCGTAGATGACTGACCCCGGCCCGAAAAGCACCTCGGTCCCCTGGGTGGCAAAGGGGTCAATGTTGATGACGTTCTGGATATTGCCCCCCCTGAAAATGGCCGTATTCATCCGCACCCCATCCACGGTGTAAACCAGGCGGTTGGTCGCAAAACCCCGGATCATGGGGCTTCCCCCGCCCTGCTGGCTTTTCTGGATGAAGACCTTGCCCGAAATCCCCAGCAGGTCGGCGGCGGTCTGGGGGTTCTGGAGGGCGACTTCCCTGGGGGTTACCGCCACGATCTTCGAGGAAATGTTGCTGCTGATCTCACGCCAGCGTCGCGCTGCAACCACTACCTCATCCAGGCTCAGGTTGGTCGGCGCCATCTGCAACTCAAACCCCTGGTTGCGCAATTCGGAGAAGCTCAAAAACAGGTTTTTATAGCCCAGGGAACGGATTTGGATTTCGAGGGCTCCTTCAAAACGGGAGACATCGGCCTGTCCCTGGGTATTGGTGGTGGTGTAATACTTGGGGTTTTCACTGTAAAGGGTGGCCCCTTCAAGGGGTTTCCCGGTTTCCTGGTCCCGGAGGGTGATGGTCTGCGCAAAGGCAGTCCCTCCGGTAAGGGCCAGCAAAACCCAAAGAACAACGCGTTTCTTCATCGTATAATGCATTGGGTTAGGTAAACTGAAAAGTAGTGCCGTGAAGGGAAATAGCGGCTTCTCTCTGAGGGATTACGCGATCACGGCGAAATAGGTTTTCCCCGGGTCCGGGGGAGGGGTTGGGGGCATCGGGGAGATACCCGTACAAAGGCTGTACGGGACCTGGGATATGGCCCGGGCGGTTACCGGGGCATAAAAATGGGTAGCGGGCTGGCTTTCGAAAAAAAGGGTTTTCATAAAGGAGATCACCTGGCCCCGGCTCTTGTCCCGCAGGGGGTCGTTCCTGAGGGCCCGGGCTGTCAGGTCTTCCAGTTCCCTGTATAAACGGGTTTCTTCCCGGTCGGGCCAACACCAGTAGATTATGTGGTTCCCTTCCCTGTAGGAGTCCACCACATCGTACATTTCCCCCTGGTAGCGGAATTCCGCGTCGTGTTCCCATTCCAGCAAGGTGTTCGCTTCAGCAAGGGAAAGGCGAATCTGCACGAGCTGCCCCCGGTCGATGCCTGCCAGCATCCGTTGCTTCACCTCCCTTTTCACCTGCCATTTCTGCAGTCCCATCCAGCCCAGGGTCCCGGCTATGGGGAGCAGGAGGGTCAGGAGGAGCGCTATGGAAAGGAGTTGTTTCTTCACCGCAATAAGGACCTGCCAGGATGGGTCCCCGCACATCCGGGGCTTCCCGGCGACCTGGCCGAAGGCGCCCCCAAGGTACTAAAATTCTTTGGCATGGAAGCCGGGGGCGGTTCGTCAATTTGGTCCGTCAGGCCTATCGGATCCTGGGGGTTTGTGCTCAGGGTTGGGAGGGCTTAAGGTAGTTCCCAAACCAGTCGAGCCAACGTTGCCAACGGTCTTTCTGGAAGCTCGGCCGCTGGATGCCGTGGTGTTCCCCTGGGTAAACCACCAGTTGGGTTTCCCTCCCCAGGCGCTTCATGGCCTGGTACATCTGTTCCGAATTGAGGATAGGGACATTCCAGTCCTCAGCTCCCCCCATCCACAGGGTGGGGGTGGTTATCTTTTCCACGTCGTTGAAGGGGGAAATCCGTTCCCAGGCCTCCGGGTTTTCCCAGGGCAACCCGAGTTCCTTCTCCCAGTAGTACTGGTAATGGTCGTGCCCGTAATTCGCCCGGTAGAGGGCCTCACTGGCCCCGGAAAGGGCGGCCTTGAAACGGTCCGTTTTGGTGATGACGTAATTGGTCAGGATCCCTCCGTAGGACCACCCACCGACCCCCAGGCGGTCGGGGTCGGCATACCCGGCCTGAATGGCGTAATCCACCCCGGCCATGACATCCTGGTAGTCCTTGGTTCCCCAGTCTGCAAAAATGGCCTGTGAAAATGCCTGCCCGTAGCCGGACGAACCCCTCGGGTTCAGCAGCAGGGTCACATATCCGTTGGCCGCAAATAGCTGGCTGTGGGCGTGGAAAGAATGGTCATACTGACTAACGGGCCCCCCGTGGATCCACAAAAGGGTCGGGTACTTTACCCCGGGCGTGAATCCGGACGGCTTTACTACAAAGCCTTCCACCGGGGTGCCGTCGGCACTGGAAAACCGAATCCGTTCGACTAATGGCTTCGGAAATTTCGAAAGCAGGGCATCATTGGTTTCGGTGAGCTTCCGCAGTTGGCCGTTTCTGTACCCGAAGATTTCATTGGGCTGCAGGCTTTTGCCCAGCAGCAGGGCGATTTCTTCCCCGGCCAGGGCGTAATCGGCAATGCTGATTTCCCCGGTTACCACCCTTTTAAGGCCGTTTCCCGTGGGGCTGACGGAGGCCAGCACCTGGGTGCCGCTTTCCTCGAGCAGGAAATAAATGGCTTTTCCGTCCGGGGCAAATTTCGGGTCGCTTACGTTGCGGTCAAGGGCCTCTGTAAGCAGGCGCGGTGTGCCCCCCGCTGCAGGGATAACCGCGAGTTTATTGGTGGCGTACCAGATGGCCGGCCCATCGGTTACCGTAACGTAGGCCAGGGACTTCCCGTCCGGGCTCCACCGGGGGGAGTCATCGGCGTGCGCGTTAAAAGTGACCTGTTTGGGGAGGTTTTCCGGCCCGGGGGTGTCTGTGGAAACCGTCCAGATATCGGAATTGTCATTTCCGTCGGGGTTCTCGCTGCGGTTGCTCACGAAGGCGATGGTGCGGCCATCCGGACTCCAGGCCGGGTCGCTGTCGTCAAAGTCGCCGAAGGTAAGCTGTACAGCTGTGGAATCCCCGGGGGTAAAGGTATACAGGTGGGTGCGGTACCGGTCAAGGTATCCCTGGTAGTCCCTCTTGAACTGCAACCGGTCAATGACGTGGGGTTTCGGTTTTTTGTCGTCCTTCTCATCTTCCGTGAGTTCCTCTGGTTTCGGGTCGCGGATCAGCAATACCAGCCTTTTGCCGTCGGGCGACCATTCATAACCCGAAACGCCCTGTTTCACCCTGGTGAGTTGCCGGGCTTCCCCTCCCAGGCGGTTCAGGGCCCAGACCTGGGTTTTGGCTTTTTCCCCCCGGGCCGCTGTGAAGGAAAGGTATTTCCCATCGGGGCTCCACCTCGGGTTTCCCGCGGAATACTCTTCCGAAGTCATGGGGAGGGCCTCGCCCCCGCCGGCCGGGACCATCCAAAGTTGGGTGGCCGGTTTGTCCTTCACGGTGTCCTGGGATGTCACTGTATAGGCAATCCACTTCAAATCGGGGCTTACCTCCACTTCCTTCACCTCCCTGAGCGACAGCAAATCGTTGGGGGTCATCCGGGTTTTTGGTTCCTGCCCCTGGAGCAGGAAGCAGGTGAGGAGCAGGGAAAACAGGCAGAATATTCTCATGGATAAAAAGGGCTAAACGGAATAGTTGTTACGGAAAAATCCTTTTGAAGTCATTTGGGTACTGTATAAAAAGCCCCCCGCATCAACCGCTGTGGGAAACCGGCCCGGTGCCTTGAAACAGGTTTCCCGGTCAATGTCCGGGGCCAGGCGGTGACCTCCGGGCAGTACCGGTCCGGGATCGTGGAGGAAAGATAGGAAATAATTCGGCAGCCCGGGTGGGGAAGTCTGATCCGTCTGCTCCTTCGGGTCAACTCCCTGAGATTTTTAGGGATACACGTTTTAGGGATATCAAAAAATTCGTATATTTGCACCACTGAAAGAATAAAAGGTATTCATGAGGGGACTAAAGTCCCCTCTTTTATTGCCGATAGTTCAGCAAAAGTGACCAAATGGCAGGCGAAGGGTTAGAACAACAGGTAACGACACTGCTGGCCGGGGCGCTGGAAAAGCGTCCCGACCTGTTTCCTGTTTCCCTGAAGGTGGGGGCCGACCAGTCGATCCGGATTATACTGGACGGGGACCAGGGCGTGAGCCTGAAGGACTGCATCGATATCAGCAGGGCCGTGGAACACCACCTCGACCGGGAACAGTACGATTTTTCGCTGGAGGTGAGTTCGGCCGGGGCAACTGCCCCCCTGGAGCTCCCCAGGCAGTATCGCAAAAACCTCGGCAGGACATTGCAGGTCAGGTCAGGGGATGCCGAGTGGGAAGGGACCCTTGAAAAAGTGGATGACCAACAGATTACCCTGTGCTGGAAAGCCAGGGAGCCCAAGCCGGTTGGCAAGGGCAAGCATACGGTTCGGAAAGAGGCTGTGATCCCCTTTTCCGACATTGAGCAGGCAAAAGTTGTTATAAAATTTTAACCGGATAGTAAGACATGGAAAATCTTGCACTGATCGAATCATTCTCGGAGTTCAAAGACGATAAGTTCATTGACCGGGTTACCCTTATGGCCATCCTGGAGGAAGTGTTCCGGGCAGCGCTCAAACGCAAGTTTGGTTCTGACGACAACTTCGACATCATCATCAACCCCGATAAGGGGGACCTGGAGATCTGGAGGAACCGGGTAGTGGTCCCCGACGGGGAAGTGGAGGAGCCCAATGAGGAGATTTCCCTTTCCGAGGCCCGCAAGATCGAGCCGGATTTCGAGATCGGGGAGGATGTTTCCGAGGAAGTTAAGCTTATCGACCTGGGGCGCAGGGCCATCCTGGCCCTCCGCCAGAACCTGATCGCCAAGATCCATGAGCACGACAATACCACGATTTACAAGCAGTTCAAGGACCTGGAAGGGGAAATCTACACTGCTGAAGTACACCATATCCGCCACCGGGCCATCATCCTGCTCGATGATGAGGGGAATGAAATCATCATGCCCAAGGAAAAGCAAATCCCTTCCGATTTCTTCCGCAAGGGCGACAACGTTCGCGGGATTATCGAAAGCGTGGAGTTGAAGGGGAATAAACCGCTGATCATCATGTCGCGCACTTCCCCCGTGTTCCTGGAGCAATTATTCCACCAGGAAATCCCGGAAGTATTCGACGGGCTGATCACTATCAAGAAAGTGGTGCGCATCCCCGGGGAAAAGGCTAAGGTGGCCGTGGACTCCTACGACGACCGGATCGATCCGGTGGGGGCCTGCGTGGGGATGAAGGGATCCCGAATCCATGGGATTGTCCGCGAATTGGGCAACGAGAACATCGACGTCATCAACTGGACGAACAACCCCCAGCTGATGGTAACCCGGGCCCTGAGCCCGGCAAGGGTTTCCATGGTGAAGCTCAATGATGAAAACAAGACGGCCCAGGTGTACCTGAAGCCGGAGGAAGTTTCAAAGGCCATTGGCCGCGGGGGGCACAACATCAGGCTGGCAGGGCACCTGACAGGCTATGAGATCGATGTGTTCCGCGAAGGGGTGGAGGAAGATGTGGAACTCACCGAGTTCTCTGACGAGATCGAAGACTGGGTGATCCAGGAATTCCGGAAAATCGGGCTCGATACGGCCAGAAGCGTCCTTGAACAGGATGTGGAGGACCTGGTCAAACGCACCGACCTGGAAGAAGAAACCATTTTGGATGTGGTCCGGATCCTGAAAGAAGAATTTGAAGATTAAGCTATATATTAGCACCTTAATAGAGTAAACGAGAGCGCGTATTTTATGGCAGACAACGCAACCATAAGGCTTAACAAAGTCCTGAGAGAACTCAATATTTCATTGGACCGGGCGGTGGATTTCCTTTCCGCCCAGGGTCATGAGGTGGAGGCACGTCCTACCACCAAGATATCCGATGAAGTATACCAGGTCTTGCTGGAAGAGTTCCAGACGGACATGAGCAAAAAGGTTGCCTCGAAGGAAGTCGGGGAGGAGAAGCGAAAGGAAAAAGAAGCGCTCCGCCTGCAACAGGAGCAGGAGCTGGAACAGAAGCGGATCGAACGAGAAAAACGCGTGCAACCCGAAGTGGTCAAGGCAAAGGCAGAGCTGGCCGGACCGAAAACGGTTGGGAAGATCGACCTCGATGCGCCCCGTAAGGTTGAGGAACCGGCCCCGCCTCAGGAGCCCGTGGCCCCTGCCCCGGCCCCGGAGCCCGAAAAACCGGTACAGGAGGAAGCCGCGCCGGTGGAGGAACCCGTTGCCAAAGCGGAACCGCCCGCAGCCCCTGTAAAGGAAGAGCCAAAAGAGCCGGAAAAATTCAAGACGGAATACCAGAAGCTCTCCGGGCCCACCATCAAGGACAAGATCGACCTGTCTCAGTTCGAAAAGGCGAAGAAGAAAAAAGAAGAAAAGAAGGAAACCGGGGACGACCGCAAACGCCGTCGCCGCCGGATCGTAACCAAGGCAGATACGGCCAGGGGTCGGGCCGCTGCGCCCAAGGGCCAGCGCTTTTCCACCCCCAAGGTGGAGCCTACGGAGGAAGAAGTGCAAAAGCAGGTTCGTGAAACACTGGAAAAACTCCAGGGCAAGACCAAAAAGGGCAAAGGCGCCAAATATCGCCGCGACAAGCGCGACCTGCACCGCCAACAGACTGAAAAAGACCTCGCCCAGCAAGAGCTGGAAAGCAAGATCCTGAAAGTTACCGAATTCGTTACTGCCCAGGAGGTGGCCACGATGATGGGGGTTTCCACTACCGAAATTATTTCCGCCTGTATGTCCCTGGGCATCATGGTTACGATGAACCAGCGCCTCGACGCCGAAACCCTGTCCATTGTGGCCGATGAGTTCGGCTTTGAGGTGGAGTTTGTCACCGCCGATTTAGAAGAAGCAATCGAAGAGCGGGAGGACGCACCGGAAGACCTGAAGCCGAGGGCCCCCATTGTAACCGTCATGGGACATGTGGACCACGGAAAGACCTCCCTGCTCGACTACATCAGGGAAGAAAACGTGATAGCAGGGGAAAGCGGGGGTATCACCCAGCATATCGGGGCCTACGCGGTTTCCCTTGACGGCGGACAGAAAATTACATTCCTCGACACCCCGGGCCACGAAGCCTTTACCGCTATGCGTGCGAGGGGCGCCCAGGTGACCGATATTGCGATTATTGTGATTGCTGCCGATGACGACATCATGCCGCAGACCCGGGAGGCCATCAGCCACGCCCAGGCCGCAGGGGTGCCCATCGTGTTCGCGATTAACAAGGTCGACAAGCCAACGGCAAACCCTGAAAAAATCAAGGAAGGCCTGGCCAACATGAACCTGTTGGTGGAAGACTGGGGTGGAAAAATCCAGTCGCAGGACATCTCTGCCAAAACGGGGCAGGGGGTCAATGAACTCCTCGAAAAGGTGTTGCTCGAAGCCGAGATGCTCGATCTGAAGGCCAATCCCGACAAGCTGGCCTCCGGAACCGTGGTGGAGGCATTCCTCGACAAGGGCCGGGGCTACGTCTCCACGGTACTGGTACAGGGCGGAACCCTCAAAATCGGCGATTATGTTTTGGCTGGTACCTGCAGCGGCAAAGTGAAGGCCATGCAGGACGAGCGCGGAAAAATCGTCCGGGAGGCCGGGCCCTCATCCCCGATTTCTATCCTTGGATTGGATGGCGCCCCCCAGGCCGGCGATAAGTTCAATGTTTTGGAGGACGAAAAGGAAGCCAAGCAAATCGCCGCCAAGCGGTCCCAACTATTGCGGGAACAAAGTGTCAGGACCCAGCGCCATATTACCCTGGACGAGATCGGGAGGCGGATTGCCCTCGGGGAGTTCAAGGAACTCAATATCATCCTCAAGGGAGACGTGGACGGCTCGGTGGAAGCGCTTTCGGATTCGTTCCAGAAACTTTCCACGGAAGAAATCCAGGTCAATATCATCCACAAAGGGGTGGGGGCCATTACGGAATCCGATGTGCTCCTGGCCTCAGCCTCAGATGCCATCATAATCGGGTTCAATGTCCGTCCGATGGGCAATGCCCGCGACCTGGCCGACAAGGAAGAAATCGATATCCGGACCTACTCCATCATCTACGATGCAATCAACGATGTCAAGGATGCCATGGAGGGGATGTTGTCCCCTGAAATCAAGGAGGAAATTACCGGTACGGCAGAAATCCGGGAGACCTTCAAGATCTCCAAGGTGGGCACCATTGCCGGATGTATGGTGCTCAGCGGCAAAATCTTCAGGAATTCCAACATCCGCCTGATCCGGGACGGAGTGGTCATCTATACCGGGGAACTCTCCTCCCTGAAGCGCTTCAAGGAAGATGTGAAGGAAGTGGCCAAGGGATATGACTGCGGCATGCAAATCAGGAACTATAACGACATCAGGGAAGGGGACCTCATTGAAGCCTTCCAGGAAGTGGCGGTCAAAAAGACCTTGTAGGGTTCAGAGAATCCTACCACTATATTTATGTAAGAAAACCCCAAATTCCGGAGGAACTTGGGGTTTTTTACTGGCGTTGATGGATGGGGTCTCTGCTGGGACCGCTTATTGCGCTGACTTGCATCGGTTGAGGCCGAGGTCTTAATTTGGGATTTGGGAGGAGGCCCCGGGAACTATCGGGATTTGATTTCCCAGCGCTATTCCGGTTTCAGCAGCAGGGCCCCGGGAAATTTCCTGCGCACTTCAAGGTATTTTTTTTCCGCCTCCAGGCGGTTCCTGAATTGCCCGACCTGCACGCGGTAGGTAGGTGAATCAAACACGATCCGGGGTTGGTATTCCGGGAATTCAAGGGAAACCTCTTCTTTGAGCTCTTCGGCATATGTATAGGTGCCGAAACCTATTTGTATGGTATAAAAGCCCGCGCTGGCGTTGGCTTCCTTGTAGATTTCAAGCAACTTCCCGATCCCTGGGTCCTGGTCGATGGATACCTGACCACGCTGGGCAAGCCCGGGGCCTGTCAGTCCAAGGGCGAGGAGGCTTGCCAAAAACAGCTTCTTCATAACTCGAATTTCTTGTGTTTTTCCCAGTTCAAAAGTACCTAATTTGGCCATTCACACGGGCCTTTACCACTTTATTTAGAATTATTATAAATTAGAAATTATAAAACAGCTAAGATTTCCAAAATAAAGTCTATGTCTTATTTTTGTCGACAATTTGAACGCGAGAAATCCGGGTTTTCCAGGTGTGGAAAGCGACCGGGTTTTCTTCCCTTCAGACGAATAAAAAGGCCTGAACAGACAGCAATTAAAGGCGATCGGGTACCCTGGGTGCCGGGCTTGTTTTTGGGTGTTGTCAGCCACAAGGAAAAATATTGAACAGCAACTCATGAAAAAGGTTCTCAACCGCCATCAGTTATCCGCACTTTTTGGTTTTTGTTTAGTAGTTACTTTCCTTTTCTCACCTTCCCTTTACGCCCAAGACGATGCTGCTTCCGACCAGGCTGCTGCGGCTGAGGCTACAGCTGCCGGTGAAGAAGGGCCCTGCGGTCCGGGGGACCCGGACAAGGGGAAGCAATTGTTTAACCAGAACTGCGCGGCCTGCCATGCCCTGAATCGCAAAATGACGGGCCCGGCCCTGGCCAATGTGGCTTCCCGCCTTATCGAGGAGGAAGGCCTTGATTGCGAATGGATCTATGCCTGGATCAAGAACAGTTCGGGCATGATTGCCTCTGGGGATGCCTATGCCAACCGCATCTATGAGGAGTACAACCAGGCAGCCATGACTGCCTTCCCGACCCTTTCCGACCAGGACATCAATGACATTTTGGCCTATACGGAGGCCACCCCTCCTGCCCCTGCAGCCCCGGCTGCGGCCGCAGCCGGGGCCCAAACGGATGCCGGCGCCTCCGGCGGGGTTTCCAATGAGTTGATCCTCGGGGCCCTGGCCATGGTTTTTGCCCTGCTGGTAATGATGCTGATTTTGGTAAACCGCACCCTTCGCCGGATCGCTGAAGCGAATGGCGTGGTACTGGAGCGGGAAAAGGCAGAAAAAGGCCTGCCCCTTTGGAAAGCCTTTGCTCAAAACCAGTTCCTGGTGCTGGTCAGTGTGATTTTCCTGATGCTGGGGGCTGCATATTTTGCCTATGGATGGATGATGCAGGTAGGGGTGGACCAGGGCTATGCGCCCATCCAGCCGATCCACTATTCCCACAAAATCCACGCCGGCGACAACAAGATCGATTGCAATTATTGCCACTCCTCTGCCCGGGTTTCAAAACATTCCGGCATCCCTTCCCTTAACGTGTGCATGAACTGCCACAAGTCGATCTACGAGTACAAGGGAAACCCCGAAGGGCCGTCTGCCGAGGACCTGGCTATGGGCTATACCAATGAGTTCTATACCAACGAGATCAAAAAACTGTACAAGGCTGTCGGCTGGGATGAAGAAAACCAGCAGTACACCGGGGAAACCCAGCCGGTGGAATGGGTGCGCATCCACAACCTGCCCGACTTCGCCTATTTCAACCACGCCCAGCACGTAACAGTGGGCAAAATCGAATGCCAGACCTGCCATGGCCCGGTAGAGGAAATGGAAATCATGTACCAGTATTCGCCCCTGACCATGGGGTGGTGCATCAATTGCCACCGGGAAACCGACGTGCAGATGGAGGGCAATGATTATTACGAAAAGATCCACGCCGAGCTGGCCAAGAAATACGGGGTGGAAAAAGTAACAGCTGCCCAGATGGGAGGCCTGGAATGCGGAAAGTGTCACTACTAACAACAAGGAGTTAATTACAACCAATCCTATGGCATCAAACAAAAAATACTGGAAGAGTGAGGCGGAACTATCCCCAAACGATTCCATTGTTGAGGCGCTGAAACAAAACGAATTCCCGGAAGAAATCCCGGTGGATGAGTTCCTGGGGGACAAGCAACAACTCGCTTCTGCCCAAACCAGCAGGAGGGATTTCCTCAAATATGTGGGCTTCAGTACAGCGGCGGCATCCCTGGCGGCTTGTGAGGGCCCGGTCCATAAATCCATTCCTTACGTCTTCCAGCCCGAGCGCATTATCCCCGGGGTGGCCAACTACTACGCCACCACAATCGCTGACGGGTTTGATTTTGCCAGCATCCTGGTGAAAACCCGGGAATCGCGCCCGATAAAGATCGAGCGGAACAAGGAGGCGCGGGTGATGGGCGGCACCAATGCCCGGATACAGGCTTCCGTCCTTTCCCTCTACGACAGTACCCGGATGCAGGGCCCCACGGCCAAGGGGGAACCCGTGGAATGGGACGCCCTCGATGCCGGGGTTAAATCCAAACTTGCGGGATTGAGGGGAACAGGCAGGCAAATCGCCCTGCTTACCCAAACTTATGCGAGCCCTTCGGCAAAACGCCTGATCAGCAGGTTTGCTGAGGCGTATGAGAACGTTACCCATGTGGTGTACGATGCCGTTTCCGACGATGCAGCCCTGAACGCCTTCGAAGCCCGATACGGGGAAAGGGCACTGGCCGATTACGACCTTTCCAAAGCCGAGCTGATCGTTTCTTTCGGGGCCGACTTCCTGGGTGACTGGCAGGGGGGCGGATACGACAGCGGGTACAGCAAAGGGCGCGTCCCACAAAATGGAAAAATGTCGCGCCACGTGCAGTTTGAAGCCAACATGTCCTTAACCGGGGCCAATGCGGATCAACGGATCCCCCTTACCCCGGCCAGGCAAAAAGTAGCCCTGGCCCACCTCTATGCCCGCCTCAATGGCAGCGCGGCCGGGGGAGAATTGCCCGAAAAGGCGACCCGGGCCCTGGAGGCTGTGGTTAGCCAGATTGGAAAGGCGCCTGGAAAGGCTGTGGTCCTTTGCGGGCTCGACGACCCGGATGCACAGGCAGTCGTCCTGGCCATCAATGAAATGCTGGGCAGCCAGGCCTTTGATGTGGCGGCTCCCCGCTATGTGCGCCAGGGCAACGCCCGGAAACTCAGCCAGCTGGTTGCCGATATGAATGCTGGGAAGGTGGGCGCCCTGATCATGGATGGGGTAAACCCGGCGTACTCCCTCCCGAATGCCGGGGAATTTATTGAAGGCCTTTCGAAGGTCGATATTTCGGTGGCATTTTCGACCAACCAGAATGAGACCACCCAGCACACCACCTTCGCCGGGGCAGCCAACCATTACCTGGAATCCTGGGGCGATGCAGAGTTCAAAAAAGGGCACTATAGCCTGATGCAGCCCGTGATCCGGGAACTTTTCGATACCCGTCAGTTCCAGCAGTGCCTGCTGAACTGGATGGACGCCGAAACCACCTATTACGATTTTATCCGGGAAACCTGGGGCGAAAGCATCCTGGGCGGAGCGGAATGGAGCCAGGCGCTCCATGACGGGGTTTACACAAGTGCTGCCCCGGAAGCCGACCCGAAAATGCCAGCAGGACCCGCCGATAAGGAAACCGGGTCAGCAAGCGAGGCCGCCGGCCAGGTTTCTGTAGCTGCTGCAGTGCGCCGCCTTGCCGGGGCTGCAGATGCCGGGATGAGCCTGGTGATGTATCCCAAAGTGGGCATGGGCGATGGCCGACAGGCCGGAAACCCCTGGCTGCAGGAGTTCCCCGACCCCATTACCCGGGTCTCCTGGGATAACTATATTACTATTTCCAAAAAAGACGCCAGTGACCTCGGCCTGGTCAATACCCACGTGGCCAACGGGGGTATGGACGGGAGCTATGTGGACCTCGACGTCAATGGGGTCACCCTGAACAGGGTACCTGTAATCATCCAGCCGGGGCAGGCAGAGGGCACCGTGGGGCTTTCCTTTGGATACGGCCGTGCGGTCGGCATGAAGAAGGAGATGCAGACCGGGGTAAATGCCTTCCCCCTGTACCAGGATTTTAATGCCATCCAGTCCGTTGCCCTCAAAAAGGCTGACGGCATGCACGAGTTTGCCTGTGTACAGCTCCATAAAACATTGATGGGTCGCGGCGACATCATCAAGGAAACGACCCTGGAGGATTTCAATACCCTGGAGGCCGCCGAATGGAACCCGGTTCCCCAGGTATCCCTGGACCACCAGGAAGTCCCCGCCACAACCGTCGACCTCTGGGATAGCTTTGACCGCTCCATAGGGCACCATTTCAACATGTCCATCGACCTGAACGCCTGTACCGGTTGCGGGGCATGCGTCATCGCCTGTAGCGCCGAGAACAACGTGCCGGTGGTAGGGAAGGAGGAAATCCGCCGTTCCCGCGACATGCACTGGCTGCGGATAGACCGGTATTACTCTTCCGAGGAGACTTTTGAGGCCGATAACCTGAAGAAAGACGGGTTTTCGGGGGCTTTCGAGTCCAAATCCGGGTTTGAGGAAATGGAAGACCCTGCGGCCAACCCGCAGGTGGCATTCCAGCCGGTGATGTGCCAGCACTGCAACCATGCGCCCTGTGAAACGGTTTGTCCGGTGGCCGCCACGGTCCACAGCCGCCAGGGGCACAACCACATGGCCTACAACCGTTGCGTGGGTACGCGCTATTGCGCAAACAACTGCCCGTACAAGGTGCGCCGCTTCAACTGGTTCCTGTACAGCGACAACGACGAATTCGACTTCCACATGAACAACGACCTCGGCAAGATGGTCCTCAATCCGGATGTAAACGTCCGTTCGCGTGGGGTGATGGAAAAATGCTCCTGGTGTATCCAAATGACCCAGAAGGCCATCCTGGATGCGAAGCGCGAGGGCCGCGAGGTCAGGGATGAGGAATTCCAGACCGCCTGTTCCAATGCGTGCAGCAGCGGGGCTATCGTTTTCGGGGACGTCAATAACCCTGAGAGCGAGGTGGCCAGGCTTAAAGAAAGCGAAAGGATGTACCACCTCCTGGAGCATGTGGGGACCAAGCCCAATGTGTTCTATCACGTTAAGGTCCGAAACACAAACGAAGCATAACAACTTAAGAAACGAATACTAGATATGGCGTCGCATTACGAAGCACCAATACGCAAGCCCCTTGTGCTGGGTGATAAGGGCTACCACGAGGTATCGGTAGACATTGCAGCCCCGGTGGAGGGAAGGGCCAACAAGCACTGGTGGATAGTATTTTCCATCGCGCTGGCCGCCTTTCTTTGGGGGGTCGGGTGTATCATCTATACCGTTTCCACCGGGATAGGTACCTGGGGACTCAACCGCACCGTGAACTGGGCCTGGGACATTACCAACTTCGTCTGGTGGGTGGGTATCGGCCACGCTGGAACCCTGATCTCAGCCGTATTGCTGCTGTTCCGCCAGAAGTGGAGGATGGCGATCAACCGTTCCGCTGAGGCAATGACCATCTTCTCGGTGATCCAGGCCGGGCTGTTCCCCATCATCCACATGGGACGTCCATGGCTGGCGTACTGGGTCCTCCCTATCCCCAACCAGTTCGGATCCCTTTGGGTGAATTTCAACTCCCCCCTGCTTTGGGACGTTTTTGCGATATCCACCTATCTTTCGGTTTCCCTGGTGTTCTGGTGGACCGGGCTGTTGCCCGACTTTGCCATGATCCGCGATCGCGCGGTAAAGCCTTTCCAGAAGAAAATATACAGCCTGGTGAGTTTTGGCTGGACCGGGCGGGCCAAAGACTGGCAGCGTTTTGAGGAGGTTTCCCTGGTCCTCGCCGGTTTGGCCACCCCCCTTGTACTTTCCGTTCATACCATTGTATCCTTTGACTTTGCCACCTCGGTCATCCCGGGATGGCACACGACCATCTTCCCCCCTTATTTTGTGGCCGGGGCCATCTTCTCCGGCTTTGCCATGGTGCAGACCCTGCTGATCATCATGCGGAAGGTGAGCAACCTTGAGGCCTATATCACCGTGCAGCACATCGAGCTGATGAACATCGTGATCATGATTACCGGGTCCATTGTCGGGTGTGCTTACATC
This sequence comes from Robiginitalea marina, assembly GCF_024006985.1. Taxonomy (GTDB): domain Bacteria; phylum Bacteroidota; class Bacteroidia; order Flavobacteriales; family Flavobacteriaceae; genus Robiginitalea; species Robiginitalea marina. Next base: position 42,185 of record NZ_JAMXIB010000011.1, read on the forward strand.
ACCGAGCTGTTCATCGCCTGGTATTCCGGGGTGGAGTACGAACAGTACGCGTTCCTGAACCGGGCCACCGGGCCTTACTGGTGGGCGTATACCCTGATGATGACCTGCAACGTGGTTTCGCCCCAGGTCATGTGGTTCAAAAAGATCCGTACCAGCATTATGGTGTCTTTTATCATTTCAATTGTGGTAAACATCGGGATGTGGTTTGAACGGTTTGTGATCATTGTGACTTCCCTCCACCGCGATTACCTGCCGTCTTCCTGGACCATGTTTTCCCCGACCTTTGTCGATATCGGCATCTTTATAGGCACTATCGGCTTTTTCTTCGTCCTCTTCCTCCTGTATGCCAGGACCTTCCCGGTCATCGCCCAGGCGGAGGTGAAGTCCATCCTGAAATCTTCCGGGGAGCGGTACAAGAAGCTTAGGGATGCCGGCAAACCCCTTTACCAGATGCCTGCAACGGCTGCGGTAAAACAGGGTGGCGGAAAGCCTTCAGCCCCCGCCGCAGGCGACCAGGAGAAAATTGGCGCCCTGCTGGGAACCCTGGGGGTCTTCGATGCCGCCACGGAAACCCCGGACGACCTGAAAAAGATCAAGGGAGTGGGCCCGCAAATGGAACAAACCCTTAACCAGATCGGCATCTTTACCTTTGGGCAGGTCAGCCGGATGACAGAAAGGGAATATGACCTGCTCGACTCCCTTACCGGGTCATTCCCCGGCAGGGCACAACGAGACGACTGGGCCGGACAGGCGAAACGCTTAAACGAAAAGAAATAGGTTATGGCATCTAAAGTGATTCACGCGTATTACAATGACGATGACGTGCTGATGCAGGCGGTAAAGAAAGTAAAGGCCGCCCGGCACCACATCGAAGAGGTGTACTGCCCGTTCCCGGTCCACGGACTCGACAAGGCCATGGGACTGGCACCCACCCGCATCGCCATTACCTCCTTTATGTATGGCTGCCTTGGGCTCACTGTGGCCATCGTGATGATGAACTACATCATGATCCAGGACTGGCCCCAGGATATCGGGGGGAAACCCAGTTTCAGCTATATCGAAAACATGCCTGCCTTTGTGCCGGTAATGTTTGAGATGACGGTGTTTTTTGCCGCCCACCTGATGGTGATAACCTTTTACCTGAGGAGCCGCCTGTGGCCCTTCAAAAAAGCGGAGAACCCGGACCCCAGGAGTACCGACGACCATTTTATCATGGAAGTGGAGGTACACGGCGATGAGGCTGGCCTGACGGCCCTGCTCAGGGAAACCGGTGCCGTAGAAATCAATAGTGTCGAAAAGTAATTCTGAACGATGAAGAACACGCTTATTTCAGCAGGGGTAATTATACTGGTGCTGGTGCTGGCGTCCTGCCAGGACAACAACCAGCCCAACTACCAGTATATGCCCAATATGTATGAGTCCGTCGGCTACGAGACCTACGAAAAGGTAGACTGGCTCCCGGAGGGCACCGAGGCGATGATCCCCGTGGAAAATACCATCTCCAGGGGCCTGGTTCCCTATGCCTTTGAGAATACCCCCGAGGGCAAGGACGCTTCCCGCCTGGCGGCAAGCCCTCTCGATTCCCTGCAGCGGGAGGAAAACCTTGCCGTGGGAAAACAACTCTACGATATATACTGTGCCATCTGCCACGGGGCCAAAGGCGACGGGAAGGGCACCCTGGTGCAACGTGAAAAGATCCTCGGGGTACCCTCTTACGCAGACGCCGCCAGGAACATCACGGTCGGGGGCACTTATCATGTAATCTACTACGGGCTCAACTCGATGGGCTCTTACGCGAACCAATTGAACCACAAAGAGCGCTGGCAGGTTTCTGAATATGTGATGAAACTCAAGGAAGACTTAACAAAATAAAGCAGCATTGCAGATGTATACCTTCTCGAACAGACTTAAAATCGGATCCCTGGTGTTGATGGCCCTCGGGCTTCTGGGGATGGCCATTGGATTTGTATCTGCCCCTTCCACGGTGGAAGAAGCCAGGGCCATGGTGGCTTCCCACGGGGATGGCCACGGAGGGGACCATGCCGCTGCAGCTGCTGATGGCGCTGCCGCACATGGAACGGCCCATGCCGACCAGGCCCATGGGGAGGAAGCCCACGGCGCAGACCACGATGAACACCTGTTGCACCAGCTGCAGAACCGTCCCTGGGCGGCCATGTATGTCGCCATCTTCTTTTTCTTTATGATTTCCCTTGGGGTACTTGCATTTTATGCCATTCAACGGGCGGCCCAGGCCGGATGGTCCCCCCTGTTGTTCCGTGTAATGGAAGGTATCACTGCCTGGCTGGTGCCTGGCGGCATTGTACTGTTTGTGTTCCTAGTATTGTCCGTACTCCATATGAACCACCTCTTTGTTTGGATGGATGCAGAAACCGTGGCCCACGACGAATTGCTCCAGGGCAAGGCAGGGTACCTGAACCCCACCTTCTTCCTGGTCCGCGCAGCCATATTCCTTGGCGGATGGATCGCTTACCGCGAAGTATCGCGCCGGCTTTCCCTGGCCCAGGACGCTGCTGACGACAACAGCAATTTCAAAAAGAATTTCCGGTGGTCCGCCGGGTTCCTGGTCTTCTACCTGGTAACCGAATCCATGATGTCATGGGACTGGATCATGAGCCTTGACCCGCACTGGTTCAGCACCCTCTTCGGATGGTACGTATTTGCAAGCATGTTTGTTTCCGGCATTACCGTGATTGCCATGGTAACCATTTACCTGAAGTCAAGGGGGTACCTGCCCGATGTCAATAACAGCCATATCCACGACCTGGCCAAGTTTATGTTTGGCATCAGCATTTTCTGGACCTATCTTTGGTTTGCCCAGTTCATGCTCATCTGGTATGCCAATATCCCGGAGGAAGTGACCTATTTTGTAACCCGGATCGAACAGTACACCCTGCCCTTCTGGGGCATGCTGGCCATGAACTTTATTTTCCCGCTGCTGGTGCTGATGAACAGCGATTACAAGCGGCTTAACTGGTTTGTGATCATGACCGGAATAGTTGTACTTTTAGGTCATTACCTGGATGTTTTCAACATGGTAATGCCTGCGACCGTAGGGGACCAGTGGTATATCGGCATCCCGGAAATCGGCGCCGTGCTCTTTTTTGCGGGGGCCTTTATTTTCTGGGTTTTCCGTGCCCTGACCAAGGCGCCCCTCCAACCGACGCGCAACCCGTTTATTGAAGAAAGCCGCCAATTCCACTATTAAACGAATCCATAGCGAATCATATCCGTTCACACAATGACAGCATTTTTGACGATCACGGTTTTAGTTTTGGTGGCCATTGCCATCTGGCAAATGACCAAAATCTTTGAATTATCACAGGTAAGAGCTAAAGCGGGAAATTCGGAAGTAGCCACTGAGGAAGACAACAGGTACAACGGCTACCTGATGTTCCTCTTCCTGGTATTCATATACGGCATCACCATTTTCAGCTTCTGGAAATACGGCAAGTTTATCCTGCCTGAAGCGGCCAGTGAACACGGGGGGGAATACGATTCCCTAATGTTGTGGACATTTGTTATTATTTTTATCGTACAGATCATCACCCAGGCGCTGCTGCATTATTTTGCATTCAAGTACCGGGGAGAGGAGGGCAGGAAAGCATTGTTCTTTGCCGATAACGACCGGCTGGAATTCATATGGACCATTATCCCGGTGATCGTGCTTGCAGGGTTGATCCTCTGGGGGCTTTATACCTGGACGAGCATTATGGACATCAATGATGAGGACGATCCGCTGATCGTGGAGCTTTATGCCCAGCAATTCAACTGGACGGCCCGCTACGGGGGCGCCGACAACGTACTGGGGGAGGCGAACGTCCGCCTGATCGATATCGACCGGGCAAACGTGCTGGGGCTGGATGAGTCCGATCCCAATGGGGTCGATGACATCCTCGTAAAAGAACTCCACCTTCCGGTCGGGCGGAAAGTGAATTTCAAGTTCCGCTCCCAGGATGTGCTACACTCGGCGTATATGCCGCATTTCCGGGCCCAGATGAACTGTGTGCCCGGCATGGTCACCGAATTCTCCTTCACCCCCACCGTAACCACGGCGGAGATGAGGCAGCGACCGGAGATCATTGATAAAGTGCAGCGCACCAATGCCCTCCGTGCAGAAAGGGCTGCCGCCGGGGAACCGAATTCGGACCCCTGGGAATTCGACTACGTGCTGTTGTGCAACAAGATCTGTGGCAAGTCGCACTACAACATGCAGTTAAAAATTGTCGTGGAGACCGAGGAGGAATACCAGGCCTGGATCGAAAGCCAGCAGACGTTCGGGCAGACCATGGCCTCCATGCAACCGTAAAAAAAAATTAGCTAGAAAAGGAATAAAACCAAAGGATTATGTCAGTACAAGCACACGCAGTGGCAGATGATCACGCCCATGACCACGGGCACCACCACAAAGAGACGTTTGTAACCAAATACATCTTCAGCCAGGATCACAAAATGATCTCCAAACAGTACCTCATTACGGGGTTGATCATGGGGATCATCGGTATCGCCATGTCGCTGCTGTTCCGCATGCAGTTGGCCTGGCCCGGGCAGTCGTTCCCGATTTTTGAGGCGCTGCTTGGCAAATGGGCCCCCGGGGGTGTCATGGACGCTGACATTTACCTTGCCCTGGTAACCATACACGGCACCATAATGGTGTTTTTCGTGCTTACTGCCGGGTTGAGCGGTACCTTTAGCAACCTGCTGATCCCCCTGCAGATCGGGGCCCGCGATATGGCCTCCGGTTTCCTGAACATGTTGTCGTACTGGATGTTCTTCACCTCCAGCGTCATCATGGTCATTTCACTTTTCGTGGAAGCCGGCCCTGCCGCTGCGGGATGGACCATATACCCGCCCCTGAGTGCCCTGCCCATGGCACAGCCCGGATCGGGAATGGGGATGACCCTGTGGCTGGTGTCGATGGCCATTTTCATCGCCTCCTCCCTGCTGGGTTCCCTGAACTATATTGTCACCGTTATCAACCTCCGGACCAAGGGTATGTCGATGACCCGCCTGCCCCTTACGATCTGGGCGTTTTTCGTGACCGCTATCATCGGGGTAATTTCCTTCCCCGTCCTCCTTTCGGCAGCCCTGTTGTTGCTTATGGACCGCAGCTTCGGGACCTCCTTTTTCCTTTCTGATATTTTCATCCAGGGAGAGGTCTTGCACTACCAGGGAGGCTCCCCGGTACTTTATGAGCACCTCTTCTGGTTCCTCGGACACCCCGAGGTTTACATCGTAATCCTGCCCGCCATGGGGATTGTTTCGGAAGTGATGTCCGTAAATGCGCGCAAGCCCATCTTCGGATACCGCGCTATGATCGCCTCCATCCTGGCTATCGCCTTCCTCTCCACCATTGTATGGGGACACCATATGTTTATTTCCGGGATGAACCCCTTCCTGGGGTCGGTATTTACCTTTACCACCCTTTTGATTGCCATCCCTTCCGCGGTAAAGGCCTTTAACTGGATTACCACCCTCTGGAAAGGAAACCTGCAGCTCAACCCGGGCATGCTCTTTTCCATAGGGATGGTATCTACCTTCATCACCGGGGGTCTTACCGGGATCGTGCTGGGTGACAGTACCCTGGACATCAATGTACACGACACCTATTTCGTGGTCGCCCACTTCCACCTGGTTATGGGGATCTCTGCCCTTTACGGACTCTTTGCCGGGGTATACCACTGGTTCCCCAAAATGTTCCAGGGCCGGATGATGAGCAAAAACCTGGGATATATCCATTTCTGGATCACGGCAGTGGGGTCCTATGGCGTTTTCTTCCCCATGCACTTCGTGGGGATGGCCGGCGTTCCCAGGAGGTATTATGAGAACACTGCGTTCCCCATGTTCGATGAACTGGTGGACGTACAGGTGCTGATGACCGTTTTTGCGATAATTACGGCCGGGGCCCAGCTGATCTTCCTTTACAATTTTATTCGCAGTATGTTCTACGGCGAGCGGGGCCCGCAAAACCCCTGGAATGCCACCACCCTGGAATGGACGGCCCCCCAGGAACATATCCACGGGAACTGGCCAGGGGAGATCCCCGAGGTACACCGTTGGTGTTATGACTACAGCAAGACCTACGACAATGGGGAGTATATCCTTAAGGGACAGGACTTTGTGCCCCAGCACATCCCATTGCAGGAAGGGGAAGAGGAATTGCAGCACTAGCCCCTCTTCGCCTGATACGCATCGAAAAGCCCACCCTGTGGGCTTTTCCTGTTTTTTGGGAAAACCGCTCCGTTTTGCCGAATTGTGATATCTTTAATCCAAAGAAGGCTCAATACCATGAAAAACCTGATCTCCTTTGGGGTTGTCCTTTGCTCCCTCCTGCTGGCCACCCCTGCGCTTGGTCAGCGAAAACCTCGTATCCGGGGAAGCCGGACGGTGGTTTCCGTCGACAGGGAACTTCCGCCTTTTTCCCATCTGGTCCTGGAAGACGACCTTGAAGTACGCCTAAGGGCCGGGGCCTCGGAAGGGGTTCGGATTGATGCCGACGACAACCTGGTGGATATCCTGAGGTTCGACCTGGACGGCGATACCCTCCGGATTGCCTCCTTTTACAACATTACCGCAAAGAAGCAGCTCGACCTTACCCTGAGTTACACCCACCTGGAATCGATACGGGTAACCGCGGGAAACCTTACCACCTCGGATCCGCTGAAGGCCGATCAAATCAGGCTCGGGGTCATGGAGGTGGGAAAGGCCACACTCGAGGTCCATGGCACCATAGTGTCGGTGGACCTGGAAGGAAATGCCTCTGCAGATCTGCGCCTTAGGGCCGATTCGGTGGCCATAAGGGCAGCCGACCGGGCCGACGCCCACCTGTATTCCGAAGGTGGAGGCCTTGCGCTGGCGCTAACCCAAAGCGCTTCTCTGGTCCTGGAAGGAGATAGCCCCGAAATGCAGGCGACGCTTTCAGGAAATACCCGACTCGATGCTCGCGCCCTCGAAGCCAGGGTTGTATCGGTTACCCTGGGCGAATCGTCCAATGGGCGCATAAGGGCCCTGGACGTCCTCCGCTATGAAGGCAGCGGGGATTCCCGCCTTTTCGTATACGGGCAGCCCGCAATCGAAATCCCCGGATTCCGCGACAGGGCGGAACTCCATAAGGCTCCGGAATAACGTCCTTACAAATGTAAAACCCCGGAAGGAAGCCCTCCCGGGGAATTGGTCGGCCTGTCAGGTATTGGGGCCCGCTGCAATGATGTCGGCGTTTACCCCGGCCTCATATTTCTGGAAGTTTTTCCGGAACAGGGCTACCAGCTTGGATTTGGTGGCGTCATAGGCCTTTTGGTCGTCCCAGGTATTTCTCGGGTTCAGCAGGGCTTCGGGCACACCCGGGCAGGCCTGGGGGACCATAAACCCGAACTCATCGTCTTTTGCGTAAGATACCGCCTCAAAATCCCCGTTGTGGATGGCATCGATCATGGCCCGGGTGTATTTGAGCTTGATCCGGGAACCGACCCCATGGCCGCCTCCGGTCCATCCCGTGTTCACGAGCCAGGCCTTCACCTGGTGTTCCTTCATCTTGCTGGCCAGTAACTCCGCATACTTGTTGGGGTGCCACATCATGAATGCAGCCCCGAAGCAGGCGCTGAAGGTGGCCTGGGGTTCTGTAACCCCCATTTCCGTACCCGCCACCTTGGCGGTATAACCCGAAATAAAATGGTAGCTGGCCTGTTCCGGGGTGAGCTTGCTCACCGGTGGAAGCACCCCGAAAGCGTCACAGGTCAGGAAGATGATGTTTTTTGGATGTCCTGCCACGCAGGGGATCTGTACATTCTCAATGAACCGGATCGGGTAGGAGGCCCGGGTATTTTCGGTAATGGAGGTGTCTGTATAATCGACCTCGCGGGTCTCTTTGTCATAAACCAGGTTTTCCAGAACCGTTCCGAAACGAATGGCATTGAAAATATCGGGTTCATTTTCTGCGGAAAGGTTAATGGCTTTGGCGTAGCAGCCGCCCTCTATATTGAAGGTGCCTTCATCGGTCCAGCAATGTTCGTCATCCCCGATCAGTTTTCGCTTGGGGTCTGCGCTCAGGGTGGTCTTCCCGGTCCCCGACAGGCCAAAGAGGTAAGTGACGTCGCCCCCGGCCCCGACGTTGGCCGAACAGTGCATGGGCAGTACGTCCTGAAGCGGCATCAGGTAGTTCATCACGGAGAAAATGCCCTTTTTCATTTCCCCCGCATACTGGGTTCCCAGGATCACGATTTCCTGCCGCTCCAGGTGTACATCCACCGAGGTTTTGGAAGTCATGTGGGAGGTGTAGGAGTTTGCCGGGAACCCTCCTGCATTCAGGATCACATAATCAGGGGTCCCGAAATCTTTCAGCTCGGCTGCGGTGGGCATGATGAGCATGTTTTGCATAAAAAGGGCGTGGTATGCCCGGGTACAAATGATGCGCACCTTAATGCGGTATTTGGGGTCCCACCCCGCAAAGGCATCGACCACAAAAAGGCGTTCACAAATGTTGAGGTAATCGATGGCCCGTTCCCTGTTGACGAAGAAGGTGTTTTCGTCCAGGCCGATGTTGACATCGCCCCAGTCGATGTTGTTTTCCGAATCGGGATGCCTGACGATGCGTTTGTCCTTGGGACTCCGGCCGGTTTTTTCCCCTGAGTAGACCAATAAGGCCCCTACATCGGAAATGGCCGTTCCGGCTTCACTGCGCAGGCCGATTTCGTATAACATGGGGATACTGCTGTTTCGGTGGACTTCCCCAACGGAAATCCCATACTGGGTTAGGTTGAAAGTTGCCATAGATACCTGATTTGGCGATTAATAAATTTCACAGGACGCCCAGGCCAGCCGGAAAGCCGGAACCTTTTGCAAAGGAGCGAAAAAAATGTCCCGAAAAGTATGACAAATATCAACGCCGTTCAAGGAAATAGGGCCAAAAGCTTCGCACTAGTGCGGAGGGGTTTTCCTATCTTTGTTTGGCAATGAATGAGCATCTTGACCCCACGGCAGAACATTTTTCCCAGGAGGAACTCGATATAGAGCGCGCCCTTCGACCCCTGTCTTTTGATGACTTTGCAGGGCAGGAGAAGGTCCTGGACAACCTCAAGGTGTTCGTGCAGGCGGCCAACCTCCGGAAGGAGGCCCTTGACCATACCCTCCTGCACGGCCCCCCGGGCCTGGGGAAGACCACCCTGGCCCATATTTTGGCCAATGAACTGGGGGTAGGCCTGAAAGTGACCTCCGGGCCGGTCCTGGACAAGCCGGGAGACCTGGCCGGGCTGCTTACCAACCTGGAAACCAGGGATGTTTTGTTCATCGACGAAATCCATCGCCTGAGCCCGGTGGTGGAGGAATACCTCTACTCTGCCATGGAGGATTTCAAGATCGATATCATGATCGAAACAGGGCCCAATGCCCGCTCGGTGCAAATCCACCTGAACCCCTTTACCCTGGTGGGGGCCACCACCCGGTCGGGGCTGCTGACCGCCCCCATGAGAGCCCGCTTTGGTATTGCCAGCCGCCTGGAATACTACAACACCGAATTGCTGGCTGCCATTGTGGAGCGTTCCGCCGATATCCTGAAAGTGCCGATCTCACACGAGGCCGCCATAGAGATCGCCGGTCGCAGCCGGGGGACCCCCCGGATCTGCAATGCGCTGCTGCGGCGTATCCGCGATTTTGCACAGATCAAGGGCAATGGGCGGATTGACCTGGAAATATCCCGGTATGGCCTGAAGGCGCTTAATGTAGACGCCTATGGGCTCGACGAAATGGACAACAAGATCCTGGCCACCATCATCGATAAATTCAAGGGTGGCCCCGTGGGGATCAGTACCCTGGCCACAGCCGTCTCGGAAAACGCGGAAACCATTGAAGAAGTATATGAACCTTTCCTCATCCAGCAGGGCTTTATCCAGCGTACCCCGAGGGGAAGGGAGGTCACGGAACTCGCCTACCGGCACCTGGGCCGGTTTAAGGGAGGGGTGCAGCCCGGCCTGTTCCCTGAGCAGGGATAGCGATGTCAGAAAACCAGGCCCCACAGCAGGAAACCGCAAGTAAACCCCTTTCCGGGGCCGGAAATCCGCCCATCCATGCAGTTTCCCTGTGGACGGTACTTAAAAACCGCAAGCGGATCCTCAAAAACCCCCTGCCGTTCCACCACGAAAATTTTGAAGCCCATGGCGATACTTTCATGGTTTGGATCGGGCCGGATTCAAGGGTCGTTTTCACCCGCGACCCCCTGATTGCCCGCAACATCCTGCAAAAGAACCACCGGAATTACCGCAAATCGCCCCTTCAGACCCGCGATCTGGCCAAATACATTGGGCACGGCATCCTGACCAGTGAAGGGGAGTACTGGCGCAGGCATCGCAAGATGATACAACCGGCGTTCCACAAAGATGCCCTCAGGGGCTTGCTGGGGATAATGTTCGGGGCAATTCGTTCAGAATTATCGGGCCTGCCGGTAGGCCGGCCGATGGATGTATTTCCGCGCATGAGCGACCTGGCTTTCCAGGTGGTGGCCCGGTCGCTTTTCAGTGCGGGAAACCTCCGGGACGACATGAAGCGCTTGCAGGAAATCACCGAAACGAACCAGCGCATGCTGATCCGTGAAATGCGGCAGCCCTATTTGAAATGGTGGTTCCGAATGTCAGGACAAATCCGCCGCCACCTGGACTACGCAGAGGAGGGGCGGGGGTTGCTTGACCGGTTGATCGAGGAGCGGGTCCAAAGCGGGGCGTCTCAGGGCGATTTGCTCGACATGCTGCTGGAAGCCCGGTACGACGATGGTTCCCCCATGCCCAGGAAACAACTGATCGATGAGGTCCTGATCCTTTTTACGGCCGGGCACGAGACAACCGCCAATGCCCTGAGTTTTACCCTGTACCTCCTCGCCCGGCACCCGGAGATACAGGAAAGGCTTTACCAGAGTGTGGCATCCCTGGATTTTGACCCAGGCAACATCGATCAATGGATAAGGGGCCTTGGGTTTGCCCAGCAATGCGTGGAGGAAGCCATGCGCCTCTTTCCGCCGGTTTATGTGATCGACCGGGTTTCCCTCGGGCCGGAAGAATTGCAGGGACACACCTATCCGGCCGGAACCACCTGGCTGGTGAGTCTTTACGAACTTCACCGCAGCCCCCGCCTTTGGGAAGACCCCCTGTCCTTCCGTCCCGATCGGTTCGACCCGGAAAGGAAAAAGGAGTTCACCTCCCATTACTTCCCCTTTGGGGCGGGCCCCCGGATGTGTATTGGCAATAATTTTGCCCTCTACGAAATGGTGATGGCCATCGGGTGGATGGTAAAAAAGTACCGGATTACCTCCCCGCTCCCGACCCTGGAGGTCGTGCCGCTGATTTCCCTGAAGCCGGGCGAGGTATTGCTGGAATTGCATCCCAGGCATTAGCCGACCCCTTTAGCTTTTCTGCTTTCTTGTTTTGGAGGGGGAACTGCCCTCGCATTTTTGGTATCTTCGGATCAAATCTAGCCGGGGATGTCCAGGGAAAGAAACGCTGTCGCCATAAAAGCCGAGGCCCAACGCCTCGGGTTTTTGGCCTGTGGCATCTCGGAAGCGACCTTCCTGGAAGCAGAAGCCCCAAGGTTGGAACGGTGGCTCAGGCAGGGGATGCACGGGGAAATGGCCTATATGGAAAACCATTTCGACAAGCGCCTGGACCCCCGCAAGCTGGTGCCCGGGGCGCGAACGGTCATTTCCCTGTTGTATAATTATTTTCCCCGGGAGCAGCAAAGGGAGGACACGTACAAACTCTCCAAATATGCCTACGGGGAAGATTACCACCGCGTGGTCAAAGACAAGCTCCGCGCATTGCTCGAATTCATCCGCGAGGAAATCGGGGCTGTGGACGGCCGGGCCTTTGTGGATTCCGCCCCGGTCCTGGACAAGGCCTGGGCTGCCCGCAGCGGCCTCGGATGGATTGGGAAAAACGCCAATCTGCTTACCCGGCAGGTAGGGTCTTTCTATTTTATTGCAGAACTGATCGTGGACCTGGAGCTCGCCCCCGATGCCCCGGTGACAGACCACTGCGGTACCTGTACGGCCTGCCTGGAGGCCTGCCCGACAGGGGCTATTGTGAAGCCGTATGTGGTTGACGGGAGCAAATGCATTTCCTACTTTACCATAGAGTTGAAAAATGAGATCCCCGCTTCTGTAAGCGGATCCTTCGACGACTGGGTATTCGGGTGCGATATTTGCCAGGATGTCTGCCCCTGGAACCGATTTTCAAAGCCCCATGGGGAACCCAGGTTCAACCCGGCCCCAGGCCTCCTCGACATGGACCGGAGGGAGTGGGAGGAACTCACTGTGGAGGTCTTCCGGCAGGTGTTTTCAAAATCGGCTGTCAAACGGGCCAAATTTGCGGGCCTGAAACGAAACATTGATTTTGTGAAGGGCCAGGGGGAGTAGGGGGAAAGCCCCCGGTACAGGCAGGTCGGTATTCAATCTCAGATTTTACAGAGCGGAATAAAGTTTTTATATTGAGGGCGCAACGCGATCCCCCGCAGAGGGGGATTGCCACGTTTTTTGACTAAACTCAACCAACTAAATCAAAAATTCATGGGCGGATTAGGTACTCTGGACCTGGTAGTGATCGTGGTCTACCTGGTAGGGATCATTATATACGGGATTTCCAAATCGAAGCGGAGCAGTTCTGAAGATTATTTCCTTGGAGGCCGCACCATGACCTGGCCCATTGTGGGGATTGCCCTTTTTTCTGCCAATATCTCCAGCTCCACCCTGGTAGGGCTGGCCTCCGACGGCTTTCAGACCAACGTCCACGTATACAACTACGAGTGGTACGCGGTGGTAATCCTGATCTTTTTTTCCATCTTCTTCCTCCCGTTCTACCTGAAATCGGGGGTGTACACCATGCCGGAATTCCTGCAAAAACGCTATGACAAGCGTTCCCGGTATTATTTTTCGCTCATTACCATCATCGGGAATGTCCTGGTCGATACCGCCGCCGGGCTTTATGTGGGCAGCATAGTCCTCAAGCTGCTTTTTCCGGAGATCAGTTCCACCCTCATTATCATTATCCTCGCCCTCGCGGCAGCCGCCTACACCATTCCGGGGGGGCTTAACTCGGTGATACAAACCGAGGTCATCCAGGCGGTACTGCTCATTATCGGCTCGTGTCTGCTCACCTATTTTGCTTTTGACCGGCTCGGCGGGGGATGGGAATTGATGATGGACAAACTCGACGGCATGCTTGCTGCCGGGGAGGTGGAATTCAGGGACCGGGCGGCCGAAGGGAAATACATCCCATCAAATTCGAAAGAGGCCTTTAGCCTGGTACGCCCGGGCAATGATGAATTTATGCCCTGGTGGGGGCTGGTTTCCGGGGTGGCCCTGCTGGGCTTTTATTTCTGGGCCAATAACCAGTTTATGGTGCAGCGCGTATTGGGGGCTAAAAACCTGAACCATGGCCGGTGGGGAGCCCTCTTTGCCGGATTGCTCAAGCTTCCTGTGATCTTCATTATGGTGGTGCCCGGGGTCCTGGCCCTGCTGCTGTTCAATACCCTCGACATTTCAGAGTTGAATTATCCCCTCGCTTCCGGGGGGATGTGTGAAAACCTGGCCGATTGCCCAAACCTGACGTATCCGGTGCTGCTCTTTCAACTGCTTCCCGCCGGCATCCTTGGGCTCGTGGTGGCCGGGTTGCTCGCCGCCATGATGTCGTCGGTGTCGGCGACCTTCAATTCAGCCTCCACCCTGATTACCATGGATTTTGTGCGTGAACTAAAGCCTGAACTGACCAGCAAGCAGTTGGTCCGCGCCGGACAGATCGCCACCCTGGTCCTGGTTGTGCTGGCCTCTGCCTGGGTGCCCTTTATCGAAAGGGTAAGCGATTCCCTCTGGGCGTACCTGCAGCTGGTGATTGCCTTTACCAGTCCACCGGTGGTCTCTGCCTTTATCCTTGGCCTGTTCTGGAAGCGCGCCAATGCCCAGGGGGCTTTTGTCAGCCTTATTTTCGGGGGTATTTTCGCCCTCTTTATGATCCTTTCGGCTTCCCTGGACCTGTGGCCCTACCTGAATGATTTCCATTTCCTGGCTAAGGCCAACCTGTTGTTTGTGGTAAGTGCGCTCATCCACATCGGGGTAAGCCTGGCCACCGGACGACCCGACCCGCAGCAGGTAGCCGAGTACACCTATAAAAAGGAATTGTTCACTTCTGAAACGGAAGAATTGCAGGCCCTGCCCTGGTACCAGAATTACCGGTACCTGGCGGTCATCCTGCTGGTGATGACCGCGGCCATCGTGATCTGGTTCTGGTAGTTCCCGGGGGTTGACCTTTTTGGTGAACGGGGATGCAGCCCGCGAGGGCTCTGTGCTGCGGGGCCCCCCGCCCTCCCGCCCCCAACCCAAACCTACCCCTACCCCCTGCAACTCCCCAACAGGCCTCCCGCTTTCCGCTAAAAAGTATTGGAATACAACTACTTCCAATGCAATCCCGGGGGATTGGGTGAAATCGCCCCACTTTTGCGAATCCCCCGTACAGAAAAGGCCCAAACCCCTTACTTTTGTAGTTCTAACCCAAACCCATGAGCAACTATAAGAGACGGCGGGAGGCCCTGGTGTATCACGCCAAACCCCAGCCGGGAAAGATAAAGGTGGTCCCCACCAAGCCCTATTCCACGCAACGGGACCTGGCCCTGGCCTATTCTCCGGGGGTAGCGGAGCCCTGCATGGAAATCTTCAGGAACCCTGACCATGTGTATAAATACACGGCCAAAGGAAATATGGTCGCGGTGATTTCAAACGGGACCGCAGTGCTGGGCCTTGGCGATATCGGGCCTGCTGCATCCAAACCCGTAATGGAGGGAAAATGCCTGCTGTTTAAGATTTTTGCCGACATCGACGGGATTGACATTGAGCTGGATACCCACGATGTGGATAAGTTCGTGGAAACCGTCAAAATCATGGCCCCCACCTTCGGGGGGATCAACCTGGAAGATATCAAGGCGCCGGAAGCCTTTGAGATCGAGCGCCGTCTCAAAGAAGAACTGGATATCCCCGTCATGCACGACGACCAGCACGGCACCGCCATCATCTCCGCAGCTGCCCTGCTGAATGCCCTGGAACTGGCCGGGAAGAAGATGGAATCGGTAACCCTGGTCATCAGTGGGGCTGGGGCGGCTGCCGTTTCCTGCACCCGCCTGTACAAGGCTTTTGGTGCCCGGGACGAGAACATCGTGATGCTCGACAGCAAGGGCGTGATCCGGGCAGACCGCGAAGGCCTTAGTGTGGAAAAACGCGAATTCGCGACCCATCGGAAGATTGACACCCTGGAAGAAGCCCTGGTAGGGGCCGATGTCTTTATCGGCCTGTCGGTCGCCGATATCATGACCCCCGAAATGCTTAAAAGCATGGCGAAGAACCCCATCGTTTTCGCCATGGCCAACCCGGACCCTGAGATCCGCTATGACCTGGCCGTGGGGACGCGGAAAGACGTGATCATGGCCACCGGGCGTTCCGACCACCCCAACCAGGTGAATAATGTACTGGGGTTTCCCTTTATTTTCAGGGGCGCACTGGATGTGAGGGCCACCAAGATCAATGAAGCCATGAAGATGGCAGCCGTGAAGGCCCTGGCCGACCTGGCCAAGGAACATGTGCCCGAGCAGGTCAACATCGCTTATGGCGAGACCCGCCTGACCTTCGGACGCGAATACATCATCCCCAAGCCGTTCGACCCCCGCCTGATCACCGTCGTGCCCCCGGCCGTGGCCCGGGCGGCCATGGAAAGCGGTGTGGCCCGGGTGCCGATCACGGATTGGCACCGGTATGAATCGGAACTGATGCAGCGCTCGGGTGAAGACAAAAAGGTGGTCCGCATGCTGATGAGCCGGGCCAAGGCCAACCCGAAACGGATCGTCTTTGCGGAGGCCGACCAACTCGACGTGCTCAAGGCGGCCCAGATTGCCTATGAAGAAGGGATCGCCCACCCGATTTTGCTGGGGAACCGCACCATCATCGAAGGGCTGATGGAGGAACTGGAATTCGATGCTGACATCCCCATTATCGACCAGTTCGGGGAAGAGTCTCAGGAAAAAAGGGACTTCTACGCCAAATGCTACTGGGAAGGGAGGCAGCGCAAGGGGTGCACCCTTTACGGGGCCCGCCTCAAAATGCGGGAACGGAATTATTTCGGGGCCATGATGGTCATGGGCGGGGAAGCTGACGGGATGATATCGGGGTATTCCAGGGCCTACTCCACTGTGGTGAAGCCTATCTTCGAAGTGGTGGGTAGGTCTGCCGGGGTGAGCCGCGCGGCTACGGTCCATATCATGATCACTTCCAGGGGCCCTTTGTTTCTGGCAGATACCTCCATCATCATCGACCCCACGGCCCAGGAACTGGCAGCCATCGCGCAAATGACGGCCAACCTGGCCAAGGCCTTTGGGTTTGACCCTGTGATGGCCCTGTTGTCGTATACCAACTTTGGGTCTTCAGACCATCCCCATGCCCTAAAGGTGCGCGAGGCCATCCGCATCCTGCATGAGGAAAGCCCTGAATTGGTTGTCGATGGGGAAATCCAGGCCGATTTTGCCCTGAACCGCAAGCTCAATGAATCAAAGTTTCCCTTTTCCAAGCTGGCCGGCAAAAAAGTGAACACGTTGATTTTCCCAAACCTGGAATCGGCCAACATCACCTATAAGTTGCTGAAGGAATTGGAGGGAGCCGATACTATTGGCCCTATTATGCTGGGGCTGCGAAGGGCGGTGCACGTACTTCCGATGGGCACTTCCGTGGAGGAAATCGTGAATATGACCGCCGTGGCAGTCATCGATGCCCAGGAACGGGAAAAGCGGAAAAAAGCAAAAATGACCCAGGCCTGACTCATCGTCCCATAAGGGATAGCGGGGCCAAAAAACGGATTTATTATGATCAACCACCTCAGCGGAAGACTGGTAGAAAAATATCCGACCCATGTGGTCATCGAATGCGGGGGCGTGGGGTACCAGGTCCATATTTCCCTGAACACCTATTCCTCCCTCCCGCAGGGGGAACAGGTGCGCCTGTTTACCCACCTGCAGATTCGGGAAGACGCCCACACGCTCTACGGGTTTTCAACCCCGGCAGAACGGGAAATTTTCCGGTTGCTGCTCTCGGTATCGGGCGTTGGGGCCAGCACCGCCCGGACCATGCTTTCATCCATGGCGCCGGCCGAGGTTCGGGACGCCATTGCCACTGCAGATGTCAGGGCCATTCAGGCCGTCAAGGGCATCGGTGCCAAAACTGCCCAAAGGGTGATCCTGGACCTGAAAGACAAGATTTTGAAAATCTATGATCTGGATGAAGTTTCCCCAAAAACGGACAATACAAAAAGGGAAGAAGCGTTATCTGCTTTAGAGGTTCTTGGTTTTGCCAGAAAGCCCGCCGAAAAGGCTGTGGACGAGGTATTGCGCCAGGATTCCTCCACAAGCGTAGAGGGTATTATAAAGAGTGCGCTTCAAAATTTGTAAAACGTTTGAAAACAGGGGCATCTAAAAGTTCAAGATCCTTTTGCAAACCGTTTTTCTTCCTGACCTTCCTGCTCCTGGGGCCCCTTTGGGTGGCCCGGGCACAGGAACCAGCAACTGCCGGGCCCGATTCCGTCAAGACCGGGATTTCCCTGGGAAGGCTGCGTATGGAGAACCCGGAAAGCATTGTTTCCAAGTATACCTATGATCCAAAGCTGGACCGGTATATCTACACGGAAACCGTTGGGGATTACGATATTTCCTATCCGGTCATCCTGACCCCCGAGCAGTACCTAGAACTCATCCGCAAGACGGAGATCAAGTCGTACTTTAAGGAGAAAATAGACGCCTTTTCCGGAAAAAAGGAAGGAAGCGAGGAAGCCCGGAAAAACCTGCTGCCCAACTTCTATGTAAACAGCGGCTTTTTTGAAACCATCTTCGGGGGCAACAGCATTGAAGTGATCCCACAGGGTTCTGTGGCCATGGACCTCGGGGTCATCTGGCAAAAA
This sequence comes from Robiginitalea marina, assembly GCF_024006985.1. Classification (GTDB taxonomy): domain Bacteria; phylum Bacteroidota; class Bacteroidia; order Flavobacteriales; family Flavobacteriaceae; genus Robiginitalea; species Robiginitalea marina. The sequence continues at coordinate 60,160 of NZ_JAMXIB010000011.1, forward strand.
AACGATAACCCGGCCCTGTCCCCCCGGAACCGCACCAACCTGGCTTTTGATTTCGACCAGCGCATCAGCCTGAGCATGCTCGGGAAGATCGGGGAGCGCCTGCAGGTCACGGCCCAGTATGACACCGAGGCCACCTTCGACTTCCAGAACCTTATCAAGCTCGATTATACCCCCACTGAAGACGACATCATCCGCAAGATCGAGGTGGGAAACGTGAACATGCCCCTGAACAGTTCGCTGATTACCGGCGCCCAAAGCCTCTTCGGGGTGAAGACCCAGCTGCAGTTCGGGAAGACCACCGTTACTGCCGTGTTCTCCGAGCAGCGCTCCCAGAACAATACTGTGGTCGCCCAGGGCGGGGGTACCCTGAATGAATTTGAGCTCACTGCCCTGGATTACGACGAGGACCGCCACTTCTTCCTGGCCCAGTACTTTCGAGACCGCTATGACCAGGCCCTGGAGGATTACCCGTTCATCCGGAGCCAGGTACAACTCACCCGTCTGGAGGTCTGGGTGACCAACCGCAGCCAGCAGACCCTGAACGTGAGGAATATCGTGGCCATCCAGGACTTGGGGGAGACTGCTCCCGACCTGACCCGCATCGGAAGGGCCGGCGGGGCCCCGGGGGACTTTTTCAACCCGGCGGGCCCGAACCCGGAACTCCCCCGTAACGGGGCCAACGACTACGACCCTGCCCTGATCGGCGGGGGAGGGGTGCTCACCCCGGCTATCAGGGATATCGCCACGGTGGCTTCAGGCTTCCAGATCCCCGGGGGGTATGTAGCCAATGAAGGCTTTGACTATGCCATCCTGGAAAACGCCCGCAAGCTGGAAATCGGAAGGGATTATTCCTTCGATTCCCAACTCGGGTACATTTCCCTCAACCAACGCCTAAGCAATGACGAAGTCCTGGCCGTGGCCTTCCAGTATACGTTCAATGGGGAAGTCTTCCAGGTGGGGGAGTTTGCCAATGGCGGGGTGGATGCCACCACGGTTGCCCCCGGGGTACAGCCGCAGGTCAGCAACAATACCCTGGTGCTGAAGCTCCTGAAGAGCAACATCACCAATGTGCAGGACCCCATCTGGGACCTGATGATGAAAAACATCTACGCCACGGGGGCTTTCCAGCTGAGCCAGGAAGACTTCCGGATGAACATCCTTTACAACGACCCCACCCCCCGGAACTATATCACCCCGGTAGACCCCAACCAGGGATGGCCCAGTACCCCCAGGCCTTTACAGGAGCGCATCCTGCTCGATGCCTTCAACTTCGACCGGCTCAATATCTACAACGACGTGCAACCCGGGGGGGACGGGTTTTTCGATTACGTCCCGGGCATTACGGTAAACCCGCAGAACGGCCTCATTATCTTCACCAAGGTGGAGCCTTTCGGGGAATTCCTCTTCGACCTGCTTGGCGGGGGTACCTACGACGTGCCGGGCGACCAGGGGTATAACCCCAACCAGCAGAAGTACGTGTTCCGCAATATGTACGTGCAGACCAAGGCGGCCTCCCTCCAGGACGCTGAAAAAAACCGCTTTCGGATCAAGGGGCGGTACAAATCGCAAAGTGGCGGGGGCATTCCCATCGGGGCCTTCAACGTGCCCCAGGGTTCGGTAAGGGTCACTGCCGGGGGCCGGCAGTTGCAGGAGGGCATCGACTACACCGTCAACTACCAGGCCGGGACCGTCCAGATCCTTGACCCCAGCCTGCAGGCTTCCAATGTACCCATCAATATATCGGTGGAAAACAATGCGGTCTTCGGGCAGCAGACGCGGAGGTTTACCGGGGTAAACGTCGAACACCAGGTGAATGAGAAATTCGTTCTGGGCGCCACCCTTCTGAACCTGAACGAGCGGCCACTGACTCAGAAAGCCAATTTTGGCGTGGAACCGGTGAACAATACCATCTTCGGGCTGAATGGAAATTTTTCCACTGAAGTCCCCTTCCTTACCCGCCTGGCGAATATGCTCCCCAACGTGGATACCGACGTCCCCTCGAATGTGTCGGTGCGGGGCGAAGTGGCTTTCCTGAAGCCCAACTCCCCCCGGAATGCCGATTTCCTGGGGGAAACCACGACCTATCTCGACGATTTTGAAGGGGCCCAGGCCCTGATCGATATCCGGTCGTCCCTGGGGTGGACCCTCGCCAGCCCTCCCCTTGAATTCCTCGACGGGGGGGAGCAGGGCCTTGAAGCCGGTTTTGGCAGGGCTAAAATGGCGTGGTACACCATAGACCCGATATTTTATACCAACCAAAGGCCTGCAGGCATCACCGACAACGACCTCTCCCTTAACGAAACCCGCCGGATCTTCATCGATGAGGTCTTTCCCAGCGTGGATGTGGCCCAGGGGCAGACTACCGTGCAGAATACCCTCGACATCGCGTACTATCCGGACCAGAAAGGGCCCTACAACGCCAACCCCAGCTTTGGGGGCGAGGTGCCCCAGGAAAAATGGGGAGGGATCATGCGCTCCTTAAGCAGCACCAACTTCGAGCAGTCGAATGTGGAATTCATTCAGTTCTGGGTGCTGGACCCCTATGTCGACGGCCAGGCGACGAGTCCCGGGGAACTGGTCATCAACCTGGGGAACATCAGCGAGGACATCCTTCCCGACGGGAGGAAGCAATATGAGAATGGCCTTCCCGGGGTGGGGTCCAATGTGCTCGTTACCCCCACTGCCTGGGGACAGGTGCCGTCTACCCAGGCCCTGGTCTACGCCTTCGACGCCGCTGAAGCCAATAGATCCCTGCAGGACATCGGGTTTGACGGCCTGGATGATGCCGCAGAGGCCGCTGCCGGGTACAACGGCCCCCCGGAGGACCCTGCCCTGGACAACTACACCTATTACCTGAACCGGGACGGGGACGTGCTCGAGCGGTACCTCGATTTCAACAATACCCAGGGTAACTCCCCCATTGCCGTATCGGCAACCGACCGCGGGAACACCACCCTGCCCGATGTGGAGGACGTGGACCGTGACCTGACCATGAACACGGTGAACAGCTACTATGAATACCGCATCCCCATCCGGCCCGGAATCTCCGTGGATGACCGCTATGTGACCGACGTCAAGGAAGGGGTTACCCCCAACCTGCCCAATGGCACCCAGCTCAACCGCCGGTGGATCCAGTACAAGATCCCCCTGAGTGATTTTGCCCAGGCGGTTGGGGGCATTTCCGATTTCCGATCCATCAGTTTCATGCGGATGTACCTGACGGGTTTCCAGGGCCCCGTCGTGCTTCGGTTCGCTACCCTCGACCTGGTCCGGGGCGACTGGCGGATTTACACCCGCAGCCTCCAGGCGGGCAATGAACCCCCGGAAGACGATGCCACCATCCTGGATGTGAATGCCGTAAACGTGGAGGAAAACAATTCCCGTATCCCCATCCCGTATGTGCTTCCCCCCGGGGTTTTCCGCGAACAGCTCAACAACAACAACACTATTGTCCGCCAGAACGAACAGTCCCTCTCCCTGGTGGTGGAAAACCTGGAACCCGAGGATGCAAGGGGGGTCTTTAAGAATGTGAACATGGACATGCGGCAGTACGAGCGCATCCGGATGTTCCTCCACGCCGAGAAACTGGTCCAGTCCGACCCGTTTATCGACGGGCAGTCGGCGGTAGGGTTTTTGCGGATCGGGACCGATTTTTCCGAAAACTTCTACCAGCTGGAGGTGCCGCTGGTCTTTACGCCATTCGGGGCCTCGACGCCGGAAACCGTTTGGCCGGCCATCAACGAGCTCAATGTGGCCCTGGCAGACCTGAACAAGGTGAAATCGCAGGGGATTGCCGACCAGACCCTCGGGGAAATTACCTACTACGAGGTGGTGGACGGGGAGGCCGTGGCCGTGGATGAATTTGCCCCCCGCCAACCCGGGCAATTGCGTATCGGAATCCGCGGGAACCCTTCCCTGGGGAGTATCCGCAGTATGATGGTAGGGGTTAAGAACATCGACAATGTACCGCTGCGGACGGAGGTATGGTTCAATGAATTGCGCCTGGCCGGGCTAGACAACAACGGGGGCTGGGCCGCCGTGGCGGCCATCGATGCCAACATGGCTGACTTTGCCAACGTATCCGCAACGGGAAGCCGGAGTACCTCCGGTTTTGGGTCCCTCGACCAGATGCCGAACGAACGCCTCCGGGAGGATGCCATCGCTTACGGGGTGGTCACCAATGTCGAGCTCGGCAAGCTCCTGCCGTCGAAATGGAACGTGCAGTTGCCATTCAACTACGGGGTTTCCGAACAATTGATCACCCCCGAATTCGACCCGGTCTACGACGACCTGAAGCTGCAGGACCGCATCGATGCGGCGCCAACCGCCCAGGAAGCTGAAATCATACGGGAGCAGGCCGAGGATTACACCAAGCGCACCAGCATAAACCTGATCGGGGTCCGAAAGAACCGGGGCGAAGAGGCCGAGGCCAACTTCTTCGATATTGAAAACTTTACCTTCAACTATTCCTACAACGAGACCGACCACCGCGATTTTGAAGTGGCGAGCCTCCGGGACCAGAATGTCCGGGCAGGGGCGGTGTACAACCACAATTTCAAATCCTCCTCGGTAGCCCCTTTTGCCAAGAACGATTCCCTGTTTCGGGGCGATTACTGGAAATGGCTTAAGGATTTCAACTTTAACTGGCTGCCCACGAGCATTTCCCTCCAATCGGACATCAACCGGCAATTCAGCCAGCAGCGCTTCCGGGACGTTTTGGAGCCGGGGGTGGAGCGGCTGCAACTTCCGCTGCTCCAGCAACGCAACTACCTGTTCAATTGGCAGTATACGCTGAATTACGCCCTTACCAAATCCCTGAGGGTGAACCTGACGGCATCCAACAACAACATCGTCCGCAATTATTACGAGGAAGAAGGCAACCCGTTTTCCAACATCCTGCAGGACCTTTCCCTATGGGACGGCTTTTTCAATGTGGGGGAGGCCAACCGGCATACCCAGCAGATGCAATTGAACTACGAATTGCCCCTTTCGAAGATCCCCATCCTCGATTTCATCAACGCCCAGTATACCTATACCAGCAACTTCGACTGGCAACGGGGGGGCGATGCCCTTAACCTGGCTGTGGCCAAGGCCCAGAACCCCGGGGTCCCTGAAGACCAGCTCATCCTTCCTTCCATCAATACGGTGCAGAATGCCAATACCCATACCCTTACGGCGGCGCTCAGCATGCAGCGGCTTTATGACCGCCTCGGCCTGAAGAAATCGGGTGGGAAGCCGGCCGCGCAGATCGCCCCGCCACGGACAGACAAGGCCGGCAACCCCAGGGGAGGGGAAGCGGTGGAGCAGGAACAAAAGACCTCAAAGGCCTTCAATACCGCGATCGACATCCTGACCATGGTAAAACGGGTTAATGTCAATTACAGCGAAAACAACGGTACCGTCCTTCCGGGATATACCCGTTCCATTGGGTTTATCGGGACGACCAAACCCACCCTGGGCTTTGTCTTCGGGAGCCAGTCCGACATCCGCTTTGAGGCGGCCCGGCAGGGATGGCTTACGAATTTCCAGGAATTCAACCAGCAATTCATCCGCCGGACCAACAAGCAGCTCAACATCACCGCCACGGCCCTGCCGGTACCCGAGCTGACGATCGACCTGATCGCAGACCGGCAGTTTTCCAGCAGCCTGCAGGAGAATTTCCGGATCGAAGACGGGGAGTACCAGCCGCTTACCCCCAACACTTTTGGCAACTTCAGTATCTCCACCCTCATGATCGGCACGGTATTCGGCAAGAGCGATGAATTCAATTCCGCCACCTTTGACGCCTTCAGGGAGAACCGCCTCATTATCGCCAACCGGCTACTCGCCGACCGCAGTGGCCCTGACGAAGGGCTGGACGAGGACGGCTTCCCGATCCGCTATGGCAAAACCAGCCAGGATGTCTTGCTGCCTGCCTTCTTTGCCGCTTACACCGGGCAGGACGCCGGGCGGGTAAACCTGGATGCCTTCCGGGATATCCCGATCCCGAACTGGAACATCAAGTACACCGGGCTTATGAAGAACAAGTGGTTCCGCAAGCAGTTCAAGCGCTTTTCCCTGAGCCACGGATACCGGGCGGCTTACAGCATCAACTCCTTCCAGACCAACCTGGAGCGGGACCAGCTGCTCTCCTCGGGCCAGCCGCCCATAGAAGCGGAAACCCAGGACCTGTTGCCGGAGAACATCATCAACAACGTGGTGCTGAACGACCAGTTCAACCCACTGATCCGCGTCGATTTCGAAATGCAGAACAGCCTGAGCGTGCTGGCTGAGGTGCGCACCGACCGGGCACTTTCCCTGAGCTTCGACAACAACCTGCTCACCGAGATCAACGGGAAGGAATACACCCTCGGGCTCGGGTATCGCTTCAAGGACGTCATGATGGTGACCAACCTGGGCGGGGAGCGGACCCGGCTGAAGGGAGACCTGAACCTGAAGGCCGACCTGAGCCTGCGCGATAACATCACCATTATCCGCAACCTCGACATCGACAACAACCAGATCACCTCGGGCCAGAACCTGCTCTCCATCAAATTCACTGCCGATTACGCCCTGACCAAAAACCTGAATGCCCTGTTTTTCTACGACCATACCTTCTCACAGTTTGCCGTTTCCACGGCTTTCCCCCAGACCAACATCAATGCCGGCTTTACCCTCCGGTATAATTTCGGCAACTAGCCCCCGGCTTTTTTATCAACAGGCTTTGGCGGGTCCGGTCGGAAAAAGCTACATTTGCCCTACTACCAAAAGCTGGAATACCATGAACATACCCTCCGAACTGAAGTACACCAAGGACCATGAATGGGTGCGGGTGGAAGGAGATGTAGCTACTATCGGCATCACGGATTTTGCCCAGGGCGAACTGGGCGATATCGTATACGTGGAAGTGGAAACCCTTGATGAGACCCTCGATAAGGAGGAGGTTTTCGGTACAGTGGAGGCCGTGAAGACCGTTTCCGACCTGTTTTTGCCCGTCAGCGGCGAGATCATAGCCTTTAACGAGGCGTTGGAAGAGGAGCCTGAAAAGGTCAATGAAGACCCGTATGGGGAGGGGTGGATGATCCGGGTTCGGATGTCGGACCCTTCAGAACTGGAAGCCCTTATGGATGCCGACGCCTACAAGGAGTTGGTGGGTGCCTAGGAAGGGCTTTTTTGCCCTCGCCTTTTTCCTCTGGGCCTTTGCAGTAGGCCTTCTGAGCCTTTTGCCCCTCCACGACATGGGCCTTGAGGGCCCTCAAATCCCGTATTTTGACAAATGGGTTCACCTGGGGTTCTACCTGGCCGGGATGGTGCTGGGCTCCCTTTTTTTATGGGAACAATACCGGGGTAAAAAAAGGCAGCTGCCTTCCCTGCTCACCATGGCTGCAATCCTGTTCTTTTATGGTATGGTTATTGAGGTACTTCAGGGGGCCATGGGCTTCCAGCGCAGTACTGAAGTATGGGACCTGGTGGCAAATACCCTCGGAATCTTCCTGGGGGGAGTGATAATGACCTTCGTGTTCGGCAGCAGCAACACATTTAATTGGAGGGAATAATTGCTTTTTTGATAAAATAATAGTTAATTAGCAGGCATTAAAGTAAGGAAATCATGGAAGTGAAAAAGAATCCAAAAGCTGACCTGAGCCGGAACAGCAGTTTTTATTTCGTGCTCGGCCTGGCGGTGGTTATGGGGCTGGTTTGGTTTGCCCTGGAATGGAAAACCTATGACAAGGGCACTGATTACGATATCTCCCTGAATGTTGAGGATATGCTGGATGAGGAGGTCCCGATGACCGAACAGATCAAGACGCCACCCCCCCCTCCGCCCCCTGCGGCCCCCGAGGTTATTGAAGTGGTGGAAGATGAGGAGGAAGTGGAAGAGACCGTGATCGAATCCACAGAAACCAGCCAGGAAGAAGAGATCGTTGAAGTAGACGATATCGTGGTTGAAGACGTGGATGAAGACATCGAGGTGCCGTTTGCCGTCATCGAGGATGTACCTGTATTCCCGGGCTGCGAAGGGGCCAGTGATAAAAAGGCCTGCTTTAACGAGATGATGCAGAAACACATCCGGAAGAATTTCCGGTATCCGGAAATGGCCCAGGAAATGGGGATCCAGGGACGGGTAGCCGTGATGTTTACCATCCAGAAGGATGGATCCATCGGAAATATCCGCCTGCGGGGCCCGGATAAAAACCTCGAGGCCGAAGCGCGCCGCATTATTGAAAAGCTGCCCAAAATGACCCCCGGAAAGCAACGCGGACGGGCCGTAAGGGTGCCTTTCAGCATCCCGATTACCTTCAAGCTGCAATAACGCAGATACAGGAAAAAAGGACTAAGACCCCGGTCCCGATAGCTATCGGGACCGGGGTTTTTTTATCCCCGGTTGCACCCTAAACGGGGGGCTGCAGGCACCCCCTGGCCAATTCGCAGCGACAGGTTGGAAAGTAGGGTGTTGCAGCGTATCTTTGCGGGCCAAAGAAATTTCAATGAAACCTGCAGCAGGTGCCCTACCCAGACATCCCCTGCACCTGGCCTTTTCCGACTTCAGGGAAATCACCAAGGCCAGGCTCGCGATCAGCGTGGTTTTTTCGGCCCTTGCCGGATACCTCCTGGGAGCCGAACAGGTACGCCTGATGCCCCTGCTGCTCCTTGCCGTAGGGGGGTACTGTATGGTAGGGGCTTCCAATGCCTTCAACCAGGTCATTGAACGCGACCTGGATGCACTCATGCACCGCACCAGGAATCGCCCCATCCCCGCGGGCCGGATCCAGGTGGCCCAGGCCCTGGCCATCGCCATAGCCATGACCCTGGCAGGGGTGGTGTTGCTCTATCTCCTCAACCCGAAAACCGCCCTTTTCGGTACGCTGTCAATTTTCCTCTATACCTGTGTCTATACCCCCCTGAAAACGGTAACCCCCCTCGCGGTCTTTGCCGGGGCGTTCCCGGGGGCCATCCCCTTCATGCTGGGCTGGGTGGCGGCCACAGGGGAATTCGGGATTGAACCGGGGACCCTGTTTATGATCCAGTTCTTCTGGCAGTTTCCGCATTTCTGGGCCCTGGGTTGGATGCTCGACGAAGATTACCGCAGGGGCGGGTTCAAGATGCTCCCCACGGGGAAGAAGGACACGGGCACGGCCGTGCAGATCATAATGTACACCATTTGGATGATCGTGATTTCCATCGTCCCGGTCTTCGGGATTACAGGCAGGCTCCACCTCTCCATCCCGGCTGCCGTCCTGGTCTTCCTGATGGGGCTGGTCATGCTCTGGTTCGCCCTGCGGCTTTATGAGTTGCGCGACCGGAAATCCGCCCGCAGCCTGATGCTGAGCAGCGTGACCTATATTAGCCTGATACAAATCGTTTACGTTATCGATAAATTCCTGTCATGAGCAAAGAACTGACCGAAGTGCCCCGGGAGGAAAAGACCAGCCGTGCCAAAAAAATGATGCTTTGGTTCGGGATCGTGAGCCTGCTGATGAGCTTTGCGGGATGGACCAGCGCGTATATTGTGAGCAGTTCCCGGGAGGACTGGCTGAAGGATTACCAGCTGCCCGGCGCTTTCTGGGTCAGCACGGCCATTATCCTCTGCAGCAGCATTACCTACTGGCTGGCCAGGCGGTCGGTGTTCCGGAATGCCCAGTCCCGGGGGACCCTTTGGCTCGGCGTTACCCTCGTCCTGGGCATCGCCTTTGTCATTTCGCAGTTCCGGGGCTTTTCGGAAATGATCGCCCTGGGCTATTATTTTACGGGGCCCACCAGCAACATTACCCTTTCCTATATATTCCTGATCGCAGCCGTTCATATCCTGCACGTGGCGGCAGGCCTGATTTCCCTGCTGGTGGTCCTTTACCGCCAGGTGCGGGGAAGCTATGGCCCGGGACGTATGCTGGGCATGGAGCTGGGGATCACCTTCTGGCATTTCCTGGATGCGCTTTGGATTTACCTCATCCTCTTTTTCTATTTTTTCAGGTAGGTCCGGGGGGAAATGAAATGTCCCCGGATTCTGCTTTTGTAACGTTCAAAAAAATGTATTTTTGCTAAAATTCTCATAATACCATTCTAGATCATATGGACACTACGGTCACAACGGGTTCGGAAGAGCGGGTATGGGGAGGCGGAAACCGCCCCATGCAGGCCAGCTATGGCAAATTGATGATGTGGTTTTTCATCGTTTCCGATGCCCTTACTTTTTCGGGGTTCCTTGCCTCTTACGGCTTTTCCCGGTTTAAATTCATCGAAACCTGGCCCATTGCCGATGAGGTATTTACCCACGTTCCCTTTTTCCATGGGAACTACCCCATGTACTATGTGGCCTTTATGACCTTTGTGCTCATCATGTCGTCGGTAACCATGGTACTGGCCGTGGATGCAGGCCATCGCATGATGAAGAACCGGGTGATCCTCTACATGTTCCTGACCATCATCGGGGGCCTTATCTTCGTGGGCTCCCAGGCCTGGGAATGGGCCACCTTCATCCGTGGCGATTACGGGGCCGTGGAAACAAAAGGGGGACGCATCCTGCAATTTGTCAATGCCGAAACCGGCGAGCGCGCTGCCCTTTCCGAATTTGCGGCGACCCTCCCGGGGGAACGCGAGCGGCACGAACGCAAAACCGGGATTTGGTTTACCCAGGAAGCGGCCCTCCCCTCGTATACGGTTGATGAGGTTGTGGAGGGGCTGCGGTCCAGCCCGAATATCCTGATCCGTACCGAGCAGCTGAACGAGGACGGGGAAAAGACCATCCTGAACCGCGAACAGACCCTGGAGCGGATCAAGGACGCCACCCTGGTGGTGGAAGGGGCCAACCTGATCCGCAACGAATACGGAAGTCGTCTTTTTGCAGACTTTTTCTTTTTTATCACCGGCTTCCACGGCTTCCACGTGTTTTCAGGGGTGGTGATCAACGTAATTATTTTCTTCAATGTAATCCTGGGCACCTACGAAAGGCGGGGCCACTATGAAATGGTGGAGAAGGTCGGGTTGTACTGGCACTTTGTTGACCTGGTATGGGTCTTTGTATTTACCTTCTTCTATCTGGTTTAATCACAACGCATATAATAAATTCTAGTCAGCATGGCGCACGAACATAAATTGGAAATCTTCAGGGGGCTGGTCAAATTCAGTTCCAACACGCGCAAAATTTGGGGGGTACTGGTCTTCCTGTCCATCGTAACCGCAGTGGAGGTGGGCCTGGGGATTACCAAACCCGCTATCCTCACCGGGAATTACTTTCTGGGCATGAAACTGCTCAACTGGATTTTCATCATCCTGACCCTGGTGAAGGCCTATTACATCGCCTGGGATTTCATGCACCTCAGGGACGAAAAAGCCTCCCTGAGAAGGGCAGTGGTATGGACCCCCATTTTCCTGGTAAGCTACCTGATCTTTATCCTCCTTTTTGAAGCGGACTACATCTACACAGTCTTCAGGGATGGGTTTGTGAAATGGGATTTCTAGGCCGAATTAACAGTATGTAAAGACGGTTTTGAGGCCGTCTTTTTTATTTTTGCCTGGCGCGCACGCTATGAAAAAGACCTTCGTCTTAACCGTCCTTTTCGTCCTGCCCCTGGTGGTATACCTTTTCTTTGCCTCCGGGGTGAACCGTTTCGGGAAACTTCCCGTGCTTACCGCCCAGGTGGGGGATCTGGAAGGTTTTGGCGATGCCCGGTTGGATGGCCGGATCAGCATCCTTGGCTTTCTGGGTACCGACCCCGGGTCGAAGAAGGGCAATGTCTTTAACCTGAACCAGAAAATCTACAAGCCCTTTTACGAATTCACGGATTTTCAGGTGATCATGGTAGTGGCCCCGGGTTCTGAAGCGGCCGTGGAGGAACTGCGCAGCGAACTGGCCACCTTTACCGATATCCGGAACTGGCGGTTTGTCTCCGGCACCCCGGAGCAGGTGCAGGGGTTGTTTTCCAGCCTGCAAACCGACCTGGCCCTTGATGCCTCCCTGTCGACCCCTTATGTGTTCATCATAGACAAGGAGCGGCGGCTGAGGGGAAGGGACTCCGATGAGGACGAAGGGACCAAATACGGCTTCGACGCCACCTCCGTGGCCGACCTGAACAATAAAATGAAAGATGATGTAAAAATCATCCTGGCGGAATACCGGATGGCCCTTAAGAAAAACCGGGCCGACCGGTAAATTTACCCCGGGGTAGGCCCCGGGAAAGTGTAGAAAAATGACGATGCCTTGAATAAGGGAAAATACAAATATATCTGGGTGGCCCTCGTGGTGCTGGTATTCGGGATTATCTTCGTCCCCCGTATTGCCGACCGGCTCCGGCAGGGAAGCGTGGTGGAACACGACCGCATCAGCCGTGATCCGGCAAAGGAACCCCTGTCGTACCTCTATTTCGACGGGGAAAGGCGAAAGGTACCACCTTTTGCGCTGCTCAACCAGGACAGCCTGCTGGTCACCGACCGCGATTACCTTGGGAAGGTCTATGTGGTTGAGTTTTTCTTTACCACCTGCCCGAGCATTTGCCCGGTCATGACCAAAAACCTGGTCCAACTCCAGGAAGAATTCCGGGAATTTGAGGATTTTGGGGTCGCGTCCTTTACCATAAACCCGCAATACGACACCCCCGGGGTCCTTAAGCAGTATGCCGAGCGGCACGGGATCACCGACATGGACTGGCACCTGCTCACCGGGGATGCGGAAACGATTTACGAACTGGCCAATGCCGGGTTCAATATCTATGCGCAGGAAATGGCCGACGCCCCGGGTGGGTTTGAACATTCCGGCCTTTTTGCCCTGGTGGACCAGGAAGGTTACCTTCGCTGCCGCAAAGACGAATTCGGGAACCCCATCATCTATTACCGGGGGGCGATTCCCGAGGAAGATGGGGCCAACCCTCAAGGGGAAACCGAGCAGATCAGCCTTTTGAAACAAGACATTCGCAACCTGTTAACGCCGCCTGATGGAAAATAAGCTACGCGAGCGGGAAAAGCGCTTTAACCGCTGGATTGCCATTACCTCCATTGCCATCCCCGTGGTGGTGGCCCTGCTGTTTGGGATCCGCATCCCGGGGGTCGAACCTTTGGGGTTCCTGCCCCCGATTTATGCCGGAATCAACGGGCTGACTGCCCTGCTGCTGCTGGTCGCCCTCTGGGCGATCAAAGGGGGGAGGCAACGGCTGCACAGCCGGCTGATGACGACCTGCATCGGCCTTTCCCTGCTATTCCTCATCATGTACGTGGCCTACCACATGACGTCTGATTCCACCCCTTTCGGGGGCGAAGGCTTGATACGGTACCTGTATTACGCCCTGCTGGTCAGCCACATCCTCCTTTCCATTGCCGTAATCCCCCTGGTGCTGCGCACCTATGCCAAAGCTTACCTGGGCGACTACGCCGGACACCGGAAACTTGCCCGGATCACCTTTCCCGTATGGCTGTACGTGGCCGTTACCGGGGTACTGGTCTACCTGATGATCTCACCTTATTACCCGTATTGATGCGCCTGAAGAAAACCCCCCTCCTGTTTTTTGCAGTCTTTGCAGTCCTGCTGGCTCCGCTCCAGAGCCTGGAGGCCCAGTGCGCCATGTGCCGGGCCGTGCTGGAAAGCAATGGCGACGATGCCGTGGCAGAGGGGATCAACAATGGTATCGTATACCTTATGGCCATCCCGTACCTGTTGGTCGGGGTGCTGATCTTCATCGTTTACCGAAAGGTAAAGTCTTAAGGCGTTCCCACTTTTTTATAGGGGGAAACTGTAACAAACAGGCGTTTTCGCCGTCTATTAGAGTGTCCCTTTGGGGCATTCATCAATCATCAATCCACAGTACCCACCACCCATGTTCGATCTCGAGAGATGGCAGGAGATCTTCGACACCATCCGAAAAAATAAATTGCGCACCTTCCTTACCGGGGTCTCCGTGGCTTCCGGGATTTTTATCCTTGTAATCCTGCTGGGGTTCGGGCAGGGCATGCGCAACGGGATCGCCAGGGAATTTGAGCAGGACGCCTCTACCTCCGTCTGGGTCTGGCCGGGGACTACCACCAAGGAGTACAAAGGCCTGAACCCGGGGCGTCGCATCCAGCTGCGCAATGAGAATTTCGACACCTGGACGGCCCTGAACGGCGAGCGGATCGAATACAATTCCGCGCGGAACTTCGTCAACGGGGTTTCGGTTACTTACGGGAATGAAGCCCTTGTCTATGGGGTGCAGGGGGTCCACCCCGATTTCCAGTTTATCGATAATGCCAAGATGTCGGAGGGGCGGTTTTTGAATTACAGCGACCATGTGAACACCGCCAAGGTTATTGTGATCGGAAACAAGATCAAAAAGGATGTCTTCGCCCACCTCGACAGCCCCATAGGGGAATATGTGGATATTTCCGGCATCCCGTTTAAGATCGTCGGGGTTTTCAAGGAGATGCGGGAGCGCGAAGAGGAGCAGATGTATATCCCGATCACCACGGTCCAACGGGTCTTCAATGGGGGAGACCGCATTAGCAACATGGCCTTCACCCTGCCCCCGGTGGAGGATTTTGACCAGGCTGTGACCCAGGCGGTAGCCTTCAAGGAGGAGCTCAGGGGATACCTTTCCCAGGCCCACACCATCCACCCGGAAGACGAGAGCGCCATGCAAGTCTGGAGCGCCCTCGAGGAGGCAAAACGCTACTATTCCCTGACGGGGAACATAAAGCTGTTTTTCTGGTTTGTGGGGATCTGTACCATTATCGCAGGGGTGGTGGGGGTGAGCAACATCATGCTGATCGTGGTAAGGGAGCGCACCCGGGAGATCGGGATCCGCAAAGCCCTGGGGGCAAGGCCCTGGTCCATTGTGGGGATGATTTTGCACGAGGCCGTGTTCATTACCGCTTTTTCGGGCTTTTTCGGCCTTATCCTTAGCATGGCCCTCCTCGAGGTGGTGGGCCCAAATATTGAGGTGGACTACGTCCTGAACCCTTCGGTAGACCTCAGGGTGGCCCTCACCACCGTTTTTGTGCTTATCCTGGCAGGTACCCTGGCAGGGTTTTTCCCTGCCTGGAGGGCGGCCAACATCCAGGTTATCAATGCCCTGCGCGATGAATAACAGGGCCTTCAAAACCGATAACTCAATTCCTGAAGCCCATGTTTAACAAGGATCGCTGGAAGGAGATTATAGAGGTGCTCACCAAAAACGGGTTCCGCACCCTGCTCACGGCCTTTGGGGTGTTCTGGGGGATTTTGATCCTGATCATCCTGCTGGCCGCCGGTAAGGGGCTTGAGAACGGGATCCGCGCCGACTTTGACAATATCGCCACCAATAGCATGTTCATATGGACCCGGAGTACCACCAGGGCCTATAAAGGACTGCCCAAAGACCGGGATTTCAGCTTTAAACTGGAAGATGTGGACTTGCTCCGGCAGGAGTTTCCCCAACTCCGGTATATCTCCGCGCGCAACCAGCTTGGAGGCTTCCGCGGGAGCAATAACGTGGTGCGGGGCATCCGTACAGGGGCGTATAACGTCTATGGCGACTATCCTGAATTCATAGAACAGGAACCCATGAGCATCACCCGGGGGCGCTTTATCAACCAAAATGATATTGCCGAAAAGCGGAAGGTCGCAATCCTGGGGGCCGGGGTGGTCCGGGAGCTATACGAGCCCGGGGAAACCGTCCTGGGGACGTATGTCAAGATACAGGGGGTGAACTTCCTGGTAGTGGGCACCTATAAAAAGCGGAGCTCCAATGGGGATGGGGAAGAAGCCCAGAAACAGATTTTTGTGCCGTTTACGGCCTTTTCCCAGGCCTTCAACCGGGCCGATCGCGTGGGCTGGATGGCCATCACCGCCCACGACGGAACCTCAATTTCGTCCCTGAAGGAACGGATTGTGGATTTCCTGAAGGAAAAGCACAAGGTACACCCCGAGGACCAACGGGCGATCGGGTATTTCGATTTGTTCCAGGAATTCAGCCGGGTCGAAAGCCTGTTCGCCGCCATGCGGTTCATCGCCTATTTCGTGGGCATCCTGGTACTGTTGTCAGGCATTATCGGGGTGAGCAACATCATGTTGATCGTGGTAAAGGAGCGCACCCGGGAAATTGGGATCCGCAGGGCGCTGGGGGAAGACCCCTGGAGCATCCGCAAGCAGATCCTTATGGAATCCCTTTTCCTCACCCTGGTTTCCGGCATGGCCGGGATCAGCCTTGGGGCCCTGTTCATCTATGGCATCAACGCCCTGCTGGAACAAAATGGCCCCGTAGACATGTTCATGAGCCCCAGCGTCAGCCTTGGGGTGGTCCTGGCCGCACTGGGCATCCTGACGGTGTCGGGCTTACTCGCCGGGTTCATCCCGGCCCAGAGCGCAATCAGGGTCAGGCCCATCGATGCGTTGCGGGCCGATTAAGAAAAAATCAATAGAGAAAAATAGACAACAAAATAATTGCCATTCCCATGAAAAAATCCGTAACCCTGACTATCCTTCTGGGCATCCTGCTGACCTTTTCCGGCGCCATGATCTACCTGTACCAGAAGAATGCCGAAGACCCGGTGGTGTACCAGACCGAAACCCCGGCCCGACAGGACATTGTCCGTAAAACGGTGGCTACCGGGAGCATCCTTCCCCTGGAAGAGGTGCTCATTAAACCGAACATCTCCGGGGTCATCGAAGAGATCTACGTGGAAGGCGGCGATTACGTCAAGTCGGGCGACCTGATCGCAAAAATAAAGGTGGTGCCAAACCTGAGCGCCCTGAACGATGCACGGATGGCGATCGAGGATGCCCGGATTATCCTCGAGGACCAACAGCGCAATTTCCAAAGGCAACAGCAACTCTTCGACCGGGGGGTGATTTCCAGGGCTGATATGGACCGGGCCCAGGTCGCATACGACCAGGCCAAACAGGGCTATGCCGCGGCAAACAAACGCTACGACATTGTTAGAACCGGGACCACCAGCGGCCTGAGCAGTGCCGCCAACACCCTGATCCGGGCCACGGTAAGCGGCATGGTCCTGGAAGTCCCCGTGGAGGTGGGCAACCAGGTGATCGAGAGCAACACCTTCAACGAGGGGACCACCATTGCCGCTATCGCCGATGTGGATAAAATGATCTTTGAAGGAAAGGTGGATGAGTCCGAAGTAGGCAAGATTCGGGAAGACCTCCCCCTGGAGATTACGGTGGGTGCCCTGGAGGACCGGGTTTTTGAGGCGGTCCTGGACTATATCGCCCCCAAGGGGAAGGCCGAAAACGGGGCCATACAGTTTGAGATCAAAGGGACCCTCAACAAAAACCAGGACATCTTTATCCGGGCTGGCCTAAGCGCCAATGCTTCTATCATCCTCGACCGGGCCGACAGCGTATTGGCCATCAAGGAGGCACTGGTGCAGTTCGACGAAAAAACCCGGCAACCCTTCGTGGAGGTCATGGTTTCGGACCAGCAGTTTGAACGGCGCGACCTCGAACTGGGCATCAGCGACGGGATTTTCGTGGAGGTAAAATCCGGGGTTTCGGAAGGGGATGCCATTAAGGTATGGAATGCCCTGGCCCCGGAAGAAGCAGGCGTTTAAGGATTTTAACATAATATTTACAGCTCCCTGTGTAACAAAACGGGACCTTCGCGGTCTAACCGGAGAGCCATCAAAAGCACTAACCACCCATGATTCAAATCAAAGACCTGCACAAATCCTACCGGATGGGTTCCAATTCCCTCCATGTCCTGAAGGGCATCAACTTCAGCGTAAAGGAAGGCGAACTCGTGGCCATTATGGGGTCTTCCGGATCGGGGAAGTCTACCCTGCTCAACATCCTGGGGATGCTGGACGTGGCCGATTCCGGGGAATACATCCTCGACGGGATCCCGATCAAAAACCTCAATGAAACCAAGGCAGCCAATTACCGAAACAAATTCCTGGGGTTCATCTTCCAGTCCTTCAACCTGATCAACTATAAAACGGCCCTTGAAAATGTTGCCCTTCCCCTGTACTACCAGGGAGTTGGACGCAAGGAACGGCAGGCCAAGGCCATGAAATACCTCGAACAGGTTGGGCTTAGGGAGTGGTCGCACCACGTGCCCAGCGAGCTCTCCGGAGGACAGAAACAACGGGTGGCCATCGCCCGGGCCATGGTTGCCGAACCCAAGGTGCTCCTGGCCGATGAGCTCACCGGGGCCCTGGACAGCAAAACCTCCTATGAGGTCATGGACCTGATCCAGAAAATCAACGACCAGGGGAACACCATCCTGGTGGTGACCCATGAAGACGATATTGCCCATATGTGCAAGCGGATCGTGCATTTGCGCGACGGGGTGATCGTCGAAGACAAGGAAATCGAGCAGGTAAGGGCTTCGCAGTATGTTCAGTAGGGATACCTGGCAGGAAATATTTTTATCGATCCGCAAGAACAAATTGCGCACCTTCCTGGCGGGGTTTACCGTGACGCTGGGAATCCTCATCTTTGTTTCGCTGGTGGGCCTTACCAACGGGTTGAAAAACACCTTTGACGCCTTTTTTGGGAATGACGCCACCAACGTCCTGAGCATTTTCCCGGGCCGCACCACCATTCCCTACAAGGGCTACAAGTCAAACAGGGTCATTGAATTCGACAATACCGACCTGGAGGATATCGAGGCGAATTTCGATGACTTTATCGAATACATCAGCCCGCAAATCACCCGGAGCGCCCTGACCACCTATAAACAGGAATCCAATAACTACACCACCCGGGCCGTGGCCCCGGGCTTCCAGTACAGTGAGAAGACCATCATGATGAAGGGCCGGTACCTGAACCAGACCGATATCCGGGAAAGGACCAAGCACGCCGTCATCGGGCGCCTGGTGGAGAACGACCTTTTCGGCAATGAAGACGCCCTGGGGAAATACATCGATGTGGGTGGGAGCGTGTTTAAGGTTATAGGGGTCTACCAGGACGAAGGGGGCGATAACGAGGAGCGGTTTATCTACATGCCCTACACCACCAGGCAGCTCATTGAAAAAAATACCGACAAGATCGGGCAGATGGTCATCGGCTTCAAACCGGAAATCGGGTACAACGGGGCGATGATCTTCGACCGGCAGCTCAATGCCTTCCTTCGCGAGAAGAAATTCATCAGCCCGGACGACCGGAGCGGGATCTTTATCCGTAATGTCGCCGACCAGCTGAAGCAGAACCAGCAATTCGCCAATGTCCTGGCCATCGTCGGGTCCATCTTTGCCCTGGGAACCCTGATTGCCGGGATTATCGGCATCAGCAACATTATGGTTTTTGTGGTGAAGGAACGCACAAAGGAACTTGGGATCCGCAAGGCCATCGGGGCGACCCCTGCCTCGGTCATCGGGACCATCCTGCTGGAGTCGGTCTTTATCACCACCGTGGCGGGTTACCTGGGGATGCTCCTGGGCGTTTTGATCCTGAACTCCATCGGCGATAAGCTGGAGAAATACTTCATCCTGAATCCCTATATCGACGCCGGCCTGGCTGTTACGGCCACGATCATCCTGATTTTTTTCGGCGCTGTCGCGGGGTACATCCCGGCCAAGCGGGCGGCGCGGATCAAACCCATCATAGCCCTAAGAGACGAATAGCATGCGGTTATTATTTGACAGCAATACGTGGCAGGAAATTTTCGGGTCGATCCGGAAGAATAAGGTGCGCACGGTCATCACCATGATCGGGGTGCTTTGGGGCATCTTCGTGTACATCGCCATGTCCGGGGCTGCCAAGGGACTCGACAACGGCTTTGAGAAGCAGTTTGAGAGCGTGGCCATCAACAGCCTGTTTACCTGGGCCCAGAGTACCAGTATGCCTTATGCGGGGTTCAAGACGGGCCGCCAGTTGCAGCTTAAACTGGGCGACGCCCAGGTACTGCAGAACCGCATCCCGGAAATCGAGTATATCGCCCCCAGGAATGTGCGGGGGGTATTCGGGGGATCTCCGGGGTTGATCGTAAGGGGCCAGAAAACGGGGAATTACGCCGTATATGGGGATTACCCGGTGTTTACCCGCATCGCGACCAAAAAAATCTACGACGGGGGCCGCTTTGTCAACGACAAGGATATCGAAAATGCCCGCAAGGTTTGCGTGATCGGGGAACGCACCCAGGAGGAGTTGTTTGAGAAAGGGGAAAACCCCATCGGGGAATTCATCCGTATCGATAACGTCTATTTCCAGGTGGTGGGCGTGCATAAGTTTACCCCGGGGGGCGGCTTTGAGAGCGACAGCGACATCTACATCCCCTTTACCACCTACCAGAAACTCTACAACACGGGCGACCGGGTGGCCTGGTTTACCATTGCCGCCTATGACACTGCCGATGTGGTGCAGGTGGAAAAAGACGTGAAAGCGGTGCTGAAAAGCATCCACAGGGTGCATCCAGAGGACGAACGGGCCTTTGGCTCCTTCAACCTGGGGGAAATTTTCAACCGGATTATGGGCTTTGCCAACGGCCTCACCTTTATCTCGCTCATCGTGGGGGTGGCTACCATCCTGGCCGGGGTTATCGGCATCGGGGCCATCCTGCTGATTTCGGTGAAAGAGCGCACTAAGGAATTGGGCGTACGCCGGGCCCTTGGGGCGACCCCCCGTGAGATCCGATACCTGATCATCCTGGAATGCCTGTTCCTTACCCTTTTGGCGGGGATCATCGGGGTGGTGCTGGGGGCTGCCGTCCTCAACCTGGTGGGCAACCTGACCGAAGGAGGGGATTTCCCGTATACGAACCCCACGGTGCCCATACCCTGGTTGCTGGGAGCCCTGGGCCTTATGGTCGTGCTGGGGGTTTTGATCGGCCTGATCCCGGCCCAGCGGGCAGTGAGCATCCGCCCCATTGACGCCCTCAGAGAAGAATAAGAAACCCTATATGATTATTTAATACAACCCAAACAAGATGAAGAAAATACTCAAATGGACCGGAATTGTTGTGCTCGTACTCGGCGTATTATGGGCGGCGACATTTTTCATAAAATCCAACAGCAAAGGGGCCATAACCTATGAAACCCAGACCCCGTTCATCGCTTCCATCGAAAAGAAGACGGTGGCGACGGGGAAGGTGATCCCGGAAGAAGAGATCGAGATCAAGCCCCAGATTTCCGGCATCATTGACAAAATCTTCAAGGAAGAGGGCGATGCCGTGAAAAACGGCGACCTGTTGGCCACCATCAGGGTCGTCCCCAATGAGCAGGCCCTGTTCCAGGCCCGCGGGAGGGTGCGCAATGCCGAACTGGCCCTGAACAACCTGAAGATTGAGTATGATCGGAACAAAACCCTTTACGACCGCGGGGTGATTTCCAACCAGGACTTCAACAACCTCAAACTCCAGTACGACCAGGCAGGGCAGGAACTGGAAAACGCAAAGAATGATTACCTGATCATCCAGAAGGGTTCCGCGGGAGGCTCTGCCAGCGCCAACACCAACATCCGCGCCACCGTGGACGGGACCATCCTGGAAATCCCCGTGGAGATGGGCGATCAGGTCATCCAGTCAAACAACTTCAACGACGGGACTACCATCGCGACCATTGCAGACCTCGGGCAAATGATTTTCGAAGGAAAAGTAGATGAGGGCGAGGTAGGCAAGCTGCAGGTGGGCATGCCCCTGGAGATCAGCCTTGGGGCCATCGAGGACCAGAAATTCGGGGCCACCCTGAAGTTTATCGCCCCCAAGGGCGTGGAGGAATCCGGGGCGGTGCAGTTCACTATCAAGGGCGATCTGGAGGAAGACGAGTCTTTTACCATTCGTGCCGGGTATAGTGCGAATGCTTCCCTTACCCTGGAGAAAAAGGACAGTATTTTGGTAATCCCTGAGGCCCTCCTGCAATTCGACAGGCAAACAGACAAGCCTTTCGTGGAAGTCGAGACGGGAGACCAGAAATTTGAGCGCCGCGATGTGGAAATCGGGATTTCCGATGGGATCAATGTGGAGATTTTATCCGGCCTGACAGAGGCCGATAAGGTGAAGGTCTGGAAGAAGACGGAGCCGATCAAGAAAGGAACTGAGGAAGAAGAGGAGGGCGAGGAGTAACCCCGGGGCCCTGAGGCCGAAAACAGCTTAAAACCATCAAAAAACGACTCATGAAAATTCGAATCATAACTGTGCTTTTCCTGTTTTCCGCAGGATTGCTCTCGGGCCAGATGCGAAAATGGACCCTGGAGGAATGCGTAAACTACGCCGTGGAGAACAACCTGACCATACAGCAGGCGGAACTGGACCTGGAGAACGTCAAAATTGATAAGTCCGATGCCATTGGGGCCATGCTCCCCGCGGTGAGCGGGCAGTTGCAGGGTGGCGGGAACACGGGTCTTACCTTCGACCCGACCACCAATGCCCCGGTGACCACGACGATCGTTACGGCAACCGGAGGCGCGACCGCCAACGTTAACCTGTTTGATGGTCTGAGGAACATCAACCGGCTGCGCCGGGCCGACATGAATGCGCTGGCCAACCAGTACCGGCTCGACAACCTCAAGGACGACATCCGCCTTAATGTAGCCAACGCCTACCTTCAGGTCCTTTCCAACAAGGAATCCCTGAAAGTGTTCCGGGCCCAGTATGCCGTCACCGAACAGGACCTTAAGCGCACCGCCGCCCAGGTGGAGGCCGGAGTGCTGCCTGAGGGGGATTTGCTTGAAATCCAGGCCACGGCCGCCAACCAGGAGCAGCAGATCATCAATGGGGAAAACCAGGTGTTGCTTTCCCGGATTTCCCTGGCCCAGTTGCTGCAGATCACCGATTATGAGAATTTCGATATCGCCGAGGAAGCATATGAGGTTCCGCCTTCGGAGATTCTGAACAATACACCAAAAACCATTTTTGCCCAGGCCCTGACCTTCCGCAACGATATCAAGTTTTCGGAAACCAATGTGGACCTGGCCAAAAAGGACCTGGATATCGCCAAAGGGGCCTACTTCCCGACCCTGGGGGCCTTCTTCAACTACAACACGCGGTATTCCGACCAGACGCGCGACCCGCTCACAGGGGGCGAGATCAGCTTTGCCGACCAGCTATGGCTTAATGACGGGATTTCTTACGGGGCCAGTATCCGGATCCCTATTTTTAATGGGTTTACCACGCGCAACGGGGTGAGGCGTTCCCAGATCGGGGTCATGCAGGCCGAATTGCAACTGGAGCAAAGCAAGCTGGACCTTGAAAATACCATCAACCAGGCCTATGTGGATGTAAAGAATTCGGCCAAGGCCTATGAGGCCGCCCAGAAAACACAGCAGGCCAGGAGGCTGGCTTACGAATATTCCAAAGAGCGTTACGAGGTGGGGCTATTGAATGCCTTTGATTTCGGGCAGGCCCAGGCCCGGGTCGACAATGCCGAGGCAGAGGTGATCCGCTCCAAATACGACTACATCTTCCGCATCAAGGTGTTGGAATTCTTTTATGGGTTGCCAATTTCCCTCGACTAACTTTTATTGATCGCATAGGGAGCGACCTGCCGGCGATTATTCGCCGGCAGGTCGCTATCTTTGCAGCCATGGCGACCATCCTGAACCTGGAAACGGCCTCGACCAACTGCTCGGTAAGCATCTACCGGGGCGATCGGCTACTGGCCCTTAGGGAAGATCCGTCCCCTGAATATACCCACGGGGAACTCCTGCACGTCTTTATGGCTGAGGCCATGGAGGAGGCCGGCCTGGAATGGGCGGAACTGGATGCGGTAGCCGTCAGCAAGGGCCCGGGCTCCTATACCGGCCTGCGGATCGGGGTTGCGGCGGCCAAAGGGCTTTGCTTTGCCCTGGACCTCCCCCTGATCGGGGCGCCCACCCTGGAGGGCATGGCCCTGCAGGTACCAATCCGGGAAGGGGTGCTGATCCCCATGCTGGATGCCCGGCGTATGGAGGTCTATGCAGCCGTATTCGACCCGGGTTACCAGCAGGTGGCCCCGACCCGCGCCCTGATTATCGATGGCCGGTCTTTTGGGGAATTTGCAGAAAAGGGCCCGGTCCACCTGCTGGGGAGCGGGGCCGGGAAATGCCGGGAGGTGCTTACCCACCCCAACTTCCATTTTCATCCCGGGGTACAGCCTTCAGCCAGGGAACTGGGGGTCCTGTCTGCCCGCAGGTATGCAAAAGGCCAGGTCGAGGACCTGGCCTACTTTGAACCCTTCTACCTGAAGGACTTCATCGCCCTAAAAAAGAAGGAATAACCCTTCAGGCGTCTTTGCGCATGTGGATGTCGCGCTGCGGGAAGGGGATTTCGATCCCTTCCTGGTCAAAGCGCAGTTTAAGGGTTTCCATCACATGGAAATGCGCATCCCAGAAATCCTCGTTTTTCGCCCAGAAGCGGAGGGTCAGGTTTACGGAACTTTCAGCGAGTTCCCCAACAAAAACTGCCGGGGCGGGATCCTCGAGGATACGGCTGTCGGCTGCGCAGATTTCGAGCAGGATGTCTTTGGCCTTTTTGATGTTGGACCCGTAGCTAATCCCCACGTCGATCTTGTCCCTCCGGGTTTCTTCAGCGTTGAAGTTGATGATGTTGTTGTTGGACAATTGCCCGTTTGGGATAATGGCCACCTGGTTGCCGAAGGTGTTCAGTTTGGTGGTAAAAATCGAAATTTCCTTTACCGTCCCGTCCACCCCCTGGGCCGAGATGAAGTCGCCTACCTTGAACGGTTTGAACAGCAAAATGAGTACCCCCCCGGCAAAATTGGCCAGGGAACCCTGCAGGGCCAGTCCGATGGCCAGTCCGGCAGCACCCACCATGGCAACCAGGGAAGATGATTTCACCCCCAATTGGGTCACCACCAGCACGAAAAGGAGCAATTTAAGGCCTGCGCGGATCAGGCTTTGCAGGAAGGTCTCCAGGGTAGGGTCGTAATCGTGGCGGTCAAAGAACCGGCCGACCATTTTATTGAGCAACCGGATGATCCATAACCCGGCGACCAGGGTAATGGCCGCAGTGAGAAGGCTGGGCGCCAGGGCCCAGATCATTTCTTTTGCTTCCTCCAGGTAGTGGGTGTAATTCTTTATTTCTTCCATTGGGTTGCGTCGTTTAAAGGTTTTTTCAAAGATAACAACTTCTGCGAAGCCGCCCAGGGCCATAGGTTCAGGTGGCGATCCATTGCAACTGCTCCAAAACCCTTTCGGGGTCTTGCTCGGGTTGCTGGCACTGCCCGAACTGGCACAGGAAAAAGCGGGTTTTTTCAGGGCTATGCCGGTTTTCGAAGAGGGGTCCCGGGGCAGGCTCCCGACTGGCCGCCAGCAGCACGTGGGGCAGGTATTGCCCAACGATCACCCCGAGCTGATCCATGGCTTTTGGCCCCGTAATGACCAGCTCGTAAAACGGTTGGGCCAGCCAAAGGGAAAGGTGCAGCCACCCGCTGTATTGCGAATGGTGGCGCTCCAGGGATTCCTGCATGGCCCCCAGCATGGCAATAGCCCTATCGCGGTACCGCGGATCGGAGAAAAAGGCGCCGAGCAGGAAAAGGTTCCGGGCCATTGTGGAGTTGGAGGAGGGGATCACGCTGTCGTTGACCTCCAGGGTACGGCGGATCAGGGAAGGATCCACCCGGGAACTGAAGTACAACAGGGGCTGTCCGGCTTCCGAGAAGTATTCCAGGCTATAATCGGCCAGCTTTTTTGCGGCTTCCATCCAGGAAGGCTCCTGGGTAACGGCGTGCAGCTTTATGTAGCCGCGGATGACGGCGGCGTAGTCTTCTAGGTAACCGTTGACGGCCCTGCCCCCTTCTTTATAGGAATGAAAGAGTCCCCCGTCTTCCCGTGACAGGGTTCCCTGAATAAAACCCGCCAGGGCCAGGGCCTTCTCCCGGGCCTCCGGGATGCCGCAGTAGCGGTAGGCGTCGCAAAGCCCGCCCAGCAACAAGCCGTTCCAGGAGGTTACCAACTTGTCGTCCAGGCGCGGGCGCGGCTTTTCTTCCCGTGCTTTGAGCAGGGTTTGCAGGGCCCTGGAGCGCTTTCTGCGGAGTTCCCCGGCAGGCCACCCCCTGCGTTTTTCGAACGCGGTATCGGATTCCCGCCGGATCAGTACATACTGCCCTTTTTCCCACAAGCCGTATTCGTTGATGTTGTAGTACTCCTGGAACCATTCGAAGTCTTCGCGCAGCAGGGAGGTCAGGTCAGCGCCGCTCCAGGTATAGAACACCCCTTCTTCCAGTTCCCCTTTGCGGTTCAGGCTGTCGGCATCCAGGGCAGCATAGTAGCCCCCTTCCGGCCGGGCCAGTTCCCGTTCCAGGAATTCCAGGGTCTGCAGGACCACATCGGCATACAGGGGTTTTTTATACAGGGCATAGCCTTCTGCGTAGAGGCTCAGCAACTGGGCATTGTCGTAGAGCATTTTTTCGAAATGGGGCACGTGCCAGCGGGGGTCCACCGAGTACCGGGAAAACCCGCCCCCCACATGGTCGTAAAGCCCGCCATAGGCCATGCCGTCGAGGGTGGTTTGTACGTGGCTCCGAATGGCATTGTCACCGGTAGCTTCCCCCCAGTGCATCAGGAATTCGTACTGGCATGGGGTCATGAATTTGGGGGCCCCGAGGTGGCCTCCAAAATCGGGGTCGAACCCCCTTTTCCAGGAATTCACCCAGGCGGCCAACTGCTCCATGCCGGGCGCCTTTTTCTCCCCTTCCGGCAGGATGACCTCGTTTATACGCCGTAAGGACGAGGTAAGGCTGGAGGCGTATTCCTCCACTTTTTTTGGGTCTTCACGGTAGAGTTTTACCAGTTGCATCAACACCTGGATCCATTTGTCGCGGGGCACATACGTAGCTCCCCAGAAAGGCCTGCCGTCTGGCAGGGCCACGATATTCAGGGGCCAGCCCCCGTGCCCGCTCATCAGTTGCAGGGCATCCATGTAAATTTGGTCGACATCGGGCCGTTCTTCCCGGTCTACTTTAATGGGGATGAAGTGGGCATTCATCACGTCAGCGGCCCCCTGGTCCTCGAAACACTCCCTTTCCATAACGTGGCACCAATGGCAGGCGGCATACCCGATGCTGATCAGCAGGAGTTTGTTCGACTTTTGGGCCTGCTCCAGGGTAGCGGTGCTCCAGGCTTCCCACCGCACGGGGTTGTAGGCGTGTTGCAGGAGGTAGGGGCTGCTTTCGTGGATCAGGGCGTTGGGTTCTTTGGCTTTCATGGCATGGAAGGGGCTTGGGATCAAAAAAAAACGCCCTGGGCCGGGCGCTCGTTAAAACAAAGGGAGTGTCATCACTTTACTTCAAAAGTGATTTTGGCATTGACCCGATACTGTACAATTTTTCCGTCGCTTACCGTGGCGCTCTGCTCCTGTATATAGACCGAACGGATGTTTTTTACGGATTTGGAGGCTTCGCGCACCGCATTCCCGGCAGCATCTTCCCAGCCTTTTTCCGAGCTGGCAAGGATTTCGATAACTTTTAAAACAGACATAAGGGCTTGATTTTTAGGTTCCCTTCAAAATAGGGAATCTAAATGGAAATCCAAAATATGGCCGGGGGAATTTACCCATTGATGGCTACCACTTCGGCTACCTTGTCGCCCATCATGTTCTGCAGCATGGTCTGGATGCCGTTTTTCAGGGTGAAGGTAGAGGAAGGACACCCGCTGCAGGCCCCCTGCAGGATGACATGGACGGTTTTGCTTTCCTCCTCATAGGACTGGAAGACGATATTCCCCCCGTCACTGGCCACTGCAGGTTTTACGTATTCCTCCAAAATGCTGATGATTTCCTGGGAGGTGGGGTCAAGGGCGGTATTCCCAACGGCGGTGGCTGCATTGCCTGTGCCCTGGGCGACGGCCCCGGGAGAAAGGACTTCGCCCCCGTCAGCAAGGAAATTGCGGATCAGTTCCCGGAGTTCCCCGGTCACTTCATTCCAGTCGGCCATCTCGTATTTGGTCACCGAGATATAGTTCAGGTCCATGAAGACCTCCCGGACAAAAGGGAGCTCAAATAGCCTCCGCGCCAGGGGCGAATCCGCGGCCTCGTCGATGTTCTTGAATTCGAATACGCCCGGTACCAGTTTTTTGTTGGCGACAAACTTCATCACGGAGGGATTCGGCGTTACCTCGGCGTAAAGGGTCACGGCCACTTTGGCCTTCTGCTGGGGTTCATGTACTACAGGGGCACCGGTGTTCAGGTAATCGACCAGTTGTTGGGCCACCTCGTCCTTCACATCGGGCCACTGCACGATGTCATAGCGTTCCAGGGCAATAAAGTCGCCGGAGATATACACGGTTTTTATGAAGGGGAGGTAAAACAATTGCTGGGCCAGGGGGGAATCCTTGGCCTCGTCGATGTTCCTGTATTCGTAGTTTCCCTGGCGTACCAGGGGCTGGTTGGCTTCAAATTTAAGGATGGCCGGGTGGTTGGTTTCCCGAACGGTGATCACATAGGCTTCCATAGGGTCAATTTTTGTCAAAAATAAGGCATTTTTGTGGGATAGGGGCGTATAATAATGTCCGGCATAGGCCGTTATAACCTATGTTAAACCTGCTGAACAAACCGGCCCCGGCCCTTTACATGAAATCTATTTGCCTATTCTTCCTGAGCCTTCTGGCCATCGGGGTTTCCAGCACTCGCGCCCAGGAAGGCATCCCGGTGTATTTTGACTACCTGACCGACAACTACTACCTGGTGTACCCGTCCATGGCGGGAATCGGGGAAGGGGGGAAGGTAAGGCTGACAGCGCGCCAGCAATGGTTCAGCGTGGATGAGGCCCCCAACCTGCAGACCCTCAGCGTGCATTATCGCGTGCCGGATACCCGCAGCGGGGTGGGCGCCATTGTCTTTAACGATGCCAACGGCTACCATTCCCAAACCGGGCTGAAGCTCACCTATGCCCACCACCTGCCTTTCAGTTCAGACTACCGCGCCCTGAACCAGCTCTCCTTCGGGATGAGCGCAGGGTTTATCCAAAGCAGCCTGGACGAATCCGAATTCCGCTCCGTGATCGCCGACCCCATCATCACCGGGGGCCGCAACAGCGTGGGGTATTTCAACGCCGACCTGGGGATGTCGTATAACTACCTCGAGTTCTATGCCCATTTCAGCGTGCTGAACCTGCTGGGCAGCGGAAGGGACCTGTATACCGCCATCGAATTCGACAACCTTCGCAGGTACCTGTTCTCGGCGGGCTACGTCTTCGGGAAGGGGCAGTGGCAATTCGAGCCCTCCTTCCTTTTGCAGATGACCGAATTTACCCGGGAGCGCACCCTGGACCTCAATGCCAAGGTCTACCGCGATGTCGGGTTTGGGACCGTATTTGGCGGGGTTTCCTACCGGCGCAGCTTTGACGGGGCCCAGTTCCTGGCCAACGGTTCATTCGGGGAGCAGCGCCTGCAGCTGTTTACCCCCCTGCTGGGGATCCAGGCAGGGAACTTCCTGTTTGCCTATAACTATTCCTATCAGTCGGGCGATATCCGCCTCGACAATGGCGGGTTCCACCAGATCACCCTGGGGTACGATTTCGGGCAGTTGACGGCCAAGCGCTACGACTGCAAGTGCCCGGCCGTGAATTACTGAGGCCCGCCGGAATTTCCTATTTTTACCGGATAACACCTTTAATGCCTTCGCACCTATGCCCATTATCCAGGAAGTCCGGGGAAAACACCCTGTTTTTGGCACCGATTGTTTCATCGCCGAAAATGCCACCATTGTGGGGGATGTGGTGATGGGCGACCAGTGCAGCATCTGGTTCAACGCCGTCATCCGGGGCGATGTACATTACATCCGCATGGGGCACCGGGTAAATGTGCAGGACGGGGCCATCATCCATTGCACCTACCAGAAGGCCCCCACCGAAATCGGAAATGACGTCTCCATTGCCCACAACGCCATCGTACACGGCTGCACCCTGCACGACCACGTGCTGGTGGGGATGGGGAGCATCATCATGGACCATTGCGTGGTGGGGAGCAACAGCATTATCGCCGCCGGGGCAGTGCTGACCCAGGGGACCATAGTCCCTGAGGGGTCTGTGTTTGCCGGCATGCCGGCCCGCAAGATCAAAGACATCGACCCGGGGCTTAGCCAGGGGGAGATCCATCGCATTGCGGCCAGTTACGTGAAATACGCGTCCTGGTTTAAGCCCGGGGGCGAACTATGAACCCAATGCCCAGAGCCATCCTGAAAGAACTGCTTTGGATTACCGGGGTGACGGCCATGATCCTTCGCCTGCCGGTGTTTTTTGCGTTTGGGGAAAAACCCCTACCTTTAGTAGGCAGCGGTGGCCGGTTATACTGGCTGTAGCTTCCTAAAACCTCTCCGGGTATGGCGACGCGAATCTACGAGGGCATGAAGTATGGCTCCAGGGGTGGGGTACCCGTGGCGGATGCCCTGACGGTGGAGGAAGCCCTGCAGGTGCACATCAACGGGAAGCCCTTTACGCTTTCCATGCGTACCCCCGGGGCCGACGAGGAGCTGATTCGCGGGATGCTGCACAGCGAGGCCATTGTAAATTCCCCTGATTTCCACCCGAAAATCACCCCCCTTGGGGAAAAAGGGGAAGGTATTGTCACCTCTGTGGACCTGGAGATCCCGAAGCGCTACCTGGGCGAGGGCTATTCCAACAGCCGGAGCCTCCTGTCGGTATCATCCTGTGGGATCTGCGGCCGTACCGAACTGGGCGAACAGGGCTTTACCGGGGCGGCCCTGGAAGCCCCCGGACAGTTCCCCCCAGCGATTTTCAGCGAAATGTTTGAGGCGATGAACCGCCGGCAGCGCGATTTCATGCAGTCGGGGGGGACCCATGCTGCGGCCCTTTTCGATGCCGGGGGCGCCCTGCTGGTCGTCAGGGAAGACATTGGTCGGCACAACGCCGTCGATAAGGCCATCGGCAGCCTGCTGCTGGAGGGCCGCCTGGGCGAGGCGCGCGCCATGACTGTCAGCGGGCGGGTTTCCTATGAAATCACTATTAAGGCCTTTAAGGCCGGCATCCCTTTCCTGGCCGCCGTTTCCGCCCCTTCATCCCTTGCGGTGGATTACGCCAAGGAATTGGGCATTACCCTGCTCGGGTTTTGCCGGGAAGGACGGGCCACCTGTTACGCCCACCCCCACCGCATCGCCCCTCAAAAAATCGCCTCCCCCCCGAACCAAACCTTCGTGAACGATGTCTGAAAACCTCAGTGAACTTTTAGGCCGAAAGGGCCTGGATACCAACCTTTTCGACCAGTTGGGCCGGTTGGCCCGGCCGGAAGGTACCCCTGCGGAGGAAGAACTCGCCCGGCTTGCCGAAGAGTTCCTGATCGGCAAGGCCAACATCTTCGGCACGGCTTCCTTCTACGACTTTTTAAAGCCTGAAAACAAAGGGAAACAGGTATATGTCTGCAACGGTTCGGCCTGTGAATGTGCCGGTACCCAACCGGGGGTCCTGAAGAAACTGGGCACCGCCTTTTCGCCTGAACAAATCGGGCACATGACCTGCCTGGGCCGCTGCCACGAGAACGCCGCCTTCCATTATAAGGGCCGGAATTACTCCGGAGCCGACATTGACCACCTGCATGCCCTTGTAGAGGGGATCCCCCCGGACGGGGGCGATACCTATTATGTAGCGGCCAGCCATGAGCCCGTGCTCACCCGGCCCTTCACAAACCTGGACACCCATTATAAGCCCTGGCTGGAGGTACTGGGGAAGGACGCCGAAACCACCCTGGAGGAAATCAAGGCATCACAGCTGCGCGGGCGCGGCGGGGCCGGGTTCCCCATGGGGCTTAAGCTCGAATTTTGCCGGAAGGCCCCGGGGGAGGTCAAGTTCATTATTTGCAATGCCGATGAAGGGGACCCGGGGGCCTATTCTGACCGCTACCTGTTGGAGCAGCGACCGCATTCGGTCCTTTTCGGGATGCTGGTAAGCGGGTATGTGACCGGGGCGAATCATGGGATCGTATATATCCGGGCCGAATACCCGGAAGCCGTGCAGCGGGTACAGGAAGCCATTGAGGCCCTTAAGGGGGCGGGCCTGGTTGGAGAAGACATCCGGGGCAGCGGCTTCAATTTTGAATTCAAGGTAATCCAGGCACAGGGGTCCTATATCTGCGGGGAAGAAACGGCCCTGATCAATTCCATCGAAGGGCAGCGCCCGGAAGTCAGGGTGCGGCCGCCCTACCCGGCCCAGCGGGGGCTTTTCAA
The DNA here is from genome assembly GCF_024006985.1 of Robiginitalea marina. GTDB lineage: Bacteria > Bacteroidota > Bacteroidia > Flavobacteriales > Flavobacteriaceae > Robiginitalea > Robiginitalea marina. The sequence continues at coordinate 92,142 of NZ_JAMXIB010000011.1, forward strand.
TAAACCCACGGTGGTGAACAATGTGGAAACCCTTGCCGCCCTCCACTTCATCGTCAGCCAGGGGGGTGCCGCCTGGAAGGCCCTGGGCACCGAGCGGTCCTCCGGCACCAAGCTCGTCTGCCTCGATAGTTATTTCAGCCGCCCCGGGGTATATGAAGTGGTCATGGGTACCCCCATGAAGGAGGTGGTCGACCACCTGGGCCAGGGCTTCCGGAAACCGGTAAAGGCCTTGCAAATCGGCGGGCCACTGGGCGGGGTGGTGCCCGTGGGCAAACTCCCGGAACTCACCCTCGATTTTGAGTCTTTCTCCTCGGCAGGGTTCCTGCTCGGGCACGCCTCTGTGGTGTGCATCCCGGAAAGCTACCCCATGATGCGCTATATCGAGCACCTGTTCGACTTTGCGGCCTATGAGAGTTGCGGGAAATGCTTTCCCTGCCGCCTGGGGACCAAGCGGGGGCACGAACTGGCGCAAAAAGCCCTGCAAGGCGGGTACGCCATTGACAGGACCCTTTTTGACGACCTGCTCACCACCCTGGAGCAGGGCTCCCTCTGCGCCCACGGCGGGGGCATCCCCCTGCCGATCCGGAACATCGTCCGGTATTTTGAACCCGAACTACAATCGTACTTCACGTAACCCATCCTTATGAAGACTGCCTATATCAACGATGTCGCCTATCCGTTTGAAACCGGGGAGACCATGCTGTCCTTCATCCGCCGGCAGACCGACCCCGACCTGGTACCGACCCTGTGCGACGCGCCCAACCTGGACCCCTTCGGGGCCTGCCGGGTGTGCAGCGTGGAGGTTGCCGCAGAGCAGGGGGGAAGGCTCCGGACCATGGCGTCCTGCCATACCCCTGTAGGCGAAGGACAATATATCTACACCAGCACCCCTTCCATCCAAAAACTTCGGAAAAACATCATCGAACTGGTACTCACCGACCACCCATTGGATTGCCTCACCTGCGAGGTCAACGGGAATTGTGAATTGCAAACGGTTGCCGCCCAGGTGGGGATCCGCCAGGTGCGGTACCCCGAAGGCGAAACCCACCTCCACCGGGAGAAGGACCTCAGCCACCCGTACATGACCTCCGACCTTAGCAAATGCATCAATTGCTACCGCTGTGTGCGGGCCTGCGATGAGGTCCAGGGGGAGTTTGTGCTGAGCATGGCGGGCCGGGGGTTCGATGCCCACATCATCAAAGGCCTCGACCAGACCTTTATGACCTCGGATTGCGTCAGTTGCGGGGCCTGTTCCCAGGCCTGCCCAACCTCGGCCATTTCCGACGTCTTCCAGTCCAAGTCGGTACAGGCTACCGAAACCACCCGTACGGTATGCACCTATTGCGGGGTGGGCTGCAACCTGGAAGTCGGGACGCGAAACGGGGAAATCCTGAGCATTACCGCCCCCTACGATGCGGAGGTGAACCAGGGGCACACCTGCCTGAAAGGGCGATTTGCCTTCCAGTTCTACAACCACCCCGAACGCCTCGACGCGCCCATGATCCGGCGGAATGGCACCCTCGAAAAGGTGAGCTGGGAAGAAGTATATGATTACATCGCGGAAAAGTTTACGCACTACAGGGAAACCTACGGGCCTGATAGCCTGGCGGGGATATCCTCTTCCCGGTGTACCAACGAGGAGAACTACCTGATGCAGAAGTTTTTCCGGGCGGTCATCCAAACCAACAACATCGACGGGTGTGCCCGGGTCTGCCATTCGCCCACGGCATTGGGCATGCAGCGCACCTTCGGTACCGGGGCGGCCACCAATTCCATCGATGACCTCAAACACACCGACTGTATCCTGGTCATCGGGGCCAACCCCACGGATGCCCACCCGGTAACCGGGGCCAAACTCAAGCAATTCGCGATGAAATCCGACAAGGTTTCCATCGTCATCGACCCGAGGCGTACCGAACTGGCCCGCTATGCCACCCACCACCTGGCCCTCAGGCCGGGGACCAACGTGGCCGTGCTGAACATGATGATGTATTACATTGTTACGGAAGGCCTGGTGGACGATGCCTTTATTGGGGGCCGCACCGAGGGATATGAAGCCTTTAAGGCAGAGCTCCTGGCCATTGACCTCGACCGGCTGGAGGCCGTATCCGGGGTGCCCCGCGAGGAGGTACGGGAAGCGGCCATCGCCTATGCCACAGCCCCGAACGCCATGTCGTTCCACGGACTGGGGGTCACCGAGCACTCCCAGGGGACCTTCACGGTCATGCAGATTGCCGACCTGGCCATGCTCACGGGCAATATTGGCCGCAAGGGGGTGGGGGTAAACCCCCTGAGGGGGCAAAACAATGTGCAGGGCAGTGCCGACATGGGCGTGCAACCCCACCAGGGGGCGGGATACCTGGACGTGACCCGGCCGGAGGTCGCACGGCGTTACAGCGAATTCTACAGGGCCGAAGTGCCTTCCCATATCGGCTACAAAATCCCCGAAATGTTCCAGGCGGCCATGGACGGGAAACTCAAGGCCCTTTGGATCATTGGGGAAGATGTGGTGCAAACCGACCCCAATACCCAAAAGGTGATCCGCGCCCTTGAGGCTACCGAGCTGGTCATCGTACAGGAGCTCTTTATGACCGAAACGGCCAAATACGCCGACGTGGTTTTGCCGGGGGCGTCCTTCCTGGAAAAAAGCGGCACCTTTACCAATGGGGAACGCCGGGTACAGGCGGTGCGGAGGGTGGTGGAACCCATTCCCGGAACCAAACCCGACGGACAGATCATCGTGGATCTCATGAACCGGATGGGCTACCCCCAACCCGATTACACCCCCGAAGGCATGCTCGAGGAAATCTCGCAAATTGTCCCCTTCTTCGCAGGTATCCGTTGGGAACGCTTGGGCAAGAACGGCCTGCAATGGCCGGTAGCCCCCGATGGCACCGACACCAAAATCCTGCACCGCGACGATTTCAAACGGGGCCTTGGGTATTTTGAATTCCACTCCTGGGAGGAAACGGCTGAAATCACGGAACACGGAGAGCGGTATCCCTATATCCTCACTACCAACCGCGAACTGGAACACTACAATTGCGGGGCCATGACCCGGCGTACGCCCAATGGACAACTCCTGCAAAGCGATTACCTGATGATCCATCCCGAAGATGCCCGGGAAAACGGCATTTCAGACGGCGATTTCGTGTGCCTGGAATCGCCCCGGGGAAAGGTGGACGTCAAGGCCCGCGTGACCGATGAGGTCAGGCAGGGGGTGCTCAGCACCACCTTCCATTTCCCCGACATTATGGTGAACAACATCACCAGCGATATCCACGATTCCGAGGCCATGTGCCCGGAATACAAGGTGGTGGCCGTGAGGATCCGAAAATCCAAAGGGAAGTTCAAGGCCATGCTGGAGGGGAAGCAGGTATAGCACGCCTTTTTAGAAAACCCGGCAACCCCGGGCTGGCGCCCTGCGGATAAAAGCCTGCCGGCCGGGTTTTTCCTGATAGGGGATTTCAGGGGTTCAGGGTATCTTGAAATCGGGGGGGAGGGGGTCCCCCTGATTCGGTCACCCACCTGGCTTACAACCCCGGCCCGGGAAACACCGCCCCCCTGTTCCCTTTCAGAAACCGCCTCCATTCCCTGAAGGCAAGGAGGGTTTTCTTACCTTTGCACCAATAAATAACCACACTATGAACGCTTATGTTTTCCCCGGGCAGGGTGCCCAGTTTCCCGGCATGGGAAAGGACCTTTATGAAAAGTACCCCCTTGCACAGCAGCTTTTTGAGAATGCCAACGACATCCTTGGCTTTTCCATAACCGATGCCATGTTTGAAGGCTCTGCCGATGACCTGAAGGAAACGAAGGTCACCCAGCCCGCCATCTTCCTGCATTCGGTGGTGCTGAGCAAAGTCCTGGGCGACTCCTTTAAACCCGACATGGTTGCAGGGCATTCCCTGGGGGAATTCTCCGCCCTGGTAGCCAATGGCACCCTTTCTTTTGAAGACGGGCTGAAACTGGTGGCCCAGCGCGCCCAGGCCATGCAAAAGGCCTGCGAACTGCAACCCGGGACCATGGCAGCCGTCCTGGGCCTGGAAGATGCTGTAGTGGAGCATCTTTGCCAGGAGGTCCCCGGAGTGGTGGTGGCGGCAAATTACAACTGCCCCGGGCAGCTCGTGATTTCCGGGGAAGTGGAAGCCGTGAATCAGGCCTGTGAGAAGCTTAAAGGGGCCGGGGCCCGCCGGGCGCTGGTGTTGCCTGTGGGCGGGGCCTTCCATTCGCCCCTGATGCAGCCGGCACGGGAAGAACTGGCAGCAGCCATCGAAGCCACGGCGTTTTCAACCCCCTCATGCCCGATTTACCAGAATGTGACGGCCATGGCGGTTACCGATACGGAGCAGATCCGTAAAAACCTCATTGCACAGCTGACCGCTCCGGTTCGATGGACGCAGAGCGTGCGGCAGATGGTGGCTGACGGGGCATCGAACTTTATCGAAGTGGGCCCCGGAAAGGTTTTGCAGGGGTTGGTAAAGAAAATTGACGCAGCCGCAGAGGCGCGCTCTGCCGAGGTGCTGGGGTAATCCGTAACCCCGGGGCAGTTCATCCGGATCAGGGGGGATTTCGACCAGAAAATTCGTACACCCCCCCTTTTTTTTAGTAATTTCGACCTTTGTTTAACCCAACTTACCACATCCTGGAAAGGGGAGCATTAAGGCTTCAAAATCTGCGGGCTATGAAATTGAATACCCTCTGCTCAATCTGTCGGGTCCTTCCTTTTTGTAAGGGAATCCGGTTTTTTCTGTTCTTTTTTCTGATAGCCGGGACTACTTCCTTTGCGCAAACCCTGAGCATTAATGATGTCAGCCAGGCGGAGGGAAGTGGGGGAGGTACCACCACATTTACGTTTACCGTAAGCATTAACGAGGGCCCACAGGCTGACCCTATCCAGTTTGAATACAGTACTGCCGACGGTACAGCCGAAGAGCCGGGGGATTACCTCCAGGCCTCTAACCTTTTGGAAATAATTCCAGCCGGGGATACCTCTGTAGAGATTGATATCACTGTAATCGCAGATGACGACCTGGAAGGGAATGAGACCTTTCTGGTTCAACTCGCCAACCCAACTGACGGAATTAGCCTGGCCGATAATACCGGGACAGGCACCATTCAAAATGACGACTCCGCCACGCTGACCATTACGAATCAGGCGGTTTTGGAAGATGCGGGGTCTATGGTTTTCACGGTGACCCTGGACAATGCGGTTCAAGACGGTACAGCGGTGAATTATTCGTTTACCGATGGAAGCGCTACCGGAGGCGGGGTGGACTTTACGGGTACGGCTGGCACGCTCACTTTTGCCGGGACTGTTAATGAGCAGGAAACCATCACGGTTCCTATTAATGATGATGCAGTGGTCGAGGGCACTGAAAGCTTTACGGTAATCCTGGGCACTCCTACCAACGGGGTAGGGGTTAGCGGTTCGCCGGCCACGGGCACGATCAACGACAACGACAGCGCAGCGATCACCATTGCCGATGTGACGGTGACGGAAGGCGCAGGCATGTTGTTTACGGTAACG
>NZ_JAMXIB010000012.1 GCF_024006985.1 Robiginitalea marina
GGGTGCCAAAACCTACCGCCGCTGGAGATTTCTTCAATTGAACTCCAGGAGATACCTCCCCCTCCCGATTGCCATCGGTCGGGGTCGGTGTTCCTTTGGCCCCCCAGGTGAAAATGCCAAAACCACCCGCCGCCTTCAGCGGCGGTGTTTTTTGTTCCCCTTCCGCTTACGAAAGCGAGCTTTCGCCGCGTCCGGGAAACAAAAAACCCGCCCTCATTCGAGGGCGGGTTTTGGCGCTTTAAGTGGTACCTCCAGGAATCGAACCAGGGACACACGGATTTTCAGTCCGTTGCTCTACCAACTGAGCTAAGGTACCAGAAAGTGAATTTCTAGTTGATACCATTGAACTTTGGTCAGCCAGGGACACACGCCCCGATAGCTATCGGGGTTCAGTCCGTTGCTCTACCAACTGAGCTAAGGTACCAGGGGTTTTAAGAACGTTTCCCTTTGGGGCGGAGATGCTTTTCAAAGGGGTGGCAAATATACTTTCAAATTTAAGAACAACCAACAATTTCTGAAAAAAAGGGGGTGGTTTTTTCCCAGTTTCCGATCTTTGTGGTATGAATCTCGTGATCGACGCAGGGAATACCCAAATCAAGTTTGCCGTTTTCCGGCGAAACCGCCTGTTGCACGTGGAATCGAGCCTGGAAGCGGGCTTTGCCGACCACATCAAGGCCGTGTTCCAGCAGTACCCCGGAATCAGTACGGCCATTATCTCGTCGGTGAGCAAACTAGATGCGCGGGCGGCCGACGTAGTGTCGGTGTTTTGCAAGACCTATGTGCTCTCGCCCCGCAGCAAAATCCCCTTTAAGAACTCCTACGCCACCCCCCAGACCCTCGGGCCCGACCGGCTGGCCCTGGCCACGGCGGCCTTTTACCATAACCCCAAGGGGAATACCCTGGTCATCGATGCGGGCACCTGCATCACCTACGATATGGTGAACGACCGCGGGGAGTACCTGGGGGGCGCCATTTCCCCGGGCCTCTACATGCGCTACAACGCCCTCCACGAATTTACCGACCGCCTCCCCCTGCTCACCCCCGAAAACATCCTCGATTTTATCGGCAATGCCACCGAAAGCAGTATCCACAGCGGGGTGGTCAACGGCATTACCCTGGAAATAGACGGGGTCATCGACCAATATAAATCGAGGTTTCCCGATTTAACAGTTATTTTAACGGGGGGGGACGCCCAATTTTTGTCCAGGCGGTTAAAAAATAGCATATTTGCCCATTCCAATTTTCTCCTGGAGGGCTTGAACCAGCTGCTGGAATACAACAAAAGCTAGATGGTAAAAAAACTTATTGCCGCAATCCTTTGTTTTGCAACCTATGGGGTTTCGGCCCAAAACGGCACGGTATCGCCCTACTCTTTTTTCGGCATCGGAGACCTGAAATCGGTCCGCACGGTAGACAACCAGATGATGGGCGGGCTGGGCATCTATACCGACAGCATCCACATCCACCTGAACAACCCGGCTTCCCTCGGGAAATTGGGGTTAACCGCCTATTCCGCTGCCTTTTCCCATAAAGAACTGCGCCTTGAGACCTTTACCGAGGAGCAGAACAGTTCGGTTTCGAACCTGGAATACCTCGCCGTGGCCCTGCCGATAAAATCGCAGCAGGCAGCCATCGGGTTCGGCCTGAAACCCTTCAGTTCCATTGGGTACAGCCTGGTGAATGAAACCACGGACAGCCAGGGAAGCCTGGTGACCAGTGAGTTCAACGGACGGGGAGGGCTGAACCAGGTATACCTTTCCGCCGGGTTCCGGGTGCTCCCCGACCTGCATGTGGGGGCAACGGTCAATTATTTTTTCGGGAACCTGGAAACTGCCCGGCTGCAGCTTGTAGAGGACGTGGTCTTTGGCACCCAGGACCTGCGGCAGTCGGAGGTAAGCGGTTTTGACTTCAATTACGGCCTTACCTATACCCCGAGTTTCGGGAAGCATACCCTGTTCACCTCATTACGGGTCAACACCCGGGGAAACCTCGTTTCCAAAAACAACCAGCAAATCGGCTCCGTGGTGGCCAGTACCCTGAGGCCCATTGAAGTAATTGAGGTCGACCTCGACCGTCTGAACCTGCGCAATACCGAAATCAAGATCCCGACGACTACCAGCATCGGGCTGGGATATGGCCAGGATAAACGTTGGTTCGTAGGGGCCGAATACAGCTTCCAGAAATACAGCGACTTTGTAAATACCTTCCTGGAGCAGGACAATACGGAATACGAAGATGCCAGCAGTTACGCCCTTGGGGGGTTCTTTATACCGGATTACAACTCTTTTGATTCCTTTTTCAACAGGGTGGTTTACCGGGCGGGCGTTCGTCTGGATAATACGGGTTTAGTCGTAAATGACAAGCCCCTGGAGAACTTTGGCATAACCTTTGGACTGGGTTTGCCTATAAGCGCCGATTTTTCGAACCTGAACATCGGGTTTGAGCTTGGCCGCAGGGGAACCACCATGAATGACCTGGTGCGGGAGAGTTACTTTAAGGTGAGTGTCGGACTTGCGTTCAACGCCCGCTGGTTCCTCAAAAGACAGATTAATTAAAAAAAATTAGTACATTGACCACCCTTAAATGAACGTTAAGATGAAAAAGGAATTTTACTTGATGTTGGTTGCGGTTTTGGGACTATCCGCATCGGTTTTTGGCCAGGCAGATAACCCGGAATGCATGACCAATCTTTCCATCTACGCCGAACACGCCAAGGTAAAGAACTACGAAGCTGCCTATGCCCCGTGGAAAATGGTTTACGAGACCTGCCCGGGCATCAACAAGGCGAATTTTTCCCTTGGGGAAAAAATCCTGCAGCATAAGATCGATAATTCCTCCGGGGCTGAAAAAGAGGGGTTTATCAAAGACCTGCTGACCCTGCACGACAAAAGCAAGGAATATTTCCCAAAGAATTACACCAGCGCCGGGATAGCCAGTGACAAGGCTTCCATTTTGTACGATAACAAAATGGCCGACGACGAGCAGCTTTTCAATATGTTGTCCAAAGCGTTCCGGGAAGACCGGGCCAATTTCGACAACCCCAAGGCGCTCTACCTGTATTTCTCATCCCTGGTCAACCTCCACGAGGCCGGTAAGAAGGACCTGCAGGAAGTCTTTGACGCCTACGACGACGTAACGGAAAAAATCGAAGAGGAGAACGAAAAATACCTGCAGCAGATCAATAAGCTGTTGCCCAAGGAAGAGGCAGGGACTTTGTCCAGCAAGGAAAAAAGCCAGCTTAGGGCGTACAACAGTTATTCTGAAAACTACGGGAAGATATCATCGAGCATCGATTCCAAGCTGGGGGCCCTTGCCGATTGCGACAACCTGATCCCGCTGTACGAGAAGACCTTCGAGGAAAAGAAGGGCGATATCGTTTGGGTAAAACGGGCGGTGGGCCGCATGTTCGCCAAGGAATGTACCGACTCCCCCCTGTTCCGGAAGCTTTTCGAGGCCCAGATGGCCCTGGAGCCTTCTGCAAGCGCCTACCTCTATGGGGGTAGCCTTAAAGTAAAAGATGGGGATACCCGCGGCGCCCTGGCGGATTTTGACAAGGCGGCGGAGCTGGAAACCGATGCCCGGAAAAAATCGGACATCCTGTACAAGTCGGCCACCGTGGCCCGTAAATTCAGCAAGTCCCAGGCCAGGACTTATGCCAATAAAGCCATCAGCGCCAATTCCTCCAACGGAAAAGCCTATTTGCTGATCGCCTCCCTGTATGCGAGCAGCGCCAACGAGTGTGGGGAGACCCCTTTTGAGAAACGTTCGGTATACTGGCTGGCGGCAGACATGGCCCGGAAGGCCGGCAGGGTAGACCCCTCCCTTTCTTCCACCGCCGGGCAGGCCGCGGCAAGCTACAGCGCCAAAGCCCCTTCCAAAACCGATATTTTCAATTCCGGGATGGCCGGCAAGACCATTTCCCTGAGTTGCTGGATCGGGGGCAGCGTGACCGTTCCTAACCTGTAGGGATGGGAAGGCAAATAAAACGTATTGCAGGCATTGCCATGGTTTCCACTGTGGCAATGTTTTTTTTGGGGTGTGCCGACAACTACCAGCGGGTAGGGGAGGAGAAGCCGGCCCGGGTGTATCCGCAGGGGGTAGCCGAGCACTTCACCCTAACTTATACAGAGACCAAAGAGGAGTTGCAGTCTCAGGGCAGCAGCGACTCGCGCATCGTGGCCATCCTGAAAAGCGACCGCAGCGAGGATTACGAGAACCTCGAATTCCCTTACCGGACCTTCCCCAACGGCCTGCTGGTGGAACACTTCGATGAGCAGGGCCAAAAAAGCACCATTAGGGCCGATTATGCCATTATTTATACCCGTACCAATATCGTGGACCTGCAGGGCAATGTAGTCCTCGAAACCCACGACGGGAAACGGCTGGAGACCACCCAACTGTATTGGGACCGCAGCAATGAATGGATCTTTACCCAGCAGCGGTTTACCTTTTCGAACCCGGAAGAAGGTACGGTGCTCAATGGGCAGGGCATGGATTTTAACCGGGATTTTAGTTATTTTATAGCACATAAAACAGGGGGCGAAATGCTCCTGAAGGAAGAAGAATCATGATAAAAATCCTCAGATACACCGAATACCTTTATCTGGCTGTTGCCCTGATTTCCCTTTATAAAATCGGCGAACTGTGGGAGGCCGACCGCGACCAGGCCTATGTTTTTGTCTTTTTTGCGGTGGTTTCCATAGCCATGTTCTTTTTCAGGAGGAACTATCGGAAGCGCTTTGAAAAACGCAGGGAATCCGAAAAAAGTTAAGTCGAGCCCCTCATGGCCATCATCGTTCTTTGCCTGCTGCTTTCGGCTTTTTTCTCGGGGATGGAAATCGCGTATGTTTCCGCCAACCGCATCCATATCGAAATCGAGAAAAAACAGGAGGGCCTGCTGGCCCGGGTGCTGGGAAAACTGACGGAAAGCCCGTCAAAGTTTATCGCCACCATGCTGATCGGCAACAATATTGCCCTGGTGGTGTACGGCCTCTATATGGGAGAATTGCTCATGGGATGGTTCCTGCGGATATTGCCCGTGGATAGCATCCTGCTGACCGCGTTGCTGACCGATTTCAGCCTCCTGACCCAGACCCTGATCTCCACGCTCATCATCCTGCTTACCGCCGAGTTCCTGCCCAAGGTGCTCTTCCAGATTTATGCCAACACCCTGCTTAAGGCCCTGGCCATCCCTGCCTACCTGTTCTACCTCCTGTTCTGGCCCCTTTCCGAATTCGTCATATTTGTTTCCGACGGCATCCTTAAGGCGTTTTTCAGGACCCGTGGCGACCAGGTGCAACTGGCCTTTACCAAACTGGAACTGGGCGATTACATTACCGAACAAATGGAGACGGTGGAAGAGCGTGATGAGGTGGATTCGGAAATCCAGATCTTCCAGAATGCCCTCGAATTTTCGGAAGTCAAGGCCCGGGAGGTCATGGTACCCCGAACGGAAATCACTGCGGTGGAGTTGCACGAAACCCCGAAGAACCTCACCCGCCTCTTCACGGAAACCGGCTATTCGAAGATTTTGGTCTACAAGGATACCATAGACAACATCATCGGCTATGTGCATTCCTACGAATTGTTCAAAAAGCCCAATACCATCAAGAGCATCCTGCTGCCGGTGGAATTCGTGCCGGAAACCATGCTGATCCAGAACATCCTGAACGTCCTGACCAAAAAGCGCAAGAGCATGGCGGTGGTCCTGGATGAATACGGGGGCACCTCCGGTATCCTCACCGTGGAGGACATTATCGAGGAGTTGTTCGGGGAAATCGAGGACGAACACGACACGGTCGACCTGTGCGAGGAGCAGCTTTCCGAATTTGCCTATAAATTCTCTGCCCGCCTCGAGGTGGACTACCTCAATGAGACCTACCGCCTCGACCTTCCGGAAAGCGATGAATACGGCACCCTGGGGGGGATGATCGTTAACGGAACCGGGGAGATCCCGAAAAAAGACAGCCAGATCCGCATTGGCAGGTTCCTTTTCCGCATCCTGGAAGTGTCCAATACGAAGATCGACCTGGTTACCCTCGAAGTACTCGAATCCGAATAGGTTCCCGTCCGCTTCCCAACCCCCCTGTTTTTCCTTTTATTATTGGGGAGAAAGTGGTATTTTCGCCCACTGATTTAAAGACCGGTAACATGGCAATTTTAGAAAAGATTCGAAAGCGTACCACCGTCATGATCCTGATCATCGGACTGGCGCTTTTTGCATTTGTGATTTCCGATGTGCTTACCCGTGGCGGGTTTGGCGACCCGAAGGTGGGGACCACCGTGGGGGAAGTGAATGGGGAATCCATATCCCTGGAGGAATTCCGCAGGAAGATGGAAATCGCTTCCAGCCAGTTTGGCAACCAGGCCAGTTCCACCCAGATTGTGAATTCGGTCTGGAACCAGGAGGTGCGGACAGCCCTGCTCAACCAGCAGTTTGAAGGCCTCGGGCTCGATATCGGGCCGGACCAGATCATCGAGGTGATCCGCAATAACCCGAGCTATACCCAGAACCCCCAGTTTCAGGATGAGAACGGCTTTTTTGACGAAACGGCCTTCCTGAACTTCCTCGCAGAATTGAAGGTGAACGCCCCCCAGCAGTATAACCTCTGGCTGGAAACCGAAAAAGGGTTGGTGCAGTCGGCCAGGGAACAAAGTTATTTTAACCTGATCCGGGCGGGGCTCGGGGCTACCCTGCAGGAAGGGGAGCTCGAATACCACCTGGCCAATGACAAGGTCGATATCCGGTATGTACGCGTGCCTTACAGCAGTATCCCCGACAGCACCATTCAGGTTTCCAAAGAAGACATTGCCGCATACATCAAGGACCACCCTGAAGAATACAAGCAGGAAGCCGCAAGGGATATCCGCTATGTGTTTTTTGAGGAGAAGGCCTCTGAGGCCGACCGGGCGGCCATCCGTGAAGGCTTGGAAGGCCTTCTGGGCGACGGCATGGAATTCATGGAGGAACTCGATTCGACCGTGGTAATCCCCGGGTTCCGCAGCACAACTGATATGGACGCCTTTCTGGACCGCCATTCCGATACCCGGTACGACACCCTGTTCCGCTCCCGCGCGGAACTTCCGGCACAGTTTGCCGATACCCTCCTGAACCTTGAAGTAGGCGAAGTATACGGGCCTTACCAGGATGGGGAATACTTCAAAGTTTCCCGGATGATGGGCAAGAAACCCGGGGGATCGGTGAAGGCAAGCCATATCCTGATTGCCTATCAGGGGGCTGAACGGGCCAACCCGTCGGTTACCCGTACCAAGGAAGAAGCTGAGGCCAGGGCAGGGGAACTGCTCGCAGAGGCCCGGGAAGAAGGCGCGGTTTTTGCCGAGCTCGCCCGCGCAAATTCCGATGGTCCCTCCGCCCCGAGGGGAGGGGACCTGGGATACTTCCAGGAGGGGGTCATGACCGCCAAATTCAACGATTTTGCCTTCCAGAACCCGGTGGGCACCATAGGGCTTGTGGAAACCGAATTCGGGTACCATATTGTAAAAGTGGACGACAAGCAGGATATCGTCCGCGTGGCGACCCTTACCCGCCTGATCGAACCCTCCGAGGAAACCGTGAATACGCTCTTTACCGAGGCCACCACCTTTGAGATGGCCGTGATTGACGATAAAAAGGGTTTTGCCGACAAGGCCGCTGAAAAGGAATATCAGGTGCGCCCGATTAACAAAATCAAAGCCCTTGACGAAAACCTTCCTGGCCTGGGGTCCCAGCGCCGCATTGCCCAATGGGCTTTCAATGAAGATACCAAAGTGGGGGATGTTCGCCGCTTTGACCTGAATAACGGCTATGCCATTGTACAGCTGACTGCAACCTACAGGGAAGGACCGATGAGTGTGGAGGATGCTTCGGTGCAGGTGTTGCCGATCCTGCGCAAGGAGCGCAAGGCCGCACAGATCATTGCCGCAAATGAAGGCAAGGGCCTGGAGGAGCTGGCCAGCTCCAACGGGGTGCAGGTTTCCAGTGCCAGTTCGCTGAACGCCAAGGCACCCACCATTGCCGGGGCCGGAAGGGAGCCCCTGGTGGTCGGAACGGCAGTTACCCTCGATACCGGCGCAGTTTCCGGGCTGATCAAAGGGGAATCCGGGGTTTTCAAGCTGGAGGTGACCAATAAGGAGGTTGCCCCGAATATGGAAAATTATGCCCCCTATGCGAACAATATCCAGAACAGCCTTGGTGCAAGGGTTTTGTCAGAGGCATTCAACGCCCTGAAAGAACGGGCAGAAATCGTGGATAACCGGGCCGCCTTCTACTAAGTCGCCCAGGTTTCCGTAAGGCTTGTCAAAAGGCCCCTGAGCCATTGAGGTTCAGGGGCCTTTTGCATTAGAGGATCATCTCCCGGTAGGGGATCAGGGTGTCGTATCCTTTTTCCCGGAAATACCCGGGCCCTTTTTCGGAACCCGTGGCCAGGATGAAATCCCCGCCCCAGGCCCCAAGGCTCTTCAGGCTGCCGGGATAGTCGGGGAAATGGGCCTCCTTTACCGGGGCTACCCCCAGGATATCGGACAGCAGGGCTTCGTGCTGCTCCAGGGCACGGCAAAAGGACACGAGGTCGGGCGCCCCGGCGAGCTGCCGGGTAAGGGATGAGACTTCCCTCAGGGCTTTCCCCTGGTCAAAATGGCGCTGGCGGTACCGCCGGATACCTTCCCGGCTGTCCTGCTTTCGGTTCAGGTAGACAAAAAACAACTGCCCGGCGAACGCCGGGGCAAAGGGGGCGTCCGAAACGGCCGGATGCCCGTCGCGGAGCTGGTAGAATAAAGGGCCCCCATGGCGGGCGGCGGCCAGGTCGTACCCGCTCCCCCCCAGGGATTCCCGCAGCAGGGTATAAGGGTCGACCCCCGCCCAATTGGCCAAATTCGACACCAGGGTAGACGACGATCCCAGGCCCCATTCCCGGGGGAATTCCAGTTTGGTTTCCACCGTCAGGGAGCAGGGTTCCTGCAAAAAACCGGGAGCGTGCGCCCGGGCTGTCCGGAGCATGAAAAGAAGGCGTTCCCGTACCCCCGAGGGAAAACCTCCTTCTGGAGGGGCCCCGAGTTCTTCCTGTGAGAAATGGGTTTCAAACCAGGGGGTGCCATCGGGGGACCGACTGGTCCAGCGAAGCCCCGGGGCTTGAGAGGGAACCACTTCAAGCCACTGCCCCATTCGCGTTGGGAGGGCCAGGGCGAGGGCCCCGTCCAGCACCAGGTATTCCCCGGTGAGCAGGATTTTCCCGTGGCTGTAATAGGAAGTCATAGGGCTTGGGAGCGCAGGGCATTGAGGGTTTCCACCACCGCGCTGTGGCTGACGGTATCGTTTTTGAAATGGTCGATCAGGGCCGTTTTTTCTGCCTCTGTCGCCCCGAGTTGGTTCAGGATATTGAGCAGGTGCATTTTCATGTGGCCCTTTTGGATGCCGACGGTTACCAGGGAGCGAAGGGCGGCAAAGTTCTGGGCCAGCCCGGCTACCGCCACCACCTGCATCAGTTCCGGGGCGCCCGGGTCGCCAAGGAGTTCCAGGGAAAAACGGACCAATGGGTGCAGGCTGGTGATCCCCCCCACAGTCCCCAGGGCCAGGGGGACATCCATCCAGAAGTGGAACTGCCCGTCTTCTATCCTGGCACGGGTGAGGCTGCGATACGACCCCGAGCGGGCCGCAAAGGCGTGTACCCCTGCTTCCACGGCGCGGAAATCGTTTCCGGTGGCAATGACCACGGCATCGATACCATTCATGATACCCTTGTTGTGGGTCACGGCCCGGTAAGGCTCACAATCGGCAATGGCCACTGCCTGTACCAGCCTGCGGGCGAATTCTTCCCCAGTGAGGCCGCATTCGGCGGGAAGGGCTTCCAAAGGGCAGCTGACTTCAGCCCGTACCAGGCAGCCCGGCACGTAGTTCGAAAGGATGCTCATCAAAACTTCCACCGGGGGCTCCATTCCCTGGAACGCGGGGTAAGCCTTTGCTTCCCTCACCAGGGTGGCCGCCAGTTGTTCCAGGCAGGAATTGATGAAATTGGCCCCCATGGCATCGAGGGTTTCAAAAGTGCAATGGAGTTGGAAGTACCCGGGCATGGCTTCCGTTTTGTCGCGGAGCGCGATGTCGCGGATCCCGCCCCCGCGTTGTTCCATATTTCGCGTTATCCCGGCGGTATCTTTCCTCAGAACCGGCCCGATATGGTCAATAAACTCCTGCAGGTCGGCTGCCTTTCCATGGAAGAGGAAATGCACCTGGCCAATTTTTTCCGTCCCCAGTACCCGGGCACGGAACCCGCCCCGTTCCAGCCAAAATTTGGCAGCCTTGCTGGCGGCGGCCACCACGGAACTTTCTTCAATGGCCATGGGGATGGCGTAGAGCCGGTCGTTGATCAGGAAATTCGGGGCTACCCCGAGGGGCAGGTAGAAATTGCTCAGGGTATTTTCAATGAATTCGTCGTGAAGCTGCTGCAAGTGGGCGTCGGGGTTCCAGTACTGCTGCAAAAGCGCTTCGGTCTGCCTGGGGTGCCGGGTGTACCGCTGGGCGATCCACTGTATTTTTTCCTCCTTGGAAAGCCTGGAGAATCCTTCGATAGGCTGGTCCATCTGCATTGAATTGAGGGGTTAAAGATACACATTCAGCCCTAATAATCCGGGGGGGTACCGCACAGCGGCAGGGCGGCAATAAATTCAAACAGAAGTTGCGTTTTTTGGCAAAATATTCCTAAACTTGAGGATTTTAACCCCATTTTTACGGAATTATGAAGAAGCCTTATTGGATCTTTGTGCTTTGGATCATTTTGGGCCCTGCGCTTTGGGCCCAGCAACAAAAGCTTACCCTCGAAGAAATCTGGGGCGGGGCTTTCAGCACGGAGTCCTTGCAAGCCCTGCATTCCATGGAGGATGGGAAGCACTACACCGTTCTGCAGTCCGACCCTTCCGCCAAGACCAGCAGCATCGATAAGTACCAGTACGAAACCCAGCAAAAAGTGGCCTCCCTGGTAGCCTCCGATAGCCGGGTGGGAATCCCCTACTTTACGGGCTATACCTTCAGCGCCGATGAATCGAAGGTGCTGCTGGCCACTCAGGTGGAACCGGTCTACCGCAGGTCCACCCTCGGCATCTATTACGTACACGACCTGAAGACCGGGGAAACCATCCGCGTCTCCCCTGAAATGATCCAGGAACCCACCCTGTCGCCGGATGGGGGTAAAGTGGCCTATGTTTGGGGGAATGACCTGTATGTCCTCGACCTCTCCGCCGGGCGGGTAACCCGGGTGACCGACGACGGGGAACCGAATGCCATTATCAACGGGGTCACCGACTGGGTCTATGAAGAGGAGTTTTCATTTGTCAGGGCCTTCCAGTGGAATTCCCGGGGAGACCGCCTGGCCTTCCTCCGGTTTGATGAAAGGGAAGTGCCCGAATTCTCCATGGATGTCTACGGAAGCGGGCTGTACCCGTACCCCTATGTGTTTAAATACCCCAAGGCCGGGGAGGCCAATTCACAGGTCACCCTGCACCTCTTCGACCTTAACGAAGGTTCGACACGGGAGGTGGACCTGGGAAGCCCGTATTACATCCCGCGCATCCAGTGGATGAACCACCCCGACCACCTGAGCGTGCAGACCCTGAACCGCCACCAGGACCACCTGGTCCTCCACCGGGTGGATGCCGCCACCCTGGCAGTCAGCACCCTGCTGGAGGAAAGGGATGCCGCCTATGTGGAGGTGACCGACAACCTTACCTTCCTCCCCGATGACCGGTTTATCTGGACCAGCGAGCAGGACGGGTTCAACCACCTGTACCTCCACCGGGCCGATGGGACCCGGCAATACCAGCTCACCAGCGGTCCCTGGGAGGTAACGGCCTACTACGGATACGACCCCGGGAGCCGGAGGATCTTCTACCAGTCTTCGGAGGAAGGGTCCATTACCCGGAATATCTACAGCGTTTCTGACAGGGGAAAGGGGCAAAGGCGCCTGAGCCCGGGCAATGGCACCAGCCAGGCTGCTTTCAGTGCTGACTTCACCTATTTTATCAACACCTTCAGCAACGTCGATACCCCGCCCCGCTACACGCTCCACCGGGCGGCCGACGGCAGGCTGGTCAGGGAACTGAAAAACAATGCCCCCCTGCTGGAAAAATTGGAAGGATACCAGCTCTCTCCCAAGGAGTTCAGCACCCTGAGCGTAAACGGGCACGAGCTGAACATGTGGATGATCAAACCTTCAGATTTTGACCCGTCAAAAAAATACCCGCTTTTCATGTTCCAGTACAGTGGCCCGGGGTCCCAGCAGGTTGCCAACCGCTGGCATGGGAGCAATGACTACTGGCACCAGATGCTCGCCTCCGAGGGGATTATCGTGGCCTGCATCGACGGACGGGGCACGGGGCTCAAGGGACGCGACTTTAAAAAAGTCACCCAGCTCGAACTCGGGAAATACGAGGTGGAGGACCAGATCGAGGCGGCCCGTATCCTGAGCGAACTCCCCTATGTGGATGAATCCAGGACGGGGATCTGGGGCTGGAGTTATGGGGGCTTCATGTCTTCCAACTGCATCCTTAAAGGGAATGAGGTCTTTGAGATGGCCATTGCGGTGGCCCCGGTGACCAGCTGGAGGTTTTACGACACCATATACACCGAGCGCTATATGCAGACCCCCCGGGAAAACGCCTCCGGGTACGACGACAATTCCCCCCTGAACTTCGCCGACCGCCTCAGGGGAAAGTATTTGCTGGTCCACGGCTCGGCGGATGACAACGTGCATGTACAAAATACCATGCGCATGGTGGAAGCCCTGGTCCGCGCGAACAAGCCATTCGAGTGGGCCGTATACCCCGACCGCAACCACGGGATTTCTGGGGGGAAAACCCGCCTGCACCTGTATACCAAAATGACCCGGTTCGTCCTGGAAAACCTTTAACCTAACCTGACCTGACCCATGGAAAAAACAATCGTTGACGTAGAAGAACAACAGCTTATGGGGCATCCCAAGGGGCTGTTCTATCTCTTTTTTGCAGAGCTCTGGGAGCGGTTCAGCTTTTACGGGATGAGGGCCCTGCTGACCCTCTACATGGTCAATGTGATTTTCGAGGCCCTGTTGGAGCGCGATTACGCCGCCGCCGCGGTCTACTCCAGTTACGGCTCCCTGGTATACGCCTCTACCGTCATCGGGGGGCGCATCTCCGATACCATCCTGGGCATGCGGCGCTCCATCCTGCTGGGGGGCATCCTGATGGCCCTGGGCCATTTTGTGCTGGCCATAGAACACAACGTGGCGTTTTACTCCGCCCTTGCCCTAATTGTGGCGGGCAACGGGTTTTTCAAACCGAATATTTCCACGTTTGTAGGGTCGCTGTATAAAGAGGGCGACCCCCGGAAGGACTCCGGCTTTGTTATTTTTTACATGGGGATCAATATCGGCGCCTTTGTTTCCCCCCTGCTTTGCGGCTGGCTCGGCCGGGAGTACGGGTGGCATTACGGCTTTGGCCTTGCGGGGATCGGGATGCTTACCGGGCTCTTGTTTTTCTGGAGCGGGATCCGGAAGAACGTCTTTGGCGACCGGGGGAAGGCCCCCAGCCAGGAAGTACTCGATAAACCCCTGGTCGGGGTACCCCAGCGCATCATGGTGCCGGTGATCGCCTTCCTTTCAGTGCCCGTGATCGCCGTCCTTCTGGCATCCTATAAGCCCATGGGGGAGGAAGGGGACTTTTTCGAAGACCAGAACCCGGTGAACATCATTTTCAAGCTGATCGGGATTTTCATCCTGGGATACCTGGCGTACATTATCTTTAAGTCCACCGCGGAGGAACGGAAAAAATTGATTATGGCGGTCCTGATCACCCTGTTCATGACCATCTTCTGGGGGTTCCATGAACTGTCAGGAAGCGTCATTACCCTGTTCGCAGACCGGAACGTGAACCTGGCCTGGATCGATGCGGCCCAGTCCAATGCCATCAACCCGGTGTTCATCATCCTGCTTTCCATTCCCATTTCCCTGTTGTTTACCTGGTTGTCGAAGCGGAACCTCAACCCCCGCACCCCGTACAAGTTCGGACTGGGGCTGGCCTTTGCGGGGATCAGTTTTTACGTCCTGGCCCTCAGCGGGGGCAGTGCCGATGAAAACGGCATGGTCCCTTTTTCCTACCTGTTGCTGATGTACTTTTTGCTTTCGGTGGGGGAACTTTTCATGTCGCCCGTGGGGCTCTCCAAAATCACCGACCTTTCGCCCAAACGGATTGTGGCCTTTATGATGGGGGTGTGGTTCCTGTCCTCGGCGTTTGCCTTCCAGGTCGTCGGCTTTATTGGCAAACAACTGGCCATTGAAAGTGACGATCCCAACGTCCGGGGCCTGGATACCCTGGAGGTATACACCGGAGGGTTCGAGCTGATTGCCCAGTATGCCCTGGCTGCAGGGGTCATCGTGCTGGTTACGGCCCCCCTGATGAAGCGCCTGATGGGCAACGTGCATTAAAGGTTCAGGGCAGTTCGGTTACAAAGGCCCCCGACCATGCCGTGGCATGGAAGGGAATGCCCTGCAGCCGGCAGGTTTGTTCCCAGCGGCGTACATAGCTGTGGTAATTGCTCCCATCGGCCACTACCTGCGCGGGCCGCAGTGCTTCCAGCAGGCGGCCCAGATGCACCCGGGGTGACCCGGTGAGGACCAGCAGGCGGGGGGAAGGCTCCCTGCCCGAATACACCCCCATACTGTCCAGGACCCGCACGTTTTGGTCCCCCCAGCGATAATGGTTTTCCAAAGGCATATGGATTATGCGGCTGGCGCGCCCGTGCAGGGCGGCGTCCCGCAAAAGCGGCTGCAGGGCTGCGGAATCAGGGGAAAACACGCGGAGGCTTCGGCCTTCCTGCACCCAGAATCCGCTGGCCGCCACCTTATGGGGGATGGTAAGTCGCCGGACCTCTTGGTCCTGGTCCCGGAGCCAGATTCCGTAGGCCTGCAGCAGGAGCAGGGCGAGGACAGCCCCCCTGAGGCACCACCGGCTACCCTGCCGTAGGGATATCCCCCCAAGCACAAGGGCCGCGCCTCCAAGCAGGAGGTGGACGCCGTCCCATGGAATGCCTTCGAGGTGGAACCCTTCCTGCCCGGCCACCCACCGGACAAAGCCATTCATCCCTGAAAGAACTGCGTTGTAAAGGGCCGGCAGGAAGGCCGGCAGCAGGGAAACCGACTGCAGCAGCAACACAGCGAAGCCCATCCCAAGTACCAGGCCCATCAGGGGCAGCAGCGCCAGGCCCGAGAGCAGGAAGAGGCCCGGGAACTGGTGAAAATAGAACAGCGACAGCGGCAGGGTGCCCATCTGTGCGGCCAGGCTCACGCAGAACAGGTTGCCCATCCACCCCCACGGACGGCGCTTCCAGGGCCACCACCGCATCAGGGCGGGGGCATACACCACAATGGCCGCCACCGCCGCAAAGCTCAGTTGGAACCCCGGTTGCAGCAGCCAGAGGGGGTCCAGGATGCCGATCATCACCATCCAGCCCAACCCCATGAAATGAAGGGTCATCCGGTCCCTCTGCAGGTAAAGGGCGTAAGAGACCAGGCTGAAAAGGAGGACGGCCCTTACTACCGAAGGGCTTAGACCCGCCAAAAAGGCATAGCCCCAGAGGAGCGCTACGGTAAGGAACAGCCGGGCCGACTTGCCGTAACGGCCCCTGCCCAGCGGCGCCAGCACCAGGTACACCAGGCCGGCCACAATCCCCACGTGTAACCCCGATACCGCCAGCAGGTGCAGGGCCCCGGCCTTGCGGTAAGCCGCCTGTACTTCCGGATCCATTTCGGAGCGGTCGCCCAGGAGCAGGGCCCGGGCTACCCCCGCTTCAGCAGGGGAGAACCCGGCTTCATCAAGCCTTTCGAGCAGTCGGCTGCGCAGGGTGGCAAGCCTGCCCCCTCTGCCCCCGACCGGGGGTGGCGGGAGGAGGTATTCCCCTTCGTTTAGCCTTAGCTGCCCGTGGATCCCAACCGACTCCAAATACGCCCTGTAATCGAACTGCCCGGGATTGGCCGTGGGCCCTACGGGCCCGGGGAACACCGCACTGATGATTTCCTGCCCGGGGGCCAGTCGTATGGTGTCCGGGCCGGCCGGCAATTGCAACACCACTTTTCCCTCTGCGGGGTTGCCGTTGACTCGGGTGATTTCTGCCAGGTACCGGTCGGAGTAGGGGGTATGTCGCAGGGCTTCCAGGACCTTCGCCCCCACCCAGCCACCCGGCTGGGTTTCGAAGTGGAGGAAGTGCAGGGGCCGGTTCTCCGGCAGGCGCCAGGCCATGCTGCACAGGCCGAGAGACCAGGCCGCCAGGCCGGCGGGTATCCAGTAGCCCACTGCGGGCATTCGCCGGAGGCCCAGCCCGGTGAGCCCCAGGAATATCACCAGGGTCAACAGCGCGGCCCCAAAGGAAGGCTTTACCCACAGGGACGAAAGCACGCCCGCAGAGAGGCAGGCAGCCAGCCCTATGGAAACGGTGGTGTGGGAAGGCATTTAGAAAATCCTGGTAGCCTTTACAAAGGCATGGTTCCAGTACCCTTCCCTCAGGGAGGAAACGATGACCCCCCTGGAGGTGGTGGAGTGGATAAAGCGCACCTCCCCGTCGCCGACCTCCACCACCAGCCCCACATGGTTGATGTTTTTGGCCCTCCTGAGGGTTTTGAAGAACAGGAGGTCGCCGGGTTGCAATTCGGAAAGGGCTACCTGGCGGCCTTCTTCGGCCAGCAGGTGGGAACTGCGGGGCAGGGGATAATCGTGCTCCAGGAAGGAAACGTACAGGAGCCCTGAGCAGTCCATCCCTTTCCGGGTGGTCCCGCCATAGCGGTACTTCACCCCGGCGTACGAGAGGGCGGTTTCAATAATAGCATCTGCACGGGTGTCTTCCACCGCGGGCCCGGTGGGGGCTTCGGCAGACGCTTCCGGGCCCTTAGCGGATTCCGGGACAGTGCCTTCCACGTGTATCTTCGGCGGGCCGGGACGGCTGGCAGTTTTTTTTGCCCCGCCACAACTCCACAGCAATACGGAGATTCCCAGTAAGAAGCTGGCTTTTTTCATCGGCGTCCGGAGGGCCTTTCGGGCCGCCCTAAATTTAGGGATTTTCGCACACTGGGGATACCATATCCCATATGAGGGGTTAAAATTAGCCCCTCTTGCTGAACCCGACGATCAGTTTTGCCGCTTTATAGCTGGCGCCTTTTCCCCCCAGTTTTTGGCGCAGCACCCCGTAGGCTTCCAGTTGCTCCTCCCTGCCCTTTCCTTCCAGGATGGCTTCCAGTTCCCCGGAGAGGTTGTCCGGGGTCAGGTCCCCCTGGATCAGTTCCGTCACCACTTCCCGGTCCATGATCAGGTTTACCAGGGAAATATATTTCAGGGTGATCAGCCGCCGGGCAATCTGGTAAGATACCCAGTTGCCCTTGTAGCAAACCACCTGGGGGACCCCAAGCAGGGCGGTTTCCAGGGTTGCAGTGCCACTGGTCACCAGGGCCGCATGGGCATGGAGGAGCAGGGGGTAGGTCTGCTCCTGCAGCAGGCGGGCCCGGGAGCCTTCCAGGAATTCCCGGTAGAAGTCGGGGTCCAGGCTGGGCGCCCCCGCCACCACAAACTGGTATGCGGGGAAGCGGGGCACCAGGGCAAGCATTACCGGCAAAATGCTTCGCACTTCCTGGGCCCGGCTTCCCGGCAGGATGGCTATAATGGGCTTGTCAGGGTCCAGCCCGTGGGCCTGGCGAAAGCCGGCCGGGTCCCGTTCCGGGAGCCCTTCCAGGGCATCGATGAGGGGATGCCCCACGAAATGTACTGGCATCCCGTGCTTTTCCTCATAAAATTCCTTTTCAAACGGAAGGATGACGTATAGTTCATCGATATCCCTTTTGATCTTTCGCACCCTGCCTTCCCTCGAGGCCCACACCTGGGGGGAAATGTAGTAATGGGTACGGTATCCCTTCTGCCTTGCCCACTGGGCGATGCGGAGGTTGAAGCCCGAGAAATCGATGAAGATAAGGGCGTCTGGCCCGAAGCTTTCGATGTCCTTTTTGCAGAAGGAAAGGTTGCGGAAGATGGCGGGCAGGTTGGCCAGGACTTCCAGGAACCCCATGAATGAGAGTTCCCGGTAGTGCTTTACCAGGGTGGCCCCGGCAGCTTCCATGCGGTCCCCGCCCCAGCAGCGCACCTCGGCACCGGGGTCGTGGCGGTGGAGGGCACGGACCAGGTTCGACCCGTGAAGGTCCCCGGAAGCTTCCCCTGCGATGATGTAGTACTTCACCCTCCGAAAAGTTTATAATACAGGATAACCAGGGCCGTCAGGACGGTCGCCATAAGGACCCCGCGGGCGCGGTGGTCGCGCCGGAGCTTCAGGAACCCGAAAAAGGCAAAGAGGTTCAGGATGGCCCCCAGGGCGAGCAGGCTTCCCACGTGTCCCTGCTGCACGGCGGCAGCATAGGCATCGGCAATTCCCAGATCGGAGAACAGCCAGATGTAGAGCAGTACCCCCAGGGTATTGGCAATGATTCCCACCGCAAAACCAATGGCCATTTCCCGGGCCGGATGTATTTTATTCATGGAGTGACCAGTTATTCAGTTCCTGTATGGCGTGATGGGCGGTGAGGTCAAACTGGGTCGGCACCACCGAAACATAGCCCTGGGCCAGGGCCCACTCGTCGGTATCCATCCCCTTGTCGAGCAGTTCGAATTCCCCGGTAAGCCAGTAATAATCCCGTCCGCTCGGGTTGGTCCGCTTGTCGAACTTTTCCTTCCAGTTTGCCCGGGCCTGCCGGCAAACCCTGATGCCTTTGGGGAGCTCACCCCGGGTCCTGGGGATATTGACGTTCAGGACCACCCCTTCCGGGATCCCTTGTTTGAGGGATTCCCGGGCAATTTGCTTTACCGCTTTTTCGGCGGGCCGGAAATCCGCTTCCCAGGAATAGTCGCACAGGGAAAACCCGATGGCGGGCACCCCTTCGATCCCCGCCTCAATGGCAGCGCTCATGGTCCCGGAATAAATCACGTTGATCGAGGCGTTCGACCCGTGGTTGATCCCGCTTACGCACAGGTCGGGCCTGCGGGGCAGGAGCTCCTGCAGGGCCAGCTTCACGCAGTCGGCCGGGGTCCCGCTGCAGCTGTATTCTTCCAGCGCCCCGTCTCCCGGGTCTGTGACCACCCGCTTGAAATACAACGTGCTGTCGATGGTTATGGCGTGGCCCATGCCCGATTGGGGGCTGTCCGGCGCAACGACCACCACGTCCCCCAGGTCCTTCATGTAGCGGATCAGCATCCGCAATCCGGGTGCGGTGATCCCGTCGTCATTGGTAACCAGGATAAGGGGTTTGGGCATTGGATATACTTTACCGTGCAAAAATACGTTTTTCGTAAATAGGGCTGCGGAAAGGGGGCATTAACAAAAAATTAATGTCATCCCTCAGGGCTGGCATGGTTTTTTCTGTACTTTAGGGGGTTCAATGCCAGATCAAAGGCAGTTTTGCGGTCCCCGGGACCAGTAAATAAAAAGAGTTACATGAAAAGGAATTTTGTGTTAGTGTTATCGATCCTGCTGATTGCCGTGGCATCCTGCAGTTTCACCAACCGTTCGTTCGAAACCGACGACCGCGATAAACTTTTACTCGATCTGATCACCTATGTGCTGGAACGCGGCCACTACGAGCCCAGGGATATTGACGATGATTTTTCAGTAAGTGTTTTTGAAGACTTCATCGACGTGATTGATCCCACCAAAAGGTATTTCCTGGAATCGGACCTCGAGGAATTCGAGCAGTACAAATTCCAGCTCGACGACCAGATCAAAAATACCGAGATATCCTTCTTTAACCTGGTATATGAGCGGCTCATGCAGCGCATGGACCAGATCCGGGAGATGTACCCGGAGGTGCTGGAATCCCCTTTTGATTTTTCGGTTCAGGAATACATCGACGTCGATTATGAAAAACAGGGGTATGCCAAAGACCGGAAGGAACTCGCCGACCGCTGGCGCAAGCAGCTGAAGTACGCCACCATAGGCACGTATGAATCTAAGCTGAACCTTGGGGCCGCCGATCCTTCTCAGGCACTTACCCCGGAGGAAGCTGAAAGGGAAGCCCGGGAAAATACCCGGAAAACCATGGAGGAGTACTTCGATTTCGTCGATGACCTCCAGCGTCAGGACTGGTTTGTACAGTACCTGAACACCATTGTGGACGAATTCGACCCCCATACCTATTACTTTGCCCCGGAGGACAAGGAACGTTTCGATGTCAGTATGTCAGGAAAGTTTGAAGGCATAGGGGCGCGCCTGCAAAAACAGTCGGAGGGCGCCAAGATCGTCGAGATTATCTCCGGAGGGCCGGTCTGGAGGGACCAGCGCCTGGAAGTGGGCGATGAAATCCTCAAGGTCGGACAGGACGGGGAGCCCCCTGTAAACATCGTGGGCATGCGTTTGGACGATGCCATCAAACTGATCAAGGGCCCGAAAGGCACCGTGGTGGACCTCACGGTGCGCAAGGTCGATGGTACCGTGGAGGTGATTTCCATTACCCGGGATGTGGTGGAATTGGAGGAGTCTTTTGCCAAGTCGGCCGTGATCAGGAAAGAGGATAAAAAATACGGGCTGATCAACCTCCCCAAATTCTACGTGGATTTCGACGATTACACGGAGCGCAATGCCGCCACCGATGTGGCCCGGGAAATCGAACGGCTGAAGTCCGAAGGGGCCGAGGGCCTCATCCTGGACCTCAGGGACAACGGGGGCGGGTCGCTGAAGACCGTGGTCGATATGGCCGGGTTGTTTATCAAGGACGGCCCTATCGTGCAGGTACGCTCTTCCGCCAGGGACAAGGAAATCTACGAGGACAAGGATGAGCGCATCCAATGGGATGGCCCGCTGGTGATCCTGGTCAACGAACTTTCCGCCTCGGCTTCAGAAATCCTTGCGGCTGCCATGCAGGATTACCGCAGGGCGGTGGTGATCGGCAGCAGGCAAACCTTCGGCAAGGGTACGGTGCAGAACCTTATCCCCCTGGAGAATATCGTCCGCAGCAATGAATACGGCGACCTGGGCGCCATAAAACTCACCACCCAGAAGTTCTACCGCATCAATGGGGGCTCCACCCAACTGGAAGGGGTTAAAAGCGATGTGGTGGTGCCCGACCGGTACAGTTATATCGACCTGGGGGAACGGGACCAGCAAAACCCCCTGCAATGGGATAAGATCAGCCCGGCCTCCTATGAGCCCTGGGACGGCTATATCGATTACGAAACAACCATTTCAAGGAGCACAGCCCGTATGAAGGCCCATCCGCAGATTGCCCTGATTGAGGAAAACGCCCGCTGGATCAAGGAACAGCAGGATGAAACCCAGGTCCCCCTGAACTTCGCGGAGTACCAGAGACGCGAGAAGGAAAACAAGGATAAGTCGCAATACTTCAGGTCCCAAATGGTCTATGACTCCAAACTCGATTTCAGTTCCCCGCGCTATGAAAGGGAACTCTTTACACAGGACTCGGTGTTGCGCGACAAGCGCAACCGGTGGCACAAGGACCTGGCACGCGATGTATACGTGGAAGAAGCGGTGAATGTGTTGCAGGATTTGAAGCTCAACAACATTAAGAAAGATAAGCTGGCGAGCCGCACCCGGGGTTAAGGCCTTCGGGGTGGTTTGCACAACCCAAAGCGACCCGGGGGACTTCCCCGGGTCCTTTTTTTTGGCGTGCGGCCTCAGTCTTTCAGGCGGGATGCAAATTGCTCCCTGAGCTTGCGGAGTTTCGGGCTGATGACTGCCCGGCAATACCCTTCCGAAGCGTGGTCCTCATAGTAGTTCTGGTGGTAGTCCTCCGCCTCATACCAGTTCTTCAGGGGGCTGAGCTCGGTAACGATGGGGGCATCGAAGTATTCGGCCATTTCGCTGAGCACCGTTTCCGCGGTGGCTTTTTGCCCTTCATCCAGGTAGAAAATCACCGACCGGTACTGGGTACCGACGTCGGCCCCCTGCCGGTTAAGGGTGGTTGGGTCATGGGTCGCCATAAAAATCACCAGCAGGTCGCGGTAGCTGATTAGGGAAGGGTCAAAGGTAATCCGAACCACCTCGGCGTGGCCCGTAAGGCCGGAGCAGACCTCCCGGTAAGTTGGCCTGCCAGGGGCAGCTCCCCCGCTGTACCCCGAGATGACCTTCCTTACCCCCCGAACGTTCTGAAAAACGGCTTCCGTACACCAGAAGCACCCTCCGCCAAGGACAGCATCCTGCAGGGAATCAACCTTCGTTCCCATCGCGTGTTTCGTGTTTAAGGGCCAGGGAGTTGATGCAGTACCTGAGGCCGCCGGGGGGCGGTCCATCGGGAAACACATGGCCAAGGTGGGCGTCGCAGCTATTGCATTGTACTTCCACCCGGACCATGCCAAAAGAAGTATCTTTTATATACTTGATCGCATTGGCTTCGGTGGGTTGGGTAAAACTGGGCCAGCCGGTGCCCGAATCGAACTTGATGCGGGAATCGAAAAGGGAGGCCCCACAGCAGGCACACCGGTAGGCCCCCGGGTCATGGCTGTGGCACAGGGCCCCGGAATGCGGGGCCTCGGTTCCGTGCATGCGGGTTATCCGGAATACCTCCGGGTCGAGTTCGGCCTTCCAGGTTTCCAGCGGTTTTTCCACCCTCCTGTCGGGCTGCGGATTCCCCCGGGTGGCATAATGCATAATATCTTTCCAGGTAAGCATTTTCAAAGCATTTTTTTCAGCGGGCCGCAAGGCATGGGCCCCGGCCAATTCTTTGCGAAGTTAGTGTAAATTTACGGCATGTTGCGACGCGGCCTTTTCGGGGATAGATGGACCTATGTGCTTTTGTTTGTGCTGATGACTGCCGGGTTTTGGTGGCTCGAGCAGCAGGGGACGGAAGATCCCTATCCCTCCCCGGCCGGAGCGGAACGCACCGATTTTCCCCGGGAATACCTCCCCGGCTTTTCCGGAGGGGAACTGGTTTCCCATGACCATTACCTGCTTTCGTATTCAGAGCCCTACGAACAGGCCGCCTGGGTGGCCTATACGCTGAAGCGGGAACACCTGACGACCGACGACAGGGAACGCCCTTTTTTTGTGGAGGACCCTAAGGTGGCTACCCGTTCTGCCCACTGGCGAAACTATAAGGCCTCGGGGTACGACCGGGGCCACCTTTGCCCGGCCGGGGACCGGAGGTTTTCGGAGGCCGCCTATAACCAAACCTTTTATACCAGTAACATAAGCCCTCAGCACCCGGAATTCAATGCCGGGGTTTGGAATGAACTGGAAAAGCAGGTACGTCGCTGGGCCCGGGAATACGGGCAGGTGCACGTGGTAACCGGCGGGGTGCTGGAACCCGGGCTCCCGCGCATTGGCGAAGAGGGGGTGGCGGTTCCCCGTTATTTTTACAAGGTGGTCTTCAGGGGCGGGGGGAGCCGGGTCAGGGCCCTGGGATTCCTCATCCCAAACGAGCCCTCCGGGGCGGCTCCTGAATCTTTCCTGGCACCCCTGGACCGCTTGGAATCCCTTACGGGGATCGACTTCTTTGCCCCCCTTCCCGAACCTGTACAGGAAGCCCTTGAGAGCCGGGTGGAAGCCCGCCACTGGAAGTTTTAATCCCATTCCTTCAGGCGGTTGGCGTCCAACCTGAGTAAAATAAACAGCAGCAGGGTAAAGCCGATAAGCCCGGAGCCACCATAGCTGAAAAAGGGCAGGGGGATGCCGATGGTGGGCAACATCCCGATCACCATCCCGATATTGATGAAGTAGTGTACCATCAGGATGGAGACCACGCCATACCCGTACATGCGGCTGAAGGGGTTTTTCTGGCGTTCGGCCAGGTGCACCAGGCGCAGCAGCAATATGGTGAACAGCAGCACCACGGTGCTGGTCCCCACGAACCCCCATTCTTCGCCTACCGTGGTAAAGATGTAGTCGGTGTGTTGTTCGGGAACAAAATCCCCTTTGGTACGCGTTCCTTCCAGGAATCCTTTCCCGAGGGTACCCCCCGATTCAATGGCCTTTTCGGACTGGTAGGTATTGTAGCCGATGGTTTTGCGGATTTCCTCCAGTTTTTCCGGGTCTTTTTCCAGGCGTAGCCAGAGGCTGAACCGGTCGCGATGGCGTTGTTCAAAAACATTCTCAAAGACAAAATTCACCGATAGGGAAAAGGCCATGGCCAGCACATAGAGGCCGGCCACCGGGAGGAAGGGGATTTTGGCAGTGGGCTTTTTCAGCAGGAAGACCATGATCAGGGCCAGTCCCAGGCCAATCCCTACCCAGGCCGACCCGAACATAAGGGTGGTTATAAAGATGAGCACGGCGACCAGGGCTACCCCCAGGTACCATAGCGGAAGCCCTTCGCGGAAAAGCACGAACACAAGGGCAAAGAATACCAAGGCACTTCCCGGGTCGGGCTGGGGGATGATCAGCAGGGCCGGGAGGATAATGATCAGCAGGGCATACAGCTGGTCTTTCCGCCTCTTGATATCGGTTTGGATGTCGCTGAGGTATTTGGCCAGCGCCAGGGCGGTAGCCGTCTTGGCAAGTTCTGAGGGCTGCAGGTTGAAAAAGCCGAGGTCGTACCAGGAGGTGGCCCCGGCGATGGTTTTGCCAAAAGGGAACAGGCCTATGAGCAGCAACAGGGTCAGCAGGTACAACAAACTGGAGAAGCGCTCGTAGAAACTCGCCTCCAGGCCCAGGACCAGCACAATGGAGGCCAGGCTGATCGCGATAAAAACCAGTTGTTTCCCGTATTCCTGGCTAAGGTCGAATATGGAGGAATTCCCTTCGTCGTAGGTACTGGAGTAAATATTCATCCACCCCATCCCGACCAGGAGCAAAAAAATCAGGACGGTTATCCAGTCCATCCTGTGAAGCACGCTCCTACCAGACATATTCGTTGATCTTGAAATCTTCCCCGCTGTAGGGCTTGGCGTATTCGTGCTCCAGGGTTTTTTCCAGCATGCGTTTTTCCAGGTCCTTGCGGCTGATGGTTCCCTTCAGGTATTTCTCGATCAGCAGGGAGGCGATATGCCCGGCATACCGCGCCCCGTAATACCCATTTTCGATATAAACGGCCAGGGCGATTTGCGGGTTGTCCACCGGGGCAAACGCCACAAACACAGAATGGTCGGTGAGCTGTTTCCTGACCCCGTCTATGATGGTAAAGTTTTCCACCGTCCCGGTCTTCCCGGCGATCTTAACCCCTGGGACCTGCAGCCACCTGGCCGTACCTTTCTCATAAACATCGGCCATGCCCTGGACCACAGGCGCAAAGTGTTCCGGGTCTATGGTGGTGTATTTTCGTTCCGTGTATTGGGGGTCGTCAATGGTTTCCTCCCCGATTTTTTTGATCAGGTGGGGGGTGTAGTAGAATCCACGGTTGGCGATGGCGGCCGTCATATTGGCCAGTTGAATGGGCGTGGCGGCTACTTCCCCCTGTCCGATGGCGTTGGAAATAATATAGGTAGAGGACCAGCGTCCATCGCCATAGACCCTGTCGTAGTAGTCCTTGCCGGGGATGCGTCCCGGGCGCCCGGTCGGCAGGTCATATCCCAGGTAATTCCCGAGGCCGAAACTTTTCATATGGCCCTCCCATACGTCCATGGCCTTATCAGAGGTTTCGAACTTGTCGTAGAACCTTCGGAAAGCCCCTGCAAAATAGGCATTGCACGATTTGTAAATGCCGGTATTCATGGTGCGCGTACCTCCCCCGCAGTGGCACCCCCGTTTCCGGTTGCCAACATAAAACCCGTTATAGCAGGTAAAGGGCGTTTCAGGGCTGATAACCCCTTCCTGCAGGGCGGCAAGTGCCTGCAGGGTTTTGAAAGGTGACCCGGGGGAAGGTTCAGCCAAAATGGAACGGTCCCATGTGGGCCTGGACAGGGAGTCGTTGTGGAGGGTGCTGTAATTTTTAGAGCGCTCCCGCCCAACGAGCAGGGAGGGCTCATAGGTAGGGCCGGAAATCATCGTCAGAATTTCTCCGCTCCCCGGTTCAATGGCCACGATCCCGCCCCTTTTCCCCCGCATCAGCAGCTCCCCGTACTCCTGTAATTCCTTGTCGAGGGTGATGTGCAATTCGGTACCCCTTATGGAGGGGAGGTCCTTCACGCCGTCTTTGTAGGGCCCGATGTCGCGGTTAAACCGGTCTTTCTGGATGTATTTGACCCCTTTTTGCCCGCGCAGTACTTCTTCGTATTGTTTTTCGATGCCGGTACGGCCGGTGAGCTCGCCCAGTTCGTAATAGGGGTTGGACTTCAGGTCCCACTCGTTGACCTCACTGATATACCCGAGCACGTTGGCTCCGGCATTGGTCTTGTAATCCCTCAGGGACCTTTTCTCGATATAAAACCCCTTGTATTTCCTCATTTTTTCCTGCAGGCCGGCATAATCTTCCTTGGACAGCTGGGGGACCAGCACCGAGGGAAGGCGGGGGGAATAGATTCGGGCCTTTTGCATCTGCCCGATGAATCGCTCCCTGCTGATCCCCAAAAGGGTACAGAATTCCGTGGTGTCGAGGGGTTGTACTTCCCTGGGGATGACCATGACGTCATAGGCGGGCTGGTTGGCCACCAGCAGTTTCCCGCTCCGGTCATAGATGTAGCCGCGTTCCGGGTAGTCATAAACTACCTTTACGGCGGGGTCTTCCAGCAAATGATCCTCTGAAAACCGGAAAAGTTGCAGGTACGACAACCGGCCCAGGAAAGAAATCCCGACGAGGATGATGATCGATGACAGAACCAGTTTTTTCATTTCCGTTGCTGGTGGGGGAGATTGGCGAGGCCCCTGCTCCCGGTTTCCAGAGGGCTATTCTTTGCTCCTGGCGAAGAGGGCCGCCAGCAATGTGGCAAAGATAAAGGTGCTTACCCCCGTAAACACCACGCGCTTCAAAATTAACAGCAAATTAGACAAACTAAAAATCTCCAGGCTAAAGAAGGCCAGGTGGTGGATCACTATCAATAACGCAAGAAAACTGGATTGTTGTACCCTTGTGGAATTGGAAATCCTGAAATTCTGGAATTCCAGGTTCACCCCGAACACAAAACGCATCAGCGCAATCCTGAAGAAGGCCGTGGTCAGGGAAGCTGCCGTGTGCAGGGCCATGGTATCGGAAAAAAGGTCCACAAAGAATCCAAGGAGAAACGCCGTCCCGATAAGCACCGACCGGTTCTCCTGAACGGGATACCAGTAAAAGAAAAGCACATAGACCATGGGGTTGATGCTCCCAAGGATATTGAGGTGGTTGAAAACCAGTGCCTGCACCAGGAGCAGGCTGATAAATCTAACGATGCCAGTGAGGAGGGAATTACCGGTCATTGCGCGTCTGGTTTTCCAGTTCAAGGATCTCGGGCCGCTTCCGGTTCAGGATCAGGTACACCTGGCCCAGGCTGGTCATGTCGTTGAAGAGGCGGACATCGATTTGGTAAAAACTGTCGGATTCACTCAGGGTGAAATTTTCAATGGTCCCTATGGGGATATTCTCGGGGAAAATGCTGGACATGGCCCCGGTGACGATGGTGTCTCCCACCTTGAGGGGGACCAGCCTGGGGATGTCTTCGAGTTGCACCAGCCGGTAATCTTCCTGGTTCCAGGTCAGGGAACCGAAATAGTCGGTATTTCGAATTTTGGCATTGATATTCGACTTGGCATTCAGCACGCTTTGCACGGAGGCAAAACCCTGGCTGCTCCGTTCCACAATCCCCAGGATCCCCTGGGGCGTAATGACTCCCATATCCTGGACCACCCCATCGCGCCTTCCCTTGTCGATAGTGAGGTAGTTGTTCGCTTCTCCATAGCTGTTTTTGATTACCCTTGCCGTGAGCACGCTGTAGGTCAGCTGGCTGGTATCCAGTGCTATGGAATCCTCCCGGGCAACGTTGTACAGCCGGGTGTGCAACCGCCTGTTTTCCTCCATGAGCCGTTCGTTCTCTTCCCTCAGCCAAAAGTACTTGCGCACCGATTCGGAAGTCTTGTAGACCCGGCCGGTAAGCCAGTTGGCGGAATTGAAATACCGGGTTTGGTGGTAGTCGTTGTTCTGGATGGTCAGGAAAAGGGAAAGGAGCAGGAGCAGCGCGTAGAGCAGGGTATTTTTATTCCTTAAAATAAAATTGATGATCCGTTGCATGCAGGTGCCCTAGGTCTGTTCCTGGGGAAGCGCCCCGGGAGGGCTTCCCTCCGGGGTTATTTTATCAGGATGCTCTTGTAGCGCTCCAGGTTTTTGAGTGCAATACCGGTGCCCCGCACCACTGCCCTTAGGGGGTCTTCCGCAATATACACCGGCAGGTCGGTTTTCTGGGAAAGCCTCCGGTCCAGGCCGCGCAGCATGGAACCGCCCCCGGCCATGTAGATACCGGTGTTATAGATATCGGCTGCGAGTTCCGGGGGGGTCTGCGACAGGGTTTCCATCACGGCGTCTTCCACCCTCAGGATCGATTTGTCCAGGGCTTTGGCGATTTCCCGGTAGGTGATGGATACCTGTTTGGGCTTTCCGGTCAGCAGGTCGCGCCCCTGGACCAGCATTTCGTCAGGGGGCGATTGCAGGTCCTCGGTGGCGGAGCCGATTTGTATCTTGATGTTTTCTGCGGTGCTTTCCCCAACATAAAGGTTGTGCTGGGTGCGCATGTAGTAGATGATGTCGTTGGTGAAGACGTCCCCGGCAATCTTTACGGATTTGTCGCACACGATCCCCCCCAAAGCGATCACTGCGATTTCGGTGGTACCACCCCCGATATCGACGATCATGTTCCCTTTGGGCTGCATGATGTCCAAACCAATCCCTATGGCTGCCGCCATGGGCTCATGGATCAGGTATACCTCCTTGCCGTTTACCCGTTCCGCAGATTCCTTAACCGCCCGCATTTCCACCTCGGTGATTCCCGATGGGATGCAGATGACCATCCTCAGTGCCGGCGGAAACCATTTCTTCTTGAGTGCCGGGATGTTTTTGATGAACATGTTGATCATCTTTTCCGAGGCGTCGAAATCGGCGATGACCCCGTCCTTGAGCGGGCGAATGGTCTTGATGTTTTCGTGGGTCTTGCCCTGCATCATATTGGCCTCCCGCCCCACGGCAATAATCTTGCCGCTGATCCGGTCCCTGGCCACGATGGAGGGGCTGTCTACCACTACTTTGTCGTCGTGGATGATAAGGGTATTCGCAGTACCCAGGTCGATGGCTATTTCTTCGGTCAGGAAATCAAAAAATCCCATTCGCTTTGAATTAAGTTCCCGACAAACGGGCTTGTAGTACCGACAAAAGTACTAAAATTAATGCTTGAAATGACGGGTACCTGTCATAACCATAGCCATCCCGTTTTGGTCGCAATAGTCGATGCTCAGCTCGTCCTTGATAGACCCCCCGGGCTGGATGACGGCGGAAATTCCCTGGATGCCGGCAATCTCCACGCAGTCGGGAAAGGGGAAGAAGGCGTCGCTGGCCATCACGGCCCCTTGCAGGTCAAACCCGAAGGATTTCGCCTTGTGGATGGCCTGGTTCAGGGCATCCACCCTTGAGGTCTGGCCGGTGCCGCTGGCCAGCAGTTGCCCGTCCCTGGCCAGCACAATGGTATTCGATTTGGTGTGCTTGCAGATTTTGGAGGCGAACAGGAGGTCCCGGAGTTCCCTATCCCCGGGTTTTTTTTCGGTTGCGTAGCTGAGGTCTTCCAGGCTATCGGTTTTGGCATCCCTGTCCTGGTACAGGTAACCGTTAAGGCAGGTCCTGACCTGCGTTTCCGGCAGGTTCCAGTGTTTTTGGACCAGGAGGATGCGGTTCTTTTTTCCTTTCAACAGGGCCAGGGCTTCCGGATCGAAGGCCGGGGCAATGACCACTTCACAGAACAA
Source organism: Robiginitalea marina (assembly GCF_024006985.1). Classification (GTDB taxonomy): domain Bacteria; phylum Bacteroidota; class Bacteroidia; order Flavobacteriales; family Flavobacteriaceae; genus Robiginitalea; species Robiginitalea marina. The sequence continues at coordinate 29,786 of NZ_JAMXIB010000012.1, forward strand.
CCCGTGGACGGCTTCGGCCGTTTCCAGGTCCAGGGCCCGGTTGCTGATCAGGATCCCCCCAAAGGCGGAAACCGGGTCTGCGGCCAGGGCAGCCGCATAGGCTGCCGACAGGGTGGGCCGGGTGGCGATGCCGCAGGCATTGTTGTGCTTCAGGATGGCAAAGGTGGGGTCGTCCTCCCGGAATTCAGCCATTAGGGACACTGCTGCATCGATATCCAGGAGGTTGTTGTAAGAGAGTTCCTTCCCGTGGAGCTGGTCGAACAGGCCGTCGAAGTCGCCGAAGAATTTCCCTTCCTGGTGGGGGTTTTCCCCATATCGCAAGGGGCGTCCTTCCCTTTCGCTCACTTTCAGGGCGTGGATCCCGGCCCTGCGGTTGAAATACGAAAAAATAGCAGCGTCGTAATGGGACGACACATTGAAGGCCCGGGCGGCGAATTGCCGGCGTTCCTCCAGCGTGGTGCTTCCCCCGCCCTGCCCGAGGAGTTCCAGCAGGGGCCCGTAGTCTTCCATGGAAGAAACGCACAACACGTCCCTGTAGTTTTTTGCGGCTGCCCGGATGAGGGAAATCCCGCCAATGTCTATTTTCTCGATGATATCGGCCTCGCCAGCCCCTTCGGCTACGGTTTTTTCAAAGGGGTAGAGGTCCACGATTACGATATCCAGGGGGGCGATACCGTACTGTTCCAGCTGGCCGAGGTCCTCTGGCAGGTCCCTCCGACCCAGGATGCCTCCAAAGACCTTCGGGTGCAGGGTTTTAACCCGCCCCCCGAGGATGGAGGGGTACCCGGTGAGGTCTTCGACCGGGGTAACCGGCAGGCCGAGGTCCCGGATGAAGGATTCGGTCCCTCCGGTGGAATACAGGGCGATCCCCAGGGCGTGTAATTTTCGTACAATGGGTTCCAGGCCGTCCTTGTGGAAAACGGAAATAAGGGCGGAGGCCGCTTTTTTGGAATGGCTCATGGCGAAGGCGTTCTAATTAGGGTTTCAGCCCCGCAAAAGTACTTTATTTGAAAGGAATATCCCCGGTGGGGTTATCAACAAAACCCGGGAAGTTTTAAAGAATTCGGGCTACTTCCCCTGCAATTGTTTCCAGGAATTCCACGTCCGCTTCCGAGAACGGGTCCGTGGTATGGGAGTCGATGTCGATCTGCCCGATGTTCTCGCCCCCCACAAAGATGGGTACCACGATCTCTGCCTTCACATTCAGGCTGCAGGCGAGGTAATTGTCCTGGGCCGAGACGTCCGGCACCACGAAATTCTGGTTGCTCAGGGCCACCTGGCCGCAGATGCCCTTTCCAAACGGGATGATGGTATGGTCGGTGGGGTCCCCGGCATAAGGCCCCAGTTTTAGTTCTTCCCGCTTCCCGTTCCGGAAATAGAACCCCACCCAATTGTAATGGGGTACTGAAGCCCGGAGCAGGCCGCAGAGGTCCTGCAGCCGGTCATCCACCGGCCTGGAGCGGTCTGCCAGCACCCGGGATGCCTGTTCTTTGAGGTGGTCAAACATGGGACAATCGATTTAGGGCCCGAAAAGTACAAAAGAATCGCGATCCGGGCGAAATAAAAAATCCGGCAGGGGTGCTGCCGGATTTCTGGGTTTAACGGGTATCTGGATTACATCATGCCCGGCATGCCGCCGCCTCCCATGGGCGGGCCGGCGGGGTTGTCTTCCTTGATTTCGGTAAGGGCACATTCCGTGGTCAGGATCATCCCGGCAACGGAAGCCGCATTTTCAAGGGCGATTCGGGTGACCTTTTTCGGGTCGATGATCCCGGCCTTCATCATTTCCACGTATTTCTCCGATTTCGCATCGTATCCGAAGTCTCCCTTGCCCTCATGGACTTTGGCGACAACCACGGAGCCTTCGCCCCCGGCGTTTTCCACGATGGTGCGAAGGGGCGATTCGATGGCGCGTGCCACGATCTGCAGCCCGGTTTCTTCATCGGCGTTTTCTACGCTAACCTTCGACAGGACGGCCTGGGCGCGTACCAGGGCGACCCCGCCCCCGGCCACGATGCCTTCTTCCACAGCCGCGCGGGTGGCATGCAGCGCATCGTCCACGCGGTCTTTTTTCTCCTTCATTTCCACTTCGGAAGCCGCGCCCACGTACAGGACGGCTACCCCTCCGGCCAGTTTGGCCAGGCGCTCCTGGAGTTTTTCGCGATCGTAATCGGAAGTGGTGGTTTCGATCTGGGCTTTGATCTGGTTCACACGGGCCTTGATGTCTTTGGCTGCACCGGCACCGTTTACAAGGGTGGTGTTATCCTTGTCGATGGTCACTTTCTCACAGGTACCCAGCATATCCACGGTGGCGTTTTCCAGGGTGAAGCCGCGTTCCTCGGAAATCACGGTTCCCCCGGTGAGGATAGCGATGTCTTCCAGCATGGCCTTCCTGCGGTCTCCGAACCCGGGGGCTTTAACCGCTGCGATTTTCAGGCTGCCGCGAAGCTTGTTCACCACGAGGGTGGCCAGGGCTTCCCCATCGACGTCCTCAGAGACGATAAGCAGGGGTTTCCCTGACTGAGCTACCGGCTCCAGTACCGGAAGCAGGTCTTTCATGGTGGAGATTTTCTTGTCGAAAAGCAGGATAAACGGGTTATCGAGCTCAGCGATCATTTTTTCGGAATTGGTCACGAAATAGGGGGAAACGTATCCGCGGTCGAACTGCATCCCTTCCACTACGTCCACATAGGTATCGGTGCCTTTGGCTTCCTCCACGGTAATGACGCCTTCCTTGCCCACTTTTTTGAATGCTTCGGCGATCAGCTCTCCGATAGTTTCATCGTTGTTGGCAGAGATGGAAGCCACCTGCTTGATCTTTTCGGAAGAATCCCCAACCTTTTTGGCTTGTTTGGCGAGGTTTTCCACAATGGCTTCCACGGCCTTGTCGATCCCGCGCTTCAGGTCCATGGGGTTGGCCCCGGCAGCGACGTTTTTAAGCCCCTCCTTTACAATGGCCTGCGCCAGTACGGTAGCCGTAGTGGTCCCGTCACCTGCCAGGTCGTTGGTTTTTGAAGCAACTTCCTTGACCATCTGGGCGCCCATGTTTTCCAGGGCATCGGCCAGTTCAATTTCCTTGGCCACGGTTACCCCATCCTTGGTGACTACGGGAGCGCCGAAGGACTTGCTCACGATCACGTTCCGGCCCTTGGGCCCCAGGGTTACCTTAACGGCATTGGCAAGCGCATCCACGCCGCGCTTGAGGCCGTCTCTCGCTTCAATATCAAAAGTGATGTTTTTTGCCATAATCGTTTAAAAATTTTGTGGTTTGGGGGCAGCGTTTCCACTGCCTGAAATCGGTTTATACAATTGCTAAAATGTCACTTTCCCGCATCATGAGGTAGTCGGCCCCATCCAGTTTGAGTTCGGTGCCGGAGTACTTTCCGTACAAAACGGTATCGCCGACTTTCACCGTCATTTTTTCGTCCTTGGTGCCTGGCCCTACAGCCACGACTTTTCCTTTTTGCGGTTTTTCCTTGGCCGTGTCGGGGATAATGATTCCGGATGCCGTCTTGGTTTCGGCTGCCATGGGTTCCACCAGGACCCGGTCTGCCAATGGTTTAATGTTCAGTTTAGCCATATCGATTGATTTTTTGTTGATTTTAAACGTTGCCCTTGATCGGGCACAAATTGTGCCAGCCCATAAAACCTGACACATTGTAAAACAAAAATGCCAGCTTGTCACTCAAGCTGGCATTTTGTGATTTTTTCCGGGACCTATTGCAGGGTGTCAAGGACACCACCGCCCTCCTGAACAGGGGTTTCTTCAGGAATTTCCTCGGGGAGTGTTTCCGGCACCGACTCCAGGCCCTGTTGCAGCAGTTTGGATTCCGCCTCCTGGTAATTTGATTTCAACGCCACGTTGGAGAGCAGGATCAGTACAATGAGGATGGTCGCCAGGGTCCAGGTCGATTTATCGAGGAAGTCCCCGGTTTTTTTGACCCCGCCAATCACCTGGTTCCCGCCGCCCCCGAATGAGGACGAAAGCCCGCCCCCTTTTGGGTTTTGCACCATCACCACCAGCATCAGCAGCAAGCACACCACAATGATCAGGATCAAAAAGATTGAGAAAGTACCCATGTTTCTTTACTAAGGTTTTTGGTCGCGCAGTTTTTCCACCGCTTTAATTTGGTCTGCAAAGAAACTACTTTTTTCCGGATATTTCAAAATCAAAATCCGGTAGGCCTGTATGGCTTTCTTGTATTTGCCCTGCTCCAGGTATACCCGCGCAAGGGTCTCTGTCATCAGTTCTTTTTTGTCGAGCTTCAGGGACTCCCTGATGTCGACGTCGGAAGGCGTCCGCTCCCCGGGGGTGATCTTTGGGTTTCGGGCGATAAAACGATCGATCAGTTCGAATTTCTTTTGCCGTTCACCCGTATCGACAGCATCCGCGGTGCCTTCGGATGCTTCCCCGGCAGGGTTCTGCCGTCCGGCAGGGGTTTTCAGGCTGGCCAGTTGCAACCATTCTGAAAACGAGTGTTTTTCGTCCCGGGTAAAGGGCAGGGGGCTTCCCATTTTAAGGGAATCCCTGGCTTCCTGCCGGGCTGCTTCCACGGATTTGTCCACTTCCGGGTCGCGGGAGCGGAAGAGTTTCGGGTCCAGGATTTTTTCGGCTTCCCTGGCCGACCGGGGCAGGGGGCTGTCTTCTTCATCCCCGACCATCCCCGGGTGGGTTTCCGGGTTGGGCTCCACTTCTTCCCAAATGAGGTCCTGTTCCTTCAGGGGCGCTTTGCCGGAAATGGAGTCGGCAATCCGGTTCTGGGGGAATTCTTCCGAAGTAATCAGGTCGAACAGGACTTCCCGGTCGGCGCAGCCGGCGGCGGTGACCTTCAGGGCATCGTTGTACTTATAGCTGTTCAGGTGTTTGAGGCCCAGCAGGTGCAGGGCCCTTGCCGGCTGGAAATACGGATAGGCGCGAAGGAGTTCCTCCAGTTGGTGGATTTGTGCCGGGGTCCGTACCTGGTCGGGATGCTGCAACAGATTTGTGAATTCCGAGACCTTCATGGGGCTACCAGTCTGCCAGTGAGCGGTTAAAGATTTCCTGCGTGATCCGGTCGAAGATTTCCAGGTGCGCCTCGTCCCGTACCGATGCGAGCTGCGATGTGGCCGGGTAGTCATAGAAGAAGGAGAACCGCTGCTCGAAGTTGACATCCTCCTTGGTATTGTTATAGAATCGCACGTTTACGCCTATGGTGAGGCGGTTCTGGGCGGCCCGCTGCTCCGCCGTGGCCGTCATGGGGGAGATGCGGTATTCCACGATTTCCCCCTCGTAGACCAGGTCCCCCCCGGAACTGACCAGGTCGAGGCTGGTTTGGTTCAAAATCACATCCTGCAGCGCGAGGGTAAAGTCGCGGTCGAGGGCCGGGTCAAAAACCGACCCCGGGCTCTGGGTGGCGTAGTTCTGGAAGTAGTTCACCTGGAAGGTCTGGGCCGAGCCCACGTCGCCCCCCGTGAAATTATAGACCCCGCAGCTGTGCAGTAGCCCCGCCAGCAGCAGGCCCAGCCAAAGGGTCGGTTTTCCTGTGAGTTTTTCCATCGCCATAGGGCTAAAGGTCGTATTGTTTGATCTTCCGGTACAGGGTGCGTTCCGAAATCCCGAGTTCCGAGGCCGCTGCCTTGCGTTTGCCCCGGTTGCGTTCAAGGGCTTTTTTGATCAGTTCGATCTCCTTGTCCTGTAAAGATAGGGTTTCTTCTTCCTGGATTTCCTCGGCGAAATGGTATTTGTCTTCCGCCGGGCCGGGCGAGGGGTGCTTCGCGTACTCCTGTTCGGCCCTCAGGGCGGGGAGCACGGCAATGGCAGCTTCTTCCTCCTCCACCACCTCGTCGGCATCGCCATAGATTTTGCGGATGAGCTGCTTGTTTTCATCCTGTACCTTCTGGGCATTGTCGTGCTTGAGCAATTCCAGGGTGAGTTTTTTAAGGTCGTTCAGGTCTGCCTTCATGTCGAAAAGCACCTTGTAGAGGATCTCCCGTTCATTGCTGAAATCCCCTTCGCGCCGTTGTTGGGCCACCACGGCAGGCAGGTTGGCCGCTCCTGCGTCTGCCGGCAGGTACGACCGCAGGACCCGGGCCGTGATGTTCCGGTCCTTTTCCAGGACTGAGATCTGCTCGGCCACATTGCGAAGCTGCCGGATGTTCCCGGGCCAGCGGTAGTGTTGCAACAGGGCCATGGCCTCCTCATCGAGGCGGATGGTCGGCATCTTGTATTTCCGCCCGAAGTCGGAGGCGAATTTGCGGAACAACAGGTTGATGTCTTCCTCCCGTTCCCGGAGGGCCGGTAAATGGATTTCCACGGTGCTCAGGCGGTAGTAGAGGTCTTCCCGGAATTTTTCCTTCCGGATGGCTTCGAGCATATTGATGTTGGTCGCGGCCACGATGCGCACATCGGTTTTCTGCACCTGGGAAGACCCCACCTTTAGGAATTCCCCGTTTTCAAGGACGCGCAACAGCCGCACCTGGGTGGTAAGGGGGAGTTCGCCCACCTCGTCCAGAAAGATGGTGCCCCCGTCGGCCTCCTCGAAATACCCGCTTCGGGTCTGTGTGGCTCCTGTAAACGAACCTTTTTCATGCCCGAAAAGTTCGCTGTCGATGGTGCCCTCGGGGATGGCCCCGCAGTTCACGGCGATATACTTATTGTGCTTGCGGTGCGAAAGGGAATGGATGATCTTGGGGATGGATTCCTTCCCAACCCCGCTTTCCCCGGTCACCAGCACGGAGATGTCGGTGGCAGCCACCTGTATGGCCTTTTCCAGGGCCCGGTTTAGTTTCACATCGTTCCCGATGATCTCAAAGCGCTGCTTGATGGATTGCAGGTTTTCCATGGATTACTGGTTTTCGGAATACCCCATTGCCTTCCCGAGGAGGGTAGCGGAAGTACACCCTTCGATACGGACCATTACGAAATCGCCGATGCGGTAGTGTTCCTTCGGGAATACCACCACGGTGTTCTGGGTATTGCGCCCCATCCAATGGGCATCGGACTTTCGCGAATCCCCCTCGATGAGTACTTCCTCCACCTGGCCGAGGTGCTGCTCATTGCGGTATCGGCTGTGCTGTTGCTGCAGGTCTATGATTTCCCGCAGCCGCCGTTTTTTTACTGCTTCGGGAACATCGTCTGCGAGTTTCCTGGCCGCCAGGGTGCCCGGCCGTTCCGAATAGGCGAACATAAACCCGAAGTCGTATTTGACATACTCCATCAGCGAAAGGGTTTGCTGGTGGTCTTCCTCGGTTTCCCCGGGGAAGCCCGCGATCATGTCCTGGCTGATGCCGCAGTCGGGGATGCGCTTGCGGATGCCATCGATCAGGGCAAAATATTCCTCCCGGGTATGCAGGCGGTTCATGGCCTGCAGGATGCGGTCGCTCCCGCTTTGCACCGGCAGGTGGATGTAGTTGCAGATATTGGGGTGCATGGCCATCGTGTCGATCACCTCCATGGTCATGTCCTGGGGGTTGGAGGTGGAAAAGCGGATCCGCATCCGGGGTTGGGCTCGGGCCACCCGGTCGAGCAGCCCTGCAAAATTGACCGCAGTGGCCTGTTGCATGGGGCTGGCCTTTTCGAAGTCCTTCTTCAGCCCGCCCCCGTACCAGAGGTAGCTGTCTACATTCTGTCCCAGCAGGGTTACCTCCCGGTATCCCCGGTTCCACAGGTCAGCCACTTCGTCCAGGATGGATTGCGGGTCCCTGCTGCGTTCGCGGCCCCGGGTAAAGGGCACCACGCAGAAGGTACACATATTGTCGCAGCCCCGGGTTATGGACACAAAGGCGGTAACCCCGTTGGTGCCCAGGCGCACAGGGGAAACATCGCCATAGGTTTCCTCCCTGGAGAGCAGCACGTTAACGGCCTGCCGGCCCCCGTCCACCTCCCGGACCAGGTTGGGAAGGTCCTTGTAGGCGTCGGGCCCCACCACCATATCGACGATTTTTTCCTCCTCCAGGAGTTTGCTTTTGAGGCGCTCGGCCATACAACCGAGCACCCCGACCCTGAGGTTTGGGTTGGTTTTCTTTACCGCATTGAACAATTCAAGGCGCTTGCGCACCGTGAGTTCAGCCTTTTCCCGGATCGAACAGGTGTTTACCAGGATCAGGTCGGCTTCCTCCATCCGCTGGGTAGTGCCAAAGCCTTCCTCGCTGAGGATGGAAGCCACGATTTCGCTGTCCGAGAAATTCATCTGACAGCCATAGCTTTCGATGTAAAGCTTTCGGCTATGCCCGGGCCCGGTGGCCTGGCTCAGGGGTGTGCCCTGCAGTTCTTCCTTTATGATCTTCTCCATAGTTCAGGCCTTTTCCCAATAATCGGGAAGGGCTGCAAAGATAGGTTTTTATGCCATTATGACAATTTGACAGACGCGAAAATTTAGGGGGAAGGACCCTGTGGCCCCTCCCCCCAATGACTTCCCCTCTCAGGGATGCCGGTTAGTCCCAGGTCAGCAGGGGGATCCCTCCACCCTGTACCATCTGGTTGATCGGCCCCAACTGTTCCTCCACCACTCCGTCCAGGGCCTTTAATTCCGTTTGGAGTTCTGCCCGTACCTGCTGGAAGAAGTCCAGGGACTGGTCTGTGGGCGGGTAGTCGCCCCGCTGGGAGTCCGCCAACAGGAAGGCCAGGCGGTTGTTGATGCGGATCCCGTAATTGAGGGGGTCCTGCCGGCTTTGGTTTTTGGTCATGTGGATGTTGTTCTCGATTTCATCCAGGCGGGTTTCAAAGCGCTGGATGCGCTCAAGGAGGCCCGCGTTGGCGGCGGCTTTTTCCTTCAGGTAACCCAGGTCTTTCCTGAGTTTCCGGATTTTTACAATCGCCCCATTGGCCTTGCTGACCTCATCGCGCACGGCGATCAGGAAATCGAACTGTTTCTGGTAGTCTTCTGCCGTGTTCGGCAGGCGGGGGTCTTTCAAAACGTTGAATTCCTTTTCCTGCACCTGCCCGTTGACCGAAAGCCGGACCCGGTAAGTACCCGGGACGGCCTTGGGCCCCACGTTGGGGGAGGCGTAAAGGACCATGCCCTCAAATCCCTGGAAGCCGGGGTATCGGAGGTTCCACACAAAGCGGTTGCCCCCGGCGCGAACCTTAAGGGTTTTTTCGGAGGCCGGGTTGTTTTTGTCTTCCCGGGCTTTGTTGGAAAACCGCTGTATGGAACGGCCCTTCCCATCGAGGATTTCAAGGCTCACCGTATCGGATTCGGCCAGGGAAGCCAGGTAAAAGTGGACAATGGCCCCATCGGGGTGGTTTTCCCCTTCCCGTTTTAAATCGGGGCCGCCCCAGCCGTCCCGGGGCAAGCGGTAGGCGTCATCGGGCTTGTAGAGGAAAAAGGGGCTGTCGGCCACCTCCTTCGATAACTGGTGGAGGGGGGTCAGGTCGTCAATCATCCAGAACGACCGTCCATGGGTAGCTGCGATCAGGTCGTTGTCGCGCACATGGAGGTCGCGGATGGAGGTCACCGGCAGGTTCAACTGGAAAGGGACCCAGTGCTTCCCATCGTCAAAAGAGACGTACATACCCCATTCGGTGCCGGCATAGAGGAGCCCTTCGCGCACCTTGTCGGAGCGGATAGCACGGGTGTAATGGTTCGGCCTGATCCCTTCAGTGATCAGGGACCAGGATTTTCCGTAGTCTTCCGTTTTGTAGAGGTACGGCCGGTAATCACCGAACTTGTAGGAAGTCGCCGCCACATAGGCCGTCCCCTTCCGGAAGGGGCTGGGGTCTATGCAATTGATCATGTTGAGTTTTGGCGACATCCCGGCCGGGGGGGTTACGTTTTCCCAGTTTTTGCCATTGTCGCGGGTAATGTGGAGCAGCCCGTCATCGCTGCCTACCCAGATGACCCCCTCTTCCAGGGGCGATTCGGCAATGGCAAAGAGGTTGGAATAAAATTCGGCCCCGGTATTGTCCTGGGTGATGGGCCCTCCCGAGGAACGGATGGTCTCCGGCAGGCCCCGGGTCAGGTCAGGGGAGATCACCTCCCACGACTGTCCTTCGTTTTCCGTGGCGTGTAAATAATTGGATCCCGCATAGAGCCGTCCCGGGTGGTGGAGGCTGAAGGCGATCGGGAAATTCCAGTTGAAGCGGTACTTCATGACTTCCACCCCGGAGCCTGCCGGGTTGTCGGGCCAGACATTCACCGACCGGGTTTGGTCCTTGGAATGGTCTACCCGCATCATGTAGCCCTTATAGGTACCCCCGTAAACGATCTCCGGGTTCTTCGGGTCGGGGGCCAGGTGGGCGCTTTCCCCCCCGGCGGTTTCCTCCCAGTGCCGCTCGCCTATGGCATTGCCTGCGGAGCGGTGGAGGATCCGCACCGTGGAATTGTCCTGCTGGGCCCCGTAGATCCGGTACGGGAAATGGGTATCGGTGGTCACCCGGTAAAACTGGGCCGTGGGCTGGTTGTGGTAGGTGGTCCAGTTGTTGCCCCCGTCATTGGAGACCTGGGCGCCCCCGTCGTCAGCGATGACCATCCTGCGGTTGTCGAGCGGGTCGATCCATAGGTCGTGGTGGTCCCCATGGGGGGCGTCCTTCAGGGTGAAGGTTTTCCCGCCATCGGTGGAAACCCCGTAGCTCACATTCATTACATAAACCTTGTCTTCGTTCTGGGTATCGGCATATATCCGGCTGTAATACCAGGCCCGCTGGCGCAGGGCCCGGTCCTGGTTGATCCGCTGCCAGGTGCCCCCGCCATCCTCGGAACGGTACACCCCGCCCTCTTCAGCTTCGATGATGGCCCAGATCCGGTTGGAATTTTTAGGGGAAACCGCAATCCCCACAATACCCCAGGGAAACCCGGGCAGCCCCGGGCGCTCCGAGATATCGGTCCAGGTGTCCCCCCCGTCCGTGCTCCGGAACATCCGGCTATCGGGGCCCCCGCTGTCCATGCGGTAGCCGTTTCGGGACATTTCCCAGGTGGCCGCGTAAAGGATACGCGGGTTGTTCGGGTCCAGGATCAGGTCCCCGGCCCCGGCCTTGTCACTTACATAAAGGATGCGTTCCCAGGTCTCGCCCCCGTCGGTGGAGCGGTAGACCCCCCGGGTTTCATTTGGGATCCACAGGTTGCCGATGGCCGCTACATAAACGATGTCGGGGTTCTGTGGGTGTATCCGGATCCGGGCGATGTGCTCCGAGCCTTCCAGCCCGATGAATTTCCATGATTTTCCGGCATCGGTGCTTTTCCACAGGCCGTTTCCGGAAGAGACATTTCCCCTCAGGGTTTGCTCCCCTTCCCCGACGTAGAGTACGTTCGGGTCCGATTCGGAAACCGCCACGGCCCCTATGGAACCGCCAAAGTACCCGTCGGAAATGCATTCCCAGGTATTGCCCGCGTCACCGGATTTCCAGACCCCGCCGCCTGCGGTGCCCATGTAGTACAGGTTGGGGTTGCCGACCACCCCGGTTACGGTGCCCGCCCGGCCTCCCCTGAAGGGGCCGACCAGCCGCCATTGGATGGAATTGTAAAGGGTTTCGGGGAAAACAGGGGCTTGCTGTGTTTTTTTGCGCTGTGCCAGTGCAGGAAGGCCAAGGGCCAGGCAAAGGGTCAGGATCAGGGCGCGAAGGAGGGTTTTCATAGGGGGTTGGATTTTGTGCCCGTCAATTTACGCAATAATTTTTTCCCTCCGCACTTTTCCGGGGCCAGGGTCGCTGCCCCTGTCAGAAAGGTACTGAACAAGTCCTTTCTCCCCGGGGTTGCAGGGCAGGGTGAATTGGCAAATCAGAAAATTGACCTACTTTTGTTAACCAAAAACCACCTGATGGCCAAAAACCTGGTAATTGTCGAGTCGCCTGCCAAAGCTAAAACCATTGAGAAATTCCTTGGGAAGGATTATAAGGTCGCCTCCAGTTTTGGCCACATCGCCGACCTGCCCTCCCGGGAGCTCGGCGTGGATGTGGAGAATGATTTTGCCCCCCAGTATGTGGTGGACAAGGAAAAAAAGGCGCTGGTAAAGAAGCTGAAGGACCTGGCCTCTAAGGCAGAGACTATCTGGCTGGCCAGCGATGAGGACCGGGAAGGGGAGGCCATTTCCTGGCACCTTGCCGAAACCCTGGGGCTCGACCGCGACAGGACGCGTCGCATCGTGTTTAACTCCATCACCAAATCGGCCATCCAAAAGGCCATAGAGAACCCCAGGGCGATTGATTACAACCTGGTGAATGCCCAGCAGGCCCGCAGGATCCTCGACCGCCTGGTAGGGTACGAGCTGTCTCCCGTGCTCTGGAAGAAGATCAAACCCGGCCTTTCTGCAGGGAGGGTCCAATCCGTGGCCGTCAGGCTAATCGTCGAAAGGGAACGGGAGATCGAAGCCTTTACCCCGGAAAGCAGTTTCCGGGTGGCCGCGGAGTTCCGCGCGGCCGGGGGGGCTGTCTTCACCGCGAGGCTGTCCGGGACCTTTGATACCCTCGAGCAGGCGCGTAGTTTCCTGGAGGCCTTAAAACCGGCCGCTTTCCAGGTGGAAAGCCTCGATAAAAAACCCGCTTCCAAGACCCCGGCGGCCCCCTTTACCACCTCCACCCTGCAACAGGAGGCTTCCCGAAAACTCTACTTCAATGTGTCCCGGACCATGCAGGTAGCCCAGCGCCTCTACGAAGCCGGACTCATTACCTATATGCGGACCGACAGTGTGAACCTTTCCGGGGAAGCCATTGAGGCGGCCAAAAAGGCCATTGTGGACAACTACGGGGAGCGCTACAGCAAGGTCCGGCAGTTCAGTTCAAAGTCCAAGGGGGCCCAGGAGGCCCACGAGGCCATCCGCCCGACCGACATGGGCCTGCAGCACCCGAACCTGGAAAGGGACCAGGCCCGCCTTTACGAGCTTATCTGGAAACGGACCCTGGCTTCCCAGATGAGCGATGCCCAGTTGGAGCGGACCCTGGCCACGATCAGCAACGACCAGAACCAGGAGCGGTTTACCGCCCAGGGGGAGGTCATCCGGTTTGACGGATTTCTGAAGGTATACCTCGAGGGGAGGGACGAAGAGGATTCCGAGGAGCAGGAGGGCATGCTGCCCGCCCTCTCGGAAGGGGAGCGGCTCGAGGCCAACAGCATCACGGCCACCCAGCGGTTCACCCGCCCGCCGTACCGGTATACGGAGGCTTCCCTGGTAAAAAAACTCGAAGAGCTCGGCATCGGAAGGCCTTCCACCTACGCCCCTACCATTTCCACCATACAGAACCGGGGGTATGTCGAAAAGGGCACGGTGGAAGGGACCCCAAGGGAATATGCCCAACTGGTCCTGGAAGGCGGGACGGTTACCGCCAAAAAACTCACCGAAACCATTGGGTCTGACAAGGGGAAACTGGTGCCCACCGATATCGGCATGATCGTAAACGATTTTCTGGTCAGCCATTTCGCCAACATCCTCGATTACCATTTCACCGCCAAGGTGGAAAAGGATTTTGACGATATAGCCGCCGGGGAGGAAGACTGGAAATCGGTCCTTAAGGAATTTTACTCGGGCTTTCACCCGAAAGTGGAACGCGTGGAGGAACACGCCGAGCGGGCCAGCGGGGAACGCATCCTGGGGACAGACCCCAAAACGGGCCGGCAGGTAGCGGTCCGCCTCGGCCGTTTTGGCCCCATGGTACAGATCGGCACGGCGGAGGAAGAAGAGAAGCCCCAGTTTGCCAGCCTGCTCCCGGATCAATCCATAAGCACCATCTCCTTTGAGGATGCCATGGACCTCTTTAAGCTGCCCCGCCATCTGGGCACCTTTCAGGGAGAGGAGGTAGAGGCCAATGTTGGGCGTTATGGACCTTATATAAGGTACGGAAAGAAGTTTGTCTCCCTGGAGAAGGAGGAAAGCGTCTTCGACGTGAAGCTGGAGCGGGCCCTGGAACTCATCCGTGCCAAGGAAAAGGCCGAAGCACCCATTGCCACCTACGAGGGGAAGGAGGTGACCAAGGGAAAGGGTCGCTTCGGGCCCTTCATAAAATGGGACGGTACCTTTATTAATGTAGGCCGCAAATACAACTTTGACCAGCTGAGCCAGGAAGATATTGCCGAATTGATCGAGGACAAAAAGAAAAAGGAAGCCGAAAAACTCGTGCGCGAATGGCCGGAGGAAAAAATCAGGATTGAAAAAGGGCGGTGGGGCCGGCACCAGATCATCAGGGGCAAGGCCCGCGTGGACCTGGCCCGGGAGGTCGACCCCATGGAGGTGAGCCTGGAACAGGCCAAAGAACTGCTCGACAAGAAAAAACCAAAAAAGGGGGTAAAATAAGCTAGACGCGATCTCAGGCATGGCATTCGACTTTTTACAACCGGTTTCCCAACGGGTCCTGGCCCATACGGAACTCCTGCCGGCCCAGGCCCTGGGACGGCTTATCTACAAGCACACGGAACAGGATGGCCTGCCGGTACTGGCCGGGGCCACCTTCGCCCTGCTGGGGGTGAATGAGTCGCGGAATGCCTTTGAGAAAAAGAACGACCGCCTCGACCTCGAGCAACTCCGCATCCAGCTATACCGGTTGATGCACGGCAACTGGAATGACTCCATCATCGACCTGGGCGATATTGAACAGGGCGAAACGGTGGACGACACCTATTTTGTACTTCGGCAAATCGTCGCCGAACTCCTTGAGGAAAAGATCATCCCCATCATCATGGGGGCCACCCAGGACCTGACCTACCCGGCCTACCGGGCCTTCGACGGCATTGCCGACATGATCAACCTGGTTTCGGTGGATTGCCGGTTCGACTTCGGGGTGGAGGACGAACTGATCTCCTCGAACTCCTACATGAGCCGGATCATTACCGACAAGCCCAACAACCTGTTTAATTTTTCCAACATCGGCTACCAGACCTATTTTAATGCCCAGGAGGAGATCGACCTGATGGAACGCCTTTTCTTCGATGCCTACCGCCTGGGGGAAATCGCCTCCGACGTTTCGCTGGCCGAACCCGTGCTGCGCAACGCCCACCTGGTGAGCATCGATGCCCGAGCCATACGGGCCAGTGAGATGGGACAGGCCGACGCCTTCTCGCCCAACGGCTTTACCGGCAGGGAGATTTGTGCCATCGCCCGCTATGCGGGGATGGGAGATGCCATTTCCCTGTTCGGGATCTTCGAGATCGAAAACAACATGCAATCCTTCCAGCTGGTCTCCCAGATGATCTGGTACTTTATGGAAGGGCACAACTTCCGGACCGTGGAACACCCTTCCCCGTCCGACGCTGACTTCACCAAATTCCTGGTCCCCTGCGACTCCGAGGAACTCGTCTTCTACAAAAGCGCCCTCAGCGGACGCTGGTGGGTCGAGGTCCCAAACCTTCCGGGCGGGTATACTAAACCCAATGCCCCTGCGTTATTACCATGCACCGAACAGGACTATCTGGACGCCTGTGACCAGAATATCCCGGAGCGGTGGTTCAAGGCCTACAGGAAGGGCTTCAACTAAACCAAATTTATTTAAGGCCGTCAGGCTGTGGTGTACAATAAATTATTCGATTTTAAGTTTTAGTGAATAATCATTGACATTACTGTCGTTCAGTCTCAATTGAAATTAACCTACGTATGAAAAAGCTATTGTTAACATCTTTAGCGTTTGTGTTTTTGCTCAGCAGCTGTGGCTCCAAAGGCAAAGGGGAGCTGGTTGGCGTGCAGGGGAAGCAATGGCATCCCGAAAAGCCCTATGGGATGGAGCTCATCCCCAGGGGTTCCTTTATTATGGGGAAGAGCGAAGAAGACATGGCTGATGCCCTGAACGCACCGACCAAAACCGTGACGGTGCGCTCTTTCTATATGGACGACACCGAAATCACCAATAGCGAGTACCGTCAGTTTGTGGAATGGGTAAAGGATTCCGTGGTACGGACCAAACTCGCTATCCTGGCCGATGAACTCGGGATTGGCCCTGAAGACGAAGGCATCGGGAGGTACGCGTTCAAAGATGCAGATACCGCCAACCTGTCGGTTTACGACAAGTATATGCTCGACAATTATGCAGGCCTTGGGGATAATTATTACGAAGGCCGCGCCCTGAACTGGGATGAGGATCTGATCTGGGACACTTCGGAGTACCCCGATGAATATTATGCAGAGGTGATGGTAGACTCCATGTACCTGCCCGAGGAGGAATCCTATAATGGTCAGCGCACCCTTGACGTCAAAAAACTGAAGTACCAGTATACCTGGATGGATATCGAGGCCGCCGCCCGCTCCCGCGATGGCCGCCGCCGCGACTTTATCCGCAAGGAGGAGACCGAAATCTACCCCGACACCACGGTTTGGATCAGGGACTTTGAATACTCCTACAACGAACCCATGCACAACGATTATTTCTGGCACGATGCCTACAGCGACTACCCGGTAGTGGGGGTCTCCTGGAGCCAGGCCAAAGCGTTCTGCCACTGGAGGACCAAATTCAAGAACGATTACCAGCGCGAGCGGGGCAAGCAATTTGTAAACCAGTTCCGCCTGCCCACGGAAGCTGAATGGGAATATGCCGCCCGCGGGGGCATTGAAGGGGGTACCTACCCCTGGGGAGGCCCTTATGTGATCAGCGACACCGGCTGTTTCATGGCCAATTTCAAGCCCCAGCGGGGCGACTATGCGGCCGATGCTGCCATGTATACCGTGGAGGCCAAATCGTATGAGCCCAACGACTACAACCTGTATAACATGGCCGGAAACGTTTCGGAGTGGACCAACTCCAGCTACTACCCCGGGTCGTACATGTACGCCTCTACCATGAACCCCAACGCAGACTCGCAGAACAACAACCGCAAAGTGATCCGCGGCGGTTCCTGGAAGGACGTGGCGTATTTCCTGCAGGTCAGCACCCGCGATTACGAATACAAGGATTCGGCCCGCAGCTATATCGGCTTCAGGACGGTACAGGATTACATGGGGGAGGAAGATTCCACCCAGTAGTACGCAAGACAAGACGGCTTATACAACATTGACAAGAACCCAATACCTCAACCTTTAACTTTAAACTTAACTATTTAATCTTTGAATCATGGCACAATCCAAATCGACTAAAAAACTCTTTAACATGGCCTACGGCCTTGGAGCTTCGGTGGTAATCATCGGGGCCCTGTTCAAAATCCTGCACTGGGAGTTCGGCCCGCTGACCGGAGGCCTCCTGCTGGCGGTAGGTCTGATTACCGAAGCCCTTATTTTCGCGATTTCCGCCTTCGAACCGGTGGACGATGAGTACGACTGGTCCCTGGTATACCCGGAACTGGCCGGAGCCGAAACCAAAGCGCGCAAGAATGAGGCTGCCGAAGCCAAAGAAGCTGAAGGACTGCTTTCAAGGAAACTCGATGAACTCCTGAAGGAGGCTAATATCGACGCCGAACTGATGAGCAGCCTGGGTGAGAGTATCCGCAATTTTGAAGGCGCCGCCAAAGGAATTGCCCCTACCGCAGATGCTATCCAGTCGACCAAGAAATATTCCGATGAGCTGGCGCAGGCCGCCGTTCAGATGGAATCCCTCAACAGCCTCTACAAAGTACAATTGGAGAGTGCCAGCCGCCAGGCTTCCATCAACGAGGAAGTGGTGCAGAATGCCGGTGCCCTTAAGGACCAAATGGAATCCCTGGCCAGCAACCTGTCTTCCCTGAACGGGGTTTACGGCGGCATGCTGTCCGCGATGAGCAGAAACTAACTTAGTTGTTGTTCGACCAATTCCCAAATCAACGTAACTGTTAACAACTAATTAGAGATAATGGCATCAGGAAAACAAACCCCACGTCAGAAGATGATCAACCTCATGTACTTGATCTTCATCGCAATGCTGGCGTTGAATATGAGTAAGGAAGTCCTGGCCGCCTTCGGGCTTATGAACGAAAGGCTGGAGACTTCCAACAAGAAGGCCACCGAGAACAATATGGCGTTCCTCGAAGGCCTGGAAACCAAGGCTTCGGAAGATGCTGCCAAATATGCTGAGCTCTACGCAGATGCCCAGCAGATCAAGCAGCTCTCCCAGGACTACTACGACTACCTGGAAAACCTTAAAAAATCCATGGTGGCCGAAATCGAAGACCCCTCGGATTACCAGGTGATGGACAAATCCGACTACCTCGACCAGAAATTCTTCCAGGGCGACAACCTTGCCCCTGAAGGGAAGAAATTCATGGAGCAACTGACCAGCTACCGGGATAAGGTGCTGGGCATCCTCGGGGAAAGTTTCCCGGAGGTATCCGCTGCTGTGGAAACCCGTTTTAAAACCGGGGACGCCGAAGGCAAAGTAGAGCGCCGCGACGGGGTACGTGTCGATTGGATCAATTACCACTATGAAGGGTTCCCCCTGATCGCGTCCCTGACCAACCTCACCAGTTTGCAGGCCGACATCAAGGCTACCGAGGAAGATGCCCTGAAAGCCATGTTGCAGGGGCAACTCACCGAGCAGATCAACCTCTCCAATTTCTCCACCCTGCTGGAGGCTGAGAAATCTGCCTTCTACTCCGGGGAGAAATTCAGCGGGAGCATCGTGCTGGGCAAGACCGACAAATCGGCGAAGCCCGTACGGGCCGACCTGAGCCTGGATGGCAGGAAACTGGCTGAAGGGAAGGACTACGAGCTGCAGGAAGGCGGCGTGAAAATGCTGATCGGTGCCGGCAACCCCGGCGACCACGTCATCAGCGGAAACCTGTATTACATGCAGGATGGACAGGAAAAGGAAGTTCCCGTAAAGAACAGCTTTTCCACCATTTCCAAACCGAATGCCGCAGTGATTTCAGCCGATAAGATGAATGTGGTATACCGTGGGGTAGCCAACCCGATGACCATTTCCATCCCGGGGATCCCCGACAATAAGGTGAATGCATCGGCTGCGGGCCTGACCCGCCGCGGAGGCAGCAATTACGTGATGAACCCGGGCACCGGGCGCACCGTAACCATTACCGCCTCCGGGACCCTGCCTGACGGACAGAACATCACCACCCGTTCCGAATTCCGCATCAAGGATATCCCCCGGCCTTCCGGGTCTGTCCGCGGCGAAAGCGGAAGCGTGCAGATGCCAAGGGCCAACCTGGAGATTTCCACCGTGGGGGCCATGCTGGAAGACTTTGACTTTGACCTGAACCTGGAGGTGAGCGGCTTCAAATTCAAGGTGCCAGGGCAACCTACCGTCAATGTGAACGGCAATAAGCTGGACGCCCGTGCGAAATCGGCCCTGGCCCGTGCCAGGAGGGGTGATGCGGTACAGATCTTCGATATCGAAGCCTATATCACCAACAATAAGAGTTATAAGTTGAAGAAAGTATCTCCCGTAGTGGTGGAGATCACGAACTAGTGTGTGTTTATCAATAGATCCGGTGCAGGAATCCCTGCGGAGGCCTGCACCGGGTTTTAAAGGAACCAAGCAATACCTTAAACCATGAATTGGAAAAGTGTTTTAATCATCGCCTCGGCAACCTTCCTTCCGGCATCGGGCCTGGCACAGGCCAACATCCTGAATGCGAAGAAACCCGAGGAGATTGGGATCCGCACGGCCTCCCAGAAGGAAATCGACAACGATGCCCCCCTGGATTACGGCTACGTGGACGACAGGGATATCCTCTGGTCCAAAACCGTATGGGAAACCATAGACCTGGACGAGCGGGTGAATTTCCCCCTGTATTACCCGACCGATACGGTGGGGATCGGCTCTGACCGCCGCTCCCTTTACGATGTGCTGATCAAGAACATCAAAGACGGGACCCTGCAGGACATCTACGTGGATTCCTATTTTACGGAGAAGCGGAAGTTCGAGGACCTGAAGGCCACCCTGCAGAAAGTGGACACCACTGACCTGGGCTATGAGCAGCTCAATGCAGGGGAGCAGATTTCCCCGGAGTATATCAACAAAAGGGATATCACTGCCGCCGACATCGAGGAGTACCGGATCAAGGGGATCTGGTATTTCGACAAGCGGCAGGGGGAACTTAAGTACCGCCTGCTGGGGATTGCCCCGGTGGCGCCCGACGTCAACTTCATCGACAGCGAAAGCATGTCGGCCGAAGATGCCCTGGTGCCCCTTTTCTGGGTATGGTACCCGAGTGCACGGCAAATCCTTCACGATGCCAAGGTGTTCAATGCCAGCAATTCGGCCCTGCCCATTTCCTTTGACATGCTGTTGAACGCAAGGCGTTTCAATGCCGTGATCTTCAAGGAAGACAATGTGCACGGAGACCGTCAAATCCGCGATTACATCGCCGACAATGCGCTGTTCCAGTTACTGGAAGCCCAGCGCATCAAGGAAACTATCCGCGACAGGGAGCAGGACATGTGGGCCTATTAGGGCCTTACGCCATCCGTACCTGAACTTATTCCAATTCAAGAGCAGAAAAGCCCCGGCGCTATGGCCGGGGCTTTGTTTTTAAGGCCCCGGATCAGGGATTGTTCTTTACCTTTGCCCCATGGCAGAATACCTGGTGGTTGGCGCAGGACTCGGGGGGATTGCCCTGGCAGACACCCTTTTGGGGCAGGGACATGCCGTGGAGGTCTATGACGATGGTTCCCAAAGGGCCTCTCAGGTGGCCGGCGGCCTTTATAACCCGGTGGTGCTGAAACGCTTTACCCTTTCCTGGGAAGGCCGGCGCCTGATGCGGTTTTCCATCCCCTTTTACGAGCGACTCGAGCGGGAACTTGGGGTCTCCCTCGATGAAAAACTCCGCGTGCTGCGGTTGCTGCACTCGGCAAGGGAGCAAAACGAATGGTTCGAAGCCACCGACCGGCCGGGCCTCGATGGGTTTCTTTCCACCCGTTTACTCGATAACCAGAACCCCTGTTTGGAAGCCCCTTTCGGCTTTGGGGAAGTGTTGCATACCGGGCGTATCCATACCGAAACCCTCTTAACCGCCTACCGGGCCCGATTGGAGGGGCAGGGCAGGTTGCGGACCGAAGCGTTTGACTACAAGGCGCTGGAGCCGGGTTCCGACAAACCCGCTTATAAGGGGAAGCGGGTAGATGCGGTGGTATTTTGCGAGGGCTTTGGCCTGCAGGCCAATCCGTTTTTCAACTACCTGCCCCTGAACGGCACCAAAGGGGAACTCCTGGTGGTCCACGCCCCGCAGCTAAAGGAGAACAACGTCATCAAATCGGGGGTGTTTCTGATCCCCATGGGCGAAGGCAGGTACCTGGTAGGGGCGACGTACCACAACTGGGATAAAGACCCGAACCCCACGGAAAAGGGGCGGGAGGAGCTCCTGGAAAAGCTGCGGAAATTCCTGAAATGCGGGTTCACGGTGGAATCGCAACGTGCGGGCATCCGCCCGACGGTGGCAGACCGCAGGCCCCTTGTCGGACGGCATCCCTTGCATCAGGGCCTCTATGTGTTGAATGGCCTGGGCTCCCGGGGGGTATTGGTGGCCCCCTACGCCGCCCACTGCCTCCAGCGCCTCATCGACTTTGGCGATCCCCTCCCGGAAGCAATGGATAGCGCCCGTTTTGCACGCCGGTTTGAAAAGCAGGCAGGGCAACCTTGACGGATTCCATGGATTTTTCGGATTTTTGCATGCGAATGGCAGGATGCCCTGCCGCAACAGATGTATTGGACCCATGTTGAACGTACACGACTTATCGGTTTCTTTCGGGGGGGAGGCCCTCTTTGACGGCATTTCCTTCCAACTCCGCCCGGGGGACCGCGTCGGCCTGATCGGGAAGAACGGGGCGGGAAAATCGACCCTGCTCAAGATGCTGGCCGGGGAAATGAACCCCGACCAGGGGACGGTATCCAGGGAAAAGGGAATGGCCCTGGGGTACCTGAAACAAGACCTGGAATTCCGCAGGGGCAATACGGTGCTGGAAGAGGCCTACCATGCCTTTGAGGAGATCCGGGGACTGGAGGCGGAACTCGAACGGATCAACGGGGAACTGGCCCGCCGCGAAGACTATGAGAGCGAAGCCTACCACGACCTGATGGTGGCCCTGAGCGACTGTACGCACCGATACGAACTGATCGGGGGCTACCAGTATCAGGGGGAGACCGAAAAAGTTTTGCTGGGCCTGGGCTTCCGCCGCACCGATTTTGACAAGCCCACCGAAACGTTTTCCGGGGGGTGGCGGATGCGGATTGAGCTGGCCAAACTCCTGTTGCAGAAGAACGACCTGCTGCTGCTCGACGAGCCCACCAACCACCTCGATATTGAATCCATCCTCTGGCTTGAGGAGTTCCTCAGGCAATTCCCCGGGGCGGTCCTTTTAGTCTCCCACGACAAGATGTTCCTCGACCAGGTGACCAACCGGACGATCGAAATCTCCCTGGGGCGCATCTATGATTATCCGAAACCGTATTCGGAATTCCTGGTGCTGCGCGACGAGATCCGCCAGCAACAGCTGAGTGCCCAGAAGAATCAGCAACGGGAAATCCAACAAGCGGAACGCCTTATCGAACGCTTTCGGGCCAAGTCTTCCAAAGCGTCCATGGCCCAGTCGCTGATCAAAAAGCTCGAGCGGATGGACCGCATTGAGGTCGATGGGGAAGAAACCCAGGTTATGTTCCTCAGATTCCCGTTGTCGCAACAGCCCGGAAAGGTCGTTCTCGAAGGGGTCGGGATTACCAAGGACTACGGGAACAAAAGGGTCCTGGACGGGGTGGACCTTTCGATCGAGCGAGGCAGCAAGATCGCTTTTGTGGGGCAGAATGGCCAGGGGAAGACCACCCTGGCCAGGATTCTGGTAGGGCAACTGTCCTTCGGGGGGCAGTGCAAGTTGGGCCATAATGTACAGCTTGGGTATTTCGCCCAGGACCAGGCTGAATTTCTCGACGGCGACCTGACGGTTCTGGATACCATGATGGATGGCGCCCCGGAAGCTACCCGGCCCCGTATCCGGGATATCCTGGGGGCTTTCCTCTTCCGGGGCGACGAGGTTGAAAAACCCGTGAAGGTGCTTTCCGGGGGAGAGCGCAACCGGCTGGCGCTGGCGCGGATGCTGCTGCAGCCCTTCAACGTGCTGGTCATGGACGAGCCGACCAACCACCTCGATATCCCTTCGAAGAAAGTCCTGAAGGAGGCCCTGCGCCATTTTGAGGGGACGCTGATCCTGGTTTCCCACGACCGGGACTTCCTTCAGGGGCTGACCAATATGGTGTATGAATTCAGGGACCAGAAAATCAAGCCCTACCTGGGGGACATAAATTTTTATCTCGAACAACGCCAGGCGGCCGATTTCAGGGAAGTGGAACGGGGCAGCCCCGGGGAGGAAGGGGGCCGTCCGCCAAAGACTTCCGGTCGGGAATCCGGGGGGCCTGAAGACTACAGGGCCAAGAAAAAGCAAAGGGCCCTTAAAAACCGGTTGAATTCGCTGGAAAGCCAGATCCATTCCCTGGAACAGCACCTCGCCGACATAGACCACCAGTTGCTCATGGACTATGACCAAACGATTTCCAAACCCGGGTTCTTCGACCGGTACCAC
This sequence comes from Robiginitalea marina, assembly GCF_024006985.1. GTDB lineage: Bacteria > Bacteroidota > Bacteroidia > Flavobacteriales > Flavobacteriaceae > Robiginitalea > Robiginitalea marina. The sequence goes on from NZ_JAMXIB010000012.1 coordinate 53,108, forward strand.
GATAAAAAGAAGGAACTGGAACAGCTCATGGGGCAGTGGGAAACGGTTTCTTCTGAACTGGAAGGCCTGGGGTAGGTTTCTTTTCACCACACAAACAGGGCCCTACACAACATAATTCCCTGATCTGCGGGCAATATCGCTGTAAATTCGTACAATTGTAAGTAAATTCCTATATATAATATAGGATAATATGCTACATTATGCGTAGGAATGCAGTGTATCCACAGATCTTCTGGCTGGTCGTTTTCCTGGCCGGTTCCCTGCCCATCCAAAACCTGAACGCTCAGGTATCTTCCACGGAAAAGGAGGCCCTGCTCGCCCTCTACCACAGTACCGGAGGCCCCGGGTGGACCCGGGGTTGGGACCTTGATGCCCCGGTTTCCCAGTGGCATGGGGTGACCCTGCGCAAGGGACGCGTAGTGGCCCTCGAATTGTTTCACAATAACCTTAAAGGGACCATCCCCCCTGAAATCTCGGGCCTGGGTGCTCTGGAAACCCTTAACCTTGCGTTCAACGAATTGACCGGGACCCTGCCCGGTGCCCTTTTCAGCCTTGCCCGGTTGCGGGTGTTGAAACTGGAAATGAACCGCCTGAAGGGACCTTTGCCCGAAGACCTGGGGAACCTTGAAATGCTCGAGGAATTATCGGCCTTTAATAATTTCTTTAACGGACCCATACCGGAGCGCATCGGGGAACTGAAAAACCTCAGAGTACTCAACCTGTCGAGCAACGGCCTTACCGGGAGCATCCCTGAAGGCATAGGCCAATTGAGGCACCTGCAATCCCTGGGCCTTTTTGAAAACCGTCTTTACGGGGAGCTTCCCGAAACCCTGGGGAACCTGACAGACCTCAGGGAGCTGGTCCTTGCCAACAACCAGCTGGAAGGGGCCATCCCTTCCGGCATTGGGCAACTGGCTAACCTGAGGGTCCTGCAGATCCAGAACAACCAGTTTGAGAATTACCGCAACCTGGGACGGCTTAATCCGGGGCAATTGCTTGTATTCGACTACGATACCGAAAAATCGGAGATCGATTTCAGGAAGTTGCAGTTTTCAAAGACCCGGATGGCCGATACGAAGTTTGAAGAGGAGCATTGAGGGAAAGGGGCGGAACCGGGCACGGGCCCGCGCCCGGGGGGAATCCCCACCCCTTGAGCGAAGGGTTTTTATGAATATTTTAACGACGGCAGATTAAACTTATGGATAGTTTTGGGGTCTAAAAAGTAATCAGCTGATTCCAAGCTTTATGCGCAAAATTATCCTCTACCTGCTCGGCGTGCTTCTCCTGGCGCTTGCCGGATGGGTGTCTTACCGGTTGCTTACCCAGGAAAAAGAAAAGCGCCCAGCCCCAGTCAGGCAAATCAAAACCGTCTTTACCGATACCGTCAGAAACGGAAGTGTCCCGATCAGGGTCAGGGCCAACGGAAATCTGCTGGCCAAGGAACGGGTAGCACTTTTTGCAGAGGTGCAGGGGATCTTCCAAAACAGTTCGCATCCTTTTAAGGATGGGCAGGCCTACCGGAAAGGGGAGGTTTTGTTGCGTATTGACGCCACCGAATACCGGGCAGCGGTGCAGAGTGCCAAGAGCAACCTCTATAACCTGTTAACGGCAGCCATGCCTGACCTGCGGCTCGATTATCCTGAAATCTACCCCAAATGGCAGGGGTACCTGGATGCGTTCGATATTACCCAGCCAACCCCGGAGCTCCCCGAAATGGATTCCGATAAGGAGCGGTATTTCATCAATGGCCGCAATATCGTGACCACCTACTACAACGTGCGCAACCTGGAACAGCGGCTCGACAAATACTATATCCGCGCGCCCTTCAGCGGGGTGCTGACCGATGCCCAGGTAACCGAGGGAACCCTGGTGCGGTCCGGCCAGTCCCTGGGGATTTTTATCAACCCCAGCATTTACGAGTTGGAAGTATCGGTCAACAAAACCTACAGCGATTTCCTACAGATCGGGAAAAAGGTGCGGTTGCGGAACCTGGAGGGCACCCAGGAGTACCAGGGGGTTGTATCGCGGATCAATGCGGCGGTAAACCCGCAGACCCAAACGGTTTCCGTCTTTATCGACGTGGCCGACCCGGCCCTGAAGGAAGGGATGTACCTCGAAGCGATTATCGAAGGAAGGGCGGAAGAAAATGCCATTGAAGTGCCCCGCCAGCTCCTTACCGAGCAGGGGGAATTGTATATCCTCAGGGACAGCATCCTGGACCTGATGCCGGTAGACCCCGTGTTCTTTACAGATAAGACCGTTATCCTGAAGGGATTGAAAAATGGAACGGTTTACCTCTCGCGTCCCGTACCCGGGGCGTATCCGGGAATGCTGGTAAGCGCCTACCGCGATACCGGAAATACGGAGGCTCCCGTTCAAAACCTCCAGAATCCTTAAGCCGATGCGAAAGATCATCAGCTATTTCATCAAATTCGATGTGGCGGTTAACGTCATCATCCTCGCATTTGTGGTGTTCGGCATCGCAGGGGCCCTGCGGATGCGTTCCTCCTTTTTCCCCCTGATCGAATCGCAGATCATCACCATCAGCATCAATTACCCCGGCGCTGCCCCCCAGGAGATCGAAGAGGGGATTGTCCTGAAGATTGAAGACAACCTCAAGGGGTTGGTTGGTATCGACCGCGTGACCTCGACTTCCAGGGAGAACGGCGGATCGATTACCATCGAAACGGACAAGGACGAGAACATCGATGTGATTTTGACGGAGGTCAAAAATGCGGTGGACCGGGTGCCCAACTTCCCCGGGGGTATGGAACCCCTGGTAGTGGCCAAACAGGAAGCCATCCGCCCCACCATAAGTTTTGCCCTCAGCGGGGAGGGGGTGAGTCTGGGGACCCTGAAACAGATTGCCCGGCAGATTGAATTCGACCTGAGGGCGATGGAGGGGGTTTCCCAGATCCAGATCACCGGGTACCCTGATGAGGAGATCGAGATCGCCGTCAGGGAAAACGACCTGCTGGCCTATGGGCTGAGCTTCCAGGAGGTGGCCCAGGCCGTTTCCCAGGCCAACATCCTCACCACAGGGGGGAATATCAAAACCGTACAGGAAGATTACCTCATCAGGGCGAATAACCGCTCCTACTATGGCGATGACCTCAACAACCTGGTGGTCAGGGCCGATATTTCGGGCAACACCATTCGGTTAAAGGATGTGGCTGAGGTGCGGGACCGCTTTTCAGAAACCCCCAATGCCACCTATTTCAACGGGAACCTGGCGGTCAACATCGAGGTGAGCAACACCAACAATGAAGACCTGATCCCAACCGCCGACAAGATCAACGCCTACATCGCGGATTTCAATGCCACGCATAACAACGTCCGTCTCGATGTGGACTCCGACCGGTCCATCACCCTCAAACAGCGCACCCAGCTCCTGGCGGAAAACGGGGCTATGGGGATCATCCTGGTACTGATTTTCCTTTCTTTCTTCCTGAATACCCGCCTGGCGTTCTGGGTGGCTTTCGGCCTGCCGATTTCCTTTTTAGGGATGTTTATCTTCGCCGGGTCCCTGGGGGTAACCATCAACGTGCTTTCCCTGTTCGGGATGATTATCGTCATCGGGATCCTGGTCGACGATGGCATCGTGATCTCTGAAAACATCTACCAGCATTACGAAAGGGGCAAATCGCCCATACAGGCCGCCATAGACGGTACCATGGAGGTGATCCCTCCAATCATATCGGCCATTATCACCACCGTGCTGGCATTTTCCACTTTCCTGTTCCTCGACAGCCGCATCGGGGAATTCTTTGGCGAGGTTTCCACCGTGGTCATCCTGACCCTGGTGGTCTCCCTGTTTGAGGCCCTGATCATCCTCCCGGCCCACATCGCCCATTCCAAGGCCCTGCTCCCGGAAAGCGAGCTGAGAAAAAGCGCAAAAAAAGGCTTCTTCAACAAAATCTTCCTGCGATTGCGCAAGTTCAACGAAGTGGGCGACAAGGTGATGGCGGTTTTGCGCGACAACACCTACGGGCCAACCCTCAGGTTTGTGCTGGGGCACCGTTTCCTGAGTTTCTCGATTTTCCTGGGGTTGCTCCTGATCACTCTGGCGTCGATTGCCTCAGGGGCGATCCGGGTGACCATTTTCCCGAGTATCGCCAGCGACCAGGTCAACATCGACCTTCTGATGCCCGAAGGGACCAACCCCGAGATCACCTCCGACATCATTACCCGGGTGGAGGAGGCTGCCTGGAAGGTGGGAGAGGCCTTCACGGAGCGGCAGAGCGGGAATAAGCCCGTGATCGATAATATCATCAAGCGGGTGGGACCCGGGAACAACAAAGCTTCCCTGAGGGTCAACCTCCTGCCCGGGGAGGAGCGGGATTTTCCCAGCCCGGTAATCACCAATGCGATCCGGGAGGAAGTAGGGGAGGTGTACGGGGTGGAACGCCTTACTTTTGGGTCTGGCGGAAACTTTGGCGGGAACCCGGTATCCGTGGCCCTGCTGAGCAATGACAACCAGCAGCTGGAGGCCGCGAAGGACGAACTCCGGGCCTACCTGGAGAACAACCCCAAACTGACGGATGTGACCGATACCGACCCGGAGGGAATCAAGGAAATCCAGGTCGAGTTGCGCGAAAGCGCCTATGCCCTTGGCCTGAACCTGCAACAGGTCATGAGCCAGGTACGGGCGGGCTTCTTCGGTGCCCAGGCCCAGCGTTTCCAGCGCGGCCAGGACGAGATCCGCGTCTGGGTGCGCTATGACCGGGAAAACCGTTCCTCTATCAACGACCTTGACGAGATGCGTATCCTTACCCCAACCGGGCAGCGCGTCCCCTTTTCGGAAATCGCCACCTATTCCATCTCCAGGGGCGACGAGTCCATCAGCCACCTCGACGGCAAGCGGGAGATCCGCGTGGAAGCCGACCTGGAGGACCCCAACGAGAGTGCCGCTGAAATCCTGCTCGACATCCAGAACAACTTTATGCCCGGGTTGCGGGCCAAATACCCCGGCCTCTCGGTCTCTTACGAGGGGCAGAACCGCGAAGCCCAAAAGCTGTCGCGATCGGCCAACAAGGTATTCCCCATCATCCTGTTCCTGATTCTGGCCGTGATTGCCTTTACCTTCCGGACCTATAGCCAGCCGGTAATCCTCCTGCTGCTGATCCCCTTCAGCATCATCGGGGTGGGCTGGGGCCATGTGATACACGGGTTTCCCATCAATGTGCTCTCTGCCCTGGGGATCATTGCCCTGATTGGGATCATGGTCAACGACGGGCTGGTGCTGATCGGAAAATTCAATTCCTTCCTCCGGGAGGGGATGAAATTCGATGATGCCCTCTATGAGGCCGGGCGCTCCCGGTTCCGGGCCATCTTCCTGACCTCCCTAACCACAATTGCCGGCCTCGCGCCCCTGCTGCTCGAAAAAAGCCGGCAGGCCCAGTTTCTGAAGCCCATGGCGATTTCGATCTCCTACGGGATTGCCATTGCCACCATTCTCACCCTGCTTATGCTCCCCCTGCTGCTTTCCGTGGTGAACGATGCAAAAGCCAAACTTAAATGGCTGTGGACCGGGCAGGAAATCGACCGGGAGGAAGTGGAACGGGTAATCAAGGAAATGCGGGCCCAGGAAGAACTCGAACGGAAGTTTGCGGAAATGCACGGGGACCCCGTGGAGCTGCCCCGTCCCCCGAAACCCAGGGGCAAAAAATCAACCGTCATAGAAGAACCGTCCTCATGAGGCACTACCCTGCACTTTTTATTTGCTGGTTTACAGGCCTGCTGCTTTCCTATGGACAGGAGCCAATCCTTTCCCGGGAAGAAGCCGTTGCGCAGGCCCTTGAGAACAACCTCGGGATACAGGTTTCCGAAAACCTGAGGGATATCGATGAAAATAATGCCAGTTTGCTGAATTCGGGGTATTTGCCCACCCTGTCGGCCAACGGGGGCGGCAGCATCGACCGGCAGAATACCGAAGGACAGTTGGCCAACGGGGACATCCGGGAAGCCATCGGGGCTGAAACCCGGAGGTACAACGCCTCCCTGAACCTGAATTACGTGCTCTTCGACGGCCTGGGGCGTTACTACGACTACAAACGGTTCCAGGAACGGTCAAAGCAGTCGGAACTGGAGGTGCGGCAGACCATTGAAATAACCCTTTTGCAGCTCTTCAGCGTCTATTACGAAGTCGCCCGCCTGGAGGAGAACACCGCGAACCTCCGCGAAGCCCTGAATATTTCGAAAAACCGCCTCGAACGGGCCCGGTACCAGTTCGATTTCGGGCAGAACACGGGCCTGGATGTGCTCAATGCCGAGGTGGACGTCAATACCGACAGCGTAAACCTGCTCAATGCCGAACAGCTGCTCAGGAACACCAAAAGGGACCTGAACCTGGTCCTGAACCGGGACCTTTCCCTGGGTTTTGAGGCCGACACCACCGTGCAATTCCTCCCTGCCCTGCAGATCGAGGAGATGCTGGACGACGCCAGGGAAAACAACGTGCGCATGCTGCTGGCCGAAAAGGATATCCGCATCTCGGAATACAACATGAAAGCCGCCCGCAGCGGGTATCTGCCCACCGTGGGCCTTACCGGTTCCTATGGGTGGAATGAATCCACCAACAACAGCCCCCTTGCCTTCGTATTGCAGAACACCTCAACGGGCCTGAATGGGAGCATTAACCTCACATGGAACCTGTTTGACGGGGGACGCACGTTGAATACCACCCGTAATGCGCGCATTACCTACGAAAACCAGCAGTTGCTGAAAGAGCAGACCGGACTCGAAGTGGAGCGGGATATCCAAAATGCCTGGGGCAATTACCAGAATGCCCGGTACGTCCTTATGGTGCAGGAGAAAAACCTGCAGACCAACCTCGATAACTTCAACCGGTCAAAAGAGCGGTATGAACTGGGCCAGATCACCTCCATCGAGTTCCGCCAGGCCCAGTTGAACCTCCTGAATGCAGAGCTGACCCGAAGCCAGGCAAAATACAATGCCAAGCTGGCCGAACTCCAGCTCCTGCAGGTAAGCGGCCAATTGCTGAACGTGGCCTATTAACCCCTATGATCCCCCATTCTTTCCAGTGCCCGTATTGCTGGCAACAGGTTTCCATCCTGCTCGACCCCTCGGAGGCACACCAGACTTTTGTGGAAGACTGTGAGGTTTGCTGCAACCCCATGGAATTTACCATCCATTGTGAGGGGGGTGAACTGGGGGACTTCCAGGTGCGCCCCCTGGGCCAGTAGCCCCTGTATCCCAAAGCTTCACCTTTCCCTCCAGCCCATCCCCACCCCTGGGGATGAAGGCCTCCCCGTGGCAATTCGCGACTGCAATTTCGGGGTTGGAGGGACTTCTTGAAGGGATTCTGCAGTTTGGTGGGATAATTTCGCCCCGTTAACACCCCTGGACGTCCGCGAAACCTGAACCGAAAAACAACCTTTCCTGCACGGGCCCTGCATGCAGCCCGGGGGAGGGATGGTTTTCAAAAACTTCAACAAAATCACTACATCATGAAAAACCAATTGTCGCGCTGGGGCACCTGCCTGGCGCTTGTTCTGGCCTTTACCGCCTGTGAAAAGCAGGAAACTGTCCCCGCGGAGGCTGCCGTGGAGTATTTTATCGCCAAAGACCTTTCTTTTTTGAATGAGGACCTCCCTGAGTTGGCCGCCAAGGGCTGGCCGGTGGACGGCTGCAAGGAATTTACCGTGAAGGTCAAAATACCAGTCTTTGGCGAAAGTACCATTAAGCTATACCATTGCTGCGTAAATTCAGCCTGCAACCTGCTGGAGCTTACCAATATTGTCGATTTTTTCCTGGGGGATAAATCCGATAGGTTACCTTCTGAAATTGAGATTATATCCTCAGAAAAGACTACCTTTAAGCGATTTGAATTCCGGATCCGGCCCGGTACCTACCGCCTGGATCCCAAAACAGGTAGCCTGGAGGGCATGGAATACGAGGTCTGGGCCCACCGGAAGTAAACGAGTTAAAACCAAGAGCCATGAAAGAACGTATTTTCCGAAGGGGCATGGCATTCCTTCTGGACCTTCTCCTGATAAGCCTTGTCTTTACCCTCTTGTATAACTTTATTCCCCTGGAATGGCTGAAGGGGGAATATGCGGTGGGCACCAGGGAATTCCGGTGGGGGATTGACCTGTATGGCGCCGTGTCGGCAGGGTATTTCCTCGGATCAGGCCTCCTGATGCGGGGGGGAAGCCCTGGGAAGGACATCATGCACCTGCGCACGGTGAAGGCAGACGGGTCGGCCCTGACCCCCAGCCTGTCGCTCGCGCGGACCCTGCTGAAATTGATTAGTATCGCCCTGCTTCCCCTTGCCCTGATTGCGTATTTGTGGGACGGAAAGGAAACCACCCTTCAGGATTACCTCAGCGGGACCCGGGTGGAGCGAAACCGCCCCGTGGGGATCGCGAGGTAAGCGCGAGGTGAGATGCCCATAAAAATGGACCCGGGAGGGTCCATTTTTTTTTGCAGGGGTTTGAACTACTTCTTCACCACGGGGATACGGATAGCCGAAGGATACCTGGTGGAATGGTGGATCTTGTTTATGGCGATAACCCCCCCGGTTTCATCATAGTTGTTTCCACCCGTATTGAGGTTCCTGGCAAATCGGGGGAAATTGCTGCTTGAGATCTCGATGCGGATCCGGTGGCCGGGGGCGAAGTAATTGCTGGTAGAAAGGGGGCTCATCTCCAATTTATACACCTTTCCCTCTTCCATGAATACCTCCCGGTCATAGCCTTCCCGGTAGCGCGCCCGTTGAATGGTTTCGTCTAGGTTATAGGCCGTCCCGTCGGGGGATACATCGATGAGCTTCAGGGTGAAATCGGTATCGCGGGCGTCCGAGGAAACGTAGAGGGTGGCTTCTATGAACCCGCTCACTTCAACCCCCTCTTTAAGGGGTTCCGAAGTATAGACCAGGATGTCGTGCCGGGCTTCCATCCCCTTTTGGTCAAAAGCCCCCCCGGCCACGGCATTCCCGGTGCAGCACACATTCCCCCCATAGGAAGGGACGGGGTTTTCAGGGTCATAGGCATAGGTATCGGGAACGTCCCTGGAAGGAGGGGAAGTGCCCAGCGTGCCATCTCCAAAAAGGGAATTGGCCCGGCCCTCGCTCTGCAGGTAGAGGGTCTGCATCAGGGCGCCCCTGGGGGGCCAGGTGTCTGCCGTTTGCCACTGGTTGCTTCCCATGGTGTAGTAGCGTATCCTGGGGAAGCTTTCCTTAAGGCCGTTTTGTTCCCCTTTCAGCCAGTAATCAAACCACTGGTCGTACAGGGCGCTGTAGTCGAGGCGGGCGTCGCCCAGGTTGCGCTCGCCCACCACCGTGTTTTCGGTGGCCCTTGTGAAGCCGCAGTGCAGGGTGGGGGCGATCACCAGGTACTGGTTGTCGGCTACCTTCGGGTCCGGGTGGTTGCGAAGGTGGTTGAAGAGCTCCAGGTTCGGGCCGGATGAAACGTCGTACCAGGAAACGAACCAGAAAGACGGCTTGTTAAAGGGCATGCTTTCGTGGAACAGCCCGCCTTCCTGCCAGGCCGGGTCGTTGGGCTTGCGGCGGATCATTTTATCGAAAATTTCCCGCTTTCCGTTCATGTTTTTCAGCAGGTCCTGCAGGGGAAGGTGGGCCAGGGCCTCCTTCATGTTCACCGGCGGGTTTTCCGGGGCCAGGTCGTAAAAGCGGGAAATCCGCACCAGGTCTTCCTGGCTGGCCCCTTCGGGAATCCTGGGCTTGAAGCGGTCGTGCTCCACCCCGTACAGCCAGGCGGTAAAAAGCATCTGGTGCACCCCGCCCCGATACCAGTTCCCCTGCTCGTGGAAACGGCCGACCTGCCCCACCCCGGCCCCAAAACCCTGGGGGATCAGGGCGGCATGCGCCGGATGGTCGAGGGAGGCTACCGCCATCTGCCATTCGGCCGTGGAGGAGCAGCCAATAGTGCCGATTTTGCCGTTGGACCAGGATTGTCCGGAAAGCCATTCAAAGGCGTCATATCCGTCGGTAAGAGGTACCCCGAGGATGTCCCACTGTCCTTCTGAAAAATAACGCCCCCGTTCGTTTTGCACCACATAGGCATATCCCTTTTGCACCCATTCCAGGGCCGATCGCAGGGTCCGGTCGCGGAGCTCCCCGTCCTGCCAGGTATTGAAATTATATGGGGTCCGTGAAAAAACCACCGCCACGGGGTCATCCGTTTTGGGCCGGTAGATGTCGGTGGCAAGGCGCACCCCATCGCGCATGGGCATCATGACCTTTTGGTCGATTACAGCGATTTCCCCGAGTTGTTGTAAAAGCGCATTCTCCTGGCCCAGGAGGAGGCAGGGGGCTGACAGGAACAGGAAAAGGAACAGGATCCGTGTTTTCATACGATGTAGCTTAATGGTGGATAGACATGCTGGCGAACCAGTGGGGGGCATTCTGCGGTTCCCGGCCATCAGGTGGGCCAGGGCCCGTTTGGCCCGCTAAAAGGTAAGTCATTTTTCGGAGTTTGCCTGGGTATGCCCCGGCCGGCAGGTCAGATGGGGCCGAGCCCGGGATGCGCGGAGGGGGTCAGCACCCCTTTTTTCAGGTGGAACATTCCGGAAAAGGGATCGCCAATCAAATCGAGGTGGCCGTCCAGGTCGGCATACTGGATGTTTGGGCGGCTCAGGGCAAAATGCAGGCCTGCGGAAATCCCCAGGGCGCATTCGTCGAGGCAGCCTATCATGACCTCGAGGCCCCCTGCACGGGCCACGGAATTGATGTGGGCGGCTTCCTGGATCCCCCCTACTTTTTGCAACTTGATGTTTACCATGTCCATCATCCCTTTCCGGGTCAGGTGGAAGGCGTCTGCCAGGGATTTAATGCTCTCATCGGCCATTACGGGTTCCGGCACGTTTCGGCTTACCTTCCTCATGGCTTTGGGGTCCCTGGTTGAGGTGGGCTGTTCCAGGATTTCAATCCCGGCCTTCCGGGTTTGTTCCATAAAGTAAATGGCCTGCTGGTGCGTATACCCCTGGTTGGCGTCAAATCGCAGGAAAAAACCGGGACCGAAGCGCTCCCTGAGTTTTTGGACTTTCTCGATATCCGCTTCCGCATCCAGCCCCCCCTTGAGCTTCAGGTGGTTGAACCCTTCCGAAAGGTATCTTGACGCCCGTTCCAGGGTTTGGTCGAGGGGCAGGATGCCTATGGTAATGCTGGTCGGGATGCTTTGCCGGAAGCCGCCCAGCACCCGGTACAGGGGCAGGGAAGCCTTACGGGCCAGCAGGTCGAAAAGGGCAATATCCACCATGGCCTTTGCCGAGGGGCCCACCTCTGTCATTTCCCTGAGCCGGTGGTGGTAATAGGTGTGCCTGAAGGCCTCCTTCCCTTCCATCAGGCTGCGGATCGGCCCCTCCAGTTGGGCAATAACCTCTTCCGCCGATTCCCCGGTTATCTCCCGGTCAGGGCAGGCGCAGCCCATGCCGATCAGTCCCTGGTCCGTAATGATTTTGAGGATCACATTACTGCTTTTTTCCACGGTTTCGTAGGCAATGCTGTAGGGTTCCTTTAAATCCAGGTCCAGGCGCTCGTATTCCAGGGCTTTTATCTTCATATCAGTAGCGGTTCTGGTGTAATTTTTCCAGGGGGGTGTGCATGATGCTCTCCAGGAATTCGACCATTTTTTGGATAGAGATTTCCCACATGATGCGGCCTTTTTCCGCATCCCCCTTGGTGGCATTCCCGATCACCCCTGACTTCGAGAGGCGCTGGGTATGGGCATACCAACTCACACCCCGGTCAGAGGTAAAGTCGAGGTATTCGTTCTTCAGGTCGAGGGTTTCGTCCACAGCCTGCCCCATGTCGACCAGTTCGGGCCTAAGGGCCAGGGTGGTGCTGGTCTCGATTTCCCCCGCATGGATGTCGTTGTGGGTGTCGATCATCCGGTACAGGTCGATGTCGCTGGTTTCCCCTGTCTCCACACATACAAAAATCCGGGCGTCCCGGTTGATCATCTGCGCTGCATAGGTCAGGGTCGGCTTGTTGTCGCCGTGGCCGTTCAGTATTACGATCTTGCGGATCCCATTATGGGCCAGGCTCATCCCGATATCGTACACCAGGGCAGACAGGGCATTGTTTGTGACGCTCAGGGTCCCTTTGAAGGCACTGTGGTGGTAAGAGACCCCGTAGGGCAGGGGAGGGAGTACAAAGGGTTTTGGCCCCTGGCATGCCCTGGCAATGGCTTGGGCCATGTAGTACGCGTCGAAATAATCCACATCCACGGGCAGGTGGGGACCGTGTTGTTCAATGGCCCCGCAGGGCAGGATGGCCGTGTCGGTGACCTTCAGTTTGGCTTCTACCTCCGGCCATTTCATTTCGGCCCAAAGGAAGGAATTTTCAGCATCAAATGGCATAAGGCGTGTATTTGGTTTGTTCCAGGACCATGTCCTGTAATTCATAGGGTTGCCAGGTCCCGGCTTCCCTCCTGACGCATCCTTCCGCATAGGGTTCCAAAATTCGGAAGAGGGGTTTCCGCACTGGCATGGGGAGGTCTTCAAGGCAGCTCCTTTCCATGTCGAACCGGAGTTTCAGGATTTCGGGATGGGGCCTGGCAGCCCCCCGGGTATAGTCGTTAACGGGGAGTGATCCCTGTTGCAGGAGCAGGTGGTATAGATGGGAAGAATCGCTCCCCAATTGTTTTACCGGGTTTGAAGCCAATTGGGTCAACCCTTCGGACACCTGCTGTGGGGTATAGCCACAATGTCCGGGATCGGATTTCAGGGCGGTCATCATCCCGATGATCCTGCGGCATTTCTCGCATTTTCCGCAAGGCCGCATCCGGCCCTCCGCTTCGTGGGCCGCATGACAGGAAACCTGGTGGGATTGTAATTCCGGGTATCGCTCCGTGAGGATTTTCATGATGAGCAACTCAGAAAGGCTGCGCAAAAGGGAAAATTGCTTCAGGTGCCACCCCTTTTTCCGGTAATAGCGGGTAAGGGCATTGTCGAAGAATTTGCTTTGGTCATACAGGCCGCAATAGTGACCGATACCCTGGGTTTTGCAGCGAACCGTGGTGTCGTACTCATTCCCGATCAGCAGGTTGCCTGCCCCGCGTTTCAGGGCAATGGGCACGGCCCCGAAAATAAAGACCGCCACCGTCCATAACCGGATGGGGTAGTTATCGGAGCGGATGCTGCTGAAATCGGCCCGGATAAAGGGCAGTTGTTTCAGCATCCAGCTGAATACCCTGTCGCTGTTTGTCCATACCCTGCCGGTGTTCGGTTCTTTTTCCCTGAAGGCGCGATAGGCGTTCACTGCGGTAAACCAGTGCCTGCCGGATTCATTGATAAAGATGGGATGCGCCTCCCCCAATTCCCTGGCCAACCCGTAGCTCAGCAGGCTGTCTTTCCCGCCACTGCTCAAAATGGCGTACGCCCCGTAATCCGGGACTGGACGGCTCCCGGGCAGGGTTGTTTTTGAAGGTACGGCCTGGGCGAAAATAAGGCGGGCCCGGGTGTATCGCTTTTGCCGTCCGGCCTGCACGGGCTTAAAGCCGGGCCTGACAAAGGGGTTCTCAGCCAGCAACTTATTGGTAAGGATTTCGCGGCTGGTGTTCTCCATCATCTCCCTGATAAATTTCCGGTCGGTGTTGTCAAAGGGGCCATCCAGGATGATTTCCTTACAGAAAAGGCCGTAATTCAGGGCAACCTGGGCCAGCATCATGCCGGCGAGGTTCCTGTCCTGTGGGTTGGCAGGGTCAAAAACCGGGGATTCGTAGGAATACGCCATAGGCATGGAGGAGGCTGTCCCGTCGGGCCGCACCGCCGTATAGGTGGCCTGTACCCGTTTTGGCTCCACGATGATCTGGTCGACGCGAAGGGTATCGATAACGACAAAGTCCTCCGGTACGCTCATCGAAGGTATTTTTTTACGAGGGCTGTGAGCGCCCCGGGGCCGTGGGCGAGCACATCAAAGGCCGGCAAGCCCGTCTGGGCGGTAACTGCCTCACAGGCCGGACCGATTTCCCCCGGTTCCATCCCTTCATGGTTGATCGTCACGGCGATCACCTTCCTGCCCGAAATCAGTTCTATGGCCTGGATCTGGTGGGGGAGCGGATGCAGGGGGTAGCCCGGGAAACCATCGTACTCAAGGCGTTTCGGGGCGTGCTGCAGGATAACGAAATCAGGCCTTCCGGCCGCCAGAATCTCGAAGCCCCCGGGGTAGGCCGGGTTCATCAGGCTTCCCTGCCCCTCGATAACAATCAGGTCAGGGTGCTCGTTTGCCCATGCCTCGTGCACGGCGTGCTCGATCTCCCCGGAGACAAAATCGTTTATGCAGCTGTCCATAATCATGGAGTATTTTGCCCCCTGCAACCAGGCGGTTTGTCCGGTGCCCACCATTTCGGCCTTCAACCCCGCTTCACGGAACCCGTGCACCAGCAGCCAGGCGGTAGTCCGTTTTCCTATGGCGGAATCCGTACCGAGGATGGCCACTTTCAGGCAGCGGACCGCCTCGATTTTCCCTGAGAAAAAGTGCAGGTCCTCCCTTTCGGGGGTACGGCGGATATCGCGGAGCTGGCATCCCTTTTCTTTGGCCAGCCGGGCAATATCGGGGTCCTTGTACAAAAAATCATGGAGGCCGCTGTCTACATTCAGCCCATGGCCCAGGGCCTCCATCACGGCCTGCCGTCCTTCCGGGGGCAAACGTCCCCCGTCCGGGGCGAGTCCGATCACAAAATAGGACAGGGCGCGGGTACCCAGTTTGTTCATGGCCCCTTCCAGGGAGTCAAATACGGGGATGCCGTTGGGTTTGCCATCGAGCACTTCCCCGGCATCCCGCCCGGCGTACGTCCGGTCGATTACCCCCAGTACCCGGTAGCGCTCGGTAAACCGGACCAGGCCGTGGGCTGTTTTGCCATTCGGGGTGTTGAATGCCCCGTCTGCATAGACCAGGGCGTTGCCGTCAATGATTCGTTCCATGTGTTGTTTTCTTTCCAAAGATGATTTTCGTTAACCCGTTCCCGGGTACTGCCGCCCATTTCCCTTTTTAATTTCGCGCCGTCACCACTGCCACAAACCGGTCATTTTCAAAAGGGTTTTTCTGGTGCATTTCAAGGAGGGCGATGAGTCCGGCAGTGGCCGCGGGAAGTACTTTAATCCCGTCATTTTTGAGCATACTGGCACTCATTTGCCTCATTTTCTGGTCGCTGATGTGGGCGGCTCCCCCCCCGGAATGGTGCAGGGCGTAAAGGGCTTCATCCCCGTCAAAACTATGCCAGTTGATCAGGGGTTCGTTGATCTCCGTTTCGCGGATCTTGCCCGGGTCGAGGTCCACGCAGTGCGTGAGCCCCTTGTTGAAGGAAGCCACAATGGGGTTTTTGTTGCTCGATGACCCCGCTATAAAATGGGGGATACGGGAGGTCTTACCCCGTTTATGCAGGTTCACAAACCCGCGATAGACCCCGGCCAGCAGGGTCCCATTGGATACCGGGCAGGCAAGGTATTTGGGCGCATCCCGCAGCTGGTCGTAAATTTCGAAAGCGATCTCGGAATAGGCCTTGAGCTGCAAGGGCGTATTGGTGCCTCCGGGATTGGCGTCATACAGCCCCTTTTCTTTTGCCTCCCTGCTGGAAGCCAGCACGACTTCTTCGTAGGTCCCGGGCAGGCGGACAATATCGGCCCTGAACGTTTCCATTTCGCGAATCCGCTCGGTGTGGTAGGTTGCCGGGATATACACCCTGCAATGGATACCGGCCAGGTAGCAGGCAAAGGCCATGGCCACCCCGTAGTTCCCGCAGGTGGCCAGGGCGATGGTGTTGTATCCCCTTCGGAGGGCATCGTACACCTGGGCAAAGGCAATCCGGTCCTTCTGGGTCCCTGTGGGGTTGTCCCCTTCGAATTTTATAAAGAGTTGCCGCAGGCCATAATCGCGTTCCAGGTTCCGGAGCCGGGTGAGGGCGGTGTCGCCCACTTCCAGGTTGATGATGTCCTCCAGGGATTCCAGGCGGTCGGTGATGGAAAGGGCAGGGTCCTGTACCTCGCGGCACAGGTTTTCCACGTCGCGGGTCAGGTGGATGGGCTTGGGGCGTACCCCATCGAGCATGATCAGGGAAGCTGACATATACAGGGAGTTCCGGGATTTTGGGGAACTCCCATAAAGTTATGCAAAAAGGAAGCCATGTAGCGAGCCGGGGGGAAGGAAATTCCGGGGGCCCTATAATTTTCCCAGGGCCTTCAGGGTGGTAACCAGGCGGTCAGGATCCTGGGTGCCGACCACAAACCGCCCGCCATCCTTCAGGTAAATAGCCAACCCCTTATTCCCCCGGATATTGTACACCGTGCCATGCTTAAAGCTGAAGCGCAGGCCATATCCGACGAATCCGTAGGTGATGGGCTCCACTTTCTCAATGCGGTCCCAGGGGAAGGATTCCTGGGAAATGGGCCGAAGTCGCATACGGATGCCTCGTTCATCGATTTCCGTACGCAACTCGATAAAGGCAAAAAAGCCAGGCACTGCCAGCATCCCCAAAAGGAAAAGGACCAGACCCCAATCCGACATGGGGTTATTGCCGAAGGGCTCCTCCAGCACCACCTGCCTGTACAGGCCGTAAAGGGGTAGCAGGACCAGTGCGCCGAACAGTGCCCAAAGCCACCACTGGGTGAATTTCTGGATTTCAGTGAAAGAAGGCGATTCCATGGCGGCAGTCGATTTGTTAAAGCTTCTTAATGCCCAAGTTTTCTTACTTTTATCGAATACCAATTTATAAAATTTCGCACATATGAGAACAAGTCCGCACCTGCTGGTTATTGCTGGCATTACCATAATGCTCCTGGGATGCAGGGAAGGGTCTATGGCGGACAAGCCGGAGGAAATTGTCGCCCCGGACGGGATGGCCTATATCCCCGAAGGCACCTTTCTGATGGGCGGGAAATCGGAATGGGCAGAGCCTGATGAATTTCCCCGGAGGAAGGTTGGGGTATCGGCCTTTTTCATGGACCGGACAGAGGTAACCAATGCGCGGTTTGCGGCATTTGTGGAGGCTACCGGCTATGTGACTACCGCCGAGCGGAAAATTGACTGGGAGGAAATGAGCCGGCAACTCCCCCCGGGGACCCCCAGGCCCGCGGACTCTGTTTTGCAGCCGGGTTCCCTGGTCTTCCGGCCCACACAGGGCCCGGTGGACCTCAGGGATTTGTCGCAGTGGTGGGCCTGGACCGTGGGCGCCAACTGGAGGCATCCCGAAGGTCCGGGCAGTTCCCTTGAGGGCCGGATGGACCACCCGGTGGTGCATGTTTCCCTGGAGGATGCCATGGCCTATGCGAAATGGGCGGGCAAGCGCCTGCCCACTGAGGCCGAGTGGGAATGGGCGGCCATAGGGGGTCTTGATGACCCGATCTATCCCTGGGGCAACACCCCCTCTGAGGATGCTGCCGGGAAAGCAAACTTCTGGCAGGGCATCTTTCCCTTTCGCAACGATACGCTCGATGGATACGTCCGCACGGCACCGGTGAAAACCTATCCGGCCAATGGCTATGGCTTGTTCGACATGGCCGGGAATGTATGGGAATGGTGCCAGGACAAATACCGGGCTGATGCCTACGCTTCAGAGCTTTCCCCGGAGGAAGCCTTCAACCCAAAAGGCCCCCGTGATTTCTTTGACCCGGGGGATCCCCTGGCCGAAAAATATGTCGTCAGGGGCGGCTCATACCTTTGCAGCGACAGTTATTGCAGCGGGTACCGGGTTGCCAGGAGGATGCGCAATACCCCCGATACGGGCATGGGCCACGTGGGGTTCCGCTGTGTGCAGGATATCCGTTGACCCCGACAGGCCCGCACTCTGTGTCTCCCGGGAGCACCGGGCCCTCCTTTTGACTTGCGCCCGCCCTCGTGCGGCATTTTTTGCTTCCCCATGCCCGACAATTCCCTGGGATTGGGATCAGAAAAAATGCCGGGGGCAGCCCGGCATCCTGGTCGTCCCCGGAAAGAGGCTCAATATTCCTGAATATCCCTTACTTTGAATACACGGCCGTTTTCCCCTTCGACCAGTTCATAAACCACCTGCCGGGTCTTCCCCCCCTCAATTGGGAAGCGCTGAACGAGGTTTGTCTCCACAAGGGCAAATTCATCCTTTCCATTAACCCCTTCCATCAGCCCAGGGTTGTTCTCCTGGGGAGGGAAATGGAACCTGCTCATGGATTTTCCGCTATTGACAGAAATCCCCTGGACATTTCCCCGGTTTCCATGGCGGGAGAAGACTACCACCTCCGGGTAGCCATCCGAATTCAGGTCTTCGATCCCGGCATCCAGGATTTCTCCCGGGGCGGACATGATAATAGGATCCTTATCGCTGATTTCTAGCCCTATGGAACGAATAGTGACCTCCTGCTTCCCTTCCTTTTCAACGGCACTTACATTGAAGGAAATATCCTGTAGGGTCAGGTACTTCATAAACGTGGTGGGGTCTACCTGGCCCGGATCGAGGTCGCCATCTATTTTGGAATAGGTTCCCGCGAGGGTAGCGCCTCCGGAGCAGCGAAACCAAAGGACCTGGTTGCCATCCCCGGTTTCCGGGCGGATGGTGAGGGTACCGTTGCTGAAATCGAAGAGTACCTTTTTGCCCTCCAGTACGGTAAAATAGGTGTCCTCATCTTCAGGAAAAACCATCCCGTCAAAGGTGCAGGTGGGGTTTTTCATGTCCGCCCTCGAGCGGACGGAAATCCAGAACTGGCCATCCCCCGCCTCCTTTACCCGGATGCCGACCCAGTCATAGCCCTCCCCCCTTTGCGCATAGGAGTCTGTTACGTAGGTTCCTGTGTATGGATTTGCCGTGGGTGCCAGGTCAGGGGCAGAATCGGAGGTTTCTGCCTGCATTTGCCCCGGGTCTTCCTTCCCGGTTTCACCCTTGCAGCCAGTCCAAAGGATCATGGAAAATGCAACGAGGTATAAAAAGGGGTATTTTTTCATGTCTTTTTCAAGGAGATTACAGGTTTGAAAATACGAAAAGCGATACGATTGCGGAACCTTTTTATGCGCTTATTATTTGTCTTTACCCAGGACCCGGGAACTCAGGGCTGGACCCAGGGCCAGCACCAGGAAACTCAACGGAGTTTGCAGATTGCCGAGCAGGCCCCCGAGCATTTCAATGCTGACAATGGTAATGGCAAAGCCGATACAGGTTACGATGGTCAACGCCGTCCCTCGTTGCTCAGCTGGGGCATTCCGGGCCACAAGGCTCGAAAAGAGGGGGGAGTCGGCGATTACCACCATCCCCCAGAAAACCAGGAATGCCAGAAACAATCCGGTTGAATCCCAGTACAGGGCCCATGGACATAGCAGGCAGCAGCACCCGGAAAG
The DNA here is from genome assembly GCF_024006985.1 of Robiginitalea marina. Taxonomy (GTDB): domain Bacteria; phylum Bacteroidota; class Bacteroidia; order Flavobacteriales; family Flavobacteriaceae; genus Robiginitalea; species Robiginitalea marina. Next base: position 72,390 of record NZ_JAMXIB010000012.1, read on the forward strand.
TATCAGGGCTGCCCGGGCTACCCGTTCCTCGCCCAGGCCCCTGGAGAGATACCCCCCCAGTACACAGGCCGGCCCCCCGGCCCCGATGGCCAGGAAGGACCAGAGGGAAATCCCGAACCCTGCACCGGGATGCATGGCCTTGTAGGTTTGTAGGAGAATGGGCACAAAGGCCCAGAAGGCATACAGTTCCCACATGTGCCCGAAGTAGCCGAATGCCGCACGCCTGAAGCCGCGTGTGCCAAAAACCTTCAGGAAGGCAGCCGGGTCGGGAATTTGCATGGGTTTGCGATACGGCCCGTCGGGAAGGGACAGGACCAGTACCCCCCCAAGGGCAGCAAGCGCGGAAGTGGCGCCAAGGATTCCCTGCCAGGGCATTTCCCCGGGGGCGCCCCTGAGCAGGTGGGGGAAGGCTGTCCCCAGCACCAGTGCCCCCACCAGGTACCCCAGGGAAGCCCCCAGCCCCCGGTCGAAATAGTCGGCTACAATCTTCATCCCTACGGGGTAGATCCCGGCCAGGAAGAACCCGGTGGCGCAACGAAGGGCCACCAGGGTCCACAGGGAGTTCCCACCCCAGGCCATCCCAAGGTTGCACGCGGCGCCCAGCAGGGCCGACCAGAAAAACAAACGGGAAGGGGAAAACCGGTCTGCCAGGGTGAGCAGGGCAAAAACCAGGGTGCCCGCGATAAACCCCAGTTGCACCGCTGAGGTCAGGTGCCCCAGGGCGGAACCCGGGAGTGCGAAGGCGGCTTGCAGGTCACCCATTACCCCATTTGAGGCGAACCATAAGGAAGTACCCGCGAACTGCGAAAAGACCATCAGGGGGAGGGTACGCCTGCGAACCGCAGAGGGAAGGGGGCTGCTGCCCTTGGGAGGGATGTTCTTCATGGTTTTCTGAGGGTTCCGGGGGGGCGATCCCCCGATTTCCGGCGTTTCCCCCAAAATTGGCAAAAAAAGCCCATAAATCGGATAAGATTGCACCATTCCCCCCCGGGCCCGGCCCCTAACTTCGCAATAAAAAGGAAGCCATGTCCAACATCAAACCCAATTACTGGATCCCCTGCCTGGGGGTGGCCTTTATCTGGAGCGACCCGCACTGTTCGCTCAACCCCCGGGAAGAAAGGATCCTGATTGGCTACCATACCCTGGTGGTCTTGCTACTCACCGTTCTGGGGCTGGGCCTGTTGATTCGCTCCCGCCTGTCCTGATTCCGGACTGCAGGGCGTATCTTCGCAAAAAAAACTACTATGCCCGTCCAATTTGACCTGCATGCCCTCCTGCAGATGGAGGGCCGTAAGCGCGCCACCCTCATCAACAAGGTGGCCGGCTATAAAACGGCCAACCTCATCGGGACCCGAAGTGCCGGCGGGGTCGACAACCTGGCTATTTTCAATTCGGTGGTGCACATCGGCGCCAACCCCCCCTTTCTGGGGTTCATCCTGCGGCCGACGTCCGTGGAGCGCCATACCTATGAAAACCTGAAAGAAACCGGGGTATACACCATCAATATGGTAACCGAAGGGATCCACCGGGAGGCCCACAGGACCTCGGGAAAATTCCCTGAAGAGGTTTCGGAGTTTGAGGCTTGCGGGTTGCAGCCCTGGTACCTTGAAGGCTTTGCGGCCCCTTTTGTGGCCGATAGCCCGGTGAAGTTGGGGTTGTCGTTTGTGGAAGCGCATACCCTCGCATGCAACGGGACCCGCCTGGTGGTGGGACAAATCGAACACCTGGTTTTGCCGGAGGATGCCCTTGCCCCGGACGGAGATATCGATTTGGAAGCCCTGGGGGCCGTGGCCATTGGGGGGCTCGACACCTATTACAGGGGGGTGAAACTCGGACGCTACGGGTATTTCCGTCCGGGGGAATCCCTGCGGGAAATCCCCTGAAAAAAATGGCAGGGGATTCCCCTGCCATGTATTCCGGATACCCGATGGCCTTAATTGCCGTCAGTGCTCTCTGTGGTGCCCGGATCCGTTTCCAGTAAGAAATCCTGAACGGTTTTGTTTGCGGGGACGATTTGTACGGTTACCGTATCGCTGGAGAAAAATCCTTCCTTTTCGGCCACGGCCCGATAGGTGCCGGCCTGAATGCCCATGATGGCGTATTTTCCATCGGCATCCGAAAATGCAGAGGCATAGACCGTATCTGCTGCGATGACAGATACCTGGGTTCCTTCCAGGGCAGTTTCCACTTCCTCAACCAGGGTGCCAGTGAACCCGGAAAGGGTTCCTGCCGTGGAGGTGTTCGAGGCCCGGATCACGGGCTTAAACAGGAAACCATTAAAGCCGGGCCCGTCGATATTCCCCCTGGCGACAAAAGACTTGCTCAGGTCAAAGTCCAGCAGCAGGTCGGCAGAAAGGCCGCCCACCACCTCCAGGGAGGGGTCGATGAAAACTTTGATCCCCGTCTGGGCCCCGCTGGGTACTTTGAAATCAAAGGTCTGGCCACTTTTCAGGACCAGGCTCACCCCTTTGACATAAATGCGGACCAGGTCGTAGCTGCCGGCCGGAACTTCCAGGTCGGCCAGTTCCTGGGTCACCCCATTGACCAGGGTGAGCAGGTTCACTGCGATTTCTTCTTCCATCAGGGTAATAAAGGGTTTGCCTTCGGCCTCCGAATCGCCATTGGCCTCCTCTTCGTCCCCATCGCCGGAAACCCTCCGGGCATCAATCTTAAATACGGTTACATTGGCCTCGGCCACCAGGTCATAAGGGAAGGGGGCATCTGTCAGGCGCACGGTAAGGCGGCCGGTCTGGTCTGAATTCCGGTCCATGGAATCCTCTGCACAGCCGATAAACAAAACACTCAGGGCGAATAAAAATCTTGCAAAAAGTTTTGCATTCATAAGGTAGGTTTTTTTAAGGATTGGGTTTGAGTCAAATTCACTTCACGAAGTGAAAACACCCAAAGTTGGCGTAACCCTACCAAAGCCCATAAGGTTTTGCCGTTTTTTCGACGAAGTGCACCCTCCCACCCCGTTTTTAGGGTATCCCGAAACTGTCTCGGGTGTTTGAAGACCGCCTCCGGGACGGTTCAATCCGATTCCAGCCCGATGCGATCGATCCGGAGCAAAAAGTGTTCCTCGCGCTTGTTGCCGATCAGGATGCCGAGCTCCTCCAGGGAGTCCCCCCCAAAATTTGGGAGGTCCACCCTGCGACCGCGGAAGGACGGGTAGAACCCCTCAAGGGGCAGCCTGATTTCTTCCCAGGTGCCCCGGGTATCAAAATAGGCGACATAGGCATGCGCATCCGATTTTCGCGCCCTTATGCGGAACTGGTAGCGCTTCCCGTCGCCCTGAACCCGCAGGACGATATGGCGCGCCCCGTGCAGGGGCACCCTGCCACAATCGAACCGAATGGAGGAAAATCCCCCATTGTTTTTAAGGGAAACCTCCCCGGAGAATACCCCGTGGCCTTCCGAATCCACGGTGAGGCTTCCCCGAGACCGGCCGCCCATTACCGGGTCGTCGACCACGGTCCAACCGGAAAGGGGCGCAGCGTTGTTAAAATCGAACAGGCAATAGGAGTTTTTCATGTCGGGGAAGGGTTGGCGGGCCCATCAACCCGGAAAGCCCCCGGAAGGCCCTGTACGTGCCTTCTTCCAGGGAAACAGGGGAAAAGGTACAAAATTTGGCCACACCGCCGCAAAGCAGTCAGGCCTGACGGCCTGCAACCTGTGGGAAGGCCCGGCTCTTCTTACGGGCCGGGCCTTCGGGCCATTTCTTACAGACGCTCGGTCAGGAAGCTGAAGAATTCCTTTTTGAGTTCCCGGAACATGTCTCGCTGTGTTTCCATTTCCTCCCGGAATTCGAGGTGTTTTTTTACCATCACGGCATCCATGGAGTCTTCACCCGCCATGCTGGTCCCGGCTATGCGGGCCTCGTGCTGCTCTATGCCTTCGAGGAATTCATCGATCCGCCCCTCCTGCAATATAAATTCGTTCTGGAAGTGCTCCAGGCGGGCTAAAACATCTTTGTCCGTCCAGCGCTCAACCAGTTCTTCGAGCCTGTTCTCAAAGGAACGCAATTCATCTTTCCAGAAGAAGAGTTCGCTTTTCCATGTTTGGTGTTCAAAGTGCAAATCGGAATTGAAAATAACCTGGGTTTTCATGGCTTCTGTCTTTTAGGGGTTTCGGTTTTCTATTGGCGTACCGCGGAAATGCCTCAGGGGTTCCCGTTGGCAAATCCGCTGTTGCCGGCCGCGTAAGCGCGGGGCTCAGTATTGTTCCCTAAAAATAACAAAGGCAGGGCCCAGGGGCACTGATCTGCATCAGCCCGGGTGGCGGCTTCCTCCCCGGTGGCCGGGGAAGGGCACTTTCGGTATTGGGCACGAAGGGTTGCCCGCAGGGGGCAGGGGGCTTCGGTTCAGAAGGCCTGGGGAAGGGCTTTTACATGGGCGTGTACGTCAACGCCGTTGACAGTGCCTTCCCGGGTATCGGCAGACATTTTTACCCCCTTGAGGTCGTTGAGCAATCCGGCAGGGGATAGGGCCTTTACCCCGTAGTAGGTGCCATCGGGGCCAATAGCCTTGATGTCGATGATGTTCCCGGCCTGCCGGACCCCTTTCACATCGAGCCTGGCGCCGTCAGGGGTCAGGGCCTTGATGTCATAAATGGTGCCGTCTGGCCCCAGGGCCTTTACCGGGGCCAGGGCAGCTTCGCTTACCAAAATTTTCACCGGGTATTTTTCCCCTCCAAAAAGGGCCTTCACATCCATGAGCTGGCGTTGGCCTGTGTCCTGCAGGGCCTTTACATCGTAAATGTTCCCGTCGGCATCCAAAGCCTTCACGTCCAGGGTCCTGCCCTCCGGATGGATAGCCTTCACGTGCCAGGTGGAAATATCGCCCGCCCCTTCTGCCTGCGGAAGGGCTTTGATATGCGCATGCACGGCAACCCCGTGGAGGGTGGCTTCCAGGTCGCCTTCCTCCATTTTGACGCCTTTGACGTCATTGAGCTGTCCTTCCGGGGAAATGGCCTTCACCCCATAGAATTCCCCGGCTTTGCCAATGGCCTTGATGTCGATGATATTCCCGGCCCGGCGGACCCCTTTTACATCGAGCCGCTCCCCCTCAAGCAGGGCTTTTATGTCATAAATGGTGCCGTCTTCCCCAATGGCTTTCACAGGGGCATAGGTGTCCTCGCTCACCAGGATTTTAACAGGCATCTTCTTCCCGTCGAACAGGGCCTTTACATCCATGACCTGGTGTTGTCCGCCTTCCTGGAAGGCTTTGATGTCGTAAATATTCCCATCGGCATCAAGGGCCTTCACATCGATAAACCGGCCTTCGGGGTGGACGGCCTTGATATGCCAGACGACCTCATCGGGTTCCGGGGCTTCCTGCACCACCGCTGCAGGTGCTTCCGTACGGGGGGGTTCGGTACACCCGAAAAGGAAAAACAGGAATCCGGTCAGGGCTCCTAGGGCCACTTGCCTGAAAATGGGTTTGAAAAAGGTCGCTTTTTTCATGACGGATAGGTTTAAGGTTGGTATTCACCCCAAAGATACGGATTCATTTTGCGTCCCCCATGGCCGATATGGCTTCAATATGTGGGGCAGGCCAGTTTGGGGCATCCCGTTTACATGGGGTCTGCCAGGGAGCGAACCACCACAAGCAGGAACCCCAGCAGGAACAGGGAGGTAAAGATCACCTTGTTGTGCCTGGCCAGCCAGTTGGGGAGGAAAATATCGAAATTGTCTTTTTTGGAATCGGAATACTTCCTGGCAAGTAGGGTTAGCGGGCAAAACATCCGGAAGGTCAGCAGCACGATCCCTTCCCCGAAAACCAGCGCAATACCAATCCAGGTGTACCGGGTGATGTGATTGGCTATCCCGCTATAGAGGATGAACCCAATGACCGCCACAAAGAATGCCCAGATGAGGGTGTGCCCCAACTTGATTGCGAATAATTTTTCCGATGGTTTCATGTCCAGTGGCAAAAACCGGCTACGGGGGCGTGGGTTTTAAGCCCTTCAGGCCCCGTTCATAAGATCCGGGGTTACCCCCCTTTTTGGTATACCACCTCCCCGTCGAAAATCGTCATCACCACCTCGGTGTTAAGGAGGTCCCCCTCCGGCACGGTCATGAGGTCCTGGCTGAATATGGTGAAATCAGCCAGTTTCCCCTCCGCAATGGACCCTTTGATGCCTTCTTCAAAGGCGCCGTAGGCCGCATCGAGGGTATAAGAGCGCAGGGCCTGTTCCCGGGTCATCTTCTGGGCCGGTTCATAGCCTTCCTCTGGCGTTCCTTTCAGGGTTTTCCGGCTCACACTGGCGTAAAAGCTGGCAATCGGGTCGAGGGGCTCCACGGGCACATCGGTGCCGTTGACCACGGGGATGCCGCTTTGCAGCAGGGCCTGCCACATGTAAGCGCCCTCTTTGATGCGTTGTTCCCCCAGCCGGTCAATAGCCCAGGGGCGGTCGGAAGAAAGGTGGATGGCCTGCATGGCGGGGATGACGCCGAGCTGGGCAAAACGCGGGATGTCTTCCGGGTGCAGGTGCTGGGCGTGTTCAATCCGGAACCGGTGGTCGTTGCTCAGTTCGGGCAATTCGGTGAAGGCAGCCTCGTAACGGTCGAGGATTTCGCGGTTTGCCCGGTCGCCAATGGCGTGGGAGCAAACCTGGAAGCCGTGTTGCAGCCCTTTGAGGGCTGTTTCCTTCACGTAACTCATGGGCAGGGTTTCATGCCCGAAATGCCCGGGCCGGTCCGTATAGGCTTCCAGCAGCCATGCGCCCCTCGACCCCAGGGCGCCGTCGCAGTTGAGTTTTACCGAGCGGATGGTCAGCAGGTGGTCGGGGTCTACCAGGGGCCCCTTTACATACCATTCCTGAAGCAATTCCTCGTCCCACCCGGTAAGCATGGCATACATGCGTATCCCCATTTTGCCGGCCGCTTTCATGGCCTCGTACTGGGCAATGGTCTCCCGCCCGATGCCGGCATCGTGAAAGCCCGTGATGCCATGCCTGTGGCAGGCGGCCACAGCCAGTTCAAAGGCCTTGGCATCGCGCTCCGGGGTGTTTTCCGGGATATGCCGGGTGATCAGCCCCTGGGCGCGCTCGTTGAAAACCCCTGTGGGTACCCCCAGGGCATCCCGGATGACTTCACCCCCTTCAACCTCATGGGTATCGATCCCTTCCATGGACAGGACCCCGACACCTGCAATTTCCATGGCCTTGGCATTGGCAAAGCCCGCATGGCCGCTGGCGTGCCGCAGGTATACCGGGTTGTCGGGCGAAACTGAGCTCAGCAGGTCATGGGTCTGAAAACCTTTGACCGTTATGGCTGGCATGGAATCCCATTTGCTCTGGTGCCACCCCCTCCCGGTAATCCATTCCCCGGGTTGTGCGGTTTTGACTTTTTCCGCCACGGCATCCACGATTTCCTGGTAGCTGGTGGTGTTCATCAGGTCCAGGTCGAGTTCGTTGTATCCCAGGCCCATGAAATGGCCGTGGCCTTCGATCAGGCCCGGGGTCATGGTCCTGCCCTGCAGGTCGAGTACCCGGGTCTGCTCGCCTTTAAATTTCTCCGCCTCCTCCAGGCTGCCCGCAAAAAGGATGCGGTTGCCCTGCACGGCAACGGCTTCCACCACAGGCTGCACGGAATCTACCGTGTAGATCGTGCCGCCATGGATCAGCAGGGAGGCGGTTTGTTTTTCAGGGCTCGAGCAGGCAACGGGAATCAGCAGGGACAGGAGCAGGGCCCGGGCAATCAGGTGTCGAAATGGCATTTTGTTCGGTTTTTAGGTCTCTGGAAATATACGATTTGTTCCCGTTACTTCCTTCGGGGTCTTCCACCCGTGCCATGGCAATTGCTGCGGGCTTCTTCCATGGCCTGTATGGTGGCGTTTCGCCGGGGTCCACCAGGTCATTCCAAATGATGGAGCAGCCCTTCCAGGATTTCGTCCGTTTCATCAAGCAAATGGTCCCGTATGAAAATATCGGGGATGACCCCTTCTTCTTTGGTGCTGCCATTGACCCGAACGATGTACCCTTTCGATACTTTCACGGGGATCCCGGTTTGGGGAAGGGCAAACTGGAACTGGGAGGCATACAGGGAGGGATAGTCCCCGGTTTCCTCCCCTGCCAGGGTGGCAAACCCATAGTCCTGGATCTGGGCGGCGGTCACCGCCGCCTGGGAATGCGATTGCCGGTTGATTAAAACATAAACCTTGCCGGCAAAGCGCTTTTCTTTGGGTTGGGGCGGATAAGGGTCAAACGCGAACGGGTATACTTCGCCGTCTTCCCGGGCCAGCGCTTCCCGCCAGTAGGCCGTTGTGGTATCGTTGTGCTGCCGTACGTGTTGTTTGAGGAATTTGCTGGTTTTGAGCGTAAAGGCGGAATTCCACCTAAAGGGTTTGTCGGCAATGTACGACACCAGATAATCGCTGAAGGCGTTATCGCCCCCGGCATTGTTCCTGAGGTCCAGGATCAGATTTTCAGGCTTCCGGTCCCGGATAACCGCAAAAGCAGAATCGATAAATTTTCGGTAATGCTGCGGGTCCCCCCCAAAACTCCCGGGGTTTACATACGCGGCTTTCTCATAGAACTTCAGGTCCAGGTGGGCATTAAGTACTTCCTTCCGTTTCATCTCATACCCGTCAATGACGCTGACCGCCTCCAGGGTAAAGGTTTCAACCGCGCCATTGGCGCGAATCTCGACGTCAAATTCGTCCTGCTGCCCAAAGACCTGCCAGTAAAGCCTCGGAAACGAATACAGTTCAATTTTGGCATTTTTGAAGTAGGGGCGTTCCGCCGAAACCTGGGGATAGATACGCTCCAGGAGGTCGCCCATGGGGGTCCCGTTGATGCCCAAAACTTCCGAACCGATGGGAATGCGGTCGTTTCCGGACCAGTTCTTTCGCACCAGGGCCTTCCCGCCCTCAAAGGCAATTTCCAGGGGGAAAAGGGTCCCGCCGCCGAAGGCATGTTCCCGGTAGGCTGCCCCCGGGAAGGGGATTTCCGTATGGCCGTTATCCGCTTTTGAAACCACCCGCTGAAAGAGGCTGGTCGCCTCCAAAAGGCTAAAGCTGTCAGCCTGTATCGACGCCTTTACCGCCTCGAAGTTTCGGTCAAACGCGGCTTTGGGGGTGTAGGCATGGAGGTCGTAGTGGGCTTCTTCCAGGGAGGCTTTGAGGAAATCGAGGTCCTCCAGGACATCAGCCTTTGGGAACACTTTTGGGGATTGGGAATTTCCCTTAAAGGGCAAGGCCAGGGCGCAGCAAAGGAGCAGAAGCGCTAATTTTGGATTCATTTCCGGGGTTTATGGTTGCAAAGGTATAAGAAATCCCTGGCTTAAGGTGCCCGGCAAATGTTCAGGGCAGGGGAAGAACAAGGCTTGGCATAAAGCCGCCCGGGTTATTCCGCCTTTAAAAAATCGGTGACCACGGGGTTGTTTTCAGAAGCCATTTCGCACGTCCAACTGTCTATCCACCACCTGCCTTTTTCATAATGGAGCTGGATGCTGTTCAACCCGCGGGTGTTGGTTTCAAGATCAGGGTCGGTACGGATTTCAAAAGCACTCCAGACTTGGGCCATATTCCCGAACCGGCTGACGCTTCTTTTGAGCTCTATTTCGTAAAAATCCCCTTTGGGGGCCAGCGCCAGGGGAATATATTCGGCTTCCAGCGCATGCGATTCGGCATACCCGTGCGCGTCCAGCCTCGTGATCACGGCATTTTTGGAATGTAGGAACCTGTCCCGTTCAAACTGCCAGGGGTCATTTCGCGAACCGGAAACAACGGCGTAATAGGCATCGATGATGGCGGCAACCGATTGCACGTCCTGGGCGTATTTTTCCCCGGCAGGTTGGCCAAAAAGGGATGTGCCCAGCAGGAGGGCAATCCCGAACAGTATCGCTTTTTTCATAATTCAACAGATTGTTTAGGGGTTCATGTGCGAATATGGGAGGCATCAAGACCTGGTTAGCAATGCAAAGGCTCAGCAAGAAACCGGTATGGATTATAAAGGTTCTTATCGGCCGGGTATACAGGTGCATAATCCTGATCCGTACTTTGCCGTTTTGGGGTGCCGCTGCCTTTGGGCGCTGCAACGCCTTTAATGGTTTCCAATTGGCAATATAGGAATCTTTCCTTCCCCAACCCGCTCGATCCCCTGCTGATCAACACAGTTAAGTTCGGGTTATTTTTTAAAAAATTCTATCCATAGGGTGGAACAAAACCCAATGATAAGCGGCACGAGAAGCGCTTCAGGCGCAAAGGTGTTGATCCCGAAGATGGTGTTCAGAAGGGGCACGTAATTGATCAGCAACAGCAGGCTTATGGAAATGCCAATGATTAAAGGGATCAAACGGTTCTTTATGCCGATGGTTTTCAGGATGTTCACCCGGAATGAGCGGTTGACAAGGGTAAGGAATATATTGGAGAATATGAGGGTATAGAAGACATGCCCCCGAATGGCTTCTCCGTCGCCCCCGGCGGTTTTGGCAAAATATCCTGCACCCACGCAGCCCGCTGTAATGATCAGGCCTTGCACGACCGTGATCCACAGTTCTGACCCCTGGATCAGTTTTTTGCTGGAGGAGTCGGAGGGATTGGAAAGGAATTTTTCATCCATGGGTTCATTCTCATAAATGATGGAACAGGTTGGCCCCATTATGAGTTCCAGGAAGATGACGTGCACCGGGGTCAACAACATGGAAGGAAGCCAAACCAGAAATATGGGTAGCGTAACTAAAAGGATAATGGGAATATGAATTGAAATAATGTACCTGAAGGCCTTTTTCAGGTTTTCATTTATCCTTCTGCCCAGAAAAATGGCATCGATCATTTTAGCCATATTGTCCTTTGCAAGGATAAGCCCGGCCGCCTCCTTAGCTACTTCGGTGCCCCTTTTACCCATGGCAATGCCTATGTGGGAGGCTTTCAGGGCAGGGGCATCATTTACGCCATCCCCGGTCATGGCGACCGTTTCACCGAGTTTTTTAAACCCATCAATAATCCTGAGTTTTTGTTCAGGCGATATGCGGGCGAAAATGTGACTGTTCACCAGCACTTCCTGTAGCTGCCCTTCATCCATTTCCCGGACTTCCGTTCCGGTTACAATCGCATTGGATTTAATTCCTACGATTTTGGCTATTGCTTCTGCCGTTTCCGGATAATCCCCTGTGATCATGACCACCCGCACCCCGGTCTGATAGAACTTTTCAATCACCTGGGCGATGTGCTGGTCGGGCGGGTCGTAAAAGGTAATCAGGCCGAGAAATTCAAAGTTCAGGGTTTCCTGGTTTTCAGGCAGCGAGGCTTCATGCGAATGCCCTTTTGCCACGCCGAGGACCCTGAACCCTTTCCGGGCATATTCCCTTCCTTTTGCCAAAGCCTCCGCTGCCTCCGTGCGATTTAAACCGCATAGCCCCACAATCCCTTCCAGGGCCCCTTTACAGGCCACTATCCTTTCCCCTTTAGTATTCCCCAGGATGTGGGTCATCACCGGCGGCTTGCCTGAAAGCGGGAATTCCTTAACGATTTTAAATTCATCCCTTGGATCTTGTCCGGCGTAAAGGCCAAACGTTTCGTGGATCGATTTTTCCATCGGATCAAAAGGGGATTCTTCGCTTGCCCACATGGCGTAGGTCAGAACTTCAGAGGCTTCCCCATCCTCGTCGTAGTTGATTTCGCGCTTTTTGGAGAAATCATAAACATGGGTCACCCGCATCAGGTTCTGGGTGAGGGTCCCGGTTTTATCCAAACAAATAACTGTGGCAGACCCCAGGGTTTCCACGGTCGCCGGGCTTTTGGCGATAACCCCGATTTTGAGCAGGCGGTATGCCCCCAGGGCCATAAACGTGGAGAGGGCCACGGGTAATTCTTCCGGCAGTACCGACATGGCCATGGCAAGCCCGTGCAACAGCCCGTGCAGAACACTTCCGCTGTCCCAGGTATGATATGCCCAGACAAACAGGAAGGCGACACTTCCAACGATCACCATTCTCCTCACGAAATATGTTACTTTCAGCTGTAAAGGGGACTTGGTGTGCCCCGCTTCCCGGACCAGCCTTCCTATGCCCGATAGCGTGGTGTTGCGGCCTACCGCATTAACCCGGGCATAGCAATAGCCGCCAACTACCAGCGTGCCCTGGATGACCTGGTCGCCGGCTTGCTTTTCAACGGAAACGGACTCCCCCGTTATCATGGCTTCATTGACCGAAAAATCGTAGGAAGTAATTACGTCGGCATCGGCGGGAATTATGGTTCCCTCCTCGCATATAAGCACATCCTGTGTTACAATTTCCTGCGAGGGCAGTTCAAGAGTCTCTCCCGACCTGATGACTTTTGCTTTGGAAGAAGTGATTTTGTTCAGGGCTTTCAAAGCCCGCTGGCTCCTGAAATTTTGGAAAACATCTATCCCGGCCACAAAAGCAATCGCGAAGAGCATGGTAAACCCCTCGGCCGTTTCGCCCAGGATAAAATAGGCCGAGCAGGCTACCAGAAGAAGAATAAACATGGGCTCGGTCACCACCGAAAGCAGGATCTTCACGGTCAGGTTTTCCTTTTCCACGCCTACATTCGCACCATGAAGGGACCTTTGTTTTTCTACTTCTTCATTTGAAAGACCAGTTATGTCGGGGTTCTTGCTTGTTGTCAAAATCTATAGGTATTGGATAACCCTGAATACAATTTGAACAGTCGATGGCCTTTTGCCAAATCAGGGCCCTGTTATCGGGCAGGGTTCTTAAAAAGCGACTTTAATTCCCCGATCTGCTCCGGGGGCGGATCCTTCCACAGGATTTTTTGTGTGGCCCGGATAATGGTGGTATCGACAGGTCCTGTACTATTGAGATACTCCGCTTCGAATCCTTCGCCCCAATAATCAAAAGCCTCCTGAATGATTTTCCAATAACTGAGTTCGATGACGTTCCGCGAGATATCCCCGTCCGGTTCAAGGGTGAATCCAGGCAGCGCTTTATAGGCAAAAACCGGACCTCCCTCTATGGTGAAATCTGTAATGAAATCGGTCACTTCGAATCGTTCATAACCCAATTCCCAGTCATCATACTCATGCAGGTCGGCTTCCGGGACCACATAGAGCACCCCGTTGATGGTGGCGTTGGGTTCTTCCCTGATATTCAGGTAAACCAGGTTTTGGGGGTAGAGGGTATCGCCGGCGACCAGGAGATAATCTTTGTAATACCGGCCATCCGGATTTAGGGAAGGCAGGAAGGAAGGCCAGGCAAACGTCCAGGACCTGCGGTAGTTTTTCAGATGGGCCGGAAGAAAGGGGCCCTTATAGTCCTTCTCCAAAAGGCCCGATTCGATGAAGGTTTTAGACATCAGCGAACCGTATCCAAACATGCCCACATGGCCCTCCGGAATCCTAAAAACCTCCCTTTCTTTTTGGCAACCTGCCAGCAGCATCAACCCCAGGAAGCCTGAGGCGGTAAGGGGTAATAACCGGGTTAATTTCATTGGAATCGGATCATGGTGTTTTTGCAAATGGTCCCGGCTGTGGTTTGTGGCAGTTTCCAAAGGCCTTTTCCGCCCGGACGGGAAGAACCGGCCAAGGGGGAGGAAACCTTGATTTCAGAAACTCATCCGCCATCAGCGATATGCCAAGCTGAGCCAGGTTATTCTTTTATTCTACCGTACTTCTTTAAGAGCTCAACTACTTTTTCTTCCGGCAGTTCGTAAACGGTTGTATTATTTTTTCCAACCATGGTTTCAGCCGCAACGAGTGCATTTAAGATCGATTCTTCTGTGGCCTGTGCCGTTGCTTCGAACAGACCCGACATTTTGTCGTTTGGAATCATTTCAATAACCTGCCCTTTTTCCCTATGGGCCGCCCCTGCATTGGCGGTTGAAAATGCAATAAAAATATCTCCGGAACCATTGCTGCCATACCCCCCCAACCTGCTTATGCCAATAGGTACCCGGCGTGCGAGCCTCTTTAACTGGTGGGGAAGCAATGGTGCATCCGTGGCAACGACAACAATAATTGAACCTCTGTCTTCTTCAGACCTTATCGGGTCCCAAAGCGGCATTTGTCCGGTAATCTCCTGGCCAACCGGTACACCGGCGATCGTTAGCGATTTCCGGTTTCCATAGTTCGCCTGCACCAGAACTCCGATTGTATACGCGGCAGAATCAATCAATACTTCCCGGGAAGAGGTTCCAATGCCGCCTTTAAAAAGATGACAGATCATTCCTGTTCCCCCGCCAACATTTCCTTCCTCCACAGCTCCCGATTTGGCATTGGCCAAGGCAGAAAATGCATGTTCTTTCTTTACATGAAAACCATTAATATCATTTAAGTCGCCGTCATACGTTTCTGCCACTACCGGTAAGGCCCAAAAAACATCCGGTTCATCCGGAAGCGGGTCATACAGGTTATTTTTGAATTGCCATTCGACTACGGCATCCCTTACGACGCCAACACTGTGTGTATTTGTTATCATTATGGGACCTTCAAGGAAGCCGGATTCCTCTACCCATGTAGTCCCTGTCATTTCCCCATTCCCATTAAGGCTATACCACCCGGCGAAAACCGGGTCGTATTTTTTGCCCCTGGGCAGAATTGCCGTTACCCCGGTTCGTACAGGGCCATCCCCAACCACCAGTTTGCCTTCCCCGGAGATCAGTGTGGTATGGCCAACTTCAATGCCCCTGACATCTGTAATAGCATTGTGCTTTCCGGTTTTTCCCTCCAGGGGGATGCCTAAATCCCTTGCCCTGTCTTTCTGACCGTAGATCTGAAAGGCAAGAAGTAAGGCCATTGGAATAATAAATACATGCTTCATATTAGCGGGATTCATGTGGACCACGCATCGTATTAGCCCCGTTTCAAAGGGGCTTGTAAATGGGTGGCGTTGGTTGGGTTGTCTTTTTGAATATACAAAGGTATTCTTCAACTCCTGTTTTATTTCTGTTAACGGGTCGTAAGGGTATAGGCTTTAAATACGTTCATAATCAACGCCTCGTTTTCTAATTGAAGTTGATAATGCCTCCTGTGGAACTAATCCTTAACCCGTCATCAAGGGTAGCTTCAATAAAGTATTCTATGCGATCCGGGATGTTTCGGGTATCCGATAATTCGATCAGAAAACCCCTTATGCCCGGATTGTTGTCCGAGAGATATTCCGCGATGGATTGCCGGGTGCCCTGAATAACCACCTGATTGGTAATGTCAATTCGTTCATGGTTAGTGTTGGAATCGAGTACTTCTACTTTGATGCGCTCTATCCGGTTCTTAAAAAGCACTACCTGGTCTTCACAGGGAACTACCGCTGCTTCCAAAACCGGGGCAGCTGTTTTCTTCTTTTTAAATGGCTCAGGTGAAGTAATTTCTTCCACCTCAGTAATCCATACCTCGATAATCCACTCCTCTTTATCAATTGGATTCTCCGTATCAAACTCGATAAAATTGAGGCCATCTGAGATCAAAGCCCTCGATTCCATCCCGGTAATGGTTACCTCATAAGTCTCCTCGTCACAACACGCAACCATCAACTGCATCAGGAAAATCAATAGAAAGACATTGCTGCTTCTTTTCTTCATTACTGTTTTTCGTCATTGATGTTCAAGATTCGGATCGGGTATTGGGTCTGTATGGTTGCGAACGGTCCTGGCTTTGTTTCGGCCCCTCAATGCTCAGCCCTTTCAAGGGATGATATATAATCTATATCGTAGGAAAATTCGCCTAAATATAAGGAGGCGAATGGCCATAGGCATTTGTGGTATTTGTGTTTTTTCTTAAAAGATCGCGAATCTTTTTAATCTCATGATCACTTATACCCTCTAAGTTAAAGGTGAGGCGTTTCTGGTCCTTTCGGACAATTTCTAAACGACCATTTGATATGTTGTAGGTTTCAATTTTATTAAAAGGAACGTTTTTGGAAGTGAACGAATTCAGCCTTAATAAAAGGCCTTTTTTGTTCCAACCTACATAATTTCTGTAGTAGAATTGCTTTCCGAAAAAAATCACAGCAGATCCAAAGCCAATTATTGCCGAGATTTGGTGTAGATTGGAATCGCGATTTGTAAATGCCGTGAAGACATAAATCAGTAAAAATAAAATCATTGGGATAGCCAATAATTTGTTTTTACGACCGTCTAGTTTATCAAAGTACACTTTTTTCATTTTGAATATTGTTACCAATAGCCTGGTTTAGTAGTAGTTGCGTGGTTTAGAGCTTCCTTTTACAAGTACACACGAAACTGAAAATCCTCTCGTCCAATAGGTATCGGGATTCATAAGCAGGCGGGAACAAGCGATTACCCAAAGCCATAGTTGGCAATCCATGTTCTCAGATTTTCATCCCTCTTCCCTCAATTGATTAATTTTCAAAATCATTGTTATGGCATTTTTGTTTTCTGGATTAAGAAACAGCGATTTACCATAGCATTTTAGGGCGTTTTCCCATTCTTTATTTATGAAGTAGGCTTCTCCCAGGTTGTCGTATAATTTGGAATTATTAGGCATAATTTCTACCCCATATTCAAAAACTTTAATCGCCCCTTTAGGATTTTTTATATCATTCAACCATTCAAAACCTAAAGCACCAATAACATTGTCAAAGCCATTATTCAAAAACTCTTGTTCCGTAATTTCAGAATCGCCAAGATATTCCTTTAGAAATAAGACTGGATTTTCCGGGTCATTATACTTTTTGTAATGCAAATAGCCGATGGAATTTTTTGGAAAAAGGTCTGCAATCATTGTGCGGTGACTACCTTTTCTTAACTCTTTCTTTAAATCTAATTCTATGAATTCGGAAAAATCATTAAACAGATGCACTCTTATTGTGAGATTTTTCAAATCATAAATAGTTGAATATTGCGTAGGTGCTAATCTGGATTGAGCAAAGTTCTCCATTGCACTTGAACAATATTCAAAAGTCAGTTTCGTCTCGGTCGCATTGATAAAATTTCGTCCTTTTTGAAAGTAGTCCAGCTTTACATCAACCAGGGAATCTATTTGTGAATAATAGAAATTTGAAAATGTTTTTTCGGTTTCATCGCCAATGAACATTTCATCGCCCTCTACAATCAAATAAGTACCCGATTTATCGACAAATACAAGTTGACCATTGGCTAATGAATTTAGATTAATAGTTTGCAGATATAGTTTAACATCCTCAACGTCGGTCATTGTCTGCATGACATTTTTCAAGGCATCCCCTATTGGGATTTCCAATTTCCCCTTTGTGTTTTTTACTTCCAAATAGGGTTCCCAAAATCCATCGAAGACCAGGCCTGATTCATTAATTGCACCTTGTGCAAAGTTGTTCAGAAGGCCCATATACATGACTCCGAAGGTGTCTTTGGTTCCTGGTTCGAACCAGAATTGGCTATTGGGGCTGAAATAATCTTCATTATTTCCTACAATAGTCCGTCCATTTTTGGTAATCTTATACATACTGCAGGCCATCCCTGTTTTGGGAAAAAACAGCGCTATCGCAAGGCATATAGATATCAGGTGCTTCATTAGATGTTAATTTTATTTTCTTGTCAGACAAGCAATATGGACTTTTGTTGGGTTCATATTGTTGTCCAAGGTCCCTGGTATACCCACGTGGCGCTCTGCAGCGGAGTGTTTCGCCAAAGGGTTTCATGGCGAAACCACGTAGTTTCCTGGGGATGAATTATAATTTCTTAAATGTAGGGAATTTTGGTTTGGCGCAATATAGCCATGGGGCATACCCCATGATAGCAAACGTTATTGCTTAATTACTTAAATAGTTTAATGTAGTCCTGTAACCAATAATTTTTGACTCTTTTAGAGCCAGTGATTTCCTGGATTATACCCGGTTTTCTGGTTCAGATACCAAAGTGTAAGATGAAAGCAGAGATAAACCTGTAAGGTCATTAATTTTCTGGGGGTCAATTAGGATGCCTGTATAAATGTGAAGCAACAGTTCTTGCGGTATTTGTTCGCCTACCTGATTTTTGAAGTTTTTCATTCCCAATCCATCCTGGCAGGTCCAGGCAGCGGCTTTTTCTTGTCCCAGGCAGGAATGAATTCCGCCTGCTCCAATAAAAAAAGCCGCTAACTGTTGTTAATGGCTTGGCTAGTAGCGGGGACAGGATTCATTTCCTCGCTATGCTCGGAAATGGGCCTGGGGGGGCTTCACAAAGAAAGCCATCCGCCCCGCAGGAGGTGGGGGCCTGGATTCTTTTCCTCTCCGCCTTTGGCGGATCGGAAAAGGGCCTTGGGGGGC
>NZ_JAMXIB010000013.1 GCF_024006985.1 Robiginitalea marina
ATTTCAACGGTTTTTAACGGTATTCGCCCAAAAGCTTTCCCCCTGCGTGGAGTTCCCCTTACTTTTGGAGGACCATAGCATAAGTAGGTTAAGTTTATGGTAAGATTTGGGGAAAAAGGCAAGGCAGCGTCCTTGCCTTTTTTATTTCACGTAACCCCTTTAAAATTCCCTATTTTGTTGAATTTAAAGATTTTAACACGTAAGCCCTCAGGGCAGCCTCTTTATTTTCCCTACAATTTCTTTGTTATTTTACTTATTACCAGTAAATTAGTCGTGCCATAGCATAAGTAGGTTAAGTTTATGGTAAGATTTGGGATGAAAAGGGCAGAGCTTTCTGCCCTTTTCTATTGCCAAAAAAAAAGCCCCGGAAGCAATTCCCGGGGCTTTTTTCTAAGACGTGCAAAATCAACGACGGGCCTTGTAGTCTGAAGCGACCTTGCCCCAATTGATGACGTTGAAGAAGGCTTCTATATAATCGGGACGCCGGTTCTGGTAATGCAGGTAGTAGGCGTGTTCCCAGACATCGATCCCGAGGATCGGATATCCGCCGCAACCCACTCCGGGCATTAGGGTGTTATCCTGGTTCGGGGTGGAGCATACCTCCACTTTACCGCCTTTATGCACGCAGAGCCAGGCCCATCCTGAACCGAATTGCCCGGCAGCTGCCTTGCTAAAGGCATCCTTGAATCCTTCGAATGAACCGAAGGCCTGGTCAATGGCCGCGGCCAGCTCACCAGACGGCGCGCCGCCTCCGTCCGGGGACATGACCTCCCAGAAAAGGCAGTGGTTGAAATACCCTCCCCCATTGTTTCTTACAGCTTTGTTGGACATGTCCAGGCCTTTGAGGAGGTCTTCAATAGGCTTTCCCTCAAGGGCAGTGCCTGAAATGGCCTCATTGAGCTTGGAAGTATATCCGTTGTGGTGTTTTGTATGGTGGATTTCCATGGTGCGCGCATCGATATGCGGCTCCAGGGCATCATATGCATAAGGTAATTTCGGTAATTGGAATGACATAGGTAACTGGTTTTTATGTTAACAAACGGTGTTTACCAAATGTACAGATTTTAACAAACACTTTGCGCTAATTATTTGTTAAGAACCTGCGGGGAATCCTTATTTTGCAGATGATGAACGCTGAATCCAAACCTTTTCGGATCTATGACGCCTCAGCAGGCTCCGGGAAGACATTTACCCTGGCAAGGGAATATCTAAGGCTGCTGCTCCATCCTGGGGCGGACCAGGAATTCAGGAGGATTCTGGCCATTACCTTTACCAATAAAGCTGTAGCGGAACTCAAGCATCGCATCCTGAAAAACCTCATGGAATTCTCCTGCCTGCAGGAAGGGGAAAAGCCCTCCGACCTGTTTGAGGCCGTTAGGGAAGGCCTGGGGGAAGACCGTGCCTTCCTGGTCAGGCAAAGCGGAAAGGTACTCGAGGAATTGCTCCACAATTACGCCTTTTTTGACGTCAGCACCATTGACCGGTTTAACCACCGCATTTTGCGCACTTTTGCCCAGGACCTGGAATTGCCTTCCAATTTTGAGGTCGTCCTAGACACCGATGCACTGCTCGCCCGGGCGGTGGATGCCCTGATTCAAAAAGCCGGAAGCCACCCGGGCCTCACGGCAGCGCTAATCGAGTTTGCCCTGGAAAAGGCGGAAGAGGACCGGAGTTGGGACATCAGCAGGGACCTCTTTGAGATGGGCCAACTCCTTTTCGACGAGAACCACTACCCGTATCTGGAGGACTTTCGGGGAAAGGCCATGAACGACTTCCAGAACCTGAGGGAACTCCTGGGGGTCTCCAGGCGGCAGACGGAAGCCCTGCTGGTGAGTGCGGCCCGGGAAGCCAAAGAACTTATCGAAGCCCATGGGTTGGAGCGCCTTGATTTCAGCAGCGGCTATTTTCCCGACTTCCTGGACAAGGTGGCGCAGGGCGATTTCAACCAGAATTTCGAAGCCGGTTGGAAACAAAATTTCGGTCAGCAACCCCTGTATCCCAAAAAGGCCGACCCTGCCAAAAAAACCCTGCTGGATGACTTGCTACCCGTCTTAACCGGCTATTTCGAGGGCATTCGCGACGGCATCCAAAAGAGGGGTTTTTTGGTAAATGCATACACGAATTGCGCCCCGTTTACGGTCCTTGGCATGCTGAAACAGGAACTGGACCTGCTCAGGGATGAAGGGGGGTATCTGCCCATTTCCTCCTTCAATGCCATAATCGCAAAGGAATTAAAGGACCAACCCGTCCCATACCTCTATGAACGCCTTGGGGAACGGTACCGGCATTATTTCATCGATGAATTCCAGGACACCTCCGGGTTGCAGTGGGAAAACCTGATCCCCCTGATCGGAAGTGCCCTGCAGGGCGAGGATGAACAGGGTCGCAGGGGGTCCCTGGTTTTGGTGGGGGATGCCAAGCAGGCGATCTACCGCTGGCGGGGGGGGAAAGCCGAACAATTCCTCCGGTTGGCCAGGGGAACCGATAACCCCTTTTCCGTGGCAGCCCATTTGGAGGCCCTGCCGCAAAACTTTCGAAGCCTCAAGCCCCTGGTCGCTTTCAACAATGATTTTTTCAGCCATATCAGCACCTACATGGGTGAGGGTTCCTACTCAGACCTCTTCCTCAAGGGCAACCAACAGGTGTCCGAACGGGAGGGACAGGGGCTGGTCCAAATCGATCTGGTGCCTGCCGACGCCGACGACGCCTCCCGGGAGTATCTCGACAGGACCCTGGCACGGGTGCAGGAACTGGCGAAAAAGGGGTATCCTTACCGGGAGCTTTGCATCCTGACCCGTCGCCGGCAGGAAGGGGTGATGATCTCCAGCCACCTGATGGAGGCAGGCATCCCCGTGATCTCCTCGGAAACCCTGCTGCTGGAGAACCATCCGGAAATCCGGTTCCTGATCCACCTGTTGCACCACCTGGTCGCCCCCGAAGACAGGAACCATGCCTTCGGGCTGCTTTTGTTCCTCAGCGAAGGGCGGGCCGACCGCCACCAGTGGATTGCCCGGCACCTTGCCGGGGCGGACCAGCTCCTGGAGCGCGAATACGGGTTTGCCCCCGGGGCTGACCGGCTGAAACCCGTTTATGACCTGTTGGAAGAGGCCATCAGGCAGTTCCGCCTGGGGGGGGAGAACGATGCCTACCTGGTTTTCCTCATGGACCTTGTCCTGGAAGTCGGCCGGAGCGAGGATTCATCCATCCGGTCTTTCCTGGACTATTGGGAGGCCCGGCACGACAAGCTGAGCATACAGGCGCCGGAAGGGTTCAATGCCGTTACCCTGATGACCATCCACAAATCCAAAGGCCTGGAATTCCCCATCGTGATCTACCCGTTTGCCGACACCCCCATTTACCGGGAAAAGAACCCAAAGCTATGGTTTCCGGTAGCCCCGCAGCATTTTGCAGGCTTCGGACACTTGCTGCTCAGCCGGAAAAAAGAACTGAAGACCTATGCCGCACCGGCGCCGGAGCTTTATGAGGAAGAACGGCACCGGCTGGAGCTGGACGCCTATAACCTCCTGTATGTGGCCCACACCCGGGCCATCAGGGCGCTTTTCGTGATCAGCAGGGAAACCCCGCAAAAAGATACCGCTTCCGGGCCCCAGTCCTATGGGGAAGTCTACTGCCGGTACCTCAGGGAAAATGGGTTCTGGGAAGACGGACAGTCCACCTATTCCTTTGGCGCCCTCCCCGGGAACGGGGAGCCGGTAGTGCCCGCGGCCAGGGAACGCGTGCGTTTTCGGTATTCGGCCAGGGACCGGGCATCCCTGAGGATGGTAACCCATTCAGGGATCCTCTGGGATACCGACCAGGCGAGGGCCATCCAATATGGAAACATCCTCCACCATGCCCTCAGCCTGATCCATTCCCGGGACGACGTAGGCCTGGCCGTGGGCCGTCTGCAAGGCGAGGGATTACTGGCCCATGAAGACCGGGAAGCCTTTGGGGAACTGCTCCTTAAGGTGGTTGGCCACCCCCGGCTCGAGCCTTATTTCGCCCCTGGGGCCAGGGGGCTTAACGAATGGGAACTGCTAACAAAAAATGGATTAATTTTGAGGCCCGACCGCCTGGTGCTCCTCGACGGGGGGGTGGCCATCCTTGATTACAAGACGGGGACCCCTAAACAGGAATACCACAGGCAGGTAGGGCAATACGCCGATACACTACGGGAAATGGGCCACCCCGTGGCGGCGGCCATCCTGGTCTACATCGACAAGAACCAAATAACCCCTGAATTCATCTGATACTATGTACGGATCCCTAAAAGAACACCTGGAAAAAGAACTGGAAGCCATCCGCGAGGCCGGGCTATATAAAAAGGAACGGATCATCACCTCCCCTCAGGGGCCCGTGATACGCATATCCACAGGGGAGGAGGTGCTGAATTTCTGCGCAAACAATTACCTGGGGTTATCTGCCCACCCGGAAGTGATCCAGGCGGCCAAAGACACCCTCGACAGCCACGGATTCGGGATGTCTTCAGTCCGCTTCATCTGCGGCACCCAGGATATCCACAAACAACTCGAAAAAAGGATTGCCGATTTTTACGGTACGGAAGATACCATATTGTATGCGGCCGCCTTCGACGCCAACGGCGGGGTCTTTGAGCCCCTGCTCGGGCCCGAGGATGCCATTATATCCGATGCCCTGAACCACGCTTCAATCATTGACGGGGTTCGCCTTTGCAAAGCCATGAGGTACCGATACGCCAACGGAGACATGGAAGACCTGGAAAAACAGCTGCAACAGGCCAATGCCGACGGGGCCAGGTTCAAGCTTATTGTTACCGACGGGGTGTTTTCCATGGATGGCCTGGTGGCACCCCTCGACAAAATTTGTGATCTCGCCGACGCCTATGATGCCCTGGTTATGATTGACGAATGCCATGCCACCGGTTTTATAGGCGAACACGGCATTGGCACGCTGGAGGAAAAAGGTGTCATGGGCCGGATTGATATCATTACGGGCACTTTGGGGAAAGCCCTGGGCGGGGCCATGGGGGGGTATACCACCGGAAAAAAAGAGATTGTCGAAATGCTCCGGCAGCGTTCCCGCCCCTACCTTTTTTCCAACAGCCTGGCCCCGGCCATTGTTGGGGCCTCCCTGAAGGTTTTCGACCTCCTCGAAAAAGATCAGAACCTGAAGCAACGCCTCGATGAAAATACCATCTACTTCAAGAAGGGGATGAAAGCCGCCGGCTTTGACATCATAGACGGGGATTCGGCCATTGTACCCGTAATGTTATACGATGCCAAACTCGCCCAGAAAATGGCCGACAAGCTGCTGGAAAAAGGAATCTATGTCATTGGTTTCTTTTACCCTGTAGTACCCCAGGGCAAGGCGCGTATCAGGGTGCAGCTATCCGCTGCGCACCAAAAGGAACATCTGGATAAGGCCATTGCGGCCTTTATTGAGGTAGGCAGGGAGCTTGGGGTGATTTGATTTCCGTTATGCGGGGTCCCGGCAGGATAGAAAAAATGAGGAATTGATTTTGTTAATAATTCTTAACAACTTACATTTGCGTCTGATAAACACTTAAACTTAAAAATTCGAACATGAAACAGCTTAGCAGATTATTGGTTGTTGGCCTGCTTATTTTAGGGTTAAACAATATCCAAGCTCAGGATGAGAATAATCCCTGGCAGTTCAGTCTTGGTGTAAACGCCATTGATGTTTATCCCACCAACGCTGATGCTGCTTCTTTCTTGCCGAACTACGAAACAGGTGCCTTGTTTGATGAGTACTTCAATGCAAACGACCACTGGAACATCATCCCTTCGATTTCCTACCTTTCTGTTTCCCGTTATGTAGGAGACGGTTTCTCCGTAGGGGTTCGCGGATCCCTCAACCGGATCGAAAAACTCGGGGACCTCACCATAGACGATGTATCCCACTATGCTGTTGACGGTACCATTAAATACAATATTTTTTCCGGGAAGAAATTCGATCCCTTCGTGGAATTCGGAGGAGGTTATACCTGGGTAGATGAAATTGGGGCAGGAACCGTAAACGGTGGCCTTGGTTTTAACTACTGGTTTAACGATTTCCTGGGTGTTACCCTCCAGTCTCAGTACAAGCATGCCTTTGAAGACTACGGGGTTACCCACTTCCAGCACCTGGCTGGTGTTTCGATCCGTTTCGGCGGAACCGATACTGACGGTGACGGAATCTACGACAAAGACGATGCCTGCCCGGAAGTAGCCGGACTTGAGGCCTTCAACGGTTGCCCGGATTCAGACGGCGACGGCATTGAAGATGGTAAGGATGCCTGCCCGAACACTCCCGGACCGAAAGAATACAACGGATGTCCTGACAGCGATGGGGACACTGTTATCGATAAAGACGATGCCTGCCCGAACACTCCCGGACTGGTTGCCCTGGCCGGTTGCCCTGACACTGACGGTGACGGCGTAGCCGATAAGGACGATGAGTGCCCGAATGAGGCCGGACCTGCTGAGAACAATGGTTGCCCATGGCCGGATCGTGACGGTGACGGCGTGGCTGATAAAGACGACCGCTGCCCGGATCTCGTGGGAACTGTAGCAAACCAGGGATGCCCTGAAGTTACTGAAGCTGTACGCCAGGCGCTTCTGGACTATGCCAAGACTATCCTTTTCGATACAGGCAAAGCCACTATTAAGCCTCAATCTGCCGAGGTTCTGAACAACATCGCAGACATCCTTGATGATTACCCGAACGTAACCTTCAGGATTGAAGGGCACACCGACAGCTCAGGTAGTGCCGCCCTGAACCAGCGCCTTTCTCAGGAAAGGGCCCAATCGGTAATGAATTACCTGATTGAGAAAGGTATTCCTTCTGATAAGATGACTGCCGTTGGATACGGTGAGGACCGTCCGATCGCTGATAACAATACCAGCGAAGGCAGAAGGACCAACCGTAGGGTTGAAATTCACGGAGAATCTCAGAACAACTAATCAAGTTGTAAATCATTCATACTGGAAAAAGCCCTGGCGTAATGCCGGGGCTTTTTTATTTTTAAGCCATGAAGACCTTCCTGGAATCGGTGCTGGACGAATTTCCGTTGTGGAACACCTCCCCTTTGGATTGCGTCTTTATTTTGCCCAGTAAGCGGGCCGGGTTCTTCCTTAAGAACCTTATGGCCCGGAAGGCCGGGGCACCCATCTTTTGTCCTGAAATATGGAGCATAGAAGATTTCCTGGAACACCTCTCGGGCCTTCGGTATGCATCGCCTTCCAAACTCCATTTTTCCCTTTATGAAACCCTGCTCGAGCAGGAGGGGGTGGAAAAGGAATCATTCTACGATTTCAGCAAATGGGGTAGGACCCTGCTGCAGGACTTTAATGAGGTCGACCGATACCTCGTCCCTGAAAAAACGTTCTTTGCACATCTCGGTTCCCTTCAGGAAATCCGGCACTGGACGCCGGATGGTTCCTCCACGCCCATGATCGACAAACGGGTGCGGTTCTGGAAATCGCTCGAATCCATCTACCGCCGTTTCCGGGCAAAGCTGGAATCAGAGGGGTTGGGATACCAGGGGCAGGTATATCGCAAAGCTGCGGAATCCCTCGAGCCCTATTTGCGAACCCAACAGGCCAAAACCTTTGTTTTTGCCGGCTTTAATGCCCTCACCAGGGCCGAGGAAGAGATCATCAGGGCGTTTTTGGCCTCAGGAAGGGCCGAAATTTTCTGGGACGCCGATCCCTACTACCTCGACAACCCCATCCACGACGCCGGCCTGTTTATCCGAAAGCACCGGGAGGGGTGGCCAGAACTCAGAAATAACGCCTTAAGAGGGATAAGTACCTCCTTTGAAGCACCGAAACAAATCGTAATTACGGGTTTGCCCAAACAGGTTTCCCAGGCAAAATTCTGTGGGGAATTGCTCCTGAAACTTCAGGGAACGTTGGAAAATACCGCCCTGGTCCTGGGCGATGAAAGCCTGCTCAACCCCATCCTGCACAGCCTGCCCCCGGAAATCCCTGCCGCTAATGTCACCATGGGGTACCCGGTAAAGGACAGCCCCACCGCACACCTGTTTGGGGACTTGTTTGAACTGCATGCCGGTTTGACCCCAGCCGGATGGCACGTCCCCCAACTTCTCAGGGTCCTTTCCCATCCGATCCTGCAGCCCTGGTTCGTGGAATTGGGGTTTAAGACCGCAGGCTTTGCCACTACCCTATTAAAGGAGAACAGGCCGTACCTGGGGTTAGCGGACCTTTCGGTAAAAGCCATGCCCAAAGCTGTTTCTCAACACCTTCTGGAACCCGCCCACCTGCCCCCCGATGGGGTGGTACGGGGCTTCACCAGGCTCCTTGAGACCCTGAAACCCCTTTACGAAGCCAGTGGCGATCGGGTTGTCCTCGAATACCTGCAGCATTTCCATGCCCTGTTCAACCAGGTCCTTGAAATGTGCCGGGAATACCCCTTTATCACCGACCTGCGGTCGCTGAAACTCCTTTATGACCAGTTACTGGAGGAAAACCGGATCGATTTCCAGGGGGAACCCCTTGAGGGCCTGCAGATTATGGGCATGCTGGAGAGTCGAAACCTCGATTTTGAAACGGTGATCATCACTTCCGTCAATGAAGGCATCCTGCCCTCTGGGAAGTCGAACAATTCCTTTATCCCCTATGAGGTAAAAAAAGAATTCAAACTGCCCACGTACAAAGAAAAAGACGCCGTTTATACATACCACTTCTACCGACTGCTCCAGCGGGCGCAAACCGTCTACCTGTGTTATAACACTGAACCGGATGTCCTGGAAGGGGGGGAACCCAGCCGGTTTATCCATCAATTGCGCACCGATCCGCTTTTGTCTGAGCACCTTACCCATACCCTGGTAGCCCCTGCAATTGGCGCCCTTCCGGAGCGTATGTTTAGCATAGGGAAAAGCGACGAGCTGCTTGCCGTCTTAAAGGATAAGGCTGGCGAAGGTTTTTCCCCCACTTCGCTGAGCACGTACATCGACAATCCCCTGGGCTTTTACCGAAAATACATCCTTGGCATCCGCGATAGCGAGGAATTTGAGGAAACTATTGCCGCCAATACCTTCGGAACCGTGATCCATGAAAGCCTGGAGAACCTGTACCGCCCCCTCATCGGTCAACTGCTGACCAGAAGCCTGATCGACCAGCTTAAAAAAGAGGCCCCTACAGAGATTCAGAAGGCATTTCAGAAACATTACCTTAAAGGCGCCAAGGCCAGAGGCAAAAACCTGATTGCAAAGGAGGTAATGATTCAATACCTCCGGCGATTCCTGGACATGGACGCCGATCGCACCTCGAGGCACCAGATCCGGATCCTCGGGGTCGAGACCCGGCTGACCCGGCAGGTGGATATCCCTTCCCTACCCGCCAGGGTCCTGCTTAAGGGGACCGTAGACCGCATTGAAGAAGTCGATGGGGAACTCAGGATCATTGATTACAAATCGGGAAAAGTTGAAGCCCGCGACCTGCGGGTTCCAGAGTGGGACAGCCTGCGCACCGACCCCTTAAAATCAAAGGCCTTCCAGGTCCTGTGTTATGCCTGGCTCATACAGGGCGAGCAGCCGGTTCCCCAGAACGGATTCAGGGCAGGCGTGGTTTCCTTCAAAAACCTCGGGGCCGGATGGCAATGGTTTGGCGTCCCCGATACGGGTAGGAAATACCGCGAACCCATCACCCCTGAGATCCTTGAAGCCTTCGAAGGGGTTTTGACGGCCCTGCTGACAGAACTCTTCGACCCGGCCGTACCCTTTGCCCTTAAGGAAACCCGGTAATCTATTTCAGGTCCGGTCGGGTGGGCCTTACTTCTATTTTACTGGGCAGCGTCCTGGGGTGCATTTGCAGCAAATCGAGCACCAGGAGGCCTATATCGCCGGGTTGGATCTTCCATGCATCTTTCGCAGAAGGAGTGTGG
This sequence comes from Robiginitalea marina, assembly GCF_024006985.1. Lineage (GTDB taxonomy): Bacteria > Bacteroidota > Bacteroidia > Flavobacteriales > Flavobacteriaceae > Robiginitalea > Robiginitalea marina. Next base: position 9,886 of record NZ_JAMXIB010000013.1, read on the forward strand.
TTGTTGAAATGGGTGGCTACAGATCCCGGCATAATGGTACTTACCTTTATGCCATGGGGCCTGAGGTCGAGCATCACGGCCTGCGTAAAACCAACAACCCCAAATTTGGTTGCGTTGTACCCGGCCCCGGAAGCGAAGAAATTCGTACCCGCCAGGCTGGCAATGGTGATGTAATAGCCCTTCGATTCCTTAAGGGCCGGAAGTGCCGCCCTGAGGGTATTGTAGACCCCTGTGAGGTTGGTATCCAGCATCTGCTGCCATGCCTCCTCCCCCAGCGAGTCAATGGGTGCGAAATGCCCGACCCCTGCATTGGCCACGACCACGTCCAACCGACCCCAGCGATCGAGGACCCTGGCTATGGCCTCCCTTTCTTGCCCGGCTTTGGAAACATCCGAAACCAGGGGGAGTATTTCGCCTCCCCCCAAAGCCTGTACAGCCTCCCCGAGGGCCTTTTCACTGCGCCCTGTAATGGCGACGCGCATCCCCTTTTCGAGCAATACCGCTGCAATACCCAGGCCAATCCCCTTCGACCCGCCGGTGATATAGGCTACTTTTCCTTCCAATTCTTCCATTTTTTCCATCTTTTTTATGCGTTGTGTACAAATTACACAGAAAAAAGGTTGTTTTGCCCTCCCGGCAGAATTTGGGCCCAGTATTTTGATACTTCGCGAAAAAGTCTTTTTTTTGCGGTCTAGTTCAATGGGGGATTAGCTCAGCTGGCTAGAGCGCTTGCATGGCATGCAAGAGGTCACCGGTTCGACTCCGGTATTCTCCACGATCAAGCGCAATTTTCATTGCGCGATTCGGAAATAAGAAAAACCGCCAAGCCCTGCTTGAGCGGTTTTTTGTTTTCTGAAGCGCCAATGCCGAAAGGCATTGGAAAAGCAATGAAAATTGCATTTGCAGTACTGGAGATCATCCGGAGCAGCGCCAGCTACTCCGGCCCTGCTTGAGCAGATTTTTTGTTTTAAGACACCTGAGCCGATAGGCGAAGCGAACTGTAATTGCAGGACTGAAGTTCACCGGAGCAGCGAAGCTACTCCGGCACTACTTGAGCGGTTTTTTTGTTTTCTGAAGCGCCAATGCCGAAAGGCATTGTAAAAGCAATGAAAATTGCATTTGCAGGACTGAAGTTCACCGGAGCAGCGAAGCTACTCCGGCCCTGCTAAAATCGGCAGTCGAAGCATGCCGAAAGGCATTGTAAAAGCAATGAAAATTGCATTTGCAGGACTGAAGTTCACCGGAGCAGCGAAGCTACTCCGGCCCTGCTAATACTTCTTCACGCTCAGCACCAGCACGGGGATGCGAACGGAGAACTCCGACTTTCGGATGGTGTTTTTCTCCCAGAGGGCTGAAAAAAAACCCCGCTTCCTGCGGAAAACGCATAGCAGGTCGGGGTGGTGCACCTGCAGCTGTTCCAGGACCCCGAGGTAGGTGTTCGCCTGTTCCGTCATGGTCACCTGGGAGCTGATGTCCATCAACGCCGTATTGATCCGCAAATCATCGTCCGTATAGCCCGGGGTTTTCACCAGGAGAAGGCTGATGGTGGAATCAAACTTTTTCTGGATGGCCATCAGGGGGTCCAGGATGCGCTTACGCTTCAGCACCCCCGATTTAAATGCCGTCAGGACCGACTTGTACGGTTCGAAGCGGATGCCCTTCGGCACGATCAGCGTGGGGATGTCCGTCCTTTTGATAATCCGCCCGGAGGTGTTGCCCAGATACAGGTCCTCATCCAGTTCCACGCTCCTGGGGGCAATAATGATCAGGTCTATGCCCAGCTCCCGGTCAATATCCTTAAGGCCGTCGATAATATCGCCTGTAAAGGTGGCCACCTTAATCTCCACCCCGGCCGGATCAATCTTTTCGATAATCTCCCGTACCCGTTCCTTACTGCTTTCCACGACCTTCTCCTTCACGTTGGCCAGGTCCCCTGCACGGGCACTGAGGGTCACTACTTCCATTACATACACCCTGGCTCCAAAGGCAGCTGCAAAGTTTACGGCATATTGCAGGGTTTCATGGGAATCCGGGGAGTTTCCAATAGGGACCAGAATGTTTTTCATAGAAAGCCGGTTTTTTTATTAATCCATTAAATTTACAATAAAAATCGAGGTCCAGCCATGATCCGCCAAGCAAAAATACGGGATATCCCCGACATCCTGGCGCTTACCGACCAGTGCGCCACTGCCCTTCAGAGGCAGGGGATTCACCAGTGGAACGCACACTACCCTTCGGAGCATGCATTTCGCAGCGACGTGGAACGGGCAGAGCTTTGGGTCCTGGAACAGGAAGGGGCGCTCATCGGCACAATCGTGCTTTCTACCCTAATGGATCCGGAATACCGGGACGTCCAATGGCTCAGCCCCGACGACAATAACCGGTACGTGCATCGCCTGGCAGTACATCCAGGGCTCCAGGGAAAAGGCTTTGCCCGGAAACTCATGGACTTTGCCGAAGGGAAAGCGGCCAGGGAAGGCGCTGTATCCATCCGACTCGACACCTTTAGCCAAAATCTTCGTAACCAGCGGTTTTATGAGGCCCGCGGATACCAGCGCCTGGGTAACGTCTTTTTTCCGAAACAAAGCCCTCTCCCTTTTTATTGCTACGAGCTCCTCTTATCTTCGCCAGGTGAACCCCGCACTAACCCGTAAAAACATCAACCGCCTGGCCGTCCCCGCAATTATTGCGGGCATTGCCGAACCCGTACTAAGCATTACCGATACGGCCATTGTGGGAAACATCCCGGAAACCGGGCTGGAGTCTCTGGCCGCAGTAGGGATTGTAGGTTCATTCCTAAGCATGCTGATCTGGATCCTGGGGCAAACCCGCTCGGCCATTTCGGCGATTATGGCCCAGTTTTACGGCGCCGGCAAACTAGCTGACGTCACTTCCCTGCCGGCACAGGCCATAAGCCTGAACATCGGGGTGAGCCTGCTGATCCTCGTGGCCACCCTCCCTTTCAGCCGCGAAATCTTCGGACTGCTGAACGCCTCGGGGACCATCCTGGAGTATTGCATTTCGTATTACAGTATCCGGGTCTGGGGCTTCCCCCTGACCCTGCTCACCTTTGCCATCATGGGGATCTTCCAGGGCCTGCAGAATACGGGATGGCCCATGCTGATTGCCATTACGGGGGCCAGCCTGAATATTTTCCTCGACCTTATCCTGGTCTATGGCGTGCCAGACCTGATCCCCGCGCTCCACCTCGAAGGCGCAGCCTGGGCCAGCCTCATTGCACAGGCCGTGATGGCCGTGATGGCCCTATGGCTCCTGCTTACCCGTACCCCCGTGAGCCTGTCCCTGAAGTGGCCCCTGCACCCTGAGCTGAAAAGGCTGGTCGGGATGGCGCTGAACCTTTTTGTCCGGACCCTTTCCCTGAATGCCGCCCTCCTCCTGGCAGTCAGGGAAGCCACGGCCCTGGGAGACCGCTACATAGGGGCGCATACCATTGCGATAAACCTTTGGCTGTTTGCCGCCTTCTTTGTAGACGGGTATTCTGCTGCCGGGAAGATCCTGGGAGGCCGTTTCCTCGGGGCCGAAGATTATGACAGCCTTTGGTTGCTGGCCCGAAAAACGGCACGTTACGGATTGTGGGTCAGCCTGTTGCTTATGGTCACCTCAGGGGTATTTTACACGGGCATTGGCCGGGTATTCTCTTCAGACCCGATGGTGCTGGAGGCCTTTTACAGCATCTTTTTTATCGTCATCCTCGGGCTCCCGGTCAATACGGTAGCCTTTATATACGATGGGATTTTCAAGGGGCTCGGACAGATGCGCTATCTGAGGAACGTGCTGCTGGGGGCAACCTTCCTGGTTTTCGTACCCGTGCTTTTCCTGGGAAAAATTCTGGAATGGGGCCTGTATGGCATCTGGATTGCCTTTACCTGCTGGATGGTGGCCAGGGGAGTACCCCTCATCTGGAAGTTCCGCAGGAAATTTCGCCCCCTTTTACAAAAGGCCTAACTTTGGGGAAAAACCATGGGAACAACCCGAAAAGAGGGAAGCCTGTATACCCGGCTGGAAGGCCCGCTGGCCATTTTGGAATTCGGCCACCCGGCCAGCAATTCGCTGAATTCTGAACTCCTGGGCCGCCTGTGCGGTGAAATTGACCGCCTTGGCCAAAGCCCGGGGGTTTCCGCAATCCTCATCCAATCCGAAGGCGATCGGGCCTTTTGTGCCGGGGCTTCCTTTGACGAACTGCTTCAGGTGTCCACCCCGGAACAGAGCGCTGCTTTCTTCAATGGTTTTGCCCGCCTGATCAACGCCATGCGCACCTGCCCCAGGCCTATCGTCGGACGTGTCCACGGAAAGGCTGTTGGGGGTGGTGTGGGCCTTATTGCGGCCTGCGACTATGTGATGGCCTCGGAAGCCGCTTCCATTCGGCTTTCAGAACTCAGTATCGGAATCGCACCCCTTGTGATTGCCCCGGCCGTGGAACGCAAAGCGGGAAAAGGCGGCCTGGCTGCTATGGCCCTGGCCCCCCTGGAATGGAAAAGCGCATACTGGGCCCAGGAGCACGGCTTATTTAACCGGGTTTTCGAAACCCGCAGGGAACTGGATTCCGAAACGGAATTTTTTGCTTCCCAACTCGCCTCCTATTCCCCGGAAGCCCTTTCCCTTATGAAGCAATCGCTCTGGGAGGGGACGGCCCATTGGGGCGAGTTATTGCCGGCCAGGGCCGCCCTTACGGGAAAACTGGCCCTTTCCCAAAAGACTCAGGAGACCCTCAGGAGGTTTAAGGAAAAGGGGTGAAAGCAGGCAATCCCACACCCTGACCCGGGAAGGCAGACCCGGACCCTGAACTTCGAACCAGCTGGCTAATTCGCTAATCAACAAATTGGCTAATTCGCTAATTCGCTAATTGTCACATTCGCTAATTGTCAAATTCCCTAATTACCCCCCTGCCGACGGAAACCTTTTAAAATGCCTGGTTTACCCCAAAATAGACCCCGCTATTTCCTTCTTCCCCGATTCCATAATCCAACCTGACCAGGGTGTTCTGTTCCTTAAGGATCTTAAAACGGACCCCGCCCCCCATACTGAAATGGGGTGCCTTAAAGAAGTCCTGGTTAGTATCGCCAACTTCCCCCATCAGCCCAAAAGCAGCCAGGCTCCAGCGAGGCAGAAAGCGCCATCGGTATTCGGCGGTCAGCACATACATTTGGTCATTTATGAAACGGCCCTTGAAATAGCCCCTTGCCATATCCCCGCCCCCGAATTGTGCCTTGGCCTGAAACGGCACCTCCCCGAAGTTGTTCTCCAGGTATAGCCTGGCGGCAAGGAGGCCCTTTTTACCCAGCGGGCGATATGCCCTCAAGTCGGTAATAAACCGGTTAAACCCATGGGTGGCCCCAAAATTTTCACTGGAAAACTGGGCGCTGAAACTAACAAAGTATCCGCCCTTCGGGTCTTCCACCTGGTCCCGGGTGTCGAGGTTAAATATGGCCCCAAGACCCACGATCACGGCCCGGTCGCTCCCCGGGATATCCCCGGCATCCAGCAGGCCCCCTTCTTCGACCTCGGTCACCTGGTGGTTCTCGAAATTGAACCGCAGCCCAAAATTCAGCGAAGGGGGCAGCCTTTTGAGGAAATCCGCACGGAATTTATGGCTCGTCATATCATAGGCCTCCTCATTGGATTCCGGGGTGTTATTGCCGATTCCCCAGAAAAAATTGGGGTATACCCGGTATTCATAAACTCCGTCCAAATAGTAATCCCCGGACCCGAAGTAGATCTGGGGTAGTGCCTGGATGACCAGTTGGGCGTTCGCGGTATAAATCCCTGTAAACAGGATATTCGATTTCCTCGATTTGAAAATATTCTTTTCCCCTGTTAGGAATAGCTGGCCTCCTCCGCCAAAGCCAAACCCGGTTTCCGGGGTGCTGAAAATCACGGGGATCCCTATCAGTTTAAGGCCGCTTTTGTTGTTTAGCGTATCACTTCGTATAATGGCGCCATCATCGCGCTGCGCTGTAGCCTGGAAAGGAAAAATCAGTAGTAGCAGCAGTAAGGGGAGGAAACAGCGCATCAGAAAAAGAATTCATCCAGCAAAACATTAAACCCAAAGGAAAAGAAGGTGGTATTTGAGAAAATGGATTCCTGCCGTTCGGCGGATTCTTCTACAGTCCTGTACGACAGGTCCAGCCAGGACAAATTGGTCCCCACCCCAACATCGAGGACAATCCTGCGGGAAACCACATAGGAATATCCCAGGCGGAGCCGGGTGGCGAAACCTGGGCCCTCGGCATTCTGACTCAGAACCTCCCCTCCGAGCAAAACATTGCCCTCTTCCCGAACCCGGATAAAGCCCGGCAATACTGAGACATACAATGACCCATAGGAATCCTTCAAAAAGTAATGGCTCAGGGAAGGCCCGAGGAGGAGGCTTTCCGATTCCCTTTCGATAAGGCCGGCGCCACTGCTACTGGTGGCCAGCACATTTAAGCCTATGAACCAGCGATCCCTGAAAAACTTCCCCGTAAAAATCTCTATCCCATACCCATTGGAAGAAAAAAGTTCTTCAGAAGAGGCCAGTTTCAGGGTGTTTGAAGAAAATGAGCCGCTGAGGCCGCTCAACCACCTTCCCTTTCGAAACGGGGTTGTTATGGTATCATTGGCAGTATCCTGGGCAAACACTTTGGAATTCGGTAGCATGTAAATCAGGGAAACGAAAAGGATCGGGATCAGTAACCGGGAGCCCCTTTCTCTTAAATGTACCATGGCCTCCTCTATCTTTTCGGTTTCTTTACTTATGGTCCGGAAGAAATCCCGGAACCACCCGGTTCATCGGATAACACTGCCTAAAGATAGGCAAATAAGCCGCCTTTCATCATGTTATGTGCATTCTCTTCCAGGTCGGTCAGCCCCAACCCCGGCAACGGCTGGCCAGAGCCATGCCTACTGGTAGCCGGCAGCCTGGAGGTGGAATAACTCGGCATAGAGCCCACCTTTTTCCAACAGCTCCTCGTGAGTGCCCAATTCGACGATCCGCCCTGCATCGAGGACCAGGATGCGGTCGGCCATGCGGACGGTGCTGAACCGATGTGAAATGATTATGCTGGTGCGGCCTTTGGTAAGGCCGATGAACCGCCGGAAGACTTCATATTCGGCCCGGGCATCGAGGGAGGCCGTGGGTTCATCGAGTACCATTACCTCCGCATCCTTCATGTAGGCCCTGGCCAGGGCCACTTTCTGCCATTGGCCCCCGCTGAGCTCCTGGCCCTGGTAAAACCTCCGGCCCAATTGCTGTTCAAGCCCCTCCTCCACCTCCCGCACCACGGAATCGGCCAGGCTCTTGCGGGCCGCCTCCATTATGCGGCCTTCGTCGTCCAGGGCGTCTATGTTGCCCACCGCGATGTTCTCCCTGAGTGTGAATTCATAGCGGAAAAAATCCTGGAAAATCACCCCAAAACGGTCTCGGTAGGCCTGTGGGTCGAAGCGGGAAATATCCATCCCGTCGAGGAGGATCTGCCCGCTGGTAGGGGTATAGAAGCCGAGGATGAGTTTGACCAGGGTTGTTTTTCCAGCCCCGTTCTGCCCCACAAAGGCCATCTTTTCCCCTGCCCTGAGGGTAAAGGAAACCCCTTTCAGAATCGGGGTCTTGCTCCCGGGGTAGGTAAAATGCACGTCGCGGAATTCAAACCCCCTGGTGATCCGTTGCGGCAGGGGAACCGGCTCCAGCTCCGGGGCAGGGATGTGCAGGTCGATGAAGTCAAAATAATCCTTCAGGTACAGGGCGCTCTCCGAAATGCGCGTAAAGCGCGAGAAAAGCCCCTGGAGGCTGCCCTGAAGGCGGTTGAAGGAGCCCGAGAGGAAGGTAAGCTCCCCCAGGGTCAGCAACCCGCCCAGGGTGCGGTAAATGATCAGCACATAGGCCCCGTAATACGAGAGCACCCCCAACAGGTTGAACAGCCCGCCGAACAGGCTCTGGCGTATTGCGATACGGCGGTTCAACAGGTAATACCGGTGCGCCAGGTTCTTAAACCGGGCAGCGAGAAACCCCGTAAGGCCGAACAGTTTTACCTCCTTGGCCGTAAGGGTATTCGCGCCTATATAGCGCAGGTAATCCAGCTCGCGCCGCTCACTGGTCCAGCTCCGGGCGAGGGAATAGCGCTGGGAGGAATAGCGCACTTCGTTGATGAAGGAGGGGACAATGCTCAAAAAGAGCAGCACAATGAGCCAGGGTTCAAAGAAAATCAACCCGGCGATAAGCGACCCGACGGACAAAAGGGCCTCTGCCTGCCCCAGCACATTGCTCATCAGGTTTACGCGGCTGCTGGTCTGGGTACGGGCGCGCTCCAGTTTATCGTAGAATTTCGGGTCTTCGAGCTGCTCGAGGGTCAGCTCCTGGGCCTTTCGGATGATCCGTTCCGAGGAAGCGTTGGAATACAGGTCTCCCAACAAGCCGTCGGTAAGGTTTACCACCCGCCCCAAAAGGTCCGTCAGCAGCGCCAAGCCCAACTCCATGGCCACATAGCGCCACAGGGTCCCCATATCGGCCCCCTCTTCCTGTAACAGCCTGACGATCTCGTCGATGATCAATTTTCCCACCCAAAGCAAGGCCACCGGCCCAAAGGCCTTCAGGATCCGGGCAGCGATATTACCTGCAAAGAGGCCCGGCCCGGCCTGGTAAATCTCCCGGAAAAAACGGGGTATGGATCGCCAGCCCTTAAAGGAATCCTTCAGGGAAATCCGCTCTTCTTCGGTAATGGATTTCAGGGCAGGTCTCGGCACGGCTTTTTACCTGCAAGGTACGGAACTCCTTCCAGTGTTGCCCGTACTGCCCTTTAAAGGAATGGGCGAAGCTAGTGGGTTTTGAGCCACCCGGTAAGGCTCAGGCGCTCCCTTGAAGCCGCTTTCACTTCATGCTCCAGCACCTGGCTTTCGAAAATGACCAGCCTTCCCGGGGTCGGTACGATCACCACTTCCCCTCCTCCCTGTTCCGACCCCGGGTACAATACCAGGTTGCCCCCGTCTTCGGGGCGCCAGTCGGGCTCATTCAGGTAACAAACCAGGGAGAGTTTCCGCCTGTCGTCATTCTGAAATACATCAAGGTGCCTTTGGTAATAACTGCCTGGCGGATAAATGGCGTAGTGAAATTCCGACCGGGCAATCCCCAGGAAACAGGTGCGGTTCAGGTAGGCCACCAGGTGGTCCACCTTCTCCAAAAAGGCCCGCTCCGCAGGGGAGGCCGCCTCCCGCTCGATCCAGTAGATAAAATCGCCGCGCACCGCATGCTGTACCTGCTCGCTGAAGCGGTTTCCTATGGCGGCCTTTTTAAACTGGTCGGCCTGGTATTTCTGAAGCAACGCTTCCCTGAGGGCATCCGTTTCTCCCGGGGACAGGAAATCCGGGAGCTGGCAATAATGCCTTTCCATCAATCCCGTAATGATCTTTTCGAACAGAGCGTTGGGCTCAAAGTCCAATTGCTCAAAAAGTCCGTCATTCATATAAGGGGGCAAAAATTTCGCTAATGTAGCCCAAAAGGGTATTCGTTATACATTATTCCTACTTTTGTACCATTGAAAAGAAATCATGGAACGCATCCGGATTACCAAGGAATTTACGTTTGAGACCGGGCATGCCCTTTACGGTTATGACGGCAAGTGCCGCAACGTGCACGGGCATAGTTATCACCTGTCGGTTACGGTCATCGGTACCCCCATCCGGGAGGAAGGCCACAGGAAGCTTGGGATGGTCATCGATTTTGGCGACCTGAAGGCCATTGTAAAGGAAGAAATCGTGGACCCTTTCGACCACGCCACCGTTTTTAACAGGAATACCCCCCATATCGCTTTGGCCACCACCCTGGAGGAAAGCGGACACAAGGTGATCCTGGCCGATTACCAGCCCACGTCTGAGAACATGGTGATCGATTTTGCGCAAAAAATAAGGGCGCGGCTCCCTGAAAACATTGCCCTGCATTCGATCAGGCTCCGGGAAACCGGTACGGCCTATGCCGAATGGCATGCGGCAGACAATCCCTGAAAAGGGGTTGCAAATGAATCGTCCGGGGCTATCCGGACCCTGAATTGCAACATCGGATGAATACCATTGAGGTACCTGAAGGAAAGAAGGTTTACTTCGCCAGCGACAACCACCTGGGGGCCCCGAATGCCGTGGACAGCCTGGAGCGGGAACGGCGGTTCGTACGGTGGCTCGGGCACATCCGGGAAGATGCCGCAGCCATTTTCCTGATGGGCGACCTGTTCGATTTCTGGTTTGAATATGCCCATGTGGTGCCCAAAGGATTCACCCGGACCCTGGGCAAGCTGGCCGAGTTGACCGACAGCGGCATCCCGGTGTATTATTTCGTGGGGAATCACGACCTCTGGATGCGCGGGTATTTCGAGCAGGAACTGAATATCCCGGTATTCCACAAACCCCAGGTTTTCCATATTGGCGAAAAGGCCTTCTTCCTGGGACACGGAGACGGCCTGGGACCCCATGACAAGGGGTTCAAACGGATGAAGAAAGTCTTTACCCATCCCCTGGCCCAATGGTGCTTCCGATGGCTGCATCCCGACCTGGGGGTGCCCCTTGCCCAGTATTTTTCTGTAAAGAACCGGCTGATTTCAGGGGAAGACGATGTGCGTTTCCTCGGGGAAGACCGGGAATGGCTGGTCCAGTACGCCAAAAGGAAGCTGGAAACCCACCATTATGACTTTTTTGTTTTCGGGCACCGGCACCTGCCCCTCGATATCGCCCTTTCGGACACCTCCCGCTACGTAAACCTGGGCGACTGGATACAGTACTTCAGCTATGCCGTGTTTGACGGGCAACGCCTGTCGCTGGAATCCTTTGAAGGCGGAGCTGCAGGGTGATCCCTATTCCCTGATATCCCTGATCCGCAGTTGGAGGCGCGATTGCCCCTGCCATTGGTTGAATTCCACGGAAAAGACCGCCTGGAACGGACGCCCCCCCCGTATTAAGGGCAGTTTTTCTCCCAGCCCGAACCCGATGGCTTCGATAGGGCCCACCCCGTCCTGGGTGACCGCCAGCTTCAGGTGGGCCCCGCCTTCCCCCACCCCCCGGGCATAGCCCGTATCGTACAGGGGGCCTGCCTGGAATACAGGGGCCGGGTTCCCGGGGCCAAATGGGGCAAACTGCTCCAGGATGCGCGCCAGCTTTTCCGTAACCTGGCCCAGGTGGATGGAAAGGTCAGCCTGGATTTCAGGCTGCAATTGCCCGGGTAGGATAGACGCTGCAACCACCTCTTCAAAACGGGCCTTGAACGCCTCGTAATTCGGTTCTTCCAGGGTTAACCCGGCCGCATAGGTATGCCCCCCGAACTGCACCAGGTAATCGGAGCAGGCTTCCAGGGCCTGGTACAGGTCGAACCCCTTAACCGACCTTGCAGAGGCCGTTAGCTTGCCGCCGCTGCGGGTAAAGACCAGGGTGGGGCGGTAATAGGTTTCCGTAAGCCTGGAAGCCACGATGCCGATCACCCCTTTGTGCCAGTCTTCCTTGTAGACGACCGTACTCAACCGCATTTCCTCCCCCCCTTCCCTGATCATGGAAAGGGCCTCCTCCGTAATCCGCTGGTCCTCGACGCGACGGCCCGAATTGAGCGATTCTATCCGGGCCGCCTGTTGCAGGGCCCGGTTAAAATCCCGCTCGGTGAGCAGGTCAACCGCCTGCTGCCCGTGTTCCATCCTGCCTGCGGCATTCAGGCGGGGCGCCAGTTGGAAGACCAGGTCAGACACCTGGTATGCTGTCCGGGTTATGCCGGCCATAAGCGCCCGCAACCCGGCCCGGGGACGGCTGTTGATCACCTGCAGGCCAAAGTAGGTGAGAACCCGGTTCTCCCCCGTAATGGGGACAATATCGGCAGCGATGGCAGTTGCCACCAGGTCGAGGTACGGCAACAGTTCCTCTACAGGGGTGCCCTTCCGTTGTTCCAGGGCCTGCAGGAGCTTGAACCCCACCCCGCAGCCACAAAGTTCCCCAAACGGATACGGGCAGTCTTCCCTTTTGGGATCCAGCACGGCAACCGCCTCCGGAAGCAGGTCCCCCGGCCGGTGGTGGTCGCAGATGATAAAGTCGATGCCGCGCTCCCGGGCATAGGCAACCTGCTCCAGGGCCTTGATGCCACAGTCGAGGGCAATGATCAGGGTGATGTCGTTGTCCGCGGCAAAATCGATACCCTGGAAGGAAATCCCATACCCCTCGGCATACCGGTCCGGGATGTAGGAAGCCACCAAATCGGTATATTCCCTGAGGTACCCCGTAATCAGGGCAACTGCCGTGGTCCCGTCCACGTCATAATCGCCATAGACCAGGATCCGCTCCCCGTCCTGCAGGGCCCTTTCGACCCGGGCGACAGCCCGGTCCATATCGCGCATCAGGAAGGGGTCATGCAGGTGTTCCAGGGCCGGGCGGAAAAACAGGCGCGCCTCCTCAAAACTGCCTATCCCCCGCTGTACCAGCAACCCGGCCACAAGGGGGTCTACCTGCAGCGACCGGGCCAGTTCGGCCGCCTTGTCGTGGTCGGGTTCGGGTTTAAACGTCCAGCGCATAACTCAGTGGGTCAAAAATAGGGGGGCTGCCTGAAAAGCCTTTGCAATAGCAGGGGTTCTTTAAGGCCCGGGCTATTCCCGGTGGAAATGGGTGCTTACCTCCACTTCGGCGAACTGCCGGAACATTTTCATCACCCCGCAGTACTTGTTTACGGAAAGGTCTACCGCCCGCTTGAGTTTTTCTTCCTTCAGGGCGTCCCCGTGGAAATGGAACTCCATCTCCACGTGTTCATAGGTCTGGGGCTGGGATTCTGTCAGGCGTGCATTAATGGCGATTTCAAACTGTTCTACCTCCAGTTTCATCTTCCGCATGATAAAGGCCACGTCCAGGCCGGAGCAGCCCGCCAGGGAACTCAGCATGAGGGCCTTTGGCCGAAGCCCCTGGCCCTGGCCGCCTTCGTCGGGGCTGGTATCAATCGTAAAAGTGTGGCCCGACGGGTTGTCGCTCTCAAAGGCCAATCCGCCCTTCCAGCGGGTGAGGATTCGATTGGTGGAAGCCATAATTTTTCGTTTCTTGTAAGGGATCAAAAGTACAATAAAATAGCCCGAATATGCCACTGGTAACCCCCCTGGACCCCCATGCCGACCCCGAGACCCGCGAATTGGCTGAATTCTTCATGGAAACCCTCGGGTTCTGCCCGAACTCCGTGCTGACCATGCAGCGGAGGCCTGCAATTTCAAGGGCCTTTATAGGCCTGAACAAGGCCGTAATGGCCAACGAGGGGCGGGTGAGTTCCGCCCTCAAGCGGATGATCGCCTGGGTCAGCAGCAATGCCGCCGGATGCCGGTATTGCCAGGCCCACGCCATCAGGGCGGCAGAGCGGTACGGGGCCGAAAAAGCACAACTGGAAAATATCTGGGAGTACCGGACCCACGGGGCTTTCTCAGAAGCAGAGCGGGCCGCCCTCGATTTTGCCCTGGCCGCCTCCCAGGTGCCCAATGCCGTGGACCGGGAACTGCAGGATCGCCTCCACCAGTACTGGGATGAGGGGGAAATCGTCGAGATGCTGGGGGTTATCGCCCTGTTCGGGTACCTGAACCGCTGGAACGATTCCATGGGGACCTCCCTGGAACCCCGAGCGGTGGAAAGCGGGGAGAAATACCTCGCCAAAACCGGGTGGAAAACCGGAAAGCACGCGGGCGGAGACGCCGGTTGAAATCAGGCACCTGCCCCCCGGACCACAACCACCAGTTCCCCCCGCGGCGGGGAGGCCTGGAAATGGGCCAAAACCTGCTCCAGGGTGCCGCGCACCGTCTCTTCGTAGAGCTTCGTGAGCTCCCGGCTCACGGAAACCTCCCGCTCCGGGCCAAAAACCTCGCGGAATTGCTCCAGGGTTTTCAACAGCCGGTGGGGCGATTCGTAAAAAACCAGGGTACGGGCCTCCCCGGCAAGGGAGGCCAGTCGTTTCTGCCGTCCCTTCTTTGGGGGCAGGAACCCCTCGAAGACAAAGCGGTCCGTGGGGAAGCCGCTGCTGACCAGGGCCGGGATAAGGGCCGTGGCCCCCGGCAGGCACTCCACCGTTACCCCGGCCCGAAGGCATTCCCTGACCAGGAGGAATCCGGGGTCGGAAATCCCAGGGGTGCCGGCATCCGATATGAGGGCCATCGATTCCCCCCCCTGCAGGCGGGAGGATAGTTCCTGCACCAACCGGTGTTCGTTATGCATGTGATAGGCCTTCAGTGGGGTGTCCACCCCATAATGCCTGAGAAGTTTTGCGCTGGTTCGGGTGTCTTCGGCAAGTACCGTGGCTACCGACTTGAGGACCTCCAGCCCCCTGAGGGTCATGTCCCCGAGGTTGCCGATGGGGGTGGGAACGATGTACAGGGTGCCTTCTTTGCTCATATCCGTGTAAAAAAAGGCCGGAAAGCCTTGCCGCCCCCGGCCTTACTGAACCTTCTTTGATTCCGTTCTTTCAGGAATACCGCCTTTCGATTAATGCCATAAACCTGGCCTCATAGTCCTCTTTCCCCTTCCATTGCTGGTATTCCGGCTTGACCATGTTCTCGATAAACTCCCGGGTTTTTTCCAGGGATTCCAGGGTGTTGATCTGGGAAAGGATGCGGTTGAAATCTTCGGTGCTGTCGTTGAAGAGGTGCTTCACGAAAGCCAGCCGGTCATTCAGGCCTATGGACAACTGTTTTTCCGTAAGGGTGTCGTTGAGCGACCTGACCCGGGCTGATGCAGCCAGGTCCGAAGGGGTGGGCGTAACGATATCCCTGTCGCTCTTGATAAAATTCTCCCTGCCGATCAGCCGGGCCAGGACCTCTTCCAGTTCCTCGCCCCCAGGCATCTCCGAAACCATATGCTTGATGGTGTCGATCCCCGGGGTAATGATGTCCTCTTCATGGGGGTTCGATTCCGGGACCAGTTTGTTCTCGTTCAGCACGGCAGAGGCTATGGTTTCAAACTTGGACGCCACTTCGCTTTTGCTGACATCCACCTCAACGTCCTGCAGTTTTTCCTCGATAAAATTCAGGACGGCCATCTTTTCATACAGCTTCCTCGCTGCCTCATACAGGGCCGGCAGTTCCTTCATCTCATCGTCTGCGATGATGGAGGCGCACAACCGGACCAATTCCTCTTTCAATTTTCGTTTCATAGCCTTTTTGATATGGCCCTTCCCCCCGGGGCGCGTATTTTTCATACTTTTACGGCGGCCCACAAGTGGGATCACGGACTCCGATGGAAATTCGCCTAAAATTACAAAATGTTTCTCGAAAACACCGTTAATCACGAAGAACAATTCGGGTGGATCGAAGTAATCTGCGGCTCCATGTTTTCGGGGAAAACGGAAGAATTGATCCGCCGCCTGAAGCGCGCCCAGTTCGCCCGTCAGCGGGTCGAGATTTTCAAGCCCATTGTAGATACCCGCTACCACGAGGAGAAAGTGGTGTCGCACGACGAGAATGAAATCCGGTCCACCCCTGTGCCGGCGGCGGCCAATATCCGCCTGCTGGCGGACGACTGCCAGGTGGTGGGCATTGATGAAGCCCAGTTTTTCGACGACGAGATCGTTACCGTGTGCAACGACCTGGCCAACCGGGGCGTGAGGGTGGTGGTGGCAGGACTCGACATGGACTTCAAGGGAAACCCCTTCGGCCCCATGCCCGCCCTGATGGCCACCGCGGAATACGTGACCAAGGTCCACGCCATCTGTACCCGCACGGGCAACCTGGCCCATTACAGCTTCCGCAAATCCGACAGCAACCGGCTGGTGCTCCTGGGGGAAACCGACCAGTACGAACCCCTCAGCAGGGCGGCGTTCTACCACGCCATGCTTAGGGAACGGATCGGGAGGCTCGAGGTAACCGACCCTGAAATCCTCAACGCCAAATCTCAGGAGGATGGACCAGACTCCTGACACGGCCCTGGAAATCGACCTGACGGCCCTGGAACACAATTACCGGCTGATCCGGTCGGGGCTGCTGCCCGAAACCCGGTTCCTTGGGGTGGTCAAGGCCTTTGCCTATGGGAGTGAGGCCTTCGCCATTGCACGGAAACTCGAAACCCTGGGGGCCGATTACCTGGCCGTTGCGTTCAGCCGGGAAGGGGTGTCCCTGCGCCAACAGGGGATCCGGATGCCCATCCTGGTTTTGCACCCGCAACCGGGCGGGTTGGGGGAACTCATCGAACACTGCCTGGAACCCAGCCTGTACAGCAGGGGCATCCTCACGTCCTTCCTCGAAGAAGCGGCAAAACAAGGGCAACGGCATTATCCCGTACATATAAAATTCAACACCGGCCTGAACCGGCTCGGCTTCCCGGAAGACGACCTGGAGTGGATCCTGGCCCGCCTGGGTGCAAGCGAAATCGTAAAGGCCCGGTCCATTTTCTCGCACCTGGCCGCCTCCGACGACCCGAAGGAACGCGAATTCACCCTGGGGCAGATCCGGGCCTTCGAGGCCATCGCGGGGCGTTGGGGCGCCCTGGCTCCGGGCACCCCCCTTAAACACCTGCTCAATACCTCCGGCATTTTCAACTACCCCCGGGCACAGGCCGATATGGTCCGTTGCGGGATCGGGTTATACGGGTATGCCAACGACCCGGGTATCGATGCCCGCCTGCGGCCGGTGGCCAGGTTGCGCACCCGGGTTTCCCAGGTCCACGACATTGAACCCGGCCAATGGGTGGGGTATAACAAAGGGTTCCAGGCCACGGACAGGCGGCGAACCGCCACCCTGCCGATCGGACACGCCGACGGCATTGGCCGGCAGTACGGGCAGGGCCGGGGCTGGGTGACCATTGGCGGGCAACGGGCCCCCATCCTCGGGAACGTATGTATGGACATGACCATGGTAGACATTACCGGGATCGCCTGCCAGGAAGGGGATACCGCCATTTTTTTCGGGCCCGGGCAGTCTGCGGAAACCTTTGCAGGGTCTGCCGGGACTATTTCCTATGAGTTGCTGGCAGGGATTTCCCAGCGGGTACCCCGGCTCATCCTGGAATGACCTGGTGTGCGTAGGCGCGAATTATAATTTTTTTTACCTTAACCGGCAGATAAAAGCAACCGCTAAACTTCAAAACCATGCTAAAGGAATTCAGAGATTTTATCATGACGGGCAACGTCATTGACCTGGCAGTGGCCGTATTGCTGGCCGGGGCCGTTGGGTTGGTCGTAAACGGTTTCGTAAACGACATCATGATGCCTTTTGTGGGCTATTTTACCGGGGGAATCGATTTTTCGGACTTCAAACTCGTGCTTTCTGAGGCCGTCCTCGCCGAGGATGGCAGCGTGGCCACGCCCGAAAGCGCCATCCGGTATGGGGCCTGGATCAATTCCATCATCAACCTGATCATTGTGGGCTTTGTGCTGTTTATGATCGTGAAGTCGTACAACAAGGTCCGCACCAAAAAAGAGGCGCCGGCGCCCGAGCCGAAAGGCCCCACCCAGGAGGAACTGCTCTCTGAAATCAGGGACCTGCTTAAAAAGAAATAAGGAATCCCTCGCGCCCAGGGCGCGAACCCGCTATACCACGCCAATTGTAACCCTTAAAACCGTTGCGGTCCCCCGCAGCGGTTCTTTTTTGTTTCATTTAGCACATTTTGTTTCAATTTTAATAATCCTTTCGGCCTGGTTTTGCGCGTAACCGAAGCATGGCTACCTTTGGGGGCTTAAATTGTTTGCTATGAAAATTGCCGTGGTAGGGGCTACCGGAATGGTAGGCGAGGTGATGCTGGCCGTCCTGGCCGAGCGCGGGTTCCCCCTCGATGAATTGCTGCTGGTCGCCTCTGCCCGTTCAGTGGGCAAACGCATTGCCTTCGGGGGGCGGGAATACCCTGTTATCGGCCTGGAAGAAGCGCTGCGGGAACGGCCCGCCATTGCCCTGTTCTCCGCCGGGGGCGACACTTCCCTGGAATGGGCCCCAAAATTTGCCGAAGCCGGCACCACGGTCATTGACAATTCCTCGGCCTGGCGGATGGACCCATCAAAAAAACTGGTGGTCCCGGAAATCAATGCCGATGTCCTGGGCCCTGAAGACCGCATCATCGCCAACCCCAACTGCTCCACCATACAGATGGTCATGGTGCTGGCCCCCCTTCACCGGGTGTACCGGATGAAACGGGTCGTGGTTTCCACCTATCAGTCTGTTTCCGGGACCGGGATCCGGGCCGTGCGCCAGCTGGAGCGCGAAATGGCGGGCACCCCGGGTGAAATGGCCTACCCCCACCCCATCCACCGCAACGCCCTTCCCCATTGCGATGTTTTCCTCGAAAACGGGTATACCAGGGAAGAGATGAAACTGGCCCGGGAACCGCAAAAAATCCTGGATGACCGTACCTTCTCCGTCTCGGCCACCGCCGTGCGCATCCCCACTTCAGGGGGGCATTCGGAAGCGGTTAATGTGGAATTCCGCCGCGATTTCGACCTGGCCGAAGTCCGGGAGCTGCTCCGGGCAACCCCCGGGGTGGTGGTACAGGACGACCCCGGCGCAAACCAGTATCCCATGCCCATTTATGCCCATGGGAAGGACGAGGTTTTTGTGGGGCGCATCCGCCGCGATGAAAGCCAGCCCAACACCCTAAACCTCTGGATCGTAGCCGACAACCTCAGGAAAGGGGCCGCCACCAATGCCGTTCAGATTGCAGAATATCTGGTGGAAAAGGGCCTGGTCTGAAAGGCCCTTAAAAATCTGTTAAAGGGTTTTGCCCTTTTCCGGCCAACAGCATTATTTGGTATTTTTGGGGACCATTGATAAGCCATGACCCAATGAAAAAAGCACTCCTTCTTTTCCTCCCGGGCCTTGTCCTGTTCTCATGCCAATCCAAAAACGACTCCTCCATGCCCCTGAAGTATCCTGAAACCTCACGGGTTGACACCGTTGACACCTATTTCGGAACCCCGGTGGCCGATCCGTACCGGTGGCTGGAAGATGACCGCAGCCCTGAGACGGAAGACTGGGTTTCCCGCCAGAATGAACTGACCTTTTCCTACCTCGACAACATCCCCTTCCGGGAAGCGCTGAAAAACCGCCTCGAAACGCTGTGGAATTACGAAAAGCTGGGGACCCCATTCCGGGAAGGCGACTATACCTACTTCTATAAAAACGACGGGCTGCAAAACCAGTCGGTGGTCTATCGCAAAAAAGGGGAGGGGGAAGCAGAAGTGTTCCTGGACCCCAACACCTTTTCCGAAGATGGGACAACCTCCCTGGCCGGCCTGAGCTTTACCAGGGATGGCAGCCTGGCTGCGTACTCCGTCTCCGAAGGCGGCAGCGACTGGCGGAAGATCATCGTGATAGACGCCGTCAGCCGTGAGATCGTGGAAGATACCCTGGTGGATGTGAAGTTCAGCGGGGTCTCCTGGAAGGGCAACGAAGGATTTTACTATTCGAGTTACGACAAGCCCGATGGGAGCGAGCTCTCCGCCAAAACAGACCAGCACAAGGTCTATTACCACAAATTAGGCACCCCCCAGCAAGCCGACCAGTTGGTCTTTGGGGGCCGTCCGGAAGAAAAACACCGGTATGTTTTTGGGGGGGTAACCGAAGACGAACGCTACCTGGTGCTGTCCGCTTCCAATACCACCTCGGGAAACAAGCTCTTCCTCCAGGACCTGAAAACCCCCGGGGCCCCCATTGTGCCTATCCTGGACCATGAAGACAGCGATAGCTATGTGATCGAGAACGCAGGCTCCCGGCTCTACATCGTTACCAACCTGGAGGCCCCCAACCAGAAAATCGTTACGGTGGATGCCGCAAATCCCGGGCCTGAAAACTGGGTGGATTTCATCCCGGAAACGGAACACGTGCTGAGCCCCGGAACAGGAGGGGGTTATTTCTTCGCGGAATATATGGTGGATGCCCTCTCCAAAGTCCTGCAATACGATTACGAGGGCAACCTGGTCCGGGAAGTGGCCCTGCCCGGCCCGGGAAGCGCTTCCGGTTTCAGCGGCAAAAAGGAAGAGAAGGAACTCTATTTCAGCTTCACCAATTATAAAACGCCGGGGTCCTCATACCGCTTCGACGTGGAAACCGGGGAGTATGAGCTGTACTGGAAGCCCGAGATCGATTTCAACCCCGATGATTACGAGTCCAAACAGGTGTTTTACACCTCAGCCGACGGCACCCGTATCCCCATGATGATCACCCATAAAAAGGGACTGGCCCTCAACGGCAGGAACCCTGCCATCCTCTATGGGTACGGGGGCTTCAACGTGAGCCTGACCCCGGGTTTCAGCACCACCAATGCCATCTGGCTGGAACAGGGTGGCATCTATGCCGTACCGAACCTTAGGGGCGGGGGGGAATATGGGAAAAAGTGGCATGACGCCGGCACGAAGATGAACAAGCAGAACGTGTTTGACGATTTTATCGCCGCCGCTGAATACCTCATCGCAGAAGGCTATACCTCCCCCGAATACCTGGCTGTACGGGGCGGATCCAATGGGGGCCTGCTGGTGGGTGCGGTGATGACCCAGCGACCCGACCTGATGAAGGTGGCCCTGCCTGCCGTTGGGGTGCTCGACATGCTCCGCTACCACACCTTTACCGCAGGGGCTGGCTGGTCCTACGACTACGGGACCTCCGGCGATAGCCCTGAAATGTTCGAGTACCTGAAGGGGTATTCGCCCCTGCACAACATTGAGGAGGGGGTCGCCTACCCGGCCACCCTCATCACCACGGCAGACCATGACGACAGGGTGGTGCCGGCGCACAGCTTCAAGTTTGCGGCCACCTTGCAGGAAAAACACCAGGGGGCGAACCCGGTCCTTATCCGCATAGAAACCAATGCGGGCCACGGGGCTGGTACGCCAATCAGCAAAACCATCGAACAGACGGCCGACATCTTTGGTTTTACCCTGTTCAATATGGGGTACGAAAGCCTGCCCAACCAGGCGGTGCTTAAAGATTTTAAGGAGTAGGGCTTTATTTTTAACCCTGAAATCCGTTTCTTTCCGAAACGGATTTTTTTTACGCCATGCTAACGGTCAGCGGACTTTCATTCAGTTACGATCAGGAACCGGTCCTGGAAGGCCTGGGCTTTGAGGTGGCCCCTGGGGAAATCCTTGCCGTGATGGGGGAAAGCGGATGCGGGAAGAGCACCCTGCTGAAGCTCCTCTACGGCATGCTCCCCTTTGAAAAGGGGACCATCCAATGGAAAGACCACCCGATAAAAGGCCCCGCCTTCCAATTGCTTCCGGGGGGGCCTTTCATGAAATACCTGGCCCAGGATTTCGACCTGATGCCCTATACCACCGTGGCCGAGAATATCAGCCAGCACCTCTCCCCGGCTGAACCTGAAAAAACCGAAGCCCGCACCCGGGAACTGATGGAAACCATGGAACTGCTGCCCTACCGCGACAAAAAGGTGTGGCGCCTAAGCGGCGGCCAGCAACAACGGGTGGCCCTGGCCCGGGTACTGGCCCTGCAACCGGAACTCCTCCTGCTCGACGAGCCATTCAGCCATATCGACCATTTCCTCAGGAACAGGCTCCGGAGGAACCTCTTCGGCTTCCTGAAAAAAGAGGGCATCAGTTGTATCTGTGCCACCCACGACCGAGAAGATGTGTTGCCTTTTGCCGACCGGGTCATGATCCTGAAAGACACGGTGGCCCTTGACCTGCGCCCGGCTAAGGAAATCTTCGAAAAACCCGGGAACCTGTATACCGCGGAATTGCTGGGGGAAGCCAACCTGATCCCCATTGCGGTGCTGAAAGCCTATTCGGAAACCACCCGGAACATTATCGTGTATTCCCACGAATTCCGGATTTCCGAAAAATCGGGGATGCCGGTTACCGTTCGTCAGTCCTTCTACCTCGGGAGCCACTACCGCATCCAGGGGGAGCTGGAATCGGGCAAACCGGTTTACTTCGATGCCCCCCAGCCCTACGAGGAGGGCAAAAATGTCTTCCTGAATGTCTCCCTCGAGACGATCAATAAACGCATGCCCATCGAGGGCGATTAGGTAAAAAGAAGGGAACAGGCAAAAACGGCCAGGGCCGCGGTAGTACCCAGTAAAAACGTCCCGCCCCCAAACAGCCGGTATCCGGTGCGCACATCCATCCCGCTCATTTGGGTAACCACCCAGAAAAAGCTGTCATTCGCATGGGAGATTACCGAGGATCCCGCCCCAAGGGCCACCACGGCCAGTGCTTTTTGGGCCTCCCCTTCCAACCCGATGGAAGGCATGAGGGGGAGCAGGATGGAGGCGGCAGTGATCAGGGCCACCGTGGAGGAGCCCTGGGCGGTTTTGAGGGCGGCCGCCAGCACGAAGGGAAGAAAAATCCCTATCTGATAGTCCACCAGCACCGCCCCGAGGGAATCGGCCAGGCCTGACCGCTGCAGGACCGTGCCAAAGATCCCGCCTGCACCCGTGATCAGCAGGATGGAAGCCGAATCGGCGATGGCCTTTCCGACCCAGCCCGAAGCGGACCACATCTGCCGTTCCAACCGGGCGGGAAGCAAGAGGGAAAGGAAAACCCCGATCAGGAGTGCAATTACCGGCTCCCCCAGGAACCCGACCAGGGTTTGCAGCCCTTGGGTTGGCCCCCCGGGGGCCGGGCCGAAAGCCGATTTCAGGACAATCAGGGCGATGGGTACTACAATAGGGAGGGAAGCCTTGAAAAAACCGGGGCCGGGCGTACCGGTTTCCGGGGCTGGCCCACCCTGAAGAGCCACTTCAGGGCCCGGGTCGAGGGGCGTGCGCGCGGCATAGCGGCTTGCAAACCAAACCGACACCGCCAGGGCCAGGAGGCTTACCGGGACCCCGAAAAGGAGGACCAGGCCCAAATCTGCCCCCAGGATACCCGCTGCCGCAATGGGGCCCGGGGTGGGGGGCACCAGGGTATGGGAAGCCATCAGGCCGAGGCCCAGGGCAATGGCCGGGCCTGCCAGGGAAATCCGCGCCTTGCGGCTCAGGCTTTTCCCGAGGGGGTCGAGCAGCATGAAGCCGCTGTCGGCGAATACCGGGATGGAAACCACATACCCCAGGACCCCCATGGCCAGGGGTACCCGTCCGCCCCCGATCCAGGAAAGCACCCGGGCGGCAATTGCCTTCGCCCCCCCGCTGTGTTCCAGGAAAGACCCGATGATGATGCCCAGGACAATGATCAGCCCGATTTTCCCCAGGGTGCCCCCAAAACCATCCTGCACGGCCAGCAGGAGGTCCGAAAGGGCCATGCCCGACCCGGCGCCATACCCCAGGGAAACCAGGAGCAGGGCGAGGAAGGGGTGCATTTTAAGGCGGGTGGTCATCCAGATGATGGCTCCCACCGCCCCAAGGAGTAATGCCAGTTCCATAGGCTGGTTCAGGTAAAGGCCGGCCTTAAGATCGGCCAAAATTATGACCTGTGAAAATCGACAGGCTTCCCGGGTTGGAAGCCGGGGCACTCCCTAAATGGGTTCCCGGCCGGCCAGCAGTGCCAGCTGGCGCCCCACGTGGCTGCCGATTGCAACGCCCATCCCGCCGAGGCGCACCCCGCAGGCCACGTTTTCGGAAAGTCGTTTCACCACCGGGCGCTTTTGGGGGCCCACCCCCATAATGCCGCTCCATCGATGGGCGATCTGCAGGGGCCGCCCCGGCGCGATTACCTCTTCCAGGAGGGTAGCCAACCGGTCCTGGATAAGGGCCGTCTGCCCGAATTCCGTGGTCGTTTCCCCGGCCTTGTCGAGGTTGCGCCCCCCGCCAAGCAGCACCCTGTCGCCGATATTGCGAAAATAATAATACCCCTCCTCCAGATGGAAGGTCCCCTTCAGGGCCAGCCCGGGGATGGGTTCGGTTACCACCACCTGTGCCCGGGCGGGTAGCACGGGCAGGGGGTCCAGTTCCGCGGCAAACCCGTTGGTGGCGATCAGGAGCCTGGCAGCCCTGAATTCGAAGTGGCTGGTCTGTACCCGCACCCCGAGGTCCCCGTCTTCATAACCCTCCAGGCGCACCCCATTGACGATCATCACCGGGTTTTCCTGCCTGCGGACCTTGTCCAGCAGGGCCTCCATGGTTCGGCCGGTATCGATCTGTCCTTCCAGGGGGTTGAGCAGGAGGGTGGGCAGCACCCCCCTGAATCCAAAGGAATTCTCTGCCGGGCGGAAGGCGTCCTGGCCAAACACCGGATAAAGCAGGGCATTGATGCGCCCCATTTCGTCCCTGCACCGCTCCAGGCTTCGGGTTTCCCCATCCAGGAACACCTCATACCCGCCCCACTGCCGATAGCCCATGGCCATGTCGCCCAGTCGCGAACGCAACAGCTGGATGCCACTCCAGCGGTCGGAAACCAGTTCCATCACTTCCTGCTCGGAGTGGGTCTGGAGGTCTGAAAGGATTTCGGTAAGGCTCCCAAAGCAGGCAAAACCGGCGTTTTTGGTACTGGCCCCCTGGGGAAAGACCCCCCGTTCCAGGACCAGGATGCGGGCATCGGGGTGGCGCTGGCGAAGTTCAAGGGCACAACTCAGCCCGGTAATCCCGCTGCCGACAATACAGTAGTCGAGCCTGCTAAGCCAGGTCTTGATTTCCCAGTAGCTGAGTTCCATAAGGGTGGTATTGGATGGCCCGTTTTTCCCTGGTTGGCCCGATCAGGAATCTTCCGGGGCCGGTTTCATGGTAAACCCTTCCATGAACTTGGTGGTATAATTTCCGGCCAGGTAGTCGGGGTGTTCCATCAATTGCTGGTGGAAGGGGATGGTGGTTTTCACCCCTTCGATCACGAATTCATCCAGGGCCCGCTTCATCTTGTTGATGGCCTCCTCCCGGGTCTGGGCCGTGGTGATGAGCTTGGCGATCATGGAATCGTAATGGGACGGGATCACGTAGCCGCTGTACACATGGGTGTCGAGCCGCACCCCATGGCCCCCGGGGGTATGCAGGGTGGTGATGCGCCCGGGCGACGGCCTGAAGTCGTTGTAGGGGTCCTCGGCATTGATGCGGCATTCGATGGAATGCAGCTTGGGGACGTAATTCTTCCCGGAAATGGGCACCCCCCCGGCCACGAGGATCTGCTCGCGGATCAGGTCGTAATCGATGACCTGCTCGGTAATGGGGTGTTCCACCTGGATGCGGGTATTCATTTCCATAAAGTAGAAATTCCGGTGCTTGTCGACCAGGAATTCCACCGTGCCGGCCCCTTCGTAACGGATGTATTCCGCTGCCTTGATGGCGGCCTGCCCCATTTCTTCGCGCAGCTTGTCGGTCATGAAAGGGGAAGGGGTTTCCTCGGTCAGTTTCTGGTGGCGCCGCTGGATCGAGCAGTCGCGCTCCGAAAGGTGGCACGCCTTGCCGTACTGGTCGCCAATGACCTGGATCTCGATGTGGCGGGGCTCCTCGATGAGTTTTTCCATATACATCCCGCCATTGCCGAAAGCGGCCTTTGCTTCCTTGACGGCCCCGTCGAAATGTTTCTCGAGGTCTTCTTCTTTAAAAATAGCGCGCATCCCCTTGCCGCCGCCACCTGCGGTGGCTTTGATCATAACCGGGTACCCCATCTTTTTGGCGACTTTCCGGGCGTCATCCAGGTCTTTCAGGATGCCTTCGGAACCCGGGATGGTGGGCACGCCGGCCTCCCTCATGGTTGCCTTGGCCGTGGCCTTATCGCCCATTTTATCGATCTGGTCGCCTGTGGCCCCGATGAATTTGATGTCGTGTTCGGCACAAATCCGGGAGAACTTGGAATTCTCCGACAGGAAGCCATACCCCGGGTGGATGGCATCTGCATTGGTGATTTCGGCCGCTGCAATAATATTGGGGATCTTCAGGTACGACTCAGAGCTGGGGGCAGGACCAATGCAAACCGCCTCATCGGCAAAGCGGACATGCAGGCTTTCCTCATCGGCCTTGGAATAGACCGCGACGGTCTTGATCCCCATTTCCTTACAGGTCCTAATGATCCGCATCGCGATTTCCCCGCGATTGGCAATCAGTATTTTCTTGAACATGACGGTTCTTCTTGGTAGTTTGTGGTTTTACGTGGCGCTGACAGGGCAGGGACCGGTCAGGAGGGGTCGATCAGGAAAAGGGGCTGGTCGAATTCCACCGGGGAGGAGTCTTCCACCAAAACCTTGATGATCTTTCCGGAAACTTCAGACTCGATGTCGTTGAAGAGTTTCATGGCCTCAATCACGCACAGGACATCCCCCTTGGAGATGGTATCGCCCACTTCTACAAAAGCCGGTTTGTCAGGGGAAGGTTTCCGATAGAATGTCCCGATGATGGGGGACTTCATGGTAATGTATTTGGAATCCTCGCTTTCCTTTTTTGGTTCTTCCTGAGGCGCTGCAGGGGCTGCAGGGGCTACAGGGGCAGGGGCTGCCGGCTGGGCCGGCTGGGGGTACTGCTGCACATAGGTGGCTTCCGGGTAGCTCCCGCCAGGGCCGGTGCGGATGGTGATTTTAATCTCATCCGTCTCGAGCTTTACCTCGCTGGCGCCCGATTTGGCCACGAATTTGATGAGGCTTTGAATTTCTTTGATATCCATGGATGCACGTTTTGTGGGTTGTTCTTTTTTATGAATTATAGGCCCATTTCAAATAGATGGCCCCCCAGGTAAAGCCGCCTCCAAAGGCCGCAAAAACCAGGTTGTCGCCCTTTTTCAATTGCTTCTCGTAGTCATGAAGCAAAAGCGGGAGCGTAGCGGAGGTGGTATTGCCGTATTTTTCAATGTTCATCATTACTTTGGAAGGCTCCAGGCCCATCCTGCTGGCTGTGGCATCAATGATGCGCTTGTTGGCCTGGTGGGGCACCAGCCAGTTGACGTCTTCATGGGAGAGTTCGTTCCGCTCCATGATCCGGGCGGCCACATCGGCCATATTGGAAACCGCGAACTTAAACACCGATTTCCCATCCTGGTACACAAAGTGCTTTTTATCGCGCAAGGTCTCTTCCGATGGGGGCATCAGGGAACCCCCCGCCTCTATTTTGAGGAATTGCCTCCCTGAACCGTCGGAGCGCAGGTACTCGTCCAGGAGCCCAAGGCCTTCCGTGTTGGGTTCAAAGAGGACCGCCCCGCCCCCATCGCCGAAGATGATGCAGGTGGTACGGTCGGTATAGTCGATGATGGAAGACATTTTATCGGCCCCGATGAGCAGTACTTTTTTATACTTGCCCGATTCGATGAAACGGGCTGCCGTGGACATGCCGTAAAGGAAATTGGAACAGGCCGCCTGCAGGTCGTAGGCAAAAGCATTCACGGCCCCGATCTGGGTGGCCACGTAAACTGCGGTCGAAGCGACAGGCATGTCGGGGGTAGCCGTCCCGAGCAGGACCAGGTCGATCTCCGCGGGGTCAAGGTTCCTTTTGCGGATCAGGTCTTCCGCTGCTTTAATGGCCAGGTATGAGGTGCCTTTATCCGGGTCCTTAAGAATCCTGCGCTCCTTGATTCCGGTCCGGGCGGTGATCCATTCATCGTTGGTATCCACCATGGTCTCCAGGATGGCGTTGGTAAGCCGATATTCCGGGACATAAGCCCCCACTGCGGTAATCGCGGCCGTTATCGTATTCATTACCCTTCAGGTTTTTGTAAAAGAACCCTGTGAAAAATGCTTCAAAATTCGTGAAAATTAAGGATTTTCTGCGATAATCCACCCAAAACAGGGATTTTTGAATGAATTGGGCCCATAAAAAAACTCCCACTTGCTCAAGTGGGAGTCGCTTTTTATGACGCGCTGTTTAGGCTGCAGCTTCCTCAGTCTTGTCGACCAGGACCTGTCCGCGGTAATACAGCTTTCCTTCATGCCAGTGCGCCCTGTGGAACAGGTGCATCTCACCGGTGGCGGGGTCTTTGGCCAGGGTAGGGGCACTGGCTTTGTAATGCGTGCGCCTTTTATCCCTTCTGGTCTTGGAAGTTTTTCTTTTAGGATGTGCCATGATGCTCTGTTATTTTTTGTCCGTTAATAATTGTTTCAATGCATCCCACCTGGGATCGGTTTGGTCCTGGTTTTCCCTGACCTCCTTTGGCTCCAGTTCTTTAAGTTTCCTGAGGGCTTCCGAATCGAGCGTTCCGTCAGCCACCCCGGGGTGTACCCGCTTTCCGGGAACCGCCAGTACCAGCATCTCATAAACATACTGGGCGATATTGAACTGGTGTTCCCCATGGGGAAGTACCAGGACTTCATCGTCCTCGTTATTGAATTCCTCCCCGAATTTTATCACAAGGTTCAACTCCGCGGCAATGGGCTGGTCATAGGGCTCACTGGTGAGGTCGCAGTCCACGTTTACCCAGCCTTCCGCCGTGATGTGCGCCTCCATCATCGTGCTCATCTTCTCCAGGACCAGGTCTACCCTGACCTGCGCATCGTTGAATTCCTCGTACTGAAAAGCGTCAAAGAACGACTGGTCAATTTGAAAATCAAAATGATGTTTCCCCAGTTTCAACCCCGAGAAAGGAATCGTGAATTCCTTATGCCTCATCTCCTTATCCATACATTTAGGGCGTGCAAAGATATCCTTTTTTTACTAAACGCCAAGCGTTTCAACGCCTTTTTGCGGCTAGTCCATGCCTTTTGGACTCCGCTTTAATTTGTGCTTTTTCAGGGGGTTCCGCGTCAGTTCCTCATATTCGGACCGGTTCCTGAAGATCCGGATCCCCATAAATACCGCCTCTTTGAACGACTCCGGGTCCGCAACGCCCTTGCCTGCAATGTCAAAGGCCGTCCCGTGGTCGGGAGAGGTGCGCACCCTGGAGAGGCCTGCCGTAAAGTTCACGCCCTTCCCAAAAGACAGGGTCTTGAAGGGGATCAACCCCTGGTCGTGATAACTGGCCAGTACCCCGTCGAAATTCCGGGAATTCGCAGAGGCGAAAAAAGTATCGGCCGCATAGGGCCCGAACACCAGGTGCCCGTTATCGGCCAGTTTCCGCAGGGCGGGTTTCAGCACCTCATCGTCTTCCTTCCCGATAACCCCGTCATCCCCGCTGTGGGGGTTGATCCCCAAAACGGCTATTTTGGGCCGTTGCACCCCAAAATCGCGGATGAGCGACTGCTCCATGGCCAGAACCTTTTCCCTGATGCGCTTTTCGGTAATCAGGGAGGGGGCGTCCTTAACCGGCACGTGGTCGGTCAACAGGCCTACCTTCAGGGTATCGGTGACCATGAACATAAGGCTGTCGCCCCCCAGCTCCCGCGCCAGGTAATCGGTATGGCCGGGGAATTTGAATTCCCCGCTTTGCACGGTTTTCTTGTTGATGGGGGCCGTGACCAGCACGTCCACCAACCCCGCTTTCAGGGCCTCCACGGCTGCCCTGAGCGACTTGATGGCGTATTCCCCACCGGTTTGGGTGGCCTGGCCAAAGGCGATTTCCGGGGAATCTTTCCAGACGTTCACCACGTTGATCTTTCCGTCGATGGCTTCGGAGGCCTCCGGGATGCCATGGAAATTCATGCTGAACCCGAAGTGGTTCTTGTAAAAGGAAATAGTCTTGTTCGAGGCAAAGATAACCGGGGTGCAGAATTCCAGCATCCGGGGGTCTTCAAAAGCCTTCAGGACCACTTCCGCCCCAATGCCGTTGAGGTCGCCAATTGAAATTCCCACCTTGATAATCTCCTCCGATTCCTGCATGAAGTCGTACCTTTGTAGCTGAACAAGCAGTCCAAAATTACTCAATTTCCCGTTACTATGTTTACCGGAATCATCGAAACCCTTGCAGAGGTGGCCCGCCTGGAAACCGAGGGGGGCAACCTCCACCTAACCCTGAGGTCGCCCCTGGCCCGGGAGTTGAAAATTGACCAGAGCCTGGCCCATAACGGGGTCTGCCTGACCGTGGTCGACATCGCGGAAGACACCTATACGGTAACCGCTATTG
Source organism: Robiginitalea marina (assembly GCF_024006985.1). GTDB lineage: Bacteria > Bacteroidota > Bacteroidia > Flavobacteriales > Flavobacteriaceae > Robiginitalea > Robiginitalea marina. The sequence goes on from NZ_JAMXIB010000013.1 coordinate 39,635, forward strand.
CAGAAACCCTTAGCCGTACCAACCTGGGGGACCTCGGGCCGGGGAGCCTGGTAAACCTGGAACGGGCCATGGTTTTGGGGGCCCGCCTCGACGGCCACCTGGTACAGGGGCATGTCGACCAGGTGGCGCACTGCACCCGGGTGGAAGCCCACGACGGGAGCTGGGTATTCCATTTCGCCTATACGGCGGGGCCGGGCCAGGTTACCATTGAGAAAGGTTCCATTACCGTAGACGGGGTGAGCCTTACGGTAGTGGATTCAGGGCCGGGCACCTTCAGCGTGGCCATCATCCCCTATACCTACGAGCACACCCGGTTTTCCCAGTACCGCGAAGGAAGCCGGGTGAACCTGGAATTCGACGTGATCGGGAAGTACGTTGCCCGCCTGCTGGAGGGGTATACGCGCTAAACCTTGATGAAGATCTTCCTGCGGTACATCCACCACCCCAGCCAGAGGTAGAAGGCCACCACGGCCAGGCCGTAGAGGAGGGAGGAGAATTCCAGCGGCAGCCCCTCATGCACAAACAGGGTCTGGAAGAGCCAGCCGTGGACCGATTGCCCTTCCCCTACCGAAATCATGTAGAACAGCTTGCTGATAAAACTCGAGAGGAAGTACACCGTAATGGCATTGGCCCCAGCGTAGCTGAAGAGGCTCCCGAACCGCATGCCGCGCACATCGGTCAGGTAGTAGATCAGCCCCAGCAACACATTCGCCCACCCTGCAGTCACCAGCACAAAGCTGCTGGTCCAAAGCGCCTTGTTGATGGGGAAAACCAGGTCCCAGAGGTGCCCAAGCACCACCAGGACAAACCCGGTGAAGAGCATCCTGCGCAATTTGTCCTTCCGTTCGCTGAGCAGGAGCAGGCCCGTGAAAATCCCGAAAATGGCGGTCACTATGGACGGCAGGGTACTGAGCAACCCCTCGGGGTCGTAATCAGGCTTATACATATGGGTGCCAAATACGTGCAGGTCCACATAGTTGGCCCAGTTGTTCGGGGCCCGGTCAAACGTGGGCACCTGCCCCTCGAGGGGGATAAAGCCCATCCAGACCCAGTATCCGAGTAAAATAAACGCTGCCAGTCCCAGGAGGGCCTTCCAGTTCAGGTGAAGGTAGAGGAGGGAAGCAGCCAGGAAGACCACCCCAATCCGCTGGAGCACTCCGGGAAACCGGATTTGTTCGAATGGTTCGATAAAGGGGAACGAAAGGGTAAAGGCCCCCAGGAAAAGCCCCAGCCCGATAAGTTTCAGGCTGCGTATCCCAATTTTTTTGTAGACCGCAGGGCCGGGGGTCTTATTCCGGTAGGCAAAAACAATGGAGGTCCCCACAATAAACAAAAAGAACGGGAAGACCAGGTCGGTGGGGGTATACCCGTGCCACTCGGCGTGCAGCAGGGGCGGATAGACCGAAGACCAGGTCCCCGGTGTGTTCACCAAAATCATCAGGGCAATGGTAAGGCCCCTGAAAATGTCGACGGAAGCAATGCGTTGTTTCATCGGTTTACAGCTATTTATTGAATTGGTCAGGTTCTATTCGCTTGAAAATTTCCCGGTGCGTATCGGGAATTGTCATGGTCCGTGTCACAGGATTTCCCCTTTAATCTGGCTCCAGATTCTCCTTAACAGCCAGGCCGCCACCCCTACCCCCAGGGTCAGGCCAAGGGCCAGGCCATAGTTGCCATAAATCCAGTTGCCGGTGGCAAACATGCAGCCGTACACCAAAAGGCAGCCCAGCACCATGGCCAGGATGCCCGAAGGCACAGTCCACTTCCCGGCCCGGTCCACAGGTTCGCCGGCCTCCCGCGCCAGGCCCACTACCTTGCGCCAGCCAGGCCCACCAGGCTGGATCTTCCGGTAAAACCGGCTGAGGGTTTCCTGGGTCTCTGCCGGGGTGGCAAACGTAACCCCAACCCAGACCAGGGTGGTAATCCCCACCACCAGGGGAAACTTACTCCAGGCGGGCAAAAGCCCTTCCACAGCGCCGCCCCCGAAGAGGGTGGCCCCCAGGTCCGTAAACCCAAAGAGCAGGGAAATGATGCCCGAAGCAAACATGGCGGAAATTTCGCTCCATGCGTTGATCCGCCACCAGAACCAGCGTAGGATAAAGATCAGCCCCGTCCCGGCGCCGAACATCAGGATGATGTCAAAAAGCTGCAGGGCATTGGTCAGGAACAGGGCCAGGATGGCGCTCAGGACCATCAACACCACCGTGGTGATGCGCCCGACGTTCACCAGTTCCCTTTCGGAAGCCCCGGGCCGTACCTGTTGCCTGTAAAAATCGTTGACCACATAGGACGACCCCCAATTCAGGTGCGTGGAAATGGTCGACATATAGGCCGCCCCCAGGGAGGCCAGCACAATGCCCAACAGCCCGGGGGGCAGTTTGGTGAGCATGGCGGAATAGGCAAGGTCCTGGCCAAGCTTGCCCTCCTCCACGTTCGGGAAGGCCTCCTGGATGCTGGCCACATCGGGGAAAACCACAAGGGAAGCCAGGGCGACCAAAATCCACGGCCAGGGCCGGAGGGCATAATGCATGATGTTGAAAAAGAAGGTAGCCCCAATGGCGTGGTTTTCATCGCGGGCGGCGAGCATCCGCTGGGCGATATACCCACCCCCTCCCGGTTCGGCCCCCGGGTACCAGGCGCTCCACCACTGAACCGCCAGGGGGATCACCAAAATCCCCATCAGGGCTTCGGTGTCTGAAAAGTCGGGAAGGATGGAAAGTTTCCCCGCTACATTCTCATGAGCCAGCAACTGCGCCACCCCCCCTACCTCGGGCAGGTTCACCAGGTAAATGGCCGCGCCGACCGCGCCGGCAATGGCCACGAAGAAGAGCAGGAAATCGGTGTAAACCACGCCCCGAAACCCCCCTACGGCACTGAAGATGACCGTAACCACCCCCCCGAGCAGGACGGTCTCCACCGGTGTGAGCCCGAGCATCACCTGCCCGATCTTGATTGCAGCCAGGGTCACGGCAGACATGGCCATGATGTTGAAGACCACCCCCAGGTAAAGGGCCCTGAACCCGCGGAGGAAATGCGCCGGCCTGCCCCCGTAGCGGAGGTCGTAGAACTCCATGTCGGTGGCCACCCCGGACCGCCTCCATAGCTTTGCGTATACAAACACGGTGAGCAACCCTGTCAGCAAAAAGGCCCACCAGACCCAGTTGCCCGAAACCCCGTTGGTCCGCACAATATCGGTCACCAGGTTGGGGGTATCGGTGGAAAATGTGGTCGCTACCATGGAAAACCCCAGCAGCCACCAGGGCATGCTTCGGCCGGAAAGGAAGTATTCTGTGGTGTTTTTACCCGATTTGCGGGAAACCGAAATCCCGATGATCAATACCAGGGTGAAAAACCCGATGATCAGGGCGTAATCCAGGGGGGTCAGTTGCATGGTCAGGGCTTGGTTAGCGTCTAAAGATATTGTTTTTTTAAAATACCTTTATCCTTTCGCTTCAACCCATGATTGCGCACCCTCCCCTGGAAGAAACGGGCCTTTTAGCCCTTGTCCTCGCCCTGCTGTCGAGTTTTGCGCTGGGTATCTCCAAATCGGGCCTGAAAGGCATTGGGGTGCTGATCGTAACCCTCATGGCCCTGGCCTACGGGGCCCGTACCTCCACAGGGCTGCTGGTGCCCCTTTTGATCTGCGGCGACATTTTTGCCGTGCTGCATTACCACCGGCACACCCGCTGGGAATACGTGTGGCGGTTGCTGCCCTGGATCCTGGCCGGGCTCCTGTTCGGGGCCTGGATCGGGAAAGACCTCCCGGAGGCAACCTTCAAATGGGCCATGGGCGGTATCATCCTGGTGAGCGTGGGGGTAATGGCCTGGTGGGACCTCCGCAAATCAAAACACATCCCGAACCATTGGGGGTTTGCCGGGGTCATGGGGATTTTGGCCGGGATCACCAGTATGGTGGGGAACCTGGCCGGGGCGTTTTCAAACCTGTACTTCCTGGCCATGCGGCTGCCCAAAAACGAATTCATAGGCACGGTCGCCTGGCTGTTCCTGTTGATCAACCTGGTAAAACTGCCCCTCCACATCTTTGCGTGGGGCACCATTACCCCGGCCGTCCTGCAGGCCAACCTGAGGCTCTTCCCTGCCCTGGTGCTCGGGTTGCTGGTGGGAATCAGGCTGGTAAGGAGCATCCGGGACCCCCTGTTCCGCAAGCTGATCCTGGTGCTGACGGCCCTGGGGGCTGCCCTGTTGCTCCTCCGCCCGGCAGGTTAGTGCGGCAACTTTTCTTTTACTAACCCATAGGCCCAGGTGCCGAGTACGGCCCCTGCAATCACGATGAGGATCGGGAGGTACCCGGCCCCAACAAGGGTAAACATAGGGCCCGGGCAGGCCCCGGCAAGGGCCCAGCCCAGCCCGAAGATAAAGCCCCCGATAAGGTAGCGGGGAACGCTTTTTTCCTTGGGCTCAAACTGGATGGGGTCCCCGTAAAAGGACTTTACCTTAAACCGTTTGATCGCCTGTACGATGATCACCCCCAGCACCACAGCGGTGCCGATGATCCCGTACATATGGAAGGCGTCAAACTTGAACATTTCGTAAATCCGGAACCAGCTGGCGGCCTCCGATTTGAACATGGTGATCCCGAACAGGATCCCGATCAATAGATAACTCAGGCTTCGCATCGCTTAAAAGATTAAGGGGAACAGAAAATAGATCATCACCATGCCGCCGGCAAAAAACCCGATGACGGCCAACAGGGACGGCCACTGCAGGTTACTCAGGCCCGAAATCGCATGCCCTGAGGTACATCCCCCGGCATACCGGGCCCCAAAGCCCACCAGGAATCCGCCCAGCGCCAGCAGGCCGAGGGTGGCCGGCTCGCTGAACACCCCCGAAGAGAAGAGTTCTGTGGGGAGGTAGGCTTTCCCGGCGCTCTCAAAACCCAAAGTGTTGAGTTCCGCCACGGTTACGGGGTTAATGGCCACCGCCGGGTCGGCGGTCAGGTAGTGGGCGGCGATAAACCCGCCGATGATAGCCCCGACCACCACGATCAGGTTCCATTGTTGTTCCTTCCAGTCAAACCGGAAAAACTCCGAAGTCTTGCCGGCCCCGCACATAGTGCAGAAGGTCCTTAGGTTAGACGACATCCCGAAATTCCTGCCGACCAGTAAAAGCAACAGCATCACCAACGCTATTGCAGCCCCGGAAACATACCAGGGCCAGGGTTGCATAATCCAATCCATAAATTAGGGTTTATAAGGGGTATTTGTATTTGTTCTCAAAAACGGGTCGGGTTACACATCCTTCCCTTTCAGCATCTTGTTCCAGTAAAGATAAGGAAGCCCGTACTTCTTAAGCATCCACAGCCTCCAGTGCTCCTTGGAGGAATCGCCGATCAGCATCATCTTCAGTTTGGGGTCGGGGGTGAACTTGTTGTCGTAATCAAATTCCGCCAACACCATCTTGCCATAGTCGCTGACGATGGGGCAGGAGGAATAGCCGTGGTAGGTCTTGCTGCCCAGGATATTATTTGACCGCAGCTGCAGGATGTTCCCGATCACCACCGGCACCTGTTTGCGGATGGCCGCCCCGGTTTTGGCAGCGGGGATGCCTGCAACATCGCCCAGGGCGAACACATTGGAGTATTTCGGGTGCTGCAGGGTATGCTTGTCGACATCGAGCCATCCGGCCTCATTGGCCAGGGGCGACTCCTGGATGAATTTCGGGGCAGCCGAAGGGGGTGCGGTGTGCAGCAGGTCGTAATGCACCCCTGTGAGGTTCCCGTCCTTTTCCAGTTTGATGTCTTTGTGGTTGTATTCGTGCTCGTGGTCCATAAAGGAATACCAGGCAATCTGGTTGGGCCCGTCTACCTTTTCCAGTTTATAGCCGAACCTGAGGTTGATGTCCTTGCGGTCCACGATTTCAAGCAGGGTTTTCTTGACTTCGGGCACCCCAAAAATCGTGGTCCCCGGTGTGGCAAACACCACGGTAGTCTTGTCCCTTACCCCGGCCCTGCGGAAATAGCTTTCCGCCAGGTACATGATTTTCTGGGGGGCACCCCCGCATTTGATGGTAGTGGCGGGCTGGGTGAACAGGGCTGTCCCCCCTTTGAACTTCTTCAACACCTCCCAGGTGTGTTCAGGGTCGGTGTAATTGCTGCAAACCACCCCTTTGTCCATCGCCTCCCCCAGCCCGGGAACCAGGCTCCAGTCGTAGGCCAGGCCAGGGGCCACCACCAGGTAATCGTAGGAAATGTCGCCGCTCGATTGGGTGGTCACGATATTTTCCCCTGGCTTGAACCCCGTGGCGTAATCGCGGATCCAGGTAGCCCTTTTGGGGATCACTGAGGCCATGGGGCGGGCAGTCTTTTTATAATCATAGGTGCCGGCGCCCACCAGGGTCCAGGCCGGTTGATAATAATGGGTGTCCGAAGGTTCTATAATGCCGACCTTAAGGCTTTTATCTTCCTGGAGGAAGCGGGCGGCTGTCATAATGCCCCCTGTTCCCCCGCCAATCACCAGTATTTCGTAATGTGATTTCATAAGAATGCAGGTTGTTTAACAAAAATTAAAGGTAGGTATTTCCAACCCCTTTAATTGTAACCTAGGTTACAGTCGGCATTATCATCGCCAGTTTCCCGGGTTTTTCCTCATTTTGCCCTTTAGCCCCACGGGGCTCCATGAAAAAACCTCCCCGTTTTTGTAACAAAGGTTACAGAACACTACTGGAAAATCCCCTAAGTTTATCGGTCAATCACAACCTGTATTCCAATGAACCGCCGGAAATTTGTGCAAAATTCGGGGCTTACGGCGCTCAGTGCGTTGCTTGGGGCCGAAATCGTTTTTGGAAATTACCTCCCCGAGGGATATATCCCCCTGGGGCTCCAGGACCCCGACCCCTTCAAGCTGTTTAACAAGGACCCCGAAATGGTGGTCCTCAACGACAAGCCCTGGAACATCGAATCCCTGGCGCACCACCTCGACGACAAGATCACCCCCAACCGGTATATGTTTATCCGCAACAATGGAAACATCCCGGAAAGCATCGACCTGAAGGCCTGGACCCTCACCTTTGACGGGGAGTCGGTGCAGAAGCCCAAAAGCTATACCCTGGCAGACCTTAAATCGAAGTTCCCCCAATACACCTACCAGCTCACCCTGGAATGCGGGGGGAATGGCAGGGCTGAATTCGACCCGCCCGCCAAGGGAAACCAGTGGACGGTCGGGGCCGTGGCCTGCGCCGAATGGACCGGGGTCAGGCTGCGGGACCTGCTTAACGATGTCGGGGTCAAAGGCGATGCCGTCTACATCGGGTACCACGCCGCAGACACCCACCTTAGCGGGGACCCGAAAAAGGAACCGATTTCCCGGGGCATGCCCATGGCCAAGGCCCTGCAGGACGAGACCCTGGTGGCCTTCCGGATGAACGGGGAAGACATCCCCCTGGCGCACGGGCACCCGCTTCGGCTGGTCGCCGGCGGCTGGCCCGCTTCCGTGTCGGGCAAGTGGCTTACCGGCATCAGCGTGCGCAACAAGGTACACGACGGGCCGAAAATGACCGGGGATTCCTATAAGGTCCCCTGTAACCCGGTAGCCCCCGGAGACAAAGTGGCCGAGGAAGATATGTGCATCATCGAATCCATGCCGGTTAAATCTTTGATCACCTACCCCAAAACGGGGGCAACCCTGCCCCTGGGCAAGAGCCTGTCGTTCCGTGGCCATGCCTGGGCCGGGGAACTGGAGGTGACGCAAATGCTGTATTCCATCGATTTTGGCAGCACCTGGAAGGAATGCGCGCTGGAGGCCCCGGTCAACCGCCTGGCCTGGCAGCATTTCTCGGCAACCGCAAAATTCCCCAAAAAGGGGTATTACGAAGTGTGGGCCAGGGCAGTGGATAGCCGGGGGAACGCCCAGCCCATGGTCCTGCCTGGATGGAACCCCAAAGGGTACCTCAACAATGCCTGCCACCGAATCGCTGTAAAGGTCGTATGATGGAACCCTCCCAAAAATTTGAGCAAAGCGCCCGGGCTATCTCCCGGATGATGGGGATGATCTTCGCCCTGTTTATGGTTATGGGGGCCTTTTTGGTCTACCTGATGATCGACCCGACCTTTTCGGCTTTCCGCCCTGACCCTAAGGTGGATACCGTAGCGGTGGCAACAGTGGAGGAAGACGACTACGACAAGATCGAAAACGGCATCCATGTGCGCACGGGCTTTGTGGAGGGCGAGGGCCTGATGACCGTGGTAAACAATTGCACCAACTGCCATTCCGCCAAACTGGTCACCCAGAACCGGATGTCGGCCGACCGGTGGCGTGCAACCATCAAATGGATGCAGGAAACCCAGAACCTCTGGGACCTCGGCAAGAACGAAGACATTATCGTAACCTATCTGGCCACCTATTACGCCCCAGAGAAAAAGGGAAGGAGGCCTAACCTGGAAAATATCGAATGGTATGCGCTGGAGCAGTAGTATCCTCATCATAATCCTGCTGCTGGGCAGTTGCCGGCAGCAGGAGGCCGTTGCGCCCGTGGCCGAAACGGCAGTACAGCCAGGGGCGTATGCCCATCCGGCTTCCCTGGTTTCCGTGGATGAACTCGTCCGCCTGTCGGGGCACAAGCACCTCAAGGTGATCGATTTCAGGCAGCGCGAAGCCTTTGACCAGGGCCACATCCCGGGAGCCCTCCCGATGTGGCGGTCCGACATCGAGGCCCGTGACCAGGCCACCCCCGGGTTGGTCGCCTCCGGGGAAGCGCTGGAAGCCCTCCTTTCGGGCTTGGGGATTTCCCCCGAAGATACCCTGGTAGTTTACGACGACCAGGGAGGTCCAGATGCGGCCCGGTTCTGGTGGGCGATGCGCCTTTACGGTTTTGAGCAGGTGCGCCTGCTCAACGGAGGGCTGCAGGCCTGGCAGGGCGAGGGGCTCCCCCTGAATGCAGCATACACCGCCCCGTCCCCGGCAAACTTTCGCTTTGCCGGGGCGGGCGACCCATCGCTCCGGATTGAAAAAGACACCCTGCTGGGGTTGCTCGGAAGCCCGGAATGGGCGCTGATCGATACCCGCACCCATGAGGAATACAGCGGGAAACGGCAAAAAGACGGGGCTTTGGCTGCCGGCCATATCCCGGGAAGCCTCCACATCGACTGGGCCGAGTCCGTCCGCTACAACGGGGATAAAACCTTCCGCACGCCTGAGGAACTTGCAAAAATATACCAAGACCTTCCGGCCGACCGGGATGGCCTGATCGTGACCTATTGCCATTCCGGGGTGCGGTCGGCACACACCAGTTTTGTGCTGACCCAACTGCTCGGATATACCCGGGTCCGCAACTACGACGGCTCCTGGCTGGAATGGAGTTCCACCCCGGGGCTCCCGATTGAAAAAGACAGTCTCACCTCAATTTTAAATTAGCTATGGAAAAATACCTAGACGCTTTCGCAAATGCCTTTTCGGGCACCGTTACCTGGACATGGAAATCGATCCTCTTCGAAGTCCCCTGGTACACCAACTACTTCTGGGGGCTGGTCGCCATCTCCCTGGTGGTCTGGCTGCTGGAAATTGCCTTCCCCTGGAGGAAAAACCAGGCCATTTTCCGGAGGGATTTCTGGCTCGATGCCTTCTACATGTTCTTCAACTTCTTCATCTTCGCCATTGTCATCAGCGGGGTCTACAAAATGCTGGAAGTTTTATTCAAGGACCTTGGGATTACCGCCAAAAGCCTGGCCATCGTGGACATCAGCGCATGGCCCATGTGGGCGCAGTTGCTGTCGTTTTTCATCGTGCTCGACTTTGTGCAGTGGTTCACCCACGTATTGCTGCACAAATTCCCCGTGCTCTGGAACTTCCACAAAGTGCACCACAGCGTGAAGGAAATGGGCTTCGCCGCCCACCTGAGGTACCACTGGATGGAGAACATCCTCTACAAGCCCCTGAAGGTATTCGGGGTGATGATCCTTGGCGGGTTTGAACCCGAGCAGGCGTATATCGTCCACTTTGCGGCCATCTCCATCGGGCACCTGAACCACGCCAACATCAAATTGACCTGGGGTCCGCTGAAGTATGTCTTCAATAACCCGGTGATGCACCTCTACCACCATGCGTACACCCTGCCCAAGGGGTCATTCGGGGTGAATTTCGGGATCAGCCTGAGCCTCTGGGACTACATTTTCAAAACCAATTACGTCCCCGAAGACAGCGGCACCATAGAACTGGGCTTCCCCGGCGATGAGGATTTCCCGCAGGATTTCATCCACCAGAACCTCTATGGCTTCAGCAAGCCGAAAAAAAGGGAACGGATTCCCGGGGCCCGGCTTAATCCCCGAGGATAAAATCCACGGCCATGCGGGCATGCAAGTCGGTGGTGGCCAGGGTGGGAAGGCCCACCTGGCTGCCATCGATGAGCAATGGGAGTTCGGTACACCCTAAAATTATGCCCTCGGCCCCCCTCTCCTGTAGCAGGTTAATCTGGTTCATGAAAAACTTCCGGGCCGCTTCGGTGAACTTCCCCTGGGTAAGCTCTTTGGAGACATACTCGTGGGCCTGGGAAAGGCAATGGTCTTCCGGGATGATGGTGGTGATCCCAAACTTTTCCCGCAACACCTCCGGGATGAAGCTCCCGGTCATGGTGGGTCGGTTGCCGAGCAGGCCCAGTTTCTTCAGGCCCAGGCGCGATGCCTCCCTGCCCGTGGCTTCGGCAATATGCAAAATGGGCACCGGTATTTTCGGCTGCACATAGGCGCTGGCCATATGGGGGGTATTGGCACAGATCAGGATCCCTTCCGCCCCGGCGGCGATGAGTTTTTCGGAAACCTCCAGGTATTTGGCATTGATCTTGTCCCGGTCCTGTTCCCGCATGATTTCGATATTGATGCTGTACAGGATCAACTCCGGGTTGGCCTGGGAGCCGATGGCCTCCCCAACCCATTTGTTGATCAGTTGGTAATACACTACGGTGGAGTGCCACGAGGTGCCTCCGATTAGGCCGAGGGTTTTCATAGGGCAAGGGTTTCAGGGTTTCCGGCCGGTAAAGGCCACTTTCCACAGCCCCCTGAGCTCGTTGGCCGAATATCCGGTGGCCAGGTCGTTGGGGTATAGCTGGTCCAGGGTTTTAACGACCTCGTCGGAGAGGTCCGTTTGTGGCGCCCCATGGCATTTGATGCACATGGCGTTGGTGACAATAGGCGCGTAATAATGGGGGGTGCCGTCGACGGTTACGATCCGGGGTTCTGGAGCCTGCCCTTCCGCCAGGGCGGCCCGGAAGGCCGAAATAAGTTCCAGTTCCTGTTCAGAAGCCTGGTTGTATGGGTTTCTGGGCTTGTCCGTAATGCGGGTAATGGCGACCCCGAATGACCGCGAAAGGCTGTCGGTAATGGGCAGGGCCTCCACCTTGCAGAATCCGATGGCCCCCAGGGTACCTTCTTCCATCATTTTTTGCTGGAGGGTTTTTCCCAGGGCCCCCTGCACCTGCAGGGCATACTCCCGCCCGGCCTCCAGGTATTCCGCCTCGGTATAGGCCGCTTCTTCCCCGGCGGCTGCGTCGGAAGCCCCTTCGCGGGTTGCTTTGTCTTTACAGGAAAACGCCAGGGTGGCGATCAGGGCTGCCAGTACGAGCTTTTTCATAAGGTGGTATTTTCAGGTTTTCTGCAACGGACCGGTGCTTGCAAGGGGTCCAAAAAAAGAAAGCGGCCCTTTATACCAGGCCGCTTTCCTCACTAAAAACAATCAACTCAACCATTTAGTTATGAAACATGTCCCTTGCGGGAACTATCCATTCTTTTGAAAGGTTTTTTGCAACCACAGTACCAAGCTAAACGGTTTTTCAGCCTTTTTCAGTAACCAAAGTTACACAGGTGAAAAAAGTTTTCCCGTGCCTGCCTACAGGGTGGAAGGGCAGACATAGTCTGTCACCGGCAGCCCAGCTTCCTTGATGGCCTTGAACCCCCCGGTAACATCCACCAGGTTGTGGATCCCGCGGCTTTTAAGGATAGACGCCGCAATCATGCTGCGGTACCCTCCTGCGCAATGCAGGTAGAAAACCTCTTCCCTGGGGAAGGCGCTCAGGTAGTCGTTCAGGAAATCCAGGGGGGTGTTTTCGGCATCCACCAGGTGTTCGGAGAGGTACTCGCTCTCTTTCCTGACATCGAATACCCTGATCTGGTCCGAAGATTCCAGTACATCCTGTAACCCTTCCGGGCTGATCGGGCTTACCGTGTCGTACTCCTTGGAAGCCTTCTTCCAGGCTTCAAAGCCGCCTTTGAGGTACCCCATGGTATTGTCGAAGCCCACGCGGGAAAGGCGCGTTACTGCCTCCTCCACCCGGTCTTCAGGGGCTACCAGCAGGATCGGCTGGGCCACGTCGGCTACCAGCGACCCCACCCAGGGGGCGAAGCTCCCGTCGAGCCCGATAAAAATCGACCTCGGGATGTGCCCTGCGGCAAATTCATCCTCATGGCGCACATCCAGGATAATGGCCCCGGTCTCGTTGGCCGCCACCTCAAACGCATCGGGGCTGAGCGCCTGCATCCCGCGCTCCAGCACATGGTCCACGTCTTCGTAGCCCTCCTTATTCATCTTCACGTTCAACGGGAAATACTGGGGGGGCGGCAGCAGGCCTTCGGTGACTTCAGCCACGAATTCCTCGCGGGTCATATCGGCCCGCAGCGCGTAATTGGTGTTTTTCTGGTTCCCCAGGGTATCGACGGTTTCCTTCGACATGTTCTTCCCGCAGGCCGAACCCGCCCCGTGGGCCGGGTAGACAATAATATCGTCGGACAGCGGCATGATCTTGTTGCGCAGGCTGTCGTACAGGGTAGACGCCAGCTGTTCCTGGGTCATGTCGGCCGCCTTCTGGGCCAGGTCAGGGCGCCCCACGTCGCCGAGGAACAGGGTGTCACCGCTGAAAATGGCGTGGTCCTTCCCCTGCCCGTCGCGCAGGAGGTAGGTGGTGCTTTCCATGGTGTGCCCGGGGGTGTGCAGGGCCACGAGGGTAAGGTCGCCCACTTTGAACTCCTGCCCGTCTTTGGCAATGATGGCCTCAAAGCTGGGGTTGGCCAGGGGCCCATACACGATGGGGGCCCCGGTCTTTTTCGCCAGGGTGAGGTGTCCGCTCACGAAATCGGCGTGGAAGTGGGTCTCGAAAATATACTTGATTTCCGCCCCGTCCTGCCGGGCCCGTTTGATGTAAGGGCCTACTTCCCGCAACGGGTCGATAATGGCGGCCTCGCCCTTGCTTTCAATATAGTAAGCCCCCTGGGCCAGGCAACCGGTATAAATTTGTTCAATAGTCATGATTCGCAATCTTTTACTGTAGGGACAAAAGTAGTGCCCCGGGCTTAAATGCTCAGTAACTGAAGTTACAAAACAAAAAAGCCCGGCTCTATGATGCCGGGCTTGCGTTTTGGGCTACAGGGCCTACAGTAGCGTGCTGGGGCAGATGTAATCGGTCCTGGGCAGGGGGGTCTCCTTGAGCTCGTCAAAGCCCCCGGTGATGTCCGCAAAGTTGTCCCATCCGCGTTGCTTGAGGATCGATGAAGCGATCATGCTGCGGTACCCGCCGGCACAGTGCAGCAAAAACGGCTTGTCCCTGGGGATTTCGGCCAGGTGCCGGTTGATTTCATTAAGGGGGATGTTGACGGCATCCACCAGGTGTTCGGAATCGTATTCGCTCTTCTTGCGCACGTCGATCACCAGGGGCAGCTGTCCTTTCCCGAATTCTTCCACCACCTCTTCCACGGTGACCCGGCGGGTGGTTTCCACATCCTTGCCGGAGGCTTTCCAGGTGTCAAAGCCCCCTTTAAGGAACCCGAGGGTGTTGTCGTACCCCACGCGGGAGAGCCGGGTGACCGCCTCTTCTTCCCTGCCGGGTTCAATCACCATCAATATGGGCTGCTTCACATCGGGGATCATTTCCCCCACCCACTGGGCAAAATTCCCGTCGAGGCCGATGTTGATGCTGTTCGGGATAAAGCCTTTGGCAAATTCCTCCGCATCGCGGGTATCCATCACCAGGGCCCCGGTTTCATTGGCTGCGGCCTCAAATGCCTCAGCACTCAGGGGTTGGGTGCCCCGCTCCATGATATCGTCAAGGGATTCGTACCCCTGTATGTTCATCAGGACGTTCTGGGGGAAGTACCCCGGAGGCGCGGTAAGCCCGGTAAGCAGCTCTTTGATGAATTCCTCCCGGGTCATGTCGGCCCTGAGGGCGTAGTTGACCTCCTTCTGGTGGCCCAGGGTATCGGTGGTTTCCTTGCTCATCATCTTGCCGCAGGCCGAACCGGCCCCATGGTTGGGGTATACGATCAGGTGGTCGGGCAGGGGCATGATCTTGTTGCGGAGCGAATCGAAGAGGTGGCTCGCCAGTTTTTCCTCCGTCAGGTCGGAGACCACGTGCTGCGCCAGGTCGGGCCGGCCCACATCGCCGATAAAGAGGGTGTCGCCGGTGATGATGCCGTGCATCTGGTCATTTTCGTCGATCAGCAGGTAAGTGGTGCTTTCCATGGTGTGCCCGGGGGTATGGATGACCTTTACCTTGTAATCGCCCACATGGAATACCTGCCCGTCTGTGGCGATCAGGGCCTCATAAGACGGCCTGGCATTGGGGCCGAAAACGATGGTCGCCCCGGTTTTCTTTTGCAGGTCGAGGTGGCCGCTGACAAAATCGGCGTGGAAGTGGGTCTCAAAAACGTACTTGATCTCTGCATTGTCGATCTGCGCCCGGTCGATATAGGGCTGGACTTCCCGAAGGGGGTCAAAGACAGCTGCCTCCCCCTTGCTCTCGATGTAATACGCGGCATGCGCCAGGCATCCGGTATAAATTTGTTCTACTTTCATCGTGCGTTTAAGGTATTGATTAGATTACGGTTACTAAAATAGCGATCGGGGGCTGAACCTTCAGTGACCTGGGTTACACAAGGCCCCGGGTGGTCTGGGTGGCAATTTTCGCCTCCAGTTCGGACCGCCCGGCGCTCGCCTTGCAATGGGTATAGGCCTGGAAGGTATCGGCAAAGAGGTTTTCGGGCCCGATGTCTTCTATCAGCCTGCTGCTGTACAGGATGTCGCGCGTGGGCCCGATGGCGCCGGCCACGGCAAAGCGGATGCCCCGCTTGCGGAGTTCCTGCACCAGGGCGCGGAGCATGAAAACGGCCGTGCTGTCGATGTAGCTGATGGCCTCGGCGTTCAGGATCACATACTGCAGTCCCTCCCCCTTCTTGCGGACCTGCCGCTGGAGTTGCTCGCGGAAATAGTCGGTATTGCCAAAGAAGAGCTGCCCGTCAAAGCGGAGGATCAGGAATTGCGCCATGTCTTCCACGTCTTCGGCAAAGCGGTCCACGTTCCGGAAATAATTCGTCCCCCTGATCTTGCCCAAAATGGCGATGTGCGGCTTGGAGATCCGGTACACCAGCAACAGCAGGGATAAAAGCACGCCCAGCAGGATGCCCTCCCTGATCCCCATCCCCAGGGTCAGCACAAAGGTGACCAGGAGCAGGATAAATTCATCCTTGCGGTTCCTCCACAGCTGCAGGGGGTATTTCACGTCGATCAGGCCAAAAACCGCCACCATGATGATGGAGGCCAGCACGGCATTGGGCAGGTAATAGAAGGCCGGCGTCAAAAACAGCAGGGTCAGGGCCACCACCGCGCTGCTGACCAGGGCGGCCACCCCGGACCGGGCCCCGGCCTGGTCGTTCACCGCGGTACGGGAAAAGCCCCCCGTGGTCGGATACGACTGGAAAAAAGCGCCTGCGATGTTCGAGGCCCCCAACGCCACCAGCTCCTGGTTGGCATCGACCCGTTTTTCCCCTTTCTTTTCTTCCACGGCCTTGGCCACGGAAATCGCCTCCATAAAGGCGATCAGGGCCAGGGTCAGGGCAATGGGGAAGAGTTCGGAAATGCGGCTTACCTCAACCTCCGGCATCGTGGGGGCGGGAAGCCCCCCGGGTACCTCGCCCACAATTCTGACGCCCAGGTCGAAGAGCCCAAAGAAGTACACCGCCAGCACCCCGAGGACCACGGCCACCAGGGCCGCCGGGATTTTGGGGTTTACCCGCTTCAGCCCGCTGATCAGGAAAATGGCCCCCAGGCCGATGGCCAGGGTGGTGAGGTTGGTGGTTGAAAGGGTTTTGGCGGCATTGGCCAGCAAAATATGTACCTGGTTGCTCCCGGCAATGTCGGTGCCCAGCAGGTGCTTGAGCTGGCTGAGCCCGATAATGATGGCCGCGGCAGAGGTAAACCCGCTGATCACAGGGCGGGAGAGGAAGTTCACCAGGAAACCCATCCGCAGCAGGCCGAACCCCAGCTGCAGGGCCCCCATAAAGAGCGCCAGGAAAACGGCCATGGCGATGTACTCTTCGATCCCGGAAAGGGCCAGGGCCCCCAGGCCAGAGGCGACCAGGAGGGAATCCATGGCCACCGGGCCCACGGAAAGCTGGGGCGAAGTCCCCATCAGGGCGTAAACGATCTGGGGCATCAGGGCGGCATACAGGCCAAAAACGGGTGGGAGGCCGGCAATCATCGCATAAGCCATCCCCTGGGGGATGAGCATGATGCCCACGGTCAGGCCGGCAGACAGGTCACCGGAAAGCCATTCCTTCCGGTATCCGGGCAACCATTGCAGGATCGGGAAAAAGCGCTTCAGCATGGATTGGTTCTTTTCATCCCCCGCGAACCCTTAAAGGTCTAAAATCTTCAGGTAGTTGCGGTGGATTTCAATTTTGCCCATCTGCTCCAGTTTCTTCAGCAGGCGGGAAATCACCACCCGAGAGCTGTGAAGGTCATAGGCGATTTCCTGGTGGGTGTTGTGGATGATGGAATCATGGTTTACCCGGGCTTTCTCGCGCAGGTAGTTCACCAGGCGCTCGTCCATGTTCAAAAAGGCGATGTTGTCTATGGCCTGTAACATCTCGTTGAGGCGGTTGTTATAGCTCTGGAAGACGAAATTCCGCCACGAGCGGTATTTGGCCGTCCATTCCTCCATTTTGCGGATGGGGATCATTATCAGTTTGGCATCGGTCTCGGCCACAGCCCGGATTTCGCTGCGGGCCTGCCCCATGCAGCAACTCATGGTCACCGAGCAGGTATCGCCCTGTTCCAGGTAATACAGGAGCAGCTCATCGCCTTCAGGGTCTTCGCGCAGGACCTTGATCGCGCCCGAAATCAGCAGGGGCATCCCTTTGATGTATTCGCCGATCTCCATCAGCTTGTGCCCGGCCGGGACTTCCCGGTAGGTGCCCACCTGGGCGATCTCGTTGATGAGGGCTTCCTCGAAAAGGTTGCCATAGCTGGCCTTCAATTCCTGTATCATGGGTGCAGGTTATCTTTTTGGGCTGCGGTTTGGTCGTATTTGAAAAAGAAATTCGCCCAGATGGATTTTGAAACGGCCCCGATATAGGGCATCAGGACCACCAGGGCGGCCACAATGGTCGCGAAAATCCCGGCGACCCCCAGGTCGAGGCCAAAGAGCAGGATCAGCACATACACCGCTACCCCTACGGCGACCCCCACCCCGTAGGAAACGTACATAGAGCCGTAATAAAAACTGGGTTCCATGCGGTATTTCAACCCGCACTCCGGGCAGTGCTCCCGAACCCGGTTCATGCTGGAAAGGTTATAGGGGTGGTTTTCCAGAAAAGCGCCCTCGTGGCAACGCGGGCATTTCAGGAAGAGTATACTGTAGAGTTTTGAGCCTTTTCCAATCATACCATGCAATCAAGGTACAAATTTACGGCTTCAGGAGCCAGCGGATTGTGACTTTTGTTACATTCTGCCACACCCCCCGGTTTCAAGCCCCGGAAAGGGCGTCCCTGCCGCAGCGTTTGAATTCCATTGCCCACCGGGCACAGCGGATTCAGAAATTTTGAGTACTTTTTCAGGTGCGAAACCATTCCCTGCCAAATTTTTGACTATGCGCTTTTTCCCCTCCCGCCTGGCTGGCTGGCTGCTGGCCCCGCTTCTTTTCCTTTCCGTTTCAAACGCCTTCTCCCAGGGCTTTAAGGGCTATTACCGCTACCCGGCCCTCCACAAGCAGCAAATCGTATTCACCGCGGAGGGAGACCTCTGGACCGTACCGCTGTCCGGCGGGCTGGCGCGCCGGCTGACCAGCCACCCCGAGGAGGAAACCCACCCGGCCTTCTCCCCCGACGGGACGACCATTGCCTTCACAGCCAGCTACGAAGGCCCGGCGGAGGTCTATACCATGCCGGCCGCGGGCGGCCTCCCCACCCGATGGACCTATGAACGGGAAGCCTCCATGGTGAACGGGTGGACCCCCGACGGCAGGGTAGCCTACCAGACCCGTGCCTATTCCCGGGTCCCCGATTTCCAGGTGGTCACCCTCTCCCCCGAAACCGGGGCGCGGGAGGCCATCCCCCTGAGCCAGGCTTCTGAAGCCTCCTTCGACGCTGCCGGCGAAACCGTCTATTTTGTCCGGCCGGCCTACCACCGGAATGTCACCAAGCGCTACAAGGGGGGCACCGCCCGCCAAATCTGGAAATTCAGCCAGGGAAGCCCGGAGGCCGTGCGCCTGACCCGTGAATACACGGGGGAAAGCCACCACCCCATGTGGTACCAGGGGCGGGTATACTTCATTTCAGACCGGGACGGCACCATGAACCTCTGGTCGATGGATGAAGACGGGAACGACCTGAGGCAGCATACGGTGCATATCGATTTCGATGTCCGCACCGCAACCCTTTCGGAAGGCAACATCGTTTACCAGTGGGGGGCAGACCTGTGGGCATACAACATCGCCTCCGACGCCTACAACAAAGTGGAAATCAGCCTGACTTCCGACCTCGACCAGCTTCGCGAAAAATGGGAGGAAAACCCGGCCCGGTATATTACCCATGTGAGCCCCGACCCCAAAGGGGAAAAAATTGCCATCACCTCCCGGGGTCGTGTCTTTGTGGCCCCTGCAGGGAGCGGCCGCTTTGTGGACTTCACCGGCAAAAGCCAGGTGCGGTACCGCGATGCCGTGTTTTCCCACGACGGGAAGGACCTGCTGGTACTCTCCGACGAAAGCGGGGAGTTTGAGTTCGTCCGGTTACCGGCCAATGGCATCGGGCCTGAAAAAGCCATCACCCGCGACGGGGAAATCCTCCGGTTCGAAGGGGTCCCCTCCCCTGACGGCAGGGGGCTTGCTTATAAAGACCTTCTCGAGCGTATGTACATCCTCGACCTGAATACCGGCATCAGCACCCAGGTGTCCTCCGCCGACAACTATGTGGGCAACCCTGCCTGGTCGCCCGACGGGCAATGGCTTGCCTTCGAGGAAACCGCCGACAACCTGATGACCCGCATTGTCCTGTACCACCTGCCGGGGAAAAAAGCGCATTACCTCACCACCGACCGGGCCAACTCGGTAAGCCCGCAATGGAGCCGCGACGGAAAGTTCATCTATTTCCTTTCCGACCGGAGCTTTACCTCCCTGGTGGGTTCCCCCTGGGGGCCCCGCCAACCGGAGCCCTATTTCGACGCCAAATTCAAGCTCTACCATGTACCCCTGCAAGCGGGTACCCGGTCGCCCTTCCAGCCGGGGGACGAACTGAACCCCGAACCGGAAAAGGAGGCCAAAGACGGAAAGGCCGAGACCCCCCCAACCGTGCGCATCGACCTGGAGGGGCTGGCGCAACGCCTGCTGGAAGTGCCCGTACCCGCGGGGAACTACAGCAACCTCAGCCTAGGGGCTTCCACCCTGTACCTGCAACAGGAGGGTACCGGCCTGGACGCAAAAACGGACCTGATGGCCGTGAAGATGGCCAATGAGGACGTAAAACTGCTGCCCATCGCAAAAGACATCCGCAGCTATACCCTCACCGCTGACGGGGAAAAGCTCCTGCTGCGCAAGGGAAGCAATTTCTACATGGTCGAGGCCGGGGATTCGGAAGTAGAAGACCTCGACAAGGCACAGATTTCCCTGAAGGGGTGGAAGTTCCCCATTACCCCCCGGGACGAATGGCGGCAGCTCTACACCGACGCCTGGCGGATGGAACGCGACTACTTCTACGACAAAAACATGCACGGGGTCGACTGGGATGCCATGCACGCCAAATACCTCCCCCTGGTCGACCGGGTCACCACCCGCGAGGAACTTTCGGACCTGATCGGCCGTTTTGTGGGGGAACTCTCGGCCCTGCATACCAGCGTGCGGGGGGGGGATGTGCGCAGCGACGAGAAAAATATCGAAGTAGCCAGCCTGGGGGCCGTCTTCAGCCGGGATGAAGCCGGGGGCGGGTTCCGGATCGACCGCATCTACCGGGCGGACCCCGATTACCCCGAGGAGAAATCGCCCCTCGACCAGCCCGGCCTGAACCTGAAGGAAGGGGATGTCATCACCTCGGTGAACGGGAAGCCCTCCCTGGAAGCCCGCGATATGGGGGAACTGATCCGCAACCAGGAAGGCCGGCAGGTGAGGCTGCGGGTGAAACAGCCCGAAGGGGTTCGCGACCTGATTGTGGTACCCCTGGGCAACGACTACAACCTCCGGTACCGCGACTGGGAATACGCCAACCGCCTGCAGGTGGAAGCAGCCACCGAAAACCAGGTGGGCTACCTGCACCTCAGGGCCATGGGCAGCGACGATATCAGCCAGTTCTACCGGGAATTCTACCCTGTCTTTGACCGGCAGGGCCTGATCATCGACGTGCGATATAATTTCGGGGGGAACATCGACAGCTTCATCCTGGAAAAGCTCCTGCGCAAGGCCTGGATGTACTGGGCCACCCGCAGCGGCAAACCCACCTGGAACATGCAGTACGCCTTCCGGGGCCACATGGTGGTGCTGGTGAACGAGAATACCTATTCCGATGGGGAGGCCTTTGCCGACGGCTTTAAAAAGCTCGGGATGGGCACCACCATCGGTACCCGCACCTGGGGGGGCGAAATCTGGCTGAGCAGCGCCAACCGCCTGAGCGACGGCGGTTTGGCCCGCGCCCCCATGATGGGCGTCTATGGCGAAAACGGACAATGGCTTATCGAAGGGCATGGCTTCGAACCCGACATCGTGGTCGACAACCTCCCCCATGCCACCTTCAACGGGAAGGATGCCCAGCTGGAGCGGGCCATTAAGGTGCTGCAGGAACAAATCCGCAAAGACCCTCGGCCGGTGCCCCCGCCCCCGCCATTCCCAGATAAGTCCTTCGGGAACAACAAAAAGCAATAACCCCTTACCAAAAAACCCCCATGAGAAGAATCCTAATTGCGGCTATCTGCCTTGTGTTAACCGGATCGGCCTGTAAGGGGCCCGCCCCGGAGGCCCCAACCACCCCCCTGACGGCCTTTGCCGATTCTCTCTTTCAGCAGGCCATAGACAGTTCCTTTATCGCCGGGGCCTCGGTAATCGTGCACCAGGAGGGGAAGGACCTCCTGAACCGCTCCTACGGCTATGCCAGCCTGGAGCTGCAGGCCCCCATCCCTGAGGGAGCCTCCTTCGAGATCGGGTCCGTCACCAAACAGTTTACGGCGGCGGCCATCCTGAAACTGGCCTCCGAAGGCGCCCTTTCGCTCGACGACGATTTTACCGACTATGTGCCCTTTGAAACGGGCGGGCGGGAAATCAGCATCAGGCGGTTGCTCGACCACACTTCGGGCATCCCCGGGTATACCGAAATGGAGGAATTCTGGAATTTGTCCATCTCCGTGCACCCGAGGGATTCGCTCCTCCGCCTGGTGGAAACCAAACCCTTCCTCTTTGAGCCGGGGGAACTGCAGATCTACAACAATACCGGGTACTTCCTCCTTGGCCTGATCGTCGAAAAGGCCAGTGGCATGGACTATGAAGCCTACCTCGACCAGGCCTTCTTCACCCCCCTGGGCATGGACCACACCTATTATTGCTCCACGGAAAAAGTAGTGCCCGGAAAGGTATATGGCTATAACTACACCCCGGAAGGGTTGCAGCAAAAACCCTACCTGGTCCATACCTGGCCTTATGCCGCCGGGTCGCTTTGTTCCACGGCCGAAGACCTGCTCACCTGGCTGAAGGCCCTGCACGGGGGCAAGGTTTTGGGGCCGGAGGCGTACCAGCTGCTCATCTCCCCCGAACCGCTGAACGACGGATCGCCCCTGAGGTATGCCAAGGGATTGTCGGTCTTCAATGACTTTGGCCACCGGCATATCGGGCATGGGGGGGGCATCCACGGGTTCCTTTCGGAAACACGGTACTACCCCGACAGCGACCTCTATGTGGTTAGCCTGGTCAATACCACGGGGCCCAAAGGGGCCGGGTATTTTGCTGAAGAACTGGCCTGGCAGGTGCTCGACAAACAGGACTATCCGGCTGTGCCCTTCGACCTGGACCCGGCCCCCCTTACCGGCACCTTCCGGGGGGTGGTCAGGGGACGCACCCTGCAGGTCCATTTCACCCCCACCGATGCCGGGCTGCTGGTGCTCCCCGAAGGGGAAAAAGAAGCCGACACTTTAAAACCCTACATCGGGGATGCCACCTGGATGGATGGGAACAACAGCCTCCGCTTCCAAAACGGCGCCTGGCGGATCGACCAGATAGGCGGGTATTACGTGCTTGAGCGGGTGGAGTAGGGTTGCTCCCGTTGGGGGCAGTGTCATTTCGAAGGAGCCCCGATAGCTATCGGGACGACTGAGAAATCTCTCCTAAGAAGCGCTCCACGGTCCCCTCCTCCGGAGGGGATTTAGGGGTGGGTTCCCAAAGACCTGCACACCATTGATGAGAAATCTCACCTAAGAAGCCCTGCACGGTCCCCTCCTCCGGAGGGGATTTAGGGGTGGGTTCCAAAAGACCTGCACATCATTCATGGGATTTCTCACCCCTGAAGTAGAGCGAAGCTCACTTCAGGGGGTTCGAAATGACATGTGCACTCGATCGGTGTCATTTCGAAGGAGGACCGGAGGGCCGACTGAGAAACCTCACCAAGCGGCACCTGCCCATCATTGATGAGATTTAAGGCCACATCCCACCCCCATTCCGCCGGAAATCGCTACCTTAAACCCTGTTCGCGCCCTGCCCTAAGGAAAGGACCCCCGGCGTTTCGGCCTCAGGGGCATGCAAAGGCGCATTAAACCTCCGCACTATGGGAATATTCTGGGACCTCATGCAACAGGACGAGCTGGACAAGCAGGAAAAAAAAGCGAACAACCTGGAAGACCGGGTGGCGCAGCTCGAAACGGACCTCGCCGCCACGCGGGAGCTGCTCCGAAAAACCCTGGGGGCCCTGGAACAACACGTTTCCCGCGATATAGACGGGGACGGGATTACCGGCTAGGCCCTGATACCCTTAAAACGAAACACCGGTGGAGGCCATTGATCTCATTACCCTTATCGCCATTATCCTGTTTGCCCGGCTGGGTATACGGTTACTGCGGGAGTACCTGAAAGGCCGGAAAAACAACGATCGGGAAGACCCATGAGCGAAACCAAAAAAATTGGCTGGAAAGTGGCCGCGGCCCTGGTGGTGGCCAACATGATCGGCACCGGGGTGTTCACCAGCCTGGGGTTCCAGCTGGTCGACATCCAGAATACGTGGGCTATCGCCATCCTCTGGGTCCTGGGTGGGGCGATGGCCCTGATCGGCGCCCTGTGCTATGCCGAAGTGGGCTGCGCCTACCCGAAATCGGGGGGCGAGTACACCTTCCTCACCCGCCTCTACCACCCGGTTATGGGGTACCTGGCCGGGTGGGTCTCGCTGGTGGTTGGGTTTGCCGCGCCGGTGGCCCTGGCCGCGATGGCCCTGGGGGCCTACCTGACCCACGTGGTGCCCCTGTCGCCGGGCATCCTGGCTGTGGGGGCCGTGGTGTTGCTCTCGGGGGTGCACTCCTTCAGCCTGCGCACCAGCAGCCGGTTCCAGTCGTTTGCCACCTGGTTCAAGGTATTGCTGATCGCCTTTTTGATCGGGGCAGGCCTTCTGGTCAGCCAGGAGGCGAACGCCCTGGATTTCTCCGGGGGCTGGATTTCAGAAATCACCACCCCCGCCTACGCCATTGCCTTTGTGTATGTCAGCTATTCGTACACCGGCTGGAATGCGGCCGCCTACATCATCGAAGAGGTCGACCGCCCGAAAATCAACCTGCCCAAAGCCCTGGTGCAGGGGACCCTGCTGGTAACCCTGCTGTACGTGCTGCTGCAACTGGTTTTCCTGCGCCACGGCACCCTGTCGTCCCTGAAGGGGGCGCTGGATGTGGGCCACGTCTTCGCTACCAGCGTCTTCGGCGCCGGGGGCGCGCAACTGATCAACCTGCTGATCGCCCTGTTCCTGGTCTCCAGCATCAGCGCCATGGTATGGGTGGGGCCAAGGGTGTCGATGGCCATGGGTGCCGACTACCCCCTCTGGGGCTTTTTAAAACGAAAGAATGCCAATGGCATCCCGGTAACCGCCATCTGGTTCCAGGCCGCCATCAGCATTGCCTACGTGGTTACGGGTACCTTTGAAAGCGTCCTGCTGTACTGCGGGTTTATTTTGCAGCTCAGCTCGGCCCTGGTCGTGGCCGGGGTATTTGTGCTGAGGCGTGGAAAAGATGCTGCAGACCGTTTCCGGGCCCCATGGTACCCGTTGCTGCCCGCCCTTTTCCTGTTGCTGAGCCTTTGGATCCTGGGCTACCTGCTGGCCAACCAGCCGGAAGAAAGCCTCATGGGCCTGCTCATCCTGGGCATCGGGGCCCTCAGCTACCTCCTGGGGAAAAAACCGGGCCGGCCGTGACCCCCTATTTTTTGGTGAGCACCATATAGATAAGCTTTTGCTCATCCATGCCGTAATCGGCCATCCCCATGGTTTCCTCATAGAGCAATACTTCAAACCCGCCTTTCTTCTCAAAGCGTTCCCTCACTGAGCCCGCCACGCAGCCAAAATCCGGGCGGCCCATGCCTATGCCCGCTTCGCGGTGGAAAAACTCAAAAACGAAGAGCCCGCCAGGCTTCAGGGCCTCCTTCAGGGTGCCCGTGATGCCTTCAATCCCCTGCAGGCAGCCCCCGTAGAGCCAGGTAATGAGGTCCCATTGTTCGGTGCCGTAGTCGAATACCTCGTAGCTCTCGATATAGGTGGTGAGTTCCAGGCCTTCCTTCGCAGCCTGGTCCATGGCATAAGCCACCGCCTTGTCGGCCAGGTCGAACCCGGTCACCTCCCAACCCTTGCGGGCCAGGTGGAGGGCATTGCGCCCCTGCCCCATCGCGACCACCAGGGCCGTGCCCGGCGTAACGGCTTCTATGGTATTGGCCAGCAATTGGTTGGGTTGTTTGTTGAAGATGTATTTCTCGTTGTCTACCAGGCTGCGGTTCCAGCGCTCGCGGATGCGTTCATTCCGCTCTTCGAGGGTCATGGTCTGGGCGGCAACAAGGCCGCTGCAGGCCAGTGCCAGAAGGGTGAAGGTCATTTTAAGGGTGTTCATGGGTTGGTTGGTTTTAAAGGTTTTTCCGTTGTTGAGTGGCATACAAGGTAGGTAAATAATTCCGGAAGGTTGAGAAAGAGGGGGTTGGGGGGATTGCACACCACCCGTTTCATTTCGAAGGACCCCTCCCGATAGCTATCGGGACTATCGGGGGGAGGGCCGACTGAGAAATCCCTCCCGGGAAGCACAACTCGGTCCCCTCCTTCGGAGGGGATTTAGGGGTGGGTGTGCCCGGAAAACCCACCCCTGACCCCTCCCAGGAGGGGAACACTATGGTAGGTGTTTACCTCCCGGGAGGGGAAGAGTGTAGCTCAGCAAGGGGCTTCCTGAAAAATCCCTCCAAACGGTACCTGCTCATCGTTGATGAGATTTCTCACCCCTGAAGTGAGCTTCGCTCTACTTCAGGGGTTCGAAATGACAAAGGAGGTACCTCTTAAAAATCAGGGCCTTAAATGTTAAAGCGGCTTCAAAAAGACCTATATTCGAAGCTACTAAACAACCAACCAAACCAATTATGTCCCTCAAACAATCTGCGCTGATCGCGCTTGCGGTCAGCCTGGCCAGTATTTCCGCATGGGAACTTTACTGGCGCGGCCAGGGTTACTGGCCGACGCTTAACGACGACAAGGACCTTTGGGCCGTACACCGGGCCCGGGTAGAAGAAGCCACCGAGAAAGATTTTGTGATCGTCGGGTCCTCCAGGGCCTACTTCGACATCCAGGTCGGGGCCTTCGAAGCGGCCACGGGCCGCAAGCCCATCCAGCTTTCCGCTACCGGGTCTTCACCCCTGCCCGCTTTCCACGACATCGTGCGCAATACCGATTTCAGGGGTACCGTCATTATGGGGGTGACCCCGCCCCTGTTCTTTTCCACCACCTTCCCCATGGCCCCCCCCTGGGAGCGGATACAGGGGAAGGTGGACCATTACCAGGAGCGCACCTACGCCCAGCGCCTGAACTACCCCCTGTCGGCCTTTTTGCAGCAAAACCTCGTGTTCATGAGCGGGGACGAGGAAGAGTGGGCCGACGACATCGACCTGAAGTCGCTGCTCGGGCGCATCCGCCTGGGCAACCGCACCGGAGCCCCGCAAATGCCGCCTTTTTACTTTTTTGGCGAGGTGTCCGCGGACCGGAACATGCGGATGACCCCGCAGACGGTTACCGACACCGCCCTGGCCAACAGCGTGGCCCGGGTATGGGCTTTTTTCGGAAAAGGGGCCCCGCCCCCCGACAAAGACGCCACCATGGCCTTTTTCCTGTCTGACCTGGAAGCCTTCAGGGCCCGGGGAGGAAGCCTCGTCCTGGTGCGCTGCCCCTCGAATGGGGGCTTCCGGGAGGCCGAAAAGCACGTCACCCCCCGGACTGACTTCTGGGACGACCTGGTAGCACAGGCCCAGGTGCCCGCCTACCACTTCGAGGATTACGAATCCCTGAAAGGCCTTACCTGCCCGGAAGAATCGCATTTATCCGGGCCCGACGCCGATTACTTCACCCAAGAGCTGGTACGCCTGATGCAGGCCGACGGCGCCATCCCTAACCGCTAAGCCCCGCTGCCTTGTTATTCAACTCCCTCATATTTATCGTATTCCTGGCGGTGGTACTGGCCCTGTATTACGCCCCCTTACTGAACTGGAAAGGCAAAAAAGGCATGTTGCTGCTGGCCAGCTACGTGTTCTACGGCCTGTGGAACCCGCCCCTGGTGCTGCTGTTGTGGTTTTCCACTGTGGTCGACTGGGTGGCCGGCAAGAAGCTGGCGGTGGAAGAAAATCCCCACCGCCGAAAAGGCTGGCTGGTGCTGAGCATGGTGGTAAACCTGGGGTTCCTGAGCTTTTTCAAGTACGGCGACTTCTTTTTGAAAAACTTCACCTGGCTGGTGAACCAGATCGGGTGGGACTTCCAACCCGCCCCCCTCGACATCATTTTGCCCATGGGGATTTCGTTCTACACCTTCCAGACCATGTCGTACACCATCGACATGTACCTCAAACGCACCGAGCGGGCCAGGACCTTCCTCGATTTTGCCCTGTACGTGACCTTCTTCCCCCAGCTGGTGGCCGGGCCCATCGTGCGGGCGGGCGACCTGATCACGCAGTTTTACGAAGAAAAAAAGGCCACGGCCAACCAGTTTATCTGGGGGCTGTTCCTGCTGACCATCGGGCTGTTCCAGAAGGTGGTGCTGGCCGATACCCTGCTGGCCGATGCGGCTGACACGGTGTTCGGGGCCGGGAAGCTGCTGCACCCGGTAGACGCCTGGACGGGTACCCTGGCCTTTTCGGGGCAGATCTTTTTCGATTTTGCCGGGTATTCCACCTGCGCCATCGGGGTGGCCCTGATGCTGGGCATATTCCTTCCCGACAACTTCCGCTACCCCTACGCTTCCCTGGGCTTTTCCGATTTGTGGAAGCGGTGGCACATTACCCTGTCGAGCTGGTTGCGCGACTACCTCTACATCCCCCTGGGCGGCAACCGGCATGGGATCCTGCGCATGTATGTGGCCCTCATGGTCACCATGCTGCTGGGCGGGCTGTGGCACGGGGCGGCCTGGACCTTTATCGTCTGGGGCGGGCTGCACGGCAGTTACCTCATCCTGGAGCGGTTGCAGCGGCGCTACCTCCCCTTTAAGATTACCGCGCGCAACGGGCTTTTCCTGGCCTTTACCACCTTTAGCTGCGTAAACATCACCTGGGTCTTTTTCCGGGCCCGGGAATTTTCCACCGCCTGGGACATGATCACCTCCATGCTGTGGCTGCGGACCGGGGGCGAAAAAACCCTGGAGCTGGCCACCATCGTACAGGTCCTGGTCGTGGTTACGGCCATGTTCCTCTGCCACTGGGTGATGCGCGACCGCAGCATGAAAGAGGTGGCCGCGAAAACCTCACCCTGGGTCCTGGGCCTGGCCTGGGGGGTAATGCTCTTCCTGATTTTCCTTTCGCAGGGAAGCGGGGAGCAGTTCATCTATTTCCAGTTCTAACCTGAAATGGGGCGTTTTTTCTTAAATATTTGTTAATGTAAGGGGAATTTCTTAGTTTCATGCTGAACACCAACCGATTAATAGCATGAAATCCGACGAAAAACTGTTCTGTGCGCGCTGCCTGGCGATCGCCGCCCTGCTGCTTGCAGCCGGGCTCGTGGCCATGGTTTTGGAGCACGGATCCTCCCTCTGGATGGGAGGGCTTTCGCAGGAACTGGCGGGTTCGCTCCAGCGGGCTGCCGACCTTGTATCGAACTGAGGCCAACCGCCCGGTTTGATGCCGTTTACGGGGTCCCCTTTCGGGATATCCCCGGTTTATGCTATATTACCTCGCTTTGAAAACGCTTTTCATACGGATCGGGCTATTGCTGTCGCTGGCACTGCTGCTTTGGTCGTGCCAGTGGGGCCGGGCCGGGGAAACTTCTGAGGACCGCCTGCCGGAGGTGCGGCGCGACCTGAAGGACATCCGGTCGGAAGGCCGCCTGCGGGCCCTGATCGTCTATAGCGCCACCGGCTACTTCCTCTACAAGGGCCAGCCCATGGGGTATGAATACGAGCTGCTCAAACGCCTGGCGGCCCACCTGGGGCTTGAACTGGAGTTGCGGGTCGCCCGGGACCTCGACCAGATGTTGGAGGTGCTCCAAAGCGGGCAGGTAGACGTGGTGGCCCACGGCCTGGCCATTACCGAAGGGCGGCAGCAGGAAGTGGCCTTTACCGAATCGCTTTACCTGACCAAACAGGTGCTGGTGCAGCGCAAACCGGCCGCCTGGAGGCAAATGACCCTCGACCAGATCCGCAACCAGACCATACAGGACCCCGTGCAGCTGATCGGCGACACGGTAAGCGTCCGCAAGAACTCCTCGTACCTCAAACGCCTGGCCAACCTCTCACGCGAAATCGGGGGGGCCATCGTGATCGATACCCTGGAGGGCAACCTTTCCACCGACGAGATCATCAAACAGGTGGTGGACGGGCACATCAAGTACACGGTGGCCGACCGCAACCTGGCGCGCATCAACGCCTCCAGTTACCCCATCCTGGACGTAAGCGTGCCGGTGAGCTTTTCGCAGCGCATCGGGTGGGCCGTGCGAAAAAACGCCCCGGAATTGCTGCAAGCCGTGGACCAGTGGCTACTAAAGGAGAAAAAAGGGCACGACTTCAACTATATCTACAACAAATACTTCGAGAACCCCCGCAGTTTCAACCGCCGCATCCAGAGCGAATTCTACAGCCTGGCCGAGGGGCGGATCAGCCAGTACGATACCCTGCTAAAGGCCCACGCCGCCCGCCTGGGGTGGGACTGGCGGTTGCTGGCCTCCATGGTGTACCAGGAATCGCGATTCAACCCGGAGGCTACCGCCTGGACCGGGGCTACAGGCCTCATGCAGCTGATGCCCGCCACCGCAGAAGAACTCAAGGTGGCCGACCCTTCCGACCCGGGCCAAAGCCTCGCCGGCGGGGTGCGCTACCTCGAACAGCTTTCCCGGGCCTTTGCCGCGGTGCCCGATTCCCTGGAACGGGTGAAATTTACCCTGGCGGCCTACAACTGCGGCCTGGGCCACGTGCAGGATGCCCAGCGCCTGGCGACCGTGCGCGGGGTGGACCCGAATTGCTGGGACCAAAATGTCGACCAGATGATCCTGGCCCTGAGCTACCCCAAAAACTACTACCATGAGGTCGTGCAGCACGGCTACCTGCGCGGGGTGGAACCCTATCGCTATGTAAAGCAGATCATGGAGCGGTACCGGCATTACGCCTCGCTGGTGCGGGAGGAGTAAAGTCGTTAGTACTGATTCGACGGGGCGACTGAGAAATCTCACCTAAGGAGCGCTGCACGGTCCCCTCCTCCTGAGGGGATTTAGGGGTGGGTCCACCTAACTAGACCTTCACATCATTCATGAGATTTCTCACCTTGGGGCATACCGCCCCGAGTGGGCGTTTTGCGGTGCTCGCTTTGGCTCGCACAGTTGTTCCTCTTTCTTTTGCTGGTCCAAAAGAAAGAGGCAAAGAAAAGGACCTCTTTCGAAGGATTAAAGGCGATTTTTGGCCTATGGCCAAAACCGCGGATGGCTAAGGTCGCTCCCTGCTTCCTGTTCGCTAGGCTCACCGCTGATCCGCTCCCGCCACCGCTATCGCTGGAAATCCTTCGGGCCCCCTCAAGTTTAAGTCCTCTTCATTAAACGGGCATTCTCGTGCATGCTCGAGGTTACGCGTTACTGTCCTTTCGAAGGAGGCCCGTAAAGGGCTGACTGAGAAATCTCACCTAAGGAGCGCTGCACGGTCCCCTCCCACGGAGGGGATTTAGGGGTGGGTCCACCGAACTAGACCTTCACATCATTCATGAGATTTCTCACCTTGGGGCATACCGCCCCGAGTGGGCGTTTTGCGGTGCTCGCTTTGGCTCGCACCTTTGTTCCTCTTTCTTTTGCTGGTCCAAAAGAAAGAGGCAAAGAAAAAGACCACTTTCGAAGGATTAAAGGCGGTTTTTGGCCTATGGCCAAAACCGCGGATGGCTAAGGTCGCTCCCTGCTTCCTGTTCGCTAGGCTCACCGCTGGTCCGCTCCCGCCACCGCTATCGCTGGTAATCCTTCGGGGCTCCTCAAGGAGAGGTCACTTTTAAAAAATGGGCTCTTGTGTGCCTTATTATGATTTGTGTTAGTGTCATTTCGAAGGAGCCCCGATAGCTATCGGGGCGACTGAGAAATCTCACCTAAGCAGCGCTGCACGGTCCCCTCCTCCGGAGGGGATTTAGGGGTGGGTTTACGAACAAGGCCTGCACATCCGTAATCAGATTTCGCATATCTTTAGGCGACAACTGATTCCCTATGGCTTTATCGCGCAAAAAGAAGTTCCTGTTCTCTGGCCTGGCGTTGGTGCTGGTCCTGGCGGTCGTATTCGGGACAGGCGCCCTGAACCGCATTTTGGAGGAATCGCTGGACCGCTATGTGCGGCAGAAAATAGAGGTGACGGGGGGCGAAGGGGAACCTGCCTACGCTTTTTCCTATGAGGGGATCGATATCGACATCTTTGCCGAGCGCATAACGTTCACCAACTTCCGGATGACGCCCCGGGAGGCCCACCGGGAGGCATTCTTCAAGGGGGAAACCCATGAGAAGGCCCTCAAGGAAGCCGGCGTAAGCAAGGTGACCGTGAGGGGGGTGGGGCTGATGAACTTCCTTTGGGACAAACAGATCCGCATCAGCGAGGTCCGCATCGATTCGGTTAGGCTCGACCTGGTGGTCCCCGAAGGGCACAAAGAGGCCCTTGAGAAGGAAAAAAAAGGCGGGGGGTTCTCCCTGGAGGGCATCCGGCTGCCCGGCATTACCGCCCTCACCCTGGAGCGTTTTACCCTGGGAGACTTCGAATTGTCACGGCGCAACGCCTCCTCGGGCGACACCCTTATGCACTTTACCTCAAGGGGGGGAAGCCTGCAAGGCCTCGGCATGAAGCGGACCGGAGATTCGGAGGCTTCCTTCTTCGAACCCGATATCGGGGGGCTGGTGCTAACGCTCGACCCCGAGCATTTGGCCCTGCCCCAAAACCTTTACCGGATGGGGTTTAAGGAATTGACCTACACCTTCGCCTCGCGGGACCTCCAGATCAGGGAAATGGCCCTGAGCCCCCGGGAGGACCACCAGGCCTTCCGGGAACAAAACCGGTATAGCTACGAGATCTACGACGCCCACATCAAAAATTTGAAGCTCAGCGCATTCGATATGTCTGCCTTCCTGAACCTCGGGATTGTATCCATCGGGCATATAGCGGTCGATAGCCTGGCCCTGAAGATCTTCCGCGACAAAACCAAACCCTTCAATACCGGAAAGAGGGTGCTGCTGCCCCAGGAGGCCCTTGCCTCCCTTGATTTTCCGCTCCATATCGGTTCCATAGCGGTCAAAAACAGCTCCATGAACTACGCCGAACAGACCGAATTAGGGGCGCCACCCCTGCTGGTTGATTTTTCGGACCTTGCCCTCGAGGTGCGCCACCTCACCACCCTGCCCGACAGCCTCAAAGGCCCCACCCCCCTTGAGATCGACCTCGCCGCCAAACTGGACCAGGCGATCCCCGTGGAAGTGCACCTGGAACTGCCCTACCACACCCCCACCTTCCGCGTGCGGGGGCAAACCGACAGGACTTCGTCTTTCCAGAGCCTGAATAAAACCGTGCTGCCGGCGGTAGGGCTGCAATTTACCTCGGGGCGGCTCGACGGGCTGCAGTTCGCCATGACCGGCACCCCCTGGTCGCTCCACGGGGAATTGACCCTGTTGTACCACGACCTGAGCGTGTCCCTCCACAAAGACGGGAAAGACGACCGCAAAACCCTCTCCTGGGCCGCCAACACCCTGCTGAAGGACGCCAACCCCAACCGGCACGGCCATACCGTGGTGGGCCTGGTCGAGGCGGAACGCATCCCCTACAAGGGCCTGGGCAACTACATCTGGAAAGGCGTGCAATCGGGCCTGGTGAATTCGTTAAACCCGGTGGGGAAACGGAGGGTGGTGAAGGGGAAACGCTAGGGGGATGGGGTAGTGTCATTTCGAAGGAGGCCCCTCCCGATTGCTATCGGGACGACTGACTGAGAAATCTCTTCAAGCAAGACCTGCACGTCATTCCTGAGGTTTCTCACCCCTGAAGTGAGCTTCGCTCTACTTCAGGGGGTTCGAAATGACAGTGCACAGTTAGGGGTCAGTTTTCACACTACCAAGGGGGGGGGATCGAAAATGATGGGGAAACTGAATGAGGCCTTCACCATCGATTTATAACTTGCCCTGGTGTTTTTCCGCTATTTCGTATATATCACCACAAACAAAAACCGGACAACCCTTTACGTGGGCGTGACCGGAGACATAAAAGCCCGCTTGGCGAAACATTACCAAAATAGTCTTAAACGAAGCAAGGCCTTTGCCGGAAAATATAATTGCTACTACCTGGTGTATTTTGAAGGTTTTGACAGCATTCATAAGGCCATCGCGCGGGAAAAGGAAATCAAGGCATGGAGGAGGCAGAAAAAGGAGCAGCTCATTAGCAGTTTTAATCCGGCCTGGGAATTCCTGAACACTGGGGCTTTTTAAAATCACCTTTGGACCAATTACGATTGCGTGTTACTGTCATTTCGAAGGACCTCGACCCCGACAAAGGAGGGGGAGAGGGACTGAGAAACCTCAGCAAGCGGCACCTGCGTATCATTAATGAGATTTCTCACCCCTGAAGTGAGCTTCGCTCTACTTCAGGGGGTTCGAAATGACATCAAAACCCCGTATTTTTACTTCCATGAACCTGCGATGGATCGGCGGCCTGCTGGGCGGCATTGTGGTACTGGGTTGCGCGCGGAACGAAGGGCCGGCGACGGCGCCTGTGGCGGTAGACAGCGCCCTGGCGGCCTATGAGGCCGTGCGCGCCGACAAGGCCGTGGCCACGGGGGAAAAGATCGGGCGCAACGAGGCCCTCCTGCGGCAGTGGGCGGGCACGGGCGATACCCTGGAGCTCTACCTCCTCGGGCACCGGGCAGGATTGCACCGAAACGCCGGGGAGCTCGACAGCGCCGTGTACTACAGCGCGCAGCTGGTGGCCCGGGCTGCGGCCCTGGGCGACAGCGCGGCCCTGGCCAACGGGCACTTCCGCCTGGGGTTCTACAGCCGCATGGCCAACCGGTACGACGCTTCCCTGGAGCACTACTACCAGGCCATACAACTCTACAAAGCCCTGGGCGACAGCCTCAATGCCGGAAAAAAACTGCTGAACCTGGCCAACCTGCTGAACTTCGGGGGCAATTACCAGGAAGCCGAAGACATGGCCGTGGAGGGCCTGGCTTTCGTCGAAAACCGCCCCGTGGAAGAAGATAATCGCTGGATGGCAGGCCTGGTGAATGCCCTGGCGATTTCGTCCAAGAACCGGAAGAACTACGACGAGGCCCTGGCCTGGTACCAAAAAGCCATGGAGGTCGAAAGTACCCCCCTGGCCGTCCTGAATATCCGCAACAACATGGCGGCGGTGTACATTTTGCAGGGCCACTACGAAAAGGCGCGCGACCTGCTGGAAGAATTGCGGGCCGACCCGGTACTGGCCGAAGAAAAACGGGCCACCGACCGGGCCCGGGTGCTCGACAACCTGGGCCTGGCCAAAGCCCGCCTGGGGGAGCCCGGGGCCGAAGCCCTGTTGCAGGAGGCTTACCAGCTGCGCAAGGGCCTTGATTACAAGGCAGGCCTGCTGTTCAGTACCCTGAACCTCTCGGAGTTCCATGCGGCCGCCAACCCGGAGCGGGCCCGGGCTTTCGCCCTGGAGGCGCGGGCGCTTTCGGAGGAACTCGAAAACCCCGACGAACAGCTTATGGCCCTGGCCGCGCTCACCAGGGTAGCGGAAGACCCGCGGCCGCACGCCCTGGCCTACCAGGCCCTGGCCGACAGCCTCGGGGGGGCGCGGGCCCGTGCCCGCGACAACTTTGCCAAGGTGCGGTACGAAACCGAAAAGAACCGGCAGAACTACCTGCTGGCCAAACAGGATGCGGCCCAGAAAACCCTGGAGCTCCGCCAGGCCCGCACCCGCAACCTCCTGCTGGGGGTCCTGCTGCTGGGGGTAGCGGCCACGGGGGTCCTTTTGATGCGCCTGCAGCGCAACCGGGCGCGGCGCCGGCAGCTGGAGGCGAGTTATGAAACCGAGGCGCGGATCTCCAAAAAGGTGCACGACGAACTGGCCAACGACGTGTTCAACATCCTGAACTACGCCTCGGGCCGGTCGTTGCAGGGGGAGGCCGAACGGGAATTCGTGCTGGGGCAGCTCGACCAGGTGTACGCCAAAACCCGGAACATTGCGCGCAACACGGCCGAGGTACCGGCCGACGGGGCCTTCGACCGCCGCCTCAAGGAACTCATAGACGGGTACAACGACGAGCGCACCCGCATCGTGCTGCGGGGGCTCGACAAAATCCCGTGGCAACGGCTTTCCCAGACCGGGCAGACCACCTGCTACCGGGTGGTGCAGGAACTGCTGGTAAACCTGAAAAAACACAGCGGGGCCAGCCTGGCCCTGCTGGAGTTCACCCGAAACGGCCGCTGGCTGGAGGTGCGCTACAAAGACAACGGGGTGGGCCTGCCCCCCGAGGCCCTGCAGGGGCGCAGCGGCCTGGCCAATGCGGAAACCCGTATCCGCGCTACGGGCGGAACCCTTACCTTGCCGGCCGAAAACAAGGGCGGCCTGGCCTGCTCGTTTACCCTGCCCCTGAATTGACGAAAAAGTTTTATTTTAACAGGACCATGGGGAAAACCGCTCGCGTTCTGTTTGGGGCCCTGGCGGGCCTTTTTTTGCTGGCACCGGCCCGGGGAGGGGCGCAGGTGGTGCCCATCGGGAACCTGCGGACCCTGAAGGGCACGGCCGTGGACCCGCACACCCGTACCCTCTACGCGATGTGGCCCGACAGCATCCGGCTGTACCTGGCGCCCGATTACCGCCAAAGCCGGCTGGTGAAGGTTCCCCGGTTGGATGCGGATTTTCCCCTGTCGTTCCACGTGGTAACCGCCGATTCCACCCTGTACATGGTCCAAGGGATGGGCGGGATGGTCTACCGCCTGAAAGGCGACAGCCTCCGACGCCTCGACCATTCCTTTACCCACAAGATGCAGATTGGTTCCACCTTATTTGTAGAGAACGATACCATTTTCCGCTATGGGGGGTACGGGTTCTGGTCGCACCGCAACTTCTTTACCTACTTCAGCAAGGCCTCCCGCGAATGGGAAGTGGTGGCCCCCACCGGCAGCGAGGAAGTACCCCCGGGCAGCGACAATTCCTACATCACCCGCAGCGGGCCCTACTGGTACGTCTTCGGGGGGAGGGTTCTGGACCCCATCGACCCCCTGAGGATGCATCCGAACAGGGACCTCTGGCGGTACCACACGGGGGAAAAGCGGTGGGAATTCCTGGGCTCCATGAAAGACAACTTCGAAAAGAACCCCATGGTGGTCCACCTGGGCGACAAAATCCTCTTCGGGAACCCAAACCGCCATGAGTTTTTTCTGGTCGACCCGGGGAACAACCGCCTGACCACCCATAAAATCACCCCGAAAAATTACGGGGTGTTGCCTATGGACATCAACGCCAGGCAGGGCGGTTCTTTTTACACCGACGGGCAGCTCTATGTGCTCAAAAGCCTCAACCGCCCACGGGCAGGGGATCCGGATGGCAAGGTCGGGTTTGAAATCATGCCCCTTGAAGACTTCCTGGGGCCTGCGGTGCGGGAAGAAGCCCTTTACGGGCGGGCCGGGTTCCCCTGGGGGCCGGCCGGCGGGGTGCTGGGGGCGGCCCTGGCGGTAGGTTTGCTGGTGCTGGGGCGCCGCAGGTTTCGCGAACGCGACAAGATTTTGGTAGGTGAAGGGGGCATGCGCTATAAAGGCCGACGCCTCGACATCGACCCCCGCTCCCTGGCCGTGCTGCTGCTGCTGTTGCGGGCCGACCGCGACGTGCCCGCCCAGCAGGTGCTGGACCTGGTGGAAAAACCCCACCTGAACCCCGTACACAACATCAAAGTGCGCAACCAG
Source organism: Robiginitalea marina (assembly GCF_024006985.1). Taxonomy (GTDB): domain Bacteria; phylum Bacteroidota; class Bacteroidia; order Flavobacteriales; family Flavobacteriaceae; genus Robiginitalea; species Robiginitalea marina. The sequence continues at coordinate 76,437 of NZ_JAMXIB010000013.1, forward strand.
GTGGTGGAAAGCCTGAATTTCCGCTTTAAAACCCTGCTGGAAACCGAGGAAGACCTCATCCGTGCGTACCGTTCGGAGCAGGACAAGCGCATTAAGGTGTACCGCATCGACAAGGGGCCCTTTTTGCTGCGGTAAGCCCCGGTTTTCCGATGGTTTAAAAATACCTGCATTGCAATGCAGCTAATTTTCGGAGGCCCTGACAGGCCGCTGCGCTACTTTCGCCTTACGGAAACCCGCACCCCGGAACCCAAACTTTTCGGGGCCTGTGCGGAAACCCGTAAGGAACCCATGAAAGGAGCCCGTAGTTTTGGACAAGACAGCAAGGAAGCGGCCCGGAAGCCGCCTTCCCTGCCGAACCAAAAATCGCGCATTATGTTCAAAAAGGTCCTGGTTGTAGAAGACATCGACAGCATCAACATCGGGCTCACGGCCACCCTCAGTGCGTCCTTCCCCTTTGCCATAGACCACGCCAAGTATTGCGACAACGCCCTGCTGAAGCTCAAAAAGGCGCTGCTCGACGGGGAGCCCTTCGACCTGCTCATCACCGACCTGTCGTTTAAAGGGGGCCCCGGCAACGGCCAGCTCCACTCGGGGGACGAACTCATCTGCGAGGCCAAGGCCCTGCAGCCCGACCTGCACACCATCATCTATTCCATCGAAGACCGCGCGCACAAAATCAGGGAATTCATGGAAGAGCTGAACGTAAACGGCTATGTGCTGAAGGGGCGGGAGAGCTCGCTGCAGATGGTGCAGGCCATTGAAGCGATCAGCAGGAAGGCCACTTACCTGTCGCCCGAATTGTCGCGCAGCTTAAGCCAGGCCCCGAGCCTGGAAATCGATGAATACGACCTGTTGCTGTTGCAGGAACTGGCCAGCGGGTACTCGCAGGTAGAGATAGCCGACCGCTTTGCCCAACAGGGCATTACCCCCAGCAGCCTGAGCAGCGTGGAGAAACGCATCAACCGCCTGAAAGATTATTTCATGGCGCGAAACATCCCCAACCTGATTGCCCTGGCCAAGGATATGGGGTTGTTCTGAACGGATTTTAACAGTTGCGAAACCGATTTAGTGCCCGGGCCTGAGGAAACCCGTAAGGAAGTTCGCCCATGGGAGAATACCTTTGGTCGTATCCCCCGAATCAGGGCCGGAAAGCCCCGGAAATACAGAGAACCCTAACCAACCGCTATATGAAAAAGAACTACATCCACGCCATCACCAACGAATTCAGAAGCCTTCCGGAGGGGGTGCGCCCCTGCCTTCCAGCCGTGACCCCTCTCTAAGACGCCACGCCATGTTCCCAGAAGGACTGTACACTGCCCTTACCAATCCCTATGCGATCACCGCCCTTGCCGCCGTTTTGGCCTACTGGGTGTCGGTGCACCTGTACCCGGTGATCATTTACCTGAGCCAGGCCAAAAACCTGATGGAAGAGCCCGGGGAGCGCAGCGCCCACCAGTACCGCGTACCCACCTACGGGGGGGCGGGCATCTTTATCGCCTTCAGCGTACTGGCCATGAGCCTCTCGTGCCTGGGCAATTGCCCCCAGGAGGCCCTGGCCCGCATCCTGAGCCTGATGGCGGGCATATCCATTTTGTTTTTCCTGGGCATCAAAGACGATATGGTGGGGCTCGACCCGGCCAAGAAGTTCGCCGGGCAGCTGGTGGCCGCCGGCCTGGCCATTTTTGTGGGCGGGGGGTGCATCGAAAGCCTCGACGGCATTTTCGGCCTGGGCGAGCTGCCCTACCTGGCCTCCGTTTTGTTTACCACCTTTGTGTTTCTGCTGGTGGTGAACGCCTATAACCTCATCGACGGCATCGACGGGCTGGCGGGTTCCCTGGCCCTGATCGCCACCATCGTGTTCGGGGGGTTCTTTTTGGTGGCCGGCGACACGTCCATGGCCATCACCTCCTTTGTGCTGGTGGGCGCCCTGCTGGGCTTCCTCCGCTTTAACCTCTCGTACACCAAACGCCTGTTTATGGGCGATTCCGGCTCACTCTTCGTGGGCTTCCTGCTGGCCTTCCAGGCCGTGGTGTTCCTGGGGGCGAACCAGCAAACGTCGCCCTCCTCCATTTTGTCGAATGCGCCGGTGATTGTGCTGAGTGTTTTTATGTTTCCTCTGATTAACTTGTTCTCAACCTTACTATTTCTAATTAAGGTTAAAAGGTTAGATAATTACTTCTGGAAATCCCGATCGCTAGACAAACCCTTTCTTAAAAAGAGATTCCCCAGAAGACATAGCACTCCTCAAATTCTGCTCAAGAGCCTTTTGATTCTTGTAATTAGTTGGCTCGTCCAAGACATTTCAATTCATTTACATTTTTATTTGGTCCTCGCAATAGGTGTTTTACTTTTTCAATTGCCAAAATCCAAAATGCTTCCTCTTTCCGAGATTTACTAATTTAAGAAACAGAAGTCTAGTTCCTAAACTCAGTTGGTTTGAATCGGAGAAAAGATTAAATGCCATATTCGAAACCTGACTGATATTCCCTCCCAAGAAGGACTTAATCGGTCCCTTCGAAGGGCACCGGTAATAGAGAATAGCGCTCTAAGGAGCTTATCTAGAAATATCATTAATCGAGTCCTGCACACCATTCATGAGATTTTCACCCTGAAGTGAGCTTCGCGCTACTTCAGGGGTTCGAAATGACAGCTCCCCCCCCGCAGCATTCTTCCATTGCCCACTGCATAGTCCCCCAAAATCCCCTATCTTCGGAACACCCAACCCGTTAACCCACCGCTGTGTTCCGCTTCCTCCGTACCTTACGCCTCAGCCTGCTGGCTGAAAACCGCACGCGCAAATACCTGTTATACGCCATCGGGGAGATTGTGCTGGTGGTGCTTGGGATCCTGATCGCGCTTCAGATCGACACCTGGAACGAGGTGCGGAAAAACAGGGCCTTTGAAAAGGAGGTGCTGGCGCAGATCAAAGAAAACCTGCTTCAGGACAAGATGGTGCTGCAGGCGGTTGCCCGAAGTTACCAGGAAGCTATAGCGGCATCCGGAAAGCTGTTGGACCCCTCAAAGAGGAGCGCCTTCCCCGATAGCATCCCCTTCTGGCTGGGCCGGGTAGCCCGGTTTGAGCGCTTCAACCCCCTTACCAGTTCGTATGAGGTGCTTAAATCCAAAGGGCTCGATATTGTTTCCAAAGACACCTTGCGGCTGTTGCTCGGCCAGTATTACGACGACAAAACCGCCAGGGCTTCTTTGGCGATGGAAGATATCGAGTATTCCTTTAACAACGAATGGCTGCCCCTGATGCGGGATCACATCACCGATTTCAAATTCGGGAAGTATTTGCGCGTAATTTCCATGGATGCCTTCCTGAACAACACCAACATCCTGCGCATCCTGGTCATGAACCGCGATAATTATAGTGCAGGGCTGGTTCAGGTACAGGGCGTCCTGAACCATATTGACACCCTGCTTTCTGAACTCCCGTAACGCCCCACAAGCTCCGCTTCCAGTGAAACGTATTTCCACGGCCTGCACTTCGGGGAAAGGAAGAGCCTGTGGAACAATAACGCCAACAGGGACTGAAAAATCCCTCCCGGGAAGCACAACTCGGTCCCCTCCTCCGGAGGGGATTTAGGGGTGGGTAGGCTCGGAAAACCCACCCCTGGCCCCTCCCAGGAGGGGAATCCTGTGGTAGGTGTTTCCTCCCAGGAGGGGAAGAGTGTAGCGCAGCAAAGGGCTGACTGAGAAACCTCACCTGGCCAGACCTGCTCATTATTGATAAGAGTTCTCACACGTTTCGTATCTTCAGGGGCCTAACTCCATCCTACCCCTATGAACACCCGTTTGCTGCTTTCGCTGTGGGCCTTCACCATGCTGACCGGTATGGGCCACGCACAGAAGAACCCTTCCTTCGAAGAGGTCATTTCCCTCGAAGGGCTCGCCAACCCCGTGCTTTCTCCCGACGGGCGGCATGTGGCCTTTGAGAAAACCACCACCGACTGGGCCGAAAACCGCTTCGACCGGGAGCTCTGGCTCTCCAAAGACGGGGGCGCGCCCATCCCCCTGACCCATAACCCGAAAGGCAGCAGCCAGGGGGCCCAATGGTCGCCCGACGGACAGTGGCTCGCCTTTGTGTCGGACCGGGGCAACGACGACCAGATTTACCTGCTGCGCACGGCCGGGGGCGAGGCCTTCCCCCTGACCGATGTGGAAGGGGGCGTGGGCGATTTCGAGTGGCGGCCCGACGGGGCGCAGATCGCCTTTTTGCGAAGGGAAGACCAAAAAAAGGCCGAGGAGGCCCGCAAGGAGAAGTACGGCGCCTTTGAGGTAGACGATGCCGAATACCGCCGCGCCCGGCTCTGGGTGCAGGACGTGGTGCCTGCCCGCCTCACCGAAGCCCCCCTGCCCGAACAGGCGAACGATTCCGCCTGGAAAGCGGCCCGCAAACCCCGCGCGCTCATCGACAGCGTCGACTTCCACATCCGCGGGTTCAAATGGTCGCCCGATGGCCGGTACATTGCCTTTACCCGCCAGCCCGACCCGCTGATCAACAGCTCGCGGCATGCCGACATTTCCATCTATGACGTGGCCTCCGGCACCCACCGGGTGGTGGTGGGCAACCCCAGTTCAGACACCTTTATCGACTGGTCGCCCGACAGCCGCAGCATCCTCTTCGGCAGCGCCGGGGCCGACACCACCTCGTATTACTACAAGAATTCCCGCATTTTCAGGATGGAGCTGGACGGCTCGGGTACCCGCCCCCTGGCCGCCGATTTTGACGAGGACCTGGGTGGCCTGCACTGGACCGAAAGCGGCATTTACGGCACGGCCTGGCAAAAAACCCGCCGGCCCGTATTCCGCATCGACCCCGCCACCGGCCGCGCCCGGGAAATCGCAACGGGCCTCGATATGGCCTGGCAGCTTTCCTTCGACAAAAGCGGGAAGCAGGTGGCCCTGCTGGGCCGCCTGAACGACGGCCTCTGGGAGGTCCGCAAGGCCGACACAGGGTTTAAAAACAGTACGGTAATCGCCTCAGCCACCCCCCAGATTGAGGGCTGGGCCACCGCCCAAAGCGAGGTGGTCCAATGGCAAAGCCAGGACGGGGCCACCATCGAAGGGGTGCTCCACAAGCCCAGGGATTACGACCCCGCCAAAAAATACCCCCTGCTGGTGGTCATCCACGGGGGGCCGACGGGCATTTCCGCCCCGGAACCCGTACCGGCCTACGTGTACCCCATGGTGCAGTGGCTCAACAAGGGGGCCCTGGTGCTGCGGCCCAACTACCGCGGTTCGGCCGGGTATGGGGAGGCCTTCCGCTCCCTGAACGTGCGGAACCTGGGGGTGGGTGATGCCTGGGATGTGCTCTCGGGGGTGGCCCACCTGGAAAAGCAGGGCCTGATAGACCCCGACAAGGTGGGCTGTATGGGCTGGAGCCAGGGCGGGTATATTTCGGCCTTCCTGGCCACGAATTCCGACAAATTCAAGGCCTTTTCGGTGGGCGCCGGCATCTCGAACTGGGTCACCTATTATGTGAATACCGACATCCACCCCTTTACGCGCCAGTACCTGCAGGCCACGCCCTGGGAAGATATGGAGATCTACCAGCGCACCTCGCCCATGACCAACATCAACAACGCCTCCACCCCCACCCTTATCCAGCACGGGGAAAACGACCGGCGCGTGCCCATCCCCAATGCCTATGAGCTGCTGCAGGGCCTGCGCGACGTGGGCGTGCCGGCCAAACTGGTGGTTTACAAGGGCTTTGGCCACGGCATCACCAAGCCCAAAGAGCGCCTGGCCGCCATGTGGCACAACTGGCAGTGGTTCGGGAAGTACCTGTGGGGGGAGGAGATTGAGTTGCCGGAGTGACCACTCCGCCTGAAGGCGGATAGGTCATTTCGAAGGAGGGAGTCCCGATAGCTATCGGGACGACCGACTGAGAAATATCACCTAAGAAGCGCTGCACGGTCCCCTCCTCCGGAGGGGATTTAGGGGTGGGTTCCTAAAGGCCTGCATACGATTCATGAGGTTTCTCACCAACACGAACCCTGAACCCATTGGCTAATTTGCTAATTCGCTAATTAACCCACTACCTCCTCCGCCGCGAACTACCGCCGCCGCCAGCCGCCGCCCTGACGGCCGCCGTGCTGCTTGCGCTGGGCGAAGAACTCCTGCTTGCGGCGCTGCTTCTCCTTTTCGTGCTCCTGCTTTTCCTTCGCATTCATGGGGCGGTCGGTCTGCGGGAACGGGTGGTCTTCCACCACGGTGAGCTCCTGGCCGATGAGTTTCTCGATATCGCGGATGTATTCGTTTTCCTCAGGCTCACAGAGCGAGATGGAGGTGCCTTCCTCCCCGGCCCGGCCCGAGCGGCCGATCCGGTGGACGTAGGTTTCCGCCACGTTGGGGATGTCGTAGTTGATCACATAGCGGAGCTGGTCGATGTCGATGCCCCGGGCCGCGATGTCGGTAGCTACCAGCACCCTGATGCGCCCGGCCTTGAAGTCGCCCAGGGCCTTCTGGCGCTGGTTCTGCGATTTGTTCCCGTGCAGGGCGGCCGCGTGGATGCGGTGCTTCTGCAGGTTGCGGGTGATTTTGTCCGACCCGTGCTTGGTGCGCGCAAAAAGCAGCACCTGGTCCATATCGGCGTCCTCCAGCAGGTGCAGCAACAGCTCGCCCTTGGTTGCTTTGTTCGTGTAGTAGAGGTATTGCTGGATGGTCTCCGCAGCCGAGGAAACGGGGTCTACCGCCACCTTTACGGGGTTGTTGAGGATCTTGCGCGACAGCTCCACGATGTTGTCGGGCATGGTGGCCGAGAAAAAGAGCGACTGCCGCTCGCGCGGCAGCACGGCGATCAGCTTGCGGATGTCGTGGATAAAGCCCATGTCGAGCATGCGGTCGGCCTCGTCGAGCACAAAGTACTCCACGTGCTTCAGGGTAATGTACCCCTGGTCCATCAGGTCGAGCAGCCGCCCGGGGGTGGCCACCAAAATGTCGACCCCGCGCCGCAGCGCATCGGTCTGGGACCCCTGGCCCACCCCGCCGAAAATGACGGTGTGCCGCAGGCCGGTGTACTTCCCGTAAGCGGCAATGCTTTCCCCGATCTGTATCGCCAGCTCGCGGGTGGGGGTTACGATAAGGGCCCGGATGTTGCGGGAGCGCTGGTTCTGTTGCCCGTCGCGATACAACAGCTGCAAAATGGGCAGCGAAAAGGCCGCCGTTTTGCCGGTGCCGGTCTGTGCGCTGCCCAGTACGTCGCGCCCTTTGAGCAGGGGCGGTATGGCCTGTTGCTGGATGGCGGTGGGGGTTTCGTACTTTTCTTCTTTGATCGCCTTCAGCAAAGGCGCGATCAGTTCCAATTGTTCAAACGTCATGTTTTCGTGTTGCGATCCCATGCGATTGACCTCGGTGGAATCTGGTTTTTTGTTTTACGGCGCGAAGGTAGTGCTAATAAAGGGGCTTTCGGCGATTCTTGGGATTGATTTGTGATTTCAGTGGCAGGTAAAGGGCTTTGTCATTTCGAAGGAGGCTCCCTATAGCTATCGGGACCGACTGAGAAACCCCACCAAGAGGGATCTGCACATCTTTGATGAGATTTCTCACCCCTCCCCCACAAAATACATCTTAAGCTTCCCGCGGTTCTTCACGCTGAGCTCTCCCCGGTAGTGGCAGGGGAAATCGGCTTTGACCAGCTGGTAGGTGTTTTCGGAGATGTTGATCTTCCCGGGTTCGGAGGCCGATTCCATGCGGGAGGCGATGTTCACCGCATCGCCCCAGATGTCGTAGGCGAATTTCTTGGTGCCCACCACCCCGGCCACCACCGGGCCGGTATTGATGCCAATGCGCACGTTGAACCCGCCCTGCCCCCCGGGCATGCCGGCAGCCGACTCCCTTACGAAGCGGACGATCTCCAGGGCGGCTTCCACACACTGGCGGGCATGGCCTTCGGAGGGGAAGGGAAGGCCCCCGGCGCACATGTAGGCGTCACCGATGGTTTTGATCTTCTCGAGCCCGTGGCGGTCGATGATTTCGTCAAACTTGGAGAAGTAAAAATCGACCCGCTGCACCAGTTCCTCGGGCGACATGCTTTCCGCATACCCGGTAAACCCTTCAAAATCGGTGAACAGGATGCTGACCGATTCGAATTTCTGGGCCCTCACCCGGCCGCTTTCCTTCAGCTCCCGGGCAGTTTCCTCGGGCAGGATGTTGCGGAGCAACTGGTCGGAGCGGTCTTTCTCTTCCTCGATGATGCGGTTGGTGCGGCGGATGTATTTGTTGCGCCGGAAAAGGCTGAAGGCGATCAGGGCGATCAGCACCCCCGACACCCCCGTGGCGATCACCACAATGCGCTGGTTCCGCTGTTGCTGGCTCAGCAGGTCTACTTCGGCCTGTTTCTGCGACACCTCGAAGTCGGTGCGCAAATCGGCCATCTCCTGCACCGATTTCAGGTTCCGCAGGCTGTCGCGGGCGGCGATATGGTCTTTGTAGTGGGAGTAGGAGGCCGCGGTATTGCCGGCCGCGGCATACAATTCGGAAAGCTTCTTGTGGGCATCGCTCACCTGTTCCTTCAGCCCGTAACGCGTGGCCAGGTCGAGGCTCCGCCGGGCGTACCCCAGGGCTTCTTCCGTGTCGCCCTGCTTCTGGTAGATGTCGGCCAGGTAGGTCAGGTACACGCTAATGGGGTAGTAGTCTCCTTGCTCCTCCAGCAGCGCGATGGCCTGGTTGATGTTGGCCAGGGCAAGGGAGTCCTGCCCCATCTCGGCCAGCACCATGCCCAGGTTGCCTTTGTTGTAGGCGACCCCGGGACCATAGTATTTCCTTTCATAGATCTGCCCCGATTCCTCAAAGTGTCGTAGGGCCTTCGGATAGTCCCCTTCAAAAAAATAAAAATCCCCGGCATTCATCAAGGCCGCGGCCAGCTCGAGGGTATCGGTGGTTTTGCGCAACAGGTCAATGGCCTGGTCGTAATACCGGGTGGCATTGGCCGGGTTTTTCATGATGGAATACACATCGGCGATAGCCAGGTAGGCAGCGCCCTCAAACCCCATTGATTCGGTATCCCGGGCCGCCGAAAGCGCCTTGAAAAAGGCCTCCAGGGCCTGCTCCGGTTCCCCAAGCATTAACAGGGAGTACCCCTTTCGGATGTATCCGCTGTACAGGGGTCGCTTTTCCCCGGTCTCTTTGGCCAGGGCGATGAGTTCTTCGGAATACCGCAGCGCCTGCTGCCGGTCGCGGACCTCGTGAAAGGCGAGGTCGCGAAGGAGTTCAAAGCGCGCCGCCCCTTTCACGGTATCCGCTGCATAGATTTGGGCCAGGCTGTCGGCCACCTTCTGGTCCTGCCCGTGCAAAGGCAGCAGGGACAATAGGCCCAGGACCGCGCAGGCCATTTTCATTTGAAGCGTACCCAAGCGGTTTGTTATTTGGTATTCACGGTGATTTTCGGGTCCAGGGGTACGGCCTTGTTGGACCCCACAGCCGTGGCGTACACGGTGTAGGTTTCATCTTTCCCCCCGGCACTGTCGGAGATAATGCCTTCCCAGTTTTTGGAATTGGACTTTTGGCTCGGCCCGCTGCTGAAAACATTGGTGTCGCCGGTATATTCCACCGAGATGCTCGCCACCCCGGAATCGCTCTTGATCTGCCACTTTACGGTGTCGCCCGGGTCGCAGGTCACATTACCGCCCTTGCTGAGGATCGCCGTGCCGTCGGGATTCAGCCCTTTGACGTTGACTACTTTTGTCGCCATGTTTTCTGGTTTTTAATGGTTGGGCAGAGAAGGTACGATTTTTTCATGGCCCTGGGGGTTATTTTTTTGGGGGGGATAAGGACGTGTCATTTCGAAGGAGGCTCCCGATAGCTATCGGGACCGACTGAGAAACCTCTCCAAGCAAGACCTGCACATCATTCATGAGATTTCTCACCCCTGAAGTGAGCTTTGCTCTACTTCAGCGGGTTCGAAATGACACCGCTTTATCCCCGCCGCGCTACTCCCGGCTTAAATCCTGCAGGGCAATCCGCCGGAACTCCGTCGGGTGGCTCTCGGCCTGGATGGCGATGTAGCCCGAGGCCATGGGCCTGCCTTCTGCATAGGCGTCGGGGTTGTAGTCGCTGATGGCCCCGCCGCCCATGACGGGACGGTGGTAGGTGAGTACGGTATCGCCCTCCACCAGGTGGTGGATGACCGAATCGCCCAGCACCACCATTTCCACCGTCACCCACTGGTCGCCCCGGTAGGTTTTGGAGGTGGAATTCATGCAGTGCTCGGTGCGGAGGGCCCCGCCTATGACCACATTGGAGCCGGGGGTGCAAAGGTTCATGGTGGGGCGCTCCCCTGCTTCCCGCCCGCCCAGCAGCTGGGCCTCCAAAGAAATGGGGAAATCCTGGTGCAGGCCCATGCTGGCCGCCGATTGGCTGTGCAGCATAAAGCCGTTGTTGCGGTAGGCCCAGTCGGGCCCGCCGGGTACCTGTTCCCCCACAAAGCGGTATTCGGCCCGCAGGCGGTAGTGGGAGAACGGGGTTTGGTAAAACAGGTGCCCGAATTCCTCATTGTAGGCCTCGTACTGGTCGTAGGAGACCTTCAGCACCCCGTCTTCCACCCGAAAGGTGTTGTTGTAGTTGTCGCCCAGGGCAAAACCCCGGATCTTGACATCCCAGCCCTCAAGGTCCCGTCCGTTGAAAAGCTCGATCCACTCCGGCTCCGCGGCTGCGGGTTCCGCCGGGGGCACAGGGGTTTTGTCGCGGCATCCGCTGCAAAGCAGCGCCAGCAGGATGACGGCTGTAAGGGTTTTCATAGGCATCTTGGGCAAAGGTGTTTTCCTAAGGTAGGTTTTTTTGGGGGAAATGACAGGTGTACTGCCCCCGTGTCATTTCGAAGGAAACCCCATCGGGGGTGGCTGAGAAACCTCACCTTACAGCACCCGCACATCATCAATGTGGGTTCTCACCAACGCAACCCCTAACACCATTGGCTAATTCGCTAATTGACAAATTTGCAAATTACCCCCCTGACAAGCCCGACTGAGAAATCTCACCTAAGAAGCGCTGCACGGTCCCCTCCCACGGAGGGGATTTAGGGGTGGGTTCCCAGACCTGCCCATCATTCATGAGCCATCTCCCCCTCCCTTCCCCGAATTTAACACAGGCCGGAAGCAACGCGCATTGGGGATTTGTATCTTTAAGGTAGCCTTCGAACGACCTGCCATGAAACCATCCACCCTTTTTCTGCTGCTTTTCGCCATGCTGTCCGTAGTTTCCTGTGAACAGGACGATGATCCCCAATTACAGGAATTCCTGGTGGCCCGCCCCCTGACGATGACCCTGGAAGCCTTTGCCCGAAGCGTGGAGGTGGCAGCCCCGCAGCCCCTGCAGGAATCGGGCAAGATTTATGCCTATGCCGACTTCATTTTCGTAAACGAGCCCTACAAGGGCATCCACGTGATCGACAACCGCGACCCGGCATCCCCCGAAAAGATCCGTTTTATTGCCATCCCCGGCAATGTGGACCTTTCGGTAAAGGACAATTACCTGTTTGCCGACAGCCTGCAAGACCTGGTGGTGCTCGATATTTCAGATATGGACAACATCCGTCCGGTTACGCGGCTGGAAGGGGTGCTGCAAGACAACATCCCATGGCCCTTTGAGGCCGACATTGTGGAATATGGTTCCTGGGACCCCCAAACCGAAGTCCTGGTCGGCTGGGAGCTGACCACCGAACGCCTGCCGGCAGAAGAAGTCCAGAACCGCTTGTGGCGAAACGATGCGCTGATGGCCGAGGCCGCTGCCGATTCGGGCACCGGGCAGGGGGGCTCCATGGCGCGGTTCAAGATTGTGGGCGATTACCTCTATGCCGTGGACAGCCACAACATCAATGTCTTCGATATCGCCAACCTGGAAGCGCCCAATGCCCTTGACGATGTTTTCGCGGGGTTCGACATTGAAACCATTTTCCACCGGGGCGACCACCTGTTCCTGGGCAGCATGCGGGGCATGTATATTTTTGACATCACCTCGCCCGGGGCCCCATCTTTCGTGTCGGAATTCCAGCACGGTACGGCCTGCGACCCCGTGGTTGTGGACGGCGATTACGCCTTCGTGACCCTTCGCGGGGGCAATGAATGCGGGGCCATGGAAAGCGGGCTCTTTATTGTGGATATCAGCGACATCACCAACCCCGAACTGGCGATCAGCTACCCCATGGACAGCCCGTATGGCCTGGGGGTACAGGCGAACCAGCTGTTTGTTTGCGATGGGGCCTCGGGCCTGAAGGTCTACGACAAATCGGATGTGTTTAACCTGGTGCCCCTGGCGCATTTCAAAGATGTGGTGCCCTACGACGTGATCCCGCTTTCAACCCACCTGCTGATGGTAGGCGATGGCGCCCTGATGCAGTATCGCTATAACGAGGCGGGCCTTGAATTGCTCAGTTCCCTTTTGCTTAAAGGGTGACCTGCCCCTTCGGAGGAGGGCCGCAGGTGCGACTGAGGAAGCTCACGCAGTCCTGATCTTCCCAAAGGGAACCGACGGAAAGAAAAAAACCCGGCAATGCCGGGTTTCCTATTTTTCAAGGATCGGACGTTGCCTTATTCCTCCATCTCCACGGAGGCGCCCGGGGCGTTGTTCTTCACGGAAGCAATTCCATTTTCCATGGCGTCTTCAGACGAATACATCTGGCTGTTGCCGATGATCTGAGCATTGGCTGCCTTTAAAACAAAATACGGGCGGCCGTCCTTGGCCGCCTTGCGCTCGAATTTGCTGTCGTCCGCTGAGTTGTTGCGCACGGACTCGATCCCGTTCTCACAAGCGGCCTTGGTGCTGTATCCCTGGCTGGTGAGGATGACCTGTCCGTTGCTTGCCTTCAGGTTGAAGTGAAATTGCCCTTTGTCGTTTTTGGTAATTACGAATTTTCCCATTGATTAACTTTTTAAATAACCCCATAATAATATTGAAAATCTGGCACTTTTTAGGTTATGAATGTGTAAAATGTCGAAAACCCTTTCCTGAGGGCCTGTTATTTGGAAGGATCCCTCCCGATAGGGATCGTGACTATCTGGGGAAGCAACAACCGGAAAACCTTCCCTGAGCAGCGCTGCACGGTCCCCTCCCACGGAGGGGATTTAGGGGTGGGTAACCTGAGAAGCTTAGGCGTCGTTTTCCCTGAATACCCTAATAAGAAACCCCTTACAGAATAGATCTTCTCGCAATTTTGTCCTCAACATCCGGATTTCCCCTCACTTCGTCTTATTTTTCCTTCAACCTACCCAATAAACTGTAGCTTCGGAGGACATTGAAGCAATCCAACACCCATGGCTGAGTGTAAAAAGCCGTGTTATGGAAATGACCAAGAAGCATTTTATCCTCATTCTGGCCCTGGTAATAACGGGCTTCCTTATCGGGATTTACCTTCAGGATGTACAGCACCGAAAAAGCACTGAGGCTGCCTGGAAGGCCAACCGGTTCAACCTGGAACGGTTTAATAAGATCAGGTCATACACCATTAAACTGCATCAAGGCAACTGGCGGGCTATGCGCGACAGCATCGGCCAGGAACTCGACAGTTTTATGATCCTACGGTTCCGCAAAGAGATGGATAGCCTGAATCGTTTGGGGGAATAGCGGCACCTGCCCACCATTACTGAGAAACCTCACCTAAGAAGCGCTGCACGGTCCCCTCCCACGGAGGGGATTTAGGGGTGGGTTCCCAAGGACCTGCACATCAAAAATGTCATTTCGAAGGAGGGAGTCCCGATCCCGATAGCTATCGGGATCGGGACGACCGACTGAGAAACCTCATCTAGCATGACCCGGACACCTTTCCTGAGTTTTCTCACCCCTGAAGTGAGCTTCGCTCTACTTCAGGGGGTTCGAAATGACATGTGGGCCAATTACAATTGCAACTGCCGACTGCCAACT
>NZ_JAMXIB010000014.1 GCF_024006985.1 Robiginitalea marina
TGGGAGTTGACGTCGATGGAGAATACCCCGGCGTTGAAAGCGATGTCTGGATCCACCTCTATGGTAATCCCCGCAAATACTTCCCCGGCATTCTTGACGTACTGCCCCAGCTTGGCGCTCGTGTTTACCGAAGTGTCCGGATTGTCGATAATAGTACCTACTCCGCCCCCAAAGTTGTTGAATATACTGTCATCGGCAGACTCAAAGTCATTGACCAGCTCCCCGCCTTCACAGGCCTCTATAGAGCCTCCCGTATTACCCCCGTTATCCGTTTCCAACTGCACAATATCATCCACATAGAAGGTGCCGGCAGTGGTTCCCGGGCCATCAACAAAAAGAGTGAGTCGGGAATAAGAGGCCTCGGAATCAAAGTCGAAAGCGATTTCTTCCCAACCGGTACCCCCGTGGTTGGCCACAAACTCTATGGCCGCGGAAGTCCCTTCTTCAAGTTTCAAAAGGACCGGAACCGGGGCCTCTGCCCAAACGTTCATGGTGATGGTCTTCCTTGCAGTCAGGTCCACTGGCGTTTGCAGGTCGAAAAAGATCCCTTCAAAGGCATTGCCGCTGTTGGTGATGGCCCCGACCCTGGATGCCTTGTCATTGGATCCGGAAACATCGGGGTTTTCCACAATCTCGAAGGAAGCACCCGAAAAGGTGGTGGCTTCGTAGGCCACATTCGCATCGTCGAAGGTAATCGGCAGGGAAATGCCCTGTTTGATCAGGATGGAGATTACATCTTCCGAAGTATCGGATGCCCCTGAAACATTGGTGGCTACCAGCGACACTGTATAGGTGCCGGTTGCCGTGTAGGCCTTTATCGGGTTGATTTCGGAAGAGGTGGTTCCGTCCCCGAAGTCCCAGGCGTACTTGTTTGCCCCTTCTGACAGGTTGATAAAGGTAACCGTCCCGGTATCCTCATTGATGGTATAGGTAAAGGCAGAAGTTACCGACGGGAGTATGTCTTCAACATCCGTACATCCCAAAAAGGCAATGGCAAGGATAAACATGGAAAATTTCCTGGCCTGTGTGAGTATTGGTTTCATCGTTTCGCTTGTTTTTTAGTTTACCCTGTTGTTTTTATAGACCCTTACGTAATCCACCACAATGGACTGGGGGAACACGGTTTCTGCATTGGGGGGGCCGTCAAAGGTTCCACCCACGGCCAGGTTAAGCAGCAGGAAGAAGGGCCCGTTGTCAAATACCCATTCCCCGGTTACATCCTCAGGGGTGATTTGATTGTAGAGGACATCATCTACATAGAAGTTGATATACCCGGGGCCCCATTCGATCCCGTAGACGTGAAACCCGGTATCGACCCGGTCATTCACGAAATCGTATTCCTTGAAGATGGCCTGGCCTGCACTGTAGCCGGGGCCATGTACGGCACTGCTGACAATACTGGGGGTCCGGCCTTTGTTTTCCATGATGTCGATCTCCCCGCAGCCTGGCCAGGGGTTGGTGTCAATATCCGCACCCAGCATCCAGAAGGCGGGCCACATCCCCTGCCCATAGGGCAAACGCATCCGGGCCTCAAACCGGCCGTACCGCTGTTCGAACTTGTTTTTGGTCACCAGGCGGGCAGAGGTATAGTTAGAACCCTCAAAGCTTTCCTGCCTGGCGGTAATGATCAGGTACCCGTTATTCACGGTTACATTTTCGGGCCGGTCCGTATAGTATTGCAACTCATTGTTGCCCCAGCCATTCTGGCCGGTTCCGATATCGAAGTTCCAAATGTCCGGGTTTGGCGGGCCGTCCGTGTCAAACTCATCCTGCATGGTGAGTTCCGTGAAATTCACCACGGTTTGGGTATCGTCGTTCGAACACCCCCACCCCATGAGGGTAAAGGCCGCAATAATCAGGGTTTTTGAAACCACAGCTTTAGGTTTTTGTGAGCGTTGAGTGAAATTTTTCATAGCAAATTCTTATCTGTAGAAGTACATGTTATCGACTAAAACCTCGGAAATTGTACTGTCGGACACCAGGAAAAAGAGGGACAGGTTAGAGCGGTTTAAGCCGGCAAAGTCGGTAAGCGGGATGTCGAGGCTGACCCATTCCCCGGCCACCAGTACCGGACTCCTGAATTCCACAAAGGCCTGGGTGTCATCCCCGGTGCCCAGGGCGCCATCCGGGCCGGCATCCAGCAACAGGACCCTCAGGAAATCCCCCGGATCCAATTGGGCATCCTCGACCCTCAGGTCTACGTGGTAGTGGGTCATGGCAGAGGCATTCACCGTGTTCAGGGTCTTTAAGGCCACAAAATTCAGGTCGGAATACGCAATGATATTATCCCCGTTGATGTCGATGTTTCCGCCCAGGGTGGTTTGGCCATCCGGGGTAAAGAACCCGTTGAAGTATTCAATGGCTGCACTGGCATACGCGTCGCTGAAAACGGAAACCACGTCTTCGGGGTTGCGCTGCGGAGGCACGGGGGCAAATTCAAAAGGCCCGCCGACTTCCAGGGTCAGGGACCCTTTGGCCCGCACCCCGGCCAGGGTAGCCGAAATGGTCGCACTCCCGGTTTTCACAGAGGATATAATGCCCAGCTCGTTAACCCTGGCCACCTCAGGATCCGAGGATTCAAAGGTAAAATACGAGGGGGCAGCCACCACGGTCTGGTTGATCCCGGAGGCCAGGTTGTAGGTTTGGGTCAGGCCGGCACGCGGGATGGTGCTTTCAATATCCTGAAACGACTGGGCAACCAGGTCTTCCCCTCCGAAAATTGCAGGCTGGGGCTGGGCCACAGTGCCAAGCTTCTCGAACTTGAGCTCGTCGATCCAGAAGGTATAGCCGTCCCCGTCTTCAGGGCCTTCGGAATACCAGAACATCCCCTTTTCCGCAACCAGCCTGGAGGGGTCCGGGATGGGGATGACGTATTTGTTCCAGCCGGTGCTGATCCTCAGGTTGGTGAGGGTCACCAGGAATTTATTCTCCCCAAAATCATTGCCAAAGCCGATCTCGTTGATCGTGGCCGCTTTGGTAGCCCTGGCCCAGAAAGTCAGGGCATCGTATCCGGAAAGGTCACGGCCCCCGTTGTCCGGGAAGATCGCCCCGGCAAAGGCACCCTGCGGATCGCCAAAGTTGGGTACATCAAAGCGCATGGAAGCCTCCCCCTGGTATTTAACCTCGGTATCTACCTTGAAGGCGTCGAGCCTGGATCCGTTAAAGGGCAGATACTCCAGGCCCCCACTGAAGCCGTCGATAAAAACATCCGGGTTGTTCGTCAGGGTTGCAAACGCCACATCGTCTGAAACTTCCCGCTCGCAGCCGGTAAGGAACCCCAGCAGGAGCCCGGTAAGAAGTAATTGCTTATAGTACATGCTTTTTGCGTTTTTCATCAGTTTATCTCGTTTACTTCCCAATATTGATATGGACATAGGTCCTGATCTCCCACTCGTTGCCGTTACCAAATCCAACGGGGCTGATGGTGGGTTCCGTCGCAAACTCGGAAGACGTTGCATTGGGCAGGTAGCGGGGCGAAAATTCGTTAAGCGACCTCCAGGTGCCCCGAATGCCAATTTTGGTGTTGGGCAGGATATACCAATCCGGTTTCCCAAGGGTGGTGGAGAGATCGAGCATCAGCTGCACCGGGAAGGTGAGGTTGAAGTCCCTGTGGTAGTCAAAGGGCCCCCAGTCGTTGATCTTAAAGGCGTGTTCCAGCTTGAATTTCTTGTAGATGACCCGGATATCGCCCCCTACGCGTTCAACCAGTCGCGGGCTGTCACCATTGGCCTGGGCATTTCCAAAATAGAGGTTGGCAATTAACCCAAGGTCGGGGTTTACTTTGGAAACGATACGGGCATGGGTTTCCCACAGGTCCTGGGCAGGAACTGCATTCGGGAACGCGAATATGCTCCGGTTCCCAAGGAATCCGATATGCGCATCCATGGAAGTGGGTTGGTGGCGGAACACAAACCCGGCACTCACCGCCAGTTTGGCGTCTTCGGCCCGGTCATTGTCCCATTCGTACATCCAGGTACCCGGGGTCGGGTCCCAGGTAAGCAGTAATTCCCCGGCTACCATTTCGCGGTTCCACCGCACCGAAAAGGGGTCGTCGAGGATGTTCCGCAACCGTCCCGGGGACTGCACATCATTGGGCATGGGGCCCACGATGGGTTTCTGCCATAAGAAGTTGGGTGCGATTTGCACGTTTCCTGCCTGATACGTAAACCCGGAGAGGAAGTTGGTTTGGTTCCCGCTGCCGCTGTCTTTCAGGCGCCATCCGGTAAAGGTGCGCGTGTAATCGGCCCCCCCGTTCGCTACCAGGCCCATGGCCGCCCCCTGGGCGTACCAGTTGAACTTGCCGCCTTCATAGGTAATCTTTGCCTTGGCGCCCCAGTTGTCCTCGGAGTTTACCTGGTCGGTGAACACAATATATTTGGACTCTGTGCCGGGCGCGTCGGGATCAAAGTTGGGATTGTCCTCGGTGAACTGGAATTCCCGGCCATTGAGGGGCTGTCCGCCCCAGATGCCTCCGACCGCGACCCCGAATTTCCCGAAATCCCGCTCGACATGGAGGGTCGCCCTCCGGGTCCTGGGCATGGGTACTGCCAGGGAAGACACAATGGTTCCAAAATCGTCTACGTCCTCGTGGAAGATACCGGTAACGTTGAACTTTCCTATTTCACGGCTGTATTTGACCAGAACGGCAGGGTTGGCACCCCACCACAGCTGGGGGCCAAAGGCCAGTTTAAGACCGTTGAGTTCCCTTTTTCCGTCGAATTCAAACCCTGAGATCTCGCCGTTATAGATATCGAGGTTGGGGCCGTAGTTGGCTTCCGGGTACAACCCGAAAAAGTCGCCCTCGTACCCCCAATGGTAGTGCCCGGTACGGTAGAAGCCCCTGAGGTCAAAGTGTTTGGCATTCCATTCGTAGGAGGCATTGTAGATCTGTACCCGATTCAGGTCCGTCAGGTCCAGGACGCCTTCCTGGGTATTCACTGTAATGGTGCGGCCCCGGTTTTCGTAAAAGATCTCATCTATGGGGTTGTTGGCCACATTGCCCAGGATACTCACGTTTACCTCTGCCCTCATATTGGAAGTCGGCATTCCTTCTACCCCTACAAAATACGATTGCATATGGCCGAACCCGAGTTCACTCGGAAAAGTGAGGTTGTCGGGGTCCGGCGTATCCGGGGTGGTAATCAGGTTGCCCCCGGTGTTATAGGTCGTAAATTCAGCCCTGAGGTTGCTTACGCGAAGTTTGCTGTTTTGCTCCCCGATCAGGGCTGCTTTGTCGCCCCTCGCCCTAAGTACGGCATCGGTGATCTGCAAACTCCCGAAATAATCCTGGACAAACTCCAGGGTAACGCCGGGTTCGTAAGGGTTAAGCTTGTGGGCTTCCTTCAGGGCGTAGTACGCCGCCCGCGGATACAGGTCGTAGAGCCCCCTGGGGTCGGTAGGCCCTTTGGCGCAAATCCCGAACCATTCTTCATTCATGTTGTTCTCGCCTACAACATAATCCAGGCCATATCCCCCGTTGGACCAGGAGGCATTCGCATCGTGGATGTCCGCATTTTTCCGGTCATTGAACCCGTACTTCCACCACCCATCGCTGAACTGAAAGGTAAACCCGCCGATAGAGTTTCCCGCCTTGCCCAGCCCGGCGGCATTTTCATAGATTTCCTTCCAGTTACCTACCATATAATAAGCCTGAGCCTGCTGGTCTTCGGCGTTTTTGATGGCATTGAAGGCATCGGCCCCAAACTCGGTAAACATCAGGGGCATGTCGAGTTTTTCGCGGACCACCTCAAACATATCGCCAAAGGAAACCCCGCGATAGGTATTGGTTCCGTAGATATCGACGTCCTTGCATTCCTCTGCAATGATATCGATGAACAGGACATCCCCGTTGCAAATGGCCACGGGGTGGGAAGCATCAATACCTTTCATAAGAACAGCCGCCTGATTCATCAACTGGTACATGGGCCTTCCCCTTTTTTCGCCGATGAATTTCTTTTCCTCCTCGTCATCCGGAAAGTCCTCTGTCTCGGCCCCGGCCCAGAACAGCCCGTAATTGTTTTCGTTCCCCAGCAAATACATCAATAGGCCCGGGGTATTTTTGTATTCCCTGGCCAGTTGGGCTACCTCCCCGAGCAGGAATTCCCTGGTGCGCGGGTCCGCATAGTCCGTAATTTCGATCCAAACCCCGTCAATGGTGAGTCCATACCGCCCGAAGGAATGGTTCAGCATGGTATAAATCCCGTAGTTTTCGTAGATGTAGGCAATCCAGCGGGCGGGCACCCCGGTATACTGCCTGATCACATTCACATTCATATTTCGCAACAAGGACATCTCCGTATCGAGGCCGGCCTTGATGATTTCATCGGGTTTGTTCCAGAAATCGGCATTAACCGTATTGGTCCCGATCGGGATATAATCCCAGTTCATCCCGTTGATCATGAAATCCCTGCCGTTGACCTTCAATCGCATCCCATCCGAATCCCTGGCAATGGAAACCTGATCTGCCTGGGCAAAGGCGCCCGCAGTAAAAAGGAGGAGAAAAATACCAATAATGCTGTTCTTCATAATGCAATAGTTTGGATTAGAGCGATTCCGAGTTCCCCGGCAAAGCAGCTTCCATCGAGTGCAAAAAGCCACGTAAAACCTTCCTGGGCAAAACGATTCTTTAACTCAAGCTTAAACTTATCTTAAATGAATTAACATATCCGCAATTCCACCCTATACAAAAAACATACACCGCATAAAAAAATAGGTATATTTCTCAAAATCGCAATTAAATCAGTGGTTTTAGCCTGCATTGATAATGATGGTACCCGGGCTTGATTGCCTCGTTGAGGTATAGTTGTATAGGTAATGTTGAGGTATTGTAAAGGCGCTTTTGGACAGGCTAAAGGGTAAGAAGGTAGTTTACCAGGTTTTCATCGTGCTCCAGGCCCATTTTTTTACGCAAACGATATCGTTTGATCTCCACGCTGCGGGGCGAAATATTGAACAGGGGGGCAATTTCCTTTGAAGTGAGGTTCAGGCGCAGGTAGGCGCAAAGCCGGATGTCATTCGGGGATAATTCCGGATGGGCCGCTTTAAGTTTATTGAGGAATTCGCGGTCGGAATGGTTGAAGGCCTCTTTAAACAATTCCCAGTCATCGTCCTGGCCCAGGCTTTGGTCGATAATTTGAATAATGGGCTGAATGGACCCGCTGTCCCTGAAGCGATCCTGAATCTGCTTGCGAACCCGGTTCAGGATTTCATTTTTCTTGATGATGCTCATCGTGGATGCCGCCAGTTCATTGCTTTTCTTTCTGAAATCCTTACGGAGCTGATCATTTTTGAGCTTTACGATTTCCCGCTCGTTGCGGGCACGGGCCAGGTCGAGTTCGCGTTGGTTGCGCTCCAGGAGCCTGTTTTGTTTTTTTCGGTAATAATTTCGGTACTGCGTATGGATGACCCATCCTGCCAGGGCCAGCATTAGCGCGTAAATCGCCCACATCAGGCGGGTCCTGTACCATGGTTGGGCAATCACAAAAGGATAACTCGCCGTATTGCCGGAGAGCTGGTCCCCGATCCGGGCCCGTACCTGGAAGGTATACTTCCCGGGGGGAAGGTTTCGGAAGGAAGCCTGTGAATTTTCTGACCAGGGGCTCCAATCCGGATAAAAACCATCTAACCGGTACTGGTACATCGGGGGGCGGAATGGAACATATTCCCCTGTGAAAAAAGAAAAATCGAGGTTGTTCTCCCGGTGGGTAAATTCCCCCGCTTTTGCAATTTCCGCAAGCGATTCCGAACCGGACTGCAGGTGCCTGCCCTCGTAACGCACGGAGGCCAGGGCGATGTTAAATTCCTTCGGGGCATAGCGGTTCAGGTCAATCACCATGTAGCCCGAACGGGTGCCGATCAGATAGTTTCCGGGCTCCGGAAGCACCCCCAGGCTTTCATAACCCACAATCCCGTTCCGCTCCTTTTCGGCCAGGGGGATCACCTGTACCTTCGGGTTGCCCAGCAAATTCCCGGGGCTGACCAAATAAATACTGGACTCCCCAAACAGCCAGAGGCTATTGTTGGTCGGGTCCACATGCATTCTCCCGGAAAGGTTTTTTTCCTTCCCGTAAACCGCCTTCAGGGTCGTATCCTTTACAAACCGGTCACCCTCCGGGTCATACCGGAAAATGCCCTCCGAATAGGCATAGAGCAATTCACCACCATATTTTATGATGCCCGAATCATACCCTATCAGGGTAGTGTCAACCGTAACTGATACGGCCTTGGAAAACCCCGGGTCAGTGGCCACCTTGAAAATCCCCTTGTATTCATGGTTCACAAAAACCGTACGGTCCAGTACCTCCACAAAACGCGAGGAATGTTCAAATCCGTCGATTTTGTTCCTGACCTTCCACAATCGGCCCTCCTTTTCCAGGATGCTCAACCCGTCGTATTTGCCCTGTATCAGCCATTGCGGGTTCCCCGGCAATCGCGCCACTTTCCAGGTACCCGAGTCAGCATCGATGCGAAGGGCCTGTGATCCCTCGATCACAAAGGTGCCCGTGTGGTGCCCGCAGAAAAGCGTGTCGTCAATTGCGTCCAGGGACCACACCTGGCCCTTGGTCCCTTCGACCAGCGCAAATTCCCCGGTGGACCCCACCGACTTATAAAATAACCCCTGGTTGGTCCCCAGGTAGAGGAAGCCGTCATGCGCCCGGGCTGCATACACGCTGCCCACATCGCCCCTTTTATCGTCGAATTTAGCGAAAGGGGATTCCGGGTTGATATAGCTTACCCCATTGTCAAGCCCAAGCCAGATGTTTGCGTCCCTGTCCTCGAACAGGGCCAGGACCGTATTATTGCCCAGGCCACTGAGCTGGTCATACTGCCGCACCAGGTTTCCCCGGCGATCGAGGTGGTACCCACCTTTTGAAATGGTGCCAACCATAAACCCTCCCTGCCTTAACTGAATGGCACTATAGGTGCGGGAAGCCTTGAGCATGGGGTTAACAGGAATTTCCCAGGCTTCCAGGCCTTCGGGGCGGAGCCTGAAAAACCCGCTATCACTGGTCAGCACGAGTAAGCCCCCGGGCTCGAGGAAAATGTTGATGACCTCATCTTCGAGCAGCACCGGGTGGTTGCTGACCAATACCTCGGATCCGTTTTCAACCCTGAAGACCCCAAGGCCTTTCCGCTGGAAGTAGAGTACCGCGTCTACTACAAAGATTTTCGTAATCGAGGTCCGCGCTTCTATTCGGGCCACGCTTTCATCAGAAGGGTTATAGACATAAATGCGGTCGAGTGACTGGAAAATAATGTAGCCATCGATCTCCAGGATGGTCCAGAATTCTTCATCGGGCACCATATCGATGTCCAACCGCCTGGTCAATGAAGTATAGCGCAATACCCCGTAGGAATCCCGTTCCCAGAACCCGAAATCCATGTAGAACCCGCTGTAGATCCGGTCCCCTATGGCCTTAACCGACCGCATGATAGTCTTATTTGGGGAAGGATACAGCGACCAGGACGACCCGTTGTATACCAGAAGGCCCTTGTTATTGGCAATATAGATGAGTTTGTCACGCCCCTGGGTTACGGACCAGTTCTGGTTTTCCGCCCCGTAATCCGAGGGGGTAAAATTCCGGATAGGCGGCACATCCTGGCCATGAAGGCTTCCAAGCAGGACAAAAAACAGGATTACTGCTATTTTCAAGGCGGGAACTAAAATTATTGGCTTTAAAAATACAAATACTTTTATGAGAAATGGCCCCGGGTGTTGCCCTTCCTTTTCAGGTCCCGGGAATATCAGGAAAGGCCCGCCTTCCAAATATCCGGTCAAATCATTACCTTGGGGAGAAATCCAATAGCAGGGCTTTCCTTCCCAAACCACGGCGACCGATGTTCCATTTTTTTCGACAACTTCGACGGAAACTGCTCTCGAACAGCCAGTTGAGCCGCTATCTTTTTTATGCCCTGGGGGAGATTGTGCTGGTGGTATTGGGGATTCTGATCGCCCTTCAGATCGACAACTGGAATGACCAGAGGAAACTCCAGGCCCGGCAGGCCACCCTGCTTACAGACCTGCGTTCGGACCTTCAGGAAACCCTGGATGGGCTGCAGTTCGGCAAATCCCTGAACGCCCATACCGTGGTGCAGTATCGTTTCCTTATGGATGCGATTGACCAAAATGCCCCCTACTCGGAGCAAATTGATTCGGCCATGGCCTGGCTCCCCATGTTCCATGTACCCCGCTTTACACGGACGGCCTACGAAAGCCTGAAAAGCCAGGGAGTGGATATCCTGACCAACCGGACGCTGAAAAACCAGATTGCAAACCTCTATGAAAATGAATTCCCGTACCTGAAAGAAGACCAAACGCAATTGGAATGGTCCCTGCACAATACAGACAAACCGGTCTACATCAACCGGTACCTGCGCTATCGGGATAATGGGGACATTATGGTGTTTCCCGTGGACTTTGAGAAAATAAAGGCCGATACCGGATTTATCAATTTTTTGGCCACCCTCATCGCAATTCGGGCGGCAGGGATAGAATTTTACGAGAGGACCATGGCAAAAACCGAAGAGGTTATTGCCGGGATAGACCGGGAACTGGATAACCTCGAGTGATGCCGGGCTTTGTCCAACACCCGTGATCAAGCCTTCCTTTCTCAGGCGGGCTTATTTAAGAAAACCGGTGAAACACATTAAAAACACCTACCATGAAAAACACTGTTGCCGTGAAACCCGACCTCGACTTTATCCGTTCGCAATTTCCTGCCTTTTCAGAGCCTTCGCTCCGGGGATGGGCATTCTTTGAAAATGCGGGGGGGTCCTATCCCTGCCGGCAGGTCATTACCCGCCTGACGGATTATTATACCCAAAACAAGGTGCAACCCTATTACCCCTACCCGGCCTCGGAAAAGGCCGGCGCCCTTATGGACGAATCGTACCGGCGGATTTCGGAATACCTGAATGTGGAAGCTGCCGAGGTCCATTTCGGGCCTTCTACCACCCAGAACGTGTATGTGCTGGCCCAGGCGATGCGCCCGATGTGGGATGAAGGGGATGAAATCATCGTATCGTGCCAGGACCACGAAGCCAATGCCGGGGCCTGGAGGCGGTTGTCCAAAACCGGGATGCGCGTGGTCGAATGGCATGTGGACCGGGAAACGGGGGTACTGTCGCCAGATACCCTTAAAGGCCTCTTTTCCGACAAGACCCGTATGGTGGCCTACCCCCATTGCTCCAATGTAATCGGGCACGTGAACCCGGTGAAGGAAATTACCGCCATGGCCCACGCCCATGGGGCCCTCTCGGTGGTGGATGGGGTCGGCTGGGCCCCGCACGGCTTTCCCGACCTGAAGGACCTGGGGGTGGACATCTACATGTTCTCTTCCTATAAAACCTTTGGCCCCCACCTCGGGGTGCTTTACGTGAAGGATGCCCTGGCCCGGAAGATGGAAAACCAGTCGCATTTCTTCAAGGAGGGGGTCACCCGGAGCATGCTGACCCCAGCCGGCCCGGACCATGCCCAGATCGGGTCCGCAGCAGGCATGGCAGAATATTTCGACGCGGTGTATGCCCACCATTTCGCGAAAACGGCCACCCCTGCGCAAAGGAACCAGGCCCTTTGCGGGCTGTTCCGGGCGCATGAAACGGCCCTGCTCGCGCCCCTGCTCGATTTCCTGCGATCGCGGGACGATGTGCGCATCATCGGCCCCGATACGTTGGAGGACCGGGCCCCGATCGTATCGATCTTACCCAAAAGGAAAGGGGTGCGGGAAGTCTATGACGCCCTTACTGCCCACCGGTTGATGCTGGGCTACGGCAATTTCTATGCGCACCGGCCCCTGATGGATATGGGCCTGGCCACCGACCCGGGGGTGATCCGGATTTCCTTTGTGCACTATACCCGTCAGGAAGAAATCGATCAGCTGCTGGAAGGGCTAAAAAATGCCCTGGCCTGACCCCCTGACCCCTCGAAGTTACCGCTAAGTCGTACCTTAGGGGAGTGAACACAAAAAGCACTGGCAGCATGGCGAAAGGGCCTGAATATCCTTCCAAAGTTTACCTGAACGGCGCTATCGTGGACGCTGGGGCAGCAACTGTTTCCGTCTTTGACAGGGGATTCCTGTTCGGGGACGGCATCTATGAGGTCATGGCGCGGATAAACGGGCGCTTTTTCTACCAACAGGCCCATATGGACCGGCTGAAGGCTTGCCTGCGAAAAATTGACATCGACTATGACGCGGACACCCTTGAGGAGGCGATCCCTTCCCTGCTGGAGGCTTCAGGGGTCTCCGGGAAGGATTGTATGCTCTATATCCAAATCACCCGGGGGGTGGCCCCCCGCCAGCACGCCTACCCCCCGGGAATCAGGCCTACAGCCCTGATGTACGCCTGGGAAAAGGCCCTGCCCGACATCAACCGGGGCCTTGCCAAAGTAGTGACCCGGGAAGATTTCCGGTGGTCGCGCTGCGACATCAAGATGACTTCCCTTCTCGGGAATGTAATGGCCAACCAGTATGCGATGGAGCAGCAATGCTACGAAACCCTGTTTGTACGCGATGGCGTGGTGACGGAAGCCTCCCACTGCAATGTCTTTTTTGTGAAGGATGGGGTGGTGTATACCCACCCGGCCAATACGTCCATCCTGGACGGGATCACCCGTCAGGTCGTTTTGGAACTCTGCGGGTCCCTTGGCCTCGAAGTACGGTTACAGGGCGTGGCCGCATCGGACCTCCACGGCATGGATGAAGCCTTCCTGACCGGCACCAGCACCCAGGTCATGGCTATATCGGAAATCGACGGGAAACCTGTCGGGATAGGGTCTGCGGGCCCGGTCACCCGGAGGTTGCAGGAGGCGTTCCTGGACTTGAAAACAGCCCCATGAGGCAGGCCCCGGCGGAATCACGACGCGCCATCCCAAGGGTGAATAGGGAATTGAAGGAGGTGCCCGGAAGCACCGGACGGGTTTTATGATGTTGAATTACAGGGATAAGGATTATTTTGAAACCGGGTGGGTGGGGGTCAGCGCTGTAAAGCCCTGCTACCGTGGTCCGATTTCTCCAAACTCTAAAACCCGGTAGATACCCCCACTACTATTGCCGTTGCCCCGAGGCCAAGAAGGAGAAGCAAAGGTTTCCAGATAAACTGAACCCAGCGGTTAAAGGAAATGCCCGCAACGGCCAGGATCCCCATCAGGGCCCCATTGGTGGGCACTATAAGGTCCATATTTACCGCCCCGTACTGGTACGCCAGTACGCAGACCTGCCGGGATACCCCCACCAGGTCGGCAAGGGGTGTTAGCACCGGCATGGTCAGCACCACCTGGCCCGAATAACTCGATACGGGGAAGTGCAGCAACGCCTGGCTGACGAGCATCCCAAGGGCAGACAGGGTTTCGGGAAGGCCTTCCATGGGCGTGAACAACCCGTAAATCAAAGTGTCCAAAATCATCCCTTTTTCCAGCAACAGGGGCACGCTGCTGGCCAACCCCATGATGAGGGCTGCGAAGGTCATTTCCTTCATCCCTTCCACGTAGGTAAGCGCGGCCCGGTCAATCCC
The DNA here is from genome assembly GCF_024006985.1 of Robiginitalea marina. Lineage (GTDB taxonomy): Bacteria > Bacteroidota > Bacteroidia > Flavobacteriales > Flavobacteriaceae > Robiginitalea > Robiginitalea marina. The sequence continues at coordinate 13,510 of NZ_JAMXIB010000014.1, forward strand.
CATCCCAGAAAGGACCCCGGTAAGGATTGCCAGGGCGAAAAAGGAGGCGGAGATTTCATTCATCCCCCAATCCAGGGCCACCAACCCGTAGGTAACCCCCGTAAAGGTCAGGACCAGGAAGAACAGCACAAGGATGTTGCGCCCTGAAAGTTTTTGGGCGCCAGAGCCCATCGGTTCGGGGGCAACCCTGTTCTTGCGCGCATACCGGATCAGATACCCTGTCCAGATAAGCCAGGCCAGCACAAGGAACAGCAGCCGAAACAGGGCCCCTGACATTAAAGGGAGCTCCGCTTCCTTCTGGGCCAGGACCACCGCAAAGGGATTCATCGGGCTGAACGCGGCCCCCAGTACCGCAGAACCAAAACTGCAGGCCACGGCTACAAAGGCATTATAGCCCATAGAGCGGCAGAATAGGATCAGGATGGGGGCCATGGCAATGATCTCCTCCTGCAACCCGATAGTCGCCCCTGCCGTGGCAAACAGCAGGGAAACCATCACCAGGGCCACCGCTTCCCGCCCTTTTACCAGGTCCACAATGCGCTGCAGGCCCTGCCCCAGCGCACCGGTTTTCTCAACCAGGTAAAAACTGCCCCCAACCAGCAGGATGAGGGCGATCAGGTCGGCCTGGTTTATCAGGCCTTCGGGAACGGACAGGAAGAGGTCAAAAACCCCCATCGTTTCTCCGTCCACCTCCTGATACGAATTTCCCACGACCCGGGTTTGTCCGGTATCAGGATCGGTCACGCGGCCGTAACGGCCCTGGGGCAAAATAAAGGTGAGCCCCCAGGAAAGGAAGATCACCCCCAGCATAATGACAAAGGCGTTGGGGAATTTTTTCATCGGCAGCTGGCGTGTCGGGGCTTTCAACAGCGCGACAAGCCGGGTTTGGTATGGTTATGAGCGGGAAAAGATAGGCAAAAATGAGTAACCGGAAGGGTATTTCCAGGGTTGGCTTAGGGGTGCTTATATCCTTTCAGGGTACCGCACAAACCTGTTTCAGTCCATTTAGCCCACATGTTTTTTTTAGGATAATCAAAAAACTACCCTGTTGCCAGGTGATTTCAGGGAACCAGCGTACCTTATCGCGGGTGGGTGGGGGCCCTGTCATAAAACTCCAGGCGCCAACTGCCCTTAAAGCAGCTTCCCGGCCACCTCCAACCAGTCATTGGCCCGCTCAAACCCCTCGGTGTGGATGTTGTGGGGGGAGGTAAACAGGATGCTCCGGCCCTGGAAGGTCTCCAGGTTGTGGGAGCGGTCGTCAATCAGCACATCCCCGCGGAGGATATGCTTGTCGCCCAGAAGGATGCGGTTACGCCAGTGGATAAAGGGAAAGTGCTCATCGAGCCACTGGTGCTTCTCAATAAGGGAATTCGGAAACTGCATGGCTGCCGAAGCGATGTACACCTGGTATTTCCCGGCGAGTGCTTCCAGGACCTCCTTGCTGTGGGCTATCGGCTCCAGGTTGCGGAAAAAACCCGGTTCGAAGTAATGCTGCCAGATCCGGTCGCGGTGGTGCGGGACCTGTTGCCAAACCTCGCCCCCCATGCATTGCTCAAGGGTCAGCACGGCACCGAATCGTTCATTATACCTCTGGATATGGGCCCCGTAGGTATCGGCCAGGACCTCATCCATGTCAACAAAAACCGTCATCCGCTTTTTCCTGCGAAGTACTCAAAAAAGGAGGGTAATTTCAAGGGCGCTGGCGTTAAAACTCCGTTATTTTTAAACCGATCAGGGCCTTTCAATATGGTAATTCATTATGGGTGACCCCAGGGCGCCCATCAGGGAAAAGGTCATGGGCATCAGCATTTCAGTCCCCCTGCTCGATTCAATGCCCCCAAGGTCCAGGATCCGGTGCGCAGGCCAGCCCATTTCCTGAAGCAGCCCGGAAACCTGCCGCTTGGCTCCGGCATGATTGCCGCAAAGGAATACCTGGTGTTCGCCGGGAACCAGCTCAGGGGTAACCATCACATTAAAATTCAGGGTGTTCAGCGCCTTTACCACGTGGGAATCGGGATACCTGCGCTGAATTTGTTCCCCGAGGGAATCAGTATTGCATACGGTCAGGGACGGGGGGAAGCCCCGCGTAAAATCGAGGGGGTTTGCCACATCCAACAGGGTTTTTCCCGACAACGCGGCGGCTCCGACCGCTTCCAGGGCCTCGAGGGAATACATCCCGGCCGTGGCATTTACCAGCAAATCGGTATCCGGGGACACCTCCGGGAATGCACAGAGCCGGATCTCCGGGTTTTTGGCATGCCAGGCCGAAAAAGAAATGCCATTGAAGGGATTGGGTTCCGTGCGCGACCGGGTTATCTCAGGGTCGCGGGTGGCCATGCAAACCTCATGGCCCAGTTCATTCACCCGGGTCGCCAGCGCCTGGCCGACGGCTCCGCTTCCGAGGATCGTTACTTTCATAGGTTCAGGATGAGTTTATGCAACGGGTAAGGCAAGCGTTGCGCTGTTCAATCAGAAGAAATTTACAAAAAAACCCGGTATCCCCTACCCCCAAATTGCCTGTAAAAAAACACGGGCAATTCCCCTGTGCAGCGCGCAGGCCTCCAAGATTACCCATTGTCTGTAGACAGAAATCACTATCTTAGGGGGTACCGGGTGCAGGTAACCAACGGCAGCCGGGAACCTTTCATGAAACGAATTTTCGCATTGCTGATTGGGGTTGCCTTATTGGGTTGCTCCGACGATGACGGCGGGTCCGGGCCCAACCCCGACCTCGACCTGGTTATCGGGACCTGGAACCTGACGGAACTGGCTATTTCCCCGGCCCAGGACATCGATGAAGATGGGGTGCCCACCACCAATGTGGTGGAGGAACTCCCGTGTCTCTCGGCCCGGATCGAGATTCGCGCCGACAATACCTGGACCTACAGCGGGGTGGACGTGGTGGTAACCACCATAACCGGAGGGCTTTTCAAATTCTTTTGTTCGGAACAACCCCGCACGGCTGGCGGCAACTGGGACCTGCAGGGCAACATCGTCCGCCTGGCGGACGCCACGGGGAACCTCACCCTCTTCACTTTGGACCGCTCAGAGCTGACCCTTACCAATATCATTGGCGAAAACCTGCCCGGGTTGCAGGCAGAGGTGTATACCCGGCAATAACCCCCACGTTTTCCCCGGGGTTATCCCAATTACAGTTTTACCTGGAGGGTGGTGTAAAAGGTCCGCGGTTCTGCCGGGATAATGCCGGGCCCGGGGTATCCGGTGGCCCTGCGGGTAAAGTAGCTATTGTCCAGCAGGTTGTTGATGCCGGCTTCCAACCTGAATTTCCCGAAAGCATAGGAAAAGGAAAGGTCGAGGATATCATAGGCCGGGATGGTCCCCTCGATGCCCCGCTGGTTGTCTTCCGGGTCCCTGGGGGCGTTGGTAGCATCGGTAAATTGCTCCGAGAGGTATGTATACTGCAGGCTTCCCAGTAGGTTTCCATAGCCGAAGCGCAGGCCGGTCTTCAGGTTCACCGAGGGGATAAACTCCACCTGGTTGCCTTCCACGTTGTTCTGGCTCGACTCGGTGTAGCGGGAATCAGTGAGGGCGAGGTTCAGGAACGCGTTCAGGCGCACCCGTTCATTTCCGGGGAACAGGAGGGGGGCGGCGTCGAGGTCGCCAAAGCCTTCCAACCCGTAGATTACCGCGGTACCGATATTGCCGCGAAAGCGCACTACCCGCCCGGTTTCCACTTCCTCCCCCGAGGCATTCGTCCGGGTTTCATTGCGGAGGATTTCCCCCAGGCGGTCATCGTATAACAGCCCAAACACGCTGAGGTCATACGAAAAGAACTCCCTGAGCCGCCCCCGGATGCCCAGGTCTGCCGTGAAACCATTTTCATCGGAAATATCCGGGTCGATCTGGAAAGTGGGGTTCACCACCCGAATATCGTTGAAGGTGACCGAGCGGTAGTTCTGTGAAATATTGGCATAAAGCTCTGCCCGGCCCAGGGCATAGGTGCTGCCAAGGCCGAACAGGAAAAAATCGCGTTCAAAGGTGCGATTGTCTTCGATTTCTTCGTTCAGAAGGGGGTTGCCTGCCAGATCCAGCACAATATTCCGGTAGGAGCCGTCGCTCCGGGTCCGGATGTATTCATAGCGAAATCCCGGGGTAAGGGTAAAGCGGTCCGAAAGGTTGAAAATATTCTCCCCGAATAGGGCCAGGTTCAGGTTTGGGAAGTCGAACTGCGATTGCCGCTCATAATTCGGGAACTGGTCTGAGGCAAATGTGAAGTCGGCGTTTGCCGCTGCCGTGCCCGGGCCCTGTTGCTGCTGGTTATCGGTCTGGTAATACTTGGACCCTATCAGCAATACCGCATCCCTGCCCCATGCCGTGTAGCGGTTCAGCAGACGGGCCTCCGCCGAAATGTTCTGGAACTCATCGACCAGGAGTTCCCGGGGCTCTTCAGGGTCATCCGGCTGGGAGACCCTGTTGGTCCGGAAGCCGAGGGCGCTGCGGGAGGCTTCCAGGGCAGCCACATAGAGGCTGAAATCGGTCCTGGGAGAAAACCGGTGTTCCAGCCGGGCCGATAAAAGCCTCCAGTCGACCTCAAACCAGTTCCTTGGGCGGTTGCTGAATTCCGGGTCTTCCCCGAACTGTGCGTCCGTAAGCCCTCCAGGTTGCTGGGCCAGGTAATTGAGCAGGGTAGCCTCAAAGGAAATCTTCGTGTCGGAACTGAGCTGGTACCCCACGTGGGCAAAAAGGTTCCGGCTGGAAAAATCGGAATTCGGCCGAAAGCCGCTCCCCTCTTTGTAATTGAAATACGTGTAATACGAAAATTTCCCGAGGGTGCCCGACAGGCTGTTGAAACTGGTCAGGAAATCGAAGGAGCCAAGGGTTTGGCGCGATACCCATTCGATCTTTTTGTCGGGGGCCGGCTTTTTAAAGACAAAATTCACCAGTCCCCCGAATTGCGGCCCGTACTGCAGGGAAGCAGCGCCCCGCACCACCTGTATCTGTTCCAGGGCTTCCGCCGGGGGGGTGTAATAGCTTTCCGGGTAGCCCAGGGCATCCGCACTGATGTCATAGCCGTTCTGCCTGACATTGAAATTCGCCGTCCGGTTCGGATCCAGGCCCCGCCCCCCGATATTCAGTTGCAGGCCGGCGTCGCCGTAGTCGAAAATATTCAGGCCCACCACCTGGTTATACACCTGCCGCGGGTTGTTGGCGGCCAGGTTGCCCGTAAGGTTGTCGACTAAAATGACCTCGCTCTTTTTGCCTGCAAACAGGGCCGTCCCTTCCACCTTTTTCAGCCGCTGCAGGGCGAAGCGCTGTTCCCGTTGCTGGCTCAGCACCACTTCTGACAATTCCATACTCAGGTACTGCAAGCCCACAGCGAGTTCGCGGTTTTCCCGGAGTTCCACCCGGGATTCATAGACCTGGTATTCAAAGGCGAACACCACCAGGGTATATGTCCCCGAAGCGAGGCCGTCGAAGCGGAAACGCCCCTGGCTGTCGGCTGCGGTCTGCACCCCGGGTTCTTTCAGGTAGGCTTCCGCCCCCGCAAGGGGCTGGCCCTGGGGGTTGGTGACCTTTCCTGTAAGGCTCAGCTGGGCAGAGGCCCCGAAGCCGGAGAAAAGCAGAAATAAAATGTACAGTACTCTAAATGCCTTTGATCTCATCGTCAAATTTCAAAATCCATGTTTTGTGACGCAGGGATTCGCGCTCAGCAGCCAGATCCACCCCGGGGTCGATGTAAGGCCGGCTTAACCTGCCGTTCAGGGCCACATAGCTCTCCACGTAAACCGATACCTCCCGGTGGCCCTGGGCCTCAAAATGCTTTTTGAGGAAGTGGGCGTATTCCAGGATGAAATCGGGCTGGAAGCCCATCTGCTTTTCCTGGAAAGGGGTCAGGAAGTCGGTGTTGTCTACATAAAACCAGCGGCCGCTCTGCCCATCGACCACTTTAAACTGGGCATAGCCCGATTTTTCCATCAGCATCACCCGCCACGAGAAGCGATAGCCTTCCTCCGTCCAGAAGAGTTCCCCGGGGTACAACAGGTACCTCCAGGGGAACAGGAGCTGGAAGGCGAAAAATATGCCGAGGACCCCGAGGCAGAGCCTGCGGGAAAACACCGGTTCCAGCCTGAATGCCTTCCCGTTGTTGAAGCGCGAAGCGTCTATCCGCAGCAGGCGGGTGAAAAACCCAAGGATGCGGTGGTGTATCCCGGCCTCAAAAAAGATCAGGGCACTAACAATCATGATATACGGGAACATGCCGATGGGAAACAGGATACGGGTAAGGGCGTGGAAGACGACCACCAGGGCAAAGGCAAACCACCGCGTGGGTTTGTAAAGCAACAGGAACGGGATGCTCAGGTCGTAGAGGGCACCTGCCCAGCTAAAGCCATAGTGCACCCATTCATAACCCATTAGCGGGCCGATCAGGGGGGCATCGTATTTGGAAGGTAGCCATATTTTGAGGGGCATGGCGTGCACCAGCCAATCGGAATTCAGCTTGGCCAGCCCGGCGTAAAAATACACGATCCCCAAAAGCAGCTTCACCGCATCCACGCTCCAGGCCGGTACCTGCTGGAAGCGCCGGGCCGGGTCCTTCCAGGCATCCAGGGAATAATAGGCGTTGGCCGGGAGGAAGATCATCAGGAAGGAAAGGAGGCTGATGAAATAGTAGTGGTTCAGGTACGTGGTTTTGTCCATCAGCTCGATGTAGGTGAAGGACAGGAAAAACACAAGGATGGCCCAGCGGTATTTGTAGCCGAGGGCCACCATCAGGGCGGCCACCCCGCAGGTGATAAACAGCAAATAGGTCCAGGGCCCCAGGGGCTTTACCCATCCAAACCCGTAGTAGGAAAAATGGAATTTGGGTTCGAGGTAGAGCTTTTCGATCCAGCCGTAGGCCCAGAAACGCACGATGCTGATGGCCATCATCAACCCGAAGAAGATGCGAAAGACCGCCAAAGGGGCGGCCTCCGTGGTGCGCTTCAGGTATGTCGTAAGGCCGGGTGCCATTTAGTCGCCATCGGCGTCCACAAAGTCGATGGCGATGCTCATGGCCGATACCATATCGACTTTTAACAGGGGAACGACCCGTTGCACCTCGTCATAGGCCATCAACATATCCGTTGGCGGGGTATTTTCCTCGATTTCCGTTTTGAAGGCCTGCAGGGCGGTCACCATGTCCCGCGCGGTATCGAACTGGTCATTGATGACCACATCCAGGGCCACCCCGTTTTTGACTGTGTTCAGGGCCCGTAGGTAAGAGGCCAGGCTCTCGCCCTGCTGGGTGGAACCCACATGCCGGCCATTGAAAAAATCCTGAACGGCGTCCAGGCCTTCCAGGAAGAGGAGGTTCCCGATACCCGGGCTGTAAAAAGCTTCCAGGGTCTGGGGGGCCGGGGTACCCGTAAACACCCCCAGGGGAATGCCCATCTTTCCGGCCCTCAGGAATTTCTCGTAATAGAAGATATAATCGTTTACAAACCGGTCGGTGGACGCCGTTGCCGAGGCCCCGTCACTCGCCACAAACGTATCCCGGAATCCGCCCTTCCAGGCATCCGAAACCGCGCGAACGCGGGTATCGATATCCGCCAAAATGTCCTCCACGTACTGGGCGTAGTTAGGGGTGGAGGAAAACGCCGCCAGGATTTCGGCATCGGTGGCGCCCAGGCCGTTGAGCAAATAGTCCAGGGCCGGGAAACCCTTGGCGTCCCGGTTGGAGGGGAGGTTAAAGTCATAGGTGCCGCTGGAAACATGGCTTTCGATCAGGGCCACGTCGGCCGGGTAGGTGTTGACATTAAGCCTCAGCCCGTCCTGTTCGGCCGGCCCGATCTCGAACATGGAAACGCGCTGCCATTCCAGGTAAGCCTGCAGCCAGGATGCCCTCAGGGCTTCCAGCCCGGCCTGGTCCGGGGTGGTCCGGAAACTTTCGAAGGAAGCCTGAAGGGCATCCAGGTCCCCCAGGAAGGCCTCATACGCCGGGATAATGATATTGTCGGCCCAGTTCTCCAGCATGGCGCCCCGGTCAAAGGTGACCCCATTGCCCCCGCCCCCGTTGTTTCCGCCGTCAGTTGGCGGGTTGGGGTCATCTGAGCCATCTGAACTGCAGGCCCAAAGGAGGCCTGCCGTAAGTACAAAAAGATACCAGAATCGTTTCATGCAAGTTTTATTTTGCTCGTGCAATAATAGGTAAAGTTTGGCAAAATGAAGGCAGCCCCCCGGCCGGAAACCGGCTGCCACATCCCTTCGGCAATCAGCTTCCCGCCTGTGCTATGGTAAATTCGAAGCGCCCGGCTATGGCTGCAGAAAGCGCATCCAGGGTGGCGGGGGTTACATCCCACAGGCCGTTCGGGCCGTCATCCAGCAAATCTGCCAGGAAGCCGTCCACTTCTGCCTTGTTGAAATAGGGTACATTGGAGTTCGGCCGGCGGGTAAACTGCAGGCTGTATATAAACCCGTATCCCTCGGAAAGGTCGTGGAAGGCACCCCCAAAATCGGGGGTGGGTTGCTGCAGGGCGAGTTTGGCCTGCTCCAGGTAATAGACGGCCCGGATGCCCACAATTTCGGAGATGAGTTTCCGCAAGATTTCGGCCTGGGCATCCCTGACCTCATAGTCCCCTGCTACAATCGCAGCACGGCCCACTTTGAAAGCCTCAAAGATCGCTTCCGTAATCCCGGCAAAATCAGGATCGCCTTCTGTCCTGCCGATATATTTATTGAGGAAGCTGTCATCGAGGCCAATCGTCGGCCTGGGGTCTGCCAGGTCCTGGGCGGTACCGAAAGCGTATCCGTAGGCCTCGTCCCAGTCGTGCTCCATGGCGGTATAGTTCCTCCCCGCTTCAGGGACTTTGTTGTCATTATCGTCCCGCTGGGTGCCCGCATCGATAAAATTGGCGCTGACGTAATTATTCAGGATCTGGTCGACCATAAGGGCCCCGATCAGGCTTTTGTTGAACAACTGGTCCATTTCCAGGCCCCGTCCGTCGACATAGCGGGTAGCGGTACCATCGGCGATCTGGCCGGCCACCCCCGGGGCAGCGGCGCTGTTCCAGTTCGGGAAGACCTCGTTGACCTGGATATCGATCCAGGACTCAAAATCTGCCCGGATCAGCGCTTGGTTGGTGGCATTGGAAGAAAAATAGTCGAAAGAGGCGGCGGTTTTGCTCCGTACATTATTGGCGGAAGCATTCAGGGCCGGATCGGAAAAATCGGGATTCCCCTCCTGGTGGGCATACATATCCTTTAACATTTGCGCCGTGGAGGACGGATCCATCATTTTATCGATGATTTCTTCCGCCATCAGGATTCGGGTGGTCTGCCCGCTGAAGCTTACCGTGCTCTCCCCGTCGCGCTGGAAAACATAGGTAGCAGGGATTTCGATACCATTTTCAAAAGGATCATCTTCGTTGTCGTCGGAGCACCCGGTCAGGAAGGTCAGGATCAAAGCAGGAAACAATAAAAACCGCTTCATTTCTTTGTTTATTTAGATTGGTTAAATATTATGAGGCGAAAATAGCAAAGCATCCGCTCTTCAGCAAGCTTTGTTTATAATAAATCTAAATAAACAGAAGGTTTAACACTAGGCGGTGGGGGTAGCTTCTTCCAGCCTCTGAAAAGGAGGCGGAAATCCCCAGGGCATCCAAGAAGCCCGGCTGCCCCATGGGAGGGGCTAAAGAAAGCTGTATCGAACTGAAGCTAAACGAGTTCTGCGCTCAGGCCGGCCTCCAGCAGGCGGGTGCACCTGGGCTTCAGGTCGTCTAACTCCCCGGTCTTTACGGTGCACTTACCATTGTAATGGACAATCAGCGAGCATTGCTCAGCCTGCTCGGGGGTATGTTCGCACACCTCGATCAGGGTCTGGATGACGTGGTCAAACGTATTCACCTCGTCATTGAAGAGCACAATTTCGTGGAGGTCCTTTTCCTTCTGGTCGACCAGAAGGGATTCCTGTAAACGTTCCTTCGCACTCATGGTCAATGGCTTTGGTACGAATATAGTAATTTTTTTTTCCCAGCATGCCAAATCTCAAAAGGCGGTGATACGCCCGCAGCTTCGCATCTGCAAACCCCGGCCAGGGCCCTTCAGCCCTTTTCAAAGAGAGCAGCTGTCCAGGCCTCCCTTTCCCTGAACTCCAGGTAATGGAGCCCCACCGCCTGCGCCGCCTCCCGGAGGTCGGGCAGGTCGGCCCTGTAGAATCCGCTGAGCAGCACCTGCCCCCCAGGGGCCAGGGCCCCGGCATAGGCCGGCAGGTCGGCAAGGAGGATATTCTTATTGATATTGGCCAGCACTACATCGAATTGCCGCCCCGCCAGAAGGCCGGCATCGCCCTGCAGGACTTCGACCTGAGGCTGCCCGTTGCGCAGGATGTTTTCCCGGCAATTTTCAAAGGCCCACGGATCGATGTCGATGGCCGTCACCCGGGAAGCCCCGCGCATGGCCGCCAGGATGGCCAGCACCCCGGTGCCCGAACCCATGTCGACCACCTCCTTTCCCTGAAGGTCCAGATCCAGAAGGTAGTCCAGCATCAGCCAGGTGGTCTGGTGGTGGCCGGTGCCAAAGCTCATTTTGGGGGCAATCTCAATCTCGTATGGGATCCCCGCCACCTTCGGGTGAAAGGGGGCCCGCACCCGGCATCGTTCCCCGACCTCTATGGGTTCATACTCCCGTTCCCAGACGGCGTTCCAGTTTTCGGGTTCTATGGGCTCAATGGTATAGCCGACCTTCCAGGCAGGGCTTGCCAGGTAGGGTAAATCCAGAAAATCCGCTTCCTTCCATAAAGGTTCCCTGATATAGGCATTGAGGCCCGTTTCCGTTTCCTCAAAGCTCTCAAAACCCAGTTCGGAAAGCGCTGCGATGAAAATCTCCGAAGCGGGCTGCACCGGATCCAATTCCAGGGTACACCGGAGATAGCGTATGGAGTCGGGGGCGTTACCGGAAGGCATTGACGATGGCCAGGAAATCGGTTGCAACCAGGGAAGCCCCGCCGATCAGCCCCCCGTCTACATCGGGCTTGGAGAAGATCTCGGCAGCATTGCCGGGTTTTACGCTGCCCCCATACAGGATGGACACCGCATCGGCCACAGGCCGGGAATAGGCCCCGGCCACCTGCTCCCTTATAAACGCATGCATTTCCTGCGCCTGCTCCGGGGAGGCGGTTTCCCCGGTGCCAATGGCCCAGACCGGCTCATAGGCCAGGATGAGCTGCCTCCAGGCGCCTTCCGGCAAAGCAAAGAGGGCATTGCGGAGCTGGCGTTGGACCACTTCAAAGTGCCGCCCTTCATACCGGTCGGGCAATTCTTCCCCGAAACAAAAGATCACCTTCATCCCCTTTTCTACTGCCTTTGCCACTTTTTTGGCCAACATGCCGTCGTCTTCCCCAAAATAGGCCCGGCGTTCGGAGTGGCCGAGGATGACCGTTTTTACACCAATGCTCACCAACATATCTGCAGAGATCTCCCCGGTGAAAGCCCCGCTGTCGGCATAATGCATGTTCTGGGCCACCACCTCCACGGGCAGGCCCTGCAACTGGCTCAATGCCTGGGGGAGGTTTACAAAGGGGGGAGCTACCATTACGGCGGCGCTGGTTTGCGGCAACTGGGAGATAAGCTCTTGCAAAAGGGTTTGGGTCTGCCCTGCGTTGAGGTTCATTTTCCAGTTTCCGGCTACGATTTTCGTTCTCATGTTTTCTGGGTTTTTTATGGGTTCTGTTTGGCCCTGATCTCAAGGGCCTCTTCCAGGGTATAGGGCCGGTATTCAAACTCAGGCCCGAACAGGTCTTTGCCGTAGGCCTCCACGGTCTGGCTGAATCCGGCCTGCTCCCTTCGGGCGTTTACATTTTCGGGGTCTTCTATGGGCCAGATCAGGCTGACCTCTTCCGGCGTCCCGGTAAAATAGGACATCCCCTGGGTACCGTAACGCTGGGGTTTATCCTGGCCCATTAAGGACCGGTCGAGCATCATGGCATACAGCCGGTAGGGCAATTCCCCGGTTTCGGCCGCTATCCGGATCTGCGGCAAAAATTCGTCTATCCGGTTGGAATGCTGGATTACGTACCAGGCCGCCAGGTTGGCCGGCACCCCCACCAGGGTTTTCCCGGGGTAGCCGTATATGGCCATTATGGAATCGATGGTACGGAGGTTGGCGCTGTCCAGGGCCACTTGTTTGCGCCAGGATTCAAAATCCATTTCGGCCCGGTATTTCTGGTCCAATTCCAGCACACTGTCCAGGGCCCGTTTCAGGGGGAGGTCAAAGCGGGCCTCGTCATCCAGGGGGGGGAGTTCCAGTTCCTCCAGGTCGTTGTAGTGCAGTTTTTGCCGGATGTTACCCTGCTCCAGGCGCAACACCCCGGGGTTGGAGCGGACGATGGTCTTCAGGGCGGTCATGTCGGTAAAATAAAAGGGGAAATGCAGGTTGAAAGTGTCTTTGAGGGCCGTGGTCGCCGCTTTGGAAGAGGCCGACAGCCCGACTACGGCATAACCGCGGGCAAGGGCTGTATCCGTTACCCTGCTGAGTTCCGCAAAGGCCTCCGCATTGCTTTTGGCCAGGTCATAGGCCACTACCATGAGGAGGTTTTTTCGCTGCAGGAGGAAGGGGGCCAGGTCCTGCCCGTCAAACTCCATGGTAAAATCGTGGATGGGGGGCTCGTACCCTGCCTGTATTTCCCGCGTACCTTCAAGGCCGATGAACTCCCCTTTTACCTCAGGATAATCGCCCAGGGTGGTCATGATTTCTTCCTTCCCGTCTACCCGGAATTTCCAGCGGTACTCATAAACGGGTTTGGGGGCATCCTCCGGGACAACCATCCCCTCAGGGATGCTTTTACCCACGGCATAGGGGCGGAAATCCACCACCGGAAGGTGGTTCAGCACATGGTTTCCAAACCAGATGCAGGCCACCAGGGCCACCAGGGTGGCCCAGAGCCGGAACCCGGGGGTTCCAAGGGGCCTGATGTGTTTTTTTCCAGCGAGGAGGAACAGGATCAGCACCAGCAGGATCACATCCTTCCCGAAGGATTGCCAGGGGGTCAGCTTTACGGCATCGCCAAAACACCCGCAATCGGTGACCTTGTTGAAGTAAGCCGAATAAAAGGTAAGGAAGGTGAAAAATGCGATGGTGGCCAGCAGGGTCCACAGGGTCAGTTGGATCCGGAACCCCAGCAGGAGGGTCACCCCAAGGATGACTTCCAGGACCACGACAAAGAGGGCCAGAGCGAGGGCATAAGGCTCCAAAAAAGGCAGGTCCAGCACGGCCGGGCTGAAGTATTCCTCCAGCTTAAAGGAAAACCCCAGGGGGTCATTGAGTTTGATGAGCCCGCTGACGATGAACAGCACCCCTACCAGGATGCGGGCACAGGTTATGGCGTATTTCATGTTGCAGGGCTGTTTTCCCCGGGCTCCTCCCCGAGGTGGATCAGGGCGAACACCGCATAGTTGATCATGTCCTGGTAATTGGCTTCGACCCCTTCGCTGACCTCGGTCAGGCCCTTGTTGTTTTCGATCTGTTTGACCCGGAGCAGTTTCTGCAGAATCAGGTCAGTCAGGGACGACACCCGCATTTCCCTCCAGGCCTCCCCGTAATCGTGGTTCTTGGCTTCCATCAGGGCTTTGGTGAGGCCCACCTGCCGGTCGTAAAGGGCAACGGCCCGGCCCGGGTCGAGGTCGGGCATTTCCGCCACCCCCAGCTCCAGCTGGATCAGGGCCATCACCGAATAATTGATAATGCCGATGAATTCGGCCCGTTCCCCTTCGGCCACGCGTCGTTCCTCTTTTTCCTGCAGGCTGCGGATACGCTGGGCCTTGATAAAGATCTGGTCCGTCAGGGAAGGCAGGCGCAGGATCCGCCAGGCGGCCCCGTAGTCTTTCATTTTCCGCTGGAACAGGTCCCGGCACCGGCTGATGACGGCGTCATAGGCTTGGGAAGTTTCCTTCATAGATTTTGCGTAATTTTCCGCCCGGGGCGCACCCCGTCAAAAGTACCATTTTATACGGTGTTGTCCATAATGCATTCCAAAGGTATCGAATTATGACCATTTGTTGCCGGGGGGAACTCCTCGACCTCAGCCAGCCCCGGGTAATGGGCATCCTGAACTGTACGCCAGATTCCTTTTTCGATGGGGGCTCCTTCTGGGACCCCTACCTGGCCATGCGGCAGGCAGAAGCGATGTTGGCGGCCGGGGCCGATTTCATCGATGTAGGCGGGTACAGTTCCCGGCCGGGAGCTGCCGATGTGGGGGAAGAGGAGGAACTGCGGCGGGTGGTGCCCGTCATTGAAGGCCTCCTGGTGGAATTCCCCGGGGCCCGGATCTCGGTGGACACCTTCCGCAGCAGGGTGGCCCGGGAGGCCCTGGATGCCGGGGCGGCCATGGTGAACGACATCAGCGCGGGCCTGAGGGACCAAAACATGCTCCCTCTGGTGGCCCAGCGGCAGGTGCCCTATGTGATGATGCACATGAAGGGCACCCCCCAGACCATGGCCCGCGAAACCCATTACGACGATCTGGTCGGCGAGGTCCTGCATTATTTTTCGGAGCGCCTGGCCGCCGCCAGGGCGCTGGGGATTACGGACTGTATTGTGGACCCGGGCTTTGGGTTCGCCAAGACCCGGGAACAGAATTTCCGCCTGCTCCGGTCCCTGAATGAATTCCAGACGCTCCGCGCCCCGCTCCTGGCAGGCCTAAGCCGTAAATCGATGGTCTATAAAACGCTCGGGGGCGGCCCCGGCGATGCCCTCAACGGGACCACTGCCCTTCACATGCTGGCCCTGGAAGGCGGGGCGCAACTGCTTCGGGTGCATGACGTAAAGGAAGCCGTGGAGTGCATCCGCCTTTGGGAAGCCTTTACGGGGGCCTGAAAACAGGGACGCCAGGTCCTGTAATTTTTCTACTTTTACAAAAACCTGCTGGGATTGGACTTTCTTAATTTTCTGGATTTTGGGGTTACCGACCTGATCGATATCCTGCTGGTGGCCATCCTGCTTTTCTACCTGTACCGCCTGGTCCGCGGCACGGTAGCCATCAACATCTTTATCGGCATCGTCATTATCTGGGCCTTCTGGAAAGGGACCGAGCTCTTGGACATGCAAATGACCTCCAGCATGGTGGGCGGTTTTATGCAGGTGGGCCTGATCGCCCTGATCATCGTCTTCCAGCAGGAGATCCGCAAGTTCCTCCTCGTTTTGGGGTCCACGAATTTTGCCAACAAGCGCCGCCTGGTGAAACATTTCCGGTTCCTCCGCCAGGAAGGGGTCAGTACCGACCTGGACGTGGAAGGGCTGCTGGCCGCCTGCGAGACCATGGGAAAGACCGGCACCGGGGCCCTGGTGGTCGTGGAGCGCGACACCTCCCTGGATTTTATCCGCTCCTCCGGGGACCCCATGCAGATTGAGGTGAACCAGCCGATCGTAGAAAGCATCTTTTTCAAGAACAGCCCCCTGCACGACGGGGCAGCCATCATCAAGGGCAATACCATCGTGGCCACGCGGGTAATCCTGCCGGTCTCCCGGGAGCGGTCCATCCCCCAGCGCTACGGGTTGCGCCACCGGGCAGCCATCGGCATCACCGAACGCACCGACGCCCTGGCCCTGGTGGTCAGCGAAGAAACCGGCCTTATCTCCTACATCAAAAACGGAGAATTCGTACTGTATAAAGACATGGAAGAACTGGAGCGGATGCTCCGCAAGGACCTCAGCACATGACCTGCAAAAATTGTGAAGGGACCCTGCGCACCGATTTCCTGTATTGCCCGGGCTGCGGGGCCAAAGCCCAGGTAAAACGCATCGATTTCAGCAGTCTGTTTACGGACATCTACGAGCGGTTCTTCAACCTGGAGAATTCCTTTTTCCGCACCTTCAAGGCCCTGACATTTAAACCGGAGGCCGTTATTGACGGGTATATGGAAGGGCTGCGCCGGCGGTTTATGAACCCCATCAGCTACCTCGGGGTGTCCCTGGCCCTTTCCGGGCTCATCTATTTCATCATGAAGGTCTATGCCCTGGAGCGGATAGACCTGGATATGATGGGTACCGGGGCCACAGCAGCCACGCGGAAGGTCTTTGACACCATCCTGGAATACAATTCCTTTTTTTTCCTGCTCTACATCCCGGTGATCGCCCTGGCGGCCATCCTGTCCTTCAACCAGAGGGGGTATAACCTTCCGGAACACCTCGTTTCGGCCACCTACTCCCTGGCCCATTACTCCCTGCTCTCCTTTCCTTTCAGCGTAGCCATCCTGCTGCTGGATCCGAGAAATTACATGGGCTATTCCATGGGGATGCTGGTGTTCATGTTCCTGTATTCCCTTTATGCCCTGCTTCGGGTCCACCGCTATGGGCGGGGCATCGCCGTGGTGCGCAGCATCGTGTTCCTGGCCCTTTTATTTATCGGCTACATGGGGTTATCCATCACCATCAATGTGGTACTGGTACTCTTGGGGGTAGTATCCTTTGAAGATTTCCTGCCTGCCGGCTAGGCGACTTCCTCCACCATGAACTGGGCCTCGTAGAGCTTGCTGTAGTACCCTTTTTTATCGAGGAGGGCCTGGTGCGTGCCGGTCTCCACAATGTGGCCCTTATCGAGCACTAAAATGGTATCCGCTTTCTTTACCGTGGCCAGCCGGTGGGCGATGATAATGGAGGTCCGGCCCTCGGTAACCTTCTCCGAAGCCTTCTGGATCAGCTGCTCCGAATAGGTGTCTATCGAAGAGGTGGCCTCGTCGAGCACCAGGATGCTGGGGTTGCGCATATAGGCCCTTAGGAAGGCGATCAGCTGGCGCTGCCCGCTGGAGAGCATGGTACCCCGTTCCTTCACGTTATATTGATACCCGCCGGGGAGGCTGCTGATAAAGTCGTGTACCCCGATCTGCCGGGCCGCCGCCTCAATATCGTCTATGGAAACCCCTGGGTCTTTCAGGGCGATGTTGTTCGCAATGGTGTCGGCAAAGAGGAATACATCCTGCAGCACCACGGCAATGTTATTCCTCAGGGAGGCGAGGGTATACTCCCTGATGTCCTTCCCGTCGAGCAGGATGGTCCCCGAATGGATGTCGTAGAACCGGTTCAGCAGGTTGATGATGGTCGACTTCCCGGCCCCGGTGGAACCGACGATGGCGACCTTCTGCCCGGGTTTCACGGCAAAAGATATCCCGTGGAGCACTTCCTCATCGGCCTCGTAGCCGAAACGGACGTCCCGAAACTCAATGGCCCCTTCCATATGGCTTACCTCCAGGGTACCTGTATCTTCGATGCGGCTTTCGGTATCCAGGATCTTGAAAACCCGGCCTGCCGCCACCATCCCCATCTGCAGGGTGTTGAACTTGTCGGCCAGTTGCCGCAAGGGCCGGAAGAGCATCTCGATAAGCAGGATGAAGGCAAAAAGGGTCCCGGCAATATCGGCCCCGGCGTCCACGATGTTCTGCAAACCGCCATACCAGACCACCAGGCCGATGGCCAGGGAGGTGACGATCTCTGCGATGGGAAAGAAAAAGGAGTTGTACCAGACGGTCTTCAGCCAGGCATTCTGGTGCTTTTCATTGATCTTCCGGAACTTTTCAGCCTCGATTTCCTCCCGGGTAAAGAGCTGTACAATCTTCATCCCGGTAAGGCGCTCCTGCACGAAGGAGTTCAGGTTGGATACCTGGGCCCTCACCTCGGTAAAGGCCACCTTCATGGCCCGCTGGAAGATCCGGGTGGCGTAAAGGATAAGGGGCAGGATGGCAAAGACCAAAACGGCCAGCTTCCAGTTCATCCAGATCATGATGGCAGAAGCGGCAAGCATCTTCAGCAGGTCGGCCACAATCATGAAAAAGCCCTGGGAGAAGATCTCCCCGATGCGCTGCAGGTCGGCGACGGACCGGGTAACCAGCACCCCCAGGGAAGAACGGCTGAAATAGGCCATGCGGAATCCGATCATCTTGTGGAACAGGGTGATCCGCATGTCCTTGATCACCGATTCCCCCAGCCAGTTGGCGTAATAGGTAAACAGGAGCTGGCACACCACCTGGCCCACCAGCACGGCCACCATCCAGGCAGAGAGTTCAAAAAGCAGGTCCCCGTCGCGCCTCGGGATGGCCTGGTCGATGATCTCCTTGAGGATCATAGGGGTGAGAACCGAGAAAACCGTGAGCAGGATGGCTGCCAGGGCGGTCCCGTAAAAGGTGCCCCGGTAGGGTTTTGTGAATGCCATTACCCGTTTGAACAGGTACAGGTCAAATGCCTTGCCGCTATCTTTCTCCATCTGTCAGGTAAATGCCTTCAGGGTATATTATTTCCGTCAAATATAGCCCTTTTGCAGGGACCGATACCCCGGCCCGGGAACGGTCGCGGCTGCTGATAATTTCCTTGATGCCTTCCGGGGCGATCCGCCCCTTGCCCACTTCGAGCAGGGTGCCGACCACGGCCCTCACCATGTTGCGCAAAAACCGGTCTGCCGTAATGGTGAACACCCAGGCTCCCCCCCGGGGTTCCCAGGCGGCCCGGGTGATCTTACAAAGATAGGTTTTGACATCGGTCTGCGAGCGGGAAAAGGCCTTGAAGTCGCTAAATTCCATTAAATAGGCGGCTGCAGTATTCATACGGCCAAAATCCAGGGGCTGCCGCACAAAACAGGCCGTGTCCAGCGCAAAGGGGTCCCGCTGCTGGATGAGGTGATACTCGTAGGTGCGGCTCAGGGCCGAAAACCGGGCATGGGCCTCCGGGAGCACCGGGCAGATACCGCGCACGACGATATCCTCCGGCAAAAAGGCATTATACCGTTCCGGGAAATCACCGCCCAGGGGCGCTTCCCAATCGAAATGGGCCACCATCTCCCGGGCGTGTACCCCCGTATCGGTACGGCCGGCGGCTACCAGGGCCACTTCCCCCCCCAGCAAAAGCTTAAGCCGCTCTTCCATCGCCTCCTGCACAGTAAGGGCCGCCGGCTGCCGCTGCCAACCGTGGTAGTGTTTCCCCAGGTAGGAAAAGTGCATAAAGTAGCGCATGGGCCGGGTTTGGGATTTCACAGGCAAAGATACTAAGAACCCGGGGCACTCGCTTCAGGCAAAAAATAATTCACTGATTTTCAATTATTTTAGTTTTTTCTACCTACCTTCATTAGCTAACTTTAAAACCAACCACACAATGAAAAAACTAGTTACCCTTATGGGGCTTTTCATGGTTTTCACCATGACTGCCCAGGAATTGTACTTCACCACCTACAATTTTACGGTGGAATCTCAAAATGTAGGAACTGTCTACAGGATGGTAAATGATTACTATTCCAAGAATAAACCGGCAGGGGTCACTGTTTCCCTGTACGAAAACCACTTCAACGACCACGGGGTGAATTTTACCCATTCCATTGTTTTTTCGGGGTCTGTCGATGCGCTGGGAGCCATGTACGGGAGCGGTGAAAACACCTCTTGGGAACTTTTTATCACCCGGCTTCAGCAGCACGTCAAGGAAGGATACAGTTCCGCTATGGGATCGCGTTTGGCCCACGCAGGCGACTTAAACCAAAAATTCCCCTTCCAGCGGGTAATGATGCTGGACGTGGAGGACGGAAGCGCTTTTTTGGAATTCTGGAAAAAGTTTAATTCCATCAATCCGGAGGGGCGCCTGGCCATGATTGGGAATATTTCGGCAGGCAGGTCCCCTGAGGGCGAAAGCCACTGGATCGTGAACGGCTTTAAGGACATGAAGTCGGCCATGGCGGGTGTTTCGAGTTTAATGACAGACACCCAGCGCGAAAGCAGGGATAAAATGTGGGAAGAAAGCAAGGACACCTATGGCGATGTGCGTATGGTGCGCAACACCCTGCGCATCCTGCTCGGCCAGTGGTAGACCCCTTCGATTTTTTCCCTGCAAAGCCCGGTTTTCACGTGAAAACCGGGCTTTGTTATTTTTTGTGGTCGGCCTGCCAGATTATACGTTCCCGGCGCCGGGCGGTAATTAGGTTTTAAAATAAAAGCTCTGATCTGAAAGGTACTGGCAGTGCATGGCAATACCTTTATTTCGGGGGGGCGGCACCCTTTGCATACACAGTAGCCCGAAGTTCCGGTAGGCAGTTTGGAACTTCAGCGGGCCGATTACGGCCCTGGCCATCCCTTGAACTTTATTCCCGATAAACGCAATCCCCTGGGGGCAACCCTGGACACGGAACCCAATAGCTAATTGGCTAATTGCCAAATTCGCTAATTGACAAATTCGCTAATTGACAAATTCGCTAATTGACAAATTCGCTAATTGACAAATTCGCTAACTGACAAATTCGCTAACTGACAAATTCGCTAACTGACAAATTCGCTAATTCGCTAATTAACCAATTCACCCCCGCTTCCCAAGCTCCACGACCTCCAGGTCTTTGATCTCCTTCCCGTCAATGGCAAAACGCAGCATGGTGCGCACCTGGTGGAACCCCGTATTGCCGCAGGCCCCGGGGTTCATATGCAGCAGGTCGAAGCGTTTGTCATATTGCACTTTCAGGATGTGGGAATGCCCGCAGATAAACAACTTCGGCGGGTTTTCGAGCATGGTTTCCCGTACCCTGGACTGGTACTTGCCGGGGTACCCGCCGATATGGGTTATCCACACGTCCAGCCCTTCGCAGGCAAAGCGGTTGTCGAGGGGAAATTCCCTGCGGGCCAAGGCATCATCGATATTTCCATAGACCGCCCGCAAGGGTTTGAGACCGGCCAGGGCATCGGTCACCTCCAGGGAGCCGATATCCCCGGCATGCCAAATTTCGTCTGCCTGCGCGGCATAGGAAAGGATGCGTTCATCCATATGCCCATGGGTGTCGGAAAGGAGGAGGATTCGGGTCATGCCTTTAAAATCTTGAGGCAAAGATACGCAGGCGAAACAAAGCCCCGGTAAATGGAGGATATTCCCCCATGGGAATCACCTTCTTTTTTGTACCTTACAGAAATTACCGGGAGACCTGTTTCAGGTGCCCGAGGAATGACCCCAGTACCTGCCTCTTTGGCTTGACCCAGGGTAGTTTGGGACCATCCTTCAGATCAACGCATGAGTCGAGAAATTCAAACCATCAAGGAGCTGCAACGCCTCCTGGAGCTTGAGGCAGCACTTGAACAGGTACGTGCCAGAAGTTTGGTGATGCGCCACACTTCGGAGCTGCAAAGCATTATCCATACCGTACATCAGGAACTCTTAAAGCTGAACCTGTCCATTTCCGGGGGATCATTTATTGTGATCAACAGCGAGCTGGACACCCAAATCCATTGCTGGGGTTCGGGGGGCACGGCAGATACCTCAGATGAGGTAACCATCCCCCGCCTGGAGAAACCCATATACACCAACCTGTTGGAGGGGATAAAAAAGGGGCCGGGGTTTTTTACGGAAGCCTACACCCGGGAAGAAAAAACGGAGTTTTTCACCTTTTTGGTCCGGCATAAACCCTGGTCGGAGCTCAGCGCCGCGGAAAAAGAAGAAACCCTTTCGGCCCCGGGCGGATATACGCGCTCCTGTGTGGTATCTGAGCATACCAGCATTGTGATCGTCAACCACTTCGGACAGGCGTTTACAGCGGCTGAAAACCATATCCTGGAGCGTTTCGGGACCGTCTTTGAACAGTCATATACCCGTTTCCTGGACCTTCAAAAGGCCGAAGCCCAGGCCCGGGAAGCCCGGATCGAAGCGGCCCTGGAACGGGTGCGCGCCCGCTCTATGGCGATGCAATCCTCGGAGGATTTGAGCGATGTGCTTAGTGTGCTTTTCCAGCAGTTTGACCGCCTTGGTATTGCACCCTTAACAGTCTGGCTAACCCTTTGGAACCCTGAAGAAAACACCTTTACATACCGCTCAACGGGCACCTCGGGAAAACGGATCCAGGGCCAGCAGGTGGTCGACATCGGGGGAATGGACCTTTGGAAAGACCTGTACAACAAGTGGAAATCCGGCACCTCCGAAGGCGTGGAAGTGCTTTTTTATTCCAAAGAAGACCTCGGGCAGCTTTTCAGCCTGTTGGAGGAAACTTATTCGGCCATGCCAGCGGAGGAACGCCTCACCCCGGAGCGTTTCCCACACGGGGGGTACAGCGTGCAGGGGCATTGTAAATTCGGATATATCGGCTACACCCATACCCGGGAACCCTCTGAGGAAGACAAGGCCATACTTACCCGGTTTGCCACGGAATTCGGCAGGGTCTACCAGCGGTTCCTCGATTTGCAAAACGCGGAAGAGAGGGCCCGGGAAGCCCAGATCGAAGCTGCCCTGGAACGGGTAAGGGCCAGGTCTATGGCCATGCATCAAACCGATGAATTGAATGATGTGCTTTGCGTGTTATTGGAGCAATTTGATTTCTTAGGTATTAATCCGGTACTCACTCATTTAACCTTGTTTGATGAAGCCAATGAAAAATTCAGTCTTCGCCTGACCACTTCACCTACCAGCAGAATTTTGGTAGAACAGATCATCGACATCTATGCGGTAGAGTCCTGGAAAGCCTCTTATGAAAACTGGAAAAAAGGGATTCCCAATACGGTGGATTGTATTGACTATCCACCGGAAGCGTTACCCGCAGTTTGGGAGGTGTTGAGTGAAGTAATGAATGCTTTGCCGGAAGGCCATAAAATAAATCCGGAAGATTTTCCTAACGGGTTATTTACTACACAGGGTCATTTCAAATTCGGATACCTGGGATTTAATCATAGTAGAAAGGCAACAGCAGAGGAAAAAACTTTGGTAAGCCGCTTTGCCACCGAATTTGGCAGGGCTTATCAACGCTTCCTGGATATTCAAAAAGCAGAAGCCCAGGCAAGAGAAGCACAGATAGAAGCGGCATTGGAAAGGGTGAGAAGCAGGTCTATGGGAATGCAGAATACCACAGAAATGCAACAGGTGGCCAACGAAACCAGAGCGCAATTGCTGTCTTTGGGTCTCAAAATTGATGCTTTGGCCATGAGCGGGGTGATCGACAATGAAGCGGATTATGATGTTTGGGTAGGCGGGGCAATTTCTGAAAAACCTCTGCGCATACCTTATAATAACAATACGAGTGTACAACGTGACTATAACAAAGCCATTAAAGAACGACCAGAATTGTTTACAAAAACCTATTCTGGCAAGATCATGAAGGACTACTTCAGGGACTTGATGGCGACCAATACATTCAATCCTGAAATAGAAAAATTCATGTTGGAGTGCCAGGCGTTTACAACGACTTTGACCTTCATGAAAAATTCAGGAATGCAAATAGTCCGGTATACTGATCAACCGTTTTCAGATGCAGACAACACCATTGTAATACGTTTCGGGAAAGTTTTTGAGCAGGCATATATCCGTTTTCTGGATCTCCAAAAAGCAGAAGCCCAGGCAAGGGAAGCGCAGATCGAGGCCGCCCTGGAGCGGGTACGCTCCAAGACCATGGCCATGCACAACACCGAGGATATCGGCGTTACCGTGGCTGCTTTTTTCAGGGAACTCGTCGGCATGGGCCTCGATGCCTCCATCCGCTGCGGGGTCGGCATTTTGAGCCAGTCGGAGCACATGCAGCTTTGGACGGCCTCGGCCCGGGACGCCTCGGCCCCCGTGCTCAACTCCGGCACCCTCGATATGTCGCTGCACCCCTTGTTGCAAGGGGTAAAGCAAGCCTGGTCTAAAGGGGACCCTTCCTTCTCCTATACGCTTGAAGGCAATGATCTTGAACGGTACTACCAGGTGCTCAGCGACGCCCCGGATTACCCGGTGCACTTCGACCTGAAGGCCATCCCCAGGGCGGTTTACCAAAATACGTTTATCTTCAGGGACGGGGTCCTTTTCTCCTTTACCGAATCACCCCTGCCGGAAACTATCCGGAATATCCTGGAACGTTTTGCCTCGGTATTCGGACAAACCTATACCCGATACCTCGACCTTAAAAAAGCCGAGGAACGCGCCCGGGAAGCCCGGATTGAACTTGGCCTGGAACGCGTCCGGGCCCGGGCGATGGCCATGCAGGATTCTTCGGAGCTGACTGAGGTCCTGTCCGTCATCTTCCAGCAACTGAAGCTACTGGGCGTGGATACGGTCTGGACGCATCTGACTCTGGTCCATCAGGAGGAAAACACGTTTACGTATCGGATGACGGGCCGTAACGGGGAGCGTATCGTGGCTGAGGAAAAAATTTCCCTTGACGCTTCGGAGCACTGGGCGCATATCTCCGATGCCATCAAATCCCCGGACACAGAACCGGACCCCATCACGCGGTTTGAAGTTCCTACGGAAGGTCTGGAGGGTATATGGTTGCTCTTTGATGGCATCTTCTCAAAACTTCCGAAAGGGGAACAAGTGTCTCCGGCCGACTTCCCAAACGGACTGTACACAACCCAGGCCTATTGCAAATTTGGCTTTCTGGGCCTCAACCAAACCAGGGAGGCCACCGCGGAAGAGGCCGATATCCTGCTGCGCTTTACCACGGAGTTTGCCAGGCTGTATCAGCGGTTCCTCGATTTACAGAATGCGGAGGAACGGGCCCGCGAAGCCCGGATCGAAGCTGCCCTGGAAAGGGTACGTGCCCGTTCTATGGCCATGCACTCCACTGAGGAAATCCTCGAGGTGGTCGTGGTGCTGTTCAACCAGTTAAAAGCCCTTGATGTCAATTTCATACAGGCCTGGATCAGCATCTGGCACCTTGACGAGGGCTATCTGGAGATGTGGATGTCCCCTATTGAAGGATTCGGGGACCAGCCCATTTACCACCAGCGGCCTTCGGCCGAATTTGAGGATACGACGGTAAAATCGTGGTTAAAAGGGGACCGGTTTTCCTACCTGTCCCTGCCCGGGGAGGAAATTGTGACCGGGTTTTTGGTCCGGATGGACCAGATGCTCGGTGGGGATTATTTCGAGAGGTTACAGGAAAAAAACCGCTACAGCCGGCTTGAATTTGTGGATGCCAACCACAAATACGGAACCGTCAGCATGTCCTGGCACGAGGAGGTGGCGGAGCAGGATAAGGAAACCCTCTACCGGTTCAGCAAAGTATTCGAACAGACCTATACACGCTTTCTCGACCTCCAAAAAGCCGAGGCCCAGGCCCGGGAAGCGCAAATCGAGGCGGCCCTGGAACGGGTGCGCGCCAAGACCATGGCCATGCACAATACCGATGACATTGCAGACACGGTAGTTACCTTTTTCGAAGAGCTCGTCGGCCTGGGCCTGGATTATACGATGCGGGTGGGGATCGGCATCTTAAGCCAGTCGGAGGAGATGAGGTACTGGACCGCTTCGGTACGCGGGACTGCGGAAACCATCTTGCAAAGGGGGTTGATCGACATGACCCAGCATCCCCTTTTGACAGGTGCAAAAAGAGCCTGGTCCGAACAAGTCCCCCTTTTCACCTATACCCTTGAGGGCAAAGCCGTAAAGGAATATTTTAAGGTGCTCAATGATGATCCGGAAGTTTCTCTTGAATTTGACCTGGATGCCCTACCGGAGACCATACACCACAAAAGTCATGTCTTTGGGGACGGCCTCCTGTACACCTTTACCGAAACACCTCTTCCCCGGGACATCACCAGTATCCTCGAACGCTTTGCGGCAGTGTTTGGCCAGACCTATACCCGTTACCTCGACCTGGAACGGGCGGAGAAACAGGCCAGGGAATCGCAAATCGAGGCGGCCCTGGAGCGCGTAAGGGCCAAAGCCCTGGCCATGCACAGTTCGGCAGACCTGAGGCAGACCATAACGACCATTTTTGAGGAGTTGAAAAACCTGGATGTAAAGCCGCTGCGATTGGGACTGGGGTTGCTCAACCCGGACAAACCCGAAGGGGAAATCGTCACCTCGCGAATCGGTGAAAACGACGAAATCATTGAAGTAAGCGGAGCATTTGAATTGGTGGGTGATCCGATACTTGAAGAAGTTTACGACCATTTTAAAAAGCAGCTCGATTACTTCCCCATCCTGGAAGGCGATGAAATCAATAGTTACTATGCCGCCCTCACCAGGTCTGTAGATGTAGAGGGTTATGGGACGGACACCAAACATTACGGGTGTTTCCTGTTCTTCCCAGAGGGGGGGCTATACGCCTGGGCAGCCGAACCACATTCAGAAGCGCAAATTGAAATCCTAAAGAAATTTTCACGGGTGGTGGAGATTACCTACCGGCGCTATAACGACCTCATTGAATCCGAGGCCCGGGAAAAAGAGGCCGTCAAGCAGGCTTCGCTCGACCGGGTCCGGGCGGAAATCGCGTCCATGCGGACCACGGAGGACCTCGAGCGCATCACCCCCCTGGTCTGGAAGGAACTGACCACCCTGGGCATCCCGTTTTTCCGCTGCGGGGTCTTTATTATGGACGAGGCCAGCCAGCTGGTGCATGTGTACCTGACCAACCCTTCCGGGGAGGCCCTGGCCGCTATGGACCTGCCTTTTGATTTTGACATGTCCCTGATCCAAAAGGGGGTGGCCCACTGGAGAAAGCAAAAACCCCTGGTAGAAGAGTGGGACCAGCATCAGTTTATTGAAATGACTGCAAAGCTGATGAAACACGGGCAGGTCAAAAACATCCAAACCTACCAGGCTGGAGAAACACCCCCGGAACGCCTTGTCTTGCACCAGGTGCCTTTTGCACAGGGTATGCTGTATGTGGGCAGCACCCAGGCCCTCTCCGACGTGGAAATGGATATCGTAAAGGCCCTGACCCGCACTTTTGCCGTGGCCTATGCCCGGTACGAAGATTTCAGGGAGCTGGAAAAGGCAAAGCAAAAGGTTGAAAAGACACTAGATGAGCTGAAAGCTACCCAGGCCCAACTGATACAGTCCGAAAAAATGGCCTCCCTGGGGGAACTCACTGCGGGCATTGCCCACGAAATCCAAAACCCGCTGAACTTTGTGAACAATTTCTCGGAGGTGAGCAAGGAACTCCTGGAGGAGTTGAACCAGGAAATCGAAAAGGGTGACTGGGAGGAGGTAAAGGCCCTCGCCGGGGACGTGATCCAAAACCTTGAAAAAATCAACCACCACGGCAAACGGGCCGACAGCATCGTCAAGGGCATGCTCCAGCACAGTCGCAGCAGCGAGGGGAAGAAAGAACCCACCGACCTCAATGCCCTGGCCGATGAGTACCTCCGCCTGGCCTACCACGGCCTGCGCGCCAGGAACAAAAGTTTTAGCGCCGAATTCAAAACCGATTTTGACCCTGCCCTGCCCAGGATTGACGCGGTGCCCCAGGATATGGGCCGGGTCTTGCTCAACCTGATCAACAATGCCTTCCAGGCCGTGGAAAATGGTGCACGCCCAACGGTCCTGGTGGCGACCAGGCGCCTGACCAACGCGGTGGAGATTTCGGTTACCGACAACGGCCCGGGCATCCCTGAAGCCATCAAAGACAAGATTTTCCAGCCCTTCTTTACCACCAAGCCCACCGGGCAGGGCACGGGCCTGGGCCTAAGCCTGAGCTACGACATCGTAAAGGCACATGGAGGGGAACTCTCGGTGCAATCGTCCCCGGAAAGCGGCACAACCTTTAGCATCCATCTCGGCCTATGAAAGCAAAATCGATCCACGGCAACTCCCCCGAACAGATCCATCAGGCCCTGCAGCAAAGTATGGCCGATGGCTTTACCCCAACCCTGGCCATCGTTTTTATATCGATCCGGCAAGATCGGGACGCCATACGGAAACTCCTTGCCCAAAACGATATTGACGCCTTCGGGGCCACGTCATGCGGGGAATTCGTCGATGGCCACCAAAGCACAGGGGGCATCGCGATCTTGCTCATGGACCTCCCAAGGGATGCCTATTCCCTTTTGCTGGAGGATATGGGCGGGCGCGGGACAGGCGAAGTAGCCGACCTGTTTGCTGCCAGGGTCCTTGCGCAATTTGACAACCCTTCGATGCTCCTTTGCAGTACCGGGGTAACCCCTGAAGGGGGTGTGTTTGACGGCATGAAGCTGGTCGAACGGCTGACCACCGCCCTGGGCCCGGATCGGGCCTTTTTCGGGGGGATGGCGGGCGATGACCTGACCCTGACCGGCACTTCTGTTTTTACCCCAGCCCGGGAATCGCAGGACGGCCTTGTGGCCCTGGTGCTGGATGCAGACCGGGTGGCCCTGCACGGCATGGCGATTACCGGGTGGAAACCCCTTGGGATTTCCCGCAAAGTCACCCGAAGCAGGGGAAAGCTCCTGTATGCCATAGACGATAAGCCCGCCGTGGACATGTACCTAAAATACCTGGGGAAAGGGGAACAGGCAGGGGACCGGGAGTTTAACCTGCTTGCCGAGCTCTCCTTCCACCACCCCTTTATCGTGGAACGGGAAGCCGGTGGCGATACCCTGATGAAGGGACCCATGGGTATTGACCACGCAGAACATGCCCTGGTGATGGATATGGAGATGAAAGAAGGGGAAGTGTTCTGGTTTTCCATGCCCCCTGATTTTGATATCGTGCAAGAAATCACGGATGCGGCCACGGAAGTGAGAAACACCGTGGGAGCCGATGCCGATGCCCTGCTGGTATTTTCCTGCGCGGGGCGGGAACCCTCCCTGGGGCCCCTGGTGACCATGGAAAATGAAGGCCTGGCTTCCGTCTGGAACAGCCCCATGGCCGGCTTTTACACCTACGGGGAATACGGCCGGGGCAAAAGCGGCCGGCAACAATATCACTCTACCGCCTGCTGTTGGGTAGCCCTAAAAGAAATACCTCAAGCAGACTCATAAAAAACAAACCAAAACGACCTGTTCTCATGAAAGTATTTATCGAATTATGGAAGGCCAAAGAGGCCTGGAAGGCACTGCCCGCTACGGACCGGCAGGCCTATGCGGCCCAGTTGGGGCCGGTGATCCAGGATTTCGTCGACAAGGGGGCCGTCCTGGAGGCATGGGGAATGAACACGGACGAAACCGAGTACCGGGCTGCCTACGATTTTTTTGCCGTGACCAAGTTCCCCTCGGATGGGCTGCTGGAGGAATTCCAGGCCATAGTGGAAGCTGCCGGTTGGTATGCGTATTTTGACCAGGTAAACCTTTCGGGTACCCTGATGTCCCCGGAGGAAGTGGTTGGCAAAATACTCGAACTCTAACCCCGTCAATTTAAAATGAACGCAAAAACAATTACCGTAAAAACACCCGAAGCCCTTCAGGCGGCCCTGGAAGTGGCGGCGGCCGAAGGTTTCAGCCCCACCCTTGGGTTGGTTTTCGCGCCCTCCGGCTTCGAAACCCGGCCCCTGGCAGAGGTGCTTGATGCGAACGGTATTGCCGTTTTCGGGGCCCACACGCCCGACCGGTTTACCGACCGGGGGATTGAAAATGCGCTGGCAACCCTCCTGCTAATGGACCTCGACCCGTCCTGTTTCAGGATTGTGCTGAAATCGATTCCTACGGGGGAATATCAGGCAGGTTTGGAGGTAAGCAGGGAAATTGCCAGGATGGGCAAATCCTGGTTCGACCGTCCGGCCTTCATCGCCTCCGTATCCCAGGCCGAAGTGCCGGGAGATGCCGTGGTGGAGGGGTTTTTGTCAGTAGCCGGGGAAGGGGCCACCTTAATTGGGGGGTACACTGGCGGGAAACCTTACTGGTCCGACCATGTTGTTTTTACCAATGGGGAACAGAGCCAGTGGGGCATTGTTTGCCTCATCCTCGACCAGGACCGCGTGGCGCTGCAGGGGCTTGCCGTTTCCGGCTGGAAGCCCGCCGGCACCCCGAAGACGATCACCCGAAGCGAAGGCAACTGGATTTATACCATAGATGATGAACCCGCCTATGATGTCCTTGTCAGGTTCACAGGGGCAACCGTCGATCCGGATGACAGCGATGACCTGCTGCAGCAAATCGGCAATTCACACCCATTGCAGGTCATCCGCAGCGGAGGCAGTGCGGTGATGAATCCGCCCCTGATGTTTAACAAGGAAACCGGGGCCGTCCTGTGTGGCGGCCATATCCCCGAGGGGGCCAAAATCCGTTTTTCCCTGCCCCCGGATTTCGATATTGTGGATACCGTGGTCGAAAGCGCCCGTGAAGCCAAAGCACAGTCATTTCCCGAGGCAGACGCCTTGCTGGTCTTTTCCTGCATTGGCCGGCAGGCCACCCTCGGGCCTCTGATCGATGAGGAGGTCAACGGCCTGAGTGACGTCTGGCGAGTACCTATGGCCGGGTATTTCAGCCTTGGGGAATTCGGGGCGACCCGGGGAGGCAACGCCACCTACCAGGGCACCACCTGCAGTTGGGTGGCCTTAAAAGAAAAACCAGCACCATGAGAGCAAAATCCATAAAAGCAACATCACCCCAGTCCCTTCAAAAGGAATTGGAACAGGCCATGGCCGACGGGTTTACCCCTACCCTGGCGATTGTTTTTACCTCCGTGGTCCAGGACCGCAAGGCAATCGGCAACCTGATGAATGCCTCCGGGATACGCCTTTTCGGAATCACCACCAATGGGGAATTTATCGATGAGGAAACGGAAAAGGGGTCGATCGCAGCACTCCTGCTCGATATGGACAATGAGTATTTTCAAATCTACCTGGCGGAATACCCAAATCATAACTATAGGGAAGTGGCGAAAGGGGTAGCCAACCAGGCGAAAACAAGATTTAAAAGGCCTGCCTTTATCCTGGGCACGAGCCACCCGGCGGCAGACGGGGAGGAGATCCTGAGGGGCTTTGAAGCGGTATTGGGCGAAGACGTCAATGCCTTTGGAGGAGGCGCCGGAGATGACTATTCCTTTTCAGAAACCTTTGTGTTTACCAATACAGGGGAAAGCAACAATGGGATGGTCTGTATCGCCATCGATGAAGACAAAGTCGCGATCAGCGGCATAGCCACTTGCGGGTGGAAAGCGGTGGGTACCGAAAAAACGGTGACCAAAAGCGAAGGGAACCACGTGTACACCATCGATGGCTCCCCGGCCCTGGACCTTATGACCAAGTATGGGGGGCTTGAAAATGTACATCCCGACAACAAAGATTTACTCATGGAAATCGCCGCCAATTTCCCCTTGCAATTACAAAAAGAAAAAGGTTCTCCCGTAATGCGCCCCCCTTTGGTGGTCGACTGGTCAGACCATTCCTTTTATACCAGTGGCACCGTGCCTCAGGGCTCAAAAATCCGGTTTTCACTGCCGCCGGACTGGGACGTCATGGAAAAGGTGGTGCAAGGCGTTCGCAACCTGAAAGAAAACGGGATGCCCAAGGCAGACGCCCTGATCGTGTTCAGCTGCGCGGGCCGGATCCTTTCTTTCGGGCCGATGATGAACGCCGAACTGGAAGGCATCAAACAGATATGGAATGTACCCATGGCCGGTATGTTCTCGAATGCCGAACTGGGCCGCATGGCCGGGGGAAACCTGGAAATGCACAACCTGACCACCTGCTGCGTGGCCCTTAAGGAAAAAAAACAGTCCCAATAACCATGCAAAAAATAACTGTCCTCTGCGGAAACCCAACCGATCCCGAAGCGTTTGAACGCTATTACCAAAACACCCATTGGCCCCTGACGGCGTGACCGTGATGGTGGGCACTAGCGATGCATGAAAACCCCTGATGCGAATATGCCTAAAAAGACTCCTGAATGAACAGCCACCTGCAAACCCTGTTTGATTTTATCAGCCAATCGGAAACCCTTCCTGAAGCGGACAGGCAACTCCTGTTGGGCGCCCTGAAAAAAGCAGATAACGATTTAGCGATCAGCCTGTTCAAACTCGACCGGACCGAAAAGGTAAAACGCACCACGGCCATCCTCCTCGAAGAAACCATTGAAGAACTCGAACAAAAGCGGAAAGCGGTGGAGGAGGCCCTGGCCGAGCTGAAAGCCACCCAGGCGCAGCTCATCCATTCCGAAAAAATGGCCTCCCTGGGGGAACTGACCGCCGGCATTGCCCACGAGATCCAGAACCCGCTGAACTTTGTGAACAATTTCTCGGAGGTAAGCAAGGAACTCCTGGAGGAGTTGACCCAGGAAATCGAAAAGGGCGACTGGGAAGAGGTGAAGGCCCTGGCCCGGGATGTGATCCAAAACCTCGAAAAAATAAACCACCACGGCAAGCGGGCCGACGGCATCGTGAAGGGCATGCTGCAGCACAGCCGCAGCAGCGACGGGAAGAAGGAACCCACCGATTTGAACACCCTTGTGGACGAATACCTGCGCCTGGCCTATCACGGGATGCGCGCCAAAAACAAGGCCTTCAACGCGAATTTGGAAACGGATTTCGGGGAGGCCGTGGGCGAGGTAACCCTGGTGCCCCAGGACATCGGGCGGGTGGTGCTGAATTTGCTCACCAATGCTTTCCATGCCGTGGACGAAAAAAAGGAACAGGCCCCTGAAGGGTTCCAGCCCAAAGTGAGCGTACAGACCCGGAAGAACGGGAAATATATTGAACTCCGGGTGGCGGACAACGGGAAGGGCATACCCGAACCTGTAAAGGCAAAGATTTTCCAGCCTTTCTTTACCACCAAACCCACCGGGCAGGGCACAGGCCTGGGCCTTTCCCTGAGTTACGACATTGTAAAATCCCATGGGGGCGACATCCTTGTGGCCTCTGAAGAAGGGGAAGGGACCGAATTCACCATTAAACTTCCCTCAGAATGAGAAACCCCGGAGTACCTGAGGCCTTTGAAGGTCGTTCCGTATACGAACGACTCATAAATGTGATGCTGGACTTTGATGAGGTAGAGGACCTTAAAGAAATCGTCCATCCTGAATTCACGGGATACGGGTCGGCTGCGCACGAATTCTTCAGGACCCGGGAAGACGTAAAGAAAATGGCGGAAATGCAGGCCCAACAACTTAAGGGGAGCGGTTTCGGGTATACCCGCAGGCCGGTTTCAGAAAAAGTATTTGCCGGGGGGGATGCCTGCCTGGTCCTCGAAAATTTTCTGCTGTTTTTGCCGGACAGCAACCACCAACTCGAGGTGAGGCTTTCGGCCCTCCTTGAAAAGATCGATGGAAAGTGGCTGGTAACCCACTTCCACGGCTCCAGCCCGGACACCGATATTGCCGAGGATGAAGCCTTCCCGGAGGAAGGGCTTCGGCGGAAAAACCTGGAACTCGAGGCGAAAATAAAGGAACGCACCCGCGACCTGGAGGTTGAAGCCGCCCTGGAACGGACCCGGGCCCAAAGCATGCTGATGCAGCATTCCGGTGAGCTGAATGCAGTTTCCAGTGTCTTCCACGAACAATTATTGCGGCTGGGAATTGATTCTGAGTTTTCTTTTGTATGGCTTCCCGATGAAGCCAGGGAAAACCATATTTTCTGGACTACCTGGACGGAAACCACCGAGGGGAAACAGGTATATCACAGCAAAGCGGTCACCTATCCGCTGGACCTGACTGATGCCTACAATGCCGCCTGTATTGCCGATTGGGAAAGCGGGGTTTCGGTACACGAGCACTTTGTGCCCCCGGGGGACATCCCGGATTTCTTCACCTCCTGGGAAGAAATGCTGGAAGGGGCCCCCCACCTGAAAGCCGAATATTTCCCACAGGGGATATACTATACCGAAGCCTTCATGAAATACGGGTGTTTCGGGATCGATATCCGAAGGCCGCTGACGGAAGAAGAAAAATCCATATTGCACCGCTTTGCCATTGAATTCGAGCGGACCTATACCCGATTCCTCGACCTGCAAAAAGCCGAGGCCCAGGCGCGGGAAGCCCGGATCGAGACCGCCCTGGAGAAAGTCCGCACCCATACCATGGGCATGCGATCCAGCGAGGACCTTTCCGGGGTAACTTCCGTGATGTTCGAACAGATGAAGGAACTGGGGGGGGATTTGTTTGCCTTCGGCGTGGTGCTGTGTTCAAAAGACAAGAACGTGGTGGAGCAATGGCACAGCCTGGCGGACCAGGGCATGATATCCCCCTTCCAGGTGCCCGTGGACCTGGATTACATCCACCAGTACCGCTATGACCAGTGGAAGTCGGGAAAAGACCTCTTTTCGATAGAAATTCCCGAAGACTATATCGAAACGCATTTTGCCAAAATGTATACCCTGCCCTCCTTCAAGAAAGCCATGGAAGAGGTGGCAGCCAGGGGCTTTGATATCACGACCCCGACCTGGGAACTGGACTACGGGGCCTCCTTCAGCCACGGCTACCTGCTGATATCGTCCCTGGCACCCTTTGGGGAGAGCCATATCTTCCCGCGCTTTGCCAGGGTTTTCGAACAGGCCTATACGCGCTTCCTGGACCTGCAAAAAGCCGAAGCCCAGGCCCGGGAGGCGCAGATCGAGGCCGCCCTGGAACGGGTGAGGAGCCGCACCATGGCCATGCAGCATTCCGATGAACTGGCCGAAGCCTCCCACCTGCTGGACCGGGAAGTCCGCGGGCTGGGGATTAAAACCTGGGGTTGCGCCTTTAATATTTACCGGGAGCATGACTCCCTGGAGTGGTTTGGCAATGAAGCAGGGCTACTACCAACCTACACGGTGCCCAGGCAGGGGATCTTTAAAACCTATTTCGACCTGGGCCAGGAAGGGGAATCCCTTTTTATAAAGGAAATAGCCGGGGAGGAATGCACAGCCCACTATGAATTCATGAGTACCCTGCCGGTTGTTGGCGAGGTCCTGAAGCGACTAAAAGAAACCAACGGTGCCTTCCCCTCTTACCAGATCGACCATGTCGCGTATTTCAAATACGGCTACCTGCTGTTCATCACCCGGGAGGAGGTGCCGCAGGCCCACGAAATTTTTAAACGGTTCGCCAAAGTATTCGAACAAACCTATACCCGTTTTCTGGACTTGCAATTAAAGGAAGAGCAGGCGGTAAAATTAGTTGAGGAAAAACAACGCCTGGAAAAAACCCTGAGTGATTTGCAGGCCACCCAGAAACAACTGGTCCATGCCGAAAAAATGGCCTCCCTCGGAGAGCTCACCGCCGGCATTGCTCATGAGATCCAGAACCCGCTCAACTTTGTCAATAACTTCTCCGAAGTGAGCAAGGAACTGCTCGAAGAACTCATGGAGGAATTGAAAAAGGGGGATGCTGAAGAGGTGGATGCTATCGCGCAGGATGTGATCCGGAACCTGGAAAAAATTGTCCACCATGGCAAAAGGGCCGACAGCATCGTTAAGGGCATGCTGCAGCACAGCCGCAGCAGCGACGGGCAAAAAGAGCCCACCGACCTGAACAAACTGGCCGACGAATACCTCCGCCTGGCCTACCACGGCCTGCGCGCCAAAGACAAGTCCTTCAACGCTTCCATGGAAACCGATTTTGACACCGCCGTGGGTATTGTGGACGTGATCCCCCAGGACATCGGGAGGGTGCTGCTGAACCTGGTGACCAATGCGTTCCATGCCGTGACGGAACGAAAAAAACACCACCCCGGGGAGTATGACCCCAGGGTAACGGTGAAGTCGCGGAGAACGGATGAAGGTGCGGAAATTCAGGTAATCGACAACGGTGGCGGTATCCCGGAAACCATACGCGAAAAGATTTTCCAGCCCTTTTTTACCACCAAGCCCACCGGGGAGGGCACAGGGCTGGGGCTTTCCATGAGCTATGACATTATAAGCAAAGGGCATGGAGGGGAATTAACCATGGAGACCGCGGAGGGGGAGGGCACCGTTTTTAAAATCATACTACCTGTAAAAAAGGAAAGGACATGAGGTTGACCCAAAAAATAAAAACCGAGGTCCTGCAGGTCTATGACACCTGGCTGGAAAGCTATGTTTCAGGGAATGTGGAAACCTACGACCACTACCTGGACGATGCCTACCATTTTATCGGTTCCACCAATAATGAAGAATTCCTCAGCAGAAGGGAAACCACGGAATTTTTCAGGGTCACGGCAGACCAATTCGCCGGTAAAACGGAGTTGAGGAACGAGACAAAATCCGTGGAGGGTTTTGGGGAGCTCATATTCCTTACCCATGTCTTTGATGCATGGTTTCTCGGGGGGGAAGACTGGTCCTACTACGGGAGGTTCCGGTTTACTTCAGTGCTTCGGAACACTGAGGACGGCTGGCGCTTTATCTACCAGCATTTCTCCACCCCCGACAGCAAAGCCCAGGAAGGCCAGACTATCGGCTACGACCAGATCAGCGCCGAAAACCTGCAACTTCGGGAAGCGATCAAAAGGCGGACCGTGGAACTGGAAGAAAAAAACCGGGAGCTGGCTATAGAGGCTGCCCTGGAGCGGATCCGCGCCCAGGTTACCGCCATGACGGATTCCTCGGAACTGCTCGATATCGTGGTGACCATGCGCACCGAGTTCGTGAAACTGGGGCATGAAGCCCATTATTTCTGGCATATGAGGTGGCTGCCCGAAACCTATAA
Organism: Robiginitalea marina; assembly: GCF_024006985.1. GTDB lineage: Bacteria > Bacteroidota > Bacteroidia > Flavobacteriales > Flavobacteriaceae > Robiginitalea > Robiginitalea marina. The sequence goes on from NZ_JAMXIB010000014.1 coordinate 49,647, forward strand.
AAAGGCGATGACCTCCGGGGATGGGACGCGCATTGGCATGGTGATGACCCTGCCCCGCAACATACACGGAAACATCCCCCTACTGGAGGCCTGGGAACAAAGCGATGACCCCACGGTAGTGTATGCGATGGATCCCGAAACCGCCGTGGACTACGTAAATAAAATGGTTTCCCTGGGCGATTTCCAGCAGGTGGACCCGCAGGCCCCGGGCCCTGACGATATCCGTCATATTGGGGGCCTGACCTTTGTGATGGCCCGCACCACGCATGGGGAGATCGGATTCAGCCTGCCGGGGGTCGTCCCGGAGCCCCCGAAAGCGGCCGTGGATACCCTGGTGCGATTTGCGGGGGTTTTTGATTTGGCCTACCGCAGGTTTGAAGACCTGCAAAAGGCGGAAGCCCAGGCCAGGGAAGCCCAGATCGAAATGGCCCTGGAAAAAGTGCGCTCGAAAACCATGGGGATGCAAAAAAGTCAGGAACTCAGGGAAGTGATCCAGGAAGTGTACGACCAGTTTGTACTGCTTAATATCCATGTGGAACATTCCGGCTTTATCCTGGATTATAAGGAAAATGAGCAGATGCATATCTGGTTGGCCGATACACATGGGGTCCCGGCGGAACTTACCATTCCCTATTTTGATTCCCCCCACTGGAACAGTTTTTTGGAAGCCAAAAAGGGGGGAGCGGACTTCTTTACCAACCTGCTCGATTTCGAAACAAAGAATCAATTTTATAAGGACCTTTTTGACTTTATCCCCGATCTGGATGAGGAGATCAAACAGTATTACCTGAACTGCCCTGGCCTCGCGATTTCAACGGTATTGTTGGAGAATGTCGGGCTTTACATTGAGAATTTTACAGGGACCCCCTATTCTGAGGAAGACAATAGGATCCTGATGCGCTTTGGCAGGGTCTTCCAGCAAACCTACAGCCGCTTCATGGATCTCCAAAAAGCAGAGGCACAGGCACGGGAGGCGGAAATCCAGTTAGCCCTGGAACGCGTTCGCGCCCGCTCGATGGCCATGCAAAATACAGATGAACTGCATGAAGTGCTCAGTGTCCTGTTCCGTCAGTTTGACAACCTCGGGATTGAGCCGGTGAATGTGTTTTTGAGCCTTTTTGACCGGGAAAACAGAACCCTTACCTACCGGGCCTCCGGTAAGTCCGGGACAAGGGTTCCCGGGAAGCAGGTGGTACAGGTCGATAGCATGGAGCCCCTTAAGGCCCTCTATGACAAATGGCTGCATGACAACTCCGATTCGGTGGAAGTGATTTTTTACCCCAAAGAAGTGCTGCCTGACCTCTTTGGCATTTTCTCCGAAACCTTCGCAGCCATGCCTGAAGCAGATCGCATGGGGCCCGATGATTATCCGGAGGGCGGATATTCCGTGGCAGGGTATACCCCATTCGGGTATTTGGGATACGACCACCAGCAAGAGCCAACTGAAGAAGAAAAAGAGATCCTTTCCCGATTTTGCCTCGAATTCACCCGGGTTTATCAACGGTTCCTGGATATCCAAAAGGCCGAAGCCCAGGCCAGGGAAGCGCAAATCGAAGCGGCATTGGAAAAAATCCGGAGCAGGTCACTGGGCATGCAAAACTCAGGGGAGTTGCAGGACGTGGTACAAATAGTCGCCGAAAAGATCCAGGAACTGGGTGTGATAGTGGATCCTACAGGCGTGCTGATTTGTACGTATCCGGAAGGCACCAAAGATGTGATTCACTGGACCTACAGTCCGGCAGCCCGGGAGCGCTCCAAACCTTACTTTATGCCCTATTTTGAACATCCCATCTGGGATGAAGCATGGGAATCCAAAAACCGGGGCGATGCCTGGTTGTCGAAAACCTATTCAAAGGGGGTTAAGAACACGTTCCTTCGAACCATCTTTACCCGCAGTGATTCCGATTATTCCGGGTTACCGGAAGACTACAAGCAATGGCAGTTAGACAGCCCGGTTTATACGCTTTCGTTTGCCTGGGGTAAGCATTCGGCCCTTTGTGTCCCCAATAATGACGGCACAGCACCCACTGAAGCCCAAAAGGAAATCCTGATTCGATTTGCAAGGGTTTTTGAACAGAGCTATGTGCGGTTTTTGGACCTTCAGAAATCTGAGGAACAAGCCCGGGAAGGGCGAATACAATTATCCCTGGAGCGCTTGCGCTCCAAAGCCATGAGCATGCAGCAATCGGATGAATTGCACGAAGTTTTGGCAGTTTTGTTCGAACAGTTTGATATCCTGGGTATCCGGCCTATGTCGACACATATGACTATCCTCGATCTTGAAAACAACACTTTTACCTTCCGGGAAACGGGCAAATTTGGCAACAGGAGTTTCGGGGAGCACACCTTTGCCCTCGATGCCATGGATACCTGGAAAGATATGGTGGAAAGCTGGCAGAAGACCGAGCCTTTCACCATCAACCGCCTTCATTTCCCCAAAGAAAACTTACCGCAGGTATGGGAGGTATTTCATGAATCTTTTGCTTCCATGCCCGAAGAATCGAGGATTCGTCCCGAGGATTATCCCGATGGCATCTACCACACCGCTGGCAAACACCCTTTTGGGTATATCGGGATGAACCAGGTTCGCCCTGCTACCGAAGAAGAAGAACAGATTGTAATCCGGTTTGCAAACGAGTTCGGCCGCGTTTACCAACGCTTCCTCGACCTGCAGAAAGCCGAAGCCCAGGCGCAGGAGGCCAGAATAGAAGCTGCCCTCGAAAAAGTGCGTGCCCGCACCATGGGCATGCAGCACAGTGATGAATTGCCGGATGTGGCCCTGCTGCTCTTTAATGAAGTCAGGGCCCTTGGGGTACCGGCCTGGAGCAGTGGCTTTAATATCCTTGCGGAAGACAGGAAGTCTGCCGCTGCCTGGATGAGCAGTGAAGGCACCCTGCAAAAGCCGTTTACCCTCCGGTTGTTCGGAGAAGCCTCCTTTGAGGAAATGGGGGCTTTCGCCAGGGGGGACGAACCTCTAATGGTGCAGGAATTGGGGGGGAAAGCGCTTGTGGCCCATTACGACTACATGAAATCGTTCCCGGACCTGCAGGCCATCTTTAAAGACATCCAGGATGCAGGGCTTTCCCTGCCCACCTACCAGGTTAACCACCTGTGCAAGTTCGCCCATGGCTTCCTGTTGTTCATCACCTATGAAAGGGTGCCCGGAGCGCATGAAATTTTCAGGAGGTTTACCACGGTCTTTGAGCAGACCTACACCCGGTTCCTGGACCTGAAGAACCTGGAAGCCCAGGCCCGGGAATCGAAAATAGAAACGGCCCTGGAGCGCGTGAGGGCCCGGGCCCTCGCCATGCAACAGCCCGAGGAACTGAAGGACGTGGCCCGGGTGATGCGCCAGGAGATGGCACTGCTCGGGGTGGAGGAACTGGAGACCTCCAGCATCTATATCCACGACCCGCAGGCGGGAAAGACCGAGTGCTGGTATGCCATTAAAGACATCCGCGAGGCGGAAAAGGTGATGGTGGCGGACCATTTTGACCTGGACCTGAACGAAACCTGGGTCGGTAGGGAAATGCTCAGGTTCCACGGGGGCAAAGAGGAACAGTTATCCATTATTATGAAGGGGGATCAGCGAAAAGAATGGATCGACTATTGCGAGGCGCATTCCCAGGCCTTAAAGGGATATTACGGGGAAGAGATCCCGGAGCGTACCTACCATTTATATAAATTTTCGCACGGGGCCATCGGGGCGGCCACTCCCGGGGAACTGTCGGAGGAGAGCTGGAGCCTGCTGAAAAGGGCTGCCTCCGTCTTCTCCCTGGCCTATTCCCGCTTCCGGGACCTCACCCAGGCACGCCTCGACCTGCAGCGCCTGAAAGAAGAAAAAAAACGGGCGGAAGATGCCCTGAAGGAACTGCAATTGACCCAGCAACAATTGGTCCACGCCGAAAAGATGGCTTCCCTGGGGGAACTCACCGCAGGCATCGCCCATGAGATCCAGAACCCGCTCAACTTTGTCAACAACTTCTCGGAGGTCAGTAATGAACTGCTCGAAGAAATGGCTGAAGAACTGGAAAAGGGCGACCTTTCCGAGGTCCGGGCCATTGTGGAAGACCTCAAACAGAACCTCGATAA
>NZ_JAMXIB010000015.1 GCF_024006985.1 Robiginitalea marina
ACGCCCTGGCCGAGGAATACCTCCGCCTGGCCTATCACGGCCTGCGCGCCAAAGACAAAAGCTTCAACGCCACCCTGGAAACCGAGTTTGACGACACGGTGGGGTCCGTAGCCCTGGTCCCCCAGGACATTGGGAGGGTACTGCTGAACCTGCTCACCAACGCCTTCCATGCGGTGAGCGAGAGAAAACAAAAAGAATCGGGGCCCTACACCCCTACCGTATGGGTCCGGACGCACCGTTCCGCCGGGGGGGTGGAACTCACGGTGCGCGATAACGGGGGGGGCATCCCCGAAGCCATCCGGGAGAAGATCTTCCAGCCTTTCTTTACCACCAAACCCACCGGGCAGGGCACGGGATTGGGGCTAAGCATGAGCTACGACATTGTGACCAAGGGGCATGGGGGGAAACTGAACGTGAGCTCAAAAGAAGGGGAAGGGACTACATTCACCCTGGCCCTGCCCGATAAATAAGGTATAACCATAAAAACAACGCAATGAAAATACTGGTTGTAGATGATGAACGGGATGTACAGGTCCTGTTCCAACAAAGGTTCCGGAAGGAAATACGAAACGGGCAGCTCGATTTCCACTTCGCCTTTTCAGGGGAAGAAGCCCTGGAGGTGATGAATGCCATGGCGCAGAAAGCCGTGCTAATCCTCTCGGATATAAACATGCCCGGGATGACCGGGCTGGAACTCCTGGAAAAAATCAGGCGGGAATACGACAAGCCGCCTCCCGTGGTGATGATGATTACCGCCTATGGGGACGAACAAAACCGCAGTGCGGCCAACCGCCTGGGGGCCGACGATTTCCTCACCAAACCCCTGGATTTTAACCTCCTAAAAGAAAAACTTACAACCCTGGAATGATGGTAAAAATACTGGTAGTGGATGATGAAACCGACCTGGAGGTACTCATCAAACAAAAATTCCGCAAACAAATCCGCAATAACGAATACGAATTCGTCTTTGCCTACAATGGCAGGGAAGCCCTCGAAAAACTGGGGCAGGAACCCGATACGGACCTGGTATTGAGCGACATCAACATGCCGGAGATGGATGGGCTTACCCTGCTCTCCAGGCTCCAGGAACTGAACCCCTTACTGAAATCCATCATTGTCTCTGCCTACGGCGATATGGACAATATCCGCACGGCCATGAACCGAGGGGCCTTCGACTTCATTACCAAGCCAATCAATTTTGAGGACCTGATCATCACCATGGAAAAGACCCTGAAACATGTCCGACAGATCCGCGATACCCTCAGGGCGGTAAAGGAAAACAACATTTTGCGGATGTATGTAGACGAAAATGTGCTGAATTTCATGGGGGGGCGCGAATACGAATCCCAGATCACCGCCAGCGAACACATTGAAGCCACTGTGATGTTTATCGATGTATGCGGATTTACCTCTATCAGCGAACAGGCGCCCCCGGAGGTGGTGGTGGGCATGCTGAACACGTATTTTGACACCATCGTTAAAGAGATTATCGCCCAGGAAGGCTATGTGGACAAATTTATCGGGGATGCCGTCATGGCCGTTTTCCGGGGCGACTACCACCTCGACCGGGCCATCGATGCCGCCCTGGCCATCCGTCAACAGGTCAACCAACTGCCCGAAATCGATGGGGATTCCCATTACCGGCCCAAGGTTTCCATCGGCATCAAAAGCGGGGAGATGGTCTCGGGCAACATCGGTTCGGCGAGCCTCAAACGTCTCGATTACACCGTCATCGGCGACACGGTAAACGTGGCAGCCCGGCTTCAGGGTGCCGCGGAGGAAAACCAGATCCTTATTGCAGGGTCCTGCTACCAGCAGGTAAAGGAATCCTTCAAATGCCGGGAAATCGGGGAACTGGCACTGAAAAACAAAGCGGAAAAGCTTTCCGTTTACGAGGTGCTGGAATGAATCCGGACACTTCCCGCCCAATGACCTACAACCCTCCAGCCCAAATGCAAAAACCCCGGCACCTCTGCCGGGGTCAACGCACTAATACTACTAAGATTAAAAGGCTTATCGCAAACGGTCCACAGATTTTACGAGATCCTCGTCCTTTTTGATGGCCTTGTTGGCCAGCACTAAGAAAACGATAGAAAACACAGGAATAAGCATCCCAATACCCTTCTCAGAAACCGAAGTTCCTCCGGATATGCTTAGGGACCGAACCACGAAAAATCCTAGTAAAAAAAGGTTCAACAAGAGGTTGAAGCGGTTCAACACAAATTGTTGTTTTCGGTTTTTAAAACTCAGCACGGAAATTACGGCCAGCACGGTTGAGGCATAAAAGGCTGCGGAAACCCACAATTCCTGCCGTGCATAGACGGCCTGGCCTCCCCCTTCGGTCCACAGGTGGAGCCAGAACGGCAAAATCCCGGTCAGCAGGGCCGAAAGCAAGAGGTAAACCGTTTGAATACGCTGGATCATGGAAGGATTATTCATTCCGAAGGCAAAAATACACGAATTTTCATTTTTCACGCCCAATATTTATGGAGATTCTCCGGGGATTGCCTTTACTGCCGAATTGCGCCGGCCCTTTCGGATTGCACTGATTTATTGCCTTTTGAATGGGAAATGAAAAAATATTCGTATGTTTGTGACGTTATTAGCACTAGCACTTCCGAGTTAGGGGAATCCATTCCCAGGCAATATCCTAATATCATTTCTTCTTTTTTACTGACAAAGTATCGCACCAATAACGTATTTATTTTTTAAAACTCCATGTTTGAGATTTCCGAATTAAAGGCAATGAAGCTTCCTGAGCTTCAGGACATTGCCAAAGGATTGAATGTCCAAAAATACCGTACCCTTAAAAAAATGGACCTGGTTTACCAGATCCTGGACCTGCAGGCCACCAACCCTTCGGCCGTTCAGGAAAAAACGGAATCAGGGGAAGATCAGAAACCCCAAAGGCCCCGTCCCAAAAGGGAACCCCGGAGACCTGATTCTCGCAGGCCTTCCCAGAATGGCCAGGCGAAACAACAGGACAAGCCCGAGGATAACCAGAAAAAGCCCCAGGAGCAACCAGAAAAGCACCAGGATAACCAGGAAAAACCCCAGGATAAACAGGAAAAGGCGGAAAGTTCCAGGGAACACGCCCCCAAATCCAGGGATGACAACCGCCCCAGGAAAGACCAGGGATCGGATGGCCAACCCAATAAACCCCAGCACCGCAAAAAGGAATTCAATAAAGACCGTTCCCAGAATAGCGGCGGGCACGAAAAGAAAAGCAGCAATTTTGACAAGGAGCTGAAAAACAAATACAAGCAACCCGAGTACGAGTTTGACAGCATTATCGAAAGCGAAGGCGTACTGGATATCATGGCCGACGGCTATGGGTTTTTGCGCTCTTCGGACTACAACTACCTCTCCTCCCCCGATGACATTTACGTTTCCCAGTCGCAGATCAGGCTATTTGGCCTGAAGACGGGCGATACGGTCCTCGGCGCGGTACGCCCCCCCAAAGAAGGGGAGAAATATTTCCCGCTCATCAAGGTCAGCAAAATCAACGGGCTCGATCCGGATGTAGTCCGCGACCGGGTGGCATTTGAACACCTGACCCCGCTGTTCCCGAAGGAAAAATTCCGGCTGGCCGAACGGCAAAGCAATATCTCCACCCGCATCATCGACCTGTTTTGCCCCATAGGCAAAGGGCAGCGGGGGATGATCGTGGCCCAGCCCAAAACGGGGAAGACCATGTTGTTGAAGGATATCGCCAACGGCATTGCCGCCAACCACCCCGAGGTGTACCAAATCATCCTGCTGATCGACGAGCGCCCTGAAGAAGTGACCGATATGCAGCGCAACGTGCGGGGCGAGGTAGTAGCCTCCACTTTTGACAAGGAAGCTTCCGAACACGTTCGGGTGGCCAACATTGTCCTGGAAAAGGCCAAACGCCTGACCGAATGCGGCCACGACGTGGTGATCCTGCTCGATTCCATCACCCGCCTGGCCAGGGCTTACAACACCGTACAACCTGCCTCCGGAAAGGTCCTCAGCGGGGGGGTGGATGCCAATGCACTCCACAAGCCCAAGCGGTTTTTCGGGGCAGCCCGGAATATCGAAAACGGCGGGTCGCTGACCATTATCGCCACAGCCCTTACCGAAACCGGATCGAAGATGGACGAAGTGATCTTTGAGGAATTCAAGGGTACGGGCAACATGGAACTGCAGCTCGACCGACGGATCTCCAACCGCCGGATCTTCCCGGCCATCGACCTGGTGGCATCCAGCACCCGTCGCGACGACCTCCTGCTGGACGAGACTACCCTGCAGCGGATGTGGATCATGCGCAAATACCTGGCCGATATGAACCCTATAGAGGCTATGGAATTCATGGAGCAACGCATCAAACAGACCCGTTCGAACGAGGAGTTCCTGATGACCATGAACGAATAGGAAAAGGAAAAACTTTCTTGAAAAACCCGGCTGCGCGCCGGGTTTTTTTATGGTTGGGTCCCGGTTCGGATTAAAATCTTTAAATTAGACCATATGGGCCCGGTACCCCCAACGGTCCCGTCACTTGAAAAACCCATCCCTATGAAACATCGATTGGTTACCGCTACAAGTGCTGTAATTTGGATGCTCCTGCTGCTTGCGGCGGGATGCAAACCCGACAGCAGCGAACAGCAGACCCGGGAAGCCACGGAGAAGGTCGTCCCTCCGAAACAGCTTATTTCCCTTGAAACCGCCCGGGAGTACTACCAGAATTACGGCACCCGGCGCGTACCCCTTATCCGCAGGTATGAAGACTCTGTAAGCCAGGCAACCAACCCGGAAGGCAAGCCGTTTGACGTGGCGCGCTATGTGAGTTTTGATTACCAGGTGCTGAAGGAGTATATGGCATTTATCGAACAGGAAGCGGCACGGGTAAATACCGACATCCATAGCCTGCGCATTTATTTTGCGACCTATCCCGATGCAGCCGGGCGCACCCACCCCAGGCAGAATTCGGTCTTCCTGCTGCCGGCTGTGGAAATGGAAGGGAAACAGTGGGGGCTCTTCATCGATGGGGACCGCCCGGGCTACCTCAACGGCGGGCTGGAGGTATACCAGGGCCCTCCCAGGGCCGAAGCTTCCATGGTTCCCGTCCCGCCCCAGCAGGGCCGCGGGGGCAGCCTCATCCTGAACGAGGGACAAAGCAGTCCTCCCCCATACCAGTAAACCAACCGGCAAATTCCTTTGGCTTTCCTGGCGAACCTTCCCGAATTGCTTTGGCAAAACCACTTTATGATCCTCTATGTGGTGGTGTTTGCAACCTCCCTGTGGCGTTATCCCGCTTATTTTCAAACCCCCCTCCGATGGCTCCCGGTATTGCTGATGTATACCCTGCTCACGGAGACCCTCGGGCTGATCATACGGCTGAACCCCGATTTCAGCATTGTCTTCAGGGAGGTGTATTACAACAACAACTGGTTGATTTTCAATGTCTATTCGCTGTTGTTTTTCCTGTATTTCTATTTTGTTTACTCCCGGTACCTGAAAGGGAAGGGGGCCCAAGCCCTGTTGCGCTACGGGGGCCTGGCCTACGGGGTCGCCGCCCTGCTGAACGGGATTTTAGACGATTTCCAGACGCAATCGCAGGTATATGCCTATGGGGTGGGGGGCCTGGTACTGATGGGCAGTGCCCTGGCCTATCTGCGCCAGGAGCTGGAAGCCGGGGGGCCGATACCGGTGGGCCGAAACCTGCTGGTCTGGATCAGTGCCGGGATTTTTCTCTTCTACCTCGGGTATACCCCAATTAAATACCTTAAATACCTGGTGGTAAATGGCCATAGCAGTTTTTATCCAACCTGGATGGGGCCGGTACATTTCGGGCTTATCTACACCCTTTACGGGTGTTTCCTCCTCGGGTTCCTGCGGATGCAACCCATGAAACCCCCGCACAATAGCCCCGAAAAGCCATAAAAAAACCCGGCCATAGGCCGGGCTTACGTTATATAGCATCCCCTTTATTACAGGCCTGCCACCTGCCTCATGAGTTTGCCCTTGAGGTTTGAGGCCTTGTTGCCATGGATGATATTCCTTTTGGCCAGCTTGTCGATCATGCTAACCACAGAAGGCAGCAGGGCTTCCGCTTTCTTCTTATCGGTTTCGTTGCGCAGCTTTTTGATGGCATTACGCGTAGTCTTGTGCTGGTAGCGGTTGCGCAGGCGAACAGCTTCGTTGCGGCGGATGCGTTTTAATGCGGATTTATGATTTGCCATAAATATCTTTCTTACAGATCTCTCAATTCTTACTTGGTAGCCCGTAGGGGAATCGAACCCCTGTTACCAGGATGAAAACCTGGCGTCCTAACCCCTAGACGAACGGGCCGTTATTTCAAAACAGTTCGCAGTGGCAGTTAGCAGCACATGCAAGCGTCCTGCAGAACTTAGTAGCCCGTAGGGGAATCGAACCCCTGTTACCAGGATGAAAACCTGGCGTCCTAACCCCTAGACGAACGGGCCATCCGCCTGATGAAGAAATCGATTCCAAATAGGCAGGTGCAAAAATACAATTATTTTTTACTAGACCAACTACTCTCCCGGTTTTTTTATCCCCTCAATAGGCTTTTGCAAACAAGACCCGATAGGGGGATGGTTTTCCGGTTACCATGCACCGTCCGGGGTCCGGTTTCGGGTCCAGGGGGATGCAGCGGATCGTGGCTTTGGTCTCTTCCTTGATGCGCTGTTCCGTTTCCTCGGTGCCATCCCAGTGCGCCGACAGGAATCCGCCTTTGGCTTCCAGGACTTCCCTGAACTGTTCGTAGGAATCCACCGGGGTAATGCGCGCTTCCCGGAAGGCAAGGGCCCGTTGGAAGATGTTCTCCTGAATGGCATCCAGGAGGGCGGCGATATGGTCTACCACGGCATCAGCCTTCACGACCTCCTTCTCCAGAGTGTCCCTCCGGGCCACCTCAAAAGTGCCGTTCTCCAGGTCCCTCGGCCCCAGGGCAAGCCTTACGGGGACGCCCTTCAGCTCATACTCATTGAATTTGAATCCGGGCTTGTGGGTATCGCGATCGTCGTAATGCACAGAAATCCCCTTCTGCCTGAGGGCTTCCATCACCGGCCGCGCGGCATCGCTGATGGCCACAAGCTGTTCCTCGCCCCTGTAAATGGGTATGATAACCACCTGTATCGGGGCCAGGCGGGGAGGCAGGATAAGGCCATTGTCATCGCTGTGGGTCATTACCAGGGCCCCCATCAGGCGGGTGGAGACCCCCCAGGAGGTCGCCCACACAAAATCGCGGTCCCCTTCGCGGGTGTCGAACTGCACGTCAAATGCCCTGGCAAAATTCTGGCCCAGGAAGTGGGACGTCCCGGCCTGCAGGGCCTTCCCGTCCTGCATCAGGGCCTCGATACAATAGGTTTCCTCAGCCCCCGCAAACCGCTCGCTGGCCGTTTTGGTGCCCCGGATGACCGGTACGGCCATATAGCCTTCGGCAAATTGGGTATAAACCCCCAGGATGGTCTCGGCCTCCTCAACCGCCTCTTCCCTGGTGGCGTGGGCGGTGTGCCCTTCCTGCCAGAGGAACTCCGAGGTGCGGAGAAACAACCGGGTGCGCATTTCCCAGCGGACCACGTTGGCCCACTGGTTGATTTTCAGGGGGAGGTCCCGGTAAGATTGTATCCACCGGCGGTAGGTGTCCCAGATGATGGTTTCCGAAGTCGGGCGCACAATGAGCTCCTCCTCGAGTTTAGCCGTCTCATCCACTACCAGGCCGCTGCCGTCCTCCGCGTTTTTGAGCCGGTAATGGGTAACCACCGCACACTCTTTGGCAAACCCCTCCACATGGCTCGCCTCCTTGCTCAGGTACGACTTTGGGATGAAGATGGGGAAATAGGCATTCTGGTGCCCGGTTTCCTTGAACATCCTGTCCAGGGCCGCCTGCATCTTCTCCCAGATGGCATAACCGTAGGGCTTGATCACCATGCAGCCCCGAACCCCGGAGTTCTCCGCGAGGTCGGCCTTTACCACCAATTCATTATACCATTTGGAGTAATCCTCCGATCGCGTAGTCAAATTTTTACCCATGGGCAGGAGTTTGGCACAAATCTTGTTAATTTGTTAACAGAAATAGTTGACAAAACTAACTATTTTTAAGATGTTCAACAATATAAAATTCTCGCCATGATACCTATAATCACCCCAAAAAAATTCAGATTAACCGGTGTTCTCGGGATGTTGGGGCTCCTCCTGGCATCCTGTGGTTCCTACCAGCAGGCTTCCTATTACGATCCGGACGGGATCTATACCGGGGGCACAGAGCGGGTAACGGAACGGGTTGTCGTACGGGACAACCGGACGCCCCAGCCGGGCAACCAGGAGGTACAGGATGGTTTTTACCAGAACTACTTCGGGGAAAAGGCCCGCCAGCTCGACGAGGTACTGGAAGGCGAGATTTTCACGGATGCTGATTCCTATTCCAGTGGCCGGGAGGCAGACAGCCTGGGCCAGGTGCAGGGGAATTACTTCCAGGACTACAATAACGATTACGCCGGTAGCCCGGGGTGGGGCGACCGGGGCGACAACGTCAGCATAAACTTCTACGGCGGGGCCGGATGGAACAACTGGGGCTTTTACGACCCCTGGCTCTGGAACGGATGGGGCTGGAACAACTGGGGCTGGGGACCCGGGTGGAACAACTGGGGTTGGGGCCTTGGCTGGAACAACTGGGGCTGGGGCCTTGGCTGGAACAACTGGGGTTGGGGCGTCGGCTGGGGCTGGGGCTATCCTGGTTGGGGCTGGGGCGCCGGCTGGGGCTGGGGCTATCCTGGCTGGGGTTGGGGCTACCCCCATTACAGGAATTACGGTTTTGTAGCCGGCCGCCGGGGATACTATAACCGGTACAACAACATAAATGCCCTAGGGGCGCGTTCGGTCATGGCTGCCAATAACAACGCCCGGGTGAGGACCAATAGCGGGCGCTCCAACCTGAGCACCAACAGCGGGCGTTCCAACCTGAGGACCAACAGCCGGTACACCTCTGCACGCACCAATCGGAGCACCGTCGATGCAGCTGCCCGCAACCGGGCCTACCGCACTACCCGCACTACCAGGGCTACCCCGGCCTATGCCGACCGGAGCCGTTCAGTGAGAACCTACACCGGCGCGCCCAGGCCTTATAATAATGCACGGGGGAATACCTATGGCAACAACGGATATCGCAGCCGGGCCGGCGACACCTATTCCGGAAGGACAGGCAGTAACCCCGGGCGGTCATACCAAAACCCCGGCTCCAGGAGCGGAAGGTCTTATGGGACTTCCCCCGGGTACAGGGGTTCCAGTAGCGGTCGTTCCTCCGGAAGTTACCGCGGCTCGTCAGGGAGCAGCCGGTCCTCAGGGAATTTCGGCGGCTCGTCAGGCGGTAGCCGTTCCTCGGGAAGCATGCGCAGCAGCGGGGGCGGGGGTCGCTCTTCAGGCTCAGGCGGACGTTCCTCAGGGGGCCGTTCGTCCGGCAGGGGCAACTAACGCTGACCACCATCTCACTAAACCTTAACCCTTCGTCCTTATGAAACGTATTGCTGTTTTCATACTCTTCTGGGTATGCGCCATCGGCAGCGCCCAAACCATTAACGATGTCCTCAGATATGGCCTGGAAGACCTCCAGGGAACGGCCAGGTACCAGGCCATGGGTGGGGCCTTCGGGGCCCTGGGGGGCGAACTCTCCGCCCTTTCGGCCAACCCTGCCGGTTCTGCCGTCTTCAACAATGGCCTGTTCGCCCTCACGGCTTCCAATTACAACCGGAACAACACTGCCGATTTCTTCGGGACGCGCACGGGAACAAGCCTCAATGCCCTGGAGCTAAACCAGGTGGGCGGGGTCTTCGTCTTCCGCAGTACCGGTGGCTCGCCCTGGAAAAAACTCGCCCTGGCCATCAATTATGACCTGGTTGAAAATTTCGACAACGAATTCCTGGTCCGGGGAAATTCCCCGGTAGGGACCGACCAGTATTTCCTTACGTTCGCCCAGGGCGTACCCCTGGGGCCCCTGAGGGTACAGGACGGAGAATTCATCGAGGAGGCTTACCTCGACATCGGGTCGCGCCTGGGGTTTGCAGACCAACAGGCTTTCCTGGGGTTCCAGGCAGGGTTTATCGACCCGGAGGACCCCGACAACGACAACAATACCCAGTATTTTTCCAATGCGGCCTACAATACGGTTTCCCAGGAATACCTCCAGAGGACCAATGGGTTTAACGGCAAATTCACCATGAACTTCGCCGGGCAATATCAGGAAAACCTCTACCTGGGGGCGTCCCTGAACTTCCATTCGGTCATTTACGAACGCCTGACCCTGCTCGATGAAACCGGGTACGACCCGGCATCTGAAATCCAGGCGTCTTCCTTCGACACCTTCCTCAGGAGCGAAGGGGCGGGGTTTTCTTTCGGACTCGGGGCCATTGCCAAACTGAGCGAATTGGTCCGTGTGGGGGCGAGTTACCAGTCGCCTACCTGGTACCGCCTGGCCGATGACTTTTCGCAGCGTACCAATACGGACTTTGACGGCAAAAACCCCGACATCACCTTTATCGACTTCGGCATTGTAAACCTATTCGAGGAATACACCGTGAAAACCCCGGCGAGGTTTATGGGCAGCATGGCCCTGGTTTTTGGGCTGAATGGCCTGCTGAGCTTCGACTACGGCTACCAGGATTTCTCGCGGGCAGAGCTGAGGCCCAATTCAGACCCAAGCTTCAATTCGGAAAATGCGTTTATCTCCCAACAGCTCGGGGGGGTTTCCACCTTCCGCCTGGGCGGGGAATACCGCCTGGGCCCGGTGAGCCTGCGGGGGGGGTACCGCTATGAAGAAAGCCCGTTTCGCGACAACCCCAACTGGGGCGACCTGGAGGCCCTCTCCGGCGGGATTGGTTACAGCTGGGGCGGCAGCCGCCTCGATTTTTCCTTCAGCCGGGCCGAACAGGACGTTCAGGAATCCATTTATGATATTGGGCTGAGCAACGCCTCCGTAAACCGGGTCAACCGGTTTTACACCCTCAGTTATACGTTGAATTTTTAAGCAAAACCCCCGCGAATACCACACGGCCCCACGGGGCCGTTTCTTTTTATCGCTTCAGGGAAAAGTGGGCGCGCACCACCTCCTGCACCGGCTGCCCATTGTCTTGCCGGAGGTATTCCAGCCGGAACCAGTAATCCGAGGAAGGAAGGGGCCGGCCATTGAAGGTCCCATCCCAGCCAGGGCTGGTTTGGTCAAGCTGCTTGAGCAGTTTCCCGTACCGGTCAAAAATAAACACTACGGGATTCGTCAGGGTTTCGATCCCCTGCACGTTCCAGGCGTCGTGGATGCCATCCCCGTTCGGGGTAAAGAATTTCGGGTAGCCCACCACCAGGAAAGGGATAGGATTGGTGGTACCGCACCCGTTGGTGTCGTTCACCACCACGGTGTTTTGCCCGGGGGGCACGTCGAGGAACACCGGGGAATCCTGGAAAGGCCCCCCATTGAGGGAATATTCATAACTGCCCCCGCCCAGCACGGTGATCTCCACATTGTTCTGGTCCGAAAGGCTATCCAGGATGTTCACCCCCACCGGCCCGGGAACCCCGTAAAACGTGATCAGGATGTCGTCCTCTATAGTACCTCCCGTGGTCGGTTCAATTTGAACAAAATACCTTCCGGAAGCCGGGCTGCTCACCGTCAGGGTGGTAGCCGCCGGGCCTGAGGCCAGCACCTGGTCCACAACCCCGTCGTCGTTAAAATCGACCGACCAGGTCACGTTGGCAATGTCGGGGCCCGCAGGGGAATTCAGGGCACTCAGCACAATGTCGGGGTCCCCGTTGCAGGCGGCGATATCTAGCCCGAGGAACTCGTCCCGCAGGGTGCAGTCCAGGGCATTGTTTTGGTCCGCATCCACCGAGGAACCGGTAAAGGTCAGGGTAAAAGCTTCCGGGTCGCCATCGAAGTTGGTATTATAGTTGTTCACCAGCAGGTAATAGACCTCCCCGGCCTGTACCTGCAGCCACTCGTCGTAGGTGTTCTGGCTGCCCTTGATAAAGGGCTGGCCCTCCTGGCCGTTGGCGGGGTTTACCCCGATGCCTGTAAACCCGGTGCTGTTCACTTCATAGTTACATCGGATGGGCTGGGCCGTGCCATTGCTGATGGCGCCGCAGTCCACATCGGGCCCGTAGAGGGCAAAATCCCATTCGGCCGTGATGCTCCCCCCGGGAAGGACCGGCAGGGCCTCGATATCAAACCCTATCTGTCCGTCCGTACCGGCGCGGAAAACGAACCAGGAAGTGTTATTTTCAATATTGGCCGAGCTGACGCTGCCCTTTTCCAGGCAGCCTGTCTGCCGGATGACATCCGGGTCGAAATCGTCTATGACCCCGCTCCCATCGGCCACCCAGGTCATGACCGAATCGGCACACACGGGGATGGCAGAGCGGCAATCCGGGGAGTTTTGGGCCTTTGCCGCCTGGGCAAAAACCACAAATATCAAAATAAAAAGCAACGAGTTTCTCATCGCAGGCAGGCAGGCTTTGAAGTATATAACTGAAAGGGTTCTGTTTTAGTATTCCATACCCCCCTGTTTTAGACCAATGGCGCTGCTCTTTCCGACTGGTCCATAAAGCACCTAGCGCACCAGGGAAAAGTGGGTTTTGAGGTATCGGGCTTCCACGCGCTGCCCCTGGTCATTGGTATAATTCAGGCGGAACCAGTAATCCGTGGCAGGCATTGGCCTGCCGTTGAAGGTACCATCCCATCCGGCACTGGTGGCATCCAGTTGTTTCAACAGCTTGCCATACCGGTCGAAAATGAAAATCTCCGGGTCTGTCAGGCGTTCCAGGCCGGCAATCTGCCAAAGGTCGTTCAGCCCGTCCCCGTTCGGGGTAAACAGGGTACCAAAGCCGACTACCGTGATGGTTTCCGTAAGGCTGCCGCACCCCTGGGTACTGCGCATATGCAATTGGTGGGTACCCGCGGGCACTCCTGTGAAAACCGGACTCCCCTGGAAAGGTCCGTCATTCAGGGAATACTCAAAAGGGCCATCCTCCCGGGGCACCACGGTAACCTGATTCGAAGCGCTCAGGTCTTCTATGGCGATCTCCCCTATTGCTGGGGCCACCGCCCTGATAACCTCAACGCTCCTGGAGGCTTCGCAGACCTCCCCCGATTCCGTTCTTCGGGCCGTAAGGGTATAGACCCCCGGGGAGGTTATCCAGATCGAGGGCGCCTGCTCCCCGGTATCCCACTGGTAGCTTACCCCTGGTTCCGGAGTGGGTTGGCCGATCACTACACTACCCCCTTCCGAACAGATGTAGGCCTGGGCCGGAAAATCGAGCTGGGGCACGGGAAGGTTGGTAAGTTCAAAGTGGTGGTCGGCCGCGTAGCAGGCCGGGTTTTCAAGGGACGTTACCCTGTAGAACACGGTTTGGCCGCCTATAGCCGGAACCCACTCCGGGGGCAGGGCATTGGCCCCGGAATGGGCCTCTGCCTGGGTGAGGTGGTAACTCACGCGAAAATCCGATGGGTCCTGGGTGCCCAGGGCCCCTGAATCAAACCCATGCAATCCCGGGGATTCCAGCCTGCCGCAAACAACCTGGTCTGCCAGGGGAAAACTCTGGGGGGCCGGGCTGAAACCGACCTGGACATCGCTGATGAGTTGCGACCCGTCTGCCAGGGCGACCCGTACCCGGTACAGGGCCGAAATCGCCGCCTGCAAGATCGGCCCGGATTCCCCCGGGATTGGGGCGAACCCCGTGCCCGTATCCATAAACCACTGGTAAGCGGTAGCACCCGGGGTTGTGGCATCCAGGGGTTCTACGCTTCCCTCGCAACCGGCCACCGGGGGGCCCAGGAGGTTATCCACGATGCTGCAATCGAGGGCATCAAAGGGGTGGGCCTCAAAAATCTGCCCGGTAAACTGGATGGAAAACCCCGTATTGTTATTGCTGAAGTTGTTGATCATCAGGTAGTAGTCTTCACCAGGATTCACCTCGAGCCAGGCTTCGTACAGGTAGGAGTCGGGGTTTCCGTTAGGGTCCTCCCCCACCCCCATATACGTCTCCTGGTCCTGGTTGTCGAAGAAATTGCACCGTATGGGTTCTCCCAGGTCCCCGCAATCGGAAGCCCGGTAAAGGGCGAAATCCCAGTCTTCCGAAGGGTCAAAACCAATATTGAAGCCCAACTGGCCGGAGGCTGCGGTACGGAACCGGTACCAGGCAGAATTGGACTCGATGTTCCCCGAAAGCGTCAGCTCAAGGCACCCGCTCGTGGCTGCCCCCCCGAAATCGTCATAGCCGAAGCCCTGTACCCCCCCGCTGACAGGGGTGTTGCTGCAAATGGGGATGGCCGTGGCGCAATCCGGCGAAACCTGGCCGGCAACCCCAAAGCAGGCCCCCAGCATCAGGGCAAAAAAGACAGACAGATTTGGCCTCATAAGGCTTTAAAAAGACTTGGAAACCTAAAGTTAAATGGGGTACCGGGTTAACAGGAATTTATGTTGTGTAAGCCCGGATACAGGGCATAAAGTGCCATTTAATGTATATCTTTGCCCTTTGTAAACTGCCTGCCAGATGAAAATTGACCCTGCTTTGGACGCCTCCAGGGATCCCTTCGGGGAAGACCATTTTTCTGCTTCCGAAGAAACCCCTCTGCGGGAGGATGCCTTTGTACTCAGCGATCCCGACAAGATCGAGCGGATTACCGAAAATGTGAGGGACATTATGCTCACCCTTGGCCTGGACCTTGAAGACGACAGCCTGAAAGGAACCCCCCTGCGGGTGGCCAAAATGTATGTGAGGGAAATCTTCGGGGGGCTCCATCCCGACCGCAGGCCGAAAGCCTCCACGTTTCGGAACAAATACAAGTACGGGGAGATGCTGGTGGAGAAGAACATCACCGTATACAGCACCTGCGAACACCACCTGTTGCCCATCGTGGGGAAGGCCCATATCGCCTATATCTCCAATGGTTCTGTGGTAGGCCTTTCCAAGATGAACCGCATCGTCGATTATTTCGCAAAAAGGCCCCAGGTTCAGGAACGGATGAATATACAGATCGTCAGGGAACTGCAAAAGGTCCTGGGCACGGAGGATGTGGCCTGTGTGATCGACGCAAAACACCTGTGCGTCAACTCCCGGGGCATCAGGGATGTGGACAGCAGTACGGTAACCGCCGAATACGGGGGTCGCTTCAGGGAAGAGGCTGTCCGCCGTGAATTCCTTGATTACATCAACCTGCAGACCGAATTCTAAGCCACCCGCTATGGCCCTCTACAAGGAACAGACGTTGCGTATCTACAATTCGCTGACTGGCAAAAAGGAAGTTTTCGAGCCCCTGCACCAGGGCCACGTGGGGATGTATGTCTGCGGACCGACAGTATACAGCAAGGTGCACTTGGGCAACTGCCGCACCTTTATGTCTTTCGACATGGTGTACCGCTACCTGGTCCACCTGGGGTACAGGGTCCGTTATGTGCGGAACATTACCGATGCCGGGCACCTGGAAGACGATGCCGACCAGGGGGAAGACAAAATCTCCAAAAAAGCCCGGCTTGAAAAAATCGAACCCATGGAGGTGGTCCAGCGCTATACGGTGGATTTCCACAACATCCTGCGCAAATTCAACCTGCTCCCCCCAAGTATTGAACCCACGGCTACCGGCCATATCGTGGAGCAGATCGAAACCATAAAGCTCATCCTGCAGAAGGGCTATGCCTACGAGAAAAACGGTTCGGTCTATTTTGATGTGCTCAAATTCAATAAGGATTACGACTACGGGAAACTGAGCGGCCGGAGGATAGAGGATATGATTGCCAACACCCGCGACCTGGCCGCCCAGGACGAAAAAAACAACCCGCAGGATTTTGCGCTCTGGAAACGGGCAGAACCGCAACACATCATGAGGTGGCCCTCCCCGTGGGGAGAAGGCTTTCCCGGCTGGCACCTGGAATGCACGGTAATGAGCACCAAATACCTGGGGGAAACCTTCGATATCCACGGGGGCGGAATGGACCTGAAGTTCCCTCACCACGAATGTGAAATCGCCCAGGCCGAAGCCGGATACGGGAAAAGCCCGGTACGGTACTGGATGCATGCCAATATGCTGACGCTCAACGGGCGAAAGATGGCCAAGTCAACCGGGAACAACCTGTTGCCCGATGAGATTTTTAGCGGGGAAAACGAGATCCTTAGCAAACCCTATTCACCAGCTGTGGTCCGGTTCTTCATGATGCAGGCCCATTACACGAGTATCCTGGACCTCAGCGATGAAGCCCTTCAGGCAGCCGAGAAGGGATATCACCGCCTGATGGACGCCATGGAACTGGTGGAAGGCCTGCCCGAATCGCCGGCTTCCGAAGTGGAGGTCGCCCAATGGCGGCAACGGTGCTACGATGCCATGAACGACGACTTCAACAGCCCGGTGCTGATTGCACAGCTTTTTGAAGCCGTAAGGTGGATCCACCAGGTCAGCGAGGGAAAAATACGCCTTTCAGGGGAAGACAAGCTCCTGCTGGGAGCAACGCTCAATGGCTTCGTGCTTGACGTCCTGGGGCTGGAAAAGGCGATTTCCGGATCGGGACAGGGCCAAACCCTCGACGGGGTAATGGCACTACTCATCGAGCTTCGCAACAAGGCCCGGACCGACAAGGATTACACCACCTCCGACCGGATCCGCGATGCCCTTGGGGAGCTGGGCATTCAGCTCAAGGATGGGAAAGAAGGCACTACCTACAGCCTCTAATCAGAACATTTCCCGCTGCAGCAGCTGCTGAAACGCCTTTGGCGCTACCTGCTTTTTGCTCTTGAAGACGCGGTTGAAGTAAGACCGGCTTTCAAACCCGCAACACATATACACTTCTTTGATACTCCTGTTTGGGTCCTGTAACAGGCTTACCGCCAGTTTAATGCGTTCGGCGTTTATGAATTCCACCGGGGACACCCCGACTTCGTTCTTAAAAATGCGATGGAAATGGGAAGGGCTCATGCAGGCTACCTTGCTCAGGGATTCCACGTCAAGCGGCTCGTGGAGGTGGTTCCTGATGTACCGCACCACATAGGACAACCTGCTGTCCTGCTTCAGTTGTAACGTATCGTCCGTGTAAATCCTGCGCTGATTGGTCTGCAGGACCCGCACAATAAGTTCCCGCAACATATTGTCAACGAAGAACTCCTTGTAGGGGTGGTTTTCGGTAAAAAGGAACAGGAGCCGCTGCAGGATCTGGAATACCGCCGCATCGTTGACAAAATGGAAATTATAATCCATCAGCCCCCACTGCCGCCCGTCGGACTTGGGCATGGCCTCATTCATCCGTTCCAGGACCTGGTCGATCAGCGTTTCTGAGATGGCCAGGGCGAGGCAACGGGTTGGCGCCTCCTTTTGGGCTTCCGGAAAATCGATGCACATCAATTCATGGGATGGCAGGATAAGGGATTCCCCCGGCAGGAACTGGAAGGATTCATAATCCCTCAGGTGCATCACCTTCTTCCCCTGGATCATGCTGGCCAGCACCGGTTGGTCAAACTGCAGCAATACCCTGTCGGCCGTCTGGTGGGTCTCGAAAATATGCATGGCCGCCTGGTCCATGGTAAAGGTGGACTGGTTTTCGACCAGGGATTCGAGTTTTCGGTTTTTAAGGAAGTTGGCAGGAAGTTGCATTAAAACCCTTTATTGCCGCAATATTTTAACATTCAAGATTTTAAATTTAAAAAATATTCCGCTATTTTCTGTTAAAATCATATTGATGATAGAATCCGTCACATAAGCGGCAGAATTGGTCAGGCACTTTACCTGAGCTTCGGGTACCTTGTGGATCGATCTTCTGCCAACTCCCCGGACGGAAGGTGGTAAAGTGTATTAATCCTAAAACCAAAAACAATGAGTACAACTGTTAGCAAAGAAAGGAAAACCTGGTCCAAACCCCGTTTCAAGGACCAGTATGAAAACTATATCGGTGGAAAATGGACAGCCCCGGTAAAAGGCCAGTATTTTGACAATATTTCGCCGGTTGACGGCAATGCCTTTACCCGGGTGGCGCGTTCCACGGCCGAGGATATCGAACTGGCCCTGGATGCTGCCTGGAAGGCGGCCCCCGAATGGAACAATTCAGCTGCCGCCACGCGGAGCAACCTGTTGCTGAAAATTGCCGATGTGATGGAAGCCAACCTGGAAGACCTCGCACGGGCAGAAACCTGGGACAATGGAAAGGCGGTACGCGAAACCATGGCGGCAGACCTCCCCCTGGCCATAGACCATTTCCGGTATTTTGCAGGCGTGATCCGGGCCGAGGAAGGCACTGTCAGCGAACTGGATGCCTCAACCGTAAGCCTGAATGTGTGGGAACCCCTTGGGGTGGTCGGGCAAATCATCCCATGGAACTTTCCCCTGCTGATGGCTGCATGGAAGGTAGCCCCGGCCCTGGCTGCCGGGAACTGCGTGGTCCTTAAACCGGCAGAACAAACCCCGGTGGGGATCCTGATCCTGATGGAGCTGATAGAGGGCATCCTGCCTGACGGGGTGCTCAATGTGGTCAACGGGTTTGGCATAGAGGCGGGGAAGCCGCTGGCGTCGAGTCCGCGCATTGGTAAAATTGCCTTTACCGGGGAAACGACCACCGGCCAACTCATCATGCAGTATGCTTCCAAAAACATCATTCCGGTAACCCTCGAGCTTGGCGGCAAGTCACCCAATGTTTTCTTCGAAAGCGTCATGGACGCCGACGATGCCTTCTTCGACAAATGCCTGGAAGGGGCGGTGATGTTTGCCCTGAACCAGGGGGAGGTCTGTACCTGTCCGTCGAGGATGCTGGTCCAGGAAAGCATCTTTGACGCCTTTATCGAACGCGTAGTGGAACGGACCAAAGCGATTAAGCTGGGGCACCCCCTCGACCCGGAAACCATGATGGGTGCCCAGGCGTCCAACGACCAGTACGAAAAAATCCTGAGCTATATCGAAATAGGGAAAGAGGAGGGCTGCGAAGTGCTCACCGGGGGTAAGCCAGCCTACCATGATGAGCTGAAGGGTGGCTTTTATATAGAGCCTACCATCCTTAAAGGAAATAACAAGATGCGGGTCTTCCAGGAGGAAATATTCGGGCCGGTAGTCTGCGTAACCTCGTTTAAGGATGAAGCCGAAGCTCTGGAAATCGCCAACGACACCCTCTATGGACTGGGCGCAGGGGTCTGGACTCGGGACACCCACCAGGCATACCAGATTTCAAGGGGGATCAAAGCCGGACGGGTCTGGGTAAATTGCTACCACCTGTACCCGGCCCATGCACCTTTCGGCGGATACAAGAAATCCGGTATCGGAAGGGAAACCCACAAAATGATGCTGGACCACTACCGGCAGACTAAAAACATGCTGATCTCCTACGATAAGAACGCCCTTGGGTTCTTTTAGGATTCAATCCGGAAAATTCCATGCAAATGCACACTGAGAGAGTAATCGTCACGGAGGCTGCCGCAGAAGTGATTAAGGCGCTTCGCAGCGCCCACGGCCCGCTGATGTTCCATCAAAGCGGAGGATGCTGTGACGGTTCCTCTCCGATGTGCTATGCCGAAGGGGAACTGCTACTGGATGATTCCGACATCTGGCTTGGAAAGATTGCCGGTTGCGACTTCTATATGTCGCGCGATCAGTTCGAATACTGGAAACACACTCAGCTCACGGTGGATGTGGTCCCGGGAAGGGGTTCCAGCTTTTCGCTGGAAATCCCCCTTGGGGTAAGGTTCCTGATTCGTTCAAGGTTATTTTCCGAGGCTGAAAGCAAAGCCTTACAACCGGTTTTTGCGGCTCCCGATAAACCCGGATGATGCTTTCGGAGTGCCGCATAAAGTGTACCTTGCGCATGTTGAAAGGGAACCCGCCATGGCACGCAAGATCGTTTTACCCTTTATCTGGCTGGTAAGGGCGTATCAAAAGTATATTTCCCCCCTTACCCCCCCGAGCTGTCGTTATGCCCCCACCTGCTCGGAGTACACCATTCAGGCCTTGCAGAAACATGGACTGCTGAAGGGTGGCTGGCTGGCCATAAAAAGGATCGGGAGTTGTCATCCATGGGGCGGCTCCGGCTATGACCCGGTTCCTGAAAAGGATGACCACAAGTCCCCTTAAAAAGTACTACTGGCAGGGGTAGCCCATACCGTTGCCGTTAACCCTCCCCCAATGCTCCAATGGTTCTGAAATAACGCTGTTCCTGCCAGGTGGGTGCAGGGAATCCAATTATATTTGGTAATGGGGAGGGAGGGGGTACCCCCATATAAAACAACCCCGCCAGGCTTGCCCCATCCCCGGCACCCCCTGGCCCGCACCCGGCTTGCAGAACCTCCCGACAAGGGTCCTGTTTTGAGCCGACATGCCGAAAATGGCCGTTTTGACCCCCTACACCGGCCCGGGATTTAGTATATTAGCCGCCAAAGCCCGGACTATGCTGTACTTAGGTTTTACCTGGAACCCGGATGATACCCTATTAAAACTCGGGGTATTGCAGATCAAGTATTACAACCTGCTGTGGATCATCGCCTTTGTGCTGGGGTGGTACATCATGAAGCGGATCTTCGACCGGGAAAACAGGAGCAGGGAGCTGCTGGATTCCCTATTTGTTTACACCGTACTGGCCACCATGCTTGGCGCCCGCCTTGGCCATGTGTTCTTTTATGACTGGGAGTATTACCAGCACCACCTCCTGGAAATCCTGTTGCCAATACGCGAAAGGGCCGGAAGCACCCTTTTTGGGATCATCAACGGGTACGAATTTACCGGGTTTACCGGCCTCGCCTCACATGGGGCGGCCATAGGGGTAATTCTGGGCATGTACTTCTTCACCCGGAAATACCGGGAGTTTTCCATGCTCTATATCCTGGACCGGATCGTGATCCCGGTGGCCCTGGGGGCATTCCTGGTGCGTCTGGGGAATTTCTTCAACTCGGAAATCAACGGGAAGGTTACCGATGGTTCCTTTTTCCTGGCCACGCGTTTCGTGCGGGATTCCGATGACATGCCTGCCGGCAGGGCCCTTTCCCTGACGGGGGAAAAAACGCCCAATGCGGCGTATCGGGCCCTGACCGACAACCCCAAGTTTGCCGAATACCTCGAGGCTATTCCCTACCGGCACCCGGCACAACTCTATGAAGGAGCGCTATACCTGGGGGTTTTTGCGCTGCTGTACTTCCTGTACTGGAAAACCCCCCTCAAAGACAAGCCGGGATACTTTTTTGGCCTGTTCCTGGTAATGCTTTGGAGTATCCGGTTTGTAGTGGAGTTTGTCAAAAAAAGCCAGGGAGGCTTTGAGCAAAGCCTGGGATACCTTTCCACAGGGCAATGGCTCAGCATTCCCTTTATTCTCCTGGGCCTGTACTTCATGTTCAGAAAAAGCCGGACGCATGCCTAGACTGAGGAACATAGCGCGGCTCGCCTGCCTGCTGCCCGTTTTGGCCATCCTCTGGCTTGGGCCCGCCGGGTGCAGGGAAGAAAATACCCGCCGCCTGGAGACAGAACCTGTTGTATTTACCCGGGAAGGGAAACTTCAAATCTATAGGGCCGAATCCGATTCCCTGCTGGCCACCCTCGACATCGAACTGGCCCGCACGGAATACGAAATCCAGACCGGGTTAATGTATCGCCCTTCCATGGAAGACCACCAGGGCATGCTTTTTATCTTTAAAGAGGAAGCCCCGAGGTCCTTTTATATGAAAAACACCCTGATCCCCCTTGACATCATTTACCTGGACAGCGACCTTAGGGTGGTTTCCATTCGTCCCGATGCAGAACCTTTGAATGAAAGCGGCATCCCTTCCGGGCAGCCTGCGCAGTATGTCCTGGAAATCAAGGCGGGCCTGGCCGGGCGCTGGGACATCAGGGAAGGCGACCGGATCCGCTACGAAACCATGGAGTAAATGGAGCTGAGGGAATTGGAAGTGCAAATCCCCACACGGGCAGGGCACAGTCTTGGCGGGACCCTGTTCCTCCCTGAAGGGAAACCCGTACAAACCATAGTGATTTCCTCCGCAACCGGGATGCTGCAAAAATTCTACCGCGCCTTTTCCCGTCATTTCGCCAGCAGGGGCTATGCCGTACTCACCTTCGATTACCATGGGATCGGCGCTTCCGGGGGTAAAGTTTCCGAATTGCGGACAAACCGTTTCGACCTGGTTCACTGGGGATCCAATGACCAGGCCGGGGCGGTACGTTACCTCAAAACCCGATATCCTGAGGCCCCCCTGACCCTGGTAACCCATAGCATCGGGGGCCAGTTGTGCGGCTTCAACGCGGAATTCGCCAACATTGACCGTATCATCCTGGTAGCTTCGCAAAGCGGCTACTGGAGGCTTTACTCCGGGTGGCATAAATGGAAGCTATGGAAATTCTGGCATGTGCTGATCCCCTGGCTTACCCCGCTCTTTGGGTACTTTCCTGCCAAACCCCTGGGCCTGTTCGAAAACCTGCCCCGGGAAATGGCCCTGCAATGGAGCCGATGGGGCAAACATCCCGACTATATGATGTCGGCAGAAAAGCAGGAGGGTTTTCATTTCAGGCAAATGAAAATGCCGCTCCTCTCACTCAGCTTTCCGGGAGACTCCCTGGCCCCCCCTGTGGCAGTCGACTGGCTGACCAGGCAGTATGCCCAGGCAAGGGTCACCAGGGTCCATTATACCCGGGAAGGAAAAAAGCCCGGGCATTTCGGGTATTTCAGGCCTGCCTTCAGGGAAACCCTTTGGGAAGCCACGCATCGGTGGATCACACGAAACGAATGGGATTCCCCAAAGTGATCAGGGCTTTTTTGAAGGGCAGGTAGACAGCCCAAAAGGGGCGTAAAGCGGGCAGAAGCTGATAAAGCTCGTCAGCACGAATACCCCGGCCAGCACCAGCAGCACGATGCCCAGGGTTCCTGAAATGGTGCCGGTATAGTACAATACACCAATGATAGCGGCGATAATCAGGCGGATCACGCGGTCCGCAGTTCCCATGTTTTTTTTCATTTTCTCTGTTTTTAAGGGGATTGGATAACGGTTTCTATGAGCATTGCGACAAGGAAAACCACCCCGATACAGATCAGGCAAACCAGGGCGAGTTTCAGTACTTTTCGTTTCATATCAATCCAAAGGTAGGGGTCAGTGCCCTGCCAGGCAGTGACCCGGGTCACATTTTCAAAAGTTCGATGCGATGCCCGCTTTGCTTCACCATCCCTTCCAGCTCCAATTTCTTCAGGGTCCGGCTGATCACTTCCCGTACGGTGCCCAGTTCGTCGGCCAGTTGCTGGTGCGACATGGAGATCAGTCCCGATTTGTGCAAACGCGCCTTTTTTAGCAAATGCTGGTAGAGGCGAACATCGAGCTGGCTGAAAAGGATATGGTGTATGGTATCGAGCAACTCGCTGTAGCGCTTGGCGTACTGTTGAAAAAAAAGGGAACCGAATGCCGGATACTCCCTCAACCATCCCTGCAGGCCCGCCGCAGGCACCATAAGCAATTCGCTGTCTTCCTCGGTGAGGGCAAAAACCCGGCTGGGTTCTTCGGAAAAGCCGGCCCAGAAAGACATGATACAGCTTTCTTCGGGTTCAATATAATACAGCAGTAATTCCCGGTCCTCGTACCGGGTACAGACTTTGATCAGCCCTTTGAGTACAATGGGAATCGCCTGCACGTATTGCCCTTCCCTCAGCAATTCAACCTTCGCCGGGAAGGAGCGGCGTTCGCACCGATCCATCAGTTCCCTGCCGAGCGCGGCCGGCAGGCTGGATAACAAGTCCTTCATATTCCTTTCCTTGAATTCCCTGATTTTGACTCCAGGAGGGTTTCCCCTAAATTAGCAAAAATCACCCGATCCATGCCGGTCCTGCCGCATACCGCCATTTACACCGATAACCGTTCCGGGAAAGAAGCCCTCTGCCGGGAATTGCTCCAGGGGACCCCCCCACCCGAACTCCGTTTTCTGGAGGGGCGCCGCGGGGAATTGTTTTCCAACGCCCGGGTGGCCTCGCTGCTGGAGGAGGAAGCCCGGCACGGCCGCGCTGGCCTAAATACCCCGGCCGACCGGGAACTGGCTACCCTTTCGAGCGGGGAACGCAAGAAAGCCCTGCTTAAGCACTTGCTATCCACATCCCCTGACTTCCTCATCGCAGACAATCCCCTGGACCACCTCGACCGCAACTACCAGCAAGAACTGCTGGAACTCCTGGAAAACCTGAGCGCACAGACGCTGGTCATCCAGTTCCTCAGCCGCCAGGGCGACCTGTTCCCCTTCATCCACCAGTATGCCTTCCTGAACGGGTCGAAGCTGGAGGGGTTTCCCGACTATCAACCCCAACCGGCCCCAATCGCCCCCGGGGGACCCTTCCAAGGGAGCCTGCCCCCTGCCCCTGAGCGCGCCCCCTGCCCAAAAGGGCCTTTGGTGGCCTTCCGCAACGTCCACCTTTCCTATTCCGGGAAACCGGTGCTAAGGGCCCTTACCTGGACCATTGAGCCGGGGGACTTCTGGGAACTCCGGGGGCCGAACGGCAGCGGGAAGACCAGCCTGATCACCCTGATCAACGGCGATAACCCTAAGGCCTACGGACAGGAAATAGACCTGTTCGGCCGCCGTAAAGGGAGCGGCGAAAGCGTATGGGAGATCAAGGAACGGATCGGGTATTTCACCCCGGCCATGACCGACCGCTTCAGGGGATACCATACCCTGGATCATATGCTGATCTCCGGCCTGACCGATTCCGTGGGATTGTATATCCAGCCCACGGATGCCCAGCGTTCCCTGGCCATGGCCTGGCTTCGCCTGCTACAGCTCGATGCGGGGAAAGACGCCCTGTTCAACGACCTGACCGAAGGCCAGCAGCGTCTGCTTATGTGTGCCCGGGCCATGATCAAACACCCTGCCCTGCTGATCCTCGACGAACCCACCGCCGGCCTGGACGACGATTCGGCCGCCCTGGTGGTGGCCCTGATCCGGAAGATGGCCACCGAAAGCGAAACCGCAATCGTCTTTGTCTCGCACCGGGAAGAACCCGGCCTGCAAGCCGAACGCATCCTGGAATTACACCCCGGTCCGGAAGGCTCCACTGGTATTGTGATCCACCATAAGAAGGCGGGGGAAAGGGGGCGCCAAACCGGGCACTAAAAGAAAAACCGCAATCCCTGACGGGTTGCGGTTTTTGCATGTACTATCCTGAAAGCTTATTTCTTGCCGTCAGTCATTTTCTTGTTCAGGGTATCGAACATCACCGGGGTGGCGATGAATACAGAGGAGTATGTCCCGACCACGACCCCTACGATCATGGCGAACATAAAGCCCCTGAGGGTCTCCCCTCCAAAAATGAAGATGGAAAGCAGTACAACCAGGGTGGTAAGGGAGGTGTTCAGGGTCCGGCTCAGGGTGCTGTTCAGGGCCTGGTTGACATTCTCGCCCCCACGCCAGCCTTTCTCGCCGATAATTTCCCGGATGCGGTCGAAAACCACCACCGTATCGTTAAGGGAATATCCGATAACCGTAAGGATGGCCGCGATAAAGGCCTGGTCGATTTCCATGCTGAAGGGCATCAGGGCACTGGTGGCCGAGAAAATCCCCAATACGATCAGTACATCATGGAATACGGCAACCACCGCCCCAAGGGAAAACTGCCACCTGCGGAACCGCAGCAGGATGTAGAGGAATACCACCGCCAGGGAACCAAACACGGCCCAAACTGCATTTTTCTTGATATCGTCGGCAATGGTGGGGCCCACTTTCCGGTATTTCATCACCCCGACATCCTCATTGGTGCCCCCGGGCACAAAATCCTCATAGCTCGTGCCATCCGGGAAGTATTTCTGGAGCGACTGGAAGAGGATTCCCAAAATCTCCTCATCAATTTCAGCCCCCTGCTCGTCGACTTTGTACTTGGTGGTAACCATGATCTGGTTGGCGTCTCCATAGGTCTTGGCACTGGCACTTCCAAGGGCCTGGGTCAATTCCCCGGTGATCTCCGTGGGGCTAACCGGGTCCACAAAGCGGATCTGGTAATTCCGGCCCCCGACAAAATCAACCCCCTGATCGAGCCCTTTCGTGAAAAGGGATACCACCCCCAGCACCACCAGGATCCCGGAAATCAGGAATGCCATTTTGCGCTTGCCCAAAAAGTCGATATTGAGGTTCTGGAACAAATTTTTGGTGATCGCGGTCGAAAAATCGAGCTTCCGGCCCTTTTTGGCCAGGTAGGCCTCAATCAGGAGCCGGGTTACGAAAATCGCCGTGAAAAGTGAGGTGAGGATACCTATGATCAGGGTGGTGGCAAAGCCCTTGATCGGGCCGGTCCCGAAAACCAGCAGGATCAGGGCCGTCAGGCCTGTGGTAATGTTGGCATCCAGGATTGATGAAAGGGCATGGCCGAACCCGTCGGATACCGCCTGGGCCATCCCTTTGCCCTTTTGCAATTCCTCCTTAACCCGTTCAAAGATCAGCACGTTGGCATCCACCGACATCCCGATGGTCAGCACAATCCCTGCAATCCCGGGCAGGGTAAGCACAGCACCCAGGCTGGCCAGCACCCCGAAGATCAACAAAATGTTGAACACCAGGGCGATATCGGAGAACCACCCGGCACGGCCGTAATAGAAAATCATCCAGAGCAACACGAAGACCATGGCGATCAGGAACGACATAAAACCGCTGTCAATGGCTTCCTGCCCGAGGGAGGGGCCCACTACGAATGAATCGATGATCTCCGCGGAGGCCGGAAGTTTTCCCGCCCGCAACACGTTCGCTATATCCTTGGTTTCGGTGACCGTAAAGGTCCCGGTGATCTCGGAACTGCCTCCGGCAATCCCACCCGGGGTAGATACCCCCGGAGCCGTGTATACGCGGTTGTCGAGGACAATGGCAATCCCGGTATTGTTCAGGTTCGCCTCATTGGTAAGCTGCTGCCATTCACGTGCACCCCGTACGTTCATATCCATCCCCACTGCAGGGCGGTTGAACTGGTCAAACTGGTCGCGGGCATCGCTGACCACATCCCCGCTCATGCGCGGCACGCCGTCGCGGTTTGATTTCAGGGCATAAAGGGCTGCAACCTCGGTGCCCTGGGATGGGCGCTCCCACATGAATTTAGTGAATTGTACCTCTGAGGGCAAGAGCCTGCGGATACTGGGCATGCGCAGCCAGGACCCGATTTCGGCTGTATCTTTGATGGCGGCGAGGCCTACGGCAAAGCCGGGGCCATTGAGGGAAAGCTTTTCAAAGAGCGGGTTGCTCTGGGCAGCGAGGTCCAGGGAATCCTGGGCCACGTCCGAAAGCAGGGAATCGATTTCGGTTTCTTCCTTTGCGGGGGTGTCTTCACGCTCCACGAGGGACTTCAATTCCTCATTGGCCTGGATGAAAAAAGTAAGCAGGCTTTGGTTTCCGGGTTCATAGGTTTCCCAGAATTCCAGTTGGGCCGTGCTGGAAAGGAGGTCCTGGGCACGGGCGATATCGCGGGCCCCGGGCAACTCCACAAGGATACGCCCCGAATTCCCCTCGCGCTGGATATTGGGCTGGGTCACCCCAAACCCGTCGATCCGTTCGCGGAGGACCTCAAAAGCAGAAATCACCGACTCATCTACCTTGCGGCGGATGACGGACTTTACCTGCTCATCGCTCATCTCAAAATTCACCTCATTGCTGAGCCCTTTGTTGGCAAAGATCTCAGGCGAAGCCAGCCTGGTATCGCCCTTGAGGCGATCAAAAGCGTCAAAGAACAATTCCAGATAGGTCTCATCGCTGTTTTTGGAAGCCTCGTCAGCCTCGGCCAGGGCCTTGTTGAAAACCGGATTCTTGCTGTTGTTGGCCAGGCCCTTCAGGATGTCCTTTACGGAAATCTGCAGGGTGACATTTATCCCCCCTTTAAGGTCAAGCCCCTTGTTCAGCTCCTTTTTCTTGGCATCCTCATAGGAAGTAAACCCCAGGATGGGGTTTTTGCCTATGGAGTCGAGGTACTGGGCCCCGACCTGCTCCCTGCGCGCGACATAATCTTCCTCGGTGGCGGGGACGGCTGCCTCGGCAAAGGCCTTGGCGTCGGATTCTATTTTGGAAGTGATGAAGGTGTAGGAAAGTTGGTAAATACTGACCAGGCCGAACAACAAGGCAAACAGCCGTATAAGTCCTTTATTCTGCATGAGTTAACTGGTTATCTGAATAATCGATGGTTTGTGCAAACAGCGTGCAAATATATCATTTCCACTATGAACTGCCAATAAAAACAAGGCTTTTGTACCTACCGGATTCCAGGGCTGCCCGCACGGATGTCCCCTCTGCTGACCCGGCAAAAAAAAAGCACCCCCGGGCAGGGGTGCTTTCGGGCTTAACCTGCGGCATCTCTCAGAGTTCCAGCAGGGCGTTGGTTTTGGATACCCCTTCGGCGCTATCCTTCATTTTCGCTTTTTCATCAGCATTGAGGTCTACTTCTACGATGCGCTCAATGCCATTTCTGCCCAGGATGACCGGTACCCCGATGCAGAGGTCCTCAAGGCCGTATTCGCCGTTGAGCATGGCGGAACAGGGGAAAAGTTTCTTCTGGTCGCAGGCAATGGCCTGTACCAGGGCTGAAACCGCTGCCCCGGGAGCATACCAGGCACTGGTGCCCAGCAGTTTGGTCAGGGTGGCACCCCCCACCTTGGTGGCTTCCTCTACTTCCTGCAGGCGCTGCTCCGAAAGGAACTCCGAAACTTTCACGCTGTTTCGTGTGGCATGGCGGGTAAGCGGTACCATTCCTGTATCGCTGTGCCCCCCGATGACCATCCCGTCCACATCGGAAATAGGCGCCCCAAGGGCCTCAGCCAGGCGGTACCGGAAGCGGGCGCTGTCCAGGGCACCCCCCATGCCGATAATTCGGTTCTTGGGAAGCCCCGAAGTTTTATGGACCAGATACGTCATGGTATCCATTGGGTTGCTGACCACGATAACGATAGCTTCAGGGGAATGTTCGAGCAGACTGGCGGTAACGGACTTCACAATGCCCGCGTTTATGCCGATCAGTTCTTCCCGGGTCATCCCCGGTTTGCGCGGGATCCCGGAAGTAATGACTACAATATGGCTGCCCGCTGTTTTGGAATAGTCATTGGTGGCCCCAGAGATGCGGGTATCAAACCCGTTCAGGGAGGCACATTGCATCAGGTCCATGGCTTTTCCTTCAGCCACCCCTTCCTTGATGTCGACCAGGACTACGTCAGACGCAAAATTCTTTATGGCAATATACTCGGCACAACTGGCACCAACCGCGCCAGCCCCAACAATGGTTACTTTCATACCTTAGGATTTATGGTTTTATCGGAAGTCCAAAAATAGGCAAATTCCATTGAAAAATCGCACTTTCCGGACCGATGTGCCTGTATACAACCGGAACCGGGAATTTGCCGGAAATGTTAAAAAAAAGTGTTGCTGGTCGAAATCCCGGGGGTCATGCCAACCGTACGTCGAAAAAATAGCAATAGGGAGTTACCTGCCGCCGTTGCCTTAAAGGAAGACCCGATCTGTAAAGCATTATACCATGCACAAAATTATCGCAAAGTCGTTGCTTTTTTTGATGGCCCTGGGAATCAGTTGTTCTGAGATCCCCGAAAATGATGATCCGGTGATCGGGATCTGGGCACAATTGCAGGCCCCGAAAGAAGCCAGCGCCAAGCATATGGACCGGGAGGAGTGGATCTTTAACGATGCCTACCTGGGGAGATACCACGTCTACCAGGGCAACGAAATCATGGTTTCAACTGATTTCCAGTGGAAATCGGAAAGCGGGGTTTACACCATCAGCTATCCGGGGTTGGCCAAGGGAGCCGACCGGGTAACTATCAAGGAAAGTGCAGGTACCACCCTCCTTATCGACCTTCAGGGCCAGGTGCTGGCCTATCGCGAGTAACCCCTAATTTCTCTATATATACCCTCGACAGCCGTGCCCCGCACGGCTGTCCTCTTTTTTGGACCCCCGGGTACTGGCAAGGCAGGAAAAAAGAGAAGCCCCGGCAAAATTGCCGGGGCTTCTGTTCGGAGAAACAGCTAATTCTAGGCGTCAATGTTCGCATAAACGGCATTGCGCTCAATGAATTCCCTCCTCGGAGGGACTTCGTCTCCCATAAGCATGGAAAAGATCCGGTCTGCTTCGGTGGCATTATCAATAGTGACCCGCCGCAGGGTCCGGTATTCCGGGTTCATGGTGGTTTCCCAAAGCTGTTCGGCGTTCATTTCACCCAAACCCTTGTAGCGCTGGATCCCAACCCCACCGCCGAATTCGTCGGCAATGGTGTCGCGCTCCCTGTCATTCCATGCATAGCGCCTTTTGGTGCCCTTTTTAACCAAATACAGCGGAGGGGTTGCGATGTAAACATGCCCTCCCTCGATCAGTTCGCGCATATAGCGGAAAAAGAAGGTGAGGATCAGGGTTTCGATATGGCTTCCATCCACATCCGCATCGCACATAATTACGATTTTGTGGTACCTGAGCTTATCGAGGTTCAGGGCCTTGCTGTCTTCTTCGGTGCCTATGGTAACCCCAAGGGCGGTATAGATATTCTTGATTTCCTCGTTCTCAAAGACCTTGTGCTGCATGGCCTTTTCCACGTTGAGGATTTTTCCCCTCAGGGGCAGGATGGCCTGGAAGTTCCGGTCACGGCCCATTTTAGCCGTACCCCCTGCGGAATCCCCTTCCACCAGGAACAATTCGCACCGCTGCGGGTCCTGTTCGGAACAGTCAGCCAGTTTACCCGGCAGGCCGCCCCCGCTCATCGGGTTCTTGCGCTGCACGAGCTCCCTTGCCTTCGCGGCGGCATGCCGCGCCTGGGCGGCCAGGATGACTTTCTGGACGATAATTCGCGCATCATCCGGATGCTCTTCCAGGTAATTGGTCAACATTTCAGAAACCGCCTGGCTGACTGCAGCGGAAACCTCGCGGTTGCCCAGTTTGGTTTTGGTCTGCCCCTCGAACTGGGGTTCGGCGACCTTCACCGACACAATGGCAGTAAGCCCTTCCCGGAAATCATCGCCCGAAACTTCGAATTTCACCTTGTCGAGCATCCCGGAGTTGTCTGCATATTTCTTCAGGGTGGTGGTCAACCCCCTTCGGAAGCCCGACAAATGGGTACCCCCTTCGTGGGTATTGATATTGTTTACATAGGAATGCAGGTTCTCGGTGTAGGACGTGTTGTAGACCATCGCCACTTCCACGGGGATGTCGTTTTTCTCCCCTTCCATGGCAATGACGTTCTGGATCAGGGGTTCCCGGTTTCCATCCAGAAAGCGGATGAACTCTTTCAGGCCCTCTTCGGACCGGAAGGTTTCCCCGAGGAAATTCCCCTCCTTGTCCTTTGTCCTGCGATCCTGGATGGTAATGGTAATCCCGCGGTTCAGGTAGGAGAGCTCCCGCATCCGATTGGCCAGGGTATCATAACTGAACTCTATGGTCTGCTGGAAGATCTGGTCGTCGGGGTGGAAGGTGACGGTGGTCCCCCTTTTGTCGGACTCCCCTATGCTCTTGACCGGATACAGGGCCTTTCCCCTGCTGTATTCCTGCTCCCATATTTTCCCATCCCGGTAAACCGTGGCCCTGAGGTTGTCAGAGAGGGCGTTTACCACTGAAACCCCTACCCCGTGAAGCCCCCCGGAAACCTTATAGGAATCCTTGTCGAATTTCCCGCCGGCACCGATTTTGGTCATCACCACTTCCAGGGCGGAAACCCCTTCCTTCTTG
Source organism: Robiginitalea marina (assembly GCF_024006985.1). Taxonomy (GTDB): domain Bacteria; phylum Bacteroidota; class Bacteroidia; order Flavobacteriales; family Flavobacteriaceae; genus Robiginitalea; species Robiginitalea marina. The sequence goes on from NZ_JAMXIB010000015.1 coordinate 31,626, forward strand.
TGCAGGTCCACCGGGATTCCCCGGCCATTGTCCTCCACGGTAATGGAATTGTCTTCATTAATGGTTACGTGGATCGTATCGCAATGCCCACCCATGGCCTCGTCAATGGAATTGTCGACCACTTCGTAAACCAGGTGGTGCAAGCCCCGAACCCCTACATCTCCAATATACATGGAGGGGCGCATCCGCACGTGTTCAATGCCCTCAAGGGCCTGTATACTGTCAGCGGAATACCCCTTGCCTTTAAGTTCTTCGCTCATGCGCTTTTTGGTTGTTTTTAGCTGCGTTTTTTCAATCCTACAAATATACGGAATAGCCCGTAAAATATGCCTTTGGCTGAGCTGAGGAGGTTTTAAGTTATCAACAATTTAACAACAATTCCACAGGTGGCACTCCCCCCTGGGAATGCGATTTCGGGCGGGTGATAATTATTAGCTTTTCACCTTGATTTTGAATGTACTTTTGTCGTGGAAAAGAACCAAAATTCCTTGTTGACATGGCAGATTCCAGGACCGCTTCCCAAAAACTGATCCCAAACATGCAGCGGGTGGTGGACATACAGGAAAAGATTATCTTTTTTTTGTTCTCTGTGGTGCTTTCCTTCGGATTGACCTACGCCCTTTATGAGCCGGCCATGAACCAGGCCCAGGTATATGTCCTTTTTTTACTGTTCCTGGCCATAGGGCTTTGGGTCACAGAGGCCATTCCCCCCTTTGCGGTGGGACTTATGGTTTTCGGGTTCCTCATCTTTGCCATGAACAGCTATTATTCCAAAGTAGACCCGGAAAATGTACAGTCGTATTACGCGGGGTATATCAATTCCTGGTCGAGCAGCGTCATCTGGCTGATGCTCGGGGGGTTCTTTATCGCGGAAGCCCTCAGAAAAACCAATTTGGACCAGCTGGTGTTCAGGCTTTCCATCTCCCGGTTCGGGACGAAGCCCAAATTCATATTGCTCGGCCTGATGCTGACCACAGCCCTTTTATCCATGGTAATGTCGAACACGGCCACTTCGGCCCTGATGATCGCCTCCGTGATGCCCTTCATCGGTACCCTTAAGGAGGGTTCTCCCATGACCAAAGCCATTTTGCTGGGGATTTCAGGGGCAGCCTCCATCGGGGGGATGGGGACGGTTATCGGCTCCCCCCCCAATGCCATTGCCGTGGAGGCCCTGAACAACCACGGGGTTGCCGTGGGCTTCCTGGAATGGATGGTGGTCGGCTTTCCGCTGGCCATCTTGCTGACCTTGTTGTTCTGGGGGCTGCTCAGCAGGAGGTTTCTCCGGGGAACGGAAGAAACACCAATCCGGTTTGAGCACGACGATACCGGGCAACCCGATTCGCTCAACCGCCTGGAACGCCTTAAAAAACGGATCGTCCTGGCGGTGCTTGGCCTGACCCTGTTGTTGTGGCTCACTGAAAAATTGCACGGGATCCCCGCTTCGGTAGTTTCCCTGCTGCCGATCATTTTGCTGACAATGTCAGGCATCATCAACGCCGACGATGTGCGAAGGCTTCCGTGGGACACCCTGATGCTGGTGGCCGGGGGGCTTGCCCTGGGCCTTGCCATCAAGGAAACCGGGCTGGCCAGTTTCTATGTGGAACGGATTCAGGAATTCGACCTGAACTTCTACGTGCTGGTGCTCTTCTTTGGGTTCCTCACCCTGATCCTGTCCAATGTGATGAGCAATACCGCCACGGCCTCCATCCTGATCCCAATAGGGATCATCCTGACCTTCCAAAACCCTGTCGTCCTCCCCCTGGTTATCGGCCTGTGCGCTTCGGCAGCCCTTTTCCTGCCCATTTCCACCCCGCCCAACGCCATCGCCTACAGCACCGGGAAACTGTCGCAGAAAGACTTCCGGTTCGGGGGTATGGCTATGGGCCTGCTCTCCCCGCTCATCATAACCCTGTTCGTACTGCTTTCCACGGCCCTGTTCTGAAGGCAGGGCCCTTACAAAGGGAAGGGTTTTTCCGATTCGGGTTCCCGGAAGGTCCCGGGCCACCGCCTGAAGGTAGCAGGGGGGCACCCCTATTTCACATAGGCATCGCCGTGTACCCGGGCCACCGCCCTCCCCGAAGGATCGTTCATGTTCCGGAAAGCCTCGTCCCACTCAAGGGCCACCCGGGTACTGCAGGCCACCGAAGGTTCCTGGGGTACGCTAAGGGCAGCAGCGTCACTGGGGAAATGCGATTCAAACAGGCTCCGGTAATAATACTCCTCCTTGTTGGCGGGGGTCTGCAGGGGGAAACGGTAATGGGCGTTAGCCATCTGTTCGTCGCTGACTTCCCCTGCCACCACGGCTTTCAGGGTATCGATCCAGCTATAGCCCACGCCATCGGAAAACTGTTCCTTTTGCCGCCAGGTCACCGATTCGGGGAGATAATCCTCAAAGGCCTTCCGCAGGACCCATTTCTCTATACGCCCCCCGGCCGCCATTTTGTCCCTGGGGTTAACCCGCATGGCGATGTCCATGAATTCCTTGTCGAGGAAAGGCACGCGCCCTTCAATGCCCCAGGCGGCAAGGGCCTTGTTTGCCCGAAGGCAATCGTACTGGTGCAATTTCCCGAGTTTGCGGACGGTTTCCTCATGGAAATCACGGGGGCCGGGGGCCTTGTGAAAATACAGGTATCCGCCGAAAAGCTCGTCGGCCCCTTCCCCGGAGAGGACCATCTTAATCCCCATCGATTTGATGACGCGTGCCAGCAGGTACATGGGGGTAGCTGCCCGCACCGTGGTGATGTCGTAAGTTTCCAGGTGGTAGATCACGTCCCGAAGGGCATCGAGCCCCTCCTGAAGCGTAAATTTGACCTCGTGGTGGACGGTGCCGATGTGTTCGGCTACCTTCCGGGCAGCTTCCAGATCAGGGGAGCCCTCCAGGCCCACGGAAAAAGAATGGAGCCTGGGCCACCAGGCCTCCGCAGTATCATCGCTTTCGATGCGCCGCGCGGCATACCTTTTGGCTATGGCCGAGGTAATGGAAGAATCCAGACCGCCCGAAAGGAGTACCCCATAAGGTACGTCGGACATCAATTGCCGATGCACGGCCGCTTCCAGCCCCGTCCTCAGGGCACTGATTTCGGTCTCATTTCCCTCCACGGCCTCATACTCCATCCAATCCCGGGAATACCACCGCTGGAACCCCGGGGTGTCACTGGTCATGAAATGGCCCGGGGGGAACGGCTCGATACGGGTGCAGGTCCCCTCCAGGGCTTTCAGCTCCGAGGCCACATAAAAGGTCCCCTCCCGGTCCCACCCGATGTAGAGCGGGATGATGCCCATGTGGTCGCGGGCAATGAAATACCGGTCATTGCGCTGGTCGTACAGGGCAAACCCAAAAATACCATTGAGTTCATCGAGGAACCCGGTCCCCTTTTCCTGGTAGAGGGCCAGCAGCACCTCGCAATCCGATTGGGTCCTGAAGGCATAGGACCCTTCGAACGGACGACGTAGCTCCCGGTGGTTATAAATTTCGCCATTGGCTGCAAGTATCAATTCCCCATCGGGGCTCACCAGGGGTTGCTTCCCGGAGGCAGGGTCCACTATCGCCAGGCGCTCATGGGTGAGGATGGCCTTTTCCCCGTCGTAGATCCCACTCCAGTCCGGCCCGCGGTGCCTGACTTTCCGGGACATTTCCAACAGGCGGGGCCGCAGGAGGGCAGCGGGCTGCTTCAGGTCGAACGCACAAACAATTCCACACATAAATTTGCTTATTAATATTTAGAAGCCAAATGTCTTTATATACTTCCAATAAAGAAATACTTATCGCATAATTGTCGAATATCTATAACTATAAAACAATTTATTACAGTTTAATGTTAGTTCATATTGTTTTTTACCCCCTGAAAAACCGTGAATTGTAAGGGCGAAAAATTTTAACGCCATTTTTAAGCGGGGAGTTCCCAAAACACTGTAATTTTAACAAAACTAAAAACACTAGCATGAAACCTATTTTTACCCTCACCACCCTTTTCTTTTCCACGATTCTCTGTACCTCCCTGCTAGCCCAGGAATTCAGCGGCCTTGATAAAAGCCCGATGGATATGGCGAGCTATCCGTCCAGCTACAGGGTTTCCGAAAAAGTGGTGCGCATCACCTACAGCCGCCCGCAACTGAAGGGGCGTTCCCTCGCCGACCTGGCCCCCGCCGGACAGGTTTGGAGGACCGGTGCCAACGAGGCCCCGGAAATCACTTTCTACCAGGATGTAACTTTTGGGGGGCAGGAGGTCAAAGCAGGTACCTATTCCCTGTTTACCATCCCCGGTGCCGATCAGTGGACGGTGATCCTTAACAACAACCTCAACCAGTGGGGGGCTTATACCTATGAGGAAGCCGCCGATGTCCTTCGGGTCAGCGTGCCGGCCGCCTCGGGGGAAGAGTCCCTGGATGCCTTTTCCATCGCCTTCCAGGAAGTAGGCAATGCCGTACACCTGGTCATGGGATGGGGCAATACGCGGGTGGCAGTTCCCATCGTCATGTAAAGGGACCCCACCTTGAGAACTATCAAACCGGCGCCATTTTGCGCCGGTTTTTTTTTGCCGCCGGCCGCGGCTTCAGCCCGGGTCAGGCCACCCGGATCCCGTTCACCGGGCATACCGGCTGTTCGATTTATAAAGCTATTCCCCTTCCGCCGCGAAGCTTTGCCGTCGAATCAGGAATTCAACCCGCCGGTTTGCCCTGCGGCCTGCTTCGGTGTCGTTACCGGCCACCGGCCGGGAGGCCCCAAAGCCTTCCCACCGGATCCGTTGCCCATCCAACCCGAGTTGCTTCAGGTAGGAAACCACCGCCTGGCAGCGCAGGTCGGAAAGTTTTTGGTTGTAGGCGTTGGTGCCCCTGGCATCGGTATGGCCCCCAAGGAAGAGGTGCAGGTCGGGGTTTTCCCTTAAAAAACTGAACAGCGATTGGAGTTCTTCCTTCCCGGGCCCGGAAAGGCTATACGTGTCGAATTCAAAAAGTACCGACCGGAAAGCCTGAAGGCTATCGAGCGAAAAGCCCTCGCGCGCCACAGGGTCGGCTGCTGTCGCGGCGAGTGGATCCTCCCCTGCGGCCCGGCGTAGTTCCACCTGGTCGATGTAATAATACGCCCCCTTATTGGAGCTCCGGCCCGTCTTTCGGACCGGGGTCTGCCGGTTGGCACTGAAATTTCCAAGGATCAGGTAGCGTTCAGCGCCAAGGGCCTCGAAAGTCACTGCCAGGCGTACCCATTCCCGTGTATCCCCCAGGAAATCGTGCCCCCCCGCTTTAAGAAAATGAAAGGCATTACCCTCCCGGGCATACCAGTGCCTTTTGGAAAGCTCCTTTTTGATGGGTACTGAGAGGGGTGCACTGGCCAGTAGGGCGCCGAATTCGCTTATGGCGTAATCGGAGCGTTCAGAAAGGCTTACATAAAAGGATAATTCATAACGGACTCCTTCCCGGAGGGGTTCCCTGAGGCGGGTACTGATATACTCGCGGTAGTCGCCGGGCGCATAGACATACAGGCCGGCATAGGCCTGCCCTTCCCGGGGTTCCTGGGAGCCGTTGAAATTGGAAGGGCTGCCCATCTGGTCGCTGCACCGGTGGAAGTAATCTGTGGAACCCTGCGTCGGGCACGTCCAGTCGGAGACATCTCCATGAAAGTTTCCCAGGTAATCGGGGCACTTCACGAAGGCCTCAAAACCCGGGTTGGGGATGAGGTTCCCCTGGGCCCGAAGGCCGGAAATCCCTACAAGGGCCAGGATCAAAAACCCGGCCGAAGCGCCACTGCCAAACCGCATCCAAAAGCCTGTTTTGCCTCAAGATACCTATTCCGGGCCAAAAACCAGCCATCAGGGCAAAAGACCTCGACCAACCGCAAAGAAATCCTGTGAGGCGCCAGCACACCGCTGATTTAAAGCATTTTACCAGTCGAAGGAATAGCTCACCCCGGCGAGTACCTGCAGGCCCTGTACCCGAAAATTCGCCCACCGCTGATAGGCATTCCCGGCAAGGTTATTCCCTTTCAGAAAGACCGAAACCTGGGGGTTGACCTGGTATCCCACACGGGCGTTGAGATCCAGGAAAGGGTCCAGGGTGAGGGCTACGGCAGGGAAATCCTCCGGAGCCGTATTGGCCTGGGCCTGGGTAAAAAGGTCGTCCCGCTCCCCAACGTAGAACAGGTTGGCCGCGAAGGACCAGTGTTCCCCCACCTGGTAGTCCGCAAAAAGGGAAGCCTGCAGGGCCGGCAGGTTCCACGCAGGGTTGTCGGTCTCCGTGTCGTAATCATTTACGGCAGCATTCAACCCGAGGGTAAACTCCCGGCCCAGCACCAGTTGCAGTTCCCCGAAAACCCCAAGGGTCCTCACGTCATCGTAGAAAACCCTGAAGGAGTTTCCAAAGGTATACCCCTTCTCATCGGCGCGCTGCAGGTGCTGGGGGTTCAGCAGGTAGAGGGGCAGGAAGTTCTCGGCCCGGTATATCCCTTTGAGGTTATAGCTCAACTGGGGGAGCAGGGTGCCCCGCAACCCCACATACGCCTCGTACTGCCGGTCTGTGGGTCTCACTTCAAGGGTGGGGGATACAAAGGGGTTTTCCCCGGTAAACCCGTAGTAGGATTGCTGAACCAACCCGCCTTCCACCCCGCCATAGGCAATAGCCGCCTCCCCACCCACCGGGTAGGAAGCCTTTACAGCCGGGTAAATATAAAAATTGCTCTCGCTGTTCTCCGCATCCAGCCCATACACCAGCTTCGCCCCCAGTTCGAGCCTAAGGTCGTCGCGCTGCAGCAAGAGGGAAGGCTGCACCCCAGCCTGGAAATTCCCATAGGCCACCCCGGGACCCGACTGCAGGCTGGTCAGGGGGGCATTTTCGAACTCCCCGCCCACATAGTCGAGCACCACCCCGAGCGTAAACGTTTCCTCGCTTACAGGTAACTCAAATTCCGTCTCCAGGACCAGTCGGTTCTCCCCGGAGCCTGCGGCATCCCAAAACCGGTACATGGAAACAGCCGCTTCGCGGAAATAGGAATCGGAGAGGGCCACCCTGCCGTTCAGGGCAGCCCGGAAATAATCCTGGGCGGCATCTGCCCCCAGGAGGTCCGGGTCGTCCAAAAGGTTTTCCGGGGCGCCGTACCAATGGTATCGGCGGTGCTCAAGGGCCGTCCCCACCTTCCAGTCCAGGTCACGCGCTTTCCTGGAATACGCAAGGTCCAGGGCTGTATTGTAAAAATCGGCGTCCAACGGGGTCCCTTCGATCTCCCCCCTGGATGAAAAATGGTCCAGGCCGAAGTCGAGTCGCTGTTTGCCCCGGTCAAAATCCCGGCTGGTGTACAGGCTTGCCAGGGCATTGTTGTAATTCCCCAGGCCCATCGTGGCCTGGGTGTTGTAAAGCTTTTCGGGAGCTGTCCGGGCCACCTCTGCCGCCCTCCCCTTGGCCGGGGTAAACGTGGAAGCGACCGGCACAGAATATATGGTGTAGGCCACCGCGATTTTCTTTCCGAGGATGCTGTCGCTCAGTTGTGGCAGGGGGCGGATTTTCGCGGCATCGGCTACCGCCGGATCATAGGGCCTCACAACGGTAACCGTTTCAGTGCCCAGGTCCTTTTCCTGGGCGGTCAGTCCCCCCGCAAACAGGAATACTGCGTAAAGGCAGCATAAATGGCTTGTTTTCATTCGGTGCATACTTGGTTAATTTCCCTGGGGGTTCCCGGGGGTATTCGGGCTGGCTTCCCTTGCCCTGATCCTGGCCAGCTCCTCCCCTGCCTCTGAGACCAGGTCCGGGAAATCCGTAAAACTTTTCACCACGTTCTCCAGGATGTAGGTGGCCTGGAACACGTCGTCGAGTTGATCAAAATTCCGCGCCATCAAAAGCAGCCCTTTCCCACCCCATTCCCTATGGGTCGAAAAATCGCGTACCAACTGCTGCACCGCAGCATTGGAGGCCTCAAGGTCCCCATCCTGCCGGCTGTAATAAGCCTGGTAATAAAGGGCCTCTGCGGCTGCGGCCCCGGAGGCTTCCCCCAGGACTTCGGCATAGGCAGCCCTGGCGGCCTCCTGGTCCCCGGTCTCCCGGGCGGACCGTGCGATCATCAGTCGGGCATCGGAACGGATCCTTGGGTCGAGGGAAGGATTCTCCAGGACCTTTCGGGCATAAGAAAGAGTCTGTTGGTAGTCTTTCTCGCGGAAATACGCCTTCATGAGGTTCGATTGCGCAAAAGTCCTGTTTTGGGTGATATCTGCCATTTCCTCCAACTTCTTCAGGTAGGGAAGGGCTGCGGGAAAATCCTCGCCCGCGAGGAGGACCTCACAAATCCGGGTAAGGGATTGCTCTGCCATATCGCCCCTTCCCGACTGGGCAACAACCTTGAATTGCTCCAGGGCCTTTTCGGGCTCGCCCCCGTCGAAATACAACTGGCCCAGCCTGAACCGGGCTTCCAGGGCTGCCGGCCCGCCCGGGAATTGTTCGAGGTAGGCGGCGTAAGCCTTCACGGCCCTTTGGGCATTCCCCTCGAGGCGCTGTTTTTCAGCGGCCTGAAAAGAAGCGGCCTCAAGTTCCTGGTCGCTTACCTCCACAAAGCCCAGGCCCCTGACCCAGGTGGCATACTGGTCCACCTCCCCCAGGTCCATATAGATAAGCTTCACGCTCTGAACGGCCTGGGCGGCTTCCTGGGTCCCCGGGAAGCGCGAAGCCACCTCCTTGAAGACCCCCAGGGCCTCCTGGTTCCTCCCGCTGTTGTAGTACACCAGCCCCTTGCGCATCAGGGCAGCCGGGACCAGGGAACTCATGCGGTATTCCGATAAAAGCTGGTCGTAAGCCTGTATGGCCGCCACATCTTCCCCTTCCTGGGCGCGGGAGTTGCCCAGTTCAAAAAGGGCATCATCCTTAAGGGTGCTGGTTGGGTAGGCCCGGGTGAAAGCCTCCAGGGCCTTCTGCTTCTCCCCTTCCCGGCCGAGGAAACCCAGGGCCAGGGCTTTTTGGTAATCGGCATAATCCTTCTCAGGGCTTCCCGATCCCTTGGCGTCTTCGTAGGCCGCCATGGCTTCCCGGTACTGGCGACCCATAAAATAGCTGTCCCCCAGGCGCATGAGTGCATCGGCCTTCGCGGTCCCGGCTGGGGCCCTGCCCGAAAAGGTGCGGAAATGCCCGGCGGCCTTCCCGTACTCTTTCAACTTGAAATAAGCATACCCGATCTGGTATTCCAGCCCCTGGTATTCCTCAAGGGAAGAGGCCCGGGGGAGGTCCCGGAAACGCAGGTACCCGGCCAGGGCCTCCTCATATCGTTCCAGCGCATAGGCCGCCTCTGCCTGCCAGAACCGGGCACGGGCCTCAAAAATGGGGTCGAAGGCCGCGTCCAGGGATTTCCCGAAAAGCGTCAGCGCTTCTTGAGGCTGGTCTTCCAGGAAATATTCCACCCCCCGGTAAAAGGCTACCTTCTGGTACGTTTCATCCCGGGCAGCGCCGCGGGACCCCTCCAGGAGCTCCAGGGCCCCCTGGAAATCGCGGGAGGTAAGGTAGGAATCCACCAGCAATTTCCGCACCTCGTCTGCATTGGCGTCACCCGGATACGCCTCGAGGTAACCGCGCAGGGCAACGGGCACCGGTTCAAAGGCATTCCCGATTTCGTAGCTCAGCCGGGCATAGTTCAACAGGGCATCCTTTCGGATTTCCGGGCTGAACTCCATGAGCGAGGCATTCCTGAACGCATTAAGGGCTTCCTGTTTCCGATCGAGGTTCAGGTAACATTCCGCCAGGTGGTAATAGGCGTTTTGTGCCACAGCGTCCTGCCCGTCGATGATTTTGTTGAATTGCCCAATGGCCTTCGGGTAGTCCTTCATCTGGTAATAGGCATACCCAAGGAGGTAATAATCGGTATGTGACCAGCGGCCGCGCCTCCCCTGGTACTGTTCCAGGTAGGGGATGGCGTTGCCGTACTGGCCCAGGTTGAAGTAGCTCTCCCCAATAATCTTGTTCAATTCGGAGGCCTCGCTGCGATCGGCCTTCGGGAGCTGCTTTTTGGCCTGCTCAATGGCCTGCTCGAAATTGCCGAGCTTGAAATTCATGTCGGCCTGGTAATAGGAAAGCTTTTCCCTGAGTACCTCCTGGTCGGCAATCTGGTCAAAGCGCTCGTTGGCCTGCTTATAATCGTCCTGCTCATAGGCGATGTACCCAAGGTAATATTTTGCCTGGGAACCATACTGCCCGGAATTGGCCACCCGCTTCAGGTAGGGCTCCGCATCCCCCGGCCTGCCGGAACTGTACAGGGCATACCCCATCCGGAAATCAAATGCTTCCCGCTCCTTTCGGTCGAGGGTTCCGGGATCTGCCTTTTGGAACCATTTCAGGGCCTGGGGATACCGGCCCTGGTCGAAGTAGTAATTGCCCACATCCAGGTATGCCGTATTCCTGCGGGGGGACTCCGGGTGGTTTTCCACGAAGGCTTCCATGAGGTGGTCGGCCCCCAACTGGTTGAGGCGCACGGCCGCATTGGCGATGTAGTAGGCCGCATCGGCCCGGGTTTCCGCATCGCTGGATTGGTCCAGGAACTGCTGAAACAGGTTCTGGGCCGCCTGGTACTGCCTGTTGTGGTACAGGTCGAGGGCCTGCTGGAATTCCCTCCCGGGGTGGGTATAAATCAGGGATTCCTGTCCCCGGCCATAAGCCATAGCGAGCAGGAGCACCGGCAACAGGGTGAGTCGTTTTCGCATAGTGTTCTCAGGAGTTAGCGAATTTCCATTAATAACGGCAATATCCGCAGGCAAGTATGTACCTTGAGGCGAATTAAGGGAATTTTGGGGCAGATGGCCAATGGATTGCCCGGAACTTTTTACTTTTATATCAACAAGCAGACTATGGCCGAAAACGTGCTCTCCCTTAAAGATGCTGCCGTATACCAGCAGGAGAATATGGTACTCAATGATATTTCCCTGGAGATCAGGCCAGGGGAATTCGTCTACCTGATCGGGAAAACCGGCAGCGGGAAAAGCAGCTTCATGAAAACCCTTTATGCCGACCTCCCCCTGGGTCACGGGGAAGGGCAAATCGTGGGCTTCGACCTGAAGACCCTGAAGGAAAAAGATATCCCCCACCTGAGGCGGAAACTGGGTATTGTTTTCCAGGACTTCAAGCTGCTTCCCGACCGCAACATCTTCAACAACCTGCTTTTTGTGCTGCGGGCAACCGGCTGGAAGGACGCTGAAAAAATGAAGGAGCGCATCGAGGCCGTCCTCGACAAGGTAGGGATGAAAACCAAGGGGTTTAAATTCCCCCACGAACTTTCCGGGGGCGAACAGCAGCGGATCGCCATTGCCCGGGCCCTGCTCAACGACCCGGAACTGATCCTGGCCGATGAACCCACGGGCAACCTGGACCCCCAGACGAGTGTGGAGGTCATGAAGGTACTGCAGGAAATCAACAAAACCGGCAGGACCATCCTGATGGCCACCCACGACTACGCCCTGATCCTGAAATACCCTTCCAAAACCCTGAAATGCGATGGCAACAAGGTATTCGAAGTCATCCAGAAGGCGGGTTAGGAAGGTACCTCACCCCTTCGAACGCCCATGATCTTCAGAAAACGTCCCCGGCAGCCCGATACCCGCACCCCGCCCCTGATCGGGTTACTCCTTTTCGCGATCTCCATCGTCCTGCTGGTGGTTACCGGACCCCTGGGGTTCCTGTACGGGATTTTCCACAGCACTTTCAAAAAGGGCTTCAGGGGCCTCGGGGAATACCTCCTGCAGGTTGCCATTTCCATTGACCAGCTGGGCAATGTCCTGATGCAGCACCTGTTGAACGTGCTATGGGTCAGGCGGGGGGGCTATCCCTTCGGCAACCGGGACGAAACGATCAGCAACGCCCTGGGCCGGAACAAACGCAACGGTACCCTAACCGCTTTCGGAAGGGCCATCGATGCCCTGCTGGACCGCATTGACCCCAACCACTCCCTGAATTCCATCGACTATTACATAGAGCCCAGCAGCCAGGTCATTGAAGCGGTAAGTTGGGTACACCTCGAGGACGGCCGCATCCTCTGCAGCCGGAGCGTGGGCAAGCGCCTGTACTACATCCCGGGGGGGAAGCGCCTTCCGGATGAGAGCGAGGTCCAGGCCCTGCAGCGGGAAATACGGGAAGAACTCGGGGTTGGCCTGGTCGGGCCCAGCATCGAGCCCCTGGGGGTCTTTGAGGCCCAGGCAGACGGGCAACCCCCGGGCATCCAGGTGCGCCTGAGCTGCTATACGGGCAGGTACACCGGTACCCTGCATCCCTCGGCTGAAATCGAGGAACTCGTTTGGCTCTCTTACCCCGACAGGGACCTGCTGGCCCCGGTTGACCAGCTGGTCTTTGACTTCCTTCAAAAAAAGGGGGGCCTGCAATGACCTGCAGGGAGTAGATCCTTTTTTGTATTTTGCGGGCCGAAACAACATCCCCTCCATGGAAGTACTTGGCATAGACGTGGGTGGTTCCGGTATCAAAGGAGCCCTGGTCCACATGGAAACCGGTGAAATGCTTACGGAACGCTACCGCATCCCCACCCCGGAACCGCGGACGCCCGAGGCTATGGCCCGGGTGGTCGCCGAAATTGTCCGGCACTTCGAATACCAGGGCCCGGTTGGATGCGGGTTTCCCACCCTGATCAAAAAAGGGGTGTGTAAATCCCCCGGGAACCTCGATCCTTCCTGGCTTGAGGTTAACGTGGAAGAACTCTTCAAAAAGGCCTCGGGAAACGACTTTACCGTCATCAACGATGCGGATGCCGCCGGCTACGCAGCCATGAATTACGGCGTGGGAAGAGGGATGAAGGGGTTTGTGATCATGATTACCATCGGCACGGGCCTGGGCAGCGGGGCCTTCCTGGACGGCCGACTTATCCCCAGTTTCGAACTGGGGCAGATTCCCTATAAAAAATACGACAAAATCGAAACCTGGGCCGCCGCCTCCGCCAAGGAGCGGGAAGGCCTCACCTGGAAGAAATGGGGCAAGCGTTTCAATAAATTCCTGGAACTGGTGGAACTGGTCGTAAACCCAGACGCCATTATCCTGGGCGGGGGAACCTCCAAGGATTTCGAGGAATACCAACGCTACATCCGGATCGAAACCCCCGTAATCCCCGCCGGGTTACAGAACCAGGCCGGCATTATCGGGGCGGCAACGGCCTGCCTGGCCGACCACCCGGAACTCTACCTCCAGTAATCAGGCACCGGGCTTAGCCCGCTTCCGGTCGGTCTCCTTCAGAAGGATTTTTCGCAGTCGGATGTGTTTGGGGGTCACCTCCACATACTCATCTTTCTGGATATATTCCAGGGCTTCTTCCAGGGAAAACTTGATTGCGGGTACAATGCGGGCCTTATCGTCTGAGCCGGAGGCCCTCACGTTGGTGAGTTTCTTGGTCTTGGTCACATTCACCACCATATCGTCGCCCCGGGAATTCTCCCCTATGACCTGCCCCTCGTAAATGTCCTCGCCCGGATCCACAAAAAAGCGGCCCCGCTCCTGGAGCTTGTCGATGGAATAGGGAATGGCCTTACCCATTTCCATGGAGACCATGGAACCGTTTTGTCGCTGTGGGATGTTCCCTTTCAGGGGCTGGTATTCCAGGAACCGGTGGGCCATGATGGCTTCCCCGGCCGTAGCCGTCAGCAGCTGGTTCCTAAGGCCTATGATGCCCCTGGAGGGGATGATGAATTCACATACCATCCGCCCGCCCCTGGACTCCATCCGGGTCATTTCACCTTTGCGCATGGCGACCATCTCCACAGCCTTTCCGGAAACTTCCTCAGGCAGGTCTATGGTCAGGGATTCCACAGGCTCGCACTGCTGCCCGTCGATGTCCTTCAGGATCACCTGCGGCTGCCCGATCTGCAATTCATACCCTTCCCGCCTCATGGTTTCAATAAGCACGGAAAGGTGCAGCACCCCCCTGCCATAGACCATGAATTTCTCTGCGCTGTCGGTCTCCTCCACCCTCAGGGCAAGGTTTTTCTCCAGCTCGCGTTCGAGGCGTTCCTTGATATGCCGGGAGGTTACGAATTTCCCGTCCTTGCCAAAGAACGGGCTATCGTTGATGGTAAACAGCATGCTCATGGTAGGCTCGTCGATGGCGATGCTGCCCAGGGCTTCCGGGCGCTCCACATCGGCCACCGTATCCCCGATTTCAAAGCCTTCCAGGCCCACCAGGGCCCCTATGTCCCCCACTTGAAGGCTGGAAACGCGGGTGCGCCCAAGCCCTTCAAAGGTGTGCAATTCCTTGATCCGGGAACGCACCTGCTTGCCGTTGCGCTTGATCAGGGCGATATCCTGCCCTTCTTTCAGGCTCCCGCGCTGCAGGCGGCCAATGGCGATACGGCCAGTATAGGAGGAATAATCGAGGGAGGTCACCAGCATCTGCGTGGAACCTTCTTCAGGTACAAAAACAGGGATATGTTCCAGCACCATGTCGAGCAGGGGGGCAATGGAATTTGTGCGGTGCTTCCAGTCCTGGGACATCCAGTTCTCCTTGGCGGAACCATAGACCGTCGGGAAATCCAATTGCCATTCCTCGGCCCCCAGTTCGAACATCAGGTCAAAAACTTTTTCATGGACCTCGTCGGGGGTACAATTGGGCTTATCCACCTTGTTGATGACCACACAGGGTTTCAACCCCATACTGATCGCCTTCTGGAGGACGAAACGCGTCTGTGGCATAGGCCCTTCAAAGGCATCTACCAGCAGCAGCACCCCGTCGGCCATGTTAAGCACCCTTTCCACCTCGCCACCGAAGTCGGCGTGGCCGGGGGTATCGATGATATTGATTTTGGTATCGCGGTAGGTCACCGAGACATTCTTGGAAACAATGGTAATTCCCCTTTCACGCTCCAGGTCGTTGTTGTCGAGGATCAGGTCCCCGGTATGCTCATTCTCGCGGAAGAGTTGGCAGAAATGGAGGATTTTGTCTACCAGGGTGGTCTTTCCGTGGTCAACGTGGGCGATAATGGCAATGTTCTTTATCTCGGCCATGGCACTGATTTTAAGCGCGCAAAGATACGCCTAATTCTCCTTGAATTGCCATTGTGCCGTTTTATTTAACGAAAGGGTATCATTAGCCCCTTCCGGCACCATTTACAGGGTGCGGGGTTCCTGCAGGAAATCAGGTTATCTTCGCAATGGGGAGGGGGTTGCACCCCCTGCTGCCAGGGCAGCCAGATTCAACAACATCCCCCAGGCCGCCTGCAGTTATGTAGGCGGCCGGGGGGTTCATTCCATGCCCGGCGACTGCCTAAGGCCTATTTCGCCATCATCCCCCCGTCGATCACATAGGTATTTCCCGAAATATACCTGCTTTCGTCAGACGCGAGGAACAGGACGAGATCCGCAATTTCCCCCGCTTCGGCATAACGATTCAGTGGAATCATGGCTTCGAAGCCTTGTTTTGCCTTCCGGGTATCTTCAGGAGAGACGTCGGCTTCAATCCTCTCCATCATCCCGGTATTGACCGGCCCCGGATGCACCGTGTTGACGCGTATTTTCCTGTCGGCAAATTCAAGGGCTGCCACCCGCATTATGCCGATAACGGCGTGCTTGCTGGTCACATACGCCCCCAACCCCTGCATGCCCTTCAGGCCTGCTACCGATGAGGTAATGATAGCACTACCGCCTTCCGACATGGCTGGGAGCACGTGCTGGCACCCCAGCCAAACCCCCTTCACATTAACCGCCAGGACTTTATCAAAAAGCGCTTCCGGATATTCGGCCATCGGGTAGGAGTTTCCCTCGATGCCGGCATTATTGAAAAACACATCGATCCGGCCAAAAGCATCCAGGGTCTCCTTTACATACTTCTTAACCTGGTCGGAATCCGATACGTCGGCTACGCAATACGCCGTGTTCAACTTCCCTAACTCCTCCACGGTGGCCCGTAAAGCCTCCTCATTAACATCCACGAGCATTACCCGGGCACCTTCCCTCAGGAATATTGCTGCCGTCTCCCTGCCTATACCTGCGGCAGCCCCGGTAACAAGGGCCACCTTGTCATTTAACCTTTTCATATCTCACGTTTTAGAGGCCTTAATGTAGGTTGTGGGCGCAATTCTTGAAATGACCTGAATCAACTGGGAGATGAAGGCAGGAAGAAGGTTGACGGGTGCGGGGTTTTTGCAGTAAACCTGATTATCTTAGATATGGGGAGGGGGGGCATGCCCCCAACCGGAATCATGAACAACAGGACAAAAAATCGCAAGCCCATCGTTTTTCAGGGTTTGGATTTCAAGATATTAAAAGCTCCCCCATTAGTTTCTATCTTTGCGAAAACTTTATGAAATGGACCTTTCCGCCATCCCGCAATTAAAATATACTGCTGAAAAGAATTTTTTCCTGCTGGCCGGGCCCTGCGCCATTGAGGGGGAGGCCATGGCAATGCAGATTGCCGAAACCGTAACCGGCATCGCAGACCGCCTTAAAATCCCCTATATTTTCAAAGGCAGCTTTAAAAAGGCCAATCGCAGCAGGGTGGATTCCTTCACCGGGATCGGCGACGAAAAGGCCCTGCGTATCTTGAAAAAAGTATCGGAACACTTCGGGGTGCCCACGGTTACCGATATCCATGAGATCGACGATGCGGCCATGGCTGCAGAGTACGTGGATGTACTCCAGATCCCGGCCTTCCTGGTCCGGCAGACCGACCTGGTGGTGGCAGCGGCCAATACGGGCAAGGTGGTTAACCTGAAAAAAGGACAATTCATGAGCCCGGAGAGCATGAAGCACGCCGTGGCCAAGGTAACCGACTCCGGCAATTCGCAGGTCCTGATCACTGACCGGGGGACCATGTTCGGATACCAGGACCTGATCGTCGATTTCCGGGGGGTCCCGGTAATGAAGCAATTTGCGCCGGTGGTCCTCGATGTCACCCATTCCCTCCAACAGCCCAACCAGGCTTCAGGGGTTACCGGGGGGCGTCCGGAACTGATCGAAACCATTGCCCGGGCGGGGATTGCCACCGGGGTTGACGGAATCTTTATCGAAACCCATTTTGACCCGGCCAGCGCCAAAAGCGACGGGGCCAACATGCTGCCCCTCGACCAGCTCGAAAGGCTGCTCACCCGCCTGACCGCCCTGCGGCAAACGGTTAACGATTTCTGAGGTTTCAGGCATGTTTTTTCCAGGGTCGGGACTGTACCCCGACAGCTTCCCCGAGCACTTCAATAAGCACCCCGGGGTCTATGTCTTCCGGGCGCCGATAGCGCAGGGACTTCACGGCTTTGCGGCCGCGGCATTCCATTAATTCCGTATGCCGGGTAAGCCAGGCTCCCCGGTAGAATCCAAGATCCACATAGTCACGGGACTGGTTCAGGTAGCAAAAGGGGCTTCCGTGGAGGTAATAAAAAGGGATGCGGTATTTGAACTTCAGGGTTGCCCCGGGCACGCCCTGCTCAATAAGCACCTGCAATTGGAGCAAAAGGGTGCGGAAGGGCTCTTGTTGCCCGAGGATATAGGCTTCGGCTGGGTTCATCTAGCAACAGTCTGTACTGATCTCCCGTTGGAAATCAACACAAAGCAACCGGGTGTACCGCTCGGGGGTTTGATCCGAGATCCGGATTTCGCGCTGCACCATATCCACTTCAAAATGGAAGCATGAAAAGTCCTCACAACAGTCCATCCCCAGCCGGTCCATCAAAAACCGGGTAATCCTGGGCCTGAGCCGGTATTCCAGGTCGATGAGGAACCTTTGGTCTGCCCGCTGCTGCCCTTCTTGAAAAATCCAGTGAAAATGCAAGTCAATACAATAAATAGCCCGATAAGATAGTAAAATTCATTTCATGTATCTCAAGGGAACCATTTTTTTGCCCCCACGGGGGTGGACTTTGTTTGGCGGGGAAACCATTTCTTAATGCCAAATTTCCATCCATGTCAATCCAGGGGCTTATTTTTGAGATTCTAAACACCAACCCATGCCGCGTTTCTTCTTGCCCTACCTGGGCCTTTGCGCCCTGCTGCTGTTGCCTATCGCAGGCTTTTCCCAGGCACATACCCACCAGGCGGCCACGCCTGTTGAATTCCCGGACATCCCCGGGTACCTTACCCTGACCACTGACCTCCACCAGCACACGGTGTTCTCCGATGGGAGCGTTTGGCCCGACATCCGGGTCATGGAGGCCCTCAGGGAAGGCCTGGATGCCATCTCTCTGACCGAACACCTCGAATACCAGCCGCACCAGGCCGATATCCCCCACCCCGACAGGAACCGTTCTTTCGAAATCGCGATGGAGGAAGCCCGCGACCACGAGCTGATCCTCATCCACGGGTCTGAAATCACCCGAAGCGCCCCCATGGGGCATAGCAATGCCATATTTATCACCGACGCCAATGCCCTTCTGGCCGGGGCCCCGGAGGTCCCGTTCCGGGAAGCCAAGAATCAGGGGGCCTTTATATTTTGGAACCACCCGGCCTGGTACGCCCAGAGTCCGCAGGGGAATCCGGTTTTAAGCGATTTCCAGAAAGCGCGCATCCGCGACGGGGAACTGCACGGGATCGAGGTAATCAATACCACCGATTATTCGGAAGAAGCCCTGGAACTTGCCCTGAAAGAAGGCCTCACAATCCTGGGAACCAGCGACATCCATGGCCTTATCGACTGGGACTATACAGAAAAAGGGAACCACCGGCCCATCACCCTGGTCTTCGCCAAAGCACGGGATGCGGAGAGCCTGAAGGAAGCCTTGTTTGCCAAACGCACCGTAGCCGTATACAACGGGTTATGGGTCGGCAGGGAAGAATGGCTCCAGCCCCTGCTCCGGGCCAGCGTGAGCATAAAGGAAGCCGGGTACCTCCCGGGGTCGCAGATCCTGAAAATCGTGCTGGAAAACCAGACCAGTTCAGACCTCCTCTTTGAGAACACCATGCCGTACACGTTTTACAGCAGCTCCCCTGTTTTTGAAATTCCTTCCCGGGGAACCTATACCCTGCAGGTGAAAACATTGGAAATCAGGGATTCCCTGGAATTGCAGCTAAAGGCCCTGGGGGCCTATACGGCCCCTAAGGAACACCCGGTAATTTCCTGGAAAGTGGTGGTCCCCGCCCATCCGGGGAATTAAGCCTTACCGTCTACATAGTCCTGCAGGTAGGCATAGCGGGGGGTGAGCTTCCCATCGCAGGTCATCCGCGCCCGCTCCAGGATCCCTTCCGAATCCCCATCGAAGAAGGCAGGGATCACATGCCTGTAAAACGCCTCCCCGAACCCTTCGCTGGCATCACGGGGCAATTCCGCCGGCAGGTTGTCCACCGCCATAACGGCAATGGCATTGGGATGTTTGAAATCCGTCTCCTTTTCGGTTACAGGATCATACCCATAGACCGGGTCGGCAATGGTGGAAGCCCTAAGGGTAGTGGCCACCGGGCCGTCGATATCGCAGCTGATATCTGCCACCACCCGGATGCGGAAATCGGGGTGGCGCGCATCTTCCCGGGTAAAAAGGTAAGGCGCCCCCTCCCCGTAAAAGTGCCCAGCAATAAAGAGGTCCGTAACGCGGGCAAACCGGAAAAAATCGGACTGGTAGGCTTCCGGGTGTGCGATGAAATCCTCCCTGCTGCCGCGCACCCCGTCTTTGCGCTTGTTGTAATGGGAGGCGTCGATCTGGCAGTAAACCGGGTGGTCAAATCCCCGGTGGAGGTAGTCTGCCACGGAAACCCGTTCCAACCCCATGCCATCGAGCATTTCCCGGGCCCCGCTGCCGACGCGGCCTTTACCTGTCAGCAGGATTTTGATCGGGGGGAGGTCCAGGGTGTTGAGTTCTTTTAGCAAGGCTTCCTGATCGGTAAGGGTGGAGGCTTTGGGAAGGCTGTAATCCCCTGTTTTGAGCCCATAGGCCCTAAATCCGTTGTAGGCCCCAACAATCCCCGCATACCTGCCGAACGCCACCAGGCGTTGCCCCCTGGGGTTAGTCAGCACTTCGTGGTCGTAAAGCTCGATGCGGTGTTCCAGGATGGCCCGGAGCAACTCCCGGTTGTAGGGTTGTTTTTTGATCGTATGGGAAAAAAAGAAATATTTCTTGTTGGGTATCAGGGCAGAAACCGGAACCTCCTTCACCCCCAGCAAGACATCGCATTCGCCCATATCTTCCACTACGGGAATCCCCGCTTCGCGATATTCCGAATCCGTGAATACGCGGATCGGGGATGCCTCGGCCGCGATTTCGGCCTGCGGAAATTTAGCCACGACTTTTTGGCAGGTCGCGGGCGATAGTACTACCCGGTGGTCCGGGGGGGTCTTGCGTTCCCTGATCAATCCGAATTTCATCAGCAGGTTTGGTATGAAATTTGCGCTAAAATAGGCGGAATTGAAAGGGTATGCAAATCCATGGGCCCCGGGGTACTTCCCCGGTCACGCCTGGCGAAAAAAATGGTATCTTTGCAACCCCGTCCGCCAAAGCCTTGCAAAGGCGGACCTGATCCTGTAAAAGGCAATAGCCGAAATGGCAGGAACGATCTTTGAAACTCTGGGGCCGACTGGTTTTGACAGCGAGACCAATGGCGATGTAAGCATGCCGAGCGCTGGGATACAGCTCGTTAATCTCATGACTCAACCTTTTTAGATGGCGAGTCTAACTACGCTTTAGCTGCCTAATTGACTGAATTACAGTAAGTCATGGCGTTTTCCTGCAAGGCGGGAAGGCTAAATGTCCCCGGGTAGCCCTTGTTGGCGGCGACCCACAAGGGGGCACCATAAAAGTCAACATAGTACCGATGTAGCTTCGGCAACGGTATAAAACCAAAGAAGCTAAGTGCGCAATAGGCGGTTTTTGGTCAGTTGCGCGCCGACAACCAATCAAAAACTAAGCATGTAGAAAGCATTGTTATTGCTTGTTTGGACGAGGGTTCGAATCCCTCCGGCTCCACGATCAAACCCAAACCCCGCCGGGTTCCCGGCGGGGTTTCGTGTTTTCTGGGAACGCATCGAGCTCGCTCGAATGCGTGGACAGGAAACGCGAAACCGCCCTGGCGCAGCCGGGGCAGGGTTTGGGTTTGCAGGACGGGATCTTCAGGGATCACCGAAGCGCCGAAGGCGGAGAGGTAATCCCGTTTTCAGCAGGCCCAACCGCCAAATTGGAAAATGGCCTGCATGGTTAGGGGGTTGCCATTCCTGGCAACCGCGTCAAGCTTGCTTGTTCGCGGGGACCAGGGGCATGAAACCGCCCTGGCTGCGCCAGGGCAGGGTTTGGGTTTGCAGGACGGGAGCGCAAGGGATCACCGAAACGCCGAAGGCGGTGAGGTAATCCATCACGTGGCTTTTTTCGTTACGCCTCCGGGATTCGAAGGCCAGCGCGCCAGCTTGCTCGAATGCGTGGACAGGAAACGCGAAACCGCCCTGGCTGCGCCAGGGCAGGGTTTGGGTTTGCAGGACGGGAGCGCAAGGGATCACCGAAACGCCGAAGGCGG
>NZ_JAMXIB010000016.1 GCF_024006985.1 Robiginitalea marina
TATGTCAATGAACTCCTTAATCCACGCTCCTGAAAAACCCCGCTCAATAACCCACAGTTCCTCTCAAAAGCGGGTGCAAATATAAGAGGGTTTTTCGGCTTCCCCAAACATGGAATGAAAAAATTTTACTTAAAACTTTTCTAATCTCTTATATTATTGAAATTCAATGTTTTAACAGAGAAAATAATTGCAAAAACACACAACTTTCTACAAATCAGGAGGTTTCGCCGAAAACGCCATCTGGCCGATAAATGCCAGGCCAGAAGCGCAGCCTAGGAAAAGAAGTTCCAAACCAGCCCGAAACGGATCACAAAATCGCGGTACGGGTAATTCGGGGCGGAATAGTACCGGTTGCCGGTAAAGGAAGAATTGAAATGCTCAGCCTTTAGGTAGATCCTGGTTTGCCGCACCTTGGCATTTATAAAGAAATCGAGCAGGGGGAAGCCCCCCAGGCTTTCGCGCTCCTGAACAAAGAATTCGGCCATCAGGGGGTTATAGGCGTCCATAGTGTATTCCGTAAAGTACTTGAAGGTAACGCCGGTTTGCAGGAACATGGCCTTTTTAAAGACATCCGTGGAAAAGTATATGGTATTCCTGGTGATCAGGGAGGGCACGTTCAGGACATTGGAAGACTGGTCCACTTCCTGGTAGAGCAGGGTATTGTTCAGGGCCCACTTGCGCCAGCGGAATTCCTTCTCATACTTCACCCGCAGGTGTCCGATCCGGTCGCCCTGCTGGAAAGGCCTGATAAAGGCCCGCTCCTCCCCCGCCTCTATCTGGGCGGCATCGGCAGTGGAACGAAAAAAGGAATGGTTCTCCACAGAACTGTACTGGAACTGCACCTCCCCCAGGGCCGCCGAGCGCAAATTCGCAAACACGCTTTGCACCTGTTCGTTTTCAAAGGTGCCGCTATTGTCCCAATTATAGTTGAGGTAATCGGACTGGTAAAGGAGAAAATTGAAATCGGGCATTCGCGCCGAATGGTGGATGCCCGCTACCAGGGAATTCCTTTTACCCAGGGGCAGTTCCATACTGGCATCGAGGAACGACCCGGTAAGGTCGCCGGAGAGGCCCAACCCGCCTTCCGCCCTCAGGCGGAACCTGCCAAACGCCTTATCCCATCGCGCCCCGCCAACTATTTCCTCCCCGTTGAGCCGGTTGGGGATCACCCCGGAGCCGGTCTGCAGGATACTGGTGAAATAATAGTCGTACTGGAACAGGGTAGCGGAAACCTGAAGGTCCCCGAGGGCCCGGTTTCCGAACCCAAGACTGAACTGGTTGTAAAAGGTCTTCAGGTAGGCCTTGTCATCGATGGGCTGAAAAATCTGCTCCCCGAAATACTCTTCCGCGTTATTCCCCTGCCGGTACTGGTAAAATTTCGTTTCATAGGCGAACCGGTGCCCGAGGCTCAGGGCGGCTTTGCCAGAGGTACTGTCGGCCGTACCCAAAAGGCGGTACTGGTGGTCGAGGTAATAGCGCTTGCCGACCACTTTGTTGGTTACCCCCTGGAACAATACATCGATCCTGCGCCGGTCCGAAAACTGGTCGTCTCCCGATTCAAATTGTACCTCCTTATCCAGCAGGCCCCCGTTTTCCTGACCTTCTATCTCCTGGGTGGCGATGTGTGCCCGCAGGCGATACCGCCCGTTTTGGGTCACGTAGTTGGAGGTGGCCCGAAAATTCCCTGAGATGACCTCATCTTCCCGGTATTTTCCCAGAGAGCGAAACCCTTTATAGGCAATTGAAAAATTGAGACGGCGGGAGGTGTTAAAGGTAAGCAGGGCATCCAGGAGCTGCCCCTGCTCGAAGGTGGTTTTGAAAAAGAGCTCGGTCATCGGGGTGGCCACGTTGTAATAGGCGATGTCCTCCACCTCAAAATAGTTGAAGTGGCGCGCCCGGGCCCCCAGCCCGGGAAACCAGCGGACCTTGTTCAGGTTGGCCCCCAGCCGGTTGTAGGGCTGCCCGACATTGGAAAAGGGCATGAGCTCAAAATCATCGCGCCGCAGGTAATTGTACCGGTATTCCTTCCGGATGGTCAGGGACGTATCCAGCATCGTGGTGTCGCCGGCATGGGAAATGATTTTGTACTCCGAAATGCCGGGTTTTTCCGCTTGCTTACCCGCCCGTTGCTTCTGGGCAAATTCCTGGCCCCTCAGGCGGGTGGAATCGCTTACCCGGGTGGCTACCCGGGGGGGCACCTGCCCGAAGGCAGGGCCGGACAGCAAAAGAAACAGAAGGATGGGCAACAGGCGCATAGCGATGTATTCAGGGGCAAAGGTACCTTTTTTCGCGAATCGGGGCCGGAAACTTCCGCTGGAAAACACGGGCAGGCTCCCCTGGCCGTTGGCAGGAATCCAAGCTCCCGTTAGCGGAAAAAATTGAAAAAATCAGCATTTTTAGGCATCTTTACAAAAAAGTTGTTATGAATCGCTTGCTTGCGCTGTGCTGTCTGCTGACAGCAGGGCTCCTCCACGCCCAAAACGTCGGTAACGATGCCATCCTTCAAGGGCCGGACGGGACCGTTTTCCCATACTCCAACACCCCTGGGGAACCTGTAAACCTATATGACTTCCAGGAATCGCTCGAAGGGTACTGGCAGGCCAGGGACCGCTTTAAAAAGGGCAGCGGGTACAAACCCCTGAAGCGCTGGGAATTCTACTGGAGCTATTTTGCGGATACCCGGGGAAACCTGCCGGTTTCCAAAACCTATTGGGACAGTTGGCAGTCCAAACGGGACCTCAGCGGAAAAACCCCCAACCCCGTGGCCAGCTGGAACCCCATCGGCCCAAATGAAGTAGGCATCTTCTCCGGGAGGCTTCCCGGAATCGGCCGCCTCAATGCTGCTGCGGTAGACCCCAACAATCCCAACACCTGGTACGTGGGCGCCCCTGCAGGGGGGATCTGGAAATCCACCGATGCCGGGCAGACCTGGGTAAACCTCTTCGACGATTTCCCCCAGATCGGGGTCTCGGGCATTGCCATTGACCCGAACGATTCCAATACCATTTATATCGCCACGGGAGACGATGATGCCGCAGACTCCTACAGCATAGGGGTCTTTAAGTCCACCGACGGCGGGCAGACCTGGAACGAAACCGGGCTGAACCCCTCCAATACAAACGTCAACACCCTGCTGAACGAGATCACCATCGACCCCACCAATTCGAACATCCTTTGGGTAGGCAGCAGCAGCGGGCTCTTTAAATCCACCGATGCCGGGGCTACCTGGACCCGGGTGCAAACCGGATATATTTCCGACTTCAAGCTGAAACCCGGCGACCCGAATACCGTCTATGCCGTGTCCAATGCCCACATCCTGGGGGGAGGAAACGCGACCGTGTTTTATAAAACCACCAACGGGGTCGATTTTGATCCCCTCCAAAGCACCGTGCTGCCTACCAGCGCAGGGCGGGTGGTGCTCGGGGTGAGCCCTGCCGACCCGGAGGTCCTCTATGTACTGGCTTCCAATACGGCTTCGCAGAATTTTACCTACCAGGGGTTCTATAAATCGGAAGATAGCGGGGCCACCTTTACCAGGAGCCCCAACACCGTCAATATCATGGAATCGAACCAGGCCTGGTTCGACCTGGCCCTGGAGGTATCGCCGACCAACGCCAACGAGGTCTATATGGGCTGTTTGAACATCTGGAAGAGCACCAACGGGGGCAACAGTTGGTTCAAGCTCAATGAATGGTTCCTGAACAACGCGGCCTATACCCATGCCGACATCCACAGCCTGAAATTTTTCAACAACAAGCTCTATGCCGCCACCGACGGGGGCATTTATGTGAGCGAAAACGGGGGCAGCACCTTTACCGACTTTACGGGCGGCATGGCCATCGGGCAGTTCTACAAACTGTCCGTTTCCCCGGGCAACCCTTCTAAGATGATCGGCGGGCTGCAGGACAACGGCGGGCAGGTCCTCAACCAGGGGCAGTGGAACAATTACCACGGGGGCGACGGGATGGACAACGCCATCGACCCCAACAACGACAACATCGTGTACGGGTTTACCCAGTTTGGGGGCACCCTGAACATTTCCTCCGATTCGGGCCAGTCCATAGGGGTGGTATTTCCGCCCGAAAACGCCCAGGGGAACCGCATCAGCGGCAACTGGATCACCCCCCTGGCCATCAGCAGCACAGGCGACCTCTACAGCGGGTTCGACGGGGTGTACAAGCTGGTGGGCACCACCTGGGAAAAGGTTTCCACCAACAATTTCGCAGGGGTGGACCAGGGGGAGGTACTCGAAGATTTGCTGGTGGACCCCACTAACCCAAACATCATTTATGCGGCAGAAGACACCTTTGTATATCAAAGCAAGGATGGTGGCCAAACCTTCCAGGCGTTCTTCAATGCCGACTTTGTGATTGCCGACATGGCGCTGGATACCGACGATGGCTCAGCCCTCTATGTGGTGACGTCCCTGAGGGTGGGGGTCCGACAAAGTACCCAGCTGGCGCAGACCCAGCGCAAAGTCTGGAAGGTTCCGATTAACGAAAACGGAGATCCCGGGCCGGAAGTGGACCTTACTTTCGACCTCCCGGCCGACCAGGCCCTCTTTGCCATCGTGCACCAGGGGCGGCACACCGACAACCCCATTTATGTGGGGACCAACCTTGGCGTGTACCGGATCGATGATAGCATTATAGAAGCCGCAGGGGCGAGCGGCGAAGCCCCTACATGGGAGCCCTATTTCGCCGGCCTGCCCAGCACCACGGTGAGCGACCTCGACATCAGCCTAGACGACGCCCTGATCACCGCCAGCACCTACGGGCGGGGGGTTTGGCAGTCGCCCATCCCGGTGCAGGTACCCAACACTGATATCCGCCTGCTGAGCCTGACCCCCGAAAACGGGGCTGTCTTGTGCGGCGACATCCTTCCCGTCATTACGGTGGAAAACAACGGGCTAAACCCCATCACGGGGATCAACGTGGCCTTTTCGGTGAACGGGGCGGGAGGCTCCCAGTTTTCGCTGCCCCTTTCCCTGGCGAGTGGGGAAACCGCCCCGGTGGACCTGCCCGCGCTCAGCTTTGCCGAAATCGGGGAAGCCCGGCTGGAGGTTACCGTAACCACCAATGGCGATGCCTTTGCCGATAACAATACCATTGAACACGCCTTCTTTATCAATGCCTTCGGGGTGGGCAACGCCCTGAATGATTTTGAGGGGGCGGGGACCGAACTGCTGACATACAACGAAGGGGCGGCAGGGGCGCTCTGGGAAAAAGGGGTGCCCTCGGGGACCCTGCTCAACCAGGCCGCCTCGGGCTCCGAAGTATACGCCACCAACCTCGACGGCAACCACCCCGACGCGGTCAGGGCCTACCTGCTTACCGGCTGTTACGACCTTTCGGCCCTGCTGGCCCCGGTGCTGAAGTTTCAGATGGCCTATGACCTGGAGCAGGACTTCGACATTGCCTACGTGCAGTACTCCACCGACCAGGGGGCTACCTGGAGTGTGCTGGGGAGCGTGGACAGCCAGCCCAACTGGTACACCAGCGACCGGACAAACAGCAGTTCGGGGGAAGCCGACGACTGCCAGAACTGCCCGGGGGCGCAGTGGACGGGCACCAACGCCACCCTTACGGAATACGCCTACGACTTTCTGGCCAATGCCGCCCGGGGGGAGCCCGACCTTACCGGCGAAACCAACGTGGTCTTCCGTATCGTATTCCATTCGGATCCAGAAACAACCCAAGAAGGCGTGGTGATCGACGACCTGGGCGTGGTGGGCTTCGAGGATGATGAGGATGACGACAACGATGGCATCCCGGATACCTCCGACAACTGCCCCCTGATCGCGAATGCCGACCAGGCCGATGCCGACGGCGACGGCCTGGGGGATGCCTGCGACCCGGATGACGACAACGACGGCATCCCCGACCTGGAAGACAACTGCCCGCTGTCTGCGAACCCGGGGCAGGAGGACGAGGACAATGACGGCATTGGCGACGTATGCGACACCGATGCCGACAACGACGGGGTCCCCAACCCCATCGACATTTGCCCGGAAACGCCGCCGGGCACGGTGGTGGGCCTCGACGGCTGCCCGGTATTCACCCTGCCGGCCACAAACTTCCTGGTGCAAACCACCGGGGAAAGCTGCCGCAGCAGCAACAACGGCTCCATCTCCGTGCTGGCCGTGGAGCCCCTCAATTACCTGGCCACCCTGAGCGGAAACGGGGTCGATGCCACGCTGCCGTTCACCGATGCGGTGCAGTTCCCCGATTTGGCCTCGGGAAGCTATTCCCTTTGCATAACCGTGGAAAACCAGCCCGATTTCGAGCTGTGCTTCACCCTCGAAGTGCCGCAGCCCGAAGCCCTTTCCGTCAGCAGCAAGGTAAGTACCCTCGGCCGGGAAGTGACCCTGGACCTGAAGGGCGGCAGGGAATACACCATCGTCCTGAATGGCCGCTCCTACCGGACTTCGGCCGCACAAATCACCCTACCCCTGGACCTGCCCGTAAACCAGCTGGAGGTGAAAACCGACCTGGACTGCCAGGGGGCCCACACCCAGACCATTACCCTGACCGAAACCCCCCTGGCCCTGCCGAACCCCATAGAAGCCGGCGACCTGCAGGTGTTCGTGCCGGCTGCGGACGGGGACGAAGTCCGCATCCGCCTCTTTTCCATGGATGGCAGCAGCCTGCTGAACAAAAAGCTCGAAGTGCGCCAGGGAAGGGTACAGCTGAATATGGACGCCTACGCCCGGGGCGTATACCTGCTGAACCTGACCCACAACGGCCAGCTCTATACCTATAAAATCCTGAAACGATGAAAGGAACAGCCCATATTACCCGAAGCCTTGCCCTGGCTGCCCTGGCCCTGTCCACCGCCTGCGGGGGTGGCGACAGCGGTGGAAACCCCGAACCGGAGCCGCAGCCCCTACCCGAACCCAGGCCTACTGCGGCCACCCTGGTCTTTCCGGAAAATGATTCCGAATGTACCGAAGGGGCAATTGTAAATGACAACCAAAGCCGGGTGACTTTCCAGTGGAATGCCTCCCAGGACACCGACAGCTACCAGGTGAACCTTCGCAACCTGAATACGGGGTCAACCGCCCTGGCCACAAGCAATACCAACGCAGTGGACATAACCCTGCTGCGGGGGGTGCCCTACGAGTGGTTTGTGGTCTCAAGGGCCAACGGCACGACCGAAACGGCGAGCAGCGCGGTCTGGCAGTTTTACAATGCAGGGCCGGGGATTACGAACTACGCCCCCTTTCCGGCCCAGGCTATCGCCCCGACCCGGGGCAGTACCGTTACGGCATCCCCGGTGATTCGCCTGGAATGGAGCGGGAGCGATGTGGACGACGATATTGCCTCCTACACCGTGTATTTTGGCGCGCAGGACCCGCCCCCCAGCCTGGCGGAGGGCCTGACCACAACGTCCTTCGAAACAGCCCTGGCCGGGGCAGGGACGTATTTCTGGCAGGTGGAGACCCTGGATGAAGCGGGCAACCGCACCCAATCGGAATTGTTTGTCTTCCGCGTGGAATAAGCCGGGCAGCCCGGCGTCCCGGAACGATTTTTGCATATGAATTCTAAACCTTAAAATGATACAATGAAGAAAGGACACGTACTATTGGCCCTCAGCCTGGCCGCAATGCCCCTGGTCTCTGCGCAGACCGCCCTGGACCTCCCGTCCACCTACCTCAACAACAATACCTCCGGAGGGGCGAACAACCTCCCACCGAATGTGCAGGGCAGCCCCTACCTGACCGATGACTTCATCCGGGGCACCGTCTACAGCGAAGGCGAGAAACCGTACCCGGCCATGATGCGCTACAACGCCTATCAGGACGAAATGCAGGTGCAGGGCTCAGGCGGTATTACCACCCTGTTCAAGCGCGACTACGTTTGGGCCGTGTTGGGCGGGGAGACCTTCCGGATCGAATCCTACGAGACCGGTTCGGGCGAGCGTCAGGGCTATTTTGTGGAATTAAACCCCGGCAAGGCCCGCCTGCTGAAACGCTACCGGCGCGAATTCCGGGAAGGGGAAGCGGCAGTATCTTCCTACAGCCAGGGACAGCCCCCCCGGTTTGATGAGGAAACCACCTATTTCCTGGCCCTGGAAGGCAGCCCGGCAAAAGAAGTGAAGCTCAGGAAAAAAGATGTCCTTGAGGTGCTCTCAAACCCGGAAGCCGAGGCCTTTGTACAGGAGAACAAGCTAAAGTTGAAGTCCGAAGAGGAAGTCATCCAGCTTTTGAATTTTGTCAATTCCCAGTAAAAGATGGCATAACCCCAATGAAGAAAGCCACGCTCTTGAGTGGCTTTTTCTTTTTGCCCTTAGGCAACCTCCCTTCCGGGACCTCGGATCCCACAAAAAAAGCAAATGGGCTCAGGTTTTATTGGCAAATCAAGGATCAATATCCTTTTTGGGAACCCCGACATGGATAACATTGCCCTTTGGATACAACTGAAATTCCTCTTGGAAAAGTTACTCCCAGTACTCAATCAGGTTCCAACTCCTGCTCCATTCAGGGAGGTGTTTCCCCAGGTCCCCTAAAGCATTCCCTGTTTTTCAGACGAAGGCACCTTAACAAAGGGAACAAAAAAAGCCCGTGGTATTCCACGGGCTTGATTAGAAGAATGTTTAATTACTACTGACCTGTCATTACAATATCCACAGTGAAAGCAGTTGTAAACAGCGCCTGTGTCAAAGTTATTGTAAACTGGTCGTCACAGGCCGAATAGGATCCTATTCCGCCCGTTGCCCATGCAGCGTCTCCAATGAATTCTACTGAAAAATCATCGTTCAGCACAATTGTTCCGGAGTAAGGAAATGCACCACTGAAACCAGGGTCACCAGTAGCCCAGGCCACAAACTCAGGTCCCCATGCAGAGGTTACAGTCCATTGGTTATCCGTTCCGGCAACAGGAATCAAAGCTACGCTATGAGCTGGAGCTTCCGCTCCGAAAGCGAACACATTTACCCTGTAACTCTCTGAGATCTCTGTAGGGCAGTCATTATCATTAATTGTGAATGTTGCTCCAGTTCTCTCAAGGCCCAGACCTCCGACACCAATCGGAAGGGGATTAGATTCACTCAACTCAACACGTATAACAGCATTGCCATCGGCATCTATGTTATCAATTGGTGTTACAACTATTTCCCCTGAGAACTCTCCAGCAGGAATGTCCAGGACTCCGTTAGCGGGAGTAATCGTAAATCGGGAGGCATCACCACTTTCAATAATAACATCAAAATTAACAGAGATACCCGAGTCATTGGTTTCAGTACCCAATGAAATGGTGGTACTCATTGGCGCGCCATCCTCAGATGTAGATGCAGAGGTCCGTTCTACCTGAATAAATCCGTCGCCCTCATCAAAGATAACCAGGTCTTCCTCACAGGACATGAGGAATCCCAGGCTAACAAAAAGGATATATAAAAACTTTCTCATTGTTTTAATTTTAAGGATTAGTAACCTGGGTTTTGCTGTTCACGAAGGCCCGGATTCGCATTGAACTCCACAATGGGCAAAGGCAGGGTAAACCGGAAATCGTCTGCAGACAAGGTACAGGCCCCGTTAAAGCCGCAGTCTACCGGGTCCTTCAACACCCCCTGATTAGCCGCGGAACCCAGACGCTTTATATCCAGGTACCGGTGTCCTTCAAAGGCCAACTCGACCCGGCGCTCGTTCAGGATGGCAGCATAGGCCTGAGTAGAATTCGAAAAAGAAGGAAGGGCAGTTGCCGTTCCGAACCGGGCGTCCCTTAACTCCTTAACAAGGGCAGCGGCATCCCCAAGATTCCCCTGGGCCGCCAGGGCCTCTGCCCGTATTAAGTACATTTCCGAAGCGCGGAAGATCTTCAAATCATTCATCAGGGGTTGTCCTTCGGAACCTTGATATTTGTTAACAACGAGAATATCATTGTTCTGTCCTCCGACACCGTTCTGATAATCAGGATCAATTACACTCGATGGGTGCACGTTAACATCGTACCGGATATCAGCAGGATCCATGAGGTTGAAAAGGGAACGCCCCATTTCAAAGTATGGGGAACCGTCCACTCCAGGGCCTGTAAACGCAAAACGTGCTCCTGCCCATCCCCCTGCAGCTGGGCTTCCTGTAGCACCCTGACCATCATAATTATCTCCAGCAGTCCGCTCTAGTTTGAAAATGACTTCACCATCCGACAGGTCAAGAAACATAGCCTCGTACTCGGCGCGATTGGCCAGGGGATACTTGGCGATAAGCTGTTGACTAAGGGATGCGGCAGTACCCCAATTTGGGTCGCTGGGATTGCCCGGATCTGCCCGATAAGCCGCAATCCTGGCCCGCAGTGCCGTCACAAAGTCGTCGTTGATCCGGGTGACACCATTGTCTTCGGTCATTAGGCTGGCCGCCCGGGTGAGGTCCTCTTCGATCAGCGCAAAAGTCTCCCCGTTGGTATTGCGCAGCAGTTGCTGGTCAATTGTAGGGACGAAGTCCAGGTTGATCACGCTGAGTGCATTATCATCGGTGTAATCCGGGGAAAAGTAGGAAAGGAGTGTAAAGTGGCCCCATGCCCTCAATGCGTAAGCCTCTCCAAGGATTTGGTTGAAGCGCGCTTGTTCCCCCGCTTCGGGTTCTACGATCTCAGAAGCCTCAATAAGGCGGTTAGCCGCATTGAGCTGGTCGTACCCGTTGGTCCAAAAAACTGCAGGTGCGGTGCTTCCAGCATTAAGTACAAAACCATAGTCCGCCAGACCCTGGCCTCCGTTATCGAAGCCAATAGCGAGCTCGTCAGTAAAAATGGACTGGAAAGCGATGTCAGGGGAAATGTCGAACTGGTCGTACACCCCGAAAAGCCCTGCTTCCAGGTCGTCTACCGTCTGGAAGGCGGCGTCTGCGTCCAGCCGGCCCGGCTGGTCGATATCAATGGCGTCGTTACAGGCCACAAGCCCCGAGAACACGCCGATTACCAAGAATAGGTTTTTAATATTTTTCATTGCTTTATTTCTTTTTTAAAATCCTAATTCAAATCCGACGGAAAGGGTCCTTGGGGTAGGATACAGCCTGGAGGTGTTGTCCTGTGCCTCGGCATCGAATCCTCTCCATTTGGTCCAGGTAAACAGGTTTTCTGCATTGCCAAAAACCCGCAGGCGGGAGATCCCGGCCTTTTCCACAAACTTCCGAGGGAAATTGTACCCAATGGACGCAAAACGCAGGCGTACGTAATCCGCTTCCCGCAAAAACCGGTCAGACGCGAAGGCAGCCCGGTTAAAGGCGTCATAAGAAGGGATATCGGTCACCCGGTTATCCGGGGTCCAGGCCCGGAATAAGTCACGGCTTGTACGGAACTGCCCGATATTGTCGGGGTTCTGGAAGCCGGCCAGGTCGTTGTCAAAACGATCGACCCCGGTTACATAGTTGAACTGGGTGGTCAGGAAGAAGCCCTTGTAGTCCATGTTGAACCCAAAGCTACCCTGCCAGTCGGGGAAGATGTTTTTGTCGAGCCATACCCGGTCGGTATCCGCATTGGGGTTTTCGGTAACGTCCCCGTCGGCGGTGAAGAACAAGAGGTTCCCGTTGGCGGGGTTCACCCCGGCATAGCGGAGGGTGAAGTATTCAAACAGGCGTCCGCCGTTCCGTCCGGTACCGATGATCTCGCCTTCCTCATTGGGCAGGTTCGAAAGTTCGGTCTCGTTGTAGTTCCCCACGGCATTCAGGGTCAGCCTGAAGCCATCGGGGTCATCGCTGCGGATCACATCCCAGTTCAGGGTAAAATCCAAACCGCGGTTGGTCAGGTCCCCCGTATTGGCGTTCAGGGAGGTAACCGAGTTGATGGCGGAAACCGGGGTGCTCTGAAACAGGTCGGAGGTCTTTTTGTCGTAGACATCGAAAGACCCGCGGAGGCGACGGTCAAAAACCTCGAAGTCGATACCGATGTTCGCTGAAGTCACAGTTTCCCACCGAAGAGTGGTGTTCGCAATTTGACTCAGGAATATAGAAGGGATATTGTCATATCCTGCACCTGTAGCGAAAAGGTTTTTAGTCAGGTCTGGAGCCGTAAAGTAGTTACCCCCGGCAATCCGCTGGTTCCCCGCTGTACCGTAGGAAGCGCGAAGCTTCAACTGGTTGAAGACTGAGCCGTCCATGAAGGCCTCATTGTGGATGTTCCAGCGTCCGGCCACAGAGTAGAACGTCGCCCACTTGTTACTGCCGGCGAAGCGGTATGAGGCGTCGCGGCGGATGGTCCCGGTAATCCCGTAGCGGGTATCGTAGTCGTAATCAGCCTGCCCGAAATAGGAAAATAGTCCTGCATTTAAAATGTTTGCACTCGCTTCGTCTTCAAACAGGACAGCTGCGTCAATAGGATTGTCAGGATCTTGATCAAGGAATGTTGTAATAAACCCTGAACCATCACCAGGATAAAAAGTTTTGGGATTCAATCCCTGGGCAAAATAGCCAAATTCCCTTAGGTGGGCCTTGAAGTATTCCAAATACCCGGCCACGTTCACGGAGTGCTTACCCCAGTTGTTGGCGTAGGTAAGGGAAGTTACCTGGTTATAGGTAAAAACCCGGCGGCTGTTCTGCTGTTGGAATCCAGAGGTCGGGTTTTCAGCTCCACCAAAAAGTAGAGCATTGAAAGAGGTTGGACCTTCAGCCCGGGTCAGGAACTCACTCTGGTAATCACCCCCCATGGTAATTGCCGCAGTCAATTCCGGAGTAATTTGATAGGCAGCATTGAAGCTTCCAATAAGCTTCACTTCCTCCTCGAAACGAGTATACGTCAAAAGTCGGTCCAACAGGAATAGTGGGGTGTTGGAAAACAACAGGGGTGAAATCAGGTCAGCCCCGGTGGTATAATCGTCAGGGGTAATGTAGGGTACAGACTGGTATGCCCCCAGGATAAAATTCCTGTTGATCCCGCTGCCTCCAATCTGATTGGGCTCGTTCGACTTGGAATAGTTAATGGAAAGATTCGTGCCATAGCTGAAGCGGCCGTTATCTGTTTTTCCCGTTGTGTTGTTGCGGATACTGAAACGCTTCAGGTCGGAATCCTGCAGGATTCCTTCCTGATCGAAGTACCCGAAGGTAGTGGCCTGGGAGAAATTCTCAGATCCACTGGAAAGCCGTAGGTTGTGGTTTTGCGTCAGCCCGGTGCGGAAGAAGAAATCCACCCAGTTGAAGGTAGGCGCCTGGGCAATTTCATCAGGGGTGAGTGTGGCGCCACGGCCCGCTCCCCTTTCTGCCTCCAGGTTCAACTGC
Organism: Robiginitalea marina; assembly: GCF_024006985.1. Lineage (GTDB taxonomy): Bacteria > Bacteroidota > Bacteroidia > Flavobacteriales > Flavobacteriaceae > Robiginitalea > Robiginitalea marina. The sequence goes on from NZ_JAMXIB010000016.1 coordinate 13,202, forward strand.
TCCTGGGAGTTCATCAGGTTGTAGTCGTTATTCTGAAGGGAACTAAAACTCAAAATTCCGGTGTAGTCAATCTGCAGCGGTGTGTTAAAGGATCCCGTGCGAGTCTTGATCACGACAACCCCGTTCGCACCCCGGTTTCCGTAGATGGCGGTGGCCCCGGCATCTTTCAGGACGGAAATGGACTCGATGTCCTGTGGGTTGATGCTCCGGAAGTTGGTTTCATCCACCGGCGTACCGTCCACAATAAACAGGGGCGCAGTGTTCCCGTTGATGGAGTTCACCCCGCGCAGGCGCACGGTGGGGGCTGCACCCGGTTGCCCGGAGTTGGTGCTGATGTCCAGACCCGCTACCTGGCCCGACAGTGTTTGCACCACGTTGGCGTTAGGGCGGTTTTCAATGGTGGTGGCACTAATGGTCTGGGCCGCGATACTCGACTTTTCCCGGGTGGAGGTCCGGTACCCCTGAACCACTACTTCTTCGAGAGCCTCGGCATCCTCTTCCATCACCACATTGATGGTGTTGGCTACCCCGACGGTGCGGTTCTCGGTTTTTTGCCCGATGTACGAAAACCGGAGCACCTCACCCTGGGCGACGCTGATGCTGTAGTTCCCGTCAAAATCTGTCTGGGTGCCGCGGGTAGTCCCAACGACCACCACGGAAACCCCGGGCAGTGGCACGCTGTTTTGATCTACCACATTACCCGAAATCGTTTTCTCCTGTGCAAAGGAGAACGTCATGCTCAACACCAGCAATAGCGGCGTTAAGATCCAAGTTAATTTTGATCTCATTTAATTAGTGTTTTGAATTAGCCAGTCGCAAAAAAAATAATTCCAAGCTAATTATACAAGGCGCTCGCACCTGTTGACGAAGGAAGTGTTAAAGAAATTATTCGAATTATAAAAACCCCAATGTTTTCATAATTTTGATAAGATTAAGTTAACATTTTAACAGTTTTGTTGAGCGTTGTAGTCATCAACTTGAACGGAATAATTCTTACCTCCCTATTAGATGCTCGAAGCTTATTTTAGTTGCGTAATGGAAGCCGGGACCGATGAAGCGGGACGCGGGTGCCTTGCCGGGCCGGTTACTGCAGCCGCTGTAATCCTCCCCGCAGGCTACCGGAATCCATGGCTCGACGACTCGAAAAAAATTGCGGCCCCGAGGCGGGAAGCGCTGGCTGAAAGCATCCGCAGAGAGGCGCTGGCATGGGCAGTTGCCCATGTGGACCCGCAGACCATCGACCGGGTCAATATCCTCAGCGCTTCCATCCTGGCCATGCACCGCGCCCTGGATCAGCTCGATCCGGTGCCTTTGGCCATTGCGGTCGACGGGAACCGCTTCCGCCCTTATGGGGAGATCCCCCACAACTGCCTGATCAGGGGAGACGGTCGCTTCCTGAATATCGCCGCAGCCTCCATCCTGGCAAAAACTTCCAGGGATGCCTTTATGAAAGAACTCCACCGGGCACACCCCGAGTACGGATGGGAACAGAACAAAGGATACCCTACCCGGGCACACCGCGACGCCCTTAGAAAACATGGCCCCTCCCCTTTCCACCGGAAAAGTTTCCGCCTGTTGGGGGAGCAGCTGAAAATCGGTTTGTAGATTGTACTTTTGCCACAAGCCCGGGAAAAGAATGAAAAAACTGGTCCTTTTAATGCTCGCCGCCACCCTGTCCCTGGCAGGTTGTGGCCCTGCACCCGACTCCCACCCCGAACCGCTTGATTTTTTAACCTTTCCCGCCCGGGCCGTGGTAAAGATCAATGACCCGGAACAATTCCGGGCAGACCTTGGGAACTCCCCCCTCCTGCAACCCCTCAGGGAACAGGGTTCCTGGCCTGCGGAGCTGGAGCGGGTCCTTGCCCTCGACCCCCCGGAGGGTTCCCTGCTGGCCTTCGCGGAGGGAACCGAAAACCCCGGCAGCTGGCTCCTGATTTTCGAACAAAAGGCGGATTCCCAGGAACCGGCCGCTTCCGGGGAAATCCCAAAACCCCCGCGAATACCATGGCGACCCCGGGATTCAGCGGGCGTGGCGTTAAGCCAGCAAAAGGGCATCGGCCTGGCGGCTTCATCAGAAACCTTTCTAAATGCCATCCTGGACGGGGACCCGCTGCCCTACCCGAACCTTAAAAAAGCCCTTCTGGCCGCCAACCCGGGGGCCTCGGCCACCCTCTTTATGCCGGCAGGGCAGGGGCATCCGCTCAGCGGACCTGAGCCAGGACCCAAAAATGAGCGTTCGGCCGCGGAAACCGGATGGTCAGCCTTCGATTTCCTAAGCGGGCAGGGCAATTTTTCCATACTGGGAATGGAGCTGCATGGCGACACCCTAAGAGCACCGGAACGCCTGTTAAGTGGCATCCCGGTACTCCCCCTGCAAAAGGCTGCCGGGGTAATCCCTGAAAATGCGTCTTCTTGGGCTACGTTTTCCCTCCAGCTCCCTGAGCGCTTCCTCCAAAACCAGGAGGCGGTACTGGGTCGGGAGAACCCCTATCCGCTGCTGGCGGAAAACGTGGAACAACTGACCCTGGTTGAAGTGGGGCCCGACGTGCTGCTGGTACTGCACAGCCTTAATGCCTCAGGCCTGCAGGAGCAACTTAAAACCTACCAGGGCGCAGCTGTGGAATTCCAGGGGGTCATGGTCTACCCCCTGCAGGAAGGCGGGGTACTCCGGGAGGCCTTCGCCCCCCTTCTGGGATCCCTGCCCCCCTTCGCATACTGCGGGACCCTGGAAGACGACTTTGTCTTTTCACCCACCCTGGAACCCCTGCAAGCCCTCATCAGCGCGCATAACCGCAAGGCCACAGTTGGGGATTCAGATCGCTTCAGCAAACTCCTTCCTGGCCTGGCCGCTGAGTCCAGCGTGTTGCTGGTTTCGGAAAACCCGTCGGCAAGCCGCCTCTTAAGGGATTCCCTATTACCGGCAGCCCTACTCCCCCAGGTACTGGAAGGCCTGCCCCAAACGGGCCTCCTCACCGCACAGTTGAACCTGGAAAACCCCTTCAGCCTAAGCGCATACCGGCTTTATCGCGCCGGGTCCCTGTCGGTTGAAGAAGCCAGGACAGGGGTGGCATTTACGGTTTCCCTGGAGGCCCCTGTAGCAAGCCGGCCCCAGTTCCTCAAAAACCACAGGACAGGGGGGATGGACCTGGCGGTGCAGGACCAGAACCACGTCCTGTACCTGTTCTCGAACCAGGGGCAGCTTTTCTGGAAAAAACAACTGAAAGGGCCCATCCAGGGTGATATCCAACAGGTTGACCTGTTCAGGAACGGACGCCTGCAGATGGCCTTTGCCACCGATACCCAGCTTATGGTACTCGACCGGGACGGCAAGGAAGTAGCTCCCTTCCCAAAGGAGTTTCCGGGGGGGAACCTCAACCCCCTGGCGGTATTCGATTACGAAGGTACCCTGAACTACCGCCTGGTGGTTACCCAGGGGTCAAGGGTGCGGATGTACGACGGGCAGGGACGGGACGTGAAAGGGTTTAAGTTTACCGATGCGGGAAGCACCATCCTCGATGCCCCCCGGCATATCCGTTTCGGCAGCAGGGATTACCTGGTTTTCCGCCTCGAGAACGGGGAACTGAAGATCCTGAACCGGGTGGGCGATACCCGCGTTGCCGCAAAGGAGCGGTTTGAGTTCTCGTCCAACGGGGTCTACGACTACCGCGACGGGTTTGCCTTTACCGATCGAAAGGGCGACCTGATCCGGGTGGATCCCCGGGGGAAAGTTAGCCGGACCGCCCTGAACCTCAACCCCGACCACGGCATGGACGCTACCACCAGGACCCTTGCCCTGATGGACGATAACCGGTTACAGGTGAAGGGCAACCGGAGGGAACTGGAACTCGGGGTATATACCCGGCCCCGGATTTTCTACCTTTACGACATTATCTATGTAGCCGTGACCGACCTGCAGAGCCAGCAGGTATACCTCTTCCGCAGCGACGCCGCCCCCCTCCCCGGCTTCCCCCTGGAAGGCAGCGGGATGGCCGACATGGCCGATATGGACAATGACCGCAATCCGGAACTGGCCGTGCCGCTACGAGAACAATCCGTTGTGGTTTACCGCATACAACGATAAGGCCATAGCCTCCATTGGTAAGCCAATTAAAACGAATTGTACATCCTTCCGCCCCGGGCATGGGAGAATTCTTATTTTTAGTGGCCTTGCTGGCAAAAATCCAGAAATAAGATGAGAACACCTTTACTCTTAAAGTCTGCCTTTGTAGTCGCCCTGTTGCTTACAGGTATGCCGGAGGCCAATGGTCAATTCCTAGAGAAATTAGCAAAACGCGCCGAGAGGGCCGCCGAACGTACAGTAGAGCGTCGCGTGGACCGGGAGGTTTCCAAAAAGACCGACCAGGCCCTTGACAGCATCCTGGAACCCGGGAAGGATAAAGGCAAAAGCAAAACCCCTGGCCCGGGCAAGAATGGGGGCGAACCGGCTCCGGAAAACGGAAGCCAAACCCCGAAGGGAACCACGGAAACTTCCGGCCCAAAAACGCTTGAGGTATACAGCAAATTCGATTTTGTGCCCGGCGACAAAGTCCTGTTCTTTGATGATTACTCCAATGATTTTATAGGCGACTTCCCCGCCAGATGGAATACCAACGGGAGTGGGGAGGTGGTTCGGCTGGGCGATTCCCCCGAACGCTGGCTGCGGGTGCTCCGCGGGAACAGGGTCATGTATATCCCCGATGTCCCGGACCTGCCGGATGATTATACCATAGAGTTCGACCTGATGGTCAATGGGATCGACAAGCAAACCTCATCAACCGCGGGGTTCACCCTTACCTTAAGCGACACCAAAACCTTCGATACCGATGGGCACTGGGCCCGCGTATTCCTTCCACTGGGGCAGTACGGCGCCTTTGACATCCGCCTGCGGAATTTTGTCCCGGGCGAGGGCAACGTGATCGCCAGCGCGGTGAGCACCGATATTCGCCAGGCGGTGTTGAACCGCCCCCATATCTCCATCGCAGTAAATGGGTCCCGATTCCGCCTTTGGGTGAATGAGACCAAATACGTGGATGTTCCCCGGTTTATCCCGGAAGGGTCGGCATTCAAAGCCCTGAAATTTGATGTGGACGGCATTAAGGACGGGAAGGAAGATGTTTTCATTACCAACCTGAAGGTTGCCGAAGGCGGGGTGGACCTGCGGCGCAAATTGCTTTCAGAAGGCTCCATTTCCACCAACGGCATCCTGTTTGATTCGGGATCGGCCAACCTGCAGCCGCGTTCCATGGGGATCATCCTCCAAATTGCACAGGTCCTGCAACAGGACGCAGGGATCAAATTGCGGATTGAGGGCCATACCGATTCCGATGGGGAAACTGCTGCCAACCAAAAACTTTCCGAAGCCCGGGCCGAAGCCGTTAAAAAAGCCCTTATTGATGTCTATGGGGTAGATGCGGGCCGGCTGTCCACCCTTGGGAAGGGGGAATCGGAGCCGGTGGCCGCCAATGACAGCCCCGACGGCAAGGCGCAGAACCGGCGGGTAGTCTTTATCCGCCAATAGTTAACTCCCTAAAAACCGATTACCTTCTAAATAACCCCATAAATATCAACCGCCTATGAACCCTTTTTTCACCCGATTCGCCTTTATAATAATTCTCTGCCTGGGGCTCTTGCCTTCAGGGATCCATGCGCAGAATTGCAGCACCTACTACCCGATGGAAGTAGGCACACGCCTGGAATATGAGATTTATGGCCGAAACGGCAAAACAGAGGGCACCCAATGGCAGGAAGTGACCAGCGTCACTGAAACCCCTGAGGGGGAAAAGGTGATGATGAACATCGGCTTTTCAGATGCCCGGGAAAAGAACACCTATGAATCGGAATACGGGTTTACCTGCACGGGTTCGGCCATCCGGATCGATTACCAGTCCCTCCTTTCCGGGGCCATGCTCGACCAGTACGAGGGGATGGAGATGGAAATCAGCGGGACGGACATTGAACTACCCAACAACCTGGTCGTGGGCCAGGACCTTCCGGATGCCCGGGTGGAAATGACCGTAAAAATGAGCGGGATCAATATGAAGATAGCTGTGGACATGACCAACCGCCGGGTGGAGAAAAAGGAATCCGTGACCACCCCGGCCGGCACCTTCGATTGCTTTGTGCTCTACAGCGAATCCCAGTCCAAAATGATGATGGCCAATACCACGATCTCGTCCCGGACCTGGCTGGCGGAAGGCGTGGGCATGGTGCAATCCGAGACCTACAATAAAAACGGGAAACTGGATGGGCGCATGGTATTGACCAGCATGCGCCGCTGAGGCCTGAAGCAAACCCGGATCGTGAATAACCGGTTTGGGATAGGGTTATGCCACTTCGAAAAGCCCCCTGAAATGGGTGGTCAGTTTTTGTTTGACCTCGGCCATGGGTACATGTCGCCCCAATTCGGCACTTAGGGAGGTCACCCCTTTCCCGCGGATCCCGCAGGGGACCATGAGGTCGAAATACGACAAGTCTGCATTGACATTCAGGGCGAACCCGTGCATGGTCACCCACCGGCTGGCCCGCACCCCCATGGCACAGATTTTCCGCGCCTCCGGGGTACCCACATCGAGCCAGACCCCGGTTTCCCCTTCGGAGCGCGTTGCGCTAAGGCCGTATTCCCCCAGGGTACGGATCACCATTTCTTCAAGGAACCTAAGGTATTTATGGATATCGGTGAAGAAGTTATCGAGGTCGAGGATCGGATAGCCCACCACCTGTCCAGGGCCGTGGTAGGTAATATCGCCCCCGCGGTTGATGCGGTAGAAGGAAGCCCCCCTTTCGGAGAGAACCTGCTCGGAAACCAAAAGGTTCGCCGGGTCGCCGCTCTTTCCCAGGGTATATACATGGGGGTGTTCCACAAACAGGAAGTAATTGGGCGTGGGCTGTTCCAGGCCCTCACGGCGGTTCTTTACCTTGAGCTGCAGGATTTCCTGAAAGCGCTCTTCCTGGTAATCCCAGGTTTCTTTATAATCCCGAAACCCTAGGTCTTCAAAAATCACATTCCTGTTCATGCGGCAAAGGTAAGCAACCTCCCGATGGTTTCCGGCTATTGCTCAAGCTCCACCTCCAGGTCAAGGACTTCAGGGCTCTTCAAATACTGCACCAGGTCGGCTTCCAGGTACAGGGTCTTCCCATCTATGGACAGGGTGGCTTTATCCTGGTTTACGGACTTTACCCTGGAGGGGAAATGGATTTGAAGTTTGTAGGTAGACCCCACCAGGAAGGAATCCCCCCCGGCCAGGCTGTCGAGGCGCTGCTGGTGCAACATCGAATCAACAATAACCGAGCGGCGCGTGAACCGGCTTCCGGCAAAGGAGTACGAGACCTCCGTGCTGGGTTGCGCTTCTTTGGAAGCCCCCATGGGGGTTCCGCCCTTTTCCTTGTCCAGGGCCCCGGCATTCTGGAAGGCATTGAAGGTATCCCCTACCTCCCCGATATCGCGGAACTCCCGCGAGAGGGTAAAACTGCCCTCCCCTGTTTCCGGGTCGGAAATCATGCGCATCTGATACGGCCTGAGTTGTTCCAGTTGCTCCCGCTCCTCCGGGGAAAGGTCCTGCCGCTGTTCGAGCACTTCGGCAAAACGGATTACGGAATCGACACGGGTTTGCCTGCCACCCAAAAGGGTGCTGTCAGACATCCAGCCCGAGCCGTCAAACTGCAGGGCAATGGAACCTGAACCATCCCCATTGAGGTGGATTTCTTCGGTAAAATGACAGGAAACCCACAGCAGCCCCAGGGCTAGGATTCCGGCAAAACGGATTTTTTTCACGACTGGCCTTTTAGTTGGGATTGTTCAGGATGATCAGGGCGGCAATGACGCCCGGTACCCACCCGCACAAAGTCAAAAGTAAGACAATCAGGAACGATCCGCAACCCTTTCCGATAACAGCAAGGGGCGGGAAAAGGATGGCCAGCAAAACGCGCAGGATACTCACTTCAGTGTATTATGGAGTTCGATCTGTTCCATTAGACACAGAAGACCGGATAACGTTACACGCCTGTCACATAAAAAGACCCTTAACCCCCCCAAGGGAACTCTTTATCCCCTTCCGGCTCAGAGACCCGGGGTGCAGAGCCCCTCGAGGGTGTCCTCGATGTCGCCGGGGGTGCTCATGATTTTCATGAACGTACCCATGGTGAGGTCCGGCCAGTGCAGGGCGATCCGGTATTTCCCGTGGAGCATGGTTGCCTTGTTCCCCTGAAGGATAATCTCATAGGGCAGGGCGGCAGCGTGTTCCGCCCCGATTTTAGGCAGAAAATACGCTTCGCCGTCTTCCTGACTTTTCAATCCCACCCCGAAGACAGCAACTTTATTGTCCGGATAAACCAATTGGTAGACCTGCACGGTATTTCCCTTTTTCGCTTTAAGATTGCCCTCTATAAGTCTCAACCCCGCTTCAAAGGAGGCGTATTCCCCAAGGGTTACCGGATCGGTGAAATACGGCATCATCATTTTATAATGATATTTTTTGAGCTTTTCGGCATCCACCGTTCCCCCAAAGGGGGCAAATTCATTACCTACGGGCGACAGGGCTGCTTTAAGGTCTGTAGCAAACGTTTCCAGCGCGCCCTGGTGCGTGGCATAATGGTCTTGCAAATAGGCTCGTAACAGGTAATCGGGATTGGTGTAAGACACGGTAACCCTTCCATCTTTTGCTACCAACCCCACTTTCATTACGGCTCCAAGGGCTCCCCGATCCGCAACCCTGATGACCGTATTTTTTAAATCCGCCCGGGTAAACGCAATAACTTTCAAAGAACTCCTGTTTGCGGGGTGGTAGGTCCCCAAAACCTCAAATCCCCCCATTTGGAGGGCTTCTGTAACCTTTTCAGAAACCTTTTGGATCGATTCGCCGGTTTCGGCAACCCTAAGGTACGGGGCCAGGTCCTGGCTGGAGAGCGATAAAACGCCTGCAAAAACGAACAGGGCAACAAAAAACAAATTCTTCATAACACAACGTATTTAGGACAAGGTTGGGTATGATCCCTTTACATATCAAGTCGCCCGGGGGTTTAAAACTACAACGGCCCGGTAAAAGGAGTTGGCCCCTTGTATCGCTACACAAAAGAAAAGCCACAGAAGAGAATATTACATGATTTTAATCAGGAAGCACTGCCTTTGTCCAAATTTGCGGGACAGTATTGGCATCTCGCATTATTCTTCCCTAAAAAATGTAATTTTGCGGCTGAAATCGAGACAAGATGCAACTTTCTGAGCAGGAAATCGTACGCAGGGAAAAATTGAATCAGCTCCGGGAGTTGGGTATCGAGCCCTATCCGGCAGCCCTGTTCCCGGTGAGCACCCTTTCCGGGGAGGTACGGGAACAGTTCGAAGAAGGAAAAAAGGTGGTCCTGGCCGGGCGGCTGATGTCGCGCCGCATCCAGGGGAAGGCCTCTTTCGCCGAGCTGCAGGACAGCGAAGGGCGCGTGCAGCTGTACTTCAACCGCGATGAGCTTTGCCCTGGGGAAGACAAAACCCTTTACAACGAGGTCTATAAAAAACTGCTCGATATCGGCGATATCATTGGGGTGGAAGGCACCCTGTTCAAAACCCAGGTAGGGGAAAAAACCGTCCTGGTCCGGAATTTTACCCTCCTCAGCAAGGCCCTGCGCCCCCTGCCCCTGCCCAAGACAGATGCTGAAGGAAAGGTCTATGACGAATTCAATGATCCGGAACTGCGGTACCGCCAACGCTATGTGGATTTGGTGGTGAACCCCCAGGTACGCGATACCTTTATCAAGCGCACCCTCATCACCAACAGCATCCGGCGGTTTTTCAACGAAAAGGGCTACCTGGAGGTGGAAACCCCCATCCTGCAGCCCATCCCGGGCGGGGCAGCGGCCCGGCCTTTTGTGACCCACCACAATGCCCTGAACATTCCCCTGTACCTGCGCATTGCCAACGAATTGTATCTGAAGCGCCTGATTGTTGGCGGTTTCGATGGGGTCTACGAGTTTTCTAAAGACTTCCGCAACGAGGGGATGGACCGCACCCACAACCCGGAATTTACCGTCATGGAGCTGTATGTAGCCTACAAGGACTACCTCTGGATGATGGAAATGACCGAGCAACTGCTGGAACAGGTGGCGCGGGAAGCCACCGGGGGTACCCGCGTGACCGTGGGGGGGCAGGTGGTCGATTTCAAAGCCCCCTACCCCAGGGTGCCGCTGCTGGAGGCCATCCGCGAGCACACAGGGTATGACCTGTACGGGATGGATGAGGCTGGTTTGCGGGAAGTAGCCGAAAAACTCGGGATCGAAACCGACCCCAGCATGGGCGCCGGCAAACTCATCGATGAGATTTTCGGGGAGCACTGCGAGCACCATTACGTGCAGCCCACCTTCATTATCGATTACCCGGTGGAGATGAGCCCGCTGACCAAGGCGCACCGGACGAAGCCCGGCCTGACCGAGCGTTTTGAATTGCTGATCAACGGCAAGGAAATCGCCAACGCCTATTCCGAGCTCAACGACCCCCTCGACCAGCGGGAACGCTTCGAAGCCCAGCTCAGGCTCTCCGAAAAAGGGGATGACGAGGCCATGTTTATCGACCAGGATTTCCTGCGTGCCCTGGAATACGGCATGCCCCCGACCTCCGGGATCGGGATCGGGATCGACCGCCTGGTGATGCTGCTGACCGACAATGCCTCCATCCAGGAAGTACTTTTCTTCCCGCAGATGCGGCCCGAGAAAAAGCCTGTAGTACTGCAGGAAAACGAAAAAACCATCCTGGAACTCCTGCGCAAGGTCGGGGCCATGCCCCTGCAGGAGCTGAAGGAGGCTTCGGGCCTGAGCAACAAGGCCTGGGACAAGGGAATCAAGGGCCTGACCCGGCTTGGCCTGGCCGAAGTAGCCAAAGAAGGCGAGACGCTGATGTGTTATTCCCGGGAGTAATGCTAAATTAGGGCCCATGCAACTACCCAAAACCATAGGGCTGTTCCTGGGGCCTGTCCTGTTCGTACTCTTTAACCTCCTGCCGGAACTGATTCCCGGGAACCCCACTGCCAATGCCGTAATCGCCACAGCGGCCTGGATGATCGTCTGGTGGATCACCGAGGCCGTTTCAATTTCCGTGACCGCCCTGCTCCCGCTTTTGTTGTTCCCCCTCCTGGATGTGATGCCGATCGGGGAGGTGGGGGCCAACTACGGCAGTCCGATAATTTTTCTGTTTTTCGGGGGGTTTGTGCTGGCCCTGGCCCTGGAAAAAGTAAACCTGCACCGCCGTATTGCCCTTACCATTATCAACTGGACAGGGACCACCCCCGAAAAAGTCGTCCTGGGTTTTATGATCGCCACCGGGGGCCTGAGCATGTGGATCAGCAATACAGCCAGCACGGTGGTGATGCTCCCCATTGCCCTTTCGGTGATCCAATTGCTTGCAAACGACGCGGACGGCTTTACCGAGAAGGACCGGAATTTTGCCCTTAGCGTAATGCTAGGCATCGCCTTTTCAGCCAACTCGGGGGGGATTGCCACAGTGATCGGGACCCCGCCGAATTCAGTGCTGATTGGCCTGCTTGAAAACGAATACCAGATCGAGATCTCCTTTTTGCGGTGGATGACCATCGGGCTGCCCCTGTCCATAATCCTGATCGGTATCTGTTACCTGGTGCTGGTCAAATGGATGTTCCCCTGCAAAGGGCTGAAATTCGGGGCGTCCAGGGAGGTGATCCGGGGGGAGCTCCGCAAATTGGGCCCCCCGACCCCACGCGAAAAAATGGTGCTGTCTATCTTCGGGGTCACGGTCTTCCTATGGGTGTTCCGCACCCTGATCAACGGGTGGCTGCCCGGCCTGGCCCTTTCCGACACCGGCATCAGCCTGTTCGGCGCCATCGCCCTCTTCGCCCTGCCCTATAACCTGAAACGGGGGGAGTTCATCCTGACGTGGAAAGATACCACCCGCCTCGCCTGGGGTATCCTCATCCTGTTTGGCGGTGGGTTGGCCCTGGCCCGCGGGATGTCGGCCAGCGGCCTGGTAGACCTGGTCTCGGCCTCTATAGCCGGTGCTGAGGTCAGCATCCTGGTCTCGGCCTTCCTGCTGATTGCCCTGATGCTCTTTATGACGGAACTGATGAGCAACGTGGCCCTGGTGGCTGTGCTGGCCCCGGTCGTGGCCGGGATTGCCATAGGGCTCGACGTCCCCATGCTCCATTTGCTCATCCCGGTGACCATTGCGAGCAGTTGCGCCTTCATGCTCCCGATGGCCACGCCCCCCAATGCCATTGTCTTTGCGAGCGGGTATATCCAGGTCCACCAGATGGCCCGGGTGGGCTTAGTGCTGAACTGCATCTCCATTATATTGCTGCTGCTGGTTTTTTCCTTCGTTATGCCCCTGTTGTTTTGACCTGAAAAAACAAGGCCCCCGCTACTGCAAGGGCCTGGCTTCTGGCTAATTCAAACAACTGACAGCGACCAAAATCCATTTTTAAAATCGAGATCGGCGCCTGGAATAACCCCGGGGGTATCAGGCGTTTGTAATTCCATAGACGCCTGAAGGAGGAAAAACGTTACACCCCTGCAAAGGGATTAACACCGATTTGTGAATCGCGACAGAGGCCCTTTACCCCTGAAAAGGCCTAACCCCCTGATCGCGATTTTCTTAAGGTTTTCAGACCGTGAAGGCCGGGGCCAGCTTAGGATTTTACTAACATGGGGTTGCCCTGACGGCCAAAATCGGTGTCTATGACAAATACGCCATCAACTGGGGCTACCGGGCATCCCTAATAAAACGACAGAGGAGGAAAAGCCCATTTTGGACGCCCGCATCCCGGAGCACGCCGGGGACCCCCTTTATCGCTTCGGAAGCCAACAGTAGGGGATGTCGTGGACCGGTGTTCCCAGACCGAAGACCTGGACGAGGATGCCGTGAAGGCAGGTCGCTACAGACAAGTCGCGAAGTGTTTAACTGCTGCATGGGCCTGCTCTGCAACAATATCGGGGGGTTTCACAACATTGGCGGGGTGGGGAAAGCCGGAAGGCCGTATTTTGAGGGGGCAATTCAACAGCAACCACCCGTGGACTACAAAAGAAAGAGTTTGGTATACCTGCTGGCATTCCTTTTCGCCTCTGCCGTGTATTACCTTTCCGAACCCCAGGCTGAAGAGCCCCGTCCGCAAACCGCTTCCCATTCCCTACAGCCCTATGCGGAAGCCGGGCAGCCCTTTTAAGGGATCGCCGTTTACCGTGTTAATTCTATCCCAAACCGGGCAACCGGATTAAACCTTTGGGCCCGTGCTGCCTTCTAAAGGGTAAACCTTTAATAAACAATCCTATGAAGACAGCTGCAACCCTTATCCTGCTCCTCCTGGGGCTTGGGGCCATGGCCCAGGAAAAACCGCGGCAGCGCGGACAAAAGCACCCCGAACTTGAAAAGCTTTCCCCGGAGCAACGGGCAGATTTGCAATCGAAGCGAATGGCGCTGATGCTCGACCTGAACACCGACCAGCAGCAAGAGGTCGCTTCGGTACTGGAAAAGCATTTTGCGGAAAGGAAACCCATGCAGGGCAAGGCGCCCGCCCGGAGGGATTCGCTCGCCCAATCTGCAGAGGCGCGCTATGCCAACATGAGCCGGCGCCTCGACCGACAGCTGGCGGTGCAACAGGAAATGAAGAAAATCCTTTCAGAAAAGCAGTTCGAAAAATGGCTGGACCACCGGGCAGAAGCGAGGCGCCAACACGGAAGAAAAGGTTCCGGGCACCGGCAAAGACGCGGATAAGCCCGATTTTAACGGTAGAGCAAGGCCCGGGGTTCCCGGGCCTTCTTGCTTTGTGCTCCCTCAGGTGGCCATGGCGGCCCCTGCCGCCCCTATGGCCACGTCGAGGTCCTCGTATGTCAGGGCGTCATTTAGGAAATAGCTTTCAAAGGCGCTTGGCGGGAGGTAAACCCCCCGGTCGAGCATGCCGTGGAAGTACTTCCTGAAGGCGTCGTTGTTTCCCCTGGCTGCGGAAGCGAAATCCCGTACGGGTTCTTCCGTGAAGTGCACCGAAATCATAGACCCGAAGCGGTTGATGCGGAAGGGGAGCCCGGACTTGCCGAGGCCCTCTTCCAGGCCGCGGTGCAGGTAGGCCGTTTTTTCTTCCAGCCTCCGGAAGACCCCGGGGTCTTTTTCAATGGCCTGGAGCATGGCCAGGCCCGCGCCCATGGCAAGGGGGTTCCCGCTCAGGGTCCCTGCCTGGTATACCGGTCCTTCCGGGGCCAGGTGCCGCATGATCTCCCTGGAGGCGGCAAAGGCGCCTACCGGCAGGCCGCCCCCGATGACCTTGCCAAAGGCCACCATATCGGCCCGGATTCCCAGGACCTCCTGCGCCCCTCCCCGGCCGAGCCGGAACCCGGTCATAACCTCGTCGAAGATCAGCAGGATGCCTTCCCGGGTACACCATTCCCGAAGCGTTTCAAGGAACCCGGGCTCCGGTGGGATACAACCCATGTTCCCGGCCACCGGCTCCAAAATAATCGCTGCAATTTGTCCGGGGTTGGCCTTCAGCAAGGCTTCCACGCTCTCCAGGTCGTTGTAGTTTGCCAGCAGGGTATCCTTGGCGGTCCCGGCCGTAACCCCCGGGCTGTTGGGGCTCCCAAAGGTCACGGCCCCGCTGCCGGCCTGGATCAGGAAGGCGTCGGCATGCCCGTGGTAGCAGCCCGCAAATTTGATGATCTTATCCCTTCCGGTGTACCCCCTGGCCAGACGGATAGCGCTCATGCAGGCCTCGGTCCCGCTATTGACAAAACGGACCTTATCGATATGGGGGACCATGGAGACCACCAGTTCGGCCAGTTCGGTTTCCAGGGCCGTGGGCATCCCAAAGGAAGTCCCCTTGCGGGCCCGGTCGATAACCGCCTCCAGGACCGGCTCAAAGGCATGCCCGAACAAAAGGGGTCCCCAGGAAGCGATAAAATCGATAAACCGGTTGCCATCGGCATCGGTGAAATAGGCGCCGCTGGCTTCCCTTACAAATACAGGTACGCCCCCCACGGCTTTAAAAGCCCTGACAGGGGAATTCACCCCCCCGGGCAATACTTGGTTGGCGGCGCGGAACAGGGCGCTGCTTCTTTGGTATCGCATGTTATTTTCTGATGGTTTCAGTAGGTACTTTTAACAATTGCCCAATGGAAAGGACATGGCTCTGCAGCCCATTGAGGCGGATCAGGTCGTCAACGCTCATGGAATACCTCCGGGAGATGGCATAAAGGGTATCGCCGGGCTGCACCCGGTAGGTGAGGTAATCGCGGGAAGCGATATCCCCGCCGGCAGCTCTCCCTTTTCCCAACACTTCGGCGTCAAAGCGGTCGAGCCCGTACCGCTCCACCAGCTGGATGAGTTTTTCCGGGTAATGCCGGTCGGTGGCATAACCGGCCTTTTTCAGACCCTTGGCCCAGCCCCGGTAATCATCCTGGGGAAGCTCAAAAAGCCCGGCATAGCGCGACCTGGTGGTGAGGAACAGGCTGTGGTCCCGATAGGAATACCTGGGGTGGTTGTACCTGCGGAAACACTCACCCCTTTCGTCATCGTCGTGGTGGGCGTAATCGCCTTCCCAGCCGACATGGCACTTGATCCCGAAGTGGTTGTTGGTCTTTCGGGCAAGCTCACCCCGGCCAAAGCCACTTTCCAGAAGGCCCTGGGCCAGGGTAATGCTGGCCGGGATTCCGTAGGCCTTCATTTCCTCCTGGGCGATGGTGGAAAACGTTTCGATGTACTCCTCAACGGACGCAATGGGGAAATACACAAATGCCCCGCTATCCGCAGGCAGGCCGCCCCCGGTTTTATCCGTTGGTGAGGATGCCTCCTCCCCCGCCCCGGTTTTTTGCTTTGCGGAAGTGGTCCTCTTTTTGGAAACGCAACTCCCCAGAAGTAGCAAAACCAGGCATCCAATGCCGAAAATCCGTTTCATAGTCAGAGCAAAGGTAAGCCCTTTTTCTGCAATCTCATATTCATGCCCCTGATTCCCTGAAGCCCCCCGGTGTGGATCGCCAGGATACGCATCCCCTCCGGGAAGCAGCCCAGGCGCACCTCTTCGAGGATGCCGAAAACCATTTTCCCGGTGTATACCGGGTCGAGGGGGATCCCCGTCTTTTCCCTGAAGGCAAGCATAAATTCGATGAGTTCCCGGGTTACCTTGCCATACCCGCCGAAATGATACCCGGGGACCAGTTCCCAGCCCGGCCCGGGGATCCATCCCTTAAGGGCAGTTTCCAGGCCCGGGGCCCTGAGGGCCGGGTACCCCTGCACCCGCTGCCGGCCCCGGGCCGATTGTGCCAGGCCGGCCAGGGTACCGCCTGTGCCCACAGGGCAGCAAACCAGGTCAAAGCCCTGGTCTGCCTCCCCCAGGATTTCGCCACACCCCTTCACAGCCAATGCATTGGTACCGCCCTCGGGAAGCACATAGGCAGGTCCGTACCGGTGCTGGAGTTCCTGCAGGAAGGCAGGGTCATCCTTCATGCGGTACTGCTCCCTGCTGAGGAATACCAGCTGCATCCCATTGGCGCGGGCGTCGGCCAGGGTGGGGTTCAGGGGGCTTCGAGCCAGCTCTTCACCCCTGACGATCCCAACCGTGGCAAACCCAAACTGCCTCCCGGCGGCAGCGGTGGCGTGCAGGTGGTTTGAAAATGCCCCCCCGAAGGTGAGCAGGGTTTTAAACCCCTGGTTGCGGGCCGCTTCGAGGTTGTATTTGAGCTTGCGGTATTTATTGCCCGAAAGTTGCGGAAACCTGAGGTCTTCCCGTTTCAGGGAAAGGGCCACCCCCCGTTGGGAGAGCAGCGGCAAGTCCACGGCCTGAAGGGGCGCAGGGCACTCAGGAACCATGGGGGACCGTATAGAGGAATTTCAGGAAGCTATAGGGTTCCCTTTGCGACAGATATCCCGGGTTTGCCTCTTCCAAATAGGCCTCCCTCTCAAAGCTGATGTTGCGGTATCCCTTGTGGAAATCGAGGTAGTACAGGCTTTTCAGGACCCATTCCACCAAATACCACAGGTAGAAAGCCACCAGCAGCAGCTCGGCCTGCTGCCTGAGGTGGATGCGCTCGTGGTTGAGCAACACCGCATCGTTCCTCAGGGCAGGGCTGCGCAGGATGATAAAGGGCCAGATCGAAAGCCCGACGTAGTTGCGGTAAAAAAGGTGTCTGATGACCAGGATCATTCCCCAGGGCATAATGTGTGCCCCCAAATATAGGACATAAACGCCGCCTGCGGCAACTTCAGCCGATGGGTCCCATGGAAGGTTTAGGGGTCCCGGGAAGGGGGAATTGGGGGCTTATCCGTATTTTTGGGGGGAGTAACCCCCAATCATGAGCTATAAGCGCGAGCAGATACCCCTTGAAGAAGGGGATTACTACTGGACCCCGGAAGGCTACCGGGTCTTTACAGCCCAGTATTTGCTCAAAAGGGGATATTGCTGCGAAAGCGGGTGCAGGCATTGCCCGTACGGATACGACCCGAAGCTACAAAGGCGCCGGAAATGAATGCTTCGGCACAGAATTTGCTGTAGAATAAGAAAATTGCTGACCCTAAAATTCCGTGTTATGAAAGCTTCCCTTCGCCTTGGTATGGCCCTTTTATCCCTGGGCCTCCTGATGAGTTGCTCCCCGGTGAGCGTCCTGGCCGATTACGACCGCAATGTGGATTATTCCGCCTATAAGACCTACGCCTTTTACAAGACCGGGATCGACCAGGCCCAGATTTCAGACCTCGATAAGCGACGCATCCTCAGGGCCATCGAAAACGAGATGGCGGCAAAAGGATTTGCCAAATCCACGGAACCGGACCTGCTGGTGAGCATCTTCACCACGGAAAGGGAGCGGGTGGATGTCTACAACAACTTCGGCTGGGGCTGGGGTTGGGGTTGGGGCTGGGGAGGACCCGGCTGGTGGGGACCCGGTTGGTGGGGACCTGGCTGGGGAGGGCCCGGTTGGGGCGGAGCAGGCGTGAGTACCTCCACGGAAGGCGCCCTGTACATCGACCTGATCGATGCGGAACAGAAGCAGCTCATCTGGCAGGGTCGGGGCAAGGGAGACCTTGGGAATACCCGCAACGTGGCCAAAAAGGAAGAGCGCATCCGGGAATTTGTGGCCCGGATCCTGCAAGCCTACCCCCCTGAACCGGAGACCCTGAAGTAACGGTTTTTTGCGGCCCTTTCCTGAGGGACCAGTGGGTTCTCGCCTGAAACGACTTCGCGATTCTGTTCCCGAATTCGTATCTTTAGGGGCATTCCACACCGCATTGTTATGAGTTACGAGAGCAATCCTATCCTGGACCGTTTACCCAGGCACCTGAGGCAATACATCAAACCGCAAAACTACGGGGACTATTCCCCTATCGACCAGGCGGTCTGGCGGTACGTAATGCGCAAGAACGTCGACTACCTGAGCAGGGTGGCCCACGAATCCTATACCCAGGGCCTTAAAAAGACCGGGATTTCCATTGACCACATCCCGAATATGTACGGGATGAACCGCATCCTGAAAGAGATCGGCTGGGCTGCCGTGGCCGTGGACGGGTTCATCCCGCCTTCGGCATTTATGGAATTCCAGGCCTACAACGTGCTGGTGATCGCCTCCGACATCCGCCAACTCGACCATATTGAATACACCCCCGCCCCTGACATCATCCACGAGGGGGCCGGACATGCCCCCATTATCGCCAACCCGGAATATGCGGAATACCTCCGCCGGTTCGGTGAAATTGGCTGCAAAGCTATTTCCAGCGCCAAAGACTACGAGCTCTACGAGGCGGTAAGGCACCTCTCCATCATCAAGGAAGCCCCGGGCACCCCTGAGGAGTCAATTGGGGAGGCCGAGCAGCGGATCGAAACCCTGCAGGAAAACATGGGGCCTCCCAGTGAAATGGCCCTGATCCGCAACCTCCACTGGTGGACGGTGGAATACGGCCTGATCGGTACCGTGGACCACCCCAAAATCTACGGGGCCGGCCTGCTGTCGTCCATTGGGGAGAGCGCCTGGTGCATGACGGACAAGGTGGCCAAGATCCCCTATTCCATCGAGGCTGCGCATACTTCTTTCGACATTACCAAACCCCAGCCCCAGCTCTTTGTTACCCCCGACTTTGCCTACCTCAGCCAGGTGCTCGAGGAATTCGCCAACACCATGGCCCTGAGGAAAGGCGGGCTCGACGGCCTTGAGAAACTGATCGCCTCCGGGGCCCTGGGCACCGTCGAACTGAGCACCGGCCTCCAAATCTCGGGTACATTTACCCGGGCCTGGTCTTTTGAGGGAAAACCGGCGTACCTGCAAACCTCAGGCCCCACCGCCCTGGCCTATCGGGAAAAGGAGCTGATCGGCCATGGCACCGCCGGGCATCCCGGTGGGTTCGGGGCCCCGATCGGCAAGCTGAAGGGCATCAACCTGGCTATTGAACACATGAGCCCCAGGGACCTGAAGGCCTACAACATCTACGAAGGGGAAAGGGTTCGCCTGGAGTTTGAAGGCGGGGTGGTCGTACAGGGCCAGATTGTCACCGGTACCCGAAACCTGATGGGGGAGATCATCCTGATCACCCTGGCCGACTGCCTGGTGACCCAGGGAGAGGAAACCCTTTTCGAACCCGGCATGGGCCTCTACCACATGGCTGTGGGGGAAAAGATCGTGTCGGCCTTCAACGGGCCGGCAGACCTGCACAGCTTCGACCTGGTCAGCCACGTGCCCTCCGAACACACCATTAAAGTCGAAAAAGACCCTGCCCGCCAACACCTCGAAAAGTTATACGGGCAGATCCGGGAATTCAGGGAGGGGACCAATACCACCATTTCCCGCAACAAGGTCTTCCAGGAAGTCCTCACCCACCACCCGCAGGACTGGCTCCTCTCTGTAGAGCTATACGAGCTGGCGGTTGCCGGACAGGATGACCGGTTCGCCCTGCAAATCAGGGAACATCTGGAAGAGGTGAAAAAGGAACGGCCCGAAGTGGGCCACCTGATCGACGGGGGCATTGCCCTGGTCGATGCCGGGGCGGTGCTCCGGTAACCTGCTCCTACCGCGGCCGGATTAGCGCCGACCCGGAAGACACCCCATCGCCATGGCTGGGCTCCGAACAGGACCCTTAACCCGGCACCGCTGACAGGCGAAACAAAAAACCCGCGGAAAGCACTTCACAGGTCAAACCGGATTTGTGGGTATTCGTCCATCAGGGCCCTGGCCCTTGCTTCCAGCGACCGCCGGAATTCCCTGTAGGCAGGGGAATCCGCCTGCAAGGGCCGGTGTTCCGCCTGCCGGCGGACCTCCCCCACCCGTTCCATCAGGGGGCGGGCCGCTTCCTCCACCCAGCACGCTGCAAACTGTTCCCAGATAAAATCGACCGCCTGGGTATTGGGGTGGATCAGGTCTGCCTCGTAAAACCGGTAATCGCGCAGCTCATCCATCATAATTTCATAAGCGGGGAAATACCCGGCCAGGCCCTGGTCGACCTGGTGGTGCGCAGCAGCGAGCAGGTGGGCCTTGCTCCTTTGGTTTTCGACCAGGCCATCGCGGATATGGCGGACCGGGGAAACGGTCAGCAACACCGTCAGGTCGGCCCGGAAGGCGCGCAATACCTCCAGGATTCGACCCAGGGAGTCCTGGAGTTCCTGAACGGGAGAAAGCTCCCGGGTGAAGTGGTCTGCAGGGAGTTTGTGGCAATTGGCAACCAGCCGGCCTGTTTCCCTGTGACGGAACGCGTGGGCAGTGCCCAGGGTCAGCACAACATGCGTGGCGCGCTCCAGGGCCCTGCGGGTGTCCTTCAGGGCGGCATTCATGGTTTGCAGGGTGTCCTCACGGCCCGGCCCGGCCACCTGGGAATGGGTTTCCAGGTTCCTCCAGAGGCCTTCGTGTTCAAAGAGGTCCTCTTCCCGGAAAGGCCGTTCTGCCACTGCCCGGGAAAGGAGGTTTTCAATGGGGGCCGGGTGGTACAATACCCCAAAGGGGTTGCCCAGATAGGGCAGCTGGAAATACTGGAGCTTTTGGGAAAGGTGCGACGCAAAACACGACCCCAGCAGGAACACAAAATCGCCATAGCCGATTTTGGGGTACCCCTGGGGAATGGTCAGTTCAGTGCGCCACTTCATGCAGAGAATTTAAGGGGATGCGATCAGGTCCCGGACGGCTTCCAGGGCTTCAGGGATGCCTGCCGGGTGTTTCCCGCCGGCCGTGGCAAAAAAGGGCTGTCCGCCCCCGCCCCCCTGGATGTATTTCCCAAGGTCGCGCACGATGCGGCCCGCATCCAGGCCCCGGGCCTCGGCGAGTTCCCGGGAAATATAACAACTCAGCATGGCCTTGCCCTGCTGTTCGGACCCCAGCAGGAGGAACAAATCGGGGAATTCCGCTCCCAGGTCGAAGGCGAGGTTCTTGATGGCCGCCGCGTCGAGGTCCACCCTGGCGGTAAGCAGGCGTATGCCGTCGACCTCCCGCATCTGGCCCTTAAGCTCCTCCTTCAGGTAGCCGGCTTTCTCCCGTACCAGGCGTTCCACTTCCTTTTTAAGTGAAGCATTCTCTTCCTGGAGTTGCCCTACCGCCGCAGCCGGGTCCCCCGGGTTCTTGAGCATCCCCCTGATGGCTTCGAGGGTTTGCTCGCTGGAAGCGAAATATTCCCTGACGGCATCGGAGGTGATGGCCTCAATCCGCCTGACCCCGGCTGCAATGGCACCTTCCGAAAGGATTTTGAAGTGCCAGATTTCCGAGGTGTTGCCCACATGGGTCCCCCCGCAAAGCTCAATGGACTGTCCGAAGCGGACGGTGCGCACCTTTTCCCCGTATTTCTCGCCGAAAAGGGCCATAGCCCCCTCTTCCAGGGCCTGCCTGACCGGGACGCCCCGCTGCTCCTGCAGGGGAAGGCCTTCCTGTATGCGCGCATTGACCAGGTGTTCCACCTGCCGGAGTTCGGCTTCGGTCATTTTTGCAAAGTGGGAAAAATCGAACCGCAGGTATCCGGAATGGACCGCAGACCCTTTCTGTTCCACGTGCTGCCCGAGTACCTGGCGCAGGGCCTGGTGCAGGAGGTGGGTTGCGGTGTGGTTGCGGGCTGTACGCAGGCGTTGCTGCTCATCCACCACTGCGGTAAAAGCCGCTTCCGGGTCGCGGGGGAGGGATTTGGCGAAATGCAGGATTTCGTTGTTCTCCTTTTTGGTGTCGACGATGTAGACCACATCCCCATTGGGGGCCTCGAGGTACCCCTTGTCGCCGACCTGCCCTCCCCCTTCGGGATAGAAGGGGGTCTGGTCAAAAACGAGCTGGAAAAACTCCCCTTCCTTTTTGGCAGCCACCCGGCGGTACTTCCGGATCCGAACTTCGGCCCTGAGCTGGTCATACCCCAAAAAGTTCGTTGGAGGGCCTTCCCGGAGGACCTCCCAGTCTGCCCTGGAAACCTCAGAAGCAGCGCGGGATCTGGATTTCTGGGCCTGCATCGCTTTTTCGAAGCCGGCCTCATCGAGGGTGTAGCCCCTTTCACGGAGGATCAGGGAAGTCAGGTCAATGGGGAAACCAAAGGTATCGTAGAGCTCAAAGGCCTTGGCCCCGTCCACCTCTGTCCCGGGGTTTTCGCGGAGGATCTGGTCGAGGAGGGAAAGCCCCTGTTCCAAAGTCCTGAGGAAAGAGTGTTCCTCCTCCCGTACCACATTTTCAATCAGGTGCTGTTGCTGCCCCAGTTCCGGGTAGGCATCCCCCATGGTCTCCACCAGCACCCGTACCAGCCTGTACATCATGGGTTCCCCGGCCCCAAGGAAGGTAAACCCGTACCGGATGGCCCGCCTCAGGATTCGACGGATGACGTACCCGGCCCCGGTATTGCCGGGCAGTTGCCCGTCGGCGATGGCGAAGGCCACGGCCCTGATATGGTCGGCGATGACCCGGATCGCGACATCGGGTTCCCCACCTTTGCCATAGCGGGTCCCCGATATCGTTTCGATCTCCCGGATCAGCGGGGTGAAGACGTCCGTATCGTAATTTGACTGTACCCCCTGCAACACCATGCAGAGGCGCTCAAACCCCATCCCGGTATCGACATGCCGTTCGGGCAGGGCTTCCAGGGCTCCATTGGCCTTGCGGTTGTACTGTATAAAAACCAGGTTCCAGATCTCCACCACCTGGGGGTGGTCCTGGTTGACCAGGCTGGCCCCGGGGACCTGCTGCCGCTCGGAAGCCGAACGGATGTCGACATGGATCTCCGAGCAGGGGCCGCAGGGGCCCTGCTCGCCCATCTCCCAGAAATTATCCTTTTTGGAACCCAACAAAATGCGGTCTTCCGGCACAATGGCCTTCCAGAGCTCATACGCTTCCTGGTCCCTTTCCAGGGCATCGGCATCGTCACTGCCCTCAAAAATAGTCACATAGAGCCGGTCGCGCTCAATGCCACAGACCTCCGTGAGGAACTCCCAGGCCCAGGATATGGTTTCTTTTTTGAAGTAGTCGCCGAAACTCCAGTTGCCCAGCATTTCGAACATGGTATGGTGGTAGGTGTCGCGCCCTACCTCCTCCAGGTCGTTGTGCTTGCCACTGACCCTGAGGCACTTCTGGGCATCCGCAATCCGCCGGTGGGCGGGGGTCCCCGTCCCCAGGAAATACTCCTTGAACTGGTTCATCCCCGCATTGGTGAACATCAGGGTGGGGTCGTCCTTGATCACCATGGGGGCCGAAGGGACAATCTGGTGGCCCCTCTCCTCAAAAAATGCCAGAAACCGGCTTCTTATCTCCTTGGAAGTCATACGCACTGTTGGGGTTGCTTTAAAGTTAAGATTGTATGCCAAACAATTTCTATATTTGTTTAGCGGCAAAGGCCGCACAAAAATAGGACAAAATCCCTTCATGACTAAGGTCAAGTACTATTACGACCCGGATACCCTGTCGTACCGGAAGATTGAGCCCAAAAAATCGAGGAAGTTCCGAAACGTGCTCCTTTTTACCGTGGCCTCCGTCCTTTCCGGGTTGCTGGGAATGCTGGTACTGCTCAACACCAACCTGCTGAATACCCCCCGGGAACTTGCCCTGAACCGGGAGGTAAAGAATTACGAGCTGCAATTTGAGCTGCTCAACAAAAAAATGAGGCAGATGGAAGAGGTCCTGGCCAATATAGAGGAGCGGGACAACAACATCTACCGGGTCTACTTCGAGGCCAACCCCATCCCCGAGGAACAGCGCAGGGCTGGTTTCGGGGGGGTCAACCGGTACCGGTCCCTCGAGGGCTTCAACAATTCGGAAATGATCATCGGCACCACCCGTCGGATGGAAATCATCCAGAAGCAGATGGTGATCCAATCGCGGTCGCTTGACGAAATAGCCAAACTGGCCACGGAAAAGGAAAAGCTCCTGGCGGCCATCCCGGCCATACAACCGGTAAACAACGAAGAAATGACCCGGATGGCTTCCGGTTACGGATGGCGGTCGGACCCCTTTACCAAGGCCCGGAAAATGCACTGGGGGATGGATTTTACAGCCCCCAGGGGCACCCCCGTATACGCCAGTGGCGACGGGGAGGTAAGCCGGGCAGACAACCGTGCTTCCGGGTATGGAAAGCACGTCCGCATCGAGCACGGCTACGGCTATATGACCCTGTACGCCCACCTGAGCCGTTACAACGTCAAGGTCGGGCAACAGGTCAAGCGGGGAGACCTGATCGGTTTTGTGGGAAGCACCGGGCGTTCGGAAGCTCCCCACCTGCACTACGAGGTCTGGAAGGACGGCTCGCGTATCAACCCGATCAACTTCTATTACGGAAGCCTTACGGCTGAGGAATTCGAGAACATGCTCCGGTACGCCAACCAGGAAAACCAATCCCTTGACTAATGCAGGTAGATCTTCCCGAAAAAAGGTATTACGGCATCGGGGAAGTAGCCCGCGCCTTTGACGTGAACGCCTCCCTGATCCGTTTCTGGGAAAAGGAATTCGACGTGCTCCAGCCCAAAAAGAACGCGAAGGGCAACCGGAAATTTACCCCCAGGGACATTAAGAACCTGGAGCTTATCTACCACCTGGTAAAGGAACGGGGGTTTACCCTGGAAGGGGCCAAGCTCCACCTGAAGGAGAACCACCAGAAAACCCTGGACCGCTATGAAATGATCCGCAAGCTGGAATGGGTGAAGTCCGAACTCATTAAAATTAAGGAACAACTCTGATGTAACACCCCGGGCCATCCCGGCACTAATACCTACCAACCCTTAAACACCACATGTCATGAAAAAATGGTTAATCCCCGTAATAATCCTGGTTGTGCTGGGCATTGCCCTGTACCAATGGGCTGTGGGCTTCAACAACACCGCGGTCGAATATGAGGCCAACGCAAAAACCGCATGGTCGAATGTGGAAAGCGCCTACCAGCGCCGCAACGACCTGATCGGAAACCTGGTGAAAACCGTACAGGGGGCCGCCGATTTTGAACGGGGGACCCTGACCGACGTGATCGAGGCCCGGGCCAAGGCCACCTCAACCACCATAGACGCCAACAACATTACCCCTGAGCAACTGGCCGCCTTCCAGGAAGCCCAGACCGGGTTGTCGTCAGCCCTGTCGCGCCTGCTGGTGACCGTGGAGCGCTACCCTGACCTGAAGGCCAACCAAAACTTCCTGGAGTTGCAGTCGCAGCTGGAATCTACGGAGAACCGCATTAACGTGAGCCGCGACCGGTATAATGAGGCGGTAAATATTTACGACATCCATACCACCAAATTCCCCAACAAAATCCTGGCCGGCTGGTTCGGCTTCGAGGACATGCCCCGCTACAAAGCGGACCCGGGTTCGGAGAACGCCCCCGAGGTGAATTTCGAGTTCAATTAAGCGGCGGCTATGGGCGAGGTGGAGCGCTTCCTGAGCAATGCGGAAGAGGAGGAAATCGTAGAGGCCATCCGGGAAGCGGAGGACCATACCTCCGGGGAAATCCGTGTACACCTCGAATACGGGAAGGGCTCGGACCCCATGGAACGGGCCCGGGAGCTCTTCCACGAGCTCAAGATGGACAACACCCGCCTGTCCAATGGCGTGCTTTTGTACATCGCCGTCCACGACCACCGCTTTGCCATTTGCGGCGACCGGGGGATTGACGCTGTTGTCCCCCCAGGCTTCTGGGACAGTACCCGCGACCTGATGCAGGCCCATTTTCGCAAGGGGGAATTCAAGGAGGGGATTATCGCCGGGGTCCTGAGCGCCGGCCGGGAGCTAAAAACCCATTTCCCCTGGAAGGCCGAAGACCGTAACGAACTGACTGATGAGATTTCCAAAGGCTAGGGCCGTATGTATCGCGATTGGGATGCTCACCGTTTTTACGGGGCAGGCCCAGTTCGAGATCCCCCCAAAACCCGCACGGGGTTCACAAACCAGCCTTTACGACTATATCGGCCTGCTCGCCCCTGCCGAAAAAACGAACCTGGAGCAAAAACTCATCCGGTATTCCGACAGTACCTCCACCCAGATCGTAATCGCCATTATCGCTTCCTCGGAAGGGGAAGACCTCCAGTACCTGGGGGCCCAGTGGGGCCATGCCTGGGGTATCGGGCAGGAAAAGGAAGATAACGGCATTTTGGTGTTGCTGGCGCGGGACGACCGCCGGATCGCCATCAACACCGGCTACGGGGTGGAGGAATTCCTGACGGATGCGCTTTCGAGGCGGATCATCGAAACCGTGATCATCCCCGAATTCAAAAAAGGGGATTATTACGCCGGGCTCGACCGGGGCGTGGATGCCATTTTCCAGGTGCTTACCGGGCAGTTCAGGGGAACGCCCCGAAGCAGCGGCGACGGGGAGTTCCCCTTTGCCGCCCTGTTGCCATTTATCATTTTCCTGGTTTTTATGCTCATCCTGGCATCCCGCAAGAACAAGGGCGGGGGTGGCAACCGGGGCAACCGGGGGCGTGGCCCGGACCTCTGGGACATGATAATCCTAAGCAATATGGGGCGCTCCAGTTCCCGCGGAGGCTTCGGTGGGGGTGGTGGCTTCGGGGGCGGAGGTTTTGGCGGCGGCTTCGGGGGCGGCGGCTTCGGGGGCGGCGGGGCTTCCGGGGGGTGGTAGCCGGGCCTGTTTGAACCTTTAGTGCTGTATCCATGATCTCATTTTTCCGTAAGATTCGAAAATCGCTGTCGGACGAGGGCAAAACAGGGAAGTACCTAAAATACGCCCTTGGCGAGGTATTGCTGATTGTGGTGGGGATCCTGATTGCTTTGCAGTTACAAAACTGGAACGAACAACACCAGCAGGAACAACGCTTCAGGGCTTCCCTTGAACACGTGTATAACACCCTTGCGAGCGAAATCGAAGGGTTCGATAACGGCCTGGAGTATCTTCAATCGCAGGCCAATGCCCTGGACTCGATCCTGCTGTTGAAGGATAGCCTGGACCCCAGGGAACTGATCCCTGCACTTTTTTTTGTGACCGTGCCCCCTGAATTTGGGGTTTATGAATCGCGTCGGGCGGCAGAGGACCTCTCTTATGACCCCAATAAAAAAGTGCACCGGGAGCTGGCCAGGCAAATATCCGTTTATGCCTCAAGGCTGGTTAATCCGGCCAGGAACTCCAGGGCCTTTGACATGCTGCAGGAGGCAGGCATCCCGTTACCCCAGGAAAGCCAAAATTTGGCCTATGGGTTGACCATCGACCCCAATCAATTTGAGGAAAGGGATTTTCAAAAACTAAAACGCCTGCTGGAAAGCGATGCGTTCATTCCCGCGCTTAAAAACCTCAAAATACAGTTCTATTTTGATTATGGGCGTTTGTATTCCTGGAAAACGGATGCAGAATCGCTTATGAAGGGTATTCGCAATTATTATCCCGAAGTGCGCATCCTCTATAAGAATGTTTCTCTAATCGGTCCCGCCCTTGAGGGGTGGGACATCGATGGGGGAAGGGACTTTCCCCTGATCGAAACGGACCTGGACCGGTACATCTGGGAAACCAAACTCTACCTGAAGGAAGGGGAAGTCAAGTTCCGGTGCCGGGAAAGCTGGGCCCAGAACTGGGGCGGTACCGGCTTTCCAACAGGGAGGGCCCAAAAAGACGGCGCCGACATTTTAATCCCAAAGGCAGGCACCTACCGGGTGACCCTGAACCTGTCGGAGGGGACGTATCGTTTCGAATTGGCGGAAGGGGAATAACCGCTATTTCTTCCGCATAAAAATGCTCATCGGCACCCCCGTGAAGTCGAAATTTTCCCTGAGCTTGTTTTCCAGGAACCGCTTGTACGGGTCCTTTACATACTGGGGCAGGTTGCAGAAGAAAGCAAACTGCGGATAAGGCGTCGGCAACTGGGTGCAGAACTTGATCTTCACGTATTTCCCTTTGATGGCCGGAGGGGGGTTGCCTTCAATGATGGGCAGCATCACGTCGTTCAGCTTGCGGGTGGGGATCCGGCGGGAGCGGTTCTGGTAGACCTCCACAGCGGTCTCTATGGCCTTCAGGATGCGTTGTTTGTCCTTGACCGAGATAAAGAGGATGGGCACATCCGTAAACGGGGCGATGGCTTCCCGGATCTTCTGGGTATATTCCTTTACCGAATGCGTGTCTTTCTCCACCAGGTCCCATTTGTTGACCAGGATCACAATGCCTTTGTTGTTGCGATGGGCCAGCCAGAAGATATTCTGCACCTGCCCATCGAAGCCCCTGGAAGCATCCAGCAGGAGGAGGCAGACATCGGCGTGCTCAATGGTGCGCACAGAGCGCATCACCGAATAAAACTCCAGGTCTTCCCGTACCTTGGCCTTGCGGCGGATCCCTGCCGTATCGACCAGGTTGAATTCAAAGCCAAAGCGGTTGTACCGGGTGTCGATGCTGTCGCGGGTAGTCCCGGCCACATCGGTCACGATATAGCGGTCTTCGCCCAACAGGGCATTGATAAATGACGACTTGCCGGCATTGGGCCGGCCCACCACGGCAAAGCGCGGGAGGTTATCTTCCGGGATGGGGGCATCCGGCAGCACCTTTACCAGGGCATCCAGCAACTCCCCCGTCCCGCTGCCATTGATGCTCGACACCGGGTAGTATTCCCCCAGGCCCAGGTTGTAGAATTCCACGGCATCTTCGAGCCGCTGGGCATTGTCTACCTTGTTGACCACCAAAAAAACGGGTTTCTCGACCTTTCGGAGCAACCGGGCCACGTCTTCGTCCATTCCGGTGATCCCGGTTTCTGCATCCACCATAAAGAGGATGGCATCGGCCTCGTCAATGGCGAGTTCCACCTGCCGGTCGATTTCCTTTTCAAAAATGTCATCGCTGCCCAACACGTAGCCCCCGGTATCGATCAGGGAAAACTCTTTGCCGTTCCAGTCGCTTTTGCCATAATGACGGTCGCGGGTAACCCCGCTCACCGCATCCACGATGGCTTCCCGCCTCTGGATCATACGGTTGAAAAACGTGGATTTTCCCACATTGGGCCTTCCTACAATGGCGACAATACCCGACATAACTGATTATTAGGCGACAAAGGTAGTGTTAAGGAAGCGGATTTGAAATGAAATTGGAAAATCCCGGGATCAGGACCCGAAATAATCGAGGCGCAGCTGCACCGAATTTTCAATGCGGTTTCCGGAAAGATAAGGTTCAGAAGGCTCCCGGGAACGGATGATGCGGGCCGGGCTGCCAAAGGCAACCACCAGGTCGGGGATGTCGTCCACCACCAGGGAACCGGCCCCTACCACGCTGTGGGCGCCGATGCGGATATTCTCAATTACATTGCAGCCCAGGGATAGTGCGGCTCCATGACCCAGGTGAAGGTTCCCCCCCGTACAGACGGCTGGGGCCAGGCTGGAGAAATCTTCCATCAGCCCATCGTGCCCAAGCGAAGAACGGGTGTTTAAAATACAATGGTCCCCGACCACGGCGTTGGTGTTGATAATCACACCCGGCATTACCACCGTTCCCCGGCCCAGGCGCACGTCCTTGCCCACGGTGGCGGTAGGGTGTACCAGGGTGATGAATTCAAACCCCGGGGCAATCCTTTGGATGCGACGGACCATTTGCCTGCGGACCCAGTTATCCCCTATGGCGACTACCCCACCGGCAATACCGTGGGCATCGATCAGCAGGGGAAGGTCGTTTTCCGACCCGAGCACTTCGTATCCGTTTTTTTTCGTACCTTTCTTTTTAAAGGAATCCACAAAGCCCACCGGCCTGTAGATGCCCGAACGCTCCAGTGCATCGAGGATAACACTCCCGTGTCCTGAGGCCCCAAAAATGAGTACATTTTTCATGGAATTTTGCAAAAAGTGCATTTCATCGATGAAATATGACCTTTCGTCGATGATTCAAAGGTATGGAAAACTTCCCGGGATTTTCCCCTTTCCTGCAGATTTTATGAGGAAAACCGTAAGCTTTGCCCTGCCGCCCGCGGCTATACCCTGATCCTTCCCTCCACAAAACATCTCCTGATGGAACTCCCCAATGACATCGTGCTACGGCCCCGCTTCCAGGACGAACTAAGCGAATGCGCCGGCGACGTCCTGGGCCGCATAGAGCGCGGGCAGCACCCCCCATTTGTGGTCAAACGCCTCGACGACCACCTCTTTATCAGCTTCGGGGCCGCAGATAAACATTTCTGGTCGCCCCAGCTGCAACTGGAAATCGTGGACGAACCCGGGGGCAGCTGCAGGATCTACGGCCTTTACGGCCCCAACCCCACCCTCTGGACCTTTTTTATGTTCCTGCACTTCGGGGTGGCCAACCTGTTTATTATCCTGGGGATTTGGGCGTATAGCAGTGCTGCCCTGGGGAAGGCCTACGGGGTGCAAGTGGGCGGGATGGCCGGCATGGTAGTATTCTGGTTTGCCCTGTATGCTTTTGGGCGGGCCGGGCGGGCCAAAGGGAAGCCCCAGATGCACCAACTCTACACCTTCTACCAAAAGGCACTGAAAGGCTGATCAGTTCTGGTCGTAGCCAAACCGGCGCAACTGGCGGGCATCGCTCCTCCAGTTTTTGTTGACCTTTACATACAACTCCAGGTACACCTTTTTGTCGAAGAAGGCCTCCAGGTCTTTCCGGGCCTCGCTTCCCACGCGCTTCAGGGCGGAACCCTTGTGGCCGATCAGGATGCCCTTCTGGGAGTCGCGCTCCACCATAATCACTGCGCCGATGCGGATCAGGTCGTCCCCTTCTTCAAAGGCCTCCACCTCGATCTCCACCGCATAGGGGATCTCCTTTTTGTAGTGCTGCAGGATTTTTTCCCGAATAATCTCACTGACAAAAAACCGCTCGGGCTTGTCGGTCAGCTGGTCTTTCGGGAAGAAGGGCGGCCCCTGCGGAAGCAGTTCGAGGATGCGGTCAAACACGGTTTGTATGTTGAAACGCTCCAGGGCGGAAATCGGGTGGATCTCGGCCCGGGGCAGGGTTTCTGCCCAGTAGGCGACCTGCTGTTCCAGGGTTTCCTGGTCGGTGGTGTCTATTTTGTTGATCAGGAGCAGCACGGGTACCGGGCTCTGGCGGATCTTCTCCAGGAAGGCCTCATCCTTGAGGCCCTGCTGGCCCACTTCCACCATGTAGAGCAACACATCGGCGTCGTCCAGGGCCGTGCGCACAAAACCCATCATGGATTCCTGCAGGGCATAGGCGGGCTTGATGATGCCCGGGGTATCGGAAAACACCACCTGGAAATCCTCGCCGTTGACAATGCCCAGGATGCGGTGGCGCGTAGTCTGGGCCTTGGAAGTGATGATGGAGAGCCGCTCCCCCACCAGGGCATTCATCAGGGTCGATTTCCCCACGTTGGGGTTCCCGATGATATTGACAAAACCGGCTTTATGGGCGCTCATGCTTCAGTTGTGTAAAATAGCGTTTCATTTCCCGGTTTACCCGGGGGGCGAGGTACAGGACCGCAATCATGTTGGGGATGCACATCAGGGCATAGGCCAGGTCGATCAGGTTGATCACCAGGTCCACAGATGCCACTGCGGCAAATGTAATGGTGGCCACGTAATAGTAATTGAACCAGTTTCCAATCCGGGGGTTTGTGAGGAAGGAAAGGCATTTCACCCCGTAATACGAATAGGTAAATAATGTAGACAGGGCAAAGGCTGCCACCACCAGCATCAGGAGCACGTCGCCGTACCCGAAGAGGGATTTCTCAAAGGCGATCAGGGTCATCAGGATGCCGTTGCTCTCGGCTTCGAGGTACGCCCCGCTCAGCAGGATCACCACAGCCGTAAGGGTACAAACCACAATGGTATCGATAAAGGGCCCAAGCATGGAGACCAGCCCTTCCTGTATGGGTTCCTTGGTTTTCGACTGCCCGTGGTACATGGGGGCGCTCCCCAGGCCGGCTTCATTGGAAAAAACCGCCCGTCTCACTCCTAGGATAACAAGCCCCCAGAAGCCCCCGGTAAAGGCAGTTTTAAAGTTAAAGGCCTCGGTGATAATGAGTTTCAGCGCGGGGAATATCTCCCCCGCGTTGTTGGCCATAATGATCACGACAGCGCCAAAATAGAGCAATACCATAAAGGGCACGATGGCCGTGGCCACGCGGGCGATCTTTTGCAGGCCGCCGAAGATGACCAGGGAGGTGACCAAAGACAAAACAATACCGATAATCAGTTTCCAGTTAAATTCCCCCAGGGTTGCCAGCGTGGTATCGGGGTCCACCACGTTCATAAAGGTCTGGGTGAACTGGTTTACCGTGAACACCCCCAGAAACCCCACCAGGCCGGCGATGCTGAAAAATACCGCAAGGGGCCTGGCCCGGGGCCCGATCCCCTGGGTGATGTAATACATGGGCCCGCCCTGCAGGTTGCCGGAGGCGTCCGTGTGCCGGTACATGATGGCCAAACTGCAGGAATAGAATTTGATGCACATCCCGATTATGGCCGTCATCCAGATCCAGAAAATGACCCCGGGGCCACCCATGTAGATGGCGATGGCCACCCCGCTGATGTTCCCGAGGCCCACCGTGGCAGCCACTGCAGAGGACAGGGCCTGCAGGTGGCTCACCTCCCCCGGGTCGTCGGGGTCGTCGTACTTTCCGGCCGTAATGCCGATGGCATGCCGGAAATACCGGTACGGCCTGAACCCGGAATAAAAGGCCAGGAACAACCCCCCACCCACGACCATTATGAGCATGGCCCACTCGGCATAGGGGATCAGGCTGGAAAGGAAGGCATTGATGGATTCCATTGAGAAAACGCTACAGGCCCCAAGGTAGGGATTTTCGCAATATCCCTCCCCCCCGCCCCGCCCCGGAGAATAAAAACCCCCGGGGTTTGACAAAACCAATTATCCGTTGTATATTTGCCGTCCAAACCGCGGGGTAGAGCAGTAGGTAGCTCGTCGGGCTCATAACCCGAAGGTCGCTGGTTCGAGTCCAGTCCCCGCTACAAAGAAAACCGGTTGCCAAAGGCAATCGGTTTTTTTGTTTGTGGAAAAGCCAAGCTTGCTTGAGCTTTGGAACGAACAAAAAACCGAAGCAAATGCGATGCATTTGCCGGTTTTCTTTGATACGCCCCCCAAGGCCC
>NZ_JAMXIB010000017.1 GCF_024006985.1 Robiginitalea marina
TATGTCAATGAACTCCTTAATCCACGCTCCTGAAAAACCCCGCTCAATAACCCACAGTTCCTCTCAAAAGCGG
The DNA here is from genome assembly GCF_024006985.1 of Robiginitalea marina. Lineage (GTDB taxonomy): Bacteria > Bacteroidota > Bacteroidia > Flavobacteriales > Flavobacteriaceae > Robiginitalea > Robiginitalea marina. Next base: position 74 of record NZ_JAMXIB010000017.1, read on the forward strand.
GTGCAAATATAAGAGGGTTTTTTAGATATCCAACCAAAAAATGAGGATATTTTTTTTTCTTTTTTTGACACAAATGCTAACTTTATAGTCCTTAGTTTTTTGTCAAAAAACACCTCAGAAAAAGGACCCTAAATATAGTGCAAAACCTGTATTAACTCCAAGTTAATTTCCAGATTTTTTTTTCTGGTTCCACCGATCGGAAAGGGTTGCGTAATCGTACCCAAGGACGGACGGCTGGCGTTCCAGCTGCCCGGCTGCAAAAGCCCTTTGGAGGATATCCTCTATCAGATAGTCTTCGTGGACATCTTCCGGATGGAATTCTTCCTTGATGCTGATCTTGAACATACGGGCGGTAGTCTGATACCAGAACGCCCGCCAACCGCTTCGAAGCTCCTTAACCAGGTCGAAGGCCGTTTCCCCGGTCTGCCGGTAAATGAGCTTTACAAGGATCTGCCCTTCGGTACGGGTAAGCTTCTTGAGCTCTGCAGAAAACTCTTCCTCTATATAGCGCTGAACTACCTTGGTGTAGTCCTTGCGTTTTCGCCCTGATTCAATCCTGGCCAGCCTTTCATTGAGGGAGACCAGCCTTTCCGCCGCCAACTTGGCATAGGGATAAACCTTCAAGGTCTTCCGCCTGAGGATATAATACCGGAGCTTCTCGTCATAGGAATCAAACTTCAGCTTTCCAAAAAGGAACACCTCCTCGAGTTCGATGGAGCTTCTGAAAATAGAATCGCCTTCAATGATGATCATCTTTTCCTGCAGGGAATCCAGAGGCACTTCGGGCAACTGGGCAAAAACCCCCGGGGACAGGAAAAACAACAACACGATCAAACGGTGACCCGCCATGCGAAATTCGGATTTTATGCCCCCCAAAAGTACGGATAACCCGATTGAAAGGCTATTAAATAAAAGTGAATATTACTTAAGTTTGCATCAAACCAAAACTGATGAATACCTCAAAAATCCTTACTGAGGAATCCCTGGGATTCTTTGAAAAATACCTGAACAACGCCTCCCCCACCGGCTATGAATGGGAGGGTCAAAAAATCTGGATGTCATACCTGAAACCCTATGTGGACCATTTTATCACCGACACGTACGGGACAGCCGTGGGGGTCATCAACCCCGATGCCCCTTACCGGGTCGTGATAGAAGGTCACTCCGATGAAATTTCATGGTATGTGAATTACATCACCGATGAAGGGTTGATCTACGTGATCCGCAACGGGGGAAGCGACCATCAGATCGCCCCCTCCAAATGGGTGAATATCCATACCGACAACGGAATTGTGAAAGGGGTTTTCGGGTGGCCGGCCATCCATACCCGCGACAAGTCCAAGGAAGAACCCCCAAAGCTCGAAAACATTTTCATAGATATCGGGGCGAAGGATAAAAAGGAAGTGGAGAAAATGGGGGTGCACGTCGGGTGCGTCATCACCTATCCCGACACCTTCCAGGTCCTGAACAAAGACAAGTTTGTCTGCCGCGCCATCGATAACCGGGTCGGGGGGTTCATGATTGCCCAGGTGGCACGCCTGCTCCATGAAAACAAAATCAAACTCCCGTTTGGCCTGTATGTCACCAATTCGGTACAGGAAGAGATCGGCCTGAGGGGCGCTGAGATGATCACGCAGCGGATCAAACCCCATGTGGCCCTCATCACCGATGTCTGCCACGATACCACAACCCCGATGATCGAAAAAAAGAGCGAAGGGCATATCGAAATCGGGGCCGGGCCGGTGGTCTCCTATGCCCCGGCAGTTCAACACAAACTCAGGGAACGCATCCTGCAGACGGCCCGGGCCCATAAAATACCCTACCAGCGCCTTTCGGCCTCCCGGAGTACGGGAACAGATACAGATGCCTTCGCCTACAGCAACGGGGGGGTTGCAAGCGCCCTGATTTCCCTGCCCCTGAGGTATATGCATACCACGGTGGAAATGGTACACCGCGATGACGTGGCCAATGTTATCCGACTGATCTATGAGACCCTCCTGACTATAAAGGAAGGGGAAACCTTTAGTTATTTTGACTAAACCTTCTTAAAAAACCGCCTGCTTCAATGGAGGAACACCTGGAAATCTGGGACCCTTCGGGGGTCCCTACCGGAAAAACTGCCCCGAAATCGGAAGTACACCGGGAAGGCTGGTTCCACCCCACGGTGCATATCTGGTTCTACACCCCCACAGGAAAGGTGCTCCTCCAAAAACGGGGCCCTGGGAAGGAGACGTTCCCGGGGCTCTGGGATGTCTCGGTAGCCGGCCATGTGCAGGCGGGGGAAACTCCCATGGAAGCCGCTATCAGGGAGGTAAAGGAAGAAATAGGGCTGGAAATTGCCCCTACAGCCTTAGCCTTCCTGGGGCGGTTTAAATCGGAACAGGCCCACCCGGGCGGCATCGTGGACCGGGAATTCCAGTACAGTTACCTGAGCCAACTGACGGTGCCCCTGGACGCCCTGGTACCGCAGGCCGGGGAAGTGGAAGCCCTGGAAGTGAAACCCCTGATCCAATTTGCGGAAGAGGCCTGGGGGCTGGCGCGGCCTGGCCATTACGTGCCCCACTCCGGGGCGTATTACGGGGAGGTGGTCAGGGCGATAAAATCACGGCTTTAAGAGCCTGGAAAAAGACTCCCATTGCTCCAGGTCATAGGCCTGCTGTTCCCCGGTAGCCATATCCTTTACCATAAACGTGCCGGCCTGAAGTTCTTCGTTCCCGATCAGAACCACATAAGGGACCTTCTTGCGGTCTGCGTATTTGAATTGTTTGGGGATCTTGGCCTGATCAGGGTACAGGTCGGCCCGGATGCCGCGGCTGCGAAGCCGCAGGACCAGCCTCAGGGCGGCCCGGGCTTCCTCCTTCCCAAAATTCAGGCAGAAAACTTCCACCGCCTGTTCCAGGGAAGCAGGGAACAGGTCCAGTGCTTCCATGACAAGGTAAATCCGGTCGAGGCCAAAGGAAATACCCACCCCGCTCACCCCGGGGAGCCCGAAGATACCGGTGAGGTCATCATACCTTCCCCCACCCCCAATGGAACCCATGGGAACGGTCTCCGGGGCGGCCACCTCAAAGATCGCCCCCGTGTAATAGTTCAACCCGCGGGCCAGGGTAATGTCTACTTTGCAGGAAGCACTTTCCAGTCCAAGAGCCTCCGTAAGCGATAAGATTTCCTCGAGTTCAGCGACCCCTTCCATGCCGGTGGTGGATCGGGAAAGCAATTCCCTGAGGGCAGAAAACTGTTTTGACGCCGTGCCCCCCAGTTCGAACAGGGGCGCTGCTTTTTCTATCGCCTCTGCCGGGATCCCTTTTTCGAGCATTTCGGCCTCCACCTTCTCCCTTCCGATCTTATCGAGTTTATCCAGGGCCACGGTGAAGTCGGTCAGGTGGTTTCCCGCCCCTATGGTTTCCGCGATCCCCGAGAGGATTTTCCGGTGGTTTATTTTTATGGTCACCCCACCAAGGCCCAGGGCGGTAAAAACCCGGTCGTAGAGCTGGATGAATTCCAGTTCCTGTATGATCCCCCCTGCGCCAACCACATCGGCATCGCACTGGTAGAATTCACGAAACCTTCCGCGCTGTGGCCGGTCCGCACGCCAAACAGGCTGCACCTGATACCTTTTGAAGGGGAAATCGATTTCGTTCTGGTGCATGACCACATAGCGCGCAAAGGGGACGGTAAGGTCGTACCTGAGGGCCTTTTCGCTGATCAGGGGAGTCAATTCCCTGACGTCTTGCAGGCTTTTGGAACCGGGGGATACTTTTTTCAGGAAATCCCCGGAATTCAGGACTTTGAAAATAAGGCGATCGCCCTCCTCCCCGTACTTACCCATGAGGGTATCGTAGTTTTCCATGGCCGGAGTCTCGATGGGCTGGAACCCGAAAAGTTCAAATTGCTGCCGGATGATTCCAATGATGTAATTACGGCGGGCTACTTCGTGAGGGCTGAAATCCCTTGTCCCTTTGGGTATGGAAGGTTTTTGTGCCATGGTTCGCTGGGTAGTTGTGCAAATATAGCGGAAAGGGATGGTCCGGGGAGTCCTGCGGCTAGATTTCCAGGATTTCCTCAAACCAGCGGAAAAGCTCCCCTTTGGTAATACCCCCCCCTTGCTCGATCAGGCCGAATTTGTCCTGGTTGGGGTCAGCGGAATAAGCTTTTGAAGCGGTAAGGTACTCCACCCAATCGGACTGCCAGTTTTTTTTGAACCAGGCAAAGCCTTCCTCCTGCTGCAAATCCACCTCAGGGTTGTGCACGCGTACTGAGATGAGCTTCATTTCTTTTTCTGCACAATAAAACAGGTGCATATGCTGGGCGCTGATGTTTTCCAGGTATGTTACCCGGCTGAGGACCCCTTCCCAGATCAGGTCGCTGAACACATCGATCTCTGCCTCCGCCACTTCTGGCTTTGATGCCTTAAGGGCCTGCCATTCTGCTGCGGTAATGGACTGGGTAGCCAGGAAATTAATGAATTCCGGATGAAGTTCCTCCAGCTGTTCCCGGGTGAGCCTTCTGTATTTCATAGGATAGCGGTATCAAAAAAAATCCACCCTGCCGGCAGGGTGGATTTTCAGTTGTATCAGGGGCCGCTTATTTTTTTTCGGCGACCACTTCAAATCCGAACTCTACCTGCACCTCGCGGTGAAGGCGAATTTCAGCCTCATAGGGTCCGGCGCGTTTGATAGCCCCGCCCTTGATGAGGATGTATTTCTTGTCGATTTCATGTCCTTCCTTTTCCAGGGCCGCCGCCAGGTCGATGTTGGTTACCGAACCGAAGAGTTTGTCGGCTTCCCCGACTTTAGCCTCGATTTTTATTTCCAGCGTCTTCAGGGCCTCGGCCACTTTCCGGGCAGCTTCGACCACCTGTTTTTCCTTGTGGGCTTTTTGCCGCAGGTTTTCCGCCAGCACCTTGCGGGCAGAAGGCGTAGCCAGGATTGCCAGCCCCTGGGGAATCAGGTAGTTGCGGCCGTAGCCATTCTTTACAGATACCACGTCGTCCTTGAACCCAAGGTTTTCGACGTCTTGCTTTAAGATCAATTCCATGTTTCCCTCAGTTTATTTTAGTAAATCTCCCACGTAAGGCATCAGGGCCAGGTGGCGGGACCTTTTTATCGCCTGGGCAACTTTCCGCTGGTATTTCAGGGAAGTACCCGTGAGCCTGCGGGGCAGGATTTTACCTTGTTCGTTAACCAGCTTCATCAGGAAATCCGGGTCTTTGTAGTCGATATACTTGATTCCCGACTTCTTGAACCGGCAGTATTTTTTCTGCTTGCTGGTTTCTATGTTCAGCGGGGTTAGATACCGGATCTCCCCGTCTTTTTTGCCTTTTGCCTGTTGTTGTAGAGTGGCCATGTCTTACGCTTTTGCTTTTAGTTTGTTCCTACGTTTCTCCGCCCATTCGACGGCATGCTTGTCCAGTTTAACAGTAAGAAACCGCATAATGCGCTCATCTCGTTTGAATTCCTGCTCATAGGGGCCTATGGCTTCCCCGGGGGCGGTGAATTCAAAGAGGTGGTAGAATCCACTCTTTTTGTGTTGAATGGGATAGGCCAGTTTTTTCAGGCCCCAGTCTTCCTTAGACACCATTTTGGCGCCGTGTTTTTTCAGGAAATCCTCGAATTTCTTTACTGTTTCCTCTATCTGGGTCTCAGATAGAACGGGATTTAAAATGAAAACAGTTTCGTAATGGTTCATAAAATGAAGTGTTTAAAAAGGAGCGCAAAAGTAATAAATCTTTAATGCATTTACAAGAAATGGAAAAAAAGATCGTTATAGCTACAAGCATGCAAAAAACAGAGCTTAGCCTACAACCCAAAAATAGTGTTCAATTTAAATTAGTCTATGGTCATCGTCAACAGTACAGTTATTGACACCATGTTCACAACTTTACTTGTAGTTCATCGTGGTAATTAGGTACTTTGCCGATGATTTAACCCCACAAATCAACCATTTATGAAACTTAGGAGTATTGTCGTTGATGACTCATCAATGCAGCGAATGGCAGTCGCTAAATTGGTGAACAATCACCCAAATCTTGCTTTGGTCGCTGAGTATAGCAATGCTATCGAGGCGAAAAATGGCATCAAGAACAACGAAATCGACCTTATTTTCCTGGATGTCGAAATGCCCATCATCAGTGGCTTCGACCTTCTGGAATCTCTGGAAAACCCACCCCAGGTGATCCTGATTACCGGAAAACCGGACTACGCCCTGAAGGCCTTTGACTACGACGTTACCGATTACCTTCACAAACCCATCACCATGGCCCGCTTCGACGCTTCCGTAAAGCGTGCGGTAGCCAAGTTCGAACAAATGCACAAGGTGCACGAAGATGAGGAACATATTTTCGTGAAGAGCAACCTGAAGAAGCGCAAAGTGGTCCTCAGCGACATCAAATGGGTGGAGGCCCTTGGGGATTATATCAAGCTCGTTACTGACGAGGCCAACATCGTGATCCTCTCCACCATGAAGGCCTTTGAAAACCAGCTTCCCGCCGACAAGTTCCTCCGGATCCACAAATCTTACATCGTAAACCTGGAGCGCATCGAAAAATACAACAGCAAGAATGTAGAAGTAGGCGGGCGTTCCATCCCCCTGAGCCGGAACAAAAAATCGGAACTGGCGGAAGCCCTCAGCAACGTCTAATCAAATATAGTCTACATTATAGATCACACGAATACTTCTAAACCGGGAAATAGCATCGAAGGATTGTTCTATCCTTTTGATGCTATTTTTCGTTTTGGGCAGGGACTGGCCCGGTGGAATCTTTAATAAAATCTGCTTGTGGTACTGGTTCCTAATCCGGGCCACCGGAGGAAATTCAGGGCCCAGGACCTCCCTGTCGAACAGCATCCGCAAGGATTTGGCAAACCAGGATGCCCCTTCCTCCACCCTGCCCCATTCCCGGTGACGCAGGGTAATTTTGATCAGGCGCACCACGGGCGGGTAGCGGAACTGCTCACGCTCATAGAGCTGTTCCCCGAACATCCCCTGATAATCGCCTGTGGAAACCTGCTTCAGGATCTGGTGATGGGGATTGTAGGTCTGGATCAGTACCTTTCCCCTCGGGGCGGTACGGCCGGCCCGGCCTGCCACCTGGGTCAGGAGTTGAAAACACCGCTCGTGCGCCCTGAAATGGGGAAAATTGAGCAGGGAATCCGCATTCATGATCCCGACAAGGCCCACATTCCCAAAATCCAGGCCCTTGGTCACCATCTGGGTACCCACCAGGATGTCCACTTCCCGGGCCTCAAACTGTTCAATAATCCGTTCGAAGGCATACTTGCCGCGCGTGGTGTCGAGATCCATGCGGGCACTGGTGGCCCCGGGAAACAGTTCCTTTAATTCCTCTTCCACCTGTTCCGTGCCAAAGCCCTTGGTATCGAGGGTGGCATTTCCACAGGCCTGGCACCGGGCTTCCAGGGCGCGGTGATAGCCACAGTAATGGCAGCGAAGCTGCTGGAGGCCCTGATGGAAGGTCAGGGTTACATCGCAATGGGGACACCCCGGGGAATGCCCGCAGCTGAGGCATTCCACAACAGGAGCATAACCACGGCGGTTTTGAAAAAGGATCACCTGCCTGCCTTCCTGCAGGGCCAGGCTGATGCCTTCGCGGAGCCGCTGCGAAAAATGCCCTTTCATCTGCTTTTTCCGGTAGGCCTGCGAAAGGTCGACCAGCTCGATTTCGGGGAGGAGCACCCCGCCAAACCGCCTTTGCATCCGGGCGTAGCCGAATTTCCCCTTTTGGGCGTTATAATAGGTTTCCACACTGGGGGTTGCGGAACCCAGAACAACCGGGGCCCCGGCCATTGAAGCGAGCATAATGGCAGCATCCCTGGCGTGGTACCTGGGGGCCGGATCAAATTGTTTATAGGAGTTCTCGTGTTCTTCATCCACGATCACCAACCCGAGCCTCGCGAAAGGCAAAAACAGGGCCGACCTGGCGCCCAGGATAACCGCTGCCTTCTCGCCGCCCCGCTGCACATGTTGCCAGAGTTCGGCCCGTTCCTGCTGGCTTTGGCGCGAATGGAAAACCGCTACCCGGGCCCCGAAAAGGGCCTGGAGTCGATGCGTCAGCTGGGCGGTAAGGGCAATTTCCGGGACCAGGTACAACACTTGTTTGCCCCGGTCGAGGCATTCCCGGATCAGATGGTGGTAAACCTCTGTTTTACCCGAGGAGGTTACCCCGTGCAGCAATACCGGTTTCCCCTGCCCGAAGGCCTGCCTCACGGACGCCAGGGCCTCCTCCTGCTCTTCATTCAGGGCTGCGGGTTCCCCGGTTTCAGCGGGTCCTCCGTAAGAAATCCTGTCCTGCTGCAATTCGTATTCCTGCAGGATACCCTTGTCGATCATGGCGCGGATCACAGAGCGGGAAGTCCCTGCCCGATCTTCCATTTCACGACTGCGGACGGGCTTGTCCCTGCCCTGCTGCAGCTGGAACAGCTGCAGGATAACCTGGGTTTGTTTTGGGGCCCTGGTGAGGGATTCCAGCAACCTTTCCAGGGCTGGATCGCTTTCATACGTGGGGTGAAGGCGAACAAAGCGCGCTTTCTTCGGCTGGTAATCTTCCCGAAGGGCCTCCTGAAGGTCTATGGCGCCTTTCCGCAGCAGGCGATGCAACAGGGGGAGGACATTTTTGCGATCGGTCAGCTCGCTGATCTGCGAAACCTTAAGGACCCCCTGGTGTTCCAGGGCTTCCATCACCAGGGCCTCCTCCTCCGTCAGGCTATCGCCATCTTCCGCGACATCGGGGTTCCTGACCACGCGGGTCTCGCTTTCCAGGAGGAACGCCCCGGGGACTGCTGTTCGAAAAACTTCCCCCAGGGTGCACATATAGTAGGAAGCGATCCATTTCCACAAGCGCAGTTGAAGTTCCCCGACCAGCGGGGTTTCATCCAGCACCTGGTAGACTTCCCTGGCCTCGTACGCCACCGGCGGGGAATGATGAAGGCTGACCACAAGGCCGGTGTACAATTTGGCCTTGCCGAAAGGGATGGCCACCCGCATCCCGGGCTGCAAAATTCCAAACTGCCCCGGGGTAACCGAATAGGTGAAATTCCGCTCCAGGGGGATGGGCAACAATACCTCTATAAAATACTCCATCCGGCGCAGTTTTGATAAGCCCCGACTGCCTCCCGCCCCGCGGCAGAGCCATGGCCTGAAAATGAACATGCCCTAGTCATTCCTCCGGATACTTTTATGCAGGTAGGCCAGGGTGGCATTCAATTCAAACCCAAGCAGGAGGATATTGGAATTCAACCAGATATAGATCATAAAGATCAACAACCCGCCCAGGGCACCATAGAATTCATTGTACCGGGCAAAATTTTCGATGTAGATCCCAAACAGGTAGGAATTCAGCAGGATCAGCAGGGTGGTCATCAGCGCCCCATAGGAGAAGAACCGGGCCTTTTTCCCTTCCATGGTCCCGAAATAGTAAAGGATGGCCGTGGTCAGGTACGTCAGCAAAACAAAGAAGGCCAGCTTCCCGATCCGGGCCACGGCGAGCTGGCCTGCATCGAGGGCCGGCCCCCCGTCAGCCCGGGCATATTCCTGCAGGTACCCCAGCACATAAACCTCAAAATACAGGTAGAAAACAGCGCCGACCACCAGCAGGAGCGACAGGATGAGGCCGACCATGAGGGCGTAGGCATATTGCCTGAAAAAATTCCGGGTGAACTCAATGTGGTAGCTGGATTCAAACCCCCCGAATATGGCATTTACACCATTGGTCATCAGCACAATGGAGATGAGGAAGGAGGACGAAAGCCAACCCCCGTGTTTCTGGTCCTTGATCTGCTGGAAGACCTCCATAAAGTACTCCCCGGTGGCCTTGGGCAGCATGGTATCCAGGAAATGCAGGAATTGCACCTCAAAATCACCTTCTCCGATATGGATATACGGGATCAGGTATGGGATCAGGGTGACCAGGAAAATAATAAGAGGAAAAAGGGCTAAAAACAGGCTGAAGGCGATAGCACTGGCCCTGGTAGACAGGGCCCCCCGGATAATCCCCCGCAGGTAGAGTACAATAAGGTCAAAGAGGGACATCCCTTCAAACCCTTTGAGCCTCGCCCGTTTTAGAAGCTTAACCAGCCATCGGACCAGGGGAATCTCCTCTAATTTTTTTCCCAGGGAACCTTCCATCTAAAACGCCTTTAGGCTGAGGTCCATATTGGCCACGGAATGCGTGAGGGCCCCAGAAGAAATATAGGTAACCCCGCATTCCGCGTAGCTGCGCAGGGTCTTTTCGGTAATGCCGCCCGAGGATTCTGTCTGGCAGCGGCCTCCGATCAGTGCCACGGCCTCGCGGGTCTCCTTCAGGGTAAAATTATCGAGGAGGATACGATGCACCCCTTCCGACTTCAGGATTTCGGCCACCTCCTGCAAATCCCTCGCCTCTACGATAATCTTCAGGTCCAAACCCTTTTGGTCCAGATAAGCCCTTGTCTTGGCAATGGCCCGGGAAATCCCTCCGGCGAAATCGATGTGGTTGTCTTTAAGCATAATCATGTCATACAGGGCAAACCGGTGGTTTTCGCCGCCCCCAATCCGCACGGCCCATTTCTCAAGGGCCCTGATGCCCGGGGTGGTTTTGCGCGTATCGAGGATTTTGGTCCCTGTGCCCTCGACCAGATCCACATACTTCCGCGTTTTGGTCGCTATGGCGCTCATCCGCTGCATGGCATTGAGCACCAGCCTTTCGGCCTTCAGGATACTCAGGGAAGGGCCTTCCACCTCAAAGGCCACCTGCCCGCGTGTAACCGGGCTTCCGTCGGGGAGGAACACCTCCATGCGCAGCTGCGGATCTACCGTTTTAAATACCTGCCTGGCAAAATCCACCCCGGCCAGGATACCGGTATCCTTGACCAAAAGCCGGGCCCGGCCCATCGCCCCGTCAGGGATACAGGCCAGGGAACTATGGTCGCCTTCCCCGACATCCTCCCGCAGGGCGTTGGCAATAATGAGGTCAATTTCTTCCTGGAATTTTTCAGCAGAGATCATAGTGCTAAGGTACTAAAATGTTTGCTCAAAGCCCTGTAAATCGAAACCATATACCCCTTGCGAAGGCCAGTATCACGGCTGTTTGCCCCCAATGACTTACTTTTGGGGAATGAAGCTGCGATTACTGGCCATGGGAAAAACGGTTCCCGGCCCCATGGAGGAGTTGGTGGATGACTATTCCAGGCGCCTGGGCCGATATATCCCATTTGAATTGGAATGCCTGCCGGAAATTAAAACTACCGGCTCCCTACCCGTTGATGCCCTCAGGGAGAAGGAGGCAGACCAGTTGCTCAAAAAGATTTCCCCGACCGATGTGGTCTGGCTGCTCGATGAACGCGGGAAGGCCTACCGGTCTGTTGAATTCGCTGCACACCTTCAAAAATGCATGAACTCAGGGCCGCGAAACCTCGTTTTGGTCATCGGGGGCGCCTACGGCTTTTCCCCCCGGATGTATGGGCGCGCCCAGGAGAAAATCAGCCTCTCTAAGATGACCTTCAACCACCAGATGGTCAGGCTCTTTGCCATTGAACAACTCTACCGGGCCTTCTCTATCCTGAAGGGAGACCCCTACCACAACGAATAACCGGGTTTGGCCTAGTAAAGAACCCTGAATTTTATGGTGTGCTCAATGTCTTTGAGGGCACGGGTAACTTCCTTGTTATAATCGCGGTCCAAATCGGTGATGACATAGCCAACCTCGTTGTCGGTGGACAGGTACTGGCCCGTGATGTTCATGTCATAGGAGGCCAGGATTTTGTTGATATGCGCCATGATGCCCGGGACGTTGTCGTGGATATGCAGGAAGCGGTGGGCATTTTGCTGCTTGGGAAGGCGGATGTTCGGAAAATTGACCGCATCCACGGTGCTTCCTGAGTTGATGTATTCCATGATCTTGTTGGGGACAAAATCTGCAATATCGCGTTGGGCTTCCTCTGTACTCCCACCGATGTGCGGGGTGAGGATAAGGTTGTCCAGTCCCTGCAGGGGGGTGTGAAAGGGCCCGTTGGAAACCGGCTCCTCGGGATAGACATCCACTGCAGCCCCGGCAAGCCACCCCGTTTCCAGGGCTTCCTTAAGGGCGGGAATATCCACCACAAAGCCCCGCGAAAGGTTAATCAGGTAGCTGCCCTGCCGCATCTGCCTGAGCTCACGGGCGCCAATCAGATTGCGGTTGTGGGGGTTGTCGTCGACGTGCAGGGAAACCACGTCGGCAACATTCAGTAAATCTTCCAGGGTATTGCATCGGACAGCATTGCCCAGGGCCAGTTTGTCTTCCACATCGTAGTAATAGACCCGCATCCCCATGGCCTCCGACAGCACCGACAACTGCTTCCCGATATTGCCGTATCCCACAATGCCCAAATTCTTGCCGCGGATTTCCCTGGCATTGGCAGCCGTTTTATTCCAGAAGCCCGTGTGGAGCTCTGTGGAGCGGGGAAAAATACTGCGCATCAGCATGATAATCTCCCCCACCGCCAGTTCCACCACGGAACGGGTATTGCTATAGGGGGCGTTGAAGACCACCACCCCTTTCTTGCGGGCATGGTTCAGGTCAATCTGGGTGGTACCGATACAAAAGGCCCCGATCACCATAAGTTTGTTCGCGGCTTCCAGGACCCCGCGGGTTACCTGGGTTTTGGAGCGTATGCCGAGCACATGCACCCCCCTGATCTTTTCGATCAGTTCCTCCTCGGTGAGGCTATGGGCTACCAGTTCCACCGAAAACCCGTCTTCGGAGAGGTTTTCAAAGGCTGCCGGGTGGATGTTTTCCAATAACAGGATTTTGATCCGGTTTTTGGGATAGGACAGGTTTCTGGGTAAGTCGTTCACGAATAGGAATTCATCGAGGTTAGGGGTAATATGGTCTGCGTGCCGCGCCGCTTTCTCGCGGTGCACATTCTCGGTGTAGGCAAAAAACTTATGGGCTATGCCGGCCTCCCGCATCACATAGTCGGAGTAGCCATCCCCAATGACCTGGAGTTCCCCTTCCAGCCCCAGGGACTTCAGGCACTCGATCTTGCCATTGTGACGGGCCAGGACATTCTCGCGGTCAAACCCGACAATGTTCCCCTGGGCATCGTATTCAAAAGTGTTGGCAAAAACCCGTTCCCCGGGGACATTGTACTCCTCAACGATAGGGACGATAAACTCGCGGAACCCGGCGGAAATCACATAGATCTGCGGGGCAAACCGCTCAAAGAACTCGCGGTTGTCGGCTATGGACCTGGATATTTTTTTCCGAAGTTCGGCGATCAGGAGTGGCAGGTGGTCGCGATGGGCTTTGAGCAACCGGATTCGCCGCTCCAGGGACTCGGTAAAGGAAATATCCCCATCGATCCCCAGGTTGGTAATATGCTGGATTTCCCGGATGATCTCCGGCCGGTCCGGGCGGTCCTTCAGGGTGATTTCCGCAAGGACGTCCAGGGCCTCCACCCGGGTGAGGGTACTGTCAAAATCGAAGATGTATTTACGTTCCACGGCCAGGCGACTCCTTCTGTTTGAGGCCCCGAAGATAGAAAGAAATAAAAACCGGTCGAAACAGAGTTTTTAAAAGAAATAAACAGGGGCTCCCCATGGAGGGATGCTGTTCTGCAGCTTTGCGGCACGGGGATTCACAGGGGGATTTACCCTCCTGCTGAGGAGGCCGGATGCCCGACGATTCAACATAAAAAAACCGGCATCCCGAGGAAAGCCGGTTCAGATTATTTAGCGATCGGGATCAGAAGGCGTTCGCGCCGATATTGGCCTGGGCGATAACGGTTCCGTCTGTCGGGCTTTCATAAATGTTCAGGTGGCCGTCAAAGGTCATCATGCCGACGAAGGAAATCGCCGTTCCGTTGTCCAGTTGGGTGACCACCGTCTCGCTGATTTCACATTCGCATTCGTTCAGCGTGATGGCAATGGACCCGCCTTCCTCTAGGGTCCCAAAATTTACCGTGGCGGGATGGATGCCCTGGGAGGCATTTTCCAGTTTAATGTAAATGGTTGTGGATCCATCCTCATTGGGGATGAAAGAAGCCACCCCGGTCACCCCGGAATTATTTACGGTCAACAGGTCATAATCCACCCTTTCCGGATCATTCGGGATCCCCGCATCCGGGTTGGGGTTGTTGGGGTTGTTCACATCTGCATCTTCACTGTTGCTGCAACCCATGGTGAATACCAACAAGGCGAGGCTAAGGGATGTAAGAAAATACCGCATGGGGAAACTTGTTAAAGTTAGATAAGTTGTTTGATTTCCTTACAAAAGTATCATAAATGGGTCAGCGACTCCAAAACTTGTCGACCAAATACCAAAAACAGGGCTTCAACCCGAGTTGTTCACCTTCCGTTGCGGGTTCCCGCACTCAGAACCACCTTCGTACCAATTTGCAGTACTGCCGGTAGGCCGGGCCGAATTTCTGGTCCAGGATCCGTTCTTCAGGCCCGATCTGGAACCGGTTCATATAGGCGACAAAAAGGGCCGCCAGCAGGGTGTTGAAGGCATTGCCCAGGTACAGGCCCCAGGAAAGGAGCACCATGAGCAGCGCCAGGTACATCGGGTTCCGGCTAAGGTCATAGACCCCGCGCTCCACCAGGGTTTTGGTGCGTTCAGGGTGATGGGGGCTCAGCGAATTGCCAGCCCTGAGGACCTGTACCACAGCCAGCGCCCCGGTAAGGCCTCCAAGGCCCAGCATGGACCACATCAGGGCCTCCCTACCGGTAAAATCGAACTGCCCCACGGGCAAAAAGCGCCCCAGCAGGAACATAGCCGCGGCAAAAAGTCCAAAAACCAGGGCGGGCGGTACCCGGAGTTCGAGTTTTTCCAACAGTTGGCTCATAGGCTTCAAATGTACTACTTTTGGACTGCTTTCGCAGCAGGCCGGTACCCATGCAGAAAATTGTCTTTGCTTCGCACAACCCCAATAAAGTTGCCGAAATCAGGCAAATGCTCCCCCCGGGGGTTGAGGTCCTTTCCCTGGATGATATCGGTTGTACCCAAGACATCCCGGAAACCGCTGATACACTTGAGGGAAATGCGTATCTGAAGGCCTCCTATGTAAAGGAGCACTACGGATTCGATTGTTTTGCCGACGACACCGGCCTGGAGGTGGACGCCCTGGACGGGGCCCCGGGGGTATGGTCTGCCCGCTTTGCCGGCCCGGGAGGCGATGCGAGGGCCAACATGGAAAAATTGCTGCAACTCCTGGAAGGAAAAACCAACCGGAAAGCGCGTTTCAGGACCGTAATTGCCCTGGCCCTGGGGGAAAGCTACCACTATTTTGAAGGCGTGGCTGAAGGGGAAATCCTCGAACGGCGCACCGGGGATGGGGGGTTTGGGTACGACCCTGTTTTCAGGCCCCACGGACACACCGGCAGCTTCGCCCAGATGACCCCGCAGGAGAAGAACCTCATCAGCCACAGGGGACTGGCCTTCCGCAAGTTCAAAGCGTTTATGGATGAAATAGTTCCCCGCAAAGGCGGCTAATTCGTTTATTTCCGGTATCTTTGCACCGCATTTGTCTTTCTTTCCTGAATCCAGTGGCAAACCGGCACCTGATGCAAGCTCATGAAATCACAAGCCACTTGCTTCACTAATTTCCTATCATTGTTCACCAAGTTTTATGACAACATTTGAATCACTGGGGCTGTCAGCTCCCCTATGGGAAGCCGCGCGCTCCCTCGGATATGTAGAACCCACCTCCATCCAGGCCGAGGTTATCCCCCTGTTGCTGGAAACAGACACCGACCTGGTAGCCCTGGCCCAGACCGGCACGGGGAAAACGGCTGCCTTCGGGTTTCCGCTTCTCCAGAAAACGGACCCCGAACGGCGGGTCACCCAGGCGCTCATCCTCTCCCCTACCCGGGAACTCTGCATGCAGATTACCCAGGAATTGAAGAATTACTCCAAAAACCTCAAGGGCCTCGGAATTACCGCAGTCTATGGGGGCGCAAGCATACGGTACCAGGCCGACCAGATCCGCAGGAACCCACAGGTGATCGTGGCAACGCCAGGCCGGATCAAGGATATGATCGGCCGGGGGATGATCGACCTCTCCAACCTTTCCTATTGCGTATTGGATGAAGCTGATGAGATGCTCAATATGGGCTTCTACGACGACATCAAAGACATCCTTTCCCATTCGCCGGGGGATAAGTCCACCTGGCTGTTTTCGGCCACCATGCCCAGGGAGGTAGCCCGGATTTCCAGCGAATTCATGCACCACCCGAAAGAAGTCACGGTAGGGACGAAAAACAAGGCCGTCGACACTGTACGCCACGAGTATTTCACCGTTTCCGGCAGGGATCGCTACCCGGCCCTGCGCCGCCTGGTGGATGCCCATCCGGGCCTGTTCTGCGTGATCTTCTGCCGCACCAAGCGCGATACCCAGAAAGTGGCCGAAAAGCTGATTGAAGACGGGTATAGCGCCGGGGCCCTCCATGGCGACCTGAGCCAGAACCAAAGGGACCTGGTTATGGGTGCATTTCGCAAAAAACAAACCCAGCTCCTGGTGGCAACCGATGTGGCTGCACGTGGCATTGATGTGGAAGACATCACCCACGTGATCCATTACCAGCTCCCTGATGAGATCGAAACCTACACACACCGAAGCGGCCGTACCGGAAGGGCCGGCAAGTCAGGGGTTTCCATGGCCATCCTTACCCGTTCGGAACTCAGGAGGGTGCGCCAGCTCGAAAAGATGATCGGGCAGCCATTCCAGCAAAAACAGTTACCCGATGGGATGGATATCTGTGAGATCCAACTCTACCACCTGGCATCCAAAATAAGAGACACCGACATCAACCCCGATGTGGAAGGCTTTTTGCCTGCTATTCGGGACGTCCTTGAAGGCCTCAGCCGCGATGAACTGATTCAGAAAATTGTCTCCGTGGAGTTCAGCAGGTTTTACGACTTCTACAACAAGGCCCAAAAATTTGGGCAGGAGCCTTCGGCCGCGCCTATGGACCTGCCGGAATCCGGAGGTGGAACTACCCGGTATTTCATTAACCTCGGGGAAAAAGACGGTTTTGACTGGATGAGCCTGAAGGATATGCTTCGTTCCAGCATCGGCCTGGGCAAGGAAGATATTTTCCATGTGGACGTGATGGATACTTTTTCCTTTTTCACCACCGACGCAGTCATGGCACCCCTGGTCCTGGAGACCTTTGAAGGGTTTAAGCTGTCAGGAAGGCCTGTGCATATTGAAATATCCAGTGCGCCGTCCGGCGCCTCCAAACGGGGCGGGAAAAAAGGCCGTAAAGGTACCGGGCCCTACACGGGCGGGTTTCGGAAATCCGGTAAAGCCACGGGCTTTAAGAAAGGGAAGAAAACCAAAAAGACAGGGAAGGCCCGCAAGGGATCCTATTAGTTAAGGCTATCCCAAAAATTTGGAAATGACCTGGTTTTTTTGCTTTCTTCGTTGGCCTTGCTTTGGCGGATAGAACGCATGTCTCGACTCTTATTTTTACTGGCCCTCCTGGTTGCCGTGCCTTCATTGGCCCAGGAAACCGGAGGCGAAGCCCTGGATGGCACCTTCAGGGCGGTAGTGGTGAATGCCCAGACCGACAGGCCCCTGGAAAGCGTGCATGTGGTTAACCTGAACCAGGTGGTGGGTACGATTACCGACCAGAATGGGGAATTTTCGATCCGGGCAGCGGTCAATGACACCCTGTATTTTTCTTACCTCGGGTTTAAGTCCCAGAAAATCAGGGTAACCAATGACATGTTCCGGTTCGAGGACACCGAAATTGCCCTTACCGAGCTTGCCTATGCCCTGGAAGAAGTGATCGTCAGGCCCTATCAGCTCACGGGTTACCTCGAGATAGACGTCAAAAACCTCCCCATCAATACCGGCTACCAGTACAGCATTTCGGGCCTTCCGGTCAGTTATGAGGCGGGCAATAAGACCCCCGGGGCAGTGACCAAGGTTTTGGGGGCCATCATGAACCCGGCAGACCTGTTGCGAAACCTTTTCGGCAGGCAGCCCAACCAGATGCGGAAATTGCGAAAAATCAAGGAAGACGACCGCATCCGGGACCTGCTCGCTTCGAAATTCGACCGGGAAACCCTCATGGAGCTCCTGCAGCTCGAAAAGGTCGACATTGAAGATATCCTGACCAATTGCAACTATTCCAACTCCTTTATCAAAACGGCCAACGACCTCCAGATCCTCGATGCCCTGAGCAGTTGCTATGAGGAATTCAAGGTGTTGAACCGCGAAAAATAAATTTTCGATTTCAAGGGGCATTTTTTAGTTTTAGGGAAAATCTCCGACCGATGAACAAACCCCTGGTTTTGTTGCTGACCTGCCTGTTGCTTGCCAGTTGCAGGACAGACCCGAAAACCGCTTCCCGCCTTAATCCCGAACCCTCAAATACCCCTGTGGTAAAAAACGATACCATCCCTTTCCTTTGGGATGCGGCCAACGTCTATTTCCTGCTGACCGACCGTTTCCACAATGGGAACCCCGGGAATGACGTGAATTTTGGACGCACCAACCCCACAGGTCCCTTACGCGGGTTTATGGGAGGCGACCTGGCGGGGATCACCCAAAAGATCGAATCGGGGTATTTTACAGACCTGGGGGTCAACGCTATCTGGTTTACCCCGGTGGTCGAACAAATCCACGGGGATACGGACGAAGGGACGGGAAACAGTTATGGGTACCATGGCTACTGGGCGAGGGACTGGACAGCCCTGGATCCGAATTTCGGCACCTACGAAGACCTGAAAAACCTGGTGGAGGCCGCCCACAAACGGGGGATCCGCATCCTGATGGACGTGGTCCTCAACCATACCGGGCCGGTAACTGAGGCTGATCCGGCATGGCCGGAGGATTGGGTTCGGCTTGAGCCTACCTGCGGGTTTACCACATATGAAAATACGACAGCCTGCACCCTGGTGGACAACCTTCCCGACATCTACACCGAGTCGGACCAACCGGTGGAATTGCCAGATGCCCTCCTCGCCAAATGGAAGGCGGAAGGAAGACTGAGCAACGAGCTGGACGAACTTCAGGGCTTTTTCGAGCGCACCGGATATCCACGGGCCCCGCGCTTTTATCTCATCAAATGGCTTACCGATTATGTAAATGACCTTGGGATCGACGGGTTCCGGGTGGATACCGCGAAGCATGCCGATGAAAAAGCCTGGGCCGAACTTTACCGGGAAGCCGCCCACGCCTTCGAATCCTGGAAAAAAAGGAATCCCGCGAAGGTCCTGGACGACAATCCCTTCTTCATGGTTGGAGAAGTGTACAATTATGGGATTTCCGGGGGAAGGGACTTCGATTTCGGGGACAGGAAGGTGGATTATTTCTCCCATGGATTCCACAGCCTGATCAATTTCGAGCTCAAGGAAGATGCCCATAAAGATTACGAGCAGATATTCGGCAAATACCATAAATTACTCAACACCCAACTGAAAGGAAAGGGTGTTTTAAACTACCTGAGTTCCCACGATGACGGGTCGCCCTTTGACCCGGACCGCCTGCAACCGTACAGGGCGGCCAATGTACTGCTGCTGACCCCGGGAGCCTCTCAGGTCTACTACGGGGACGAAACTGCACGAAGCCTTAAGGCGGAAGGGGCTGTAGGGGACGCCAACCTCAGGTCATTTATGAACTGGGAAGCTGTCGACAGCCTGGAACAAACCAGGAGCATCCTTACGCACTGGCAGAAACTCGGGCAGTTTCGCCAGCGCCATCCCGCGATTGGGGCAGGACGACACAACCGGCTTTCGCGCAAGCCCTATGTCTTCAGTCGTACCTATACCGATGGCGATTACCGCGACAAGGTAGTGGTGGGACTCGACCTGCCCAAAGGAAAGAAAACCCTGGGCGTAAAAGGGTTTTTCGGGGATGGTACGAGCCTGTACGACGCGTACTCAGGCTCAAAGGTTGTCGTGAAAAACGGGCGGGTGGAACTCGATACTCCTTTTGACATTGCGCTGCTTGAACTGGCAGGCACCCAATAGGGGCAAATCAGCCGGATGGGCTGCCCCGCCTGGGGGTAGAAACCCGCCTGTACCAAAAGACAAAGCCGGAACCAAAAGAGAAAAAACCGAAATTTCAACCCTTAGTTCACTGGCCTGTAAACATGGTTTGGACTACCAGCCAACACAGGCCTATCGAATATTGAAATTTAACCCCGGGGCAACGTTGTTGTACCCCGGAAGGTGTACGCCATCTTCAGGCCAAACCACCCCAGGCTCAGGTTGGCCGTCAGGTTTGCCCGGAGCCCGGAACCGGGACATGATGGTTAGCGGCGGATTCCGTATATTTCCCTATTATGTTACGGGAAAGGTCCAAAATATTTCATTTGCTATCAGCCCTGCTGGCCTCCCTACCCATGATCCTCCTGGGGCAGGAAGGGAACTATAAATTCGAGAATTTCGGGAACCAGTCTGTGCTGCTTAACGGCAACGTTACCGGGAGCGTTTCCGACCTGGGGCTCACCTATTACAACCCTGCCCGCCTGGCGCTGATCGAACAACCTGCATTCACCATCGGGGGAAAAGCCTACCAATGGTCCCGGTACCAGTTCGACAACATCCTCCAAACGGAAAAAGGGTTAAGCTCAAATAGTTTCGGTGGCATCCCGGCGACCATTGCCGGCACCTTCAGTGTAAAGCGCCTCCCGAACCACAAATTCGCCTATTCCATCCTGTCAAGGCACCGGTCCGATATACAATTGGGGTATAATTCTGGCCTCCTGAAGGAGGACCCCATACAGATCCTTCCCGATATCCAAGGCAGCTTTACCGACCTCTCCTTTAAAGACCAGCTCCGGGAAGAGTGGTTCGGGGTAACCTGGGCCCATTCCCTCTCGGAACACTTCGCTGTAGGGGCGTCCCTGTTCGGAAGCATCTATGAGATACAGGGCCGGGCCGACATCCTCATCAATGAACAGCGGGAAAACAATTCGGTGATCGCGTACAACAACCGGCTTTCCTACCAGCAAAAAACCCATGGTTTGTTCCTCAGGCTCGGGGCGGCCTGGCAATGGTCAGGTATCGACCTTGGGATGAATGTGAGCCTGCCCTTCACCTCCCTTAGAAACAAGACCTCCTTTACCTACCTGGAATCGCTCAGCGGGTTTTCCGCCGAAGAAGACTTTATTGTAGCCGAAGAATTCGGCGGGTTGAAAGGGCAAAGAAAAACCCCTCTTGGAATTGCCCTGGGGGCAGGGGTTCCCTGGAAAAAAAACAAGTTGCACTTCAATATGGAATGGCATGGGGCCGTGCCATCTTATGAGCGCATTGCATTTCCGGTCCTTAACGGTGAGGCTTCCGTGGGGGAAAACCCTTTTCGGGAACAACTCAGGCAAGTCTTTAATTTTGGCGCCGGGGCCGAGGTATATCTTTCAGAATCCGTTAACCTGATCGGAAGCTTTTCCTCCGATTTTTCGGCCACAGAGCAGGGAACCAACCTTTTCGACCTGATTAACCAGAGCAGCGCTAATGTGAATTTACTCGATGACTTCTGGCACGTGGCCTTAGGAGTGGACCTCGACTTTCCGTGGGGCAACTTCACCCTGGGCAGCAGTTATGCGGCTACCAGCAGCCGGATCGACTCAAGCCCAGAGATCCCGGCAGAAGGCATAAACGCCCAGCCCCGCAATTTCACCACCAATATTTCCTTTGAACGTTGGCGGTTTATCGTAGGGCTGGAGATCCCGCTAATCAGGGATACCCTGAAAAACCTGCCCATCCCGATCCAATAATGCCCGGGGTGGCTTAAACACGCGAATGCAACGCAATGCGGTTTCCCTCTGAATCCCTGAACAGGGCCATAAAACCAATGTCTTCAGAGATCCGGGTCTTCGGCTGCAGGATGTGGCCCCCGGCGGCCTCCACCCGTTCCAGTTCCTGCTGCACATCCACCCTGGAAAAATAGATGACCGGGCCATGGGTTTCGCTGGTCTTGTAGGCTTCGCGGTGCAGGACCAGGGAACCGGAGGCGCCTTCCTTGCCCTGGGCATAGGGGAGCCAGCCCATTACCAGGTCCCCGAAGGGGTGCACTTCGATCTCCAACCGGAATACAGTTTCGTAAAATGCCTTTGCCCGATCCATGTCTGTAACGGGAATTTCCACCCAGCCAATCGGATTTTGCTCCATGGGTTTTGACTTTTTTAGGTTTGATGAGTAGTTGCTGTGGCACAAAGTGCCTGAATTAAGGTACGCATTTTCACGATGCCCCGCGGTAGCGGGCCAGGATTTCATCGACAGCCCGGATGCTCTTGCAGGTCCAGTCAAAGCGTTTCTCGAGGACTTCCTGTTCGCTGAGCTGCCATGGCAGCTCCGAACGATGCAGCTGTTCGCTTAAATGCCGGAGGATGATGGCGGCGGCAACGGAAATATTCAGGCTTTCCGTAAACCCGTGCATCGGGATATGGATGGCCTCATCGGCCTGTGCCAGGACCTCTGCGCTAAGCCCTTCCTTTTCTGTGCCAAATAAGAGGGCTACAGGGCTATCGAGCCGAAAAGCGTCCAGGGGGCAGCTTTCCTCCCGGGGGACTGTGGCTACAATCCGGTAGCCTTTTGCCCTCAGGGCTTCAAGACAAGCCATGTTGTCCTCGTACCGGTGCACATCGACCCACTGCTGGGCCCCCATGGCAATCCGCTTGTCGAGGCGGCGCCCAAAGCGTCCTTCGATCAGGTGGGCGTCCTGTATGCCAAAAACATCACACGAGCGGATCACCGCACTGGCATTATGCATCTGGTACACATCCTCAAGGGCCACCGTAAGGTACCTCGTGCGCCAGGACAGGACCTTCATAAAGCGCTCCCGGCGCTGCGGGGTGAGGTACCCCTCCAGGTAAGCCAACAATTCCGGGTCTGTCCTTGCCATTGCGCTCATTCCGGATTAAATTTAACAAATTTCTTCCCCGAAACGGAAATGCCCGGGTTGTGGTCACCCTTGAGGCCTCTGCAGGGAAGCCGGAAACCGGGGTAAAACAGCGGATATGAAAAAGGTAGTGGTACTTAGCGGTGCGGGAATCAGCGCCGACAGCGGGCTGCGGACTTTCAGGGATGCCGGGGGGCTATGGGAGGGGCACGACGTCATGGAGGTGGCTTCCCCGGAAGGATTTGCCAGGAACCCTGGCCTTGTGCTGGAGTTTTACAACCAGCGCCGCCGGCAACTCCTGGAGGTATCCCCGAACCCGGGCCACCTGGCCCTGGCAGCACTGGAAAAGCATTTTGAGGTCGATGTGGTTACCCAGAATGTAGATGACCTCCACGAGCGGGCGGGGAGCAGCCGCGTCCTCCATTTGCACGGGGAGTTGCTGAAAGCCAGAAGCACCGGGCCCGGCCAGCGGGTATATCCCTGGAGGGGCGATTTGCTGGCCTCAGACCGCTGCGGAGAAGGATACCCCCTGCGCCCGCATATCGTTTGGTTTGGAGAAGCAGTGCCCATGCTGGAACAGGCCGCTGCCCTGGCCATGCAGGCCGATATCCTGATTGTGGTGGGGACCTCCCTGCAGGTGTATCCGGCAGCGGGGCTGGTCCATTACCGGAAGGCAGGCAGCCGCATGTTCCTCGTCGACCCCCGTCCCAACCTTCGGGAGGGTGACCTGGAATCCCTTGAAATCATTGCAGAAAGAGCGGCTACGGGGCTCCCTATTTTGGTGCGTCGCCTAATTGATACAGGGCCCGGGTCTGACGGGCCCACTCCATGACCGCTTCCCGTTGGGCATCGGTAAGGCGTGCTTCCTCATGGGTCCAGGTGTATTCATTGAGGGGCATTTCGGAGGCTTCCACCATTTCGATTACCTCTTCCAGTTTGTGGTCCTTCTTTTTCGCGTTGTAGGAATCCCAGTCCGAAAAATTCAGGTGTTCCTTCCCTTCATCGACGTGGTCGGCCAGCCACCAGGATACCGGGGCTACCTGGTTGTACCAGGGATACACAGTGTTGTTGCTATGGCAGTCGTAACAACTGGTTTCCAAAATTCCCGCAACCTCGCCAGAGGGGTTGGTCTCCGCCAGGAAGGCCTGCAGGTGGGGTTCCGTGGAAACATTCTTTTCAGGCCTGAAGAATTGCATTCCCAGGAATACTGCCAACAAGGCCAGGGCTATTTTTTTACCTAATTTCATACCCGTTAAGTTTTGGCCTAAAGTAGTGCATTGGATCAAAAATCACAATTAAAATTACGCCTTGAAGGTATAAAGGCCACCCGGGCAGACCGCCTGGAAATGGCGGGCTTTTTCCTGGAGAATCCCAAGTTTATAGGCCCCTTGCTCGAAATCTGCCTGGGATGCGACGACGCCGCGGGGAGTCGGGCCTGCTGGGTGCTCGAATTCGTACACCAGGCACAACCGGACCTCCTGTATCCTTTCCTGGGGGAGTTTACCCGGGGGATCAGCGGGCCCCGGCGGGATTCCTCCATCCGGCCCCTGGCCAAAATCAGCGAACAACTCCTGAAGGCTTTCTATGCCAACGCGCCCAGGGATACCAGGCCCCCGCTAACCCCCGAACAGAAGGAGGCGCTGGCCGAAGCCTGCTTCGACTGGCTCCTGACCCCGGGGCAGGTGGCCCCTAAAATTTACAGCATGCATTCGCTGCTTTTGCTGGGAAAAGACTTCGGCTGGATCTGCGGGGAACTCAGGGCCATCCTCGAACAACAATATCCAACCGCATCCCCGGCCTACCAGGCACGGGCGAGAAGGGTACTCAGGGGACTGCAATGTCCCTGAAAGGCCCGGGGCCAACCTACCAGAAAACCCAGGGTTTCCGTATCTTTGGCCTTTTAAATTTACCCGCCGATCATGTCAAACCATACGCTGCTGGCCATTTCCCCCATAGATGGGAGGTACCGCGATAAAGTGAGCTCCCTGGAACACTACTTTTCAGAGGCAGCCCTGATCCGCTACCGGGTACGCGTGGAAGTGGAATATTTCATCGCCCTGTGCCACGTGCCCCTACCCCAGCTCCCTGCCCTGGATGAACCGCTTACCAGGAAGTTACGCGCTCTATACAAAGATTTTTCCCTTGATGATGCCCTGGAGGTAAAATCCATCGAGCAGACCACCAACCACGATGTAAAAGCCGTGGAATATTACCTGAAAAAGCGCTTTGACGCCCTCGGGCTGGGTTCCTGCAAGGAATTCATCCATTTCGGGCTCACTTCCCAGGACATAAACAATACGGCCATCCCCCTATCGTTAAAGGAAGCTATGGAGCAGGTATATGAACCGGCCCTGGAAGCGCTTTGCGAAAAACTGACGGCCCTGGCCCGGGAATGGGCGCAAGTTCCCATGCTGGCGCGCACCCATGGGCAACCGGCCTCCCCTACCCGACTGGGCAAGGAAATCGAGGTCTTCGCCCAGCGGTTGCGCGAACAGCGAAGCCTGTTGGCCATGGTCCCGTTCCCTGCCAAGTTCGGTGGGGCCACGGGAAATTTCAACGCCCACCATGCCGCCTATCCCGAAACCGACTGGAAGGCCTTTGGAATGCGTTTTGTCGAAGGCCAGCTCGGGCTGCATTATTCCTTTCCCACCACGCAAATTGAACATTACGACCACATGGCAGCCCTTTTTGACGGGCTTAAACGGATCAATACCATCCTGATCGACCTGGACCGCGATTTCTGGACCTACATCTCCATGGATTATTTCAAGCAACAGATCAAAAAAGGGGAAGTGGGGTCCTCGGCCATGCCGCACAAGGTGAACCCAATCGATTTTGAGAATTCAGAAGGGAACCTGGGCCTGGCCAATGCCCTCTTTGAACACCTCTCGGCCAAGCTGCCGGTCTCCCGCCTGCAACGCGACCTCACCGACAGTACGGTGCTCAGGAACATCGGGGTCCCCCTTGCCCATACCCTCATCGCCTTGCAGGCCTGCCAGAAAGGCCTGGGCAAACTCCTGCTCAATGAGGCGAAGATCCGGCAGGACCTGGAAGACAACTGGGCCGTGGTGGCCGAAGCCATCCAAACGGTTCTCCGAAGGGAAGGGTACCCGAATCCGTACGAGGCCCTCAAGGGGCTTACCCGAACCAATAGCCGGGTCACCGGGGAATCCATCAGGGCCTTTATCGATGGGCTGGACGTTTCGGAATCCCTTAGAGAAGAGCTCAAATCCTTCCGGCCCGAAACGTATACCGGCATCTGAACCGGGGTTACCCTTCTTTGTGGATTTCCACCGAATGGGGATACGGGATTTCGATACCGGCCTGGTCCGGGGAGGGCCTACAGCCATCCCGGGCGGCGAAATACACGTCCCCATGTTCCCGGGGTTTGCCAGGGATTCCCTGTTTCTGATTTGCATGGCATTTGGAACTTTATGCTTCCGGAAAAGCACTTAGAACGTCTGTCCAACAAAAATCCCATGGGCTTTTATTGAAAGCCCATGGGATTTTTTGTGACGTAAGGGAGAATTTCAACCCTTGAACAGCCCGGAGAGCTCCTTAAAAGCCTCCCCGTCCAGGTCGGATTTCTGAAGGGCCTGCATCAATTGCATCAAATGGGCCGGGTTCATGTCGTCGCCCAGTACCCGGATCAGGGCAAAACCCTGGTCCTTGCTGTCGCCGAAAATGACGACTTCATCGATGGCATCGCCTTCGCCCAGGTACTTCACCACCCCTTTGGCCATTTTGGAATTCAACTTCATCAGTTCCTTGAAATCGGGGTTCCCCAGGATCTCCTTTACCCGGGCACTCTCCTCAAGATAGGCCTGGGCATTTTCCGTGGTTTTGCGAAAGGCAAGGATGTTAAGCTTCTTCAGCGACCCCAGGGCTTCCTTCTGGGTTTCGCTCAGGTTGGCTGCATCGAGCTTTACGATATTTGCCGGCACGTCGAGGGCGAGGAAGTTCGGGTTCTCCGCATTGTCCACATAATACTCCTGCAGGCTCTGCGTGCCCGAGCACCCTGCCAGGAACAACAGGGAAAGGGCAAGACCCCGTATTCCCTTACTTATTTTCAGATCGTTCATCATTGGATTTTTTATGACGCCCGAAAAGGGGGTTTTGGCAGCCCCCTTTCCACGCATCACAGCTCAATTAGTTCTTTTTCTTCTCGGCCTTCTCGAGTTCTTCGGGAAGGTTCATCTTCCGGGTCAGGGAACCGATTTTTGTCAGGTCGATATCCCCGGTAAGGGTCAGCAATACGGTTTCGATCTTGCGGTTGTCGATCTCCACATTGCCGCCATTCTGTATCCCGGTGACCAGCATCAGCAATTCGCTCACGTGGTCGCTGTCCTTGCCGTTGCGGATATAGAATTTCACATTGGCTTCCTTGTCCTTCACCCGCATCAGCTCCTCCAGAGAAGCCGACTTGAGGTATTTGTCCACCGTGGCCTGCATGTCGGCGGATATGCCCTTGTCTTCCGTAACAAAGACCTTCAGCCCGCTCAGGCTCTTGGCGATCTCCATGAATTCCCGGGCTTCCGGGTCATCCACATCCACATCCATCTTGATCAGCAACTCGAACATGTTCTTGTTGACGATCACGGAACTGACCTGGTCCATATCCTCGTATTTGTCAAAGATGGATTGGGCGGCCCCGGCCAGGGGGGTCAGTACTAACAGGGCAATAGCGATATACTTTTTCATCATTTTTGTTTTAATCGTTGTTTAACAGTTTCTTTTTTGTTTGTTCAAACTGGCCCAGGTAGGCGACTTTTTCCGTCCCCCGGTCCAGGTTCTGCGCGATGAGCCCAAGGGCCTTTCGGGTTTCCTGATACGCAATTTCCGCTTCGCGCTGGTCGCGGGCCTGCTTCCCGAAATAGAGGCCGATCATGAGCACGGCTGCCGCTGCAATGGAAACCCACCCGTAGCTTCTGCTTCTGGTTTTTAGTGGGACCTGCTTGGTATAGCGCTCCTTTCCGGCCTCGGAAAAATAAGAGAACATGGGGGCGTACGCTTCATGGTACGGGGCAACCGGCCCTTTCGCAAAGTAATCCCTGAGTTCCCGTTCCTCGGCTTCCGTCGCGGTCGCCTCGAAATACTTTTCCAGTAGTTGATTTATCTTATCCAATTCCATAGCGATGTTTTTCTATAAGTTTTTCCCTGACGGCTTTTCGTGCCCTGGAAAGGGTTACGCGAACCGCTGTGGGTTTCATGTCGAGCAAGGCTTCGATCTCCTCGAATTCATAATCTTCAACGTCCCTGAGCTGAAGCACCATACGCTGTTGCTCGGGAAGCTCGTCCATAATCTGCCGCACCCATCCAAGGCTGTCTTTTGCTTCCACTTCCTTTTGGAGGGAAGCCGACGGGTCGGAATAATTGCTGTGAACCAGCTTAAGGTTGCCCGACTGCTTTGATTTGAGCCGGTCGAGGCAAAAATTCCGGGTCATCGTCATCGCGAAAGCCTCCACGCTGCGATAGGAACCTATTTTGTTTTTGGCCGACCACAGTTTGAGCATTACTTCCTGGGTGGCATCTTCCGCTTCTTCCGTGGAAATCAGCAGCCGTTTTGCCAGTCGGAAAACCTTGTCTTTAAACGGCGTGACCAATTCCATGAATTCGGAGGGTGTCATTATGGGCTTTGCTGTTAGGGTTGCCACCTGTTCATCTTCTGTTTATACCATCAAGACGAAATGAGGTTAAATTTGTTACAAATAATTTTTTTTTCCTGTAAGGGTATCTAATTTAGGGCTTTTAAAAGGAAAGAAAACCGCCCACCGGGGCGGGAATGCATGATTTTCGGCCAGGGTTCTGTTCTCCTGAAATTTTGGAACGATCTTTGTCGAAAGATAGGTATTTAAAAAAAAGCATATGAAAAAGTGGTTCTTGCTGATGGCAGGCCTGGTGGTCCTGTCGTGCAGCAATGATGACAATGGGATTGACGGGCCCAATGGCCCTGACCCCGATCCGTCCGCTGATGTCGTGGTACAGGATTTTATGTGGAAAGCCATGAACCTGTGGTACTTCTGGCAGGGCGAGATCCCCGATTTGGCCGATGAACGGTTCCAATCCGTACAGGAGTATACCGAATTCCTGGAAACGGAAAGCAACCCGGCCGCCTTTTTTGAAAACAAACTCCGGTTTTTCGACGACCGCTTCAGCTTCTATAGTGACGACTACACGGAGCTGACCCAAAGCCTGGCGGGGATTTCCCGCAGCAATGGCCTGGAATTTGGCCTGGTGCAGTTCAGCGGGAGCAATAATGTCTTCGGCTATGTCCGGTATATCCTCCCGGGCTCGGATGCCGCCTCCAAAGATATTTCCCGGGGGGAACTCTTTACCGGGGTAAACGGGGTTACCCTTACGATCGACAACTACCAAAGCCTTCTTTTCGGGGAAAACGCTACCTACACGCTGAATATGGCCGATATCTCGGGCACTGAAATTACCCCGAACGGCAAGGAAGTCACCCTCACCAAGGAAGAGGGGTTTCAGGAGGACCCTATTTTCCGCACCGAAGTCTTTGAGATCGGGGGGCAGACCATCGGCTACCTGATGTATAACGGGTTCCTCAATGAATTCGACCTGGAACTCAATGATGCCTTTGGGTTTTTTCAGTCACGGAATGTCACCGAACTGATTCTGGACCTGAGGTATAATTCCGGGGGGTCGGTAAATACGTCCCGCCTGCTTTCAAGCATGATCTACGGCACCCGGACCGAGGAACTCTACCTGCGCCAGCGCTGGAATGACAAAATTCAGGAAGCCTTTACCCGGGATGATCCGAAGGCCCTGGATGATTTTTTCGCCAGCTCGGTACGGTCCGGAGTGCCCGTCAACACCCTTAACCTGAGCCGCGTCTATATCCTGACTACGCGCAGCACGGCTTCAGCAAGCGAGTTAGTGATCAATGGACTCAATCCGTATATGGACGTTATAAAAATCGGCACCACCACACGGGGCAAGAATGAATTCTCCCTGACCATGGTAGACGACCCAAACCGTCCCGGCGCCCCCTTTATCTATACCCCTGAGCGGGTGAACAGCATCAACCCCGAAAACACCTGGGCCATCCAACCCCTGGTGGGGCGTAATGAAAATGTCCTGGAATTCTCCGACTATACCGCCGGGTTTGCCCCGGATATCGAATTGGCGGAAGACCTGGAAAACCTTGGCGTTTTGGGGGACCCGAACGAGCCGTTGCTGGCCCGGGCCCTGCAGGAGATCACCGGGGTAGCCGGAAAACGCACCCTGGATGCGGTAGGGATGCCGGCAGAGCCATTTACCCACAGCGGGATGTTCAAGCCCATGAAAGACAATATGGTCCTCGACAAAGAGATCGAGCTTCCGGCCTCCCTGCAGAAAGCCCTCTTCCAATAATCCTATTAACCTCCTTCGGGAGGTTTTTTTTATAGCTTGAGCGACCAGCCCACCAGCATATTGCGTCCGGGGGTGGCAAAACCCAGCACCTCGGTATAGGATTCCCCCAGCAGGTTGGATACCTGCAGGAAGCCTTCGAGCCGACCGGGGCAGATCTGGTAATCGACCCGCGCATCCACCAGGGAAAAAGCCGGGAGTTCCACGGGGGTAAAGCTCGTAAAATCCGTATCGGTGCGCGTACCGGTATAGGCGTACCGCACCAGGGCGGAGGCCCTTTTGGAAATAGGTGCCCGGGCAGTCAGGTTGAGTTTGTGCCGCGGGATGCGGATCGCCTCGCCCCCTTCCCGGTCCGTAAAGGCATAATTCACCTGCAGGCGGGCCCCCGCCGACCATTCCCAGTCCAGCTCCCCTTCCAGGCCGCGAACGGCCACTGCTTCCGAGCTGTTGAAGTACACAAAATCTGCATTGTTGAAAATCACGGTATTTTGCTCGGAGCGGTTATAATACAGGACACTAAGGCGCACCCCCCTGTCGAGGGTGAGTTCCAGCCCGCCCTCCAGGGTGCGGTTCGTTTCGGGTTCCAGGTCGGGGTTCGCCCCAAAGGCCCCGAATAACTGCGTGAGGGAAGGGGTAATGTAGGCCGTGGCCCATGACCCCATGGCCTTCAGGTACCCGCCTTTAAAGCGATGGCTGTATGAAGGGTTCAGGTGGTAGACCCCCCGTGTGCCGTAGGTAGAATGGGAATTAAGTCGGAGCCCGGCATTGAGGTTGCCACCACCCTTTCCGTTCCAGACCAGGTTCAGGTAGGGGTCCACCAGGCTGAACTGTTCCCGGGCTTCCAGGAGGGCCCGGTCCACCAGGACGTTCAGGCCCACCAGGCCATGGAGCTGCGCAGCCAGCCGGCGCTTGTACACCAGGTCCCCGGTCCAGCTTTCCCCTTCGAAAACACCGGGGAAATCACTCTGGTTCTCCGAGCGGTATTCGGTATAGGCCCCGCTGACCTCCACCTGTTGCAGGCTGTCTTTCCATTGCCACTGTAACCCCAGGCGCTGTTGCTGCGTTCGAAAAAAGTACGCGGCATCCACTCCGTTAAAGGCATCGTCATAAGCTGCGCGCATGCGCGTGTGGTTGGCCAGGATGCCCAGGCGGGAGTTCCTGCCCAACTGCCGGCCGGCTGCGAGGTCGGCCGACCAGTTGTTGTAGGGGTCCTCCTCCACCCCGTTTTCCAGGGAAGAAAGCCCGTTGGCGAAACTATGGGAAAAGGCTGCTTTGTAATCCCAGCCCTCCTGCCGGCCCCCGACTTCGGCATAATGGCTGAACTGGCCCAGGTCGGGCCTGGAGGCTCCTACCGGGTTTTGGGTGCCCATACTCCCCTGCACCAGGCCTTGGAGGGGGCTGTTGCCGGCCCTTCGGGTTCGGATGTCGATAACAGCGGTGGCCGCATTGGCCCCGTAAAGCACGCTGGCAGCCCCTTTTATGATCTCCACCGATTCAATAGCCGAAACGGGGAGTAGCCGCAGGTCATACTCCTGGGAAAAAGAGGAGGGGTCCGATACGCGCAGCCCGTCGATGAGCACCAGCACCTGCCGGCCCCGACCCCCGCGGGCAAAGACCCCGAGGACTTCCCCGGGCCTGCCCCGGCTGCCAGATACTTCAAACCCGGACTGCTGGTTCAGGAGCTGGGCCACCGAGGCCCCCTGATAATCGCGGAGTTCTTCCGGCCCGAGCCGGACTACGGTTTTGCCCGATTGCTCGCGCCGCAGGGGGAATCGGGAGTCAATCAGCACGACCTCCTCGAGTTGGCGTACAGGGGTGGAATCAGATGGCTGTTGGCAGTAACAGGTAAACCCTGCACACAGGAAGGCCAGCCAAAGCCTGTGCTTTGTTTCCATACGGAATTCGGTAATCCGGGATGTCTTCAGGCATTGCTGCTTGTTAACCTTTAGTCCCGAAGGTTAAACATTCGACGTTGGATAAGGCAGGTCTCCTGGCTCGCGTCCGGCTGCCTACCTTCCCACGCTCCCCGGGGGGTCGCGCAGTGGTATCGAAGTGGGCAGCAGGCATCCCGACCGCGGGTCGGGATAAAGCTTACAGTTGCGGGAACAGCCCCGGATTTTCACCGGATTCCCTTTTAATGCCCGGGCCCCAGCTGGGGGCGGGCAACCATTGATCCGGGCTAAAAGTATGCAAATTCCGGGTACTTTTGAATCCTGCCCTTAAAAAAGTACTTTTAGGGCCTGAAGGAACCTACATGCTGAACCGGACCCTCCTGCTTTGTCTTTTCGCCCTGTTGCCGGCCTGCAGGGAAACCCCGCCCCATGCCCGGCAGGAACCCCGGGAGTCGATGCAACCCCGCTATGCAAAAGGATTTTCCGCGGAGCATCGCCCCGATGGGGTTTCCATCCTGACCGTTCGCAATCCCTGGCCGGGGGCTTCCAGGGAGTTCCGGTATGCCCTGGTCCCCGGCCAGGAGGTCCCCCGCTATACCGGTATGGCCGATAGCCTCGATGCGGTAATCGGGGTCCCGGTACAACGGGTCGTCCTCACGTCAACCACCCATATTCCTTCTCTTGAAGCCCTGGGCCTGCAGGAGCGCCTGGTGGGCTTCCCCGGCATGGACTATGTCTCTTCCCCCCTGACCCGGCAGCGGATGGCTGATGGGCTTGTGGAAGAACTGGGGGCAAACGAACACCTGAACACCGAAAAGGTCCTTGCCCTGCAGCCCGACCTGGTGATGGGCTTTGGCGTATCCGGGATCCCCCGACACTACCAGGCCATCCAGGCCTCCGGCATCCCTTTGGTACTGAACGGCGACTGGATGGAGGAAGACCCCCTCGGCAAAGCGGAATGGATCCTCCTTTTTGGCCTGCTCTTCGGGCGCGAACAGGAGGCCGAAAAGGTCTTTAAAACCATTGAAACGGAGTATCTGGAGGCACGCAGGCTGGCCAGCGGCTCAGAAAACATGCCCACGGTGCTGAGCGGGTCCCTCTACCGCGACGTCTGGTACCTGCCCGGGGGAAACAGCTGGGCCGCAAGTTTTATCCGCGACTCCCATGCCCGTTACCTCTGGGGCGATACCGGGGAACGGGGAAGCCTTTCCCTTAGCCTGGAAGCCGTCCTGGAGCGCGCCACCGAAGCGGAGTTCTGGATCGCCCCCTCCCAGTTCGTTTCCTACGGGGAAATGGCAGCGGCAAATCCGCATTACCAACAATTCAGGGCGTTCCGGGAACGGAAGGTCCTTACCTATGCCCGCAGCCTGGGCCCCGGGAAAGGGATGCTCTATTTCGAACTGGGGCCCAACCGCCCCGACCTGGTCCTCAAAGACCTCATATACTGGTTCCACCCGGGCCTTTTACCCGACTACGAGCCGGTATTCTTTAAACCGCTAACCGAGTGAAGCCGTCCGGAAAAACCCCTTTGCTCATGGCCCTCCTGTTGGTGATGCTAGGGGTGGCCCTTCTGGCCAACCTCAGCCTGGGGTCGGTGTACATCCCGCTGAAAGCTACCCTGGAAATCCTCGCCGGGGGGGAGGCAGCAAGGGAAAGCTGGGGATACATCATCTGGAACTACCGATTGCCCAAAGCGCTAACCGCCCTGTTGGTCGGCTCCGGACTATCCCTGAGCGGCCTGCTTATGCAAACCCTCTTCAGGAACCCCCTGGCGGGCCCCTTTGTCCTCGGGGTGAGTTCCGGGGCAAGCCTGGGGGCGGCCCTTCTCATCATGGGCGCTTCCCTCCTGGCCGGGGGATCATCGGCCTGGCTGGTCAACGATGTTTCCCTGGCCCTGGCCAGCGGTTTTGGGAGCCTGGTGGTACTGCTAACCGTACTGCTGGTTTCGGCCCGGTTGAAGGATGCCATGGCCCTGCTGATTGTGGGCCTGATGTTTGGGAGCATTACGGCGGCACTGGTAACGGTACTTTCCTATTTCGCCCCGGCCGAGCAACTGCAACAATACATTTTCTGGTCCTACGGGAGCCTGGGGAACCTGGGGTGGGGCCAACTCGGCCTCCTCGGGGTTTTCTGCCTGGTGGGAACCGCAATTGGGCTGGGCCTGGTCAAAGCCCTCAATGCCCTGTTGCTGGGTGAAAAATACGCCCAAAGCCTTGGGATCTCACTTTCCCGGACACGGGCCTGGATCATCCTGGGCACGGGCCTGTTGGCCGGCGGGATCACTGCCTTTGCCGGCCCGATTGCGTTCATCGGCCTGGCGGTGCCGCACCTTACCCGACAGCTCCTCAGAAGCCAGGACCACCGTGTACTTTTGCCAGGGGTGCTCCTTTACGGGGGCATCCTGATGCTGTTCTGCGACCTGGTGGCCCAACTCCCCTTTTCGGCTTACGTGCTTCCGATCAATGCCATTACCTCCCTGGTTGGGGCCCCGGTGGTGATCTGGCTGCTCGTCAGGCGGAGGCGGATGATATTTTAAGCCCCGACGGGACCGGTATTAGGATTTTAGGCCTGCAGCGGCTACTTTCGCAAGATGCCACAGGGCTGCTACCATTCCCCATCCATGAATCAGGAACCCCATCCAAACGAACTCCCCCTTCAGGTGCTGGACCTGCAGATCGGCTACAGGGATAAACGGAGGGAGGTCAGGCTTTCCGGTGCCCTTCGCTTCGGGCTGCCCAGGGGAAGCCTCAATGCGGTGGTCGGGGTTAACGGGGTAGGGAAATCGACCCTGCTGCGGACCCTTTCCGGGATGCACCCCCCCCTCTCCGGGGAGCTCCTGATTGAGGGGACGCCTCTGGAGAAACTCCCCCTCGAAAGGAGGGCCCAGCTGCTGAGCATTGTGCTGACCGAACCCCTGGCCTCCCAGCACCTCCGCGTCAGGGAACTGGTAGGCCTGGGTAGGTATCCCTACACGAACTGGCTGGGCCAGCTAAGCCCCGAAGATTTGAAGGGGGTGGAAGAAGCCCTGCGAAAAATGGAGCTGGAGGCCATTGCAGGGCAACCCTGCCATACCCTGAGCGATGGCCAGCTGCAACGGGCACTGATCGCAAGGGCCCTGGCCCAGGACACGCCCCTGATGCTCCTCGACGAACCCACTACCCACCTCGACCTTTACCACAAGGTAAAAATCCTGAAGCTCCTGAAGGAAATCGCACACAGCACCCGGAAAACCATCCTTTTTTCGACGCATGAGATCGGGCTGGCCATTCAATTGTGCGATCAGATCCTGGTCCTGCAGCCGGCAACCGCCCGTTTCGGGACGCCTTGCGAACTTATTGAAGCGGGCTGTTTCGAAGCCCTGTTTCCGGCCGACACCATCCGTTTCGATGCCGAAAGCGGGTATTTCAGGGTAACGAAGTAAGGTGCCGTTGCTGCTTTTATTCTACGGTCTTCTTCCTATCTTTACACAAAGCATCCAGTTTATGAACGAGTATTGGATTATGGCCCTGCTATCCGCCGTCTTTCTGGCGGGGGGGTTCCTGCTTGGGTCCTATATCGCCCGCCTCAAGATCCAGTCTGCCCAGAGCACCCTGCGGGAGCGGGAACAGCAACTGGGGAAAAACCTGGAGCTGCTCGGAGAGGAACTGCATAAATCCAGGGAACAATGGCAGGCCGTTCAACTGGAAAAGGAGCGCCTGGGCCACGAATTGGTCCGTAAAGAGGCCGAGGTGGAAAAACTCCAGGAAAAACATAGGGAACAAAAGGAGGAAATCCTCCGGTTGCAGGAAACATTTACCAGGGAATTTGAAAACCTGGCCAATAAAATCCTCGAGGAGAAAAGTACCAGGTTCACCGAGCAGAACCAACACAACATAAAAAACATCCTGTTGCCCCTGCAGGAGCGCATCCAGCGATTCGAAAGCAAAGTGGAGGAGACCCGCAAGGAAAACTACGGCATCCACCAGGCCCTGAAGGAGCAGCTGATGAACCTGCAGAGCCAGAACCTCAAAATCACCCGGGAGGCCGAAAACCTGACCCGGGCCCTCAAAGGGGACAGCAAGATGCAGGGGAACTGGGGGGAACTGGTTTTAGAGCGCGTCCTGGAAAAATCGGGCCTTGAAAAAGACCGGGAATATTCGGTGCAGCAAAGCTTCCAGCGCGAGGACGGGGGTCGTTCCATGCCGGATGTAATCATCCACCTGCCCAACGGGAACAAGATGGTTGTGGACTCCAAAGTGTCGCTGACCGATTACGAACGCTTTGTCAACGCCGAGGAAACCCTTCGGGAAACGCACCTGAAAGACCATGTGAACTCCCTCAAAAGGCATGTGGAGCAGCTTTCTGCAAAAAAATACGAGGACCTCTACGAAATGGAGAGCCCCGATTTCGTACTTATGTTCGTCCCCATTGAAACAGCCTTTTCCATCGCCATCAACGCCGAACCGGATTTATACAACCGCGCTTTTGAACGAAACATCGTCATCGTTACCCCTTCCACCCTTTTGGCCACCCTGCGCACCATCGACAGCATGTGGAGCAATGAGAAACAACAGCGGAATGCCATTGAGATCGCCCGGCAGGCCGGGGCCCTGTACGACAAGTTCGAGGGGTTGGTCTCCGACCTCACCCGGGTGGGGAAAAAGATGGACGAAGCCAAAACCGAATACCGCGGGGCCATGAACAAGCTGGTGGAAGGTCGGGGTAACATAATTGTCAGCATTGAAAAACTGCGAAAAATGGGGGCGAAGGCCAAAAAGTCGCTCCCGGAACCCATCCTGAAACGCGCCGAGGAAACGGACGAAGAAGGAGAAAGGGAAGCCGAGTAGTAATCAACCTTTTAAAACCATTAGAATGTTCAAAAAAACCGTTCTCAAAATCGTTTTGATCCTGGCCGTCATGGTCGCAGGGGTCTTTGTTTTTTTGTATTACGCCACCTACAGCGAAGGGGTGCGTTCGGGCGAGCTGATCAAATTCAGCCGAAAGGGCGTCCTTATGAAAACCTGGGAAGGGGAAGTAAGCCAGGGGATTTCCGGCGCCCAGATTTTTTCCTTTTCCGTACTCGACCGGGACCAGGAGGTCATCCAGGCCCTGAAGGAAGCGGAAGGGAAGTATGTAAAACTCGATTACGAGGAACGCTTCGCCACCTTCCCGTGGTGGGGCGATTCCAAATACTTCATTACCGGGGTGCAGGTCACCCAGTCTCCCCACGTTCAAAAATTCGGCAATAATAAGGGGGAGCAGGACGGGGACAATAACTAAGGCAGCAGCGCGGCTGCATCGGCGTCCAGCAGCCACAGGAGCTTCCCGCTTTTGGGGGCCACCCGGGAAGCCGGATACTTTTCCGACCCCTCAAGGCCGCGGCTGATCTCCAGGACCCGTTCGGCCTTGTTTCGGCCGGTCACCAAAAAAACAACCCGGGTGGCCTGGTTGATCACGCCCCCGGTTAGGCTGATACGGTGCTGGCCGCTCCCGGGGTGGGTAGCCACGACACAGCAGTCCGGGGCATCCCACAAATGGGCCTCATGCGGGAAGATCGATGCCGTATGCCCGTCTTCGCCCAGGCCCAGGACCACAAGGTCCAGGACAGGCCATCCCCCGCTGGCCGGGAGAGTTTTCCTAAGTACCTGCCCGTAGCGCCCCGCTTCCTGCCCGGGGGGGGCCTCCCCACGGATCCTGTAGATCTGCCCCTCCGGAACCCCAACCTTTCGCAACAGGTGTTTATGGGTCATCCCGTAGTTGCTGTCGGGGTGGCCAGGGGGCACGCAGCGTTCGTCGCCCCAGTAGAAAGATAGTTCTTCCCAGGGCAAGGTGTCGCGATAGCTTTCGGAGAGGACGTCAAACCAGATTTTTGGGGTGCTGCCCCCGGAGAGTGCCAGGGACTTCAGGCCATCTTCCCGGTTCCAGGCCACCAGGCGGTCCGAAAGGGCCCTGGCAACTTCAAGTTTGGAATCGTAAACCGCTATTTCCATAGATCAGGATATCACACAGAAGGCCGGGTCGTCCCGCAGGTGTTCCCCGGGGTTACGCCACCCGAAATCCCCTTCGATAAGTTCGTCGGCATTCTTAGGGCCCCACATCCCGGAGGAATACCCGTAAGTGACCACATCTTCCCCATGCTGCCAGTATTTCAGGATGGGGTCCACAAACTTCCAGGCTGCCTCCACTTCATCAGCCCGGGCGTAAAGGGTGGCGTCTCCGTTCATGGCGTCGAGCAACAACCGTTCATAGGGCTCCATGACCGTCACCTGGCCGAGGTCGGAATAATAGAAATCCAGGTTGGCCCTGGCCACTTCAAAACCCTGGCCGGGAACCTTCACCCCAAATTTTATCGCCATCCCCTCGTTGGGCTGGATCCGGATGATCAGCTTATTGTCGTACTGCTCCATGCCGGAGCCCCGGAAAATCTGGTGGTGCGGGGTCTTGAAGTGGATCACCACTTCGGTCACCTTGGTCGGCATGCGTTTGGCCGTGCGGACGTAGAACGGGACGCCTGACCACCTCCAATTGTCGACGTAGAACTTGATGGCCGCATAGGTCTCAGTAGTCGATTGGGGGTCCACACCTTCTTCTTCCCGGTAGCCTACCGCCTGTTCCCCATTGCAGCTCCCGGCAAGGTACTGCCCCCGTATGGTATGGCTGAAGAGCACTTTGGGGTCAGTCATGACCCGAAGGGATTTGAGGGCCTTAACTTTTTCGTTGCGGATTTCCTCGGGCTGCGGCCCGATAGGGGGTTCCATAACCACCAGGGAGACGATCTGCAGGAGGTGGTTCTGAAACATATCGCGCAGCGCCCCCGACCTTTCGTAGTAACCGCCCCGCTTGCCCACCCCTTCGCTTTCCGCATTGGTGATTTCCACATGGCGGATGTAGTTGCGGTTCCATAGCGGTTCAAAAATACTGTTGGCAAATCGGGTCACCAACAAGTTTTGGACCGTTTCCTTCCCAAGGTAGTGGTCGATCCGGTAGATCTGGGATTCCTCGCAATACTGCTGGAGTTCCCTGTTGAGTTCCCGGGCCGATTCCAGGTCATACCCAAAGGGTTTTTCCACAATAAGCCGCCGGTATGAATCCAACTCCTCCAACAGGCCGCGGGCATGGAGGTTTTTCGCAATAGTTCCGTAAAGGGAGGGTGGGGTGGAAAAATAGAAGATCACATTTCCCGCGACACCCTGATCGGCATCCAGAGCAAGGATGCGGTCTTTCAGGGGGCCGTAATCCGTATCATAGGAATCCCCCAGGTCGTGGTAAAACACCCTTTCGGAGAATTCCTTTCGCAGGCCAAAGTTCCCGATGGTCTGCGGGATGAATTTGTTCTTTAAAACCATCCGTTCCCTGAAGGAGGCGTCATCGCCCGTACTGCGGCTCACCCCGAGCACCGTAAAACGCGGGGACAGGTGCTTCCCCTGGAACAGGTTGAAGAGGGCAGGAATCAGCTTGCGTTCGGTCAGGTCACCGGAAGCGCCGAAAATGACTAAAAGCTGGTTGGGGATTTTATTCATGCCTGTCACTGGTCCCTTCCGCCCGGGATACCTGAAACTAGATATTTTGAGCTATTTTTGGGGGATTCCTGGCGAAGATAGAATTAATTTGGCTGCGGAAAAAATCGATCTGAATAACCCATCACCACCTATGGACACCCATACACCACCCAGGGAACCTTTTTTTGAATTCGGCTTGATTGGCCTGGGGGTCATGGGCAGGAATTTTATCCTGAACGTAGCCGAAAACGGGTTTCGGGCCCTGGGCTACGACCTGGATCCGGAAAAGGCCGGGGCCCTTGAGCAAGAGGGGCAGCAGGTGGGCCAGGTTGCCGCTACCACTGACCTTTCAGAATTCGTCCAAAGGCTGGAACGCCCGCGGAAAATAATGCTGCTGGTTCCTGCCGGCGCGGTGGTGGACCAGGTCCTCGACCAGCTATTGCAGGTCCTGGAACCCGGCGATATCGTGGTGGATGGCGGAAATTCTTATTTTACCGATACGGACCGAAGGGAAGCCCGGCTCAGGGAGGCAGGCCTACATTATTTTGGGGCAGGGGTTTCAGGCGGGGCCGAAGGGGCCCGGCGGGGCCCGAGCATTATGCCGGGGGGGGCTCCCGGGGTATACGAAGCCCTGCGCCCGGTATTCGAGGCCGTCGCCGCCAAATTCAGGGGAGAACCCTGCGTGGCCTACCTCGGCCCGGGTTCCGCAGGAAATTATGTAAAAATGGTCCATAATGGGATCGAGTACGGGCTTATGCAGCTCACGGCAGAGTGCTACCAGGTCCTCACTGCGCTTGGGGGATTTTCCAACCGGGACCTCAGCAAACTCTTCCACCGCTGGAACCAGGGGCGGCTCCAATCGTTCCTGGTCGAAATTACCGCAGAAATCTTCCAACAGCCTGACCCGCTGGGTGATGGGGACCTCATTGACCGGATACTCGACAAAGCCCGGCAGAAAGGAACCGGGAAATGGACCTCCCAGAATGCCATGGACCTGGGCATCCCGGTGCCCACCATCGACATTGCTGTGACCACCCGCGCCATCTCGGCCCTCAAACCGGCGCGTCAGCAAGGCGAAGGGCAATACCCGAAACCAGAACCGCAGACCGTGCCGGCCGACCTCCTGGAAACCGACTGTGAGGCCGCCCTGTATTTCGGCTTCCTGATGACCTATGCCCAGGGCCTGCACCAGTTATCGGCAGCCTCGGCAGAATACGGATACGGGCTTAACCTGGCCACGGTTGCCCGGATCTGGCGGGCCGGGTGTATTATAAGGGCGGCTGCCCTGGATGCGATTTCAGGGGCCTATGAGGAGGACCCTGGCCTGGAAAACCTCCTGCTTTCGAAACGATTTGTACCGGAAATTATCGCCTGTCTTCCAGCGGCCCGGGCCCTGCTGGTGCGGGCCATCGCGCAGGGGATCCCCATGCCTGCCCTTTCAGCCTCCCTTTCTTATTTTGATGCCATGACCACGGCTAGGCTACCCATGAACCTGGTGCAGGCGCAGCGCGACTACTTCGGTTCCCACACCTATGAGCGGACCGACCGGGAAGGGGCCTTCCATACCCACTGGAAGAAAACCTAAGGTCCCGCCGGGGGCGGGATACATTCGATCGGCCGTATCCCCGGCGCAGCGCCGGGGGACACCCTGACCTGTTGAAAAAAAAGATCCCGCCGGGGGCGGGATAAATTCGATCGGCCGTATCCCCGGCTCAGCGCCGGGGGACACCCTGACCTGTTGAAAAAAAAGATCCCGCCGGGGGCGGGATACATTCGATCGGCCGTATCCCCGGCTCAGCGCCGGGGGACACCCTGACCTGTTGAAAAAAAAGATCCCGCCGGGGGCGGGATAAATTCGATCGGCCGTATCCACGGCTCAGCGCCGGGGGACACCCTGACCTGTTGAAAAAAAAAGATCCCGCCGGGGGCGGGATAAATTCGATCGGCCGTATCCCCGGCTCAGCGCC
>NZ_JAMXIB010000018.1 GCF_024006985.1 Robiginitalea marina
AGGGCAATCAAAATCCCGATCACCACCAGCACGATCTCCCCGAAGGCATACAGCAGGTATCGGTTGATCTTATTTTCGGCAAGCAGGCGTTGGCGCAGGGTGCGGAAGAAACGGAACAAGGGGGTTGGGTCTTTAGGTTGCCACAAGATACGGGTTATTGGGGGAAGTTGACAATTCCATGTAAATGTCATTTCGAACCGAGCGGAGCGAAGGTGAGAAATCTCATAAATGGTGTGCAGGTCTTCCTTGAGGAGATTTCTCAGTCGCTGCACTCCTTCGAAATGACATTTCCGTGGAAATGTCATTTCGAACCCCGACGTAGGAGGGGTGAGAAATCTCTTTAATGGTGTGCGGTCATTTTAGATGAGGTTTCTCACTCAGTCGTCCCGATAGCTATCGGGATCGGGACTTCCTTCGAAATGACACGGCATTATTACCTCACAAAAACCCATTCGCCTGCAGGAAGTCCACAAAGCGGCCGTCTTGCCGGATTTCGGCGATAAAGCGGGGATCTTTCATCAGGTTCGGGTAGTTCCAGGGGTCGGCGCAGATCGATTCGAAGCTCGTCATGGAAATGGTCTGTTTCACTACCTGCTCGTAGTAGTAGTACACCTTTTCCGGGAGGATGAGGTCCACCGCCTGCAACAGGACCGAGCGTTCCACGGCGCCCAGGGGGAAGCTTTCGTTCTGCAGCACGGGCAGGGCCAGGGCCTCGATCTTTTGGGCGGCCACTTCGGGTTCCCCGGAGAGGAAATCGACCTTGGGCAGGTACACCTGGGGGTTAAACACGCAAACCGAGTTAGGGTTGATGGGCTTCAGGACGATGTTGCGCACCTCCTCCAGGATGGCCGCGGCTTCGCCTTCCTGCTGGTGTTCGAGCAGCAACCTCGACTGGTTGATGAAGTCGTTGGCCACCAGGGGGCACATCCAGTCTCCGTGGTCTGCGATATGCGCCTGGTGCTTGCCCTTCCAGTCGCGGTGGTAGGCGTCAAACTCCCCGGAGAACATGGCCACGGTCATTTCCATGTTCTTGATGGCCCGCTCGTCCCAGGGGTTTTCAGCGTTGCTCGTTTCCACGCGCTGCCGGAAGGCCTCGAAGGCTTCCTGCGACCCCGATTCCAGGAACTTGTAGTAGGCGGCTTCCACCAGGTAGTGTTTCTGTTCGGGATACAATTCGGCCAGGCGCTCCAGGAAGGGCACCATTTTGGCGTATTCGCCCTTTAGTTCATAGACAAAGCTCAGGCCATAGCTGATAAAGCCGTTGGTCTGGGTGAGTTTAAAGGCGCGTTCCAGGATGTCCTGGGCTTTGTCGAGCTCCCCGAAGGAAACGTACAGCTGCGAGAGGTTCCGCATGGTAAGCACGTCGCTGGGGTTTTGTTCCAGGGCTTGCTCAAAAGCCTTCAGGGCCCTGAGCGGGTCCTTTTCGATAAGCATGTAGTACACCCCTTCCTCGCTCAGCACGTCCCAGCTCGAGGGGGCCAGGCTTTTGGCTTTTTGCAGGGCCAGTTCGGCGGCCTCCCGCACTTCCTGCATCCGGGCCTCCTGCCCCTCCAGCTTGGAGAGTTGGTTGTAGGCGCCCCCATTGGCGGTAACCAGCAGCGCCCAGGCCTTTACGAACCCTGGATCGGCCCGTACCGCCTTTTCGAGCAGGGCGATGGATGAGGTAATGTCTTCGTAGCTGGCCCGGGGCTGGTTGAGCAGGTTGCGGGCCTTCAGGTAGTCGTCATAGGCCGCCAGGTTCTCCGTGGGGGCCGCTTCCAGTTCCCTGGCTTCATCGAGGGAAAGGTTGGCCTGCAGCTTTTCGGAAATCACCGTGGCGATATCGGCCTGCAGGGCAAAGAGGTTCTCGAGGCGGCCGTTGTATTCGTGCGACCAAACCACCTGGTCGGTCTGGCTTTCAATAAACTGGATGCTGATGCGGATCTGATCCTGCCACCGTCGTACCGACCCCTGCATGATGAAGTCGGCATTCAGCTTGCGGCCCACGTCTTTGAGGTCCCCCTCGTAGTCGCGGTAGGGCAGCACCGACGATTTTGACATGATCCGGAACTCTTTTACCCCGGCCAGGCGCGTCATCAGGTCTTCGTGCACCCCTTCGGTAAAAAAGGTGTCTTCCTCCGAGGCGCTCTGGTGGGTAAAGGGGAGCACGGCAATAGTGCTCAGTTTCCCGCTTTCCCCGTCCACGGAGCCGGTAAGGTTAAAGGCCTTGTCGGCCAGGAGGAGGGCCAACGCCAGGGTCAACCCGAAAATGATGTAGCGGGTAGAGCGGGTTTTGGCCTGCGGGGGGGCCTGTTCGGCGTCTTTCGCGTCCGCAGTGGTCCGGATCCCCTCAGGGGTCCATTCATAGATCCACGAAATAACCAACCAGATCGGAAAACCGATCAGCAGGGCGATAAACACCCACCGCTGGTAGGCCATGGCGATCTGCAGGATCGGGAATATAATGGAAACGATCTGCAGGAGGAGCCAGGAAAACACCACGTAGGCCAGCGCCCCTTTAAACACGTTCCGCCTTTGGAGTTCCTTTATCAGTTTCATCTGCGTTCAGCAACTGGTTCCGGGTGCAACGGGCCGGCCGGGGTTACAGGAACCCCGCCGCCCGGCTGCCGGCACCACAAGGTACTAAATTATGGACCATCAGGCACAACCCTTATCCTGCTTCCACATCCGTCGTATTGTCGTCGGGGATGCGGTCGATCAGCTTGTTGTACGGGTCGATGCCCGCCTTTACCGGGAGGCCCTTCACCTGTATGGTGATGGTGGACTGCCCTGGCGGGATGCGGTGCTTCTGCAGGTACAGCGGGTTTACCCGGGTGCGGCCGTTTTCGTCCAGGTCTTCGGCGGCAAACACCCCAATGTCGACCCAGTCGGCCTCATATGAAGCATCATCTTCCTTCCCGGTTTCGTCGGCATACAACTTCTGCGAGCGCACCTTCAGGGTAAGCTCGTAATGCTCCTCGCCCAGCTTTTTCACCTCCACGGCTTCCGCCCGGTTGTCGTACAGGGTGATTTTGTTCCAGGTGTCGTCGAGGTAGTACTGCAGGCTGTCGGGGGTGGCGGCCTTTAGGTGCCGGTACAGGTCCGAACTGCCCGGAAAGGGCGGGTGGAGCTTCAGGCCGAATTCCCGGTTGAAGCTGTACAGGGCCGAATCCATGGCCTGTTCCCCGATGAGGTCCCTGAGGCCGTACAGGATGAGGCTGCCCTTGTTATACCACTGGTAGGGGCGGTTGCAGTTGATAAAGACGTTTTCTTTCTTCCCCTCGTTGGACCGGCCCCGAAGGTAGTCGTCGAGCTCGTCCTTCAAAAAGC
The DNA here is from genome assembly GCF_024006985.1 of Robiginitalea marina. Taxonomy (GTDB): domain Bacteria; phylum Bacteroidota; class Bacteroidia; order Flavobacteriales; family Flavobacteriaceae; genus Robiginitalea; species Robiginitalea marina. Next base: position 3,310 of record NZ_JAMXIB010000018.1, read on the forward strand.
GCTTCATGTTGTCTTTCCCATACCGCCGTTCCGAGAGGATGAGGGCCGAAAATTCGGCCAGGGCCTCGGAGATCAGGTTCGACCCCCGGGTGTAGTTGGGGGTAATCTGGTGGCCCCACCACTGGTGGGCCAGCTCGTGGGCGGTCACGTAGTACACGTAATCGAAGTCGTTGGGGTCCGAAAAATCAGCCACCCACCCAAAGCTCTCCGAAAACGGCACGGTGTTGGGGAAAGACTGGGCAAAGCCCGCATAGCGCGGGAATTCCAGCAGGCGCATCTGGCGGAACTGGAAGTTGCCATAAGTCTCGGAAAAATACGTCAGCCCGTCCTTGTACGACTGCAGGAACCGGTCAAGGTTATAGGTGTGCTCCGGGTGGTGGAAAATCTCGATGGCCACTTTTTGCCCGTCCGGCAAAACGGCCTCGTCGCGCAGCACGTCGTACTCAGCCGATACAAAGGTAAAGAACGATTGAATGGGCGTATCCTGGATGTAGTGGAAGTACCGGCGGCCGTCTTCTTCCCACTCGCGCTGCAGGTATCCCGGTGCCACCGCAATCTGGGAAGGCACGGTACTTACCACGGCTTCAAAGGCGATAAAATCGGCCTCATCGGCAAAGAGCAGGGTACGGCGCCCCTGGGGGTCGTCGTGGGGCGGCAGGTCCTCGGGTTTCTCGGGGAGGCCGTATTTGCGGCGGTCTTCATCGGAATTGATTTCCCCCTGGGGGTTATAGCCGATATCGGGGATGCCCCCGCTGAAGAAGGAGCCGTTGTAGACCAGTTCCCGGTCGTAGCCCGAGTTCGGGAACCCCTCATTGGAAGCCCTCGCCACGATGGTCAGGCGGAGCGTGTCGCCCGGCATCATCGGTTTGGGCAGGGCAGTGATCCGGTACCATTCCCGCTCCGGCTTCTTCCCGAAGACCTGGAATTTGGGCGGGGCGTACTGCAACGGGAACCGGTAGGGCAGGGTGTCGCCCCCCAGCAGCACCTGGAAATCGGTCAGGGCAGTGGAATTGAAATGGATGGAATCGATGGGTACTTCCGTTTTGTTCACCAGGTCGACCTTCGCCCGAAATTCGGCCCTCCGCTCCATGGGGTACAGGTCGGCCCCAATGGAGATGGCCGTGTATTTGGGCTGGGGGATGCCTTCGTATTTCTTGAGCTGCTTTTCGTAATCGGCCTGCCGCTGCTCGCTTTCGTCCGGGGTCAGGTAGGTCCTTTTGTACACCACATTCTGGAAGATGTAGGCCCCGGATGCCAGGGCGATGGCCAGGAAGACCAGGGCGACTTTCTGGGGCGCCCCCATAAACCGTTTCCTGGCCGTATTCCAGCGGCTTTTGAAGGTGTTTTCGCTGCCCCGGCTGAAAAACACGCTGAAGAACAGGACCAGGAAAAGGCCCCAGGCCGTCCAGTACAGGTTGTACCAGAACAGGGAGGTGCCAAAGTGCCCCAGCCCGTTCATGTCGCTCCAGGTGTAGCCGGGCTTGTAGCTGAAAAAGAACAGGTTGAAGTTGTAATCGGCAAAATTCTGCAGGATCAGGATCACCAGCCAGATTCCGATGGCGGCGGCGTGGCCGGCGAATTTGTTGTTCACCACCAAATGCACCGCAAAGACCAGCATGGTCATCTGCAGGTAATCGGGCAGCGATATCAGGTACGAGTCAGTCAGGTACACCCCGAAATCGTAATCGAAGTAGCCTTTGAGGGTCTGTATGATCACCCCTACCACAATGGGCAGGGTCGTCAGGGCCACGCAGATGGCAGCCATGCCGATAAACTTGGAGGCGATCACCACCCAGTCGCGCACCGGGAAGGTATCGTTGATGATGGAGTACCCGGTGGCCTTGTCGCGGTGCAGGCTTTCCCCCGTAAAGAACACGATGATGATAAAGACAAAGAGGTTGTAATCAAATGTCTTGTACTGCATCAAAAAGGAGGTGGACGGGAAATTCGGGACGCTGTAGAGGGTAAACCCGATCCAGAAGTCCAGGATCAGGAAGATGAGACCGCCTAACAGGATGGACCGGAAATAAATGTCCTTAAGCACGTTTTGCACCTCGATGCGGGCCAGGGTACGCAGGCTCGACCACTGGTAGCCTTTTGAAAAATCGGCCACCGGGGCCACCGGGGTCCATTCGCCTTCGGCTTCCGGTTGTTTTTTTGTTTTTTTCGCCTTGCGGTCGGCCATGAAGAAATACGAGAAGTTGAACCGCAGGTAGGCCGCGATGAAGAAGGCAAGGCCTATGCCGAACCAGAGCAGGCGGTTCCAGAGCAGGTTGCCTTCCAGGGGGAGGAAAAAGGAGTTTTTCTCATACGGGGTCAGGTAGCGGGTCTGGAAGTCGAAGGTGTTCAGCCCGAACGGGTCGATCAGCTGCACCAGGTCTTTGTTTTCGATGTCCTGGGCCAGGAAATTGGCCAGCAAATACCCGATAAAGATCACAATGCCCCCCGAATAGATGGAGCGGATGTTGCGGGTAAACACGATGAGCGCGAAAAACAGTGACCCCGCCAGCCACAGGTTGGGTACCAGAAGGGTGGCCCAGGGATAGAGGTAATTCATCAGCAGGTTGGGTCCGTAGCGCCCTGCCTCGGTGCCGAAAACCGGCCCCAGGAGGCTCCCCAGCAGGATGCCCAGCAGGGCCCCGCTGGAAATGAACATCAAGGTTGCGAAGGATCCCCAGAACCGCCCCATAAAGTATGCGGTTTTGGTGATGGGGTAGCTGAATAGGAAGGTGCCCGTTTTGTGTTCCAGGTCGCGGTACAGGGGCACCCCCATGACGGCGGAGGCGATCAGGATCCCGAAAATCGAAATCAGGAGCAGGAGCTCGGCAATCACAACGGGGGCGTTGTGAAACACTTTTTCCGAAGCCGGGGTGTTCCCGAACCCGATCAGGAGCATGGGCACAATGGTCAGCAGCAGGAAATAGATCCAGGTGGCCGGCCGGCGGAAGCGGTACTTAAGCTCGAAAATGAAAATGTCCTTAAACATGGCGGCGGGTTATATGGTGATGGGATCTACTTTCTTTGAAATATAGCTGAAGTAGACGTCCTCCAGTTCGGCCGCGGCGGGTTCGAACCCGTTGCCGGGAGCCGTATCGCTTTCCACGCGCAGGCTGAGCTTCCCTTCGATGAGTTTGGTGGAGATCACATTGTACTCTTCCCGGTAATGGTCCAGGTCGGTTTTTTCGATGGCCTTCTGGAAGATCCGGCCGCTTACCTCCGCCAGGCCGTCGTGGGGCTTGCCCTGCATCAGCACTTCGCCCATGCAGATGATCGCCATGTTGGAGCAAAGCGTATTGACATCCTCAACGATGTGGGTGGAGAGGATCACAATGGTGTTCTCCCCGATTTCCGATAGCAGGTTGTAGAACCGGTTCCTTTCGGAGGGGTCGAGGCCTGCAGTAGGCTCATCCACGATAATCAGGCGGGGGCTGCCCACCAGGGCCTGGGCAATGCCGAAGCGCTGCCGCATACCACCGGAATAGGTCCCCAGGGCTTTTTTTCGGTCTTTGTAGAGGTTTACCCGGTTCAGCAGGAACGACACCAGGTCTTTGCGCTCCCTGGCGTTGCCGATCCCCTTCATCTGGGCGATGTGGTTGAGCATGGTCTCGGCGTTGATCCGGGGATAAAGCCCGAAATCCTGGGGGAGGTAGCCCAGGCATTCCCGAACGGCCTGTTTGTCCTGGAGCACGTCGATGCCATCTAGGGTAATGGAGCCGGAGTCGGCATCCTGGAGGGTGGCGATGGTGCGCATCAGGGTTGATTTCCCGGCCCCGTTGGGGCCGAGCAGGCCAAACATCCCCTGGGGGATATTCAGGGACACGTCCCGAAGGGCCTGGACCCCGTTGGAATAGGTTTTGGATAGATTCTGGATGGTTAGTTGCATGGTTCAGCGTTGTTTTAAATGGGTGAAGGGGGCAGGGTTATGCCCGGAATATCAGGGGGTTTGCCTGGTCAAGATAGGGAAACTTTAACATTGTTCGTCGGGCGCGACTTAAAAAAGTTACGCGGGTCAGGCGTAAATCGCGGCAATTTCCTTTTCGAACTTCCTACGGATTACCCGCCTTTTGAGCTTTAAGGTGGGGGTCAGTTCCGCTTCGGACCCGTCCTGGTGGATGGGCAGCCAGGGATTGGGCACCAGACGGAATTTCTTGATCTGTTCGATATGGGAGAATTCCGGGTTGAGGCGGTCGACGATTTTCTGGTACTTTGAAACCACCTTTTTGTGTTCGATCATCTCCGGGAGGCTCGTCCAGGGGATGCCCTTGTGCTCGCACCAGTTTTTGAGGGCTTCCTCTGCCGGGACGATCAGGGCCGAAACAAACTTCTGTTGTTCCCCGACTACCATGATCTGTTCCACCAGGAAGTCCTCCCGGAACCGGTTTTCAATGGGGGCGGGGGCCACGTATTTGCCGCCGGAGGTCTTCAGGAGCTCCTTTTTGCGGTCCGTGATTTTCAGGAATTGCCTGCCATCCGTGCCCGTCACAAACCTGCCGATATCGCCGGTGCAAAACCAGGTTTTCCCGTCGATTTCCTTAAAGACTTCCGCGGTGGCTTCGGGTTTTTTGTAGTAGCCGAGCATAATATTCGGCCCATGGGCGAGGATTTCCCCCTCCCCTTCCCGGTACTCCCCTGAAGAACTGTCGATCTGCAGCTCCACACCGTCCACCACACACCCGACGGTGCCCAGCAGGGTGCCGTGGGGCTCCATCCGGTTTCCGGTTAGGGTGGGCGCCGTTTCGGTAAGGCCGTAAGCCTCTTTGATGTTGATGCCGGCCCCGCAAAATACCTTCAGGATTTTTACCGGGCACGGGGCGGCCCCGGTGACCACCATCCGGACATTCCCCCCCAGGGCAGCCCGCCATTTGCTGAAAATCAGCCGGTCTGCCACCTTCCATTTCAGGCCTTCCACAAAGGAGCGTTTCTGGTCAGGGGCGTAGTCGTCGGTGAGGCTGAGGGCCCAGAAGAACAGCTTTCGTTTGACGCCTTCCAGGGCAAGCCCTTTGTTGTAGATGGCCTCATAGATTTTTTCCAGCAGGCGGGGGACCGTGGTAAAGGCCACGGGCTGCACGGAGGCCAGGTCGCCCTCCGGGCCGCTGAGGTTGTCGGTGCCGCAATAATAGACGGAGACCCCTTTGTAGAAATACACAAAAGAAACGGCCCGTTCGTAAATGTGGCACATGGGCAGGAAGCTGAGCGCTTTTTCACCGGCTTCTATAGCCAACAGGTCGGCGGTTTTCAGCACCACAAACATAATGTTGGCATGGGTGAGCATCACCCCTTTGGGGTTCCCGGTGGTCCCTGAGGTATAGATAATGGTGGCCAGGTCGTCGGCCTTAATGGCATCCATAACAGGTTTCAGCGCCGCGGTGCCCCCGGGGTCAAAAATGTCCTTCCAGAAGGGCCGGTCTGGCTGGGGGTCGAAGGTGTAGATTTTGGCCAGCGAGGGGGTATTCTTTTGGGCTGCGGAGAGTTTGTCATACAGGTCGAGCCCCCCGCAGAAGGCCATTTTTACCTCCGCTTCATTGAGGATATACTCGTATTCCCCCGTACTGATGGTAGGGTAAAGCGGGATGCTGATAAGCCCGGCCATCTGGATGGCGAAGTCCATCACCAGCCATTCCGGCCGGTTTTTGTAGGCCACCAGGGCCACGGTGTCGCCCGGCTTCAACCCCGATTTCAACAGGCCCGCGGCAGCCTGTTCCGCTGCAGTCTGCACATCGAGGGAACTGTAGGAAACCCAGTTGCCGTCGCCGTTTCGGGCACTTACGGCTTTGGTGAGGGGCAGGTTTTCCTGCTGGTGGTAGAGCAAATCGAAAAGGCGGGTCATAAGGAGTTGGTTTTTAGCGGTTTTTAAGATACAATTAAATTGAATCTCTCTGCCCCCCTGCAAACATCAGGCTCACAAATTCAGCCACACAGGCAGGCTTGGGGCTGTGCTCCAACTCCAGGATGCAATTCCAGGTGACCCTGACCCCTTCCTCCCCGTAAGGTTCCACCCCGGCCACCCGGGCCCGTAAGCGGACCCGGCTCCCCGAGGGCACCGGGCTGGGGAAGCGCACCTTGTTCAGGCCGTAATTGACGCCCATAGTGGCAGATTCCACCGCAATCAGGTCGCCCAGCAGGCCCGACAGGAGGGAAAGGGTTAGGAACCCGTGGGCCACGGTAGTCCCGAAGGGGGAATGCAGCCGGGCTTTTTCCGCATCGGTATGGATCCACTGATCGTCGCCGGTGGCCCGGGCAAAGGCGTCGATCATTGCCTGTGTCACCGCCACCCAGTCGCCTTCCGGGAGGTCTTTGCCTTCCAGGGCACGAAGGGCGCTAAAGTCATGTAGCTGTAATTTTGCCATCTCCCTGGTTTAACGTGCGGTTCCCCCGTCAATGGTCAGGCATATGCCGGAAACAAACCGCGCCTCATCGGAGGCGAGGTACAGGTAGCCGTAGGCGATATCGATGGGCTGGGCAACGGTCCCCAGGGGGATCGCTTTTTTGATCGCCTCGAAATGCGCCTCGGGGATCTGCTGCACCATTTCAGTCATGGTGAACCCGGGGGCCACGGCATTGGCTGTGATGCCATATTTGCCGAGTTCCATGGTCCAGGTCTTGGCCATGGCGATAACCCCGGCTTTGGTGGCCGCATAATTCGTCTGCCCGAAGTTCCCCCTCAGGCCCACATTGGAGGCCGCGCTTACGATGCGGCCATACTGCTGGGCCTTCATGTAGGGCACAGCCGCCTGGGTGCAGGTAAAGACCCCTTTTAAATTCACGTCCACCACGGCGTCCCATTCTTCCTCGCTCATTTTTTCGAGGGTCCGGTCGCGGGTAATGCCCGCATTGTTGATCAGGATGTCGAGGCGGCCATAGGTTTGGTGGACGTGCTTAAAAAGCGCCTCCACCCCCGCCCGGTCGGTTACCGAAACCGAATGGAATTCCGCGGTGCCCCCGGCCTTGCGGATCCCTTCGGCCACCTGCCGGCCCTCGGGCAGCAGGTCCATTACGATGACCGTGGCGCCTTCCCGGGCGAAAAGTTCGGCAATGGCCTGCCCGATGCCCCGGGCCCCCCCGGTCACCACGGCAATTTTGTCTTTGAGTCTCATAGGCAATAGTTCTGTTTACGTTGCTTTTTTATTTGATCGGTCCGGGGCGGGGTTCAGCCCACCTGTACTACGACCTTCCCCTTAACTTCCCGCTGCATCAGCGCTTCAATGGCTTTGGGCGCGTCTTCCAGGGCGAATACCTCGTGGAGGTGGGGCGAAAGCTTCCCACCGGCATACCAGGCCATCAACTCCCTGGTGTTGGCGAGGTTTTCCCCGGGGTGGGTCATGGCAAATTGTCCCCAGAACACCCCCACCAGGGAAGCCCCTTTGAGCAGGGGCAGGTTCAGGGGGATTTTCGGGATTTCCCCGGCGGCAAACCCTACGACCAGCAGCCGCCCGCCCCAGGCGATGGCCCGGAACGCGGGCTCGCTGTACGGGCCGCCCACCGGGTCGAGGACCACGTCCACGCCCCTGGACCCCGTGAGTTCCTTAAGGGCCGTTTTCAGGTCGGTTTCGGTGTATTGCACGGTATGGTCGGCCCCGTATTCCCTGCAAAGGGCGAGCTTTTCGGGGGTGGAGGCGGCGGCGATCACCGTGGCGCCCATGCGTTTGCCGAGTTCCACGGCGGCCAGGCCCACCCCTCCCGAAGCGCCCAGCACCAGCAGGGTTTCCCCCGGTTTCAGGTGCCCGCGGTCTTTCAGGGCGTGGTAGGCGGTGCCGTAGGCCATCATAAAGGAAGCGGCCACTGGGAAATCCATCTCCGGGGGCTTTGGAAAGCACGCCCCGGCCGGGACGAGCACTTCCTCCGCCAGGCCGCCATGGGCCACAAACCCAATCACGGCGTCCCCCGGCCCTACGTGCCGTACCCCGGCCCCAACGGCCCTGACCACACCCGCCACGTCGCTGCCGGGGGTGAAGGGGAGCTCCGGCTTAATCTGGTACAAACCCCGGATGATGAGGGTGTCGGGAAAATTGATCCCGCAGGCCTTTACCTGCACCAACACCTCGTTTTCCCCGGGCCGGAGGTCGGCCACAGTTTCCAGGACCAGGCCCGAAGGGGGGCCGTATGCATTGCATCGAATGGCTTTCATAGCGGCTTATTCATCGAGTACTTTCAGCACCAGTTTCCCCATTTTATCGCCGGTAAACAGCCGGTTGAAGGTCTCCGGGAAGTTTTCGATCCCCTCGTACACGCTTTCGCGGCTTTTGAGTTTGCCGGCAGCGAGCCAGCCGCCCATTTCCCGGGCAGCTTCGCCGTACCGGTGGGCCCAGTCAAAAACGACCATCCCCTGCATGGTGGCGCGGTTGACCAAAAGGGACAAATAATTGGACGGGCCTTTGACGGCCGTTTTGTTGTTGTACTGTGAAATGGCCCCGCAGATCACCACCCGGGCGTGCTTGCGCAGGCGGGCCAGGGCGTAGTCGAGGATGGGCACGCCCACATTGTCAAAATACACATCGATGCCCTTAGGGCAGGTTTCCTTCAGCCGCTCCCGCACGTCCTCGTTCTTGTAGTCGATGGCGTGGTCGAACCCGAGTTCCTCCACCAAATAGCGGCACTTGTCGGGGCCTCCGGCAATCCCCGTAACCGTGCACCCCTTTATTTTGGCGATTTGCCCGACAACGCTGCCCACGGCCCCGGCCGCCCCGGAAACCACCACCACATCGCCTTCCTTTATTTTACCCACCTCGAGGATGCCGAAATAGGCCGTCATCCCGGGCATGCCCAGGGTGCCCAAATACGTGGGCAGGGGTGCAAAAGCAGGGTCTACTTTATGCCAGCCTTTTCCGTCGGCGACCGCGTATTGCTGTACGCCCCCCCCGCCGGCGACAAAATCGCCAACGGCAAACCCCGGCAGGTTTTTCACGGCCACGACCTCCCCAACCGAACCGGCGCGCATGACCGACCCGAGCGCCATGGGCTCGATATACGATTTGCCTTCATTCATCCACCCGCGCATGGCCGGGTCGAGGGAGACGTAGTGCTGGCGGATCAGCATTTGCCCCTCTGAAATTTCGGGGATCGGGGCGGTTTCCAAAGACCAGGTACCGGCGTCTGCGGCCCCCGCGGGGCGCTTTACGAACAGGAGTTGTTTATTCATTTTTGTCATGTGTTCTTTTTGTTTGAAAAACTTTGTACATAGGCCTCCATCTTCCTGCGGATTTCGGGTTTCCACCAGAGGGCGGCGGCTTCTTTAAGGGACAGGGAGGCATCGGGGTCGAGCCGGTCGAGCCAGGCTTTTCGCACCTTCTTTTTGGTGTTTGCCCAGATTTCCGGGTCGGCCTTCAGATACAGCTGCATCTGGGTTTCTGCCCGCTCCAGGACGCCTTCCAGGGGCACCAGCGCATCTACCAGCCCGGCCGACAGGGCCTCCGGGCCGGAGAGCAATTTCCCTTCCAGGAGGTAACGGCTCGCCAGGCCTTCGCCCATCCAGAAGGCATAGGCTTCGATGAGGTTTTGGGAGATCTGTATGTTGACTGCCACTTCATTCAACCCGATGGTATAGGCATCCCCCTCGGCCATATAGCGGTTATCGCAGGCAATGGCCAAAACGCACCCCCCGGCCGGGGAGTGGCCGGTGATGGCGGAGATCAGGGGTTTTGGGAATCGGGCCAACTGCACGTACAGGGCGCCAAAGGCTTCAAAGAAATCGGAGATCTGCTGCGGGTCGTACCCGATGAGTTCGATCAGGTCGAGCCCGGCGGAAAAATAGTGGGGCTTCCCGGCCAGGATCACCCCCCGTACCGAAGGGTCGCTTTCCAGGACGCGGAAGGCCTCCCGGAGCTCTGTGACCATGGCGGCATTGAGGGCGTTTACCTTTCCCCGGTCCATTTGGAGGATGGTGTAGCCGGGGTGGTCGATGCGCTTCAGGGTCTGCATGGGAGTTCTGTGTTAAGGTTAAATCAGGGAGGTCCCCCCGTCGAGGACCAGGGTTTGCCCTGTGATGAATTTGGCCTGGTCGGAGGCGAGCCAGGCGATGGCTTCGGCAATTTCTCCGGCTTCCCCGAAACGGTCCATGGGGATGAGCCGCCTGAGGGTTTCCTCCATCTCGGGGCGGAAGCCCAGCAGCCGGTCGAGCAGGGGGGTTTTTGTATAGCCGGGGCAGACGGCGTTAATGCGGATGTTGTCGCGCCCGTATTCCAGGGCCGCCGATTTGGTCATCCCGATCACCGCAAATTTGCTGGCGCTGTATGAGAGGTTGTACCCCGAGGGCTTCAGGCCGGCCAGGGAGGCGACGTTTACGATGGAGCCATGGCCCTGTGCCATCATCTGCCGCAAGGCGGCCTGCATGGTGTAGAAGACGCCCGTCTGGTTCACGGCGATCACGTTGTGCCAGTCGTCGTGGGTGTGTTCGGCGGTCTTGCGCTGCTCCTTCCCCCCGATGCCCGCATTGCTGACCACAATGTCGATGCTGCCGTAGGCCTGCGCGGCCGCGTCGAAAAAGGCGTCTACCTGGTCGCTCCGGGTAACATCCACGGCCTGTGCAAAGGCTGTGCCGCCAGAGGCGTTCAGTTCCCCCACCAGGGCTTCCAGGGCCCCCACATCGATATCCGATGCGGCGATGCGGGCCCCCAGGCCCGCCATGTGCCGGGCCGTGGCCGCCCCGATGCCGCTGGCCGCCCCTGTGATCAGTACGGTTTTGTTTTTCAGGTCCATTAGTGTAAATCGTCTATCTGGTTTTTTTCAATGGCCCTCCATGCCGCGTCGCAGCAAAGGGCCGAGGCCTTGTTCAATGTTGCAAACCGGGGGTCGGCCGTATGGCCGTGCACATACCGGAAATAGATCTGCTGGGCGATCACCGCCACCTTAAAGAGGCCGTAGGCGTAATAAAAGGTGAGGTGGGCAACGTCCCGGCCGCTTTTGGCGGCATAGGCCTCCACCACCTCAGAGCGACGCGGGTTCCCTGGCAGGACGGTGGGGGAGGGCAGCCCCAGTTTCATAAACTCCGGGTCTGAGGCCGTGGTCCAGTACCCCAGGGAGGTCCCCAGGTCCATCAGGGGGTCGCCCAGGGTACACATTTCCCAGTCGAGGATGGCTGCTACGGCAGTCCAGGTGGTGTCGGCAAACACGAGGTTGTCGTATTTGTAGTCGTTGTGGATCAGGCTGTGCTGGTAGGTTTTGGGCTGGTGCGCCTGCATCCAGGCCATCACCTTTTCCGCGGAGGGGACGGTATCCGTGGCGGCGGCCAGGTATTGCTTCCCCCAGTTGGTCACCTGCCGTTCCACGTAGCCTTCCGGCCGGCCCAGGGTTTCCAGGCCAGCCTCCCGGTAATCGATCTGGTGGAGGGCCGCGAAGGTGTCGAGCCAGGTGTTTGCAATGGTTTCAAATGCTTCCGGGGCCAGGTTCCTCTGTTGTGCCTCCCTGGCGGAAAGGATAATCCCATCCACCTTTTCCATGAGGTAAAAGGGGGCGCCCAGTACCTGCGGGTCGTCTGAAAACACATAAACTTCCGGCGTTTGTGGGAACACCGGGTGGAGCTTTTGGAGCACTTCGTATTCCCTCCCCATATCGTGGCCCCGTTTCGGGGCGGCCACCGGCGGGCGGCGAAGCACATATTGCTTCCCCTCGAATTCCAGCAGGTACGTGAGGTTCGAATACCCGTTCTTAAACTGACGCACCTCCAGCGGGCTGTCGGCATCCCGGAGCAACCCTGCCCCCAACAGGAATTTCCTCAATGGGGCTTCGGGCAATTCTTCCCCGGGCCGCACCGGGCGGGTGGACGGGTCTTCAATCATGGGCTGCGGTGTATTTTCGGATCGTGGCTTTCCCGAGCTGGCTCATGTGGACCTCGTCGGGCCCGTCTGCCAGGCGCAAACTCCGGGCGGCGGCGTAATAATGGGCCAGGGGCGTGTCGGCGCTCACGCCCAGGCCACCCATAATCTGAATGGCGCGGTCAATCACCGTGCAGGCCATGGAGGGGACTACGATCTTGATCATGGCAATCAGGTCCCTGGCCCCTTTGCTGCCCACGCGGTCGATTTTGTCCGCGGCGCTGAGCACCAGCAGCCGGGCCTGTTCGATTTCGCAGGCCGAGCGGGCGACCTCCTGCCGGATGCTCGAATAGGTGTCCAGCGTCCGGCCAAACGGGCTGCGCGAAATGGCGCGCTCCGACATCAGCTCCAGGGCGCGCTGGGCCATGCCGATCAGGCGCATGCAGTGGTGGATGCGGCCCGGGCCCAGGCGGCCCTGGGCGATTTCAAACCCCCTGCCTTCGCCCAAAATCAGGTTTGCCTTGGGCACGCGCACCGATTCCAGGACAATTTCGGCATGTCCTTCCGGGGAGTCGAGGTACCCGAAAACACTGAGGGGCCTGATGATGGTCAGGCCCGGTGCGTCCATGGGTACCAGCACCATGCTGTGCTGCTGGTGCCGGGGCGCCCCGAAATCGGTCTTGCCCATTACGATGGCAATTTTGCAGTCGGGGTCCATGGCCCCGGAAGACCACCATTTTCGCCCGGTGACCAGGTAGTCGCCCCCATCCGCGGTGATGGAGGTCTCCATATTGGTCGCGTCCGAAGAGGCCACCCCGGGTTCGGTCATCAGGAAGGCCGACCGGATCTTCCCTTCCAGCAGGGGGGCGAGCCAGGCTTCCTGCTGCCCCGGGCTCCCGTACCGCGCGAGTACTTCCATGTTCCCGGTATCGGGCGGGCTGCAGTTAAAGACTTCCGAAGCCCAGCGCGTACGCCCCATCAGCTCGGCCAGGGGGGCGTATTCCAGGTTGGTCAGCCCGGGGCTGAATTCGCCATAGTCGAGGGGCAGGAAGAGGTTCCAGAGCCCCGCTTCCCTGGCAGCGGCTTTCAGGGCCTCCAGCCCGGGCCACTTTTTCCAGAGGTTGGCGGGGTCGCGGTGGAAGGCTTCCACCTCCGCATCTACCGGGAGGACATGCATTTCCAGGAAGCGGCCCAACCGCTCCTGCAGTTCCCTGGATTTCTCGCTGGCTTCAAAATTCATAACCCTTGTTTCTGGTTCGTTGCATTTATCCGGTGACCATATACCCGCCATCGGCCACATACACCCCGCCCGTCATGTACGATCCGGCATCGGAGGCCAGGAGGAGTACCAGCCCGGCCATTTCCCCGGGCTGGGCGATCCTCCCCAGGGGTAGTTGTTTGGTGAACCGGGCCACCAGGGCTTCATCGGCCCAGAGCCCCTCGCTGAATTTGGTCTGGATGAGCCCGGGGCAGACCACATTGGCCCGGACCCCGTGGCGGCCCCATTCCTTGGCCTGGTTTTGGGTCAGGGCGATCAGGGCCGCTTTGGTGGCGCTGTACAACCCGAGGCCAAAGCCCGGGCGCAGCCCTTCCACCGAGGAAATATTGATCACACTCCCGCCCCCGGCCTGCTTCATGTGCGGGAGGGCGAGGTTAGACAGCAGCCAGGGCGCCTTGACGTTTATCTCCATGATTTTGTCAAAAACCCCTTCGTCCGACCCTTCCAGCGGGCCGTAGTACGGGTTGATGGCCGCGTTGTTCACCAGGATGTCGATACGCCCGAAGGTTTCCGCGGCTTTGGCAATCAGGCGCTCCCGCCCGGCCGCATCGCCGACATGGCACTGGATGCCTATGGCCTCCAGGCCTGCGTCGGCAAATTCTGCCGCCACTGCGTCCACGGCCTCCTGGTTCCGGCTGCTGACCACCACGCGGGCCCCGGATTCCGCCAGGGCCCGGGCGATGGCTTTTCCAATGCCCTTGCTGGAGCCGGTAACAATGGCCACCTTTCCGCTGAGGTCGAATGTTGAGGGGATGGGTTTCATAAGGGGTTTTCTTGTGGTGATGTTCTGCGCTATTGCGGGTTATTCAAACAGGCTGTCCTCCACGGAAACCGTCAGGTCCGCGGTGTTTAGCAAGATCCGCGCCTGGGCTTCGCTTTTGGGCAATTCATAGGTAAAGTAAAATTCCATCGCATGGATTTTGCTTTTATAGAACCCCTGCCCGTGTGTCGTATCGCCCTTCGAAATCGCCTGGTGGGCGTGCAGGGCCATGTCGAGCCAGAGCCACCCGACCAGGATGTTTCCGAAGAATTCCATAAACACGGTGGCATCGGCCAGGAAACGCTCATAATTCCCTTTGCCGGCATAGTTCATCAGGGAATCGAGCACCTTTTTCATCAACCCGGTTTTGCCGGCCAGGGTTTCTGCAAACGGCCTCAGGCCCTCCACGGCCATGGCGGCGGCGGTGGTTTTTCCCATTTCCCCGGCCAGGTGGGTCAGGGCGATCCCCTGGTCCATGGTGACCTTGCGCCCGAGCAGGTCCATGGACTGGATGCCCGTGGTGCCCTCGTAGATCGAAAAGATACGGATGTCGCGGTAGTACTGCTGCAGGATGAAATCGGAGCAGAACCCGTAGCCCCCAAGCACCTGCACCCCGTTGCTGACGGCTTCTATGCCCTTCTCCGACGGGTAGGTCTTGGCCACCGGGGTCAGGAGCTCGAGCAAATACCCGTATTTGCGACGCTCCGCTTCTTCCGGGTGGGTCTGGGAGAGGTCCTGGTATTTTGACGAAAGCAACACCAGGCTAAGGGCCCCTTCTGCGATCACTTTCTGGGTCAGGAGCATCCGCCGCACGTCGGGGTGGTTTATGATCAGGGTTTGCGCCTCGGACACGTCTTTTTTCCCGGTACTGCTCAGGGCCCGGCCCTGGGGCCGCTCCTTGGCGTAGGCAAGGGACGCCCGCCAGGCCGCCATGGCAATGGCGGCGGCCCCCCGCCCGACAGCGATGCGCGCCCCGTTCATCATCAGGAACATGTATTTGAGGCCCTGGTGGGGTTCCCCCACCAGCCAGCCCCGGCAGTCCTGGTGGTCGCCGAAAGACAGGTGGGTGGTACAGTACCCGCGCTGCCCCATTTTCTGGAAATCGCCCACGGTGTTGACATCGTTGAAGGCCAGGGACCCGTCTGCCGCGGGCCGGTGCTTGGGCACCACAAAAAGGGAAATCCCTTTGGTCCCCGCAGGCGCCCCCTCAATACGCGCCAGCACCAGGTGGACCACGTTTTCAACCCCTTTGTAATCGCCGCCCGAAATAAAAATCTTCTGGCCTGAAATCAGGTAATGGTCGCCCTGCGGGACCGCCGCTGTCACGATGTCGGACAGGGAACTCCCCGCCTGGGGCTCGGTGAGGCACATGGTGCCGTTCCAGTCGCCAGAAATCATGTGGGGCACGTAAGTGTCTTTCAACTGCCGGCTCCCGAAATGCAGGATGAGCTCAGCCGCCCCGAAGGTCAGCCCGAGGTACCCCGGCAGGTGGTTGTTGGCGGTTTCCTGTATATAGGCGGCCGCGGTAACCACCATGTTGGGCATTTGCAGGCCGCCGTCATCATAGTCGAACAAAGCGGCAGCCAGCCCCATTTCCTTTGCCCGTTTCATGTAGCGGGCCACCTGTGGATGCACATGTACCTCCCCGGCCTCAAAATGGGCGGGATGGGCATCCATTTCCCGGTAATAGGGGAAGAGTTCCTTTTCGGAAAAGTCGGTAACCGCATCGATAAAGAGCCCGACGGATTCCCGGTCGTAATCCGTAAACCGTTCCTGTTGCAACAGTTCGTCGAGGTGGTGGACTTCAAAGAGCAGGAATTTCAGCGTTTCGGAATCGAGGTATCGGGATGCCATGGGTAGGGTTTTTAATGCCGGGTTACTAAGATACAGGATAAAATTCAGGGATCAGGGCAGGGGGTCGGGGGGTTCTTTGGTATTTTCCCCGATGAGCCCCAGGATTTCATCTGAGGCGCGCAGCAGGTCCCCATAATACGCCTCCAACATCATGCTCTGGTAGTAGCGGGAAACCAGCAGGGCCTCCATGGTGTGGTCCGCCAGGAATTTTTCGGGGGCAATCTGAACGATTTCCCTCGGATCGTCTTTGTAGGCATTTTTTACAAATTCCCATTCGCTGTCTTTCTGGAAGATTTCCGGATAGTGCACATTGATATATGGCTCGTACTTGCCCTGTATTTGGTTATTTGCAATCTGCTCCCGTTCATTGACGCGTGCAATGAGGGCGTAATAATCGAGGAGGGCTGTTTGCAGGGGCTGCGAAAGGGAGGGGACCTCATTGGATTGCGTAATGGTTTCGAAGGCATTCCGGTTTGGCCGGAACTGGTGCTCGAGTTCCAGCATGCCGAGGTACTTTTTAAGGCTTTTGCTCATGGGGATCTGCGTCCTCATCTGCAGCAGGGCGGTATCGGCATAGTGCACAGAAGAGGTCATCATACTCTTGAGCTCCCGGAGTTGGGCCTGGTCTTCCTTCAGGTTTTGCCTCAGGATCACCAAATGGCTTGCTATGGATTTTTCAACCTTCTTTTCCTCATTCCAGGTATCGATCTGCAGGGCGATCAAAATGCCGATCACCACCAGGGCGATTTCGCCCAGGGCATAGGCCAGGTAGCGGGTCACCTTGTTTTGGGACATGAGTTCGCGGCGGATTTTTCTGAAAAAGTTAATCATGGCGCAGGATACGGAAGAAGCGAAGCAAGGGCGGTTGGGTCTTTAGGTCGCTACAAGATACGGGTTCTTGGGAAATCTCATGAATGATGTGTAGGTGTTGCCTGGAGAGGTTTCTCAGTCGTCCCCTGACGGGTCCTCCTTCGAAATCACCTCCAAAGAAAAACCCTGTAATTCAGTTGAATACAGGGTTTTAGAAGCGCTGACCCATTAATGGAATTCAACACGTGTCATAAAATCAATTCGTCCGGCAGCCAGGGTTCCAACCGGCCAGCAGGCGATCTTAACGCACCTTGTTGGCCGTGATTTTCTGAATGGTCTGGGATTCGCCTCCACTGATGTAAATGTCGCCTGACGGACCCACAGCTACGTCGTCCATAAACCATTGGGGGGGGAAAATGGGCAAACTACCCTGTAAAGGTTCCAGGCCATCGACGATGGTGGTTCTTTCCCCCGTGGAAAGGTCAATGCGGGACAGGCGGGAAACCCCTGCTGGCGACGGACCCTTGGTCTCATATACCAGCAGCCTTCCCTGGTTGTCCACAGCCATGCCTTCCGGGAAAGAAAGGCCGGAGAATACCACTTCGGTGGTTGGGGATCCACCCCCGAAATTGATTTGTACGATATCTCCCGTAGCCCAATCGGCCGCCCACACGGTTTCCCCGTCTGTGGCCATACCACTGGCCACCACCAGAGGCGCCACCAGGGAATTATCACTCATCCGTACGACACCACCCAGCACGAGGTCGGAGACGATAACTTCCCCCGTATTGATGCGAACGGCATCCATTGGGGCCTCAACCTGGGTGCCAAAGTCTTCTGTAACCCCGTCGGTCGGGTTCCAAACCTGTACTGTGGAACTGAGAAAGGAAGAAATGATCAGGTCGCTTCCAGCGGCTGAAATACCATTGGAAAGGGGTAACGAAAATACCCCGGGCGGCGGGATCAAAAAGCCCTTGTACTGTTCAGTTTGCCTGCCGCTGGTCCCATTGAATTCCCTTATATTGTAGATGTCGGCTGTGAATACCACGTCCTTATTATTTGGTCCTGCCAGTACAGCCAGGCCCTGGGGCATGATTTGCCCTCCGGGGCTGAGGATGCGGGCCTTCCCGCTGGGAAGGATCTCGGCCACCCAGCCTTCGTCGTTATTGGTCATGTAGAGGGAGCCATCTTCATCGAATACCATATTGTCCAGCCCGGGTTCCAGGGTGGTAAATAATGTTTTCTCCCCGGTGGTAACGTCGATCTTAAAGACCTCGCCGGTTTGGTCCAGCACGGTCAGCAATCCATCAGGCCCAAATTTGGCCGCTGCGGGATTCACAAATCCAGATGCCACTATTTCAAAGTCGCCCGTTTCCACATTTACCTTTATGACCTGCCCAAGGGCAAATAAAGGACCATACAAGAGTCCGTCGGGTCCGAAATCAAAGGAATTGAAAAACCCAAGGCAGAAGCCCGTAGGGCATTCGATAATGGTACGCGGGGTGTCAATAAGATCGGGGTCAAACTCATACAACCCGTCGCCAAGAAAGTCAAGGGCTATAAAAAGGCGCCCTTCATCATTGAATGCGATTGGGTTCACCCCGGGGAGAAAAGCTTGCTTGGTCACGATCCCGTCCGGGGTCCTGCGGCCAACTTCTCCTGTTATGATATCCGTCCAGTAAAGCGACCCATCCGGGCCAAAAACCAGATCATCCGGACTCTGAACCCCCTCCGTAATCCGGTCGATGATTTTACCGCTGTTTTTGTCCATCACGATAATCTCCTGCCCGTAAACGCTGGCTATATATAGATTGCCGTCAGGTCCAATGTCCACGCCATTGGCTCCATTCAGGGGGGCGCCCTTGACCAGGGTTTTTAGCACGGCATTTTTGGATTTGGCATTTGCCGCCTCCAGGGGTTCCTCGGTGTTCAGCACCGTATCCGGGCTGCAGGAAAAGACCAGCAGCAGGGCCGCCCATAAGGAGTACCTGCGTAAGGACAGTAATGATGGTTTTTCACTTGTTTTCATGTTATGATTGGTTTTAAAGGGTTAAGCGGCAAAAACGCAACCTTTATAACATGAAACAGAAACCGGGGGGTTCTTTATCGATAAAGCGGCAACAGGGGAGGCTTCAGGTATAAATTCCCTTCAAGATACAAATATTAATTTGATAATCAACATGTTGTGCGGGTTATCTTTTCTTTAAGAAATAGAGGAAACACCCTACGGGCACCTGTCATTCCGAACCCTGAAGTAGAGCGAAGCTCACTTCAGGGTGAGAAATCTCATTAATGATGTGCAGGCGCCGCTTGGGGAGGTTTCTCAGTCGGTCGTTCCACCCCCTCCTTCGAAATGACAGTAACACTGTTCGTGATTGGCCCACATGTCATTTCGAACCCCCGATCCCGATAGTTATCGGGAGAGGGGGTGAGAAATCTCAGGAGTGGTGTGAAGGCCCCGCCACTGGCCTACTATTCCTTGTTGGTCAGCGACAAGTTGATCACAATGGCCATAAGCAGCCAGATGATAAAGGTTTCCCCATGGGTCATTTCATAGGTAGACCCGGCAGCTTTGGCGGCCAGCAATACAACGTACACCACCAAAGGGGAGACCAGCAGGCTGATGGCAAGTTTGAGGAGCGATTTCAGGTAGTCCATAACGGGTTGGTTTTAAGGGTTAAAGTAGCGAATCTTTGCCACATTTGGAAATCGCCGGGCCGGTTATTGTAGGGGTGGCTAAGCTACTTAAGCGGGGTAAAGGCAACCGTATGCGCCTGCAGGTCGATGCGGATGCGGTAATGGCCTTTGGAAACCGCAATGTTTTCGCCTTTGCACAAGAGGGTTTTGGGGTCCTTTTCGCCCTGGCCCCAGTGCAGGCGCCATGCCTCATCGGCCCGGAACCGGATCGCTCCCGCAATCAGTTCCTGTTTGACCTCCCAGACGTATGGGTTGCCGGGATCTACCCTATGCATGGGTATCCCCGAAGCCCAATCCCCCCCTGGCAGGCCCGTGCCGATAAGTTCCATCCGGGTAATTTCCAAAGGGGTAAACGTAAAGGTTTGCGTCTGCAGGTCGATGCGGATACGGTAAATCCCATTGGAGGTCGGGATGTCCCCACCTTTGAAGACGAGCATGTTGGGGTCGTTTTCGCCTTTGCCCCAATCGAGGATCCACTCCTCGTCGGCCCTGAATTTCACCCACCCCTGAACCAGTTCCTGGTCGATCTCCCAAACGTTTTCGTTGCCGGGGTCGACCCGGTGCATCGGTTGCCCTGTAGCCCACTGGCCCTGCGGCATGCCGGTGCCGATTAGTTCCATGCGGGCAAGCTCAAAATTGGTTTCGGGATCGTACTGCTGCACATATTCCAGGAAGGCATCGGCCGAATAGCCGGTGTCTTCCACAAATGAAATGATGTGTTCCTTAAAGGCTTTAAGCGTCATCAGGTCGGCAATAAAGGAGGGGTCCTGCGCAAGCGCCCGGGCCCTTTCGAGCTGCCCGGGGGTATAGCCGAGGGTTTTCTGGGACCGGATGAACTCCTCATACCCCATGCCCGCAGAATAGATTTTAAAGGGGATGTCGTAGGCCATCAAATAATTGGCCATGGCCTTGTAGAGGTTATAGGACTTAAGCTCCGTATTCAACCTGTCCCGGCCAAAGGCGACGGCACGGAGCGCTTTGGCCATAGTGTTCCGCTTCTCGTCCCCGGGGACAAATTCGAGGTATTCCGATTTCCAGGCATTGTCGCGGTCGTCGGTGGCATTTTCGTCAAACAACAGGATAAGGGCCGGCAGGCGGTCGGGGGCGATCGCCTCAGGGTGGTTCAGGATACTGTCGATACGCACCAGCTGGAAACTCAATTTGTCGCGGAAGGTGCTTTCGTAATACGCCGTGGAGCGGATTTCCCCATAAAGCTCGCGCAGCCCGAACAAAAAGCGTTCGTCTGACTTCCGTTTTTCGTTCCAGGTATTCACCTGCAGCGCAATCAGGATCCCGATCACCACCAGGAAAATCTCTCCGATGGCGTACAACAGGTACCGGTTGGTCCTGTTTTCAGACAGCAGGCGCTCACGCATTTTGCGGAAGAAACGGAACAAGGGGTTGGGTTTTAGGTTGCAACAAGATACGGGATATTGAAATAAGTTTCGGCTGGAAGTGGCAGGGGGGTTAATTAGCGAATGTGGCAATTAGCAAATTAGCCAATGGGGTTCAAGGGTCGAGTTGGCAAGAAGTGTCATCAATTATGTGCAGGTCCTCGGGAACCCACCCCTAAATCCCCTCCGTGGGAGGGGACCGTGCAGCGCTTCATAGATGAGATTTCTCAGTCGCTGCACTCCTTCGAAATGACACCGATGGTGTGCAGGTGCCGCCCGGGGAGGTCGCTACCCGTCTAATTTTTCATCGATCGATTGCAGGATTTGAATGGCATGAGCCCGGTATTCCCGTAAGACCCGAAGGGTGAACTTGGAGTAAATCAAATAGTGGGCACAGGCCCGGCGGTGCTTTTCGCTTTCAAAAATGTATAAAACATATTCCCGGTTGTAGGTGCTTCGGCCAAAATCGGCGTAGTCCACAAACCAGTCGTACTGCTGGTAATCCATCAGGGCTTGCCTGGAGATGTCGATGAGGATGGATTGCGCCTCGTCTACCAAGGGAAGATATAGGGCATAAAATTCAGTTATGGAATTGGTCAGCAAGTCCTCTTTTAAGTTTTGCACGGTATTCAGGGGTTTCAACAACCCGTATCCTTTGTCGAGGTATTGAAAAGGCTCCAGGTTGGTGATGTCGCTTCGGCACCTTTCGCACCCTTCATAATTTGCCGCATTAAGCGTATCGTAATAGGAAACCGGGATGTTCCGTTCTACAAGGTCGGTCAGGCGGAAATTCTTTTGCTCCAGGTCCTCAATGGACCGCTGGAGATTGAGGGTATCGATCTGAAGGTCCTGTTGGATCTGGGCATAGACCTTCATGAGGTTGCCCTGTTCTTTCCTGCTTTCGTTCCAGGTATTGATTTGCAGCGCAATCAGGATCCCGATCACCACCAGGAAGATTTCCCCCAGGGCGTAAAGGAAATAGTTTCGGAAGCGGTTTTCAGTCAGCAGACGTTGGCGCAATTGGCGGAAGAAGCGGAACATTGCCTGTATCAGGAGTATTTTTCCAGGAAACCTGCAACGGCTTTTTCAGGGGCCACCCCCTGCATCGCAGCTTCGATCATCTCCCGCAGCAACGGGTCGAGGTTCTCTTCCCCGCATCCCAATTTCAGGCCCAGGCTTTTGCACAGGAAGAGTTCCCGTTCATCGATTTCCCCGTCTACCAGCATCACGGTCACCAGGTCGTAGAGGTGTTCCATCCGCTCCCCGGGGGTTTTTGGAAGTACCGGGGCAATGCCATCCGGGTTGCGGATCACCTTCAGCACCTCGGCCGTGGACATCTGGAACTTTTCGGCCAGGTTCACAATGAGGTCCATTTCGGCCCGGGCCACCTCCCCATCGACCCGGGCCACGGTATAGAGGTTTTTAAAATGGCTTTTCCGCTTCTTTTTATCGTAGCTGTTGAAGAGTTCCAGTAGTCCCATGGTTTTTGGTGTCTTGCGGATTAAAACAGGGCCCCTGCCCTAGAGCCGGTTGCGCCGGGGACCGCCGGGGACCACCGGGGGTTATCCACGGCTCCCGGGCTCCGGGGGTTGGCCGGGCGCTCCTAAAAATAGGCAAAAACTCCGATCCTCCGCCTCAGGAGCCGCCTTTCTTCATGGCGGCCTTTACATGGGCCGACACCCGCAGGGAAAAAGCCGTCAGGGTCAGGGTCGGGTTCGGCGCCCCGGCCGTGGCGAAACAGGAGGCCCCGGCCACATAGAGGTTTCCGATCCCGTGGACGCGGCAATTCGCGTTTACCACCCCTTTTTTTGGGTCGTCGCTCATGCGGGTGGTCCCCATATGGTGCCATCCGCCGTTGGTGGTGTCGGGGAAGGCGTCGTCGCTTTCATCCCTGAGGAACCCTTCCAGTCGGAGCCTGCCCACGTTTGCCCGGCCGACTTCTTTGCCCAGCAGGTGGTACATGGTGCGGATGCTGCGTTTCTCCAAAGGGGTCAGCTCCCAGTGGAGGTTTGCCCTGGGCATCCCGAGCTCGTCTTTTTCCGGGCCGATCGTCACCCTGGAGTTGGGGTTGGGCGCCTGCTCCATGCGGGTATTGAGCTGGTAGGCGTGCAGCACCGGCCCGGATTCGGCTTTGCTTTTTTTGCGGGCCTCATCCCAGTGGGCATACATTTTTTCCTTGCTTTTCTGCGGGTCTTCGTCCTGCCAGACCTCCATGCGCGATTTTTGGTGTTTGCCCACTTTCAGGGGCTTAAGGGAAATGGTCCCGTTCAGGATCCGGTGCCGGCGCTGTGCAGACGGGGTAAAGGCAATTTCGGCGCTGGCCGGGGTGACCCCCCGCTTCCAGGAATACAGGTCTGTCTCAAAGGGCTGTGGCATCCACAGTTCCCCGCAGGGAATCTCGAGGTGTTCCATGAAATACCGCCCCACCAGGTCGTGGTCATTCCCTAGCCCACGGGGTTTCTGGGCATTGGACGCCAGCAGGAGCCGCGCGTTCTGGATGGTGCCGCAGGCCAGGATGAAATGCCTGGCCCGCACCCGGCAGGTTTTTCCCGCGTGGTTTTTCGCCCTGAGCTCCCGCACGCGGGACAGGCCTTCATGGAGGTTGAGGTCCACGGCGTTGGCGTAGGTATAGAGGTGGATGTTTTTTGCCTGCACGATCGCGTCCCGGTACAGGTCGCCGTAGCGGGCCAGGGAAAACTGCCACATTTTGTTCCAGAATACCTTGTTGTCGAGGGGCAGGGGGTTCAGGTTGGGCAGGATTTCCTTCCAGTATTCGAAGGCGTATTCATAGGGGCCCAGCTGTAATGCCTCATGGGCCTTTGCATAATAGGGGTGGAGGTCCTCCAGGGCTACCGGCCAGTCGCTGTCGGGCACCCAGTCGCGGCTTTCAAAGTCGATGGGGTCGAAAGGGGCGCACATGCCGGCCCAGTGCCCGGTGGTTCCCCCGAAATAATGCAGGCGGGAAGCCATCAGGGGGTAGTATTTCTGCCCGGTGGTCTGGCCCCGGTACAATTCCTGTACCTGCCGGTCGTACCCGAACCCGCCCCCTTCCAGCAAAATCACCCTGTACGGGCTGTCTTTCCAGTCCAGGGCCATGGCGATGCCTGCCGCCCCGGCCCCTACAATGCAGAGGTCGCCCTGAATAAGAGCGTTATCTTCCAGGGTCCTTGCGTCAATATGCATGATCAGCGGGCATGACGGATTGAGAAAAGGGCGCACTGCCGGGCTTCGGTCCTGGACAACATCCATCCGTCGAGCATCACCAGGTCCCCCTCCCTGAAATCGTCCCGGATCCGCTTCTTTACCCATTCCACGGTGCTGTCGGTAGTTCCCGGGGCTTCGGGAAACAGGACAGCCACCAGGGCTTCCTCCGTGCGTTCCCCCGGGGTAAGGTTCCTGTACAGGGCGCCTATTTCCACCAGGGTTTCGGGTTCCCAGATCTGGGAAAGCAGTTCCGGCTGGGCCAGCAAGGGGTCATACGCCGGGGTCAGCGGATTGTAACAGGCGGCCGGGAGGGCAAGGGCGGTGATCCCAAAGCCCGACAATACGGCAAAT
The DNA here is from genome assembly GCF_024006985.1 of Robiginitalea marina. Lineage (GTDB taxonomy): Bacteria > Bacteroidota > Bacteroidia > Flavobacteriales > Flavobacteriaceae > Robiginitalea > Robiginitalea marina. The sequence continues at coordinate 27,406 of NZ_JAMXIB010000018.1, forward strand.
CTCCTTCGTTTCATGGTCCGTTTTTCTTATTCGCCAAGGTCATTCCCGATCCAGCGGATGATGCTTCGCGATTTCCGTTCAATCGCCCCATAAAGTACCAGCAGGTCCTCCGTGATCAGGTTGGAGACTACCATGCCGTTCTGGTATTCGCGATTTTGCAAAAGCTCATGGAAATCTTCCTCCTTCACCCCCATGTCCACGGACGTGGCCGTGCCGGCGTATACGGGAAAGAGCTGCCCCGTGCGGATATGTTTAAACAAGGGTTTGGACAGGTATTCCTCATAGTCATGGGTCTCGTGCTCTATGGCAAATTCATTGGTCTTGTAGAGCTCCTCGAGTTCCAGCAACTGAATTTTTATGGAGTCATTGGAGATCAGGTTCAGGTTCCCCGAGCTGGCGAGCTCCTTATAAGTGAGGTTGTTGGGCGTGAAGCGCTCCGACATCAGGGTGGTTACCACGCTGCGCGACAGTTCGTCGAGGTCCGCCACCGGTTCCCCGTCGATCTGGCGGAGGAGCTTTTGGATGGCAGCGTATTTTTCCTTTCTGTTGGCGATTTGATAGTCGAGGCTGGCCAGGTCCTTTTCCAGGTCGAGCCGGATATTCTTAAGGTACTTGACCTCCCTGCTGCGCTGCACCCGGTCTTCGTTCCAGGTGTTCACCTGCAGGGCGATCAAAATCCCGATCACCACTAAAAGGATTTCCCCCAGGGCATAGGCCGCGTATTGGGTAACCTTATGTTGACTTAGCAGTTTCTGCCTGATTTTTCTGAAGAACTTAATCATTCATCCAGGTATTGTTGTATTTGGTTTGATAAAGCCAGGTTCGATTCCTGATAGGCCTTAAGATTAGCAAAAACCAATTCGCTTTGGTGTAACAGATCCACAAGGAAGTTTACTACGGCGGGGTCCTTTATAAATTCTTTGAAATCGGTTTTATACTCCTCGCTAACCGCTAATCGAAAATTGGGAATAGAAGTATAGGCAGCGCCCGTTTGAAGTTTATCCAATGGATGAAATTCGGGGGCATTGTTAAAATTGAACGCACCCGCCTTTTGCTGATAAATTTCCAAAGACCACTCCAGGAACTGTTTGGAATAGTAGGTGATCAGTTCTTCCGGGAGTTTTTTGTCTTCAATTTCCTGCAGAAGGCCACTCCCATAAAGGGTTTGATAGTTTGTGCTAAACTTGGAAAATTTCCGAAATTCAAATGTGCTGAGGAAATAGTGACCAAGTTCTTGATTGGTATTGTTTTCTTTCCCCTGGTGGTTCAGAAGAATTTGTTGAATACCGTCAGTAATGGTACTATAATACTCCACCAAAAAGTCAAGACGGTCCTTTTCTAATTTCAAATCGGCCTGAATGCCGGTTAAAAGTTGCTCGGTAGCTGTTTTTTCCGTGGCTTCTTCTTTTCGAATATTCACCTGCAGGGCGATCAGGATCCCGATCACCACTAAAAAGATTTCCCCCAGGGCATAGGCCAAATACCGGGCGATGCGGTTTTCAGCCAGCAGTTTTTGGCGCAGGGAGCGGAAGAAACGAAGCACGGTGTGAAAGCTTTAGGCTTCCCCAAGATACGCGTTATTGCCATATATCTGAAGGGAGGAAGTCGCGGGTCCCTTTTTGAAGGATTGTGAAGCGGATGTACAGCATTGTGTTTAATCCAGTTCCCGATTTAAAATGTCGATAATTTCCCCAATCTGGGATTTAGTGCTTTTGAGGGTTTCAATATTGTAAGTGTAATTAATTTCCAGGAGGAAGACATTATTGAGGAAGACTTTGCTTTTATAGAGCTCCCGAACCTCCTTCTCCATGACATCTTTATGGCGCGCTATATATACGGAATCATAAACAAGGTCCAATTTTGGGATGTCGGACCGGCCCAGGTTAAAGTACTTCCCCCAATCCACGTATTTTTCAAAATCCTCAAGGAATACATTAAAATCATACCTCATATGCTCCTGAGCTGCTTCTATCCCAATATAGGATTTTCCCAAATTCATCAATTTCAGTTTGAGCGAATCATTTTGGATGCTGCTGAAATTGCCGGAACTCTTCATTTCCTCGTAGGTGTTGTTATTGGGCCGGAACTCGTCAACAAAAATCAGCGCCAACAAATCATTTGAAAAATCATAAAGGGAACCAATGGAGTCCAGGTCTGAATTCCGCTTAACCCTTTTGGCCGCTTTAACCTTATCAGCAGCCAACCCAAGCATATAGTCCAAACTCTCAAGGTCTGCATTGAGGTCATTTTTCAAATTATTGAAGTATTTCAATTCTACCTGACGTTGCTTTCTTTCCTCATTCCAATTGTTCACTTGCAAAGCCAGCAGGATCCCGACCATCACCAACACGATTTCGCCAACGGCATAGGCAAAGTACCGCGAGACCCGGCTTTCGGCCAGCAGTTTTTGGCGCAGGGAGCGGAAGAAACGCAGCAAAGGGGTTGGGTCTTTAGGTTGTTACAAGATACGGGTTATTGGGGGAAGTTGACAATTCCATGTAAATGTCATTTCGAACCCCCTGAAGTGAGCTTTGCTCTACTTCAGGGGTGAGAAAACTCATTAATGATGGGCAGGTCATGTTAGATGAGATTTCTCAGTCGCCCCGATAGTCCCGATCCCGATAGTTATCGGGATCGGGAGGGCTCCTTCGAAATGACATTCACACTGTTATTTTTCAAACGCCACATCCACCGGCCGCAGCAGCCCGCCCCGCATCACGTGGGTAATGGAACGGAAATGGGCCGCGTCGGCTGAGGGATCTTTGTCCAGGACGATCAGGTCGGCCATTTTCCCGGGCTCCAGGGTGCCGAAATCGTCGAGTCGCCGCATGGCCAGGGCACCGCTGCGGGTCGCCATGCCAATGAGGTCTTTGGCCGGGATGCCCGCCCGTTGCATGGCTTCCAGCTCATCATAGACCGAGATGCCGTGTAGGGTCCCCGGGTTGCCGGCGTCGGTGGACAGGGCGATGGGGATGCCGGCCTCATACACCTTCATGAGGTTGGCGTACATGGCGGCCTTCAGGGTTTCGTCAGCTTGCTCCGATGCCTTTAGCATCGCCGGATAGTTTTCGGGTTCAGGGACATATTTAAAAAAGGATTCAGAGGCCTCCACCAGGTTCCGGGTATCGGCGTCCACCACCTGGTTGGGGTCGTTCATCGGAAAATCCCCCTGAATCGACCGGTAGGCAATGGTATAGCCGGGAACCACCACCAGGGTCGGGCAATAAACGGCTCCGTTGGCCCTGGCCAGTTGGAGGAATTCCTCGTCCACCGGCTGGTCATCAACGCTGTGCACCAGCACTTTGGCCCCCAGCCTGAGGCCTTCCTTGGCCTGGTCGAGGGACGTGGCGTGGACGATGAGCTGATTCCCCTGTTCCCGCACCTCCGCGGCCACAGCGTTCAGGCTTTTCATAAATACGGTGTCCTTCAGGTTAAGGCTCCATATTTTGATGCCCGTGGAGCCCAGGGCAGTATTGCGCTGCACATATTCCCTGCCAAATTCCTCAGAATCGAGGGCCAGCATTTGCCGGGCCGGCAATACGTTGAAGCCATCGAGCCGGTCCTGCGGAAAGGGCGTGAGCAAAGGGCCCGAGGCTGCCACATGGGGCGCATCGAGGTCGTCTTCAGCCGATTTTTGCAGGTCCAGGGTCCAGTCGAACCCACCCACGTCATAGACTGCCGTAACCCCCGACCGCAGGTAGGTTTCAAAGTACCGGTCGGGATTCCTTCGCTGCCTGGCCTGCACGCTGTCGAAGGGCAGGCTGTCGCGGATATCGAGCGCATCGGGGCGTCCGTCAAAAAATCCCGTTTGGGAAAAATGCACATGGGCGTCTACCAGGCCGGGGGTGATGTACTTGCCCGCCAGGTCGATGACTTCCGCGTTTTCCGGAACCTCGAGGTCTGCCCCGCCCAGGGCTTCGATCCGCCCGTCGCGGATGATCACGGTGCTGTTGGCTATGGTGCCCCCATTGCCGTCAAACAGGGTAGCCCCCCGCAATACGGTATGGGTGGGTTCGGCTTTGGGCCCGGGGGTGCACCCCGCCAGCAGGGTAATTGCGAGGATTCCGGAAAAGATCAATCGTTTCATAGTTTGTGTTTTGTTAAGGGGTTGGTTTTTGGCGGAGGGGGTTAAAAATCTCATCATGGCTCAGCGTGGGTCAATTGGGAATCAATGCGTTCCAGCAGCTGCACTGAGGAGGCTTCCAGGGCCTGTAATTCCCCAATCAGGTCCCTGCTGTTCAGGATGCATAGGGAAAAGCCATTCTTGAAAGCGGGGTCGCCCAGCAGGGTGGCAACCACCCCGGGATCCATTGGGTTTGTGTCGGGCTGGTCCCCGCGACCCTCCATATGGGCCAGGTAGCTCTTGAACGCGTGCCCCACATCCCCAACTTGGAAAAAAGGGGCGTAGAGGTATTCCTGATAGTCGAAGCGCATGTGTTCCTGGGCCACGTCGATCTTGTCGTAGGCGAGCTCCATCCGCAGCAATTCGCTTTTCAGGCGCTGGTCTGAGAGGATGCCAAGGCTCCCTGAGCTAATCAGCTCCTTCAGGGTACTGTTGTTGCGCAGGAAGGGTTCCCAACGCATCACCTCCATGGCGTGGTAGTTAAAGGAACCCTGATCCGTAACGGGGGCGCCCTCGAAGTAAGCGATCATCGCCTCTGCGGAACGCGCGGCGCTTTGGTACCTGTTTATGCAGCGCTCCAGCTCCTTCAGGTTGAGTTGCAGGTCTGAGCGCAACCCCTGGAGGAATACCTGCTCCCGGCCCCTGGTTTGTTCCGATTCCCGGTAGTTGTTCACCTGCAGGGCGATCAAAATCCCAATTACCACCAGCAGGATCTCGCCCAGGGCATACGCAAAATACCGGCCGACGCGGTTTTCGGACAGGAGGTTTTGGCGGATCTTTCTAAAGAAGCGGAGCATGGGTCAGGATTTCATTAGTTCTGTGTCAATCAGTCTGATCAACCCCTGCATTCTTTCGCGGATAGCGGTCAACCTTTTTACCGTTCCGGGCAACGGCCATCCGGTGCGAATCAGCTTTTCAAAATCAGGATGGGTATAAATAACAGACTGATCCTCAATGACGACCCTGCTTGAAACCGAATTATCGTCCCGGGGAAAGGATTCTATATAAAATAAACCATCAATAAGTTCATTCCGGTTAAACAGCTCTACCCGAAGCACCTCGTTGATCCATGACTCAGACATTGGCAACAGGTATCCGAATAAATAAGACAGCTCATTCCTGATCTCCGGATTGCTGATTTTGTCGAGACCTCCCGATTTGATTCCCTCGTAGGGGCTCGTATTGATTGAAAATACATACCCGTACTCCCTCACATTCTCCAGGTGAAAATCCAGGGAATCTGTTGAAACGGAACGATCATTCTTCATCACGGTAAGGGCATAAAAACTCCTCTGTATCCTTTGCAGGTAAAGAAGTACAGTGGACATGTTTTGGTAATCGACCTTCATGGCTTCATTCACCTCCCGTAGCATGGTTAGTTCATAGGCCCTGCTTTTCCGCGCTTCATTCGAGGTATTGATCTGCAGGGCGATTAAAATCCCGATCACCACCAGCAGGATTTCGCCCAGGGCATACGCAAAATACCGGCCGACGCGGTTTTCGGCCCCAATGGTATTCTGGAGTTGTTTTTGGCGGATTTTGCGGAAAAAACTAATCATCGAGAAACTGGCCAATGCCCACTTTTAATGCGTTTAACTGAAGCGTGCGGGTCTCAATCCGGCGGATCATGTTGAACGACCGGCCGAGGTCGCCGATCAGGAACGATTCGAATTGGGTTTTTTGCAACACCTCCCGGATTTCCTTTTGGGTGTCAGCCGCGCGCTGGTCTTTAATGGACCCCAGCAAGGTGTAAAAACCGGTATTCCCCCCGGCGATCAGCACCCCTTCACCTGCTTCGTTGCCCATGAAATTATTGGTGACCGGGGCCATCAGGGGCTCAAAGGCGGTTTCTACGTAGCGCAGCGTGGAGGTATGTACATTTTCAAGATCGGTATAGCCCGAGTAATATTCAATCGCTTGCTTTAGCAGGGCTTTGTCAGCAAAGTGATCAAAGGCCCCGGAACTTTTTGAGGCCTCATAGGTGGCGTCGTAGCTGATGGCCGCCTCCGTGTAATACAGCGGTTCAACGTGCTTTCCAAAGTCGAGTGGGCCCGCCGGAAGGTCCGGATTTCGCACCCGGGTCAGCAACCAGGTGAGGTTTTCGATCCGGTTGAGGTAGAAGGCAGACAACACGTCTATTCGCGCCTGGTCACTTTCCAGATCGACGAGGAGGGCCCGATAGAAGGTGTGCTCCGCGCGACTGTTTTCCCGCGCTTCATTCCAGGTGTTGATTTGCAGCGCAATCAAAATTCCGATCACCACAAGCACGATTTCACCCACGGCGTAGAGCAGGTAGCGGCTGACTTTGTTTTCAGCCAGCAGGCGCTGGCGCAGGGTTCGGAAGAAACGCAGCAAAGGCGGTTGGGTCTTTAGGTGGCTACAAGATACGGGATATTGGAACAAGTTGGCAGTCGGCAGTTGCAATTGTAATTGGCCCACATGTCATTTCGAACCCCCTGAAGTAGAGCGAA
>NZ_JAMXIB010000019.1 GCF_024006985.1 Robiginitalea marina
AAACCGGGAAACCGCTGCTGCAAATAGAAAACCCGCAGGCCTTTACAGGCCTGCGTTAGTTTTTGCGTCTCATCCGAAAGCTCAAGCGAGCTTGGCTTTCTCCCGAGACGCAAAAACCCCGCAACTTTCGTTGCGGGGTTTTCTGCTTGATGTGGGCCCTGTTGGATTCGAACCAACGACCCCCTGCTTGTAAGGCAGGTGCTCTGAACCAACTGAGCTAAGAGCCCTTAACGGGATACGGCGATTTGCCACAGTTGCCTGGCCCCCAAAGGGCTGAAGGCGGGTGCAAATATAGCATAGTTTTTAGGTTGGCAAAAGAAAAATCTGAAAATTCAAACAACCTCGGCCACCGTAAAGGTACTTCCCCCGACAAAGACCAGGTCGTTAGAGCCGGCGGAGGCCCTGGCGCTTTTCAGGGCAGCGGCTACGCCGGGGTAGGCGGTGCCAACAAGCCCATAATGAGCGGCGGCCTCCCGGAGGGCCTCCGCCTCCAGGGCCCTGGGGATGTTGGGGCGGCAAAAGTAGTATCGGGCGCTTTTCGGAAACAGGGGCAGGATGCGGTCAAGGGGTTTTTCCCTTACCACCCCAAGGACGATATGCAATTCCTGATGGGGTTGCGCGAGCAATTGAGCCAGTACGATTTCCAGCCCTTCGCGGTTGTGCGCGGTGTCGCAGATGACCCCAGGGTTTTCCCCCAGGACCTGCCACCGGCCGAGCAGGCCGGTATTCTCCACCACGCGCATCAGGCCCCGGCGGATATGGGCTTCGGTTTGCGGGAAACCCTCCAAAAGTTGCAGGGTCGCCAGCACCCCCTTTACATTCTTGTTTTGATAGGCGCCCGGCAGGGCAGTGGGGTACTGGGGCAGGGCCATCTGGTCGGCAAAATGCAGGGGGGCTCCCTGCTCCTGCGCCACGGCCCGGAACACGTCTGCGGTCTCCACCTGGGTCTCGCTTACCACTACCGGAACCCCGGGTTTTATGATCCCGGCTTTCTCGCGGGCAATCAGGGGCAGGGTATCGCCGAGGATCTCCATATGGTCATACCCGATGTTGGTGATCAGGCATACCTCCGGGGTAATGATGTTCGTGGAATCGAGGCGGCCGCCCATGCCCACTTCGATAACGGCTATGTCTACCTGCTTTCTGTGGAAATACTCATAAGCCATCCCCACGGTCATCTCAAAAAAGGATAAGGGATGGGCTTCGAGGTAGGCTTTGTGGCGCTTGAGGAACCCCAGTACATACTGGCGGGAAACCATTTCGCCGTCCAGGCGGATGCGCTCGCGGAAATCCCTGAGGTGGGGGGAGGTATACAGGCCCACGCGGTAGCCCGCTTCCTGAAGGACGGAGGCCAGCATATGGCTGGAAGAGCCCTTGCCGTTGGTGCCGGCCACATGGATGCTTTTGAAATGGCAGTGGGGGTTGCCAAGGTAGGTGCAGAATTCCAGGATCGTCTCCAGCTTGGCGTTGTAGGCCACCCTCCCCTGTTGTTGGTACATGGGCAGGCGGGAGAACATCCATTCCAGGGCTTCCCGGTAGGTCATCGCGTTTATTGCCCCAGTTTAAAGTTCACCACCACAAAGCCCACCTGGCGTTCCGGGGCCTTGGGGTCGGGGCGCCACCGGTGCAGGAGGGCGGTTTTTCGTGCGGGTTCCACAAGGCAGGGGTCGTTGTTGGTCGTCCCCCGTACCCCGGGAGTGGCCTTTACCACCCGGCCTTCCCGATCGACCTCGATCTGCACCACCACTCTGCCGGATTGGTTGCACTCGTGCGGGACCTGACCCTTTCCGGCCAGGGTCCTTCCGCTCAGCCCGTATCCGTCCGAGCCACTACCACTCCCCGGACTTCCGTAGTACGTACTTGCATACGGGTCCCCTGCCGGGTCGCCTTTATCGCCACCGCGGGCATCATCCCCTTCACTGCCGTCGGCCTGCCCCTGGGCGTTGCCCAGCCCCCCCATCAGGGCGTCCAGTTCTTTCTTTTTGGCTTCCTGTTCCAGGCGGGCCCGTTCTTCGGCTTCCTGCTTTTCCCGGGCCAAACGCGCGGCTTCCTCCCGGGCCTTGCGCGCCGCTTCTTCGTTGCGCCGCCTGGTTTCTTCCGCCTGTTTCATACGGATAGCTTCCTCAGACTCCCGGGTAAGGACCTTTTCAGCAGGTGTATCGGCCTCTGCGACTTCTTCCACCACAGGCTCCGGAGCGGTTTCCTCCGGGACGGGTTCCGCCACAGGTTCTGAAATTTCCTGCTCCTGCTGACGGGGACGTATGGGTTCCGTGGGCTGTACCTCCCCCATCCCGAATTCCATGGTGCCGAAATTCACCGTGATCCCGTTTTCGATAGGCGGGTCCATATAGGTCAGGCCGATGTAGAAGAGCAACAGAAGCAGTGCGCTTAGCAGCAGGGTGGTAAGCGTAAAGGATTTCTTTTTGTGTTTCGTGTCGAGGAAAGGCATCAGTTCGGTCGCACCGCGAGGATTACCTTATAATTATTCCGATTTGCAATATCCATAACATTCACGGCTTCCCTGATGGCCACACTCTCCTCAGCCCGCAGAATAATGGTAGGTTTTTCCTGGCCTTCCAGCGCTTTTTTTAATTCGATCTCAATATACTGTTTGTTGATCTGCTGGTTGTTCACGAAAAATTCCAGGTCCTTGTTGATGGTTACGGAAACATTCTGGGTGTTGGTCGACTTTCCCTTGGCCCGGGGGAGCAACAGGTCCAGGGCGTTGGGGGAGTTGGCTGTAAGCATGAAGAAAATCAGCAGCAAAAATACGATGTCGGTCATAGACGACATGCTGAATTCCGGGCTGACTTTGTTTCTTCCTTTGAGTTTCATAAGGGCACCTTTACATGGGTTCGCTGAGCAGGTCCAGGAACTCCACCGCATGGGCCTCCATCTTGTGGATGACCTTGTCGGTGCGGTTTACCAGGTGGTTGTAGCCTACGTAGGCGATAATCCCCACCACGAGGCCGGCTACGGTAGTGGTCATGGCCGTATAAATCCCCGAAGCCAGGGCGCCCATTTCCGCCTGCCCGCCACTGGTCGCCATTTGGTGGAACGCCAGGATCATGCCGATCACGGTCCCGAGGAAACCGATCATGGGGGCGGCCCCGGCCACGGTGGCCAGCACCGTGGTATTCTTTTCCAGTTTATAGACCTCGAGGGTTCCCGCGTTTTCAATGGCGGTGTTGATGTCGTCGAGGGGTTTGCCAATCCTGGAGATCCCCTTTTCCACCAGGCGGGCCACCGGGCTGTCGTTCTGGGCGCACAGGATTTTTGCGGCCTCCAGTTTTCCGCCCGAGATATGGTCGCGGATCTGGTTCATGAAATTCTTGTCGATTTGCGAAGCCGCCTTGATCGCCAACAGCCGCTCGAAATAAATGTAGAGGGCCACAGCGAGCATCACAAAAAGCACCGAGATAATCACGATGCTCCCGGTGCCCCCGTTGAAGATCAAATCGATGACGGAAAGCGTTTTTTCTTCAGACGCAATTTCACCCAGTTGGGTTTCCTCCACGAGATCCTGAAACAATACCATAGCAGCTTGTTCTTAATGTTGCTTTTAATAACGGGGTTTCCCCTTTTTAATTATCCGTGGAGGACAAAATCGCGCAAAAACATAAAGGCGAACGCTCCGGCCAAAAATCCGGCCAGGGCCAGCCAGGCAATTTTCCGCAAATACCAGAAGAAATCGATCTTCTCCATGCCCATGGCAACCACCCCGGCAGCGGAGCCTATGATGAGCATACTGCCCCCGGTTCCAGCGGAATAGGCGATAAAATGCCACAGCGGGCTGTCCATGCCCTGGGAAAACATCCCCATACTGGCCGCGACCAGGGGAACGTTATCGATAACGGCAGATCCTACCCCGAGCAGCATGACCACCCAGTCCGTATTGGGGATGGCCTGGTTCAGGGCTTCCGCGTAATGGAAAAGGTACCCCAGCGACTCCAGGGCCGCCACGGCCAGCAGGATACCCAGGAAGAACAGGATGCTGGGCAACTCGATCTTCGAAAGGGATGAATGCACCGGGCTGTGGTGGGAATGCTGTGCACTCTCCTCAGCCGTATCTTTATCCAGGGAGGAAATACTGAACTTCGCGTTACTGTAGATTTCTGCAAACGTGGCTACCACCGCCAGGGAAAGCATCATGCCCACATAGGGGGGCAGGTGGGTGATGGTTTTGAAAAATGGCACGAAAACAATGGCTCCAAGGCCAAGGTACAGCATGGTTGGCCCAAACTTGGAAGTCCTCTCGGTATCTTCTTCAAAGTCTTCCTCAATAAGTCCCTGGAAAATCCGTTTACGGCTCGCGATCCAGGTAGGCACCACGGTACAAAGGACCGATGGGAGGAACACGTGCAGCACCAGCTGGGATGCACTCACCTTGTTGGCAATCCAGAGCATGGTGGTGGTAACATCCCCTATGGGCGACCAGGCCCCGCCGGCATTGGCGTTGATGATGATAAGGCCCGCAAACCATAGCCGGGTCTCCCGGTCCTTGATTACCTTTTGGAGGATGGTGACCAACACGATGGTCGCGGTAAGGTTATCGATGATGGCCGAAAGGATAAAGGCTAAAATGGAGAATAACCAAAGCAGTTTTCGTTTGCTGCGCGTGCGGATATAGCCCTTTATGGTGGCAAAACCATTGAAATAGTCAATGATTTCCACAATGGTCATGGCCCCCAGCAGGAAGACCAGGATCTCGGCGGTTTTCCCAAGGTGGTGGAGCAGGATTTCATCCAGGTGGGAAGGCTCCAGTTCCTTCAACTCGGCATTCACCTCAAAAACCGGAAGGTGGGCCAGGGCGATGATCGCCCACAGCAGGGCCATCATGGCCAGGGCGGGGATCAGCTTGTCGATCTTGAGGTTGTGCTCCAGGGTAATCGCCAGGTATCCGACGAGAAAAACGATGATTACAATGGTTTCCATACTGGTGGGTTTTTAGTATAAAAGTTGCTTTAGCGCAATTTCAAATGCGGTGCGGCTCAGGTTCTTTTTGGTTGGATTCTGCCTAAAGATATTTAAAATTGCCTTTCGGATCACCCCGGAAGTATCATTAAATATGGCACTATCATCCATAGAAACCCTGCCTTCCATAAAGTAGGCGAATACCCGGGCCATCCCGCAGTTCGAGATAAAATCGGGGATGAGGCTTACCCGTCCGTCGGTGTATTCCATGATGGGACCAAAAAAGATCTCCCGGTCGGCAAAGGGCACATTGGCCCCGCAGGAGATCACTTCAAGCCCGGAATCGACAAGGGTGTCGATTTGCTCCCGGGTAACCAGGCGGGAGGCGGCGCAGGGCGCAAAGATCTCCGCCGGAACCTCCCAGATTTGCCGGTTGATTTCTTCAAAAGGGACCATGTTTTCGGCAATGAGGTAATTCCCTTTCTTTTTGCGGAAAAAATCCTGGATTTCTTCAAAGGCAAAGCCTTCCTCCCGGACCACTCCCCCGTTGCGATCGATGATGCCCACAATACGGGCACCCATTTTGGACAGGTAGAAGGCAGCTGCAGCCCCTACATTCCCAAAGCCCTGTATTATGGCCCTCTTCCCCACCACGGTACCTCCATGGACCTCGTAATAGTGGCGCACGGCCTCTGCCACCCCGAAACCCGTAATCATATCGGCCACAGTATATTTTCGGGAAGGGTCCGGGGAATATTCGGTGCTCTCCAACACTTTGATGACCCCCATCCTCAGCTGCCCAATGCGGTTGATCTTATCAGCCTCGGTGGGCTTGAAATGCCCGTTGAAAACCCCTTCCTGCGGGTGCCATACCCCGGCCTCCTCGGTTATGGGGATCACCTCATGGATTTCGTCCACGTTCAGATCCCCTCCTGTGCCGTAATAACTTTTGAGCAGGGGGGCCACAGCGCGGTACCAGCGGTCCAGCACCCCTTTTTTCCGGGGGTCTTCCGGGTTGAAATTAATCCCGGATTTGGCCCCGCCGATCGGGGGGCCGGAAACCGTAAATTTAACTTCCATGGTTTTGGCCAGGGAAAGGACTTCATTCATGTCGAGGCCCTCGCGCATGCGGGTTCCCCCCCCTGCGGCACCCCCCCTGAGGGAGTTGATTACCGTCCAGCCCTCGGCCTCCGTTTCCGGGTCACGCCAGTGAAATACGATTTCGGGGGGTTTGTTCTCAAAGCGCTCGAGAAGTTCCTTCATGACCATAAAATGGCGGTATTAGTTTGGTTTAAAAGCGGGCTTTCAGGGTTGTTTCCTCAGGCAGGCCCTGAAAAAAAGAGACCCGCGGGCTGGGGCTGCCCGGAAAACAAATATAAAAATAAAGGCAAGGAATAAAAGTATTTTGACAGGTAATCCCCGGGCATTCCCGGGCTTTGGTTTAGGATTTCTCAATAAACCCCTCCCCATATTGATATCCTTGCAGGTTGGGCGTATATTTGTAGCCCATTGGTTAAAATAAAGATAACAGGTATGGATTTCACACTGACCGAAGAACAACAGATGATACAACAGGCGGCCCGCGATTTTGCCCAGGCAGAATTGCTCCCTGGGGTCATTGAACGGGACGAAAAACAGGAGTTCCCCGCCCGGCAGGTGCAAAAAATGGGCGAACTCGGGTTTATGGGCATGATGGTCGACCCGACCTACGGGGGCAGCGGGATGGACACCCTGTCTTATGTACTGGTGATGGAAGAATTGTCAAAGGTAGACGCTTCCGCCTCAGTGGTCGTATCAGTCAACAACTCCCTGGTTTGCTGGGGCCTGGAGACGTACGGCACCCCGGAGCAGAAAGAAAAATACCTGAAACGGCTGGCTACGGGCGAGATCATCGGGGCTTTCTGCCTTTCCGAACCGGAAGCCGGCAGTGATGCCACCTCCCAGAAAACCACAGCCATCGATAAGGGGGACCATTACGTCCTGAACGGGACGAAAAACTGGATTACCAATGGGTCCACCGCGTCGGTCTACCTGGTGATCGCCCAAACCGATGTGGAAAAAGGACACAAAGGCATCAACGCCCTGATCGTTGAAAAAGGCATGGCAGGGTTTGAAATCGGGCCGAAAGAGCAAAAGATGGGGATCCGGGGCAGCGATACCCACTCCCTGATGTTCAACGACGTAAAAGTCCCCAAAGAAAACCGGATCGGGGAAGACGGCTTCGGATTCAAATTCGCCATGAAAACCCTGGCCGGGGGCCGCATTGGCATCGCCGCCCAGGCCCTGGGCATCGCAGCCGGGGCATACGAGCTCGCCCTGAAGTACTCCCGGGAACGCAAGGCGTTCGGGACCGAAATCGCAAACCACCAGGCAGTGGCTTTTAAGCTGGCCGACATGCACACCCAGATCGAGGCCGCCAGGTGCCTGGTTTATAAAGCCGCTATCGATAAGGACCAGGGGGGCAATTACGACCTCTCCGGGGCCATGGCCAAGCTTTACGCCTCCCAGGTAGCCATGGATACGGCTATTGAAGCCGTCCAGATCCACGGGGGCAATGGGTATGTCAAAGAATATCACGTAGAGCGCCTGATGCGGGACGCAAAAATCACCCAGATTTATGAGGGCACTTCCGAAATCCAGAAAATCGTGATTTCCAGAAGCATCCTCCAAAAATAACCGGGGAAGAGACACTGCCCGATGGCCTGCAGACCCCCGGTTGAGCAGCAAAAAACACCTGAGTTGCTTAAAGCTTGTGATACTCCCCCCTGAAAAAGCAGGGGGAGTATCCCATTGATACCCCCCGGGACATCCCGCACCCCCCTTTTTACTGTTTTTTCCTCCCGGTTTCCCCGGGTCTTTTAAAGGTCCGCAAATTTGCAGCAGACATATTCCTGTTTTAACATATTTTCAATGTTTTATTTATAAAGCCCTATTTTTTTCACCCATTTTGTTTTTTCGTTGTATTTTATTTATCCTTTGCTATAGTTTAGTAATAATCTTTCAACGAAAAACCAGGGTTATGGGATGGAGTCAACAGGGATTATACCTGCCCGAATTTGAACACGACAACTGCGGGGCGGGATTCATTTGCAGCCTTAAAGGCAGAAAATCGAATGACATTATCCACAAAGCCCTTGAAATCCTCGATAAACTCGAGCACCGGGGGGCCGTAAGCGCCGATGGCAAAACCGGGGACGGAGCCGGGATCTTGATCGACATCCCGCACGAATTCTTCACACAGGTCTGTCCCTTTGACCTGCCGGAACCAGGTGCCTATGCCGCAGGGAACGTGTTTTTGCCACAACGTGAGAACCAGCGCGACTACTGCATCAGCCTTTTCGGGGAAACCCTTAAGGCTCAGGGGCTGAAACTGCTCGGGTGGCGCGATGTGCCGGTAAACCGGCAGGTGCCGGGGCGTATCGCCGCTGAAACCGAGCCCTTTGTAAAACAGGTCTTTATAGGAAAATCGCATGAAGCCCAGGATGCTTTCGAATTTGAGCGCAAGCTCTTTGTGGCCCGCAAGGTGACGGAACATGCGGTCCTGGCCTCGGGCCTTTCCCAGCGGGGATATTTCTACCTGCCCAGCCTTTCCACCCGCATAATCATCTTCAAGGGGTTGCTGATGCCCAACGACATAAAACTGTATTACCAGGACCTGATGGACCCGCGGGTGGTGACCCGCCTGGCGCTGGTGCACCAGCGTTTCTCCACCAACACCTTCCCTACCTGGGACCTGGCACAACCCTTCCGCTACATGTGCCATAACGGGGAAATCAATACGCTCCGGGGCAACGTATCGCGCATGAAATCACGGGAGGAACTTTTGAAAAGCGACTGGTTCGGGGAAGAGATAAAGGAGATCCTGCCCGTGGTACTGCCGGCAAAATCAGACTCGGCGACCATGGACATGGTGGTGGAACTGCTGCTGATGACCGGCAGGTCCCTGCCTGAGGTCATGATGATGCTGGTGCCGGAAGCCTGGGAAAAAAACCCGGAAATGTCTGAGGCCAAGAGGGCCTTCTACGAATTCAACTCCTGCCTTATGGAACCCTGGGACGGCCCGGCCTCGATCCCCTTCACAGACGGCAACTACATTGGAGCCGTACTCGACCGCAATGGCCTGAGGCCCTCGCGCTATTCGGTGACCAAAGACGGGTACGTGGTGATGTCGTCCGAAACCGGGGTGCTGGACCTGGAACCGGAGAACATCGCACTGCACGGCCGCCTCGAGCCCGGACGGATGTTCCTGGTAAACATGGAGGAAGGGCGTATCGTAAATGACGAAGAGATCAAGGAGGCCATTGCCGGGAAACACCCCTACGGCAAGTGGCTGAAAGAAAACCTTGTACACCTGCGCGACATCCCTTACAATGACTGCCCCCTCTTTTTGGGCGAATCGAGCCTGGAAAAGCGCAAGGCCGCCTTTGGCTATACCCTGGAGGATATCAACACCATCATCCTCCCCATGGCAAAAGCTGCCAAAGAGCCCATCGGGTCCATGGGTTCAGATACCCCCATCGCGGTACTCTCGGAGCGCCCCCAACTGGTGTACAACTACTTCAAACAGCTTTTTGCGCAGGTGACCAACCCGCCCCTGGACGGCATTAGGGAAGAACTGATCTGCGACATCAGCCTGACCCTGGGCGGCGACCACAACCTTTTCGAAGTCACCGCGGAACACTGCCGCAAACTCAAGATCCAGAACCCGGTGATTTCAAAGGAAGACCTGGATAAAATAAAGAACTACGACCGCAACCCCAATTTCAAGGTAGTGTCTATCCCCATCCTCTACGAGGTGACACGGGGCCTGAATGGCCTGGAAGATGCCCTTGAATCAATCCTAGAAAAGGCCATCGCTGCCATTGACGAGGGGGCCAACATCATTATCCTTTCCGATCGGAACGTGAGTGCGGCGCAGGCGCCCATCCCGGCCCTGCTGGCCTGCTCCTTTGTGAACAGCGGCCTGCAGCGAAAACGTAAGCGCTCCCGGCTTAGCATCATCATCGAATCAGCCGAACCGCGTGAAGTCCACCACTTTGCCCTGCTCTTTGGTTTCGGGGCCAGCGCCATTAACCCCTACCTGGTGAACGAGATTATCGCCGAGCAAATAGAGGAACCCGACATGCAGGATGTCGCTTTTGAAGAAGCCATCGCCAATTACAACAAGGCCATTGGCAAAGGCATCCTGAAGGTGATCAACAAGATGGGGGTTTCCACCCTGAATTCGTACCGGGGGTCACAGCTGTTTGAGTGTATAGGGCTAAACACCAAAATGGTGGAAAAATATTTCCCCAACACCCCTACCCGCATTCAGGGGATCGGGCTGTATGAACTGGAAAAGGAAATCGCCCTGCGCCACCAAAACGCTTTCGGCCGCCAGGAGGTAGCCGCCGCCCTGGAACTGGAGATCGGGGGAGAATACCGGTGGAGGCGCGACGGGGAAAAACACATGTTTAACCCCCTAACTATAGCCAAACTCCAGAAGGCCGTGCGACAAAATGAGCCGAAGACCTACGGGGAGTACGCCGAGCTGGTAAACGAACAGTCGCGCCACCTGATGACCATTCGCGGCCTGTTTGAATTCGCCAACTACGACCCCATCCCGATTGAGGAGGTGGAACCCTGGACCGAGATTGTAAAACGCTTTAAAACCGGGGCCATGTCGTATGGCTCCATCAGCAGGGAGGCACACGAAAACCTGGCTATTGCCATGAACCGCATCGGTGGCAAAAGCAATTCGGGAGAAGGGGGGGAAGACGCCGAGCGCTTTTACCGCAGCCAGACCGGGGACTGGAAAAACAGCGCCATAAAACAGGTGGCCTCGGGCCGCTTCGGGGTAACTTCCAATTACCTGGCCAACGCCCGGGAAATACAGATCAAAATGGCACAGGGCGCCAAACCCGGGGAGGGCGGGCAACTCCCCGGGCCCAAGGTCAACCCCGATATCGCCAGGACGCGCAACTCCACCCCCTATGTGGGGCTCATCTCCCCGCCCCCGCACCACGACATTTATTCGATCGAAGACCTGTCGCAGTTGATCTACGACCTGAAATCGGCCAATCGGGAGGCGCGCATCAACGTAAAGCTGGTATCGGAAGTGGGTGTGGGTACCGTGGCAGCCGGGGTTGCCAAAGCCAAGGCCGACGTGATCCTGATATCGGGCCATGACGGGGGTACGGGGGCCTCCCCCCTCACCTCCCTGAAGCACGCCGGGCTTCCCTGGGAACTCGGGATTTCCGAAGCCCAGCAAACCCTGGTGTTGAACGACCTGCGTAACCGGGTGGTACTGGAATGCGACGGGCAGCTGAAAACGGGTAGGGACGTGGCCATTGCCTGTCTGCTGGGGGCCGAGGAATTTGGCTTTGCCACGGCGCCCCTGGTGGCATCGGGCTGTATCATGATGCGGGTCTGCCACCTGAACACCTGCCCCGTGGGCATTGCCACACAAAACCTGGAACTTCGAAAAAAATTCGAGGGAAAGCCCGAGCATGTGGTCAATTACATGTATTTCGTGGCCGAGGAATTGCGTGAGATCATGGCCGGGCTTGGCTTCCGAACGCTAGATGAAATGGTCGGCCAGGTCCAGAAGCTGAATCCGCGAAAAGCCATAGAACACTATAAAGCCCGGGGCATAGACCTGAGCCCCATCCTGTACCAGGTACCGGTCCCCGAAGGGACCCGGCTCCACAACACCACCGGGCAACAGCATACCATCGACCAGTCGATCGAATTCGACATCATCGAAAAAGCCCACCCGGCCCTGTTCCGAAAGGAGAAAACCAGCCTCGATTTCCCAATCCGCAATACCGATCGGGCCATCGGGGCGATCATCAGCCATGAGATCTCCAAAATCTACGGGGCCGAGGGCCTTCCCGACAATACCCTGAAGCTGAATTTTACGGGTTCGGCCGGGCAGAGTTTCGGGGCTTTTGCCACCAAAGGCCTCACCATGGTGGTAAGCGGCAATACGAACGACTACCTCGGGAAGGGGCTCTCGGGGGCCCGCCTGGTCATCCGGGTGCCCGGCGGCACCACGTTCAGGCCGGAAGAAAACATCATTGCCGGCAACGTATGCCTTTACGGGGCAACTTCGGGTGAAGCCTATATCAACGGCAAGGCCGGGGAGCGCTTCTGCGTGCGGAATTCCGGGGCCCTTGCCGTGGTTGAGGGCATTGGCGACCACGGGTGCGAATACATGACCGGGGGCATCGCGGTGATCCTGGGAGAAGTAGGCCGGAATTTCGGCGCCGGGATGAGCGGCGGTATCGCCTATGTGCTCGATCGCCACAACACCTTCCGCAAAAAATGCAACCCGGAAACGCTTAACCTGCTGCGGGTGGAAGAAGATGGGGACATCGCGGAACTGAAAGGGCTGATCGAGAACCATTACAACGCCACCTTCAGCCCGTTGGCCCAGGAAATACTGGAGCAGTGGGAGCATTACCTGCCGAGGTTCATCAAGGTATTCCCTGAAGAATACCGGCAGGCATTGATCAGGCTGCAGAACGAACAGATAGAAACTAACTGAGATGGGAAAAATTACGGGATTCATGGAATTTGGGCGCAAGGTAGAGCCCTATGCGCCGGTGGAGGAACGCCTGAAACACTATCGCGAATTCACCCTGCCCCTCCCTGAAAAGGCAATAAGGGAGCAGGGGGCGCGCTGCATGGATTGCGGTGTCCCCTTCTGCCACAGCGGTTGCCCCCTCGGCAACCTGATCCCCGATTTTAACGATGCCGTGTACCGCGGGAAATGGGAACATGCGGCAGAGATCCTGCATGCCACCAACAACTTCCCTGAATTTACCGGCAGGCTCTGCCCGGCCCCATGCGAGGAAGCCTGCGTGCTGGGGATAAACGAAGATCCGGTGAGTATTGAAAACATCGAGAAAAACATCGTGGAAACCGCCTTTGCAAAAGGGTGGGTAAAGGCCAGGCCGCCCAAATCCCGCACCGGCAGGAAAGTGGCGATAGTTGGCTCAGGGCCGGCCGGCCTGGCCGCCGCCCAGCAGCTGAACCGGGCCGGGCACCGGGTCACCGTATTCGAGCGGGACGAAAAGCCCGGGGGACTCCTGCGTTTCGGCATCCCGGATTTCAAGATGGAAAAATCAGTAATCGACCGCCGCCTGGCCGTGCTGGAGGAAGAAGGGATTGAATTCCGCTGCGGGGTGCACGTGGGCAGGGACGTCAAGGCCGATCGCCTGCAAGCGGACTTTGACGCCATCCTGCTTTGCGGGGGGGCGACAGTCCGACGTTCCCTTCCGGTTCCGGGTGCCGACCTGAAAGGCGTGGTGCAGGCCATGGATTTCCTGGCCCAAAACAACCGGAAGGTCTCAGGCCTACCGTACGATGGGGAAGAACTTACCGCCAAAGGCAAAAAAGTAATTGTGATCGGCGGGGGGGATACCGGCTCGGACTGTATTGGGACCTCATTTCGACAGGGGGCCGAATCTGTGGCCAACTTTGAAATCCTGGGCAAGCCCCCGGTGGATCGCCCGGAAGACCAGCCCTGGCCCTTCTGGCCTATGCGCCTGCGGACCAGTTCGTCGCACAAGGAAGGTGCGGAACGGCTCTTCAGCATTTCCACCAAAGAATTCCGCGGCGATGCCCGGGGCAACCTCAAAAGCCTGGTAACCGTGGAAGTAACCTGGGAAAAAACGTCGGAGGGCCGCATGGTGCTCCGGGAAGTAGCCGGCACCGAGAAGGAATGGCCCTGCGAACTGGCCCTTTTGGCCCTCGGGTTTACAGGTTCTGAACCGACCCTTGCGGAGCAGTTGGGCCTTGAACTGGACCCCCGCAGGAATATCAAAGCCCCGGCTACCAACTATAAGACCAACGTGCCCGGCGTTTTTGCAGCCGGGGACCAGCGAAGGGGGCAATCCCTCATCGTTTGGGCTATTTCAGAAGGCCGGGAGGCGGCCCACCATGTTGATGCCTTCCTGATGGGGTCATCTGCGCTACCGCGGAAAGGAAATGGGGACCTGCCCCGGATTTGATGCCCCGCCTGCCCACCAAATAAAGCCCCTTGTTCCCGGGGCTTTTTTTTTATACCTTCTTTCTCCAACCTAAAAACCGCCAACGACATGAATTCAAAACGCAAATCCGCACGGTTCCTGATACTTTGCATGGCCTTGCTTTTAAGTGCCGGTTGCAAGTCGGACCCCAAAGAGAAAAAGGAAACAGAAACCCCGGCTGCGGAAGCCCCCAGGGTCGTCGAGGTAGTCACCAAATCCATGGAATTCTTTGCCCCTGACACTATCCCTTCGGGCTGGAACACCTTTGTATACAAAAATGAATCTACGGAGCCCCATTTCATTTTGCTCGACAAATACCCCGAAGGGGTTACCATTGAAGCCGCGGAAAAGGAAGTGGGGCCGGCCTTCCAGGAGGGCATGTCCTTCATCATGGAAGGAGATACGGACAAGGCCATGGAGGCCTTTGGCAAGTTGCCGGAATGGTTCTCAAGGGTTGTTTTCTCAGGGGGAACGGGCCTGATTGCTGCAAATCAAACCGCTGTGACTACCGTGAAACTCGACCCGGGTTACTATGTTATGGAGTGCTATGTGCGTATGCCCGACGGGGTGTTCCACAATATGATGGGGATGGCAAAAGCACTGGTCGTGACAGAGGAAGACAGCGGGATCAGTCCTCCGGAATACAACATGCAAATCGACATCAGGGGGCAAAGCGGGATCAGCTGGAATGGCAAGCCCAGGGCCGGGAAGGCCGTTTTCCGGGTAGAGTATGTGGACCAAATGGTGCACGAAAATTTTGTGGGCCACGATGTAAATCTGGCCCGTATGGAAGAAGGGGCAGACCTGGAAGGCCTGGAGGCCTGGATCAACTGGGCGACTCCTACCGGGCTTATGAGTTCTACCATGCCAGCGGGCTTTACCTTCCTTGGAGGGGTCAACGATGCCCCCGGGGGTTCTATTCAATATTTTGAGGCAGACCTCAGGCCCGGCAAGTATGTCCTGATTTCGGAGGTGCCCGGCAGCCTTAAAAAGGGGATGCTGAAGACGTTCCTGGTAGATTAGCAGGACAGTGCAGCGACCTGGCAGGGAGTACCGGTATCTTTCTCCCCGGGGCGGGGCTGGAAGCCCCCTTTGGGAGAGGAGCTGCCAGGATAATGCAGGGCTGGAAGGTATCTTTTAAGCCGGGGTGGGGCGGGTAGCCCCCCGGTTTGTTCCCTGATCGGGCGTTTCAGTACCAGCGCCTATTTTGCCGTTGGGGGGCGGGGGCGCTGCCCCTACCTGGC
>NZ_JAMXIB010000001.1 GCF_024006985.1 Robiginitalea marina
CGCCCTTGGCGGGAAGGCCGCAGGGCCGAATAAAATATTGGATTGGGCAGGATTCTTACCTGCCTTTCGGGGTGTAGCGTAGCCCGGTTATCGCGCCTGCTTTGGGAGCAGGAGGTCGCAGGTTCGAATCCTGCCACCCCGACTAACTGAATATCAGTTATTTAAGTCAGTTTGACCATTGTGTCAGGCTGACTTTTTTCTTTCCATATAGCCGTTAAATCCCCTGTTTTGCGTATATTTTTAGTCAGATTTTAGTCAGAAATGTACACAGTTAAGTTTTACTTGGATACTAATGCCAAGAGGAAAAAGGGTTATACGGTACAGATAGAGACCTATTGTACTAGCACCAAGAACCAAAGAAGGAGGAGTTCAGGATACTATCAGAATAGGATGAGTATAAAGATGACCCCAGAACTTACCAGATTATTAGGTGAACTCCAAGACCGTGTTGATTATGCAAACAGAATGAATCTGGGATATGACCAAGCGATGGAGGTTATTGATAATGGATATGCCAATAATCAAAAGCAAATTGAATATCATAAGCAAAAGTTAGCGGAACTTGAAAAGAAAGAACCTAAGCTGTTGATTGATTTCATCAAAGAAATGATTCATGAAAAGGAAACAAAGGGACTTTCTGTTAGACACTTTGAGGAACTAGTAAAGGAGATGGAGAATTGGCAAGGTGATTCGCTTGACATCAATGATATAAGCTATCGTAAATTGAGGGAGTATGAACATTTTAAACGTCAAAACAGCATTACCAATGGTGCTATTATCCACAAAACAATCAGAACTTTAAGAACGGTTTTTAATGAAGCTAAAAGAAGGGGGTTAATCCATAATCTAAACGTTGACCCGTTTGAGGGATTAAAGATTGCAGTAAAGCAAAAACCCAATGACGATAAGGCGATTACAAAAGATGACCTAGCAGCATTTAGAGATTTCAAGCCTAAAAAAAGCACTACAAAGAAGAACCTAGATAACATGATGCGAGCAAGAGACTTATTTATGCTACAAATCTATATCGGTGGACATGACATGGCAGATGTTGCCAATCTCAAATGGTCAGACATCCATGAAGTTGATGGTATAAGAAGAATAAGGTTTCAACGATTCAAATTACGCAGTCGAAACAATAGTGTTTGGGTAGATAATGCTATAACACCGAAGGCACAAGAGATTATTGACAAATATGGAACTCCCGATGAGGAAAGAATATTTGGATGGTTAGCAAACCCAGATACCGAGTCCTATAGGCAGCATAATGCCAATCAGCGCAAGACGTTGGGGAGAATATGTGATACGATGGACATACGAAAGCTAAAAACAAAAGACCCAAGAAGGATATTCAGGAGTATTGGGGGACAGCTTGGCATAAATGAGATTCTACTAAACCAAATGATGGGGCATAAACCTTCTACTGTTTCTCAAAGATATCAACAGAACTTATCAAGAGAAGCACAAGACAAAGCACATCGAGAAATTATTGATAATCTTTTCATTACTAAGGTTCAGAAACCAACTCGTAAAGCAGGAAATAAGGTGTTGCAAACTTTGGAAGAAATGGAAATAGACTTCCCTGATAGAAACCCTGATTTGATATACCTAAGTTGAAAAATCATTTGGCATTATCTTATGTAAGATTTATTATAAGATAGGCACTCGATTTTTACTCATTAGAGTTCAACGGCAATATATCACTCCTTACCTCGTTGTCCTACTAGATGAATTTATAATCCAAATCTTACAAATGAAAATCTTCAAATTCAAACTTTTATTTTTAGCCTATTCATTTTCATTTTTCCTGCTATCCTGCTCAAAAGACAATTCAGAAGAAATAGTTTATGATGCTAATAATCCACATCCTAATGCCGCAAGTGCTTTAATTGGGACATGGGTATCCGAAACGGATGAAAGCGATACGCGAACTTTTAAATGGGACGGAACTGTAGTTTATGGTAATGGTAATATTCAGAACTATAAAGTTAAATTTCCTGATGGCTATAGCGAACAATATGACTGTCAATTATTGGTAATGGAATTTACCAGTCTTGAAGGAAATAGTACAACGACTACGAGAATTTGTAATTCATCATTTGGTGACTTTATCATGTATTTTTCAAGTAGAAAGAAGTACTTGAAAATTTAGATTTAATCTACATCAGATTAGTAATCAAATACCCTTCATGCTCTCTAAAATAGTAATATACTTTAGTTATAATTCAGAATCCAAATCATAATAAAATGAAATTCTTCAAACTTAGCAGTTACCAATTTGTTATTCTTTTTACTTTAATACTAACATCATGTTCAGATGATTCAGGAGATGATTCAATAAATGAAGAGGGAGTAGATTTAATCGTTGGAGAATGGTTGTTCGTTTCAGAAAATGATTATTTCTGTGGCACAAATGAGGTTGCAACTGAAAGGTTAGCAGAATCCAATAGAATTTATGTTTATAATGAAGATGGCACATGGCAAGAATTCGAAAATGGGAATCCTGATTGGACAGGAACATGGGAGAGTTTAGGTGACGGAAGCTATAGCTTTTATTATAATGATGACAGAGTAACTCAAGTTTGGGAATTGGAATTCGTGGATAACGGAAATACAATGAGGTTTGGAATTGAAAACCCTTGCGAAGGTGAAACTCAAACCTACACAGTCTGGACTAGGCAGTAAACTGAACAACGTTTCTAATGAAAGGCAGCTATTGGCTGCCTTTTTTTGTTATAACAATGAACCTATAGAAGTATAAGGTTTAACCAATTAAGATTGCTAAATTTATGGTTTGCAAGAATGCACTTACGTGATTTTAAACAAACAGTAAAAGAAACACTTACACTAATTAATGATAAGAGGAACGCTTAAATCCCAAGTGGACAAAATCTGGGAATCTTTTTGGACAGGAGGAATCTCCAACCCACTTACCGTAATAGAACAATTTACCTATCTTCTTTTTATTCGACGTTTAGACGAACGCCAACTGGCGGAAGAAAAGAAAGTCAACCTCATCGGAGGGGAACTCGAAAACGTCATCTTCACACCGCAGCAAAAGGAACTTCGTTGGAATTCTTTTAAGAACAAAGACCCACAAACCATGTATGACTTGTTCACCAAGCCAATGGTAGATGCAATGAGTGTCTTCGACCACATGAAACAAGTGGGGGCTAAAGGAGGGGTTTTTACTAGGTATATGAGCAATGCTACGCTCATTATTGCTACCCCTAGATTGCTCGACCAAGTAGTTCAGTTGATTGATAAGATTGATATGGACGACCGAGACACGAAGGGAGACCTTTATGAATATATGTTATCCAAAATTGCCACAGCGGGGCGTAACGGTCAATTCAGAACCCCAAGACACCTTATCCGAATGATGGTAGATATGGCACAACCAAAGAAGGATGACATTATCTGCGACCCTGCAGCAGGCACTTCTGGGTTTCTAGTAACAGCGGGAGAATATCTACGGGAGAACCACGAAGATTGGTTTCTTAAAGAAGAGTTTCGTAACCACTTCAACAATGAAATGTTTCATGGCATTGAAATAGACGATACAATGGTTCGTATTGGGGCGATGAACCTCCAATTACATGGCATTGAAAACCCACAGCTAATCAAAGGGGATTCATTAAGTGAAAGTCTCGGAGATATAAGAGAAGAGTATTCCTTAATACTCGCCAACCCTCCATTTAAGGGCAGTTTGGACTATGATTCCGTTGAAAACAGCGTCCTTAAAATCGTGAAGTCTAAGAAGACCGAATTACTCTTTTTGGGTTTGTTCTTACGTATGCTTAAAAAAGGCGGGAGATGCGCTGTAATCGTTCCTGACGGGGTATTGTTTGGCAGTTCTAAGGCACATACACAAATTCGACAAGAAATCATTGAGAATCATAAACTGGACGCTGTGATTTCCATGCCTAGCGGTGTTTTCAAACCCTATGCGGGGGTGAGTACGGCTGTTCTGTACTTCACCAAAACAGGAACGGGGGGTACTGATAATGTCTGGTTTTATGATATGGAAGCAGATGGGTATAGTTTAGACGACAAAAGAAATGAGGTTAAGGAGAACGATATCCCAGACTTAATTGAACGGTGGCATAATTTGAAGGCAGAGGTCGGACGAAAGCGTACAGATAAAAGTTTCCTTGTACCCTTTGGTGAGATTGAGGAGAATAATTGGGACTTGTCAATTAATCGTTATAAGGAGATTGAATATGAGGAAATAGAATACGACCCACCATCCAAAATCATAAAGGATATCGAAACTTTGGACATTCAACGACATGAAGCTTTACTTGCTCTAAAGGAGATGTTAAAATGAAAATGGTGAAACTTGGGGAAATAGCAAGCTTTAGTCAAGGTCAACAAGTTTCTATACCTGACCAGAAAACAGAACGATTTGATGACTGTGATACTTTTTTGAGAATAGTTAATTATACTCAAAACTCGCAAGACTTTAGATATATCCCTAAGCAAAATAAAAAGTATCACGTCAATGTCGATGATATTATAATGGTAAGGTATGGCGCAGTAGGATTCGTGGGGAGAGGGCTTGAAGGTGTTCTTGCAAACAACATGTTCAAGGTTAATTATGATAAGGAAAATGTTGATGGACGTTTTCTATACAGGGTACTTTGGAGTGATTCGGTTCAAAAGCAAATACTCAATGCTTCTCAAAGCACATCGATGTCTGCAATTAACTTTAAAACGGTTTCCAAGTTAAAACTTCCTCTTCCCCCATTAGACCAACAAAAAAAGATAGTCGAAATCCTTGACACGGCTGATGCTTACAGCCAAAAAACCCAATCCCTTTTAGACAAATACGACCAACTTACACAGAGTATCTTTTTAGATATGTTTGGAGACCCAATTAGCAATCCCAAAAGTTGGGAAACAGGCTCTATAGAATCAGCGATTAAAAAAATAAGCAAAATCACCAAAGACTTTGACAAACACTCAATAGAGTACATAGATATATCTTCTATCGACAATCAGAGGAACATAGTTACTGGTACTACCGAATATAGGCTAGATGAAAGACCTAGTAGAGCACAACAAATATTAAAGGCAGGGGATATACTATTTTCTACTGTAAGACCAAATCTTAAAAATATTGCTATCAATAACCTTGATGGAGCAATAGGTTCTACAGGTTTTTTTGTTTTTAGAACAGGCGAAAAACTGAACAATCGGTTTCTGTTCGAAATGCTAAAATGCGATTCTATGACGGAGTCATTCGTCAAGATTACTTCTGGTGCGAATTATCCTGCAATTAAGAACACAGATTTGAAGAAATTCAAAATCATAATTCCCCCGAAATCAATTCAAGAAGAGTTTAACAATAAGGTTCATTTGATTCAAAAACAGAAGAATGCTTTATTGCAATCAATTTCTAAATCAAAAAATCTATATGATAGCCTTTTACAAAAAGTATTTAAAGGGGAATTAACCAACTAAAAAATGAGCAACTTCCAGTTTCTTAAAGAAGAATTCTTAGGTATCTACAAGGAAGCTGTAGAAGCCGAGAAACTGGCGTTGATATCTCCAAAAGCAAGTGCTATTCTTTCTCGTTCAGCCCTTGAAATGGGAGTGAATTGGTTGTACCAGAATGACGCAGACTTGGAGTATCCCTATGACACCACGCTAAATAGCTTAATCCACAATAGGCATTTCAGAGAGGTGATTAAGCCCAGTATGTTTAGGGAAATTAACCTAATCCGATTAAATGGCAATAATGCTGCACATGGCAAATCCATAGGTCAAGACCATTCACTTGCGTCTTTGAAGAACCTTTTTCGATTTCTGGGATTTGTAGGGAAGTATTACAGTTCAAAAGACATTGTAATCCCCAATTTCAATAGTTCGTTTATCCCAGATGGGAGTGAAGAAAAGCGAACCCAGAGACAGCTACAAATTCTGCAAGAACAGCTAGAAGCCAAAGTCGACCAAGACAAGTCCTCGCATAGAAAGCTGTTGGAGCAGGCTGCTTTGATAGAAGACCTAAAAAAGCAACTCAAACAAAAGCAAGAAAAGACTACTAAGCAACGTGAAGAGCGGGAGAAAGTGGCAGAGGTGGACGCTGTGATTCCCGTGTTGGTTTCGGAAGCAGAGACCCGAAGGCTTTACATTGATGCCCTTTTAAAGGATGCGGGTTGGGATAATTTGCAGGAAGGAAAGGATTTAGAATACGAGGTACAGGGAATGCCAACCAGTGCCAATCCTTCTGGAATCGGATATGTGGATTATGTGCTTTGGGGTAAAGATGGTCAGCCCTTAGCTGTTGTAGAAGCAAAAAAGACGATGGCGGATGCCCGAAAGGGAAGACATCAAGCCTCGTTGTATGCGGATTGCATAGAACAAATGCACGGGCAACGCCCAATTATCTTTTATACTAACGGCTTCGAAACCTATATCTGGGATGACCAGTTCTATGTGGATAGAGAGATTGCAGGATTTTATACCCAAGATGAACTACAGCTGTTAATTGACCGCAGGACTACCCGTAAAGACCCTAGACACTTTCAGGTTAACAAGGAAATTGCGGGAAGAGCCTATCAGATTGAAGCAATTCAGCGTGTAGCTGAAAACATTGCTGTTACGGGTGCGGATGGAACATTTCGGGGAGCAGGAAGGGCTAGCCTTTTGGTCATGGCAACGGGAAGCGGAAAGACTCGAACCGCAGCAGCCATTGTGGACATGCTAAGTAAAAGTAATTGGGTCAAACGGGTACTTTTCTTGGCAGACCGAAATGCGCTTGTCACACAAGCAAAAAATGCCTTTAAGGAGCATTTGCCAGAACTCTCATCCATAGACCTGACCAAAGAAAAGGAGGACGACACTACTCGTTTGGTATTCTCCACATACCCCACCATCATGAATAAGATTGATGGGGTTAAAAGTGGCGATAAACGCTTCTACGGAGTAGGTCATTTCGACCTGATAATCATTGATGAAGCCCATAGGTCGGTCTATCAGAAGTACCGAGCTATCTTTGAGTATTTTGATGCCCTTCTTATTGGGTTGACTGCCACTCCAAAAAAGGATATAGACCGAAACACATATAGCTTATTCGGCATCGAGGACGATGTTCCCACCTTTGCTTATGAATTGGATACGGCTGTGGAAGATGGCTTTCTAGTCCCGCCAAAATCAATAAGTGTACCTCTAAAATTCCAAAGGGAGGGTATCAAGTATTCGGAGTTATCGGAAGCTGAAAAAGAGGAATACGAAGAGAAGTTTGGTGACCCGACCACAGAGGAAGTTCCTGACCAAATAAGCGGGTCGGCTGTGAATAAATGGCTGTTCAACACCGATACCGTTGATAGAGTTTTGGAACATGTGATGACGGATGGGATAAAGGTTGATGGGGGCGATAAACTGGGTAAGACCATCATCTTTGCCAAGAATCATGCTCATGCTGTTTTTATTCGAGACCGCTTTAATAAGAATTACCCAGAGTATGGAGGCAAGTTCTTGGAGGTGATTGACAACTATGAGACAAAGGCGCAAGATTTGTTGGAGAAGTTTGTTGACCCATATCAGGAACAGAACCCACAGATAGCTGTTTCGGTTGATATGATGGATACTGGGGTTGACGCTCCGAGAGTGGTCAACCTAGTATTCTTTAAGATTGTACGCAGCGTCACCAAGTTCTGGCAGATGATAGGACGAGGTACAAGGCTGTGTCCAGAATTGTTTGCTCCAAGCGAGGACAAGACCCACTTCCTGATATTCGATTACTGTGAGAATTTCGAGTTCTTTGATGAATATCCAGATGGGGTCACCCCTAGCAATCCAAAGTCCCTTCAACAGCAGGTCTTTGAAGGAAAACTACAAGTTGCGCACCTCATTTCTGAATTGGAAGAGAAAACCGAAGCAGAACGAGAGATTCGGGAGAAATATCTAAATGATTTACATAAAACTATTGCAAATCTCGACAAGGAGCGATTCGTCGTTCGTAAGGAGTTGAGGTACGTGAACCAATATTCGGATAAGAATAAGTGGTTGAACCTTTCAAAGTCTGATATGCAGGAGATTCGTCAGCACTTGTCTCATTTGCAGACGGTAGCAAAGGAAGATGACGAGTTAGCCCGCAGATTTGATGTCCTTATTCTGAATTACCAAATCGCCTTACTACTGGAAGGAAGAGATACTTCCAAGTTCACCACTAAGATTTACCAAATTGCATCAGGGCTTCAAAGAAAGGATAACATCCCGCAGATTAAACTACAACTACCATTAATAAAGGAATTGCAAACGGAGTCCTACTGGAAGGCTGTTGATGTTAAGAAATTGGAGAAGGTGCGTACAGCCCTTAGGGAACTCATCAAGTACTTGGATAGTCAAACCCAAAACCCCGTATACACCAATTTCCAAGACTATCTTGACTTGGATAATGCTGTCAGCCGAGAACCGACACAGAACTATGTTCGTTTACAATCTTACAAGGACAGAGTTGAGAGTTATATCAGGCGAAATAAGCACCATATAACCATAGATAAACTCAACAAGAACATACCGATAACGTCAGCCGAATTAAAGGAACTGGAACGCATTCTGTTCACGGAGGAAGGTGCTGAATCAAAGGAGAAATTCGAACAAGAGTACGGGAAGATGCCTCTGGGTGTGTTTATTAGAAGTATTATCGGCTTGGATGCCCAAGCTGCCAATGATGCCTTTGCTGACTTCCTTACCTCTGGCAACCTAACAGCCGACCAGATGACTTTTATTAAGAAAATCATATCCTTCCTTACGGTCAATGGACGAATCGATAAGAAAATGCTGTTTGAATCTCCCTTTACTGACCAGAGTCAGGATGGAGTTTCAGGTGTTTTCAAAGATGAGGTTCAAATACGAAGTATCTTCAAGATATTGGAGGGAATTGACAGTAATGCAGAAATAGCTTAGAGCCTTTCAAAAAGTGAGTTTAGTAGAGGGATAAGGTTACAATACTATTTGGACGCATGTCCCTTCTTTAGGAAAACGGATTTCCGAAGTACCCCCACCTCCGCTTTAGGGTACAGCAACAATTTAATTAAAGACATCACTATTTTCACCTTCATTATTTTAAAGTAGGTTTTTGTCCTGCAATGAAACCATACATATCTATAATTTTTGCTTTGGGATATTTAATTGAAGTCTTCTGTCCAGTTATAAAATCTGTTGTATACGTTTGCGATGATAATCTATCTATTGTAGCTTGATTAGATTCATAAAACTTTTGAATAAGTAGCAAAGATTTTTCATTTACTCTTCTAAAACCGCACTTTCCATCGCTAATGGTTCTAAAAAACTCACAGAAATAATTGTCAAAGGCAGGGATAAAACCAAAAACACCTAGAAGAATTTTGGTAATCAGAGTAAGGTCTGCATTATCATTCATAATAATGCGGCTTTTGATTTCTTGATATACTTCTTGAATTATTAAGATATTACTTCGGCTATAGCAATCAACATCAATTTCCCATACTGACTTATCGAGTGAAGCAATAAAATGAATTGTGGATTCAAAGTATTTCGCACTTTTTTGAAGTAAAAAACTTGAACCTCTTAGCATGCCCCAACTTGCTAAATAGAATCCAAGAGTTAAACAACTTTTTTCAATATCATTATTGGGATTGTTTGTATTCTTAAAATAGTTGTAGCAATAATCAAATGAGGTATAACGGTCATGAGGTTGAGATTGACTTTTTATTCTATTTACCAAATCTTCTATATCTGTCCTAACCATTTTAGAAATTATAAGTTAAACCTTCACTATACAATTTACACTTTTGATTGATATCGCTAAGGAATCAACAAAATAGAAAGGTATAATTAAGTATCAATATCAAGGTATACCGTATACTAGTACGGCAATACGAACAACAAACTGTGCAATTCAACGAATAAAATAGTACATGTTGAGAATAGTACAGATGTTCATATCATGAAAGCAAAATATATAAGGGTAAGCACAACCGAGCAAAACACCCATAGACAAGAAGAGAAAGGTGTCAATCAGTTCATTGACAAGTGTAGTGGTTCAATCCCATTTAAGGAAAGACCATCGGCAAAAAGGCTATTGACAGCTATAGACAAAGGTCAAATCAATGAAGTGCAAGTGAAGAGTATTGACCGATTAGGCAGAAATACTCTTGACATTCTGACCACAATCAGGGAATTGACAGATAAAAATATTGCGGTTGTTTCTCAAAAGGAGGGGCTAACTACAATCATTGATGGCAAAGTCAACCCTGTTGCCAACCTCATCATTTCAATCATGGCAACACTATCGGAATTCGAACTTGAACAGATAAGGGAAAGACAGCGAGAGGGCATTGAAAGAGCAAAGCAGAGAGGTGTTTATTCATCAAACGGGGGAAGCAAAAAGCTGAACCCTGAACAATTCCTCAGTAAGTCCAAAAATGCATTATGTGCCAAGCATCTTAAAAATGGGGAGAGTGTAAGACGGGCAGCAAAACTATCAGGGGTATCGAACGCAACTGCCTTGAAGGTGAAAAAACATTTATCTGTTCTTTAATTAGTCAATTCACCAATCAGATTAAGCTAATACCCCGAAGCATAAAATATTCTTACTGGGGTTTAGTTTTATTACTAGAAAGTTGAATAATATGAAAATAACAGCATTCAGGGATGTTGAGTTTGATGGGGATGGCAAGCCAATTTATGATGATGAAATCATCCCTAAGATTCACTATGATATTGAAATCACAACCTCTAAGGAATCATCTGTCTGTTACAACAGTACGTTTACCAGTATAGATGCATATTACAAGGAGGAAAAAGGAAAAGACCCTATTAAAAAGGTAAACGTTGAGGATGATGAAATTTCAGAGGTATGGGGTGTAAGAGAGCAATTCGATATTGATGGGCTATGTGAAAAAATCAATAAAGAAAAGGAGAAACAAAAACATCATAGTACAGCTGTTTTAAAAGGAAACTACTCAGGGGGGACAAGCGGGAGACATTGCAAGCAAGGTGCTAACTATCTTTTTTTTGATATAGATGTTAAGAAGGATAGGGATGAATTAAATAATCCAGATTTAGCAAACAATAAGGTTGCATTAGCCAAACTAGTGTTGTTTCTGAAAGAACATGCTGTTTTAGTTTGGCGCTCAGCAAGTGGGAAAGGGATAGCAGGAGTTTTATATGTACCGAGATTAGCAGGTGTGAAGGACACCCAAAAGCATCTCGCAATCGGAAATGCGATTACGTCCTACTTGGAAGAACTTATCATCACAGAGAATGGAATTAAGGTCAAGTTCGATACAGCACAAAACAGGTTTAGGCAAATTCGATACTTGGCAAACCAGAGGGAAAAAGTAAAACTTAATCCCACTCCTACAGCCTTTCATTTTCAAGTTTCTGAAAAAGAGGTGAGGTATAATGGCTCGAAGGGATTTGAATATAAATACTATAGACCCGAAGAAGGGTCAATCCGCCAACAATTTAACCAAAACAACCGCATAGATGAAGTATTGGTCAAAAGTGGATTTAAATTGGTAGGTGACAATCGGTATAAGCACCATAAGACAACAAGTAGTTCAACAGGGGTTGTTTTAGGAGAAATTTTTTTCAATCACTCACAATCCTTTTCTAATAAGTACCAAGTATTTGATTCTTTTGGTTTAGCTGCATTCTGTGCGGATATGTCCATAAAGGAATTTGAGGAATATTTAAAATCAAAAGGTTTCGAACAAAAAGGCATAGACTTAGAAGAACTAAAGAGGCAAGCAGAATCTGTTAGGGATGAAAAGTCGATTTGGCGAATTGCCCAAAAAGTAAAGCTACTTTCAGAGCCAGAAAGAAGAAAATGGGTAATCAGCCTTAAAGTCAATGAAGAAGTACGACAACACTTCATTAACTACTTATTTATAAAAAAGCTATCCATTGAATATGACAGTTCATTAAAGATTGAACGCCATGTTTCGGAGATTTCTACTGATATTTTTGATTATGCAGATAAAGAAGGCAGAATTGTTGTATGCGCAGAAACAGGTACGGGCAAAAGCACTGCTATCATCAAAGAATTTGAAAGTCTAAGACCTGAGAAAAGACTTCTTTTCGTAGCCCCATTGACTGTAATCGTAGACCAATTCAGAGAATCAGGGTATCCGTGTTTAACTGGAAATAGTTCCGAAAAGGAGCATAAGAAGGCACTAGAATCAAATGTAGTGATAGCTACTCAGGAACAAGCAATTAAACATCTAGAGCATAGCGAATTTGACTATGTGGTGATTGATGAAGTGCATAGCATGATTTCTGCAAACAGCTATAAGGATGGGGTGATTTCAGAACTCGCTTCCATGATTAAGGAAAAGACATTAATTGGTTTGACGGGTACTCCCGTTCAAATTCTTTCTGATTTGGGTTTTAAACTCTTGAAAGTGATTTCAGAAAGGAAACCAAACTTACTTATTCAACGAAAAGACAACAGAAAGCCTGAGAAAATAATCTTGCAGCATCAAAAAACAGTTAAGGGACGGGCTATTTATCGGGTCAATTCAAAACAGGCTATTGAAACCGTTGTGGAAGAGTTGGTCAAATTCGGGTACGACCCTAAAGAAATTGCTGTATTTGAAAGTTCATTGGAGACCAAGTTGGGAAAGAATTACAAAGGATTAGTGTTGAATCAGAAATTTGGTGATGAGGTAAAGGTTGTCCTTACAACCGCTCTATTAGATGAGGGACTTAGTGTATATGACGAAGATTTTACCGATGTGGTTTTCATTGAAAATGAATTTAGACCAAACCCACAGCCGTTAAAACAATTCATGAACAGATTTAGAAATCAGGATGAGGGAAGAAAATGTTTCCATTATATGAAGATTTCTAAAGAAGATGACCCGAAAGGATTTAAGAATACATTTCAATCAGATAGAAAGAGGTTGTCAAGTGAAAAATCCAAATCCACTTATGGGGCAATAGGGAGTGATGATAATTTTATAAATACGGATGGTTCTGTTAATGAGTTCTATTTAGCTTATCACGTTTCGGAAAGGTATTTTAAATCTTTCGGTAGGGAAGAGTTCAATCAATACTTGGAACTGAATTACAACTTAACAGTTGATGTTGACTGGGATTACCAAAGTTCTGAAATTGAAGTTTCGAAATCCAAAGATGATAGGGAAGAGATTATTTCAGACCTAATTCTTAATCATTTAGATGAAGTTGAATCTGTTGTTCATGTGTACACTTTAGACAAAGGGTTGAAATCTCAACTAAATAGTGGTTTTAGGGGAGAGAATGAAGCGTTTATCAAAGCTAACCTCCAAAGGTTTGAAACCATATTAAAATGGATTTTGGCAATCAAGGAACTCGATTATGACTACCACAAGATAATCATGCCCGATGGGAAAATTGAAAGCCCTCAGAAAGTCGTATCAAAAATTGAACTCCTCAGAATGCAACTTGCACTTACCCGCCCTAAAACTCCTACAGACGAGAAGTTGAAATCGAGGTATAACAATTTCTTAGAAGAACTAAACAATCTGGATGATATCGAAAAGGTCAGGGTTTATAGACTTTGGAAAAAGCATGTTGGTTTGGAAAACCCCAAAGACTATATCTTAAATCATTTTATTGCTCTTAATACTAAATGGTTCTATGATAATAAAAAGAGCATATATCGAATAAAATCGGAGTACCCTGAAATATGGAGAAGGCATTTCAAAGCATGGTACAAACTGTTGCCACACAATGAAGTTCAATTATCTATGTTTGAGGGGGAATCTACATCTGATTAGTAATAGGACAACTAAAAGTACTTTCCCCCCAAGAAGTCAACAATATCGGAGGTTCAAGTGATGTTTCAACACAAAAAAAGAGGTTGATTGCTACGTAAAGCACGTTACCCCATAACAGAAACTTAATAGGGTTAACATTTACTGCCTATTTCACTGCATCAATAAACTGTCTATACTTAACATATATGGGGTTTTCCATGATTTATTGATTTATACATTCCCATACCAGACACTTAAAATCGATTTACATACCCCAAAGACGTCTTGAAAAAGAGTGGGTTCAAATAATACAGCTGAATAGCCCTCTTTATCGCTCTGTTATCTCCTTGTGTGGTATCAAGATTTGACCGTGACTTAAACTTATTACGGACTCCCTAGAATTTAGTAGGAAAAATCAATCAATTTAACCTGTATAAGGCTAAATTTAGGGTTATAGTTATAAATTGAACAAAATAAAAGCTTTAGACATTATAAACCCGAAACAGCAATTAGGGAATGAACAAAAAAATAACATCTGATAAAGGTTCTATTTGGAGAAAATGGGATTTACATATTCATACACCAAACACAAAACTAAACGATAATTTTCGTCAAGTTGGAGAGGAAGAAATTTGGAAAACTTATTCTGACAAAATAGAAAATTCTGATGTTTCTGCATTTGGGATAACTGATTATTTTTCTTGCGAAAACTACTTTACCTTTCTAGAAGAGTTTGGGAAACATTACCCTGACTCTAATAAGGTGTTTTTTCCCAATATCGAATTCAGATTAGATATTTCGGTTAATCAACATGCAGAGGAAGTTAACGTTCATATCATTTTCTCAAACCAATTAACTAAGAATCAAATAGATGATTTTTTATCTGGTTTAAAAACGAATCTTACAAATACAAGCGGAGCAAAAATATCTTGTAAAAATCTCGAACAAGACCAATTTGTAAGTGCCACAATTAATCATAATCAACTATTAACTTGCCTTTACGAGAATTTTGGTAAAGAAAAACCATACTTAATAATTGCGGCTGCCAATAATTCAGGTTTGAGACCATTAACTAAGTCTCCTCGAAAGCTAGCTATTACAGATGAGATAGATAAAATATGTGATGGTTTCTTTGGTGGAAGACAGAATGTTGAATACTATCTGGATACAGATAGATACGAAACAGATGAAATTGCCAAACCAAGACCAGTTATTTGCGGATGCGATGCACATTCATTTGATGACATTGATAATCATTTAGGTAAATACGTCACTAGAGAAAGCTCGGGAGGAAAAGTTGAAATCTACAAAGATGTCACATGGATAAAAGCCGATTTGACTTTTGAAGGTTTAAAACAAATAAAATATGAGCCACTTCACAGAGTATCAATATCAGAAAATGAACCCAGAAAACCAGTCAGAAGAGTAGAGAGTATAAAGTTTAACTTCCCTTCAAACACATTTATTCAAAGAAAGAACTCTAGTGAACAACAAGATTTTTGTTTAAAAAACCTGAAACAACCTATTCACTTTAGCGATTATTTCACGTGTATTATTGGGGGGCGGGGAACAGGAAAAAGCACGATAATCAACATTTTAGCAGAAAAATTAAATGAAAAAACTGTCTTTTTTGACCGTTCTAACCTTAAAATAAATGGCTCAGACTATGTCATTGAAAATGACCCATCCAGTTACATTGAAATTGTAGGAACTAATGAAATTGAATTTGTAAGTCAAGGTAAAATTGAAAAATTGGCAGAAGCTAATGAGTTGACAAGGCTAATATTTGAAGAGAGAATTAAAGAATTGGAAAGTGAATTTCTTCAAATTGAATCCGAGTACGAGCATATAAATTCTAAAATCGATGAGAACATTAGGATTCTGTTTAATCTAATTTCAAATTCAAAAACTAAAAGAGAAAAAACGAAAGAAAAGGAGACAATTCAAAAAGTTATCGATTCAATTAATGATGAGAGATATATCGCAATTACAGGAAGAATAAAAACTCTAAAACAAGAACTGACTTCTATAGAAAATAGCAAAAGGAACTATAATGCACTTCTAACAGAATTACGCACTATCACTCAAAATTATAAAGAATCCGATACAAAGAATGCAATAGACGAAAGGATACAAGAAATAATTTCAACTCTTATCGGATTAGATGAATTGACTAGCGTTGATGACCAAATTTCTTATGCTTTAAAGGAATTCGATGCTGTGAATTCAAGAGTTGAAGAAATAAACGGAGCATTAGTTACAGAGGCTCAAAATCTTCGTGCTTTCTTTCAAGAAAAAGGCACTAATGAAGATACTATTAAAGATTCTCAAAAAGCTTCTGACACTTTATCAAGAATTACATCTGACTTACAAAACATTGCAACCCAAGACGCTCGCCTTAAAAGCGCCTATAAAGAAAATGAGGAGATAATAAATGGTCTTTCAAGCCTTTACGATAGGAATAACGCTTTAATAAGCACTAACCTTTCAGAAATAAACAATAAGCTTAAAATAAATGATGAGAATGTTTTAGATATCAATTTCACTTATGGTTTTGATGAAGATGATTATAAAAGCAATCTATTTAGAGAATTCTACAATCTATTCAGTTCTTACCATATTTCTGGCACATCGGATTCTAGAGTTAAAGAAGTATTGTTTCTTATTGAACCAAGTTTAGAACTCTTAGACACTACATATTCAAGTTTTAGTCAACGCCTTGACAATCTCTTAACAGAAAACAATTATCGGAGAGATAATAACTATGTAAAGATAG
Source organism: Robiginitalea marina (assembly GCF_024006985.1). GTDB lineage: Bacteria > Bacteroidota > Bacteroidia > Flavobacteriales > Flavobacteriaceae > Robiginitalea > Robiginitalea marina. The sequence continues at coordinate 16,513 of NZ_JAMXIB010000001.1, forward strand.
TTACCGAAGTATTTAGCAATAAGGGGAATTACCTGATTTATTTAAATCTTATAAGGAAGCATAGATACAATTTATCTAAATATTTAAAAATCAATGGTTTCTATGGTAGTAGAGAACTTGAATCTTGTTCCTTCGGACAGCGTTGCACAGCTGTTATTGTTACCCTTTTAATGACTGGTGTTAAGCCGTTAATAATTGATGAGCCAGAAGCCCATTTAGATAATAAACTTGTGGCAGATTACTTGGTTGGTTTGGTAAAAGAAAAGCAGTTTGATAGGCAAGTAATATTTGCAAGTCATAACTCGAATTTTGTTATTAATGGTGATTCAGCCTTAATTCATATACTTGAAATACCAAATAACAGTATATACACACAAAAGACTTCAACTACAATAGAAAATATTCAAAACCGTGAAAAGCTATTAAAATTAGAAGGTGGTAGGGAGGCATTTTTGAACAGAGAGAATAAGTATGGAATATGAAACTATTTATTACTCTCATATTCAGTCTCTAATCGAATACATTTTTACATATTCATGTGAATTACTTTTCGATTCTAAAAAAGAAATAGTCATATTAAAGTCATATTGTGCGATATAAATGAAAATTATCAATAAATAAAGCATATAATTTACTGCTTTGGGAGCAGGAGGCCGCAGGTTCGAATCCTGCCACCCCGACGAAACAAACCCCGACGGCATTGCCGTTGGGGTTTTTTCATTCCTGGAGGAATGGAAGCTTGCTTCCAAATTCCGGAAGGAATGAAAAACCGACTTCTGCCTGCTGGCAGAAGTCAGGGTTTGCTTCAGTCACCCCCCAACTCAGGATCACGCGAGGAACGAGCGTAATCCTCATTTCAGGCATTTAACTTACATTGGGGTAACCAATGCCCACGCACCATCTGGCCCCTCACTAAAACAGGTCCACCGGACCTGTTTTGGTCGTTCGGTCCGGGTTTGATTCAGTCACCCCCCAACTCAGGATCACGCGAGGAACGAGCGTAATCCTCATTTCAGGCATTTAACTTACATTGGGGTAACCAATGCCCGCGCACCATCTGGCCCCTCACTAAAACAGGTCCACCGGACCTGTTTTGGTCGTTCGGTCCGGGTTTGCTTCAGTCACCCCCCAACTCAGGATCACGCCGTCCCGATAGCTATCGGGAGCGTAATCCTCACTTCAGACATTTAATTTACATTGGGGTAACAAATGCCCGCGCACCATCTGGCCCCACACTAAAACAGGTCCACCGGACCTGTTTTAATCGTTCGGTCCGGGTTTGCTTCAGTCACCCCCCCAACGTTAAGTCTCTTTGGAGATTTTCACAGGTAAAAATTACCCTCGTTAATAAAACGAGGGTAAATATTTACTATTTTTACTCTCGTTTGAATTTCGAGTGTACATAACGCCCTCGTTCAAAATGGTCAATTTATGGGCTATAATCCTCAAGTTGCGTATAATGAGCTTCCTTTACTGCCCCCTCGGGAAGAGATCGAAAATAAGGCGATCCTAAAGAAGACTATTTCAGCCAGCCGGGCCCTGTCTGAACTTAAGGGAGCCATTACAAATCTGCCAAATCCGACCCTCTTCCTGGACACCATTCAATTGCAAGAAGCCCAGGCCAGTTCCGCTATTGAGAACATCGTAACCACGCACGATGAACTGTTCAGGGCCTCGGTAGCTGACAGGAAAATTGAGAATCCGGCAGTAAAGGAAGTGTTCCACTACAAAGAAGCGCTCTGGTTGGGCCTGGAAGCCCTGAAAAAACGGCCGATTCTCAACACGAACCTGTTTATTCGACTGGTACAGACCATAAAGGGGAATCAGGCAGGGATTCGCAATGTACCCGGGACACAACTAAAAAATCCCTCCACCGGCCAGGTTATTTACACCCCTCCAGAAGGGGAAGCCGTTATCCGCGAAAAGCTGAAGAACCTTGAAGATTATATTCATGCGGAAGACGGAACGGACCCCCTGGTCAAAATGGCCATTATCCACTATCAGTTTGAAGCCATCCACCCCTTTTTTGACGGAAATGGCCGGGCAGGCCGGATTCTTCTATTGCTCTATCTCAAACTCACAGGATTGTTGGATTTACCCGCCTTGTTCCTGAGCCGGTATATCATAGAAAATAAGGGAACTTATTATACCAAACTCCGGGGGGTAACCGAGAAGAAGGACTGGCAGGGCTGGATTCTGTACATGTTGGACATGATAGAGCAATCCGCCAAACAGGACCGAAAACGCATCCTTGAAATTGAAGCCTTAATGCAACGGATGGGGCAGGAGATCCAGGCGCAACTACCGAAGATCTATTCCAAAGACTTACTGGAAATCCTCTTCCGATTGCCTTATGCCAAACGACAATTTTTGGAAGAAGCCGGATTAGGCACCCTCAAAACAGTTGGGAATTACCTTCAGGAATTGGAGCATGCAGGATATTTAAAAAGTGAGCAAGTGGGAAAGGAGAAGCTTTATTTAAACTTCGATCTTTTAAAGATACTTTCCTCTTAAGTAAGTGGTAATCAATACTCCATCTGTAGATGAATTTGCCAATAGGAGGAAATTACATAGCCATTAGTTTAAGAAAATGGACTTTTGATACAGGAAATAGGGAGTATTACACCTACCTTAATCTAGATCATCCCTTTTTGCTGTAAGTAAATTACCAGCTCCTGTGTATTTCGATTACCCGTCTTCTTCAGGATATTACGTCGATGGGTGTTTACGGTAAGCTTACTTATGAACAACTTTTTAGCTATTTGTTCGCTGTCTAAACCTTTCGCGATACAGTGAATTACTTCAAACTCGCGATCAGTAAATATATTTCCAGTCTTAAGCAGCTTCTCATCTGGATACCTAAAGCACGAATCATCGGGGGCACTGTAGAAATGAAACCCATGGCTGGATTTTGGGATATTTGTGAGGTCGGTATGTACCATTAGTACAAAAACTGAACGATAGGGAATTTGGCTATGTACCAAATAACACTGGAACAACAGGTCTATATAAATTCCATGTACATTTTTAATGGTAAGATTTGTGCTTAAAAACCACCTCTCGTTTGGACCATCATAGAGGTCCTGACCCAGGGAGAAAAACTTGCCACGAACAGCGTTATATCTCTCTTTAATGTTCGGGTGGCCATTTTGATATACTGTCAGGGGATAATCTAACACCTTAACGTCGCCGAAAAAGTCAAAATACCCTTTCGAGGCATACAAGGCGTTAAACTGGATCAGATCGCCCATAATGATGAATTGTCCGTGTTTGGCCATTTCATCCTCCAACAATACGACCTGTGGGTCAGCAGGACTGATGTCTGCAAAACCCTTCTTCAAATGCGCATCAAAAAAACCGGTAAGAAGATCGTAATTCATTTGTTTTCAAATAAAATACAATTTAAAAATTCCTACCGTAGTTCCGGCTTAATGCATATCATTTACAAGAAGGGTTTATAATTTTATATTAATAGTAATACTAGTACTGGTACCAACAAATCAACCTATTCGCTATAGTAAACGGTTCTTCCATTTAATGGCTGGGTTGGTCTGTAATTATTTCTTGGCATCAAATCGGCGATAGTTTTAACCTGTACAGGAGAGGCTTTAATGGCGTCTTTAAACACAAACCAATTCACTGCTTCTGTACAAGGTGGCGTTGTTAACGAACCTTGGTAATAGTAATGATCAAAATCCTTTAAAATATAATTTTCAAAATGGTGTGACTTCCCAACAACTTTAGTTTCACCTGGCTTAACCGGTAAATACGATTCCAAAAAGTCAAAGGCATTGCTCTCATCTCCTTCAGTAACCATAACAGCGAAGACAACAAATTTTTTGTCTTCACTAACATGTACCATGTGTATTACTAGTGGAAAGTGCATTCCGTTAACCGAATGTTCTGAAGCGGCATGGAAGTGAAATTGAGCAAGATTATAGCGTTTGCCTTCAAAATTTACATAGTTGTTATTATCTGCAAAATTATATTGTAATGAATGGCCATTGTTAGTAACATCATGAATTATTGTTGACGCGTCGTAATGAACATCTGATGCTTTTAGCCCTGAAGGCTTGGTTATGGCATTTGCCGTTACAATATCAATAGGTGATTGATGGTTACCGCCACAGGCGGACTCTTTTTCTATTTCAGCCCAATGTTCCGGACTAGTCTCACCGTCATAACTCCAATGTTTTGGTGTTTCTTTTTTTACTTCAACCGCCTTTTCAGTCGGTAGGTCTGTTGCCTCTTCTGTTTTCTTTTCGTTTTCCTTACAAGATAAGCTTATTGTTAAGGCAAAAACAGACATTAATACTACTAGTTTTTTCATTATGATTTGATTTAATTATTTATAGCACTTATTCATAGGTTATAGAGTTTTACATATTGAAGCTATATCGTACGCTCAGTTGTAAACGGTTAGCCGTGCCATCAGCACCATTAAAATCTGCTCTATTACCTCTTAGATACTCTACACCAACAAAGGTCCCCTTCATAATATTATAAATTACATTAGCTGCAAAATAGTTTGTAGATTCTAGAGCTGAGCCTGGTTGGCCATCTGTATTGTCAACCAATCCATAATTATAAACAACTAAAGATGAAAACTTATCATTCCAATAATGCTCATAGCCAAATGTTAGTCCTAAATCGGTAAGGGGCTCTAAATTACCATTTTGGTCTAACGCCACAGACTGGCCACCACGATACCGTCCGATGCCCGGACCATAGACTGCCTGGTAAATAATTTTATCTTTTTTTAATAAGTTGAATTGACCAGATAGATTGGCCCCATATAGCGTCACATCTTCTTTATTACCTGCATCAAACCTGTATCTTATACTGGCTAAAAAAGCAGATAATTGCACATGACCCCATTTTTCAGTCACCCTAAATCGTGCCGTTAAATCAGGAAGTGGATTTTCAAATTTTCCTGGGTCCTGAGGAGCCTGACCAGTGGCATTTGACTCTTCTAAGGCGATACCCAAATACATGTTGTCTTTAATAGCATGTCTATAACGTATCATTCCATGTCTCGCAAATGCATAGGCGGCTGGTTTTTCAAAATCTAATGTAGACGGTATAATATTTTCATCCATAAAATTAGACCAAGTTTGTCCGGCCAAAAACCCTTTATACTCAACATAGGCATGACGAATTCTCAATGAAGAGCCGGAGCCGTAAAAATCGCCCTCAAAGTAGGCTCTTAATCCTTTTTCAGGATACTTTACATCCAGCTTTATTCTGGTTTCTTTAACGTTAAATCGTGTTGCCTCCCCTTTACTACCATCGGTTGGAATTGTAGACACATCAAAGAAATCTGGTGACCCAATGGCATCGAAATCATGTATCATGTCTGTTTTTACATAGCCACCAAAGGTGAAAATTACAGGAGAGTTTGGGATTTGCCACCATCCTGATGGTAATTCTGTTTTTGTTATAGATTCTTGTTCTTGAGAAAAAACAATGGTAGTACACAGTATACTACTTAATAGAAATGTTGTTACTTTATTCATTGTTTTAATTAGTTAAATGATGTTATTCCATCAATTCAAATGCTCTAGGCTTTCATTGATACACTTCAATAGCCCTTTGTACATGCAATTGAGCATTCAGTGGTATAATGGATTCTTATGTGATAAAACTTTTATTCAATTGAATGTCAATATAATAGATTTTAATTAATTCATCGCCTTGTCATGTAGCATCGGTGAGTGAAACAGCATTGTTAGCTACTGGTACATGCTTCGACTGTGGTTGAAGGCATGCAGTGATTACTCCAATTATTGTAATCATTAACAGTGCTTCGAATGTTATTAGGTTCAGTATAAAAGTATTTTGATTTTAAATTATTTTTTTTGCTTTTGAACAGGAGAAATCATCATTTCCCATAATCCTCCTTTTCCCAATCGACCCCTTATAACAGATCCAAGGTTGTAAAAAAACAATGCCCCAAACACACAAATCACATTGACCAGAATATGGTATATATCTGCACTTTTTGTTACGTTTTTCAATGCATTTAAAAACCCTCCATATTCATGACGGGCTTCCAGGGCATGTTCCAGAATTAAAATGACCGCTACGCCAGTCAAATACATAAAAGTGCGCAAAAGAATATTTACAATTGCGGGTTTATTGTTCACTCCCAGGGGCACATGCTCTAAAATAAGTACAGCCTTAGCTGCTATCAGTGCTCCAACAATAACTTTTGAAGCACCATAGAATTCTATGCTGTACTCACTCAACAAGAGCACTTTTAATATCATAAGAGTTCCAAACCATACAAGAAAATATATCGAGACCAATAAAATCACCTTTAGCTCTTCTAATAATCTGTCTTTGGTACTCATAGTACTGTTATTCTTAGTGTTTTAACAAACACTTCCCTATCTTCTTAAATTGAAAACTCCACTAATGCCAGCATTTTTATTTAACCAACTGCATAGGTGGATTTTTCCATGAACCATCCAACGCAGCTTCTTTGGGCCAATATAGACGAAGAACAGCTCTGAAGGGACCTTTTGGTGCAGGCAGCCAATTCGATTCTTTATCTTTTCCCGGAGATTCATTCTGAACATAGAAAGTTAACCCGCCATCTTTATCAAATTTAAAATCTGGTAGCATAGGAGAGTTAAGAAGGTATCTGTTAATTGGATTAGCCACAAGCAAACTGGAAGGTAGCTCGTACATTGTTAATGACCAAAAGGCGTTTACTGGAGGCAACTCACCTTTATCAAAATGTAAGGTATATTTGTTTGTAGTGGCATCTAATAATTCTCCGCTTTCATCGGCAGTATAAATGGGATAAAAGGCTTCATTTGCTGAATTACCAAATATTCCAAGAACAGCAGCACCCATGCGATAGAGATAATTGTTTTTTAAAAATTCCCTTGTCCCGAATATCTGTCCAGAGGTTATTTCACCTGCCTCAATTTTTTTTAGAAATGCTGCAAAATCAACTGTCCAAACTTCTTTAATACCTTCTTCCATTGCCGCTTTTACTTCAGGTGAAAGTTTGGTGAAATCGATTGTCTTACCAGCGCCTATACCAATTTTAGCAAATCGGGCCATGAGTTCTTTTTCAGATGGATCTGTAGGGCAGTATTGTAAAACGAAGTTTAAAATGTTAAAAGCTTCTAAGGATGCTTTCTGTTCTACAGGGGCTAGTGGTTTTATAAAATTAATAACAGGCGCAGCTTCCGGTGCAGGGGTACCCAAAAATGAAGATAAAGGTTCTATTTTATACCCGTTTTGAACAGCTATTACCTTGTCAATATCACTGGGGTCAAAAAGCTGTGTCCTGTAAATTGCCAATACCAATTCGGTCTCGGAACGGAAAACTTTGGTGATACCATCTGGTGTTTCCCCCTGCCAGTTAGGTCCTGCTACCATAAATACACCACCATTATTACCTGTTGTCCGGCTACCTATGTAATCGAAATTAAAGGAATAGGAATCTACAAGTTGAACACTGAAATACCGGTCTTTTTCTATTTTAGGTATGGTAAGAACCATAGGTTCTGAACGCAAATCAAGGCCTGCCATTGAATAAGGCGTGTCGGAGTTTGGTGTTTGTACAGCTTTATCCTCTGGTGTAAAAACCTTTGGAATGTTTTTTATTTGGTTCCAGGGTGCTTTATACTCGGGGTCGCTGGTATTAACAAAATACGCATACTCAATTCGATACATATCCATCAGCGGATAAGCATAAATGTATGCTTCTTTCGCTATGGCTGTTATTGAATCTAATGGCAACTCAGAAGATACCATAGTTTCTTTTTTACCCTTGTTCTCAGTACACGAGAATGAGATTAACACAATTAATAGTAGGGAAAATGCTTTTTTCATAATTAGTTATTTATCTTGATTTGGTATCATACAACCCCCAAAAATGGGGCGTAGTGAGGTTAGTGAAGATACAATTCGCTACAAACTAAAGAGTAAAAATCGCAGCGCGATTTTGTACATGTTCTTTTCTCACAAAATTGGCTTGCTAATGTTACGGAGTATCAATTCGTAAACAGACTTCCTTAACCTACTGATTCACTATGCGTTCAATTGCACTAAATGGACAAAAAAATCCCGGCACTAATCCACCAGGGCTTTTTTACAACCCATTCTCAATTTAATTATCAAACTGCCCTATATAGGGTATACCTTCAAATATGGAGGTTCTTATCGCACTCAGAAAATAGTTTTCAATCTGGAAGAACTGCGCTGCCCTTTTAGAACCAGAAGCTTTCTTTATTTTCTTGTAGTACTGATCTATTAGCTTATCTGTGCCCTTTCTCAGGCTAATCATATTGGCCACTACCTCATCGTATTTGTCGTTATTAAGGGAATTGTAATTTTCCACATAGTCGATAAGGACAGACAGCCGTTCTTTGCCCATTGCCTTGCGTTTGTTTTCGTATTCGTCGTACAATCCCCAAAAGGCATCATCGCTATTAGCGTTCAGGAACTCTGCTACGATCTCCTTTTTTTGCATCCCAAAGATGGATTGGAACAGATCGACTTCTTCACTATTTGTCTGGGCGTAGGTGGTCTGAACAATGGTTACTGTTATAAACAGTATGCTTAATTTCTTTAAAAAATTCGTTTTCATTTGATTTTGCTTAAATAGTTAGCGGTTACTTTTTCTTAGTTTCGGGGTTAAAAGAATATTGGGGTAAATACCATCCTTCTACCGTTTCGGCCTTTCGAACTAATTCCATCATAGCGATCCATAATATGGTGCCTTCATCGTCTAATAGTTCAATACTCTCCTGTAGTTCTATCTGATAATCTAATGGAGTTGCAGACCAGGTAGTAAACATGTAGACGGGTTGATCGAGTCCAATAACCCCTTTAAAGACTCTAAAACCGCTTTTTACCCCTTTGTCCTTGTAGAGATTTTTCCAGGCCAATAGAATTTGTTCGGCTTCTTTTTCTGTTCCCGGCTCGAAGTGCAAATAATTCCATCTGCGATAAGGCGCTTCTTCTAACCAGATTTTTCCATCGGGAACATAAGAGAGTTCAGGTTGGTATTGTACCACGTAGTACCTGTAACCGTTGATGGTCTCTTTTAAATCGGACCAGATCAGGTCGAATTCTGCCGATTTCTTTTCTCCTTGAACGTACGACCTAAGGCCCCCGTCAATATCGTTCAGGCTATTTAATCTAACGACGTGCGAATAGTGAAAATTATCTTGTAATTGTGTCATGTAATTTACGCTCTCTACCTTTTGGTCGCTAAGAAATAGTGCCAGGTCGGTAAGTGAAGCTTCGTAGTCTGCAGCCCTCGAAGGTTTAACCATGTCTTCCCTTACCATTAAATAGTTTAAACTACTGTCAGAGATTTGAGCAATGCCGACATTTACCCCTAAACCAATAAGTATTGCGGTAATTAAAAATTTCGTTTTCATGTCTTCTGTTTCGGTTGATTATTTAACGGTGTAGCCCTTGGCCTCCAGACAGGCGGTAAACGCCTTTTTAAAACCGTCTTCAAGATTCTTATTGGTTTGCGCAGCCTCATTATTGGCCTTTCCCTGTGCAGAGGCTTTTGCCATATTTCCGCTTCGGCGACCTAAAACCGCGCCGCTAACTGCACCTAAAGCAGCTCCTTTACCGGTGTCGCCCGATATGGCTCCAATGGCAGCCCCGACGGCAGCGCCGCCCGCAGCGCCTCTAATCGCCGCGCCGTCAGGACCGGTTGGCACTTGATTGGCCTGAACCACTGTGGGGTTTATTGGATCATAATTAGATTGTTGTACGGCCCATGTGTAACAATCGGACTTGTCCTTCTCCTGTTGTTCGGTCGTTTGATCGTTGGCAGGGAAAACATATAGTCCAACCTTTTGTGTTATAGCATCCCCTGTGGTTTGGCCAAAGGAGGTAAAAGAAAAGCCTATACATAATAGGGGTAGCCCGATTTTAATTAAATGCTTATTCATAATGTTTATCTGATGTTAAAATTGTTTACTCCTTCCGGTATCGGATTGATATGTTGAAATAGTGTGATGAAGACTTGACCGTATGGTCATGACCTTTGCGGATATGTTACGATTCGTAATAATTAAATGAGCATGAGCCTTTTACTTTTTTTTGTATTTTTACACCTCTTATCTCACGCTAAATATTCCCATCAATTTTAGTATTTTGTTATACACTTTTTAAGTGTATAACAAAGCTAATGCTCTATTATTCAATATATCATACCTAGCGTTAGGTATTTTTCACTTTCCGCATGACTTGCGACATTACATTTTCTACTTTTGATGCATTGGGTGAAAAAGTTTGAGTTTTCAGGTTCGCAATCCATGTAAGATTTGTCGAAACTGTTTAAGTGAACCCGATGTGAGTTGCCCAGGAATATTCAAAAGTCTTCTACACAATTTATTTTAAATGAAAAGAATAAACAGGTACTCCACAAAAATGAAATATCAGGCATTACTTGTTTTAGTATTCGCCATGTCCCAGTTCGGGGCATTAGCCCAAGAAGAAACGGCTGATACGAAATGGCACTTTCTTGCCGAGCCTTACCTTATGTTTCCGAGCATGAATGGCGAATCTGGCATAAGAGAGCTTCCGCCTATAAATGTCGACGCCAATTCATCTGATATTTTTAACAGTTTGGACTTTGGCATTATGGTCAACTTCGAAGCAACCACCGATCGTTGGGCACTGGGTTCGGATTTTGTCTATACGAAGTTAACGCAGGATGTAGAATCCTCAGCACTTATAAATTCTGGTGAGATCGAATTAAAGCAAATGATCTGGGAATTATCGGGGCTTTATAGATTGTTGCCTTTTCTTGAAACTGGAATAGGTTTTCGCCTCAACGATATATCAATGGCTGCAAATATTAACAGAAATATAGTTGGAGGCGGTTCATCCCAATTGGTAAGTGCCGAAAATTCTGAATTTTGGATAGACCCGGTCCTTATTGCACAATTTTCTAAAAGCCTTAATGATACCTGGCAATTAAAACTCCGCGGAGACGTGGGTGGTTTTGGCATAGGGTCCGATTTCACATGGCAACTTCAAGCTTCGGCAGGTTATCGTTTTTCAAAGCTCTTTCAGACTACCCTGGGCTACAGAATTATTGGGATGGATTATGACCAGGGAAGTGGCTCAAGCCGATTTAGATATGATCTAAACACCTCTGGACCCCTGATCAAACTCGGTTTTAATTTTTGAAAAACACGAATTACACTATAATAGTAAAAGATTATCCTTAAGTTGTTTAGTAGCTTACCACCGCTTACGGCCGAATTAGAAAGAAAATCAATTTATGGTTGTGCTAAGACTGTATTGGCCAAAGGAAAGTGCATTGGATGACTCATGGAAGAATTCACCTTTGCAGGTAGTCAATTAATCCAATTAGCGTTGAACAAATAGAATTAGTACTAAAATGATGAAAAACAAAATTTCAATTGTATTGTATTTTATGGCGCTGGTATTTATGCCTATTGCCATTATGGCTCAAGAAGTATTGCCATTTAAAAAGCAAAAATCGGGAACAAAGGCCGGCCTTACTATGGAGGAGTCTATATATGCGCCTTCTCAACCCAAAAGTCATCTTCCTGAAGGTGCACCAAATATTGTTATTATATTAATTGATGATGCCGGGCCAGCTACAGCAAGTACATATGGGGGTGAGATTAATACACCAACAATGTCCAAAGTAGCAAATGAAGGCATTAGTTACGGCGCTTTTCACTCAACGGCCATGTGTTCACCAACACGGGCCTCACTTTTAACCGGGAGAAACCATACGCGCGTTGGAAACGGTCAAATCTCTGAAATATCAAACGACTTTGATGGGTTTACCGGGTTAATTCCGAAAACCTCCGCTACAATGGCCGAAATATTAAAACAATATGGATACAGTACTGCTGCTTTTGGAAAATGGCATATGACCCCTGCTACTGAATCTAGTGCTGCCGGGCCTTTTGATAATTGGCCAACTGGTTTCGGGTTTGATTATTTCTATGGATTTTTAGGTGGGGAAACTTCACAATACGAACCTTATCTGGTAAAAAACACTACCTATGTAGACCAACCTAAATCTGCTGAAGAAGGTTACCATCTTACTGAAGATTTAGCTGACAATGCGATTGATTGGATGAAAAACCATCAAGCTTTAGCACCTGATAAGCCGTTTTTTATGTATTGGGCTACAGGAGCTGTACATGGTCCACACCATATCATGAAAGAATGGGCTGATAAATACAAAGGTAAATTCGATGATGGTTGGGAAGCTTATCGCGAAAGAACTTACAAGAGAATGATGGAGCGGGGATTACTACCTCCAAACACAAAACTGACGCCCATTCCTGCTGGTATGGATAGATGGGCTGATATTCCAGAAAGCCAAAGACCATTTCAAAGCAGGTTAATGGAACTTTGGGCTGGCTTTACAGAACATACAGATTATCACGCAGGCCGTGTTATTGCTGAACTGGAGAACTTGGGTATTAAAGAAAATACTTTGGTGTTTTATATCATGGGTGATAATGGCAGTAGTTCAGAAGGCGCCCATGGTACAGTGAGTGAATTACTAACTCAAAATCAAATACCGAATACGCTTGAACAACAATTAGAAACGCTTGAAAAAATTGGTGGCATTGAGGTTTTAGGAACTTCTGTAACCGATAATCACTACAATGCAGGTTGGGCGTGGGCCGGATCTACGCCATACAAAGGGACAAAATTAACCGCTTCATACTTTGGAGGAACACGTCAAGCCATGGCTGTATCTTGGCCCAAAAAGATAAAACACGATTCTAAACTACGCAAGCAATTTCATCACGTTAGCGATATCGCGCCAACCTTATATGAGATCCTGGAGATTACACCACCAAATGTTGTTAATGGGTATTATCAAGATCCAATTGATGGCGTTAGTATGCAGTATACTTTTGATAATGCCGAGGCTGAGACGCAGAAGAAAACACAGTTTTTTGATATAATGGGCAGTCGGGGTATTTATCACGATGGTTGGTTCGCTTCTACTATGGGTCCAAGAACACCCTGGGCAGCTTCTCCCGGAATGGCCACATGGACACCTGATAAAGACGTTTGGGAACTATATAACTTGAATGAAGACTGGTCACAGGCAAATGATCTTGCTGAAGAAAACCCTAAAAAGCTTCAGGAAATGAAAGATCTATTCCTTGTAGAATCCGCTAAAAACTATAATATGCCAATTGGCGGTGGATTATGGGTGCTTTTACATCCAGAATATTCATTGGGTAATCCAGCAACAGAATATAACTATACACCAGGATTAATCACTATTCCCGAATTTTCAGCGGCAAAAATTGGGCGTAAACACAATCTCATAACATTGGATGTGGATATGCCCGAAAATGCCAATGGCGTACTGTTTGCTTTGGGTGGATCTGGAGCCGGAGTGACTTGTTTTATGATGGATGGCTATCTCAATTATGAATATAATGGTTTTATTATTGAGAAAACAAAAATTAAGTCAGGCAATAAACTGGCTGCTGGGGCTACTAAAATAGAAATATTGTTAGAGCCTACCGAAGGAACTATTGTGGTTCCGGGAAAAGTATCAATAAAAGTAAATGGTAAAAACATAGGTGAAGCTACGGTACCACACCTGGCCAACTTAACACTAAGCACTGAAGGTCTTGAAGTAGGTAGGGATGAACACGCTCCGGTTTCATCAGATTATTTTGGCAAAGGGCATTTTCCGTTCAATGGAACCATCCATAACATGAATGTGAAATATTTGACGAATTAATTGAATCGATAAGTATTCTGGAGCGGACATAGATCAGATATATCGGATTAGGAATTTACTTAACCATAGAACCGGCAAGTAGCATTAAATAAAAAGTGAAAACAGGGATAATTGTATTTTCAAGAGCTTCGCCCTGTTCAACTTTCTTGTAAATTGACAGGTACGTGCTATGCAGTTGGCTACAACTCTTACACTAAATGTTGAAAGGCTGTTTGGAATCCGGGTAAATTTAGAATTCGTTAGATCATTATTCATGCATTTATTAAGGGAATGACTTTTTGATCTGCGTGAAAATGTTCCGACTTGGCCAGTCAAGTGTTAATCGGTTAATGAATTCAGAGGAGCAGTTTAAGTAATTGTTATACAGGTGATAAGATTATGTTTTAAGTCCTGCCGCCCCGACGAAACAAACCATGACTTCTGCCAGCAGAAGTCATGGTTTGTTTCGGTTACCCCCAACCTCCTCTCCCCAGCTTCTTCCGTATTGGAAAACGGCCCATGCAGGATGTAAACACCCATAAAGGGCGCTAGTGGTCGTTTTAAGGCGCATTCATGCAATAAGTTGCCAAAAATCAGGTTATTGCTATTTCAAATAGCAAAAGCCTGACCGTGGAAATAGCCGTGCCCCGTATGAAGTATGCCAAGTGCTTTTTGATCCTTTTATTGCCCATCCTGATGGGGTGCAGTAACGAGGATGACCGTACTCCGCCCGCCCCTGAGGATGGGGTGTATTTTCCGCCCATCTCGGGATCCGGTTGGGAAACCACTGAGCTCTCCAGCCTTGGGTGGAATGAGGAAGCGGTGCAACCCCTAAAGGATTTCCTGCTTGAAAAAAACACCAAATCGTTCCTGATCCTGGTCAACGGGAGGATTGTAATGGAAGAATATTTTGACGGGCACACGCCGGAGGCCACCTGGCAATGGAACAGTGCCGGGAAAACGCTCACCTCAGCCACCACCGGAATTGCCCAGCAAAACGGTTTGCTCAACATTGACGACCACGTCGCCCAATACCTCGGTGATGGCTGGACCTCGGCACCTCCCGAAAAGGAAGCCCTGATTACGTTGTTCCACCTGCTCAGCATGACCTCCGGGCTGGAAGACGCCAACCTGGTGACCCCGGCGGCACTCACCTATGTGGCCGACGCGGGAAGCCGGTGGTCCTACAGCAATGTATTTCAAAAATTAATGGATGTCGTCGCGGCTTCAGCAAATCAAAGCTTTGAAGCCTATTTCAATGCCACCCTGAAGGACAAAATCGGAATGGACGGATTTTGGAACAATGGGCTGATTTTCCGCATTTACCACAGCAATACCCGCAGCATGGCGCGGTTTGGCTTACTCGCGCTGCACAGGGGAAAATGGGATACGGAGCAAATCATAGACCAGTCATTCTTTGAAGCTGGCATATCCCCGTCCCAAAGCATAAATCCCTCGTACGGGTATTTCTGGTGGCTCAACGGCAAGCCGAGCTTCATGGTTCCCGGTGGGCAAACCGTCTTTCCGGGGAGTTTAATCCCCAATGCCCCTGCAGACATGTATGCCGCCATGGGGGCAGAAGACCAGCGCATTTACGTGGTTCCGGGCAAAAACATGGTCGTGGTGCGCATGGGGAGGTCATCCGATCCGGGCAACCCGAGTTTTGCGCTTTCCGGATTTGACAATGCGCTTTGGCAGAAAATTAATGCAGTTATCGATTAGAGCATGAACTTCCTAATAAGGAGCAACAACCCGCTGCCCGACCGCGGAACAATTGGGCATCCACACACCGATACACTGTAGGTTCCGGGGGAGGCTGTAACTTCCCAATTTCCAGGGCCTACTCCCCGATTCCGTCGGGAGTTGTAAACACCCCGGATTCCCGCGCTTTGCGCTTGTTTGTTTTCAGGCCGAACAGCGGCCTTAGGAACCGGACCCGCCTAAGGACGAATTCAAAGAGGGCGAAGCAAACAGCAGCCGTGAACGCGACAATTGCGATGAACTTCAACATCACCGGAAGTTCCAGGGGCAGGATGAGCATCGCCCCGGCATAGAGTACAAACATGTGGATGATGTACACTGGATAGGCTGCCTGGCTGAGGTAGCGCAGAAGGGCCCCGGGCCGGTTGAGGTATTTGTGTCCAAACCCGAAAACCCCGAATATCCAGCAATTGGATTCAAGTGCCATAAGATAGCCGGGCGATTTCAAATCGAAAACAGCAAACCGAATGGCGTAAAGGACCAGGGCAAAGCCGATGTATAACCACCGCCATGTCAGCACGGTTTGCCAGAAGGCTTTCCCGGCCGAGACGAATAGGAAGCCCAAAAAGAAGGCCAGCATCCCGATTAAAAAACCATGCCAGGTCTCGGCATACAGTTCAAAAATCTGGGGCTTCAACACCGTCACTTCAATCATGAAAGGGAGGGAGGCCAAAAGAAGCCCCAGCGGATGGCCCAGGACAAGCCTTACCCCCTGCATAAACCGGCCGTCCTGTCGATTTTTCAGGTAGAAGAATACAGGCGAAAGCAACACCACATAAGCAAAAATATTTCCGAGGAACCACAGGTGTCCAACATGTGGATAATAGCTGAGAGGCATGTTGTAGAACCCCTGGAAGATGACAAAGTGCAACGGGGCGATGGCGAGGAAGCCGAAGGCCAGGGGCAGCAGGATGCGCCGGCCGCGCTCGAGCAGCAATTCCCGCCAGTTTCGTTTGCGGAGGGCAAAAAAGACCCCCATACCCGAAACGTAGAAGAGGAAGGGTATCCGCCAGACATTGAGCATGGTCATTGGGACCCACAGGCCCTGCAAAGGTTCCTCGCTCCGGATGAACCCCACAAACATAGCCCAGGGCTGGAATACAATGGCAATGTGATAGATTAGCAACAGGCCGATGGCAATGACCCGAAGCCAGTCAATATCGTATCTTCTTTCTGATGACATTTGAAATCGGTTTTAGGCGGTGGTTATTGCAGCATCATGGCGATCACCGGACGCGTTTTTTCCAGTTCATCCATTTTGAGATCAAGGCCAATCGGACCGAGTTGGGTTTGCATGAATTCATAGACGGGCCTGACCTCTTCAAAGGATCCCATGACACTTTCCCGGGGGGTGGCCCCGAAGTTGTTCCTCAGGGTTTTGTCGGCGCCTGCATCCAGTAGTTTCTGTACGAGTTCCACCCTGCAGAAAAACGCCGCGACATGCAGTGCTGTGGCCCCGTCGTTGTTTTTTAGGGACAGGTCGGCTCCGGCATCGATCAGGGCGTTGGCGATATCGGCCTTATCGAAAGTTACCGCAGTAATCAGGGCGGTGGATCCGCTCATTGCGTCTTTTATGTCCAGATCCGATCCTATCCGGATGTGTTGTTTCACGGCATCGAGGTTGCCATAGATTACGGCTGATTGCAGGTCCATTTCCGGTTTTTCAACTGTTTCCCCGGGGGCGTCCCCGGCCGTTTGGGGTTTTGCGTCCTTGCAGGAAACCGTGCCCGCGAAAAGAGCAGCCAAAAGAATTCCGCAAACAGGTTTGTTCAGGAAATTGATTTTCAAAGCGTACATAAGTTCTTTTGATTTAGGTTATTACTTTTGCTTTTTGTTTGATACAAAGTTCGGGGAGGCTATGGCGCAAGGCTAATAAGGGACGCAGCCAATTCCATAACATTTGGGGAAGGAGGTATAAATTATGTGGCAGGAGTATAAATTATGATGCAACAGGTGCTTTCCCTGTTTCCTGTACCACAGCAATTACCGGTGGGGTTACCATAATCTTTATTACTTTCGGGGGAGTAACAGAATACCATGTCGGGCACCTCCAAAACCGCATCAGAATTTATTAACCGGGCCGAAGCCATTATCCGGGAGCACCTTTCCGATGAGACTTTTGGCGTGGCAGAGCTGTCAGAAGCCCTGAACATGAGCCGCTCCAACCTGCTTAGGAAGTTCCGGAAATATACCAAACTTTCGGCAAGCCAATTTATCCGGCAGGAGCGTCTGAAAAAGGGGATGGAACTGCTTAGGGAAACTTCACTGACCGTTTCTGAAATTTCGTACCAGGTAGGCTTTGGGAGTACTTCGTATTTCATCAAATGTTTCCGCGAACACTATGGCTACCCCCCTGGCGAGGCCTCCAAAAAAGATTTGTCGGATGAACCCGCCAGCCGCCCGATTTCAGGACGGAACCCCTGGAAAACCATAGGAGTTGCCTTACCGATATTATTGGCACTGGGCTTTTTGGTATGGAAAAACCTTCCAACTGCTACCCCCGGGGATTTGGAGAAGTCCATAGCAGTGCTGCCGTTCAAGAACGAAAGCAATGATGCCACCAACGTGTATTTTATTAATGGCCTTATGGAATCTACCCTGAACAACCTGCAGAAAGTGGAAAACCTGAGGGTGCTCAGCCGGAATTCGACGGAAAAATACCGGCATTCAAACAAGGCCATCCAGGAAATTGGGGAAGAACTAAAAGTGAGCTATTTCGTAACCGGGAGCGGCCAGCGGTTAGGGGACCGGGTGTTGCTGAACATCCGGCTGATCGAGGCAGCCACCGACCGGCAGATATGGGCAGAGCAATACAGCCGGCAAGTAGGGGACATCTTTGCTTTGCAGAATGAAATAGCCCGGAAAATTACCGATGCCATCAAAGTGTTTGTGACCCCGGCGGAACTCGAGCAGATAGCGAAAAGGCCTACAAAGAGCCTGGAAGCCTATGATTATTACCTCCAGGCGCTGGATGGATTCCACGCCAACACCAAGGAAGGACTGGAAACCGCCATACCTCTATTTGAAAAGGCGATTGAGCAGGATCCTGAGTTCTCCCTGGCCTATGCCAATATCGCGATGGCCTATTTCTTCCTCGACATTTACCTGGCCGAGAAACAGTATGCAGACCGTGTCAATATCTACGCGGACAAGGCCCTGCTGTACGACTCAAAATCGGCCGAAAGCCTTATCGCCAAAGCGCTTTACTACCTTGAGACCAGGGAGTACCGGCTCGCCTTGCCCCATTTGGAAAAGGCCCTGGAATACAATCCCAATTCGTCGGCGGTAGTGCAACTGTTGTCCGATTATTATGCCCGAATTGTACCGAATACCGGAAAGTACCTGGAATATGCCCTCAAAGGCCTGCAACTCGACATTGCCGCCAATGACTCCACCACCCGTAGCTATACCTTTTTGCATCTGAGCAATGCCCTGGTGCAGACAGGTTTTGTGGAAGAGTCCCTTGAATATATTGACAAATCGCTGGCATATGATCCGCATAATGCGTATGCCCCTTTCCTGAAGTGCTACATCCTTTATGCCCGGGACAGGGATATTGAAAAGACCAAAAAGCTTTTGACCAGGGAATGGGAGAAGGACACCACCCGATTGGACATCTTGCAGGAAGTGGGGAAAATCCATTATTTCCTTGAAGCTTACGATAGCGCCTTTTATTACTATGAGAAATTTGTATGGGCCAGGGAAGGCAGTGGCCTGGAAATATACCCCCAGGAGGATCTCAAAATAGGGGTAGTTTACCAAAAGATGGGATTGGAGCAGGAGGCAGGCCGGTTTTTCGAGGCCTATGCGGACTATTGCGAAGCGGACCAGTCCATTTACAAGAGCGCCAGCATGGCCGGAAAGTTTGCCCATGAAGGGAAGTATGAGGAAGCGATAGAACAACTGAGGGATTTCTCCACGCAGCAAAATTACCAATACTGGATTGTGTTGTTCCTTGAAATGGATCCCATTATTAAACCCCTTAAATCCCATCCGGAGTTCGACGCGATTGTGCAAAAAATCAAAGACCGGTTTTGGGAAAACCATGATCGCCTGAGGAATTCCCTGGAGGAAAAGGGCCTGCTGTGAATCACTGAAAAAACACCTGTTCCCAGGCCATACGTGTTCACAGAACGGGCTTCAGCCAGCCCCCTTCTTCATAGTCAGGAAAGGGAAAACTAACCCAACAACTCCTTGTACAGGATGTAGAGGCCCATAACCACTACAAACCAGCCGAACGATTTTTTCAGGTTGGAACCCTTGATGAACTTGCTCAGCCAAATCCCCACAAAGATCCCGACAACAGACAGGGCGGTAAAAGAAAGCAGGATATCCCAGTCAATGGCCAGGTTTTGCACATCCCCCAAAAATCCGATCAGCGATTTTATCGCGATGATCAGCAGGGAGGTAGCCACCGCTTTCTTCATGGGTAATTTAGCCAGCATCACCAGGGCCGGGATAATTAAAAACCCCCCTCCGGCACCCACAATCCCGGTCAGCACCCCTACGACCAGGCCTTCCAGGATGATCAGGGGAAAATTGTATTCCACCTTGGCCGTGTCATCGTCACAGTTCTTGCACCGGCCCCGGATCATGGATACCGAAGCCAGTAGCATGATGATGGCGAAAAAGACCATGATCCCAATATCTTTGGTTACCGTGAAATCCCCCACCTGGAATAGCGTTTCCGGTATGGCAGGCAGCAGGTATTTCCGGGTTCCGTATACCGCGATAAAGGCGGGAATGGAAAATACGATGGCCGTTTTAAAATCGACCAGGCCTTTCTGGATGTTTTTCAATGCCCCTACCAGGGAAGATACCCCAACGACAAACAGGGAATACGCGGTTGCCGTAACGGGGTTGATATGCAGGAGATATACCAAAACCGGAACGGTGAGGATTGAACCGCCGCCCCCGATCAATCCCAGCACAACACCGATTAAAAGGGCCCCGGCAAAGCCAAGAATTTCGAAAAGTTCCATATCTTTTTTGGGGACGAAGGTCGCCAACCCCTTTGACCCTTGCAGTTACCTGGGTTACACAAGGTCCGTTCCGGTATGGGATTCCCGCAGGCAGGGGAGGTACGCCCGCCGCGTTCTGTACAATGGGAGGTATTTAGAGTAGCAGTGCGGGCCTGGCCCTGAAAAGGATCCTGTCCTCAGGGGGCGAACAGGATACAGACCGGGGAAGGGGCGTCCACCTGGTCGACAAAGGCCAGCAGGCCCGTTTGCAGGTTGCGGCTGAAAGAGACCAGGCTATTGGTGGTCTGGTTGGCAACCAGCAGGAACCGGCCATCCGGGGACAGGTTGAAATTCCTGGGGGTTTCCCCCCGGGTGGGCTCGTGGCCCAGCGTGGTCAGGTTCCCGTTTTCCGGATTCACAGAAAAAATGGCGATGCTGTGGTGTCCGCGGTTGGAGGCGTACAGGAAGTTTCCATCCGGGGAAACATGGATGTCGGCGCAGGTATTCTCCCCGGTAAAGCCTTCGGGCAGGGTGGTTAGGGTCTGTGCAACGGAATACCCCTCTCCGAAGGGGTTCTTTTTCACCAGGGAAACCGAGGAAGAGAGTTCATTGACGATGTACATCCAGGGGTGCTCCGGATGGAACGCCAGGTGGCGCGGCCCCGCCCCGGGTTCCATGGACAGGGTAGGGGGGGTGCCCGGAAGGAACCTGCCTGAACCCGGGTCTATCGTCGAAAACCACAACTGGTTGGTCCCCAGATCCACCGAAATGACGCTGCCGTCATCGGCAAACCAGCCGGAATGCGCATGGGGCGCTTCCTGCCGCGGGTGTTCCCCCCTGCCTTCGTGCTGTTGGACGTCCAGGAGTCCCGGGAGGGATCCATCGGCCCCTATTTTCAACAGGCCCATATTCCCCCCGCTGTAGTTGGCTACCACCACAAAGCCTTCAGGGTTGGTGACTACGTGGCAGGGATGGGCCCCGCCGGAGGTTTCACGGTCGACCAGTACAAGGGTATCCTGCCCGATTTTAAAGGAGCTCACATACCCCATTTGGTTTTCGTCGCTGACCTCATTGACGGCCAGCAGGTACCTGCCATCGGCGGAAAGCGCCAAAAAGGAAGGGTTTTCCGCCCTTGCCATTAGCCCCCCTTTTTTCAGGGAGCCGTCATCGCCAAGAACAAATTTGTAGATGCCCTCGCTTTCTCCCCCGGTGTAGGTCCCTAGGTAAAAAGCCACCTGCTGGGGTTGGGGGGTATTTTTGGGATCACTACATCCCAGGACCGGCAACAGGGCGATGGAAAAAAAGATGAGGGTACGCGACATGTTCAGGACTTCGAAAAGGTTGTTTCATGCAATAGTACGGGAATTTGCGCACAAATCCGAGACCCGGCCGGGCGAGTGTCTGAATACCCCGAATGCTCCGGACCTGTTCTTTTTTGGCGCAACCCCGGCGGCACAAATAAAGCAGCCTGCAGGCCAGGGTCAAAGCCCGACCTCCATGCGCTGGCGCAGGTCCCGTGAGGAAGCCCCGGCTTCCAGGAAATAGGTCCCCGGCTCAAGGACCCATCCCGGGCGCGACTCATCCCAATACCGCAATTCTGCCACCGGGATGCGGAAAGTGAGCTCCGCCGATTCACCGGGTTGCAGCAACGGGGTTTTGGCAAATGCCTTCAGCTCCCGTACCGGGCGATCGACCCCCGTATCGGGTTTGGAAGCATAGACCTGAACCACTTCTTTTCCTGCCCGGGCCCCCGTATTGGTTACGGAAAGCGACACCTTCAGGGTATCGTTTTCGAGTTGCCCCCCTATGGTCCCGTATTCAAACCGGGTATAGGAAAGCCCGTAGCCAAAGGGATAGGAAACCTCTAGGTCGGCTTTGTCAAAGTGCCGGTATCCCACATAAATGCCCTCCTCATATGCCGTGTAGTCCTTGTTGCGGACCTTTTCGGGATCGGGTTTTTCCTCCCGGTCCCCAATGAAATCCATGACCCCCATCCGTTCCCCGTCCAGCGGGAAATTCGCGTGGGAGGCATGGTCGTGCAGGTGCACGGGGAAGGTCATGGGGAGCTTGCCGCTGGGGTTGACCCGCCCGCTGAGTACATCTGCCACGGAATTGCCGCCTTCCTGCCCGCCCTGCCAGGCCAGCAGGATGGCATCGGGCTGGTCATTCCAGGAGGCGGTTTCGATCACGCCCCCAATGTTCAAAACCACGAGCACCTTTTTCCCGGCGGCGTGGAAGGCTGCGCAGGTAAGGGAGATCATGTCCTGCTCCGTTTGGCTCAGCAGGAAGTCGTCCTTTTCCACCCGATCACCGCCTTCCCCGCTGTTCCGGCCTATGGTGATGATGGCCATGTCGGCCTCTTCAGCGGTTTGCTCCAGCTGCTCTGGGGTCAGCAGGAATTCAGGGGGGCTGTAGGGCTGCAGCATGGCGTTGAAGCCCTCGGGCTTTACAAAGGCCTCCCGGTTGGCCGTCCTGTGGGCTTCAAAGGCCTCTTTCGGGGTTTGTGCGATTTCAAAGACCACCCGGGGGGTCATCGCCTCGGGATCCATGTTCCGGATTTCGGACTGGGGTTCCGTACGGGTGAGGCCCTCCTCCAGGGAGACCGTATACGCTTCATTCACATCCCCGGAACCCGTGCCCCCGGCGATAAAGTCATAGGAGGTCACCCCGATCAGGGCCACGGTCTGCGCCTCTTTCAGGGGGAGTACCCCTTCATTTTTCAGCAGCACCATCCCCTCGGAAGCGGATTGGCGGGTGATGGCCGCATGGGCTTCCAGGTCCGGGTTGTTCCCGTTTTCATACCCCTGCATCTTCCGGGATCCGAGTACCAGTTTCAGGATCCGCCTTACGGCCATATCGATCGCTGCTTCGGTCAATTCCCCTTTTTCGTAGGCTTCCAGCAGGGCATCCCACTGCTTTTTGGTGCCGGGTTCCAGCAGGTCGTTCCCGGCGCGGATCATGGCTGCGGGATCATTGCCCCCGAACCAGTCCGACATAACCAGGCCTTCAAAACCCCATTCCCCCCGCAGGATACCGGTAAGGAGTTCCCGGCTTTCTGCAACGTACGTGCCGTTGACCTTGTTATAGGAAGACATGAGGGTCCAGGGTTGGGACTCCCTGACAATGATCTCGAACCCTTTCAGATAGACTTCCCGCAGCGCCCTTTCAGACACCAGCGCATCGTTGACGAAGCGATCCGTTTCCTGGTTGTTGGCCACGAAGTGCTTGACGGAGGTCCCCACGCCCTGGGATTCGATCCCGTTGACCATGGCCGCCCCGATGAGGCCGGTCAGGACCGGGTCTTCCGAGTAGTATTCGAAATTCCGGCCGCAGAAGGGGTGCCTCTGGATGTTGGCGCCCGGCCCCAAAATAACGTCCACCCCGTATTCCAGGGCCTCATTCCCCATGGCGGCTCCTATTTGTTCCACCAGGGTCGTGTTCCAGGTGGAGGCCAGCATGGTACCGATGGGGAAGGCGGTGGCATAGTACGTCCGGTCTTCGCCTTCACGGGTAGGTTCGATCCGGAGCCCAGCCGGGCCATCCGACAGGTAGACCGTGGGGATGCCCAGGCGGGGGGTCGGCACGATGGTGCCGGCAGCCCCGGGGATGCCCTGCCCCGGTTCATTCCGGCCGACGGCAGACCCGATCCCGGAGCCTTTGAGCAGGTGAATTTTTTCTTCCAGGGTCATCTGCGACAGCAGGTCGGCAGCCCGTTCGGCAACCGGCCTTCTGCCGTCTTCATAAATATCGAGCTTGCCGTTCCCATTCCGGTCCGGGAAGGCATACCCGTCCAGGATCAGTTCCGGAATATTCCCGTTCTCGGAATATTCCTCTTCAAAATCAAGCAGGATGGACTTCAGGTAAAGCCAGCCAATAAGCCCTGACAGGAGCAACAGGAGCAGGAGGGAAGCCAGGACGATGAGGGTGATTTTAACGGGTTTTTTCATAGAATGCAGGGTTTAGGGGTCCTGCAAAGATAACACAGGTCAACTTACAGCCTCCAGACCTGTCGGGAAAAGTGTTCCTTACCCATGGGTCCCCCCTGGGATTCCTGGTGCCCGTGCAGGACCACCTTCCCAACCCAAAAGACAGAGTCCGCTCCCTTATGGCAGGTGGGCTTTGTTGCTGCGGGGGTTGCCCTTGAATTCAGGCCAGGAATTCCCTGTTCCTGGACCGGCAATACGGGAAGGGGACGGGACCTTCAGCAGGATACAGCCCCGCCTGCCAGGGTGTATTTCCGCAATTCCCAAAGGTTTATGCTGACGCCGTGGTCTACCCACATGCACTGCCCCGGGGGTGATGGCCGGCCTGAACAGCTTCCCTTGAGCAGATCAGTACCCTTGGGCTACCAATGGTGGGGTGTTCTAATTGCTCCAGACCAGGCCGATATTGAAGGCATAATACGGCAGGCTGGGGAGTTCATCCCCCGAGGCGACGTAGTTGTACCTGAAAGAGGCACGGATGCCCACATTATAGCCCACCTCGTAATCCAGGCCTATTTCAGGCCGCAGGCTGAAGGGCCATCCGGTACGTTCATCCCGGAAGAGGCCCGTGTCCTGGTCAAATATACTGTACACCAGCCCGATACCCAGGCCGGCATAGGGGTTCAGGTCCCCGGAAGGGTTTAAATAAAAGCTCCCTGTGACCAGGATCGGAAAACTATTGAGGTAATTGTAGCGAAACCCGGATAGCGTCTCGGTCCCGGTGGTTTCAGTTACAAAACCGAGGTCGTCATTGAACACCTGCCATCCGGCGCTGAATCCGAGGGCAAACCCTTCCCGGATGAAATACTGGTAGTCGATATTCACCCCGCGCCAACTGGTGGATTCCAAATAATCGGAGGTCTCCCCGGAGGGGAAGCCCACGCTGTAGGTAAGGGCGAATTTGGTCTGTCCAAAGGAGAGGGTGGTGAACAAAGCCAGCAGGGAAGCAGTTATCAGGAAACGTCTCATGAGTGTCTCGAATTGGAATTAATCAAACGGAGGTTGGGTAAAGGCCTGGTCAAGGTTGCGATCGATCCGGCCGATGATGTTTGCGTCACTTCCCTGAAGCAGCCCGTTGATGGCCCCGGTCCAGACGACCGGTACTTCCTCATTCAGGACCCCATTGGGATCCGTAACCTGGATCAATACGGTCCCGGTTCGGTAACCGGTTACATATCCCGGCAGGTAGCCCGGGTACCACCAGCCCCAGCAGGGGTAATACCAGCACCAGTAGCCGGGGTCGTAGAAATAGAGGAACTCGGTATCAAAGGCAGAGGCCAGCACGATAAGGTCAGGGCCGTCCGCCTCATCCACCTCGGTCCAGCCCTCCGCATTGAGGTTCTGGCGTATGTTGTCAAGGATGGCATCCCCGAACTGGTCGTCTATAAACTCCGGGGGACCGTTCGGGCCCCGGTCGTCATCGATCAGCAGGACCCCGTCAGGCAGGGCATAGGTGTACGCGTTGTCAAAATTGAACTCGGGAGCGTAATTGGTATATACCACATCGTACTCCTCCACAAACTCCGGCTCATCCGGATAACACCCCGGCAATAGAAATGCCAGGGCGGCAGGGGCCATTTTCAGCCAATCCCCCATTCTTTTGAATCCTGTTCCGTGTTCCATATCCCAATTCATATTGAGTTAAATAGGCGGTTCCCTCAAATCTATTAAAAATCAGTCGAAGGAAGGCCAGGGTAACTAAATAAACTAGCCCGGAAAGCCTAGTGTCACAAAACAATGGGCCCCGGGCCCCTTTTGAAGGTAGGGTTGTTTGGGATGGCCAATTTAGGATAGGCCCCGGCGGAAACCACATGTTTTTCCGGCTTTTTGAATTTGATATTTTGCTACATTTAAGAACAACTTATCAATTCAACCAAATACAAATGAATTATGAAAAAACTGGTAGCAGAATTTATCGGCACCCTATGGCTGGTCCTGGGGGGCTGTGGTAGTGCCGTGCTGGCAGCCGGGTATCCGGAACTGGGGATCGGCTTTGTCGGGGTTTCCATTGCCTTTGGGTTAACAGTCCTGACCATGGTCTATGCCATAGGCCATATTTCCGGGTGCCACCTGAACCCGGCCGTTTCGGTCGGGCTTTGGATGGGGGGGCGCTTTGAGGCCAAAAACCTGGCCCCTTACATCCTGGCCCAGGTGTTGGGCGGCATTGCAGGGGCAGGAATCCTGTACCTGATTGCCAGCGGGAAAAGCGGGTTCGAACTTGGCGGGTTCGCGGCCAATGGCTATGGTGCCCATTCCCCGGACGGGTACAACATGGTATCCGCCCTGGTTACCGAAGTGGTGATGACCTTTATGTTTTTGATCATCATCCTGGGGGCCACCCATCCGAAGGCGCCAAGGGGCTTTGCCGGAGTCGCCATTGGCCTGGGCCTTACGCTGATCCACCTGATCAGCATTCCGGTAACCAACACCTCGGTAAACCCTGCCAGGAGTACCAGCCAGGCCTTGTTTGTCGGGGACTGGGCCCTGAGCCAGCTTTGGCTCTTCTGGGTGGCCCCGGTGGTCGGGGCGGCCATTGCCGGGTTGGTGTACAAAAGCCTTTCGCCTGAAAAATAAACCAGGCGCCTGCCCTTAACCGGAGGGCTGCTTATGGAATGGCTAACAAAAAGGGTGCATGCAGGAAGGTTACTGCGGTATGCACCCTTTATTCTTTCAGGATTGCCCTGTAGCGAAGTTGGAGGGTATTACTGCGGAGGAAGCCCCTGCATCCGCATCAGAAATTCCTCTTTCTTCGACCGCGAAACCGGAATATGCGCTTCGTTTTTCATAAGGATGTACCCGCCATCGGCCTTTACGTACCTTTTCACTTCCCTTAGGTTAATCAGGTAGCTGTTATGGACCCTCATAAAATCTGAAGGGGGAAGCAAGCGTTCATATTCTTTCAAATGCTTGCTCACCAAAATCGGTACTCCGGAAATGGGATGGAACTGGGTATAGGAACCATCCGCTTTCAGGTAACGCAGGTCCCTGCTGTTGACGAACTCCATGCCCTCGGCGGTATTCAGGCAGAGCTTAACGTGGTCGCTTTGCGGGATCCTGAGGTTTTGAAGCAGCGATTCCAGTTGCTCCCCATAACCCGGTTTGTTTTTTGCCCTTTTTGCCTTTTCCACGGCTTCCTGCAGTTCTTCAAGATCAATGGGCTTTAAGAGGTAGTCCAGGGAACTCATTTTTATGGCTTTAATGGCGTAGTGCTCAAAGGCCGTGGTAAAAATGACCTCAGGGGCAATTCCTTTCACCTGTTCCAGCACGTCAAACCCCGATCCGGTTTGTAATTCTATGTCGAGGAAGACCACGTCTGGCCTGCGCTCCCTGATCAGGCGAACGGCATCTTCCACATTAGCGGTGATTCCAACGATGTCTATTCCCTCACAGAATTCCGTCAGCAGGCCTTTCAGGATTTCCTGGTTGTGTTTTTCGTCTTCTACAATAAGGGCATTGAGTTTCATAGCGGTCAAAAAGTTATTGCAAAGGTATCCAGAGGGTTACCCGCGTACCCCGGGGGGTACCTTCCGGGTCCTTTAAATCGGTGATTTCCATTTGTCCCGGGGCAGCGGTTGGGCCAGGAAGCATCTGAAGGCGCTGTTGGGTGACTTCCATCCCCCTGGAAACATGGCGCTTTCCAAATCCGCGTTGTCGATTCCGGGAGGCTTCCCGGCCGATGCCATTGTCGGTTACCTCGCATTTAAGGAGGCCCTGGTCCGTGGAAAATGCAACCTGCAATTCCCGCGCCCCCGACAACTTGGGCATCAGGCCGTGGATAATGGCATTTTCCACAAAAGGCTGCACCAGTAGCAGGGGCACCTCTGTGGCCTCAGGGTCGAGGTCTTCGCTTACGGTTACCTCATAGGAGAAAGCCCCTTCGAACCGCAGGTGCTCAATTTCGAGGTAATGGTTCAGGAATCGGATTTCCTCGGCGAGCGAAATGTTTGCCGTTACCGAGTGTTCCAGGGTCCTGCGCATCAGCACCGAAAATTTATTGAGGTATTTCAAGGCCCCCAACCGGTCGTTTCGGGTGATCAGGTGCTGGATAGCTGTAAGGGAATTGAATATGAAATGCGGGTTCATCTGCGCCCGTAAGGCACTCATTTTTTGGTCAGAAGCTTCTTTTTCAAGGCGTTGCTTTTCGCGTTGCACATGATAAATTTTATAGGCAAGGCCATACCCGAATACCATAATTTCCAGGATCACCCCCAGCAGTAAATAGTTGGGGTCCCCGGTGGCGAAAAGGCCTATCGACCCCAGGGAATAACAGGCCGATCCCGTGGCGATGAAGTAGGCCAACCGGCTTTTACCCCGGGTATACAGGTAGGCGATGGCCAGCAGGACGAAGGCAGACAGCACCAGTGCCCTGAGGTTCAGCAGGAACTCATGGTATTGGAATCCCCTGGCAAGCAACAGGCTGCTGTCAGCGAGCAGCAACACCGCCAGGAACCCAATGATTCCCCAGAGAAATTTATGGAAGAGGGGGTAATGG
This sequence comes from Robiginitalea marina, assembly GCF_024006985.1. Classification (GTDB taxonomy): domain Bacteria; phylum Bacteroidota; class Bacteroidia; order Flavobacteriales; family Flavobacteriaceae; genus Robiginitalea; species Robiginitalea marina. The sequence continues at coordinate 45,442 of NZ_JAMXIB010000001.1, forward strand.
GTCCTGGTTTTAAGGTATTCTATGGTAAAGCCCGTATAGAAAATACTGGAAAGGATTTCGAATAAATTACTCCCGAAAAAGGATACAAAGGAATCATTCCCGACAAGGTTCAGATATCCGGGAATTTTAGTCCTCCCGAAAAAGAGGATCAGGAAAAGCAGGTATCCGGCATACAGCAGGAAGTCCTTCTGCCGGTTCTGCAGGTATACCACCAGGGTAAACAGCAGCATGGGGATGGCAAGCCCGAGAAAAAGATAGGTCCCGGCGGCTTTTTGTTGTCGTTCGAGGGCCTCCCTGGCCATGGCAAGTTGGTTGGCCTGCTGGTCGTAAACCCTAAAGGCCCCCGGATCTATGTAACCGCGCCCGGTGAGTTTCCTGAGCCTGAGGATCAGGTAACGCCCGCCGATAAGGTGCGATGGGTCAAATTCAATGCGGTCTGTAAACATGTGACTTCCCGGGCTGCGCGGTTGCTGGAAACTCCCGAAGGCCTTGCTGTAAAAAAATTCTAAATGCTGCAGGTACGCTTCGGCTTCATTGAACACCCCGGTCTGTAAAATCCACAGGGGCCGGGAAGACAGTTCCTTTTCCCATCCCTGAAAATCAAGCCTCACCCAGTAGGTTTCTTCGGGTCGGGTAGCAACCCGGCCGCGTAGCTTTTTGAAGGGAAGACTTTCTGAGCCTGCAATAAAGGGAATATATTCCAGGGTATCTGCGGATCCTTCAATGACCAGGAAGGAGGCATCCACCGGTTTTCCGGGGATTTTCGGTTCCGCATCCCGGGCCATCCCCTGAAACAGCATCAGAAGGAGCCACGGGAGTACCGTGGCGATCAGCTTAGGTTGGGCAATTGCAGGCAAATGGTACTAAAATTGGTTTTTCGATCTGAAGGCATTGCAGCCTTAATTGACTTTTTAATGCCGTAGTTTTTCACCCGGTTCAACAGGCGCACCTGGTCCTGCCAGCGCATCAGGCGCTCCCGGTACTCCGGCCGGTATTTCAGGTGGTGCCCCAGGTTAAAGTTACAACAATAGGTAACTTCCACGGTTACCCATTTTCCCGAGGTAGTGAATTGGATATGCAGGCGGTACGGCTCCTTTTGTTGGGGCAGGGAGGTTTCAATAGTATTTTCAAAGAGGGTCTGAAGGATAAAAACGGGGATCACCGCACCCTTGCAGGCCGTTGACCCGTTCATATGGATTTCGTAATCGAACCGGTTGTCGTAACGCAGCTTTTGCAGGCGGAGGTAGCAGTGGAGCATCTGGATTTCTTCGGCGAGTTCCACGGTTTCCCGATCGAGGTGTTTGAGGTAAAAACGGATCAGCCGGCTAAATAGCGACAGGTATTCCATCGACAATTTCTTATTCCCTGTAGTGATGAAATATTGTATGGCGTTCAGGGCATTGAACACGAAATGAGGGTTCAGTTGGGTGCTTATGGAACGCAATTTGAGCTCGACCATTTCCTGGCGGAGTTGCACTAACCGACTTTGTTCCTGCATCAGCTCCTGCTGGGTACGGATATTCTTGATTTTGACGGCGCAAAAATTGGCAATGGCCGTGAGGATCCTCAGGTGTTGCCCATTGAAATAATCCTTTTCGGGAAATTCGCAGTCGATCACCCCATAGACTGCGGAGTCCATACAAATGGGGACGCAAATTTCAGACAGGCGGGGCATATCGTCCACGATATACCGGGGATCTGCAGCGGTGTCCCCAACGATTTCAGGCTTCCCGCTGGCAGCTACGGCGCCGGTAATCCCCTGACCAAGGGGGATGCGAACGGGGTTCTGTATCGTATACTGGCCGGATGCCTTCGGGCCCACGGCGGCTTTTTGGATCAAATACCCTTCCGAGAGTTCATAGAGGACGCAGTCTGCAAAACCCAGCTTCCCAATACACTCCCGGGCTACCCTCCAAAGCAGTTCATCCTCCGTATCGGCCTGGAGGATGACCCGTGAAAAATACAGGAGCAGGTCTTCATAAGGTTCCGTTTCAAGTAGTTGTAAGGCCATGGTTTCGCGTTTAAAAAAGAACATCGGCAGGATAGGCTGCCGATGTTCCAAGGTTAGTGCAAGGACGTTATTGGGTAACGATTATTTCCAGGTCGAGGATTGCCTCCCCATTGACAATATCAAACCCGGTGATTCGCCCCAGTCCAATCCGTCCTTCATCGGTCCGGAAGGTAAAAACCTTATCTACCTCACTAACCAGTTCGAGCTTTTCGGGATCTGCATTGAATGCCGCACCGGCGAACAAATCCTCCACCTCAAAGGTTTCATAGATGGTAAAGGCCTCGAATTCATCGGCGGTAAGCTCCAGTTCCTTGAACTTGGTAGTGGCTTTCTCCTCCGGGAACAAGTTGAGCAGTTCTGCTTCCAGCAGGGTGTTCGGGGAAGCCAGGTAGAACCCGGATCCATCGTTAAGGCTGAATACCCCGATAATCTGGTCATAGAGCTGCTTCTCATCGATATCTTCCAGGCTGATCCCCAGGCACTCATCATCTCTCAACATCAGGTAATGCGGGATGTTGATCGCCAGCGGATTCAGGGGCACCGCCGCCTTCATCATCACATTGGCAGTGATCATTGGCCGCTTTACTTCGGCCTGTGCAAAATCCAGGGTAACCTTGGCGTCATTCTGGTCGGTAACAATTGCCCTGAATGACAGGTCTTTTCCCAGGTCCTCTTCCTTAAAAATATAGTTCAGGGTGTAGGCCACCACGTTTCCCCCGGCATACTCTGCCGAATTCTCGTCAATGACCTGGTAGGAAGTGGCACTGCCATCGACCACTTTCTGGATCTCCAGGGATTTGAAGCCATCTTTTGCTTCTGCCTCCACCGTATGCTGCAGGCTCCCTTTCTGGGGTGCCCCGATCACCCCCGGGAAGAGGTCGGTGGATCCGGATTTGAGCGCGATGGTGGGGGGGATGGCCTGGGCCACGGGTTCTTTCGGAGTTGCGGTGCCATCATCGTCCTTGCTGCAGCCCACCAGGGCCAATGCCATAAATACGTAAATAAGCTTAATTGTTTTCATAAGAATCAGGTTTTAAGATTTGAAATTTACGGGGCAAAACTAGGGGATGGAAAATGACGGGGCCCCTCCCGATTGACGGATGGGCCGGCCCGGTTGACCTTTGGCTGATTTTAACGGATTTTATCCGAATATCAGCCCAGAGCTTTAAAAACTGTTGAATTCCCTGAGAAATCTTTCAGGAGTATCGTTGGCAGGGTAGCGCACTATATCCCCTGATAGGCTGTGGGTCTGGATTTAGGATACCACCTGATTCAGGTCATTTCAGCCTTCCCGGATTCTCTTTACTTTTTGGTCCTTAAATGAACTGATTTCAAAACCCGTAAAAACCGGCGCCATGATGACTACACCGAATACTACGACCAACAGGGACCGGATTAGCAGGAAAGACCTCCGCTACCTGACCGAAACCCGTGAAACACATTGCATATCCATTTACCTGCCCACCCACGCCACCGGGGAAGAAGTTCTTCAGGGCCTGGATGCACAGGCCCTGGATGTGGAACTCCGCAAAATCAGAAAGGCCCTGGAGCGCGCCGGGTTATCGACTAAGGAAATAGATAGCCGCCTTAGCCCGCTGGAAGCTTTGCAGCGCGACGGGGCCTTCTGGAGGGAACAGTCCGAGGGCCTGGCCATTTTTGCCTCCCCATCGCAGGTGAAGACCTTCAGGCTTCCGCTGGCCTTTACACCTTCCCATCGGATTTCCGACTCCTTTTATATTGTACCCCTGGTGCCTGAACTTAACGGGGAAGATGAATTTTACCTCCTTTCCCTGGAACTGGAACGGATCCGGCTCTTCCGCGGGTCCCGGATGGGCCTGGCAGAAGTGGATCTGAAAGGAAAGGTCCCGCAGCAGATGGAGGATCGGGTAGGCTATGACTATGAACAAAAAGGCCTGCAGTTTCGAAGTGGCCACCAGGCCCATGAAGGGGCAGGGTACCACGGCCATGCAGAGGCCGACCGCGATCGCAAAAATGAAATCGAGCGGTATTTCCGGAGTGTTGACAAAGGCCTGCGCCCCATCCTTGACGCCGACCCCGCCCCAATGCTCCTTGCATCCCAGGAATACCTGGCAAGCCTTTACAGGGAAGTAACTTCCTTCGACCAGGTGATGGAAGAACCGGTAATCACCAACCTTTCAGAGGTGTCCGACAGTGAACTTTGGGAAAGGGCACTGGCTGCCCTCGAGCCTGTTTTTGAACAGGAGGGCAAAGAAAAATGGGCGCGTTTTGAGGAATTCCTTGGCACCGGAAGGGCCTCCGCACAGATGGACCGCGTCCTAAGGGCTGCCGTTGAAGGAAAAGTGGATACCTTATTTATCGCTCCCGAAGCCGAGGCCTGGGGAACCTATGAAGAAGAGACTGCTACCCTGACGCGGGAAGAGCACCCGGATGCCTTTTCTCCATCCCTTCTGAACAAGGCGGTAGTTCTCACCCTCAACCAGGGGGGCAGGGTTTATGTAGCCCCTGAAGCAGGGCTCCCGAAGGGCGCCGGCGCGGCAATGGCCCTGTTTCGTTATTGAAACAAATACAGGCCCCGACCATTTAAATGCATACCGGACCCACCTTCAGGAGGGGTCCGGTTTTTCACGTAAAGCGGCCCCATGTAATGGCTTTAGATACCCCCATCCCGGAACCCCATAGCCTCACCGCCAGGGAAGTGGCGCGGGCACTGGCCAGCGACCCGGAAACGGGCCTGGACACTGGGGAAGCCCATAGCCGGCTGGAGCGTTTTGGAAAAAATGAAATTGCCGGCAGGAAGCCGAGAAGTCGGATCAGGATATTCCTGGATCAATTCGCCGATCCCGTGATCTATATCCTGGGGGTGGCAGCTGCATTGGCCTACCTTTTCAAAGATGCCTGGGAAGGTACTGCGATAGCGGTGGTCATCGGAATATCCGTTGTTATCGGATACCTTATGGAGAGCCAGGCCAACAAGACCCTGGAGGCCCTTCGAAAATTGGGCCAGTCCCATTCCAGGGTGATCCGCTCGGGAACGCTGAAACAGGTGTACAGTGTTGCCCTGGTGCCTGGGGACCTGGTGGTATTGAGCCCGGGGGACGTGGTTCCGGCCGACCTGCGGATCCTTACGGCAGAACAACTGAGCCTTAAGGAATCCGCCCTTACCGGGGAAAGTGTGCCCTCCTGGAAACAGGCCGGGGTACTGGGTGCGGACACCCCCCTCACCAGCCGGTCCAACATGCTATACAAGGGTACGGTAGTGGTTACCGGGAGCGGTACAGGCCTTGTGGTGGCCACCGGACCCGCCACAGAGCTGGGCAAAATCCAGCAGATGGCCCTCGGGGCATCCGAACCCAAAACCCCGTTGGAAAAAAAGCTCAGGGCACTTTCCATCCACCTGATCTGGGCCACCCTTGTTATTTCGGCCCTGATTGCCGCTATCGGTTTTTTCAGGGGGGTGGGAATTGTGCAAATGGTCGAAACAGCGGTTGCCCTGGCGGTAGCCACCATCCCGGAAGGCCTCCCAATTGTAGCCACCATTGCCCTGGCCAGGGGGATGTCGCGGCTTTCCCGGCGCCAGGTTATCGTGAAAAACCTGGAAGCTATCCAAACCCTTGGGGCTACTGACATCATCCTTACCGACAAGACCGGTACGCTCACCGAAGATAGCCTCAGGGTGAGCCAGTTGTGTTATGGCTCCGGGCAGCAAGTGCTGCAAGCCGATACTGCTGAACTTCCGGGCATCGCAACCGGATCAGACCCGGTTTTGCGCGAACTCCTGCACACCGCGGTATTATGCAACAATGCCGGGGGCAGCGGGCTGGTGCAGGGCGATTCCCTGGAATCGGCCTTGTTGGATTTTGCCCGGGCAGCAGGGTTGGATGTGGAACAGACCCGGGAAGCCTTCCCGGAGCTTGCAGAATTACCTTTTGATGCCCGGAGGAAACTTATGGCAACGGCCCACAGGGCCGCGGAGGGATACCTCGTTTACGCCAAGGGGGCCTTTGAAGCCCTTTGTGAGCATACCGCCCGCATCCTTGGCCCTGAGGGCCCTGTTCCCTTTAAGGAAAAGGAAGCCTGGAAGGAGCTCATCTCGGGCATGGCGGCCAGGGGCCTGCGGACGCTTGCCTTCGCCTATGCCCCACGCTCCGCCCTCCCTGAAGGGGAAGCATGGCTGGAAGACCTGGTTTTCCTCGGGGTCATCGGGTTCATGGACCCCCCGAGAAACGATGTCAAACCGGTTTTTGAAATTTACAGGAAAGCGGGAATCCGCGTGGTCATGGCCACCGGCGACCATCCCGAAACCGCCCGCAGGATAGCCCGGGACACAGGCCTGATCCGGGAAGATCACGGGTCCGGGGTGGTTGTTTCCGGCATGGTACCCCCGCCGGCAGGTTCCCGGGCCAAAACGCTGGTCTTTGCCAGGGTACTTCCTGAAGGGAAAATGGACCTTGTATCCGGGTTTCAAAGCGAAGGCCACATTGTGGGGATGATCGGCGACGGCATCAATGATGTCCCGGCACTGAAAATGGCCGATATCGGCATCGCAATGGGGGTTCGGGGGACCGAGGCGGCACGGGAAGCCGCCGATGTGATCCTGAAAAACGAATCCTTCAATGCCATTGAGCTGGCCATTCGCCAGGGCCGGGTGGTTTTTTATAACATCCGGCAGTTCACCGTCTACCTGCTTTCCTGCAACCTTGCCGAGGTCCTTGCCGTGGCCGTGGCCGCCATAGGCAACCTCCCGGCCCCCTTGCTGCCCATGCAGATCCTGTTCTTAAACCTGGTGACCGATGTGTTCCCTGCCCTGGCCCTTGGATTGGGCGCCGGGCCCTCGGATATCATGGAGCGCCCCCCGGAAAACCCCCGGGCCCCCATCCTGGACAAAAGGCAATGGACCGACATTATCGCCTATGGGCTTGGAATCAGTATCGCGGTGCTGGCCGTGGTCCTGTACGGGGAGTTTGTCCTCGGGCTGCCCGCTTCCCAAATCAACAACCTGGCTTTTTATACGCTTATGGCGGCCCAGTTGTTCCATGTCTTCAATATGACGGCCCCTAAAGCGTCTTTTTTCAAAAACGAGGTGGTTTTGAACCCGTATGTTTGGGGGGCCATCCTCCTTTCCCTGGGTCTCATTGCCATGGCCTATGCCATCCCGGCGGTTTCGGGGGTCCTGAGGCTGGAGCGTATCGATGTCCGTTCCCTGTTGCTCCCGCTGGCGTTTGCCCTGGGGTCCGTTGTGCTGATCCTTTGCTTTCGGGCCCTGGCCGCCCGGGTTCATTCCGGGTAGGGCTTTCAGGAGGCCCTTACAGATGGCATCGCTGCAAAAGGGCACTGATGCAGGTCATTGTCCCCCTTGGATCAGGGTGGTACTTTAGGGATTGGTTCAGGGACTTCCGGTAAAGGTGCATTTTCCTGCCTTTCGGACGACAGCGGGCCTCTGGCCTGCATTCCCGGAATCGTGAAAACAGAATAATAACCCTAAAAATCTATCATCATGAGCGTTTTGAAAGTAATTGAACTCCTGGGGAACTCCACCGTGAGTTTCGAGGATGCCGTGCAAAATATCATCAAAGAGGCTGCGGAAACCGTCAAAGACATCAAGTCTGTGTATATCAAGGACATGCAGGTTACGGTGAAGGACAACAAAATTGCCCAGTACCGGGTCAATGCCAAAGTGACCTTTGGGGTCCGAAATTCGTAAATCACCGCCCGTGGCGCGGCAAAGGCAGTTCCCCTGGTTTTGGGGGACTGCCTGTATGCCTTTACCGTAAGGTCCGCACCCCAAAGGCCCGAAAAAAAATTTCCACCTATGAAAACAACCTATAACACCGAAGCTTTCGACCGGAACGTGGCTGACTATGAAGCCTGGTATGAGGACAACCCGGGAATCTATGCTTCAGAACTCGGAGCGATCCGGGAACACTTCAACCGCCTTCCCGAATCCCTCAGGGGTATCGAGATAGGCCTGGGAACGGGCCGTTTTGCTGGTCCGCTGGGTATCCGGGAGGGGGTGGAACCCTCCCCGGAAATGGCCCGAAAGGCCGTGGAACAGGGCATCGAAGTCATGGATGCCATGGCAGAAAACCTGCCGTATGCCGACCTGCAATTCGATTTTGTGCTGTTTGTGACGGTCTGCCACCTGCAAAGCCTTAAGCACGCCTTCCTGGAAGCCAACCGGGTACTGAAGAAAAACGGCTTTATAATTATCGGCTTTTTGCCGTCGGACCGCCCGATTGCCAGGGCGTACCAGGAGCGTCGCCGCTTCAGCACCTTTTACCGGGATGCTGTTTTTTACACCCCCGGACATATTGAAAAACTCCTTGAAGAAACCGGATTCAAGTCTCTGGAATTCAACCAGGTCCTTTTTGGGGAAGCCGACTCCATCAAAGAGGAGCAGTTCCCCAGGCCCGGTTTTGGCGAGGGCTCCTTTGTGGTAGTCAGTGCCCAAAAGGCCTGACCCCTGGGTTTAGACTTACAAGGGGGCGCCGGAAACGGTGCCCCCTTCGAATATCCGGAGGGCCTCAGCATCGGAAACCGGTCGGAAATCTTCATAAAACTGGCCCACGGCCTGAAAATCCCAGGGGGTTTCCAGGCAGGTGACCGCAGCAACCTCAGGCATGGCGCGCAGGCGTTCCACGGCGGAGGGTGGTGCCACAGGTATAGCTACGACGATTTTTCCTGGGTTTCCAGCGGCTACAAGAGCTACGGTTACCCGTAGGGTATTGCCGGTTGCAATGCCATCGTCAATAATGATAACAGTTTTCCCCTTCACATCTACCGGCGGTTTATGCCTGTGGAAGAGTTCATGGCGTTCCTGGAGGAGGTCTCTCAGGCGCGCAGTTTCCTTTTCAATATAGTAGGGGTCGATATCTCCCGGGCGGTTTATCACCACCTGGTCCAGGCTGACGGCCCCAATGGCGTATTCCCTGTTAAAAGGGTGGCCTATTTTTTTGGTAAGGGCCACATCCAATGGGGCCCCGAGCGCATCGGCCACAACCGCACCCAGCGGCAGCCCCCCCCTTGGGATGGCGATAACCACCACCGGTTCATCTTTGTATTTCATGAGTTCATGGGCCAGTAACTGGCCGGCTTCGCTGCGATTTTTAAACATAGGCCCGCTTTTTTTCGAAATGGGTTTGGAACCAGGCCGCTGTCTTTTCAGCCACCAGATCTAGTTTCCCGGGCTCTGCGAACAAGTGGGTCGCCCCGGGCACCAGTTCCAGTTCGGCATCAGACCGCATCAGCGCGACTGCCTGCCGGTTGAGCTCTATGACCGGGTGATCGAGGCTGCCAACCAAAAAGAGGGTGGGGGCCGTTACCCTTGGCAGGTCGGCCATGGCGAGGTCCGGACGCCCGCCCCGGCAAACCACGGCCGCAATCTTTTCCCGGAAATGGGCGGCTGCCCTCAGGGCAGACGCAGCTCCGGTACTGGCCCCGAAATAGCCCAGTGGCAGGTTGGGTCGGTAGGCATAGACAAGCACCCAGTCGGTAACCGTGATCAGGCGGCGGGTGAGTAACCCGATATTGAACCGGTTTTCATACACCTGGTCCTCTTCTTCGGTCAGGAGGTCGAAAAGCAGGGAGCCCAGCCCTTGCTGGTAAAGGATTTCAGCGACATAATTATTCCTGGGGCTTTTCCGGCTGCTGCCACTGCCGTGGGAGAACAGGATAATCCCTTTCGGGTTTTCCGGGAGCCGGAACCTCCCTTTCAGGGTCACTTTTTCAAGGGGGATATGCAGTTCGGAATCGACGGAACGCGGAAGTACCATGGTCTTTGGTTTTAGAAGGGGCCAAAAGGGAGGTGACCCCCAGGCCCGATTTCAGACTACCACAAAGGAAAGGCGACCCGCGGAACATGGAAATGATCTGGGTCAATGGTTTGAAAAAGGCTGCCCCAACCCCGCTTTGAGCAAAATAAATTCACTGATGTTTTCACTGTCGATTGCCCCGACCAGCTGTCCCTCGCGGAGGACCGGGAGGAATTTCTGGCCCCTGGAAGCCATTAGCTGGATGGCTTCCTGTAACCCGGTTTCCGGATGCACCGAGGCAAAATCGGGTTGCATAAGCTCACCCACCCGGCGGGTCGGCTGTTCGGCGTGTTCCAGGATCACCTTGTAGGGCAGGATCCCGGCAACCGTCCCGTCGCGAAACACCAGGAATTCTTTCTCCTTTCCCTTCAGGATGATTTCTATGGCTTTTTTCAGGGGATCCTCCGGATGCAACAGGGTCAGGTCGGTTAACAGGGCTTCACCCACCCGGTGGCCACTGAGCTGGGCGTCCTGCTGGACCATTTTGTTTTCGGCATAGGCGCCAAAGAAGATGAAAACGGCTATAATGACCAGGAACGGATTGAACAACAAGCCGAGCAGCAGGAAAATAAAGGAAACGGCCTGTCCAAGGCGGGAGGCAATCTCGGTGGCACGGGCCCGGCTCATGGAAAAACCGAGCAACGCCCTGAGGACCCTTCCTCCGTCCATCGGGAAGGCAGGGATCATATTGAACAACACCAGCATCATGTTGGCCATCAGCAGGTAAACCAGGAAGGTATCCAGGGTGGGGGCAGTAAAAAAAGCTTCCCATTGTTCCGGGGAAAACCCCTGATATTTTGCAAGGGGTACAATCAGCAACAGGAGGAAGGCAATCACGACATTCACGGCCGGGCCCGCCAGGGCCACGGCGAGTTCTTCTTTGGGCTTTTCCGGCATTTTTTCCAGGGAGGCCACCCCCCCAATGGGCAGCAGGGTTATGCTGCGGGTTTCGATCCCGAACCGGCGCGCCATCCCGGAATGCCCCAGTTCATGCAATACCACGCAGGAGAAAAGGACCAGGACCAGGGCGGTATTGAAAAGGGCAAGGGAAACCCCTCCGCCCTGTTGGAAGGTGGAAAACAGCACCCAAACCAACAAGAGCGAAAAAGTCCAGTGCACCATAATCCTGATGCCCCATACCTTCCCCAGTACCAAAGAACCTTTCATAGCTATTGTGTTTACCTGTTAAAGATCGAGCAGCAAAAGCCCCGGGCCAATGACCCGGATCATTTCCCCTTCGCCTAAGTTATTTATATTTACAGAAAGGAGAAAACCGGGTGCTGCCCGGGCTGGTTTAACCTAACGCCTGAAATACCATGATCAAAGATTTGAACGACACCCAGATCCGGCAGCTGCTCGGGGGCCACTATATCGGGAGCCTCGGGTATATTGCCCAAAGGGCCCCTTATGTGCTGCCCATTACTTATTTCTACGACGAGAAAAACAACCACATTATCAGTTACGCCATGGAAGGGCATAAAATAAATGCCATGCGCGAATTCCCGGAGGTTTCCCTGATGGTATATGAAATGGATGCCCTCAAAAAGTGGCGTTCGGTGATGGTCCATGGAATCTTTGAGGAATTGCACCAGATTGATGCCAAGTACCACCTCAGGGAGTTTTCAGAAGGGATCCAGAGGCTTTTGAAAAAGCAGGGGGTGGCGGATGTGGACTCCATCGATGATTTTTCAAGCAAGTCGGAAACAACGGGCATCCCCCTGGTCTACCGGATCCGGATTACGGAATGGTCCGGAAAAGAACGGGAAGGGCTACCCTGAACGGGGAGTGGTAAGGCCGTACTTTTCATAAAAACACCTAACCCCTGTCAGCCTATGAATTTAATTTCCTGGAACATCAACGGTATACGGGCCATAGCCAAAAAGGGATTCCTGGATGCCATACGCGAACTGGACCCCGACATCCTCTGCCTTCAGGAAATCAAAGCCGATACCGATACGGTAGCCGGGATCCTTTCCGAACTGGAAGGATATCGCTGTTATGTGAACCCTGCTGAAAAAAAGGGCTACTCGGGAACTGCCCTGCTCAGCCGGCCTGAGCCGCTCCGTGTGGATACCGGACCTCAGGGGAAACCCTTCCTGGATGAAGGGCGCATTCAATGTGCGGATTACGGCGAATTTTTCCTTGTAAATGCCTACGTACCGAATTCCGGGCAGGGCCTAAAACGCCTCGACTACAGGGAGGCCTGGGATTGGGCCTTTTTAAAGTACCTCAGGGAATTACAGGCTCAAAAACCCGTAGTCCTTTGCGGGGACTTGAATGTGGCCCACAAACCCATTGACCTGAAGAACGACAAGGCCAATTACAACAAAACCGCAGGGTATACCCAGGTGGAGATCGACGGCATGGACCGGCTGCTGCAAGCGGGTTTCCTCGATACCTTCCGGGAACTGAACCCCGACCGCGAAGCGTATTCCTATTGGAGCTACCGCTTCAATGCACGGGAGCGCAATATCGGCTGGCGGATCGATTACTTCCTGGTCAGTAGGGCCCTGCAGGACCGGGTAAAGGATGCCAGTATCCACGCAGGCTTCGAAGGCTCCGATCATTGTCCGATCGGATTGCACCTCGATAGCTGATCGCACAGCCGGCCGCAGCCTTAAGCCCCCCTTCGCCAGGTCTTTAAGGCAAACTGGCGGATTCCCAAAACGAAAACAGGAGGCTTTCGCCTCCTGTTTCCTATGAAAACCATCAATACACTCTTGACATCATCCCTTTTCCTTTAGGGGTCTATCGCTAAAACCCTGCCGGTTTAGTGATGGCAGCAATTGTAGCCTTGTGATTTTCAAACGGCCCATGAACCCCTAAGGGTTGATAAGCCTTGATTTCAGAAATACCGGCCACCTAAGGCCGACATTTCCGGCAAGATAGGCTTTACGCGAATCTTACAGGACAAATATACCCCTTTACAAGGCCTGGGGAAATGACCTGCGTCAGTTTCTGAAAAATATTTTCGGGGTACCTTTTGGAGTCAGGGCTCCCGAATTCGGCAAAACCCTCGCCCGGGATGCCTGATCTTCCGGGGTGCTGCCGGGACCCCCTTACCGGCGGAGGATCCGAATCCCCTGGTCAGTCCCCGTGCGGAGGCCGGAAAACCCGACCGGGGACCAACACCACAGACTTTGGAGCATGAAAGAAAAAGGTCACAATCACGAACAACACCATGTCCTGGCCCTGGATATCGGGGGTACCCTTACCAAGATCGGGATGGTAACCCAAAGGGGCGACGTCCTACAAACCGCGGTTTTCCCCACCGGGGCTACCGAAGATTTCACCCATTTCCTAGGGCAGGTAGGAAGCGTATTCGACTCCTGGCGGGCCGGAGGGCAATACCAGCCCCTGGCAATGGGGATCGGGGCCCCCAACGCCAGCCACCAGACGGGTACCATGGAAACCCCGCCCAATTTCCGGTGGGGCCCCCATGTACCCCTGAGGGAATCCCTGTGCAGGCTCTGGGACTTGCCCGCCTTCCTTACCAATGACGCCAATGCCGCCGCCCTGGGGGAATTGCATTATGGCGTGGGCCGGGGGATGCGGGATTTTGTCACCCTGACCCTGGGCACCGGCCTGGGGAGCGGGATCATCAGCCACGGGCGGTTGCTCACCGGAAGCCACGGGATGGCGGGGGAAATCGGCCATATCAATGTCTACCCGGACGGCAGGCAGTGCAACTGCGGGCTGAAGGGATGCCTCGAAACCTACGCCTCGGTTACCGGGATCCGGCGCACGGTTTTCGAGCTGATTGCCCGCGGGGGTACCCATTCTGTACTTTCCAAATACTCCTTTGAGGCCCTCGACGGCAAAACCATCTCCCGGGCCGCCCTGGACGGGGATCCGGTAGCCCTGGAGGCCTTTGCCTACACGGGGAAGATCCTGGGCCTCAAAATGGCGGATACTGCAGCCCACCTCGACCCTGAGGCCTTCATCATTTCCGGTGGCCTGAGCCAGGCCGGGGACCTCCTGCTTGAACCGGTGCGCCAAAGCATGGAATCCCGCCTGTTTACCGCCTACCGGGAAAAGGTCAGGGTCCTGCTTTCCCGCCACCGAAGTGAAGAGGCGGTTTTGGGGCCGGCCGCCCTGGCCTGGGAAGGCTTGGGAATTGAGGTGCCCTGAACCTGTCGCAACCCCTTGGTTTACAGGTTCCTGAAGCCGATCTGGAGCCCTTCCAGGGTTTCCATGCCGTCAATGGCCATATCGTGCTCCACCATGTTGTATTCCATGCCCGGCCGGGCCGTGCGGACCAGGGTTTGCCATCCATGGCGCCTGCTCAGTCCCGGGCTTTCCGGTTTTGCTCCCCCAGCCACCAGCGGGTTCTGATCGGTTTGCGGACCAGTCCAAAACGCTCCACCGCATATTTTTGGAGGTGGTCCCGCATCGCTTCCACGGAATCCGTCATAAAGACCAGTTCCATGTCTTCCGGGGCGATGCTTTCATTTTCCGCCATCACCAGGGCATGTTCGAAAAGTTCCTTGTGGTATTCCTTGCCCATGATCACCACCGGGAAGTCCTCGATCATGCGGGTCTGGATCAGGGTAAGGGATTCAAAAAGCTCATCGAGGGTGCCGATGCCGCCCGGCATCACTACAAAGGCATAGGAATATTTCAGGAGGATGAATTTGCGGACAAAGAAATAAGGGATGTTCACCCATTTATGCAGGTAGGGGTTGGGTTGCTGCTCCCTGGGTAAAATAATGTTGCACCCGATGGAATACCCATGGTTTTCAAAGGCCCCCTTGTTGGCGGCTTCCATGATGCCGGGCCCACCCCCGGTCATAACGGTGAACCCCATTTCCGCCAGGGTTTTCCCCACAGCTTCCGCCATTTGGTAGTAGGGGTTGTCTGGGGAAAACCGGGCCGACCCGAATACGGTGACGCAGGGGCCGACAAAGTGCATTTTCCGAAAGGCCCTGATAAAATGGTAGCCCACCTTTAGGGTAAACCAAAGTTCATTTAAACGCGTCCGTGGTCCTTGCAGGAATGGCTTTTCCGCACTTAGGGAATAGTCCAGTTTGTAGGCCGGTGGGGTTTTTTGGCTTTTTTCGTCCATGGAACAGCAGATTTAACCGAAAGGTAAGGAGGTTTTTAATTTTCTGCTACCCCTTGATGGCCGCGAGGGGCCGCAACCGGGCCACGGGCTTCACAATTCCCGCAGCAGTAACGGACTGCACCACCAGGTCTACATCTTTGTAGGCGATCGGGGCCTCCTCAGCGATACGCCGGTAGGAAGCTTCCAGGTAGATCCCTGCGGCCTCGAGTTCCCGTTTGAGTACCGGGGCATTCACCTGTTTTTTCGCAGCGGTCCGGGAGAGCCGCCTTCCCGCCCCGTGGCAACAGGACCCGAAGGCAATACCGGAACTTTGCGCCGTGCCCGCCAGCACGTAAGAACTCGTGCCCATGCTCCCGGGGATCAGTACGGCCTGTCCACAGGCCCTGTGTGCCTCCGGGATTTCCCCATGCCCCGGGCCAAAGGCCCTGGTGGCTCCCTTTCGGTGTACGATAACTTTCCGGGTCTCTCCCTCAATTTCGTGGGTTTCCACCTTGGCGATGTTGTGGGCCACATCGTAAAGGAGCTCCGGGAGGGCTGCCCCTTCGCCAAATACCGCCTTCCAGGCTTCCCGTACCTCCCAGGCAATGACCTGCCGGTTGCACCAGGCAAAGTTGGCTGCGGCGCACATGGCCTGGAAATACTCCTGGCCTTCCGGGGAATCAAAGGGCACGCAGGCGAGTTCCCGATCGGGGAGGGAAATCCCGTAACGGGGCATGGCCTCTACCATGTTCCGGATGGCGTCCGTGGCCACCTGGTGGCCAAGCCCCCGGGAGCCGGTGTGGATCAACACCGTCACCTGCCCCTCGAAAAGGCCGTACCCGGCAGCCAGTTCCGCTTCAAAGATTTCTTCCACGTACCCCACTTCCACAAAGTGGTTTCCCGAGCCGAGGGTGCCCAGCTGGTCCCTTCCGCGTTGTCGGGCCCTTACAGACACTTTTGCCGGGGTAGCCCCGGGGAGGCGCCCATGGCTTTCGGTAAATTCCAGGTCTTCCTGGGTGCCGTACCCTTGTTTCACGGCCCATTCGGCCCCGGTCAGCAGCACTTCGTCCATTTCCTCCTCGCTAAGAGTGAAACGGCCGGGCGTACCCATACCAGAGGGGATTTGCCGGTTGAGTTCGCTAACCAGTTGCGGTACGAAGGGTCGAATATCTGCAACTGGAGAAGGGGTTCTTAAAAGGCGTACCCCACAATTGATATCATAGCCGATCCCGCCCGGTGATATGGCCCCGTTGGGGTAGGCAGTGGCGGCCACCCCGCCGATGGGGAAACCATAGCCTTCGTGCACATCGGGCATTACAAAGGCGGCCTTGAGGATGCCGGGAAGGGTGGTGACGTTTACCAGTTGCTGGAGCGACCGGTCGTCCAGGATTTCGTCGAGCAGGGATTCCTCCGCGATGATCTGGGCCGGCACGTGCATATCAGCCCTGAAGCTGGCGGGGATTTCCCACCAATAGGGAGAAAGGGCGATAATATCTGTTTTTCGGATCTTTTTCATTTAAAGGTCGAATAAAACCGGGGTCTGCCATTTCCCCTCCACCTGTTGCACCCGGGCTTCGTGCCAGGTCACTGCCTTGATTTCATTTTCAACCTCGCCGAACCAGGCCCCATACAGGTTGGCCGCGACCTCCCGTTCCGTCAGCCGCTCAAAATACACATAGCAAAAAATAGCCTTCTGGATATAGGTGAGGGCCAGGGCTTCGGATAAGAAATCGATCAGCAGGGCAGTGGCGTCCGCTGCCTGCAGCCGGATGCGCATGTTGCAGTCGTAGTGGGTTACCCCTGTGCAAGAGCCCGGCAACAGCACTTCGTTCATTTCCCGAAGGGCAGCGCGAAAAAGTTCCTGCAGGCTGTATCCTTCAGCCCAAATGGCAACATCGGTGGTATGTGCAAGCCTTGCGGTCATGGTGGTGCGTCTTGTAAATTGTATAAATTTCAGAAGAAGTCGGCACAAATGCACTGACCTGCGTCAGCGGGATCCCGGAAAAGGGGGTGCCCGGGGTTCTTTTTCTTTTCCTATATTTAGTTCCCCGAGCAGCCGGGCAGGGTCCTGGCAAAAGAAATTGACGGAAACCCTATGAGCAATTACCACATCAAGCACCTGGAGGAATACTTCCAGGTTTACCGCAAATCGGTCCGCGACCCCGAGGCGTTTTGGGAAGAAATCGCGGAAGAGCATTTCAGCTGGAGGAAGAAATGGGACCGCGTCCTTCGGTGGGATTTCAGCAAACCCGAAGTGGCCTGGTTTGAAGGGGCCCGGCTGAACATCACCGAGAACTGCCTGGACCGTCACCTGGCGACACAGGGGGAAAAGACCGCCATTTTGTTCGAACCCAACGACCCAGGGGAACAGGCGCAACATATCACCTACCGGCAGCTCCATGAGCGGGTGTGCCGCATGGCCAATGTCTTGAAGGAGCAGGGTATTTCCAAAGGAGACCGGGTGTGCATCTATTTGCCCATGATCCCTGAGCTGGCCGTGGCAGTGCTGGCCTGTGCACGCCTGGGGGCCATTCACTCGGTGGTCTTTGCCGGGTTCTCTTCCAACGCCCTGGCCACGCGGATCAACGATTGCCAGTGTAAAATGGTTATTACCTCCGATGGCTCAATCCGCGGGTCAAAAACCCTCGACCTGAAGGCGATTGTAGATGCAGCCCTGGAAAGTTGCCCCGGGGTCGAAAGGGTGCTTCTGGTAAAACGCACAGGGGGGGAGGTTACCCTGGTCCCCGGAAGGGATACCTGGCTGCAACCCCTGCTGGACGGGGCTTCCCCGGCCTGCGAAGCGGAGGTCATGGACGCGGAAGACCCCCTCTTTATCCTGTATACCTCGGGCTCCACCGGCAAACCCAAGGGGATGGTCCATACCTGTGGCGGCTATATGGTATACACCGCCTATACGTTTAAAAATATCTTCCAGTATCGCGATGGGGATGTCTATTGGTGCACGGCCGACATCGGCTGGATTACCGGCCACTCCTACATCGTCTATGGCCCCCTGGCCAACGGGGCCACCACCGTCCTTTTCGAAGGGGTGCCCACCTACCCGGACCACGGGCGGTTTTGGAAGGTGGTGGAAAAGCACCGGGTCACCCAGTTCTATACGGCCCCAACGGCCATCCGGGCCCTGGCCCGTGAAAGCCTCGAATATGTGGAGCAGTACGACCTTTCTTCCCTGAAGGTCCTCGGGTCGGTGGGGGAGCCCATCAACGAGGAGGCCTGGCACTGGTACAACAACAACGTGGGCAAGGGGAAGAGCCCCATCGTGGATACCTGGTGGCAGACGGAAACCGGGGGGATCATGATCAGCCCCATCCCGTTTGTGACCCCAACCACGCCTACCTACGCCACCCTGCCCTTTATCGGGGTGCAGCCTGCCCTGATGGACGATGAGGGCAATGAAATAAAGGGCAATCAGGTTTCCGGGCGGCTATGCATCAAATTCCCCTGGCCTTCCATGGCCCGTACCATCTGGGGCGACCACCAGCGGTACCACGACACGTATTTTTCCACCTTCAAAAACAATTATTTCACCGGTGACGGCGCCCTGCGGGATGCCGTGGGATACTACCGGATTACCGGGCGGGTAGATGACGTCATCATCGTTTCGGGCCATAACCTGGGCACGGCACCCATAGAGGATTCCATCAACGAACACCCGGCCGTGGCCGAGTCGGCCATTGTTGGCTTCCCCCACGAGATCAAGGGAAACGCGTTGTACGGTTTTGTGATTTTGAAGGAAACCGGGGAGGGGAGGGACCGCGAAAACCTGCGCCGCGAGATCAACCAGCAGATCACCGAACAGATCGGCCCTATTGCCAAACTCGATAAAATCCAGTTCGTGCCGGGCCTGCCAAAAACCCGGAGCGGGAAAATCATGCGCCGGATCCTGCGCAAAATCGCCTGCAGGGATACCGCCGACCTGGGCGACATCAGCACCCTGCTCAACCCGGAGGTCGTGCAGGAGATCATGGACGAAAGCCTTTAGGTTTAAGGGGTTTCAGGCTCAGGGGTCAATATTCCAGCGCCGGTAAACGGACCGCAGGAATTCCCCATAGATTTCCTCGTGCATGGTATATTGCTCAGGGGTCAGGATTTTCCGGATTTCCGATTCCTGTTTGGTAAGGTATTCCTTTAATTTGCCTTTGAACTGTTCGGGGGTCCATTCCTGGTCCCTGTCGTCAAGACGGGCCATTTTTACCGCATAGTATGTCAGGATACTCTGGTACCGCGCCTCGGTTTCCTCGGAAAGCCCCATTTTTTGAAGGCCTTCATGATACCAAAGCTGCAGGTTGTCTTTTTCCTCCTGGGTAAAGATTTGGACTTTGACCTCGTTTTCCGGTTCCTGCTGCGCGCTTAAGGGGGCAAAGCCAATTAAGAATAACGCGGCCGATATTAGGTGTTTCATGGAATACATGTTTATATCCTGCACTAACGCATACCGATCCCTCTTGGTATGCCCGCGCTTCGAAATTTAAAGTCCCCTGGCGTTTGCCTGAAGAATTTTAGGCCTGATTTTTAGGTTAATCGTATATTTGCCCCGCCTTTGCACGCACTGGGCCCTTAGGCTGGTGAGTTCCCGACCAGGGGCCCTGGCACAACATAAGGTCGCGTAGCTCAGCTGGATAGCGCATCCCGCCTTTGGCGGGACGGTCCCGGGTTCGAGTTAAACATTTAAATATTGGTCGCGTAGCTCAGCTGGATAGCGCATCCCGCCTTTGGCGGGACGGTCCCAGGTTCGGGTGAAGCATTTAAAATGTTGGTCGCGTAGCTCAGCTGGATAGAGCATCTGCCTTCTAAGCAGACGGTCCCAGGTTCGAATCCTGGCGCGATCACTTAAAGCGCATAGCCCCGCAACCAGTGTTGCGGGGCTTTTTGCTTTCCAAAGAACCGCGAGCTTGCTCGCAAGGTTCGAAGGGAAGCAAAAAGCCGCAAGGCCCCAGGGCCTTGCGGGCTATGCATTTTCAGGCGGGATTGCCTTCAGGATCACCGAAGGTAATCCTGGTTTAAGCTTGCTTTTGCGAGGGTTTGAAGAAGCAAAAAGCCGCAAGGCCCCAGGGCCTTGCGGGCTATGCATTTTCAGGCGGGATTGCTTTCAGGATCACCGAAGGTAATCCTGGTTGAAGCTCGCTTGAGCGGATCGCGGGAAAGCAAAAAGCTGCAAGGCCAAAGGTGTTTTGGGGAGATAAGACCCGCGGTTCCAGGACCATTTATGATTTTGGTCATAGGACTTTCTGGAAGAATTCGGGAACTTGCATGTCAATTCTTGATCTTTCCTGGCATGATCAGTCCCTCCACTACTTTTTTCCGACATGAACCCCGGCGAAACCAGCTGGTGAATGAATTATGGAAAGCGCAGCAGCGCGACGGCCACATTACCGAACAGACCATGGAAGCATTGTCCAGGGACCTGGACATCTCCCTGATCGAAATACAGGGTGTGGTTTCGTTCTACCATTTCTTCCATACCCGTCCCACGGCCAGGCACGTCATCTACCTTAACAACAGCATTATTTCCAAAATCAAGGGATACGAAAGGATCCGGGAGGCCCTGGAGCGGGAAACCGGCTCACGGTTCAACACCAAGGATCGCACCGATACATTTGCCCTGTTCGAGACTCCCTGCATTGGCCTTAGCGACCAGGAACCCGCTGCCCTCATCGACTTCCACCCTTTCACCAACCTGAATGTGATGAAAGTGCGCGAAATAATCGCTGCCCTGAAGGACGGGAAGGAAGCCGCAGATATCTGTGACCAGCCCGCTGACCACATCCGGTACCTGCCCCCGAACAACCATACCATTTTCTTCAGGCCCTATACGGCCGGGGAAGGCCTCGGCAGGGCCATGGTCCTCAGTCCCGGGGAAGTGATAAAGATTGTAAAGACCTCGGAACTCTCGGGCAGGGGTGGGGCGTTTTACCCGACCTGGATCAAGTGGGACGGCTGCAGGAAACAAAAAGCCACCCCCAAGTATGTGGTCTGCAATGCGGACGAGGGGGAACCCGGGACCTTCAAAGACCGGGTATTGCTGGACAGGGAACCGGGCTCCGTGCTGGAGGGCATGATCATTGCCGGCTATGCCATTGGCGCGAAATACGGCATCATCTACTTGCGGGCGGAATACCGGTGGTTGCTCAGGAAACTGGAGGCCACCATCCAGCAATTTTACGACCAGGGCCTGTTGGGACGCGCCATCCGGGGAAACCCTGACTTCGATTTTGACATCCGCATACAGCTTGGGGCCGGCTCCTATGTTTGTGGCGAGGAAACCGCGCTCCTGGAATCCATGGAAGGCAAAAGGGGCGAACCCCGCACCAAGTGGTACTTTCCCGTGGAACGGGGTTACCTGCAAAAGCCGACCATCATCAACAATGTGGAGACCTTTGCGGCCGTGGCCCGGATGATGGAAATGGGGATCAACAACTATTTGAACCGGGGTATCCCGGGCTCTCCGGGTACCAAACTCATCAGTCTTTCCGGGGATGTGCGGAAACCGGGCATCTACGAGATCGAGTGGGGGATGACCATCGCCGAGCTCCTCGGACACGCCGGGGCGGAGGACCCGGCTTACATTCAGCTGAGCGGACCCTCCGGGGAGTGTGTCAGCATGAACCAGAAACACCGCAGGATCTCCATGCGCGACCTCCTGTCCACCCAGGATATCCGATGTGGAGGGTCCTTTATGGTGCTGAACCGGCACCGCGACATTATGACGATTCTTTTGAATTTCTCCGAGTTTTTCCTGAAGGAGTCCTGCGGGATATGTACCCCGTGCCGTGCCGGGAATTACATCATCCACAAAAAGCTGCAAAAGATGGCTAATGGCCTGGCCACCCAGGCGGATGTAGAGGAAATGCGCCAGTGGTGCCACATCATGAAGGAAACCAGCCGTTGCGGACTGGGCAAAACGGCCTATAACACCCCCCTTATGGCCATAAATGAATTTTCGGACTATTTCAGCGAAAAACTGGAAGGTGCGGGAAATGGCATGAACCTGAAATTTAACATGGACGAAGCGATCAGTGACTATGAAAAATACAAGGTCTGAAAAGCGGGTTACGATCACCATAGACGGGAAGCCCTATCAGGCGGCGGAAGGCCGGAACCTGGTAGACGCGGCCAAGGAGGCGGGGGTATTTATCCCTTCCCTATGCTACTTCAAACACTTGGACCCCCCCCTGGGTACCTGCAGGGCCTGTACCTGCAAGGTAAACGGCCGCAACGTACCGGCCTGTATGCAGCGGGTGGAGGAAGGCATGGCCGTGGAGGTGAACACCCCGGAACTTATCGATATCCGTAAGGCCCTGGTGGAAATGATGTTTGCGGAGGGTAACCACTTCTGCCCCTCCTGTGTGAAAAGCGGGAATTGCGACCTGCAGCACATGGGGTATGAACTCGGGATCACCCATATGCGGTTCCCCCACCTGTTCAGGGACCGGCACACCGACTACCAGTCCCGCCGCATGGTACTTGAGAACAACCGTTGCATCAAGTGTCGCAGGTGCGTGGAGGAGGTCTTCACGGACCAGGGCAAAAGGGTGTTCATGTACCAGAACCGGGGGATAGAAACCCTGGTGGGGATCGACCACGAGCAGGAAGCCCTGCTGACGGAAGCCCAGGCCGAGGCGGCCATGAACCTGTGCCCTACCGGGGCCATTGTGGTCAGGGGAAAACGCGTGGCGAAGCCTTTTGGCCTCAGGAGCTTTGACCAGCAGTCCGAACAGGAGGACTACGGCATCCGCTGGTCTGCAAACGGCGACCGCAGTCCCCGCGAGAAAAAGATGGTAGCTACGGTTTCCCTGGCCGGCTGTTTTGGCTGCCACATGTCCCTGTTGGATATCGATGAGGAAATCCTGGACCTGGTTGACCTGGTCGAATTCCACAAATCCCCCCTGACCGACATCAAGCGGTTCACCCAGCGGTGCGACCTTGGCATTGTGGAAGGGGGATGCTGCAATACCGAGAACATCGAAACCCTAAGGGAGTTTAGGGAGAATTGCGACATCCTGGTTGCCGTTGGGGAATGCGCCATCTGGGGCGGGCTGCCCGCCATGCGGAATACAATCCCCCTGGGGGAATGCCTGGAGGAGGCATTCATCAATGCCCAGACCAACGATGAGGGGGAGGGACGGGTGCCTTATCACGAGGACCTGCCCAAACTATTGAACCGCGTTTATGCCTGCAACGAGATCGTCAAGATCGATTACCTCATCCCCGGCTGCCCGCCCTCGGCGAGCCACCTTTGGAAGGTGATCCGCAATATCCTCTGGGGAGAGGAGTTTTCGGTCCTTTACCACGAGTTCAAATATGATTAGAACCTGAACCATGAGCAAAAAAATCATTATAGACCCGGTTACCCGTGTGGAAGGACACGGCCGGGTTACCATACACCTGGACGATGCCGGCAAGGTGGAAAAGACCTACTTTCACATCGTTGAATTCAGGGGCTTCGAACGTTTTATCCAGGGACACCCCTACTGGGAAGTGCCCGTACTGGTTCAGCGGCTTTGCGGCATCTGCCCGGTGAGCCACCACCTGGCGGCATCCAAGGCCATCGACCAGCTTGCGGGCATAGACCCGGAAGCGTTGCCGGGGCCGGCCAATGCCCTGAGGAGGCTGCTGCACTATGCACAGATCTTCCAGTCCCATGCGCTGCATTTCTTTTACCTGGCCTCCCCCGACCTGCTCTATGGGGTGGATGCCCCCGAATTGAAGCGCAACGTCATGGCCGTGGCCATGGACAACAAGGAACTGGCGCGAAAAGGGATCCTGATGCGAAAATTCGGGCAGGAATTGATACAGGCCATAGCGGGTAAGAAGATACACGGCCTCACCTGCCTGCCCGGGGGGGTACACAAAGCCCTCACCCTGGAGGAAATAACCTATTTCCTGGATGGAAAATCCATCCCGGACGTGGACACCATGATCGCCTGGTCCCTGGAGATCCTCGATTTCATCAAAGAGTATCACGCCAAGCACCAGTCGTTTATGGACCACTTCGCCAGCCTGCCTTCCGGACACCTGGGCATGGT
Source organism: Robiginitalea marina (assembly GCF_024006985.1). Taxonomy (GTDB): domain Bacteria; phylum Bacteroidota; class Bacteroidia; order Flavobacteriales; family Flavobacteriaceae; genus Robiginitalea; species Robiginitalea marina. Next base: position 69,334 of record NZ_JAMXIB010000001.1, read on the forward strand.
TTCCGAAAAAGGGGACCTGGAATTGTACCACGGGGTGATGCGGGCGATTGACGCCGAGGGAAGGGTCACCCTGAAGGACGTATCCACAGACTCCTACCAGGACTATTTTTCGGAGCACGTGGAACGCTGGTCCTATATGAAGTTCCCATACCTGAAACACCTGGGGCTTGAGAAGGGATGGAACCGTGTGGGGCCACTGGCGCGGATCAATATCTGCGACCGGATCCCCACCCCTCTGGCAGAGCGCGAACGACACTTGTTTTTCGCCCTTAGCGGAGTATCGGTAAACAACCATACCATGTATACCCACTGGGCACGCCTGATTGAGCTGCTTCACTGTGCCGAGCTCATCAAGGACCTCCTGCACAACCCGGAAATCCTCGGCACCAACCTGGTCCGGGAAGGGACCCCCAGGAAGGAGGGTATCGGCATCCTGGAAGCGCCCAGGGGCACCCTGATCCACCATTACGAAGTGGACGACAACGGCATGATCACACGTTGCAACCTGATTGTTTCCACCACCCACAACAACGAGGCTATGAACCGTACCGTGAACCGGGTGGCCGGGGAGGTAATCTCCGAGCAGGGCACCATCACGGAAGGTATGCTAAACCAGGTGGAGGTAGCTATCAGGGCCTATGACCCCTGCCTGAGCTGTGCCACCCAGGCCCTTGGCAAAATGCCGCTTCAGGTAGAGTTGTACGGGCCGGGAAATGAATTGCTGAAAACGGTATCCTCCTCATGAAGTCTATTCTCCTGGTCGGGATAGGGAATACGGGCCGTGGCGATGACGGTCTCGGCTGGGCCTTTGCAGACCGGCTCCTGGAAGACGAACGCTTTGAGGTTGTACGGCGCTACCAGCTTCAGGTAGAGGATGCTGAACTGATTTCCCGGTATAAACAGGTGTGGTTTGTCGACGCCTCCCACAAGGCAGTCAGGAATGGTTTTTCAAGTGAACGGCTACGGGGACAGGGGCAATTCTCCTTTACCACCCATTCCCTGCACCCGGAGGCAGTGCTGCAGTTGTGCCACCAATTGTACGGGCAAAGGCCGCAAACCCAACTGCTTGGCATCAGCGGGGAGGACTTTGAGCTGGGTCACGGGCTTTCAGAAGCCGCCCGGGAACGACTGGAAAAAGCGCATGCCCATTTTATGGAAGAGGTCGGGTCAGATTAAACATTTCCCTGGCTGCTTATGGGTCTAATTCTTATTGACGCGGTAGGTAATCCTGCGATTTGAGATAACCCCGTTAACGCGAAGGGTTAATATGGCCGTATCTGAAGTGGTTAACCCGCAGGCGTATCCCGTATTCGATATGACCACCCGATATTGATTGTTGTTATCACTGGCTGTTGGATGGGTTATCACCAGGGTATTGGAATTTGTACCGGAATAGATGCCTGAATCCGTGAGGTCTGTCCAGTTCCCGCTATCGAATACCTGCCATTGGTACTGATCGCCAACGGAAGCCACGGAAAGGCTGGCGACACAGCCGGGACACGTAGTCGCATTCCCGGGCTGAACGCTTATGCCGGGCGCGGCTCCTGATTCCCGAAAATCGAACACGGTATTGGCATCATTGTCGTTGGGCAGGGTATACCCGTCGGAACCACTGGTTACTAACCCATTGGGATCAATAATTACCGGTAAAGGGCCCAAGTACCCGTCATCGTTGTCATCGGTGAAACCGGCTTCTGTAACATCGTTACACCCATCACCATCGGCGTCGGGTTCGTACGGATCGGTTGTCCCGTCGGAGTCCGAGTCTAAAACAGCATAGAGCAGATTTGCATATGGGGTGTCATTATCCTCAATGATGTCGAATAGGCCGTTGCTTCCGGAACCGGTGGGGGCCCCATCTATCCTTCCATCGGCATTGCTATCGGAAACCCCGCTTTCATTCAACACCGCCGACTCCACAATATCGTAGATTCCATCATTGTCCGAATCCAGGTCCAATTCATTCCTGATGCCATCCCCATCGGTGTCACACAGGGAACTGGCGAATAAATTTCCCGTAAACCCCTCGGGTCCCGGTCCCGCCTGATTGATGATGGTGAACGTATTCGAATTGCCCGGAATCCAGGTTACGGTGTTAAAAGCGGTTGCAGCCTGGGCCTGCATCGGCTCCAGCGAAGTGGAACCTGTGGTCCTGGTCCCGTATAAACCGACCGCCCCGGTTTCATTGATAATCAGGCGAAGCCTTGGCAACCCATTGGAATTGGCCACCCATGGGGAGCTGATAAAACTGTTGTCAGACTGGAACACAAAATATTCCTCACCCACTTCCAGGGCGCCACTTTCAAACTCCAAAATGGAAGGATGAACGGGAACGCCATTGACCTCCAATTGAAATGAGTTGTCCATGGACGAGAAGTCCAGCCGTAAATACCCGGTATCCGTATGGTTTACCACCACGGACCGTTCCCCTACATTGGCCGAAACCAAAAAGGCGGCATTTGCCGTGGTGCAGTATTCTTCTTCATCGGTAATCCCGTCATTGTCGTCATCCAGGTCCGCCGCATCGCCAATACCATCCCCATCGGAATCCAACAGGGGTATGGAGGTAGCGCTAATCAGCACATTGTCGATAAACGCCCGGTCGTTATTGCCCGACCAGTTCCCGCCACCTTTTTGGAATCTTATGGTGGTCGCGGCGGATAGGTAGGCAGAGATATCCTGACTAAAGGAACCACTTTGATTTCCATCGAAGGTATCCAAAGTCGTATAGGAAACGCCGTCAGCGGACACCTCGATGACCAGGGTTTCACCAGGTTCCAGGCTCGAGGTACGCCAATCAAAGGTAAGGGTTGCGGCCGTGTATGCACTTAAATCGGCAGAGCGTTCGATGTTCTCTGCCCATAGGTATTGGAACCTCAATTCATTTCCTGTAATTCGTATATACCCGCTTGATGGCGAATTGTCGTCATTGGATTCCACCCAGGCCGTGGACCAGTTTTGGGTGCCGTCATTGTTGGAATAGGATACGGTTCCAAAGGTGTCCTGGAAGGTCTCCTGAGCCCTGGAAGGGTTTAAAAAAAGGATTAAGAAAACAAATACTAAAACGTTGAAAAACTTCATTAGTTGTAGGCAAACACAGGTGCGGGTAAAAATAGAATTGTATGTAAAGTATTACAATAATTTGTTGTGAATGGCTGGAAAGTGTTGGTTTGCCAGACTTGCGGATCAAATAAACAGGCTTTTTCGGCCGGAATCCCCTGAAATAAGGAATGCAGGCATATACAGGGAAGCTGACCAGGCCCTTTTGTCCGAGATCGGGGCGGAAGGCCGACGGATGAGTTGAAGGATTCCCCACTGGCCGTGCTCCCGCATCCTTTATTTTACTATCTTCCCATGGCACAAGGGGCTGCGTGGGGTTCAGGCTGAACCGTCCCGGGGTCCCTTCCGGTTGACAGGGCAATATTCGCGGCGATTTGGTCCGTCAACAAATTTTCAAAACACCCGCATGCGGGGCGTTCAGGGAGGTAAACAGGTATTCCGAAAGGAAGCTATGGCATTGCACCTTTCCTGCTTAAGCCCTAATGTTGTACCGTAAATGAAGCCAACCCGCGCAAGCGACCAAACCGACCAAAAACTATTATGAAAACCCCTGTTGTGTTAAGGGCGAGCCTTTTTACCGGCCTCGCCGCCCTGATTTTAAGTGTGAATTACGGGTGCGACCCGCCCCGGGTTGCGTCCGTTAAGGATGCTGAAGTTCCCGTCCTGAAGCCCTGGGACTATTCGATCGATTCCCTGTATGCCCTGCGTTACCCTGACCGGTATGCGTGGGACCTGTTCCGTGCGGTGAACTGGCCTGCGGACACCGTTCGGCTCGCTGCTGACACCACAAAACACCTGGGCGATCCGGGCCTGGTCGTGTGGCAGACCTGGAAAACGGCGCCACAGATCTACCTTCCCGACGGCAGCAAGCCCGGGGCCTGGAATGAACAAAACTTTGAGGCCCGCACGTTGGAGGATTTTTCCCCCTTTTCCATCAAGGAAAAACTGCCCGACATTACCCAGGACCCAACCTACGGCCTCGAAGAAGTGGCCATGAACAAACCGGCGTTTGAATATGTGGTGGCAAAGGAACTCTACAACCTCAATGGCCAGCTGGAATTGTACAATTCGGATGAGGCCATGGCATTCCCAAGGGAAGCCCTGGAAATCAAAGTGAAATGGCGTCGTATTGCCGACCGGAATTACGACAAGGCGCGCTACCACTGGCAGTACATCACCGTAATGGACAGCGGCCGTACCCGAAAGGAGCTCTATGGGCTGGTGGCCATCCACATCACCAGCCGGGTACTCAAAAAATGGCTCTGGGCCACCTTTGAGCATGTAGACAGCCGGAGCCAGAAACACGAGGGCGATGATGGCTGGCTGCTGCCTTCCAAAGACCGGTTTGCCTGTTACGACCCCCCTTATGACTGCGAGCGCGCACCCGTAAACATTGGGCTTGAGGGAACCAAGTGGGAATATTTCCTGTTGAGGGGAACCCAGACCGACTACCTGGATGAGGACCAGCGGCCTTCCCTCCTGGCTAATTCCAATGTGGAACGGGGCTTTCAGTTATCCTCTTCCTGCATTACCTGCCATTCCCTGGCCACCATTGGCCCAACGTACACCCAAAACGATACCATCCAAATGCACCGTATCGACTTCCTTCCCCAGCCCCCCTTTACGGTCGACGGGGTCATGTTCGGCGGTAAGGGCTATGTCGGGACCCCTGACAGCACACTGTTCAGGCTGAAGGATGGTCAGAAAATGAAGCAATCCGACTTTGTGTGGTCACTTTCCAGGGCCGCCTGGAACACCTCCGGTTCAACCCCTACAAAAGAATAGACAATGAGCATTACAGGAAAAAATGTTACTTATGAGGAACTCGCGCCCCTGCTGAAGACCGGGGACATCGTTCTGTTCCACGGAGACAGCCAGTTCCAGGAGGTTATCGATGCACTTACCGGCAGCCCCTATAACCATATGGCTATGGTGGTTCTCAGCAAAGACCTGGGTGGGCCTCCATCCATGGCGCCGATCATGCTCTGGGAATCCACGCCCTACGCCATTACCGAAGACCAGGAATTACACCGGCCCAAGGCGGGCCCTACCCTGGTGGATCTGGAAACCCGCATCAACCAGGAGGTGGAGCGGGGCATGTTTTTCAGGTTTGTCTTCAGGCAGTTGTCGCGTCCCTTGCAGGATGTAAATTTCCGACCCCTTAAAGGGGCCATCCAGCACGCCTATCCCGACACCTTCCCGACAGACAAATGGTTTTTTATCAAGGGGATCATCGGAAGGATCTTCAACCGGGAAGTCCGGCAACCGACCTTCTTCTGTTCAGAACTGATCGCCTACACCTACCAGAAGATGGGGTTGCTCTCCACCCAGCATCCGCCCGACTATTACTGGCCCAAGGATTTTTCTATTAAAGGACGCCTGCCCCTGCGCGACAATGAAATGTTGGGCGAAAATTTACTCCTTGAATTACAGGTGAAAGAATGACCCGGGACCCCCAAATCTCCAACCGCCGCCTGCTGAGGATCTTCATGGTCGCCCTGATCGGCGTGGCGATTTTTATGGTGTGGAAATCCGTCCACAAATTTCCCGGCGGCCTTTATGCCGTGGCCGGTCAGCTTTCCCTGTCGGGACAGAAGCTTCAAAACGAAGCCGTGCCCCTGGACGGGGAATGGAAATTTGCCTGGAATGCCCTCCACAGCCCGGAATCCTTTCCCACAGGCCAGGCAGAAGTCATGACGTTGCCCCGCATCTGGAATGGCTTCACCTATGGGGATGATGAGCTGCCTGCCCACGGGTATGGCACTTACCAGCTGGAGGTCGCCATGCAACCCGGTGGGAAGGATGGCAGCATGGCCCTTTATATCCCCTTCATCCATTCCTCATACGCCCTCTATCTGCAAGACCAGCTTGTGGCCTCCGATGGCACTGTGGGGCGTTCCCCGGGGGAATATACCCCCAGTGCGCGCACGCAGATCATCCCCTTCACGCCCCAGGGCGATACGCTCAAGGTCACCCTGCAGGTGGCCAATTTTGCCTATTCGATGGGGGGGGTCTGGCAAAGCCTTCGTATGGGTACGCGGGAGATGGTGCAGAAGCACTACGACCGGCAACTCGCCTTTGACCTGTTTACCATCGGCGGGTTGTTCTTGATGAGCATTTACCACATTGCCCTGTTTTTCATGCGCCCGGGAATACGGTCCAACCTGTATTTTGGCCTGCTCTGTTTCTTTTTGTCCGTCAAAAACCTGTTCACCGGGGTTGTTTTTTTCTATACCCTGTGGCCTGGTGCCTCCTACGAAATCGGGCTGAAACTCATCCACATCTCGATTTTTGCCAGTGTGGCCCTGCTCTGGCTCTTCCTACGGGAATTGTTCGAAAATGACTTCCCCCGGGTCGTTAGCAAATCCCTCCTGGTCCTTTGCGGGTTGGGGATCGCGGTGACCCTGGTTTTTCCTTCCCCGGTTTACAGCGCGCTCATGTTTGGCTTTTGGATCGTCAGCGGCGTGGTCATTCTGCTGATCCTGAGAGGGATTTATCGTGCGGTCATCAGGAAGAAAGAGGGGGCCCAGCTGATCCTGGCCGGTATTGTGTGCTTTATGCTCACGGTGGGTCATGACCTGGCCATTGATGCCAGGCTTATCCAGAGCGTCTATCTGGCAGGGGCCGGTTTTTTCCTCTTTATCTTCAGCCAATCCCTGCTTTTGGCCGTGAAATTCACGAATTCCTTCCAGAACGTCGAGAACCTCACCGAGGACCTGATCAACACCAATACCTCCTTCAGCCGTTTTGTGCCGGATGAATACCTGTCTTACCTGAACAAGAAATCCATCCTGGATGTGGAACTCGGCGACAGTGTGCAGCGGGAAATGACGGTGTTTTTCTCCGATATCCGATCCTTTACGTCCCTGTCGGAGTCTATGTCCCCGAAGACCAACTTTGCCTTTATCAATGATTACCTGGGTCATGTGGTCGATTTTATCCACTCCAAAGGGGGGTTGGTAAACCAGTACCTGGGGGATGGGGTGCTGGCCCTCTTTACGAAAAACCCGGTAAATGCGGTACAGGCGGCGGTCCAGATACAGGTCGGGATGTCGGAGGTCCGCACCCTTGGTGGATTCGAGCTCAAGGCCCCCATCCAAACCGGTATCGGGATCCACACCGGCCCTTTAATCCTCGGCATGATGGGCACGGACCGGCGGCTTACGCCCAGTGTCATCTCCGATACCGTAAATACCGCCTCGCGCCTTGAAGGGTTAACAAAGTTTTTCGGGGCACAGATCATTGTAAGCGAGCCGGCCCTGATGCAAATCACCGACCTGTCGCAATTTGAGTATCGCTTCCTGGGCAAGGTAACGGTGAAGGGAAAGCAGGATGCCCTGAAAATATATGAAATCATGGACGGCCTGCCCGAAGCGGTCAGGGAGCTGAAGACCTTTACCAAAAGGGGGTTTGAAGCCGGGCTGGAGTTGTACTTCAAAAAGGACTTTTCAGAAGCCATGGCCCGGTTTAATGAAGTGCTTTCTGTGAACCCCGACGACCTTGCCTCACGAATTTATTTCCAGAATTCCCAGCAGTATATGAATGATGGGGTGTATGAGAGTTGGGAAGGCGCGTTGAAGATGGAGCTCAAATAAGGGGCAGGCGGGGGTTGCGGTCAGACGCTGTTACCGGAAGCGTTTTCAAACCGCTCAATGAAAAGCGAAAAAGTGAATTTGGAGTCAGGTTATGCCAACGGAATATGTAGTCGAGAAATTCGATAGCGGCATGCACTTCATCCGGGTCGATGAAACGACCGCAGTCGCCCTAACGAAAAATGGGAACAACAGGGCCCTGTGCACCCTGAATGGCCAGGTTTCATTCCACTGTGCCCTTATGCCCAAAAAAGAAGGCGGATACTTTGTAAACATCGGCACCACCCACTGCAAGAAGTTAAGGATAAAAGAAGGCTCGAGGGTGTCGGCCGTTTTTTCGGAAGATGTTTCGGAATATCAATTCGAAATGCCCGAGGAACTCAGGGAAGTACTTCGGTCTGACCCTGAAGCCGACCAGCGCTTTCATGCGTTGTCGGCAGGGAACCAACGCAGCCTGATGTACCTGGTGGCCCAGGTGAAATCGACTGACAAACGCATTGAACGGGCCCTGAAGGTTGCGGAAAAGCTGAAAGCCGGCATCACCTCCCCCCGCAAGATCCTGAAGGGATAACGTCCCGTGTAGGGATCGGGGTTTGCCATTCGGCGACCACACCGGTTTTCAGGGAAAACCAGGGGGAGGAATCCTAAAGGCCGTTGAAAAACCCAGGGCTCCCATAGACTCGGCCAGGGCGGTGACCCCAGGTGATATTTCGTTGACATTTAGTGGTTTATACTGATCAATGTCATAGGTGAATTCCCTCCACAGGACTACTTTTACGGACACCTGTAAACATCTTTCCATGAAACTAGAATGGAATTGCCAAAAACTGGTCGCCTTCGGGGGCATGGCCCCTTCCGGCCACAATACCCAGCCATGGACGTTTGTGTGCGGGGAAAACAGCCTGCAGATCCACCCCGATTTCAGCCGTTCCCTGCCGATAGTAGACCCCGATAACCACGCGCTCTATATCAGCCTGGGCTGTGCTGCAGAAAACATAATCCTTGCTGCCAGGGGGGAAGGACTCCGGCCCGAACTATCCCTTGAAAAGGATTCGGCAGGGGTTGTATTTATCCACATCCGCCTGTCAGAAGCAGACCCGATACGCTACGACCCCCTGCTGGAATTTGTCGAATCGAGGCAGGTGGCCCGCAATGCATACGAAGACCGGGCTGTCCCCGCCAGGGACCTGAAGGAACTGGTCGACGCCTCCCGAATGGATGGTGTGGAAGTCCGCACCCTTACCTCAGCGGAAAAGATAGAGGCCATGGAGCCCCTGATCATTGAAGGGAGTAACTTGCAGTTTGAGAATGAAGATTTTGTCGGGGAACTGGTGTCCTGGATCCGGTTTTCCAAAGGGGAGGCCCGTAAAAAGCAGGATGGTATCTGGCATGCCAGTATGGGTATGCCCGCCACGGGAAGGTGCCTCGGGGAATTGATTATGAAAAAGTTCGTGTCTGCCAAAAGCGAAGCGAAACGCTGGAAAGGGCTCCTGCGCGCCTCGGCGGGGTTGGCGGTTTTCATCGCCGAAAAGGACGATATCGCCCACTGGGTGAAAGTAGGCAGGGCCTTTCAGCGGTTTGGCCTTACCGCTACGCGACTTGGGATCCAACACGCCCATGTGAACATGCCCTGCGAGGAACCTGCCGTGCGCAAAAAGCTGGCGGCAGCCCTGGGACTCGACCGGGGACACCCCCTGTTGTTGGTGCGTTTCGGGTATTCCGAACCTATGCCGTATTCCTTCCGGCGGCCGGCTGCAGAGGTCCTCAGCGAATAACTCCGCAGCACACAAAAAAAACCCGCCACAGAAGGCGGGTTTTCCTTATTTGGCCCCAAAGCGGGCTATTCGGGCAGTCAATTCAATTACGGCAGGATCACCACATTAAAGGTCTGCGCGATATCCGTTTCGCCCCCGGCATCGGCCAGGCTCCCGTCATTCGGCTTCTTCAAATCGTGCCTCAGGGTAATGGCCAGGGTCCCGGTACTGGCATCGTTGGCCGTAAGGGTGAACTCGGTCCCCAGCGGGTTGTTATTGCCATCGAAGTTGGCATAGGCAATGCTGGCGTTCAGGCCCCCGCCCACCGTAAAGAAGAACTGGTGTTCGTCATCTTCCTCTTCCACCTCTTCGGTAATGTTTTCCGCCGGGGTTTCCGTTTCGTTCAGCAAAACGATCACGCCGTTATAAGTGGTGTTGGCGGAGAGTTCCCCTGAGACCGTGACCACCGGGGCATTGGGGCCGTCCCCGTCCAGGTCCCGCGTTTGCAGGGTAATGGCAGTGCCACCGCCCTGGGGGGTGAGGGTAACCGTCATGGTGGTGATGACTTCTTCTTCGTTGACCGGGTCCGGATCGTCATCGTCGGAGCAGGAGGCCAGCAGGATTCCGGAGAACGCGAGGAATGCTAAAAATTTACGTGTTTTCATAAGGCAAGTGTTAATTAAGGTTTAAAGGATTAATAGTTGAGTTTCAATTGAAGGATAATATTTCGTCCAAGGTCATCGGCAAAATACCGCTGCCGGTTCAGGTATTCGCGGTAGCGGGTATTGAGCAGGTTTTCCACCGTCAGGACCGAACTCAGGTTCAGCCCTTTGCCCAGCGGGAATTGCATCCCCGCCCTGAGCCCCAGCAAGTGGTACGCATCCGGGGGGGTGTTGATTTCCAGCACCACTTCTTCCTGTTGGGAAGGGGAGAAGACGCTGATGTTGGGGGGGAACTCGTTCTGCCGGAACACATAGGTGCTCTCCAGGCCCACTTCCAGGCCCTTCCAGGAAGGATTCCGGTAGATCAGGGTGTTCCGGGTAATGGGCGCCGGCATATTGATCAGGGCCACGTCCTGGTCGAGTTCCTTTCCCCTGACCAGGGAAAACCGGTGTTGCGATTCCCAATGGGCCGACCACCGGTAATACCCGGAGGCATCAAAACCCAGCAGGCGCGCATCGGTTTGGCGGTAGCTCCAGACCGGGAAGGCCCCGCGGATGGTGAACTCCACCCCGGTGGGTTCCAGCAAAATAAAGTCCTGGATATGGTTCAAATAGGGCTCCAGGGTCAGTCCCCAGCGGTCGCCTTCCCGCTCATAGGCCAGGGAAACCCGGTGGGAGGTCTCGTTCCCGATTCGCAGATCGCCGAGTTCAATACGCGCTGCCGAATGGTGCAACCCGTCGCTGAAAAGCTCTGCCGGGTTGGGTGGCCGCTGGGCAAAGGCGTAATTGGCGCGGAGCTCTGAATGGGCATCCAATTGGCGGCGTGCCCCGGCTGTGGCTGAAAGGTTGTGGAAGTCCAGCACCGGGTTGGTCAGCAGCTGGGTGCCCAGGTCCTCTACCACGATGTCGGCAAAATCCTCGTCGTATCCGCGCTCTTCCCACCGCGAGGTGCGATAGAACTTTTGCGCATCGATGCGGTTATAGTCATAGCGCAACCCGGCTTCCACCAACCAGTCGGGCCCAAACCGGTATTCCCCGGTCAGGAACCCGCCTAGGTCGTATTTCTGGTAATCCGGAATCAGGCGGCGCACCCCGGTATCGGGATTGGCAAAGTTGTCCTGGAAGCGGCCGAGCACGCCGGCCATCACCTTCAGGTCGCGGGAGGAATCCCACGTAAAATCGGTCATCAGGGTGTGGGTGGTCAGCTCCAGGTCTATGGCGGGCTTGTTGCGGTCGGCCCCCACCCGTACGTCGTATTCAAACCTCCGGTTATTCTGGAAGTCATACTGGGCCGTCCATTTCCCGAGTCCTTTGATCCTAAGGTAATAGCCTGCCTTGGCCAGGTGGTGGGTAACTTCCTGCCGGGGGACCCCAAGGTCATAGGTAAAGGGTTCCACAACGGAGGGTTCCCCGGAATTGATACTCCCGATAAGGTCGTCGATGTTCCCGATGTGGGAAGCCCGCAGTACCGCTATGTCGGCCCGGTAAAAGGAATAGTCCAGGTCCCAGCCCTGGTTGAGCAACCGTTTCCCGGTGTGGAGCGAAAGGCCTACCTCCTGCATGCCCGTGTTGGACAGGATGTAGTCCGGCGCCTCCCGGTCGCCCAGCTTTTTATAGGAAGCCTGCCCATTGAGGTACCAGCCGGAGGCAAAGGTCCGGGTTAGTTCGGTACTGGCCGACCCACCGCGTCCGTTGGATACATAATTCAGGAGGGTTTTCCCGTACAGGGAATCCTTCACCGCAATCCGTTCACGTTCGATAATCACCAGGCCTCCGATGGCGTCCCCGGCGTATTTCAGGGCGGCGGCCCCTTTCACCACCGAAACCTGGTCAGCGGAATTGATGTCGATGTTCGGGGCGTGCTCATCCCCCCATTCCATGTCCTGCATGCGCACGCCGTCATTCAGGATCAGCACCCTGCTGCCGGTAAGCCCGCCTATGGCGGGTTTTACAATATTGCTACCCGTATTCAGGGAAGAAACCCCGCTAAGGGTGCGCAGGGCGTCGCCCAGGCTGGCCGAACTGTAGTCTTCCAGGGTCCGGGTGGAAAGACGCTGTTCCTGCCCCGTTTTGGACTGGTCTGCAAGGATGTCGCCGAATACCTGCACCTCTTCCAGCTCCTCCAGGTGGTGCTCCATTTCAAAATCCTTTCGGGTTTCCCCCTTGATTTCAAGGTTGTATAGCAGGGTGAGGCACTGGGGGTGGGAAAGCTCTACTTCAAAATCCCCTTCGCAAAGGCCTTCAATGCGGTACCGGCCGTCCAAATCCGTAAGGGCGGCTTTCTGCTGCCCGAGAACCAGTACCGTGGCCCCGGCCAGGGGGGTCTGGTCGTGGAAATCCAGGACCCTGCCCGAGAGGGTGGCCTGACACTGCTGGGCGATAGCCGGAATTTGGAATAGTACAAGTAGCACGAGGGCTATGGGAATTCTCATATGCGGATTTAAGGGTGGTAATACGCGGGGGCCCCTGGGCGGGGACATAGAACAGGACGGTGGTTAAACCAGTTCCAAGGCGTAGACAGGGGGTGGGCGGCAAAACAGGGCGCCTTCAAGGTGGACGGGGCAAAGGGCGGGCAGGGGTGCCTCGGCGGGATGCCCGGGCAGGGGAGCCTCAACCCTTACTTCGATGGCCTGGGCCAGGGGAGGGTGGAAAGGGGTTGATTCCAGGACCAGCGCATATTCGCACCACTCGCAGGCGGGGCCGTTTTCTTCATCGGCATGCAGGAGTCCATGCGATTCCATGCTTTTGGCCCCGAGAAAGGCCAAAAGGAGGAAGATGGAAGAAAAATAATGGAACCACCGGGTACTCATAGGGGCGAAATTACAATTTTAGCGTCTGGCCAAGTGTTAACGAAATGTGAACACTTGGGATTTCAGATTTTAATGATGTCCGTCGGGGTTTCCACCAAAATAGTCAGGTCTCCCCGTAGCGCAATTGGTTGTTTCATGATCTCGGGGTGTTTTTTGATCATTTTGATCCAGTCTTCCGAGGAAAACTCATGGGGCTCGAAGTGATTTTTATAGGTGGGGTGTTCCTGGTTGACCAGGTCCCTCACTTCCAGGCCGAGCCTTCCCGCCAGTTCGCTGATTTGGGTACCCGTCAGGGGGGTTTTCAGGAGGTCGATTTCCTGTACCGGAAGGCCCTCTGCCCGGGCATAGGCAATAGTTTGTCTGGCCCGGCTGGAATTCGAATTGTAATACAGGGTGATCATTCGGTCTGAGGTGGCAATTTCTCCCATGGTCAATCGATTTTCGGAGGGTTAATCCCCTTTTTGATGTGTTTCAAGGTGGTGCCAAAGCAACTGCTTCAGGGAGGTGAGGTATTCCTGGAGGACACGGGTGTCAATTTGTGGGTGTTCGCTGACCGGGAGGGTAATCGGGTTCTCCCCCAGATACTGGTAGAGCTCCGGGTAATTGGTCTCGATGTTGCTGGTCAGCAGGGTAATGTCCTCCAGCAGGGTTTTCATATCCTTCATGACAGCTGGTTTTTGGGATCCAACAACGAAGGTAGCGAGCACATGGCTAAAGGAAAATGACCGGGGTCACTTTGCCGGGACAGCCCCGCTGACCCAGGTCATTTTATCCCATTGAGCTACCCTTTACCTTTAGGGGGTAAAAAATCCTGAAGCCTTGAAGACCATCCTTTACGCCACCGATTACTCGGAGAATTCCGCCCCTGCCCTGCAGTTTGCCTATCGGATCAGCAAGGTGCTGAACGCACGCCTGCTGGCCATCCACGTTTTTGACTATCCCACCATCCTTCAGACCGAAGTACAGGAACCTTTTCCCCACCTGGAAGAAGACGCCTTTAAAGCGCATACCCGGAGGCTGAAGGATTTTTGCAGGTCCCACCTTGGCGAAGGCGCCAAAGTGGAAATCGAAGCCCTCGAACATAAAAATGTCAGGGAGGCAATTGCAGGCAAGGCCCTCGAGGAAGGGGCTTCCCTGCTGGTGGTCGGCATGAAGGGCGGCAGTGCCCTGCGGGAACTGTTGATGGGCAACACCACCAAAAAGCTTATCGAAGAAGCACCCTGCCCGGTCTTGTCGATCCCTGGGGATGCTTCATTCAATGGCTTGGAGACGATCGTATATGCCACCGATTTCGAGGAAGAAGACATAGCCGTGCTCAGGGAACTCGCACCCGTGGCAGCGGCTTTTCAGGCCCGTATCAGGGCTGTCCACATCGCCTCGGACAAGGAATATGCCAACCTGCAGCGCAGGGAATGGTTCCAGGAGGCACTCAAAAAGGAGCTTCCTGAAGCCAAAATCACCTTCGAGCAGGAGGTTTCAGAGCACGCTTTCGAGGCCCTCAGGGTTTACCTGGGCGACCACAACGCTGACCTGGTGGTGATGCTGGAGCGCAAGAGGAAAGGGTTCCTCGAACCAATCTTCCATCGCGACAGGGTAAAAAAGATGGAATCCTACGGGAGGATCCCCCTGATGGCCTTCCACGAAAAAAATTTCCAGTAACCTCCTAAACCCAGACCCATGGCCAGAAGAATCTTCAGAATCGTCATGGCGGTGGCCATAGCCATAGCCATTTACCTTTATCTCAGCAGGGAGGCCCATACCGCGGTATTTTCCATAGTTGCCTCCAGCCTTGCTTTCCTCCTGTTCAGTTTTGGGGTGCACGGGCTCATTGCCCATTCCCTGCATCCAAAATTCAAGGGCAACATCATAGTTTACCCCATGTGGATGTGGGTCCTATGGGCTATCCTCTTCCTGTTGTTCGTCTTCTTGCTCATCCCACAGTTCTGTCCCGGCTTCGCGGTTATTCCCTGACGGCTGGCCTTTGGGCTATTGAGCCAGGTGAAAATGGATGCGGGAACAAACGGCGGTTCACATACAATGCGATACCTTTATGGGGCCGGCCGGTTGGCAGGCGCCAATTCAGTAGCCAATGACAATTAGGAATTCCTGTTTTCTCTTCTTCTTTTCCCTCCTGCTAATGCAGGGATGCACCGCCCAGTCGCGCCTGGAGCCGAAACAAGCCAGGGTGTTGACGGCCGAAACCTTCAATTACTACCTGTACTATCCGCCGGGTTACCGGGATGGGGGTGAAAGCGAGTACCCCCTCCTGTTATTTTTGCATGGGGGAGGGGATGCAGGGGGCACCCTGGAGATGCTCCGCGAAAGTGGCCCGCCCAGGCTCCTTGCCGAAGGCAATGACTTTCCCTTCCTGATCCTGGCCCCCCAAAACCCCTATAAAAAGCAATGGTGGAACACAAGGGCCGTTATGGAACTACTGGAACAGGTCATTGCAGAAAACCGGGTCGACCGCAACCGCCTCTACCTCACCGGGCTGAGCCGCGGGGGCAGTGCGTGCTGGGAACTGGCCACCCAGTACCCTGGTACTTTTGCCGCCATGGCCGTGGTCTGCGGGATGGCCCCGGCACCCTATGCCCACTGGATCGACCGGGAGATGGGCATCAGGGTGTTTCACGGCACTGAAGACGAGGTGATCCCCTTTTCGGAATCGGAGGAAATGGTCGCCAGGCTGCGCAGCCTGGGCTATGAGGTCACCTTTACGGCCTATGAAGGCGTGGGTCATAATGCCTGGGAGCGGGCCTACCTGGAAGAGGGCCTCTACGACTGGTTTTTGCAATTTTCCAGGTGAGCGCCCCGGCGTCGTGACCCCCATGCGGAATCCTTTTGCCTTCAAATCCGCGGCGATTCGTACTTTTGGGCAGAACCCCCCAAAAAGCACCCGGGCATGAAACATCCTGCAATATCCCTGACCCTTATGGGCCTGTTGTGCTGCCTCGGTATTTCGTGCATGGAAGCGCCCGCCACCCGCAAGAACGTCCTGGGCGAACAGACCAGCCCCTACCTGCTGCAGCATGCGCAGAACCCCGTTCACTGGCAGCCCTGGAGCGATGAGGTTTGGGAAATGGCGAAGGCGGAAAACAAACTGGTACTAATTAGTATCGGGTATTCCTCCTGCCACTGGTGCCATGTGATGGAGGAAGAAACCTTTGAAGACGATTCCGTGGCGGCCTTCATGAATGCGAACTTTATCAACGTAAAGGTAGACCGGGAAGAGCGCCCCGATGTAGACCAGGTCTATATGACCGCGGTGCAACTGATGACGGGCTCCGGGGGCTGGCCGCTGAATGTGCTGGCCCTTCCCGACGGAAAGCCCATCTACGGGGGCACCTACCATACCCGGGAGCAGTGGATGAAGGTGCTTGGGGAGGTAAACGGCCTGTACCGGAAAGACCCTGAGAAAGCCGCCGAATACGCCGACCGGGTCTCGCAGGGGGTTGCCAGCGTAAACCTCTTTCCCGGGAATTCAGGGCCCGACCTGGAGGCTGCTGCCCTGGGGGCAGCTGTGTCCGGCTGGGCCACCCGCTGGGACCCCGAATGGGGCGGCAATGCCGGGGAGCAGAAATTCATGCTGCCCCCAAACCTGGATTTCCTGATGGAGTATGCCCATGCCACGGGCGACAGCGGGGTAAAGGACCACCTGAAACGCACCCTCGACCGCATGGCGTTGGGCGGTGTCTTCGACCAGCTGGGCGGGGGCTTCTACCGCTACAGTACCGACCCCAGGTGGCACATCCCGCATTTTGAGAAAATGCTGTACGACAACGCCCAACTGCTGGGGGTCTATGCCCGGGCATATTCATTTTACGGCGATCCGCACTATCGCGGGGTGGTGGAGCGCACCTTTGCCTTTTTGCAGCGGGACCTCAAGGGGCCCGGAGGCGGCTACTATGCAGCCCTGGATGCGGACTCCGAGGGGGAGGAGGGTAAGTTTTACCTCTGGGGGGAGGCGGAACTCCGGCAGGTCCTGGGCCCTGATTATAACCTTTTTGCGGAGTATTACCAGGTTCATCCTGAAAACGCCTGGGAAGGCGGGCAGTATGTGCTGTTTCGCGTGGATTCAGACCCGGAGTTCCTCCTGCAGCACCCCATGCCCCCTTCAGAACTTGCCGCCCTAAAGGCCGGATGGCACAAAAAATTGATGGAAAGGCGGGCCCTGCGTTCCTTCCCGGGCGAGGATGACAAGATCCTAACCTCCTGGAACGCCATGCTGGTCGCTTCCCTTGCGGACGCTTATGACGCCCTGGGGGATGCGGTTTACCTTGAAGAAGCCCGGAGCCTTTTTGACTTCCTGATGGCACATGCCTACCGCGACGGCAAACTGGGGCACAGCTATAAAAAAGGTGCCCCGCAGGCCGAAGGCTTCCTGGAAGACTATGCCTTTATGGCACAGGCGGCCTTCCGCCTTTATCAGGTCAGTCTGGACAGGGCCTATCTGGAGCGGGCAGACGAATTTTTGGGGCATATCCAAAGCCGTTTTCGGGACGAAGCGTCGCCCCTGTTCCGCTACCGGGAGGTTTCCGACCTGATGGCCCCCATCGTCAAGACCGATGACGGGGTAATGCCCTCCCCGAATACCGTGGTGGCCGACCTCCTTTTCCAGCTGGGGCATTTTTACTACCGCCCTGCAGACCTCGATCAAAGCCGGGAAATGGCCCGTACCCTTCAGGGCCGCTTTATGGAACTTCCCGAGAACTATGCGGGTTGGGGCCGGATCCTGCTTCGTCAGCAGGCGCCCTTTTACGAGGTGGCCGTTGCCGGGCCTGACGCGGGTCGGTTACGCAGCGAAATGGCGCGGCGCTTCCTTCCGAACATCCTGTTGGTGGCAACCGGGGAACCCAGTGCCCTCCCTTTGTTTGAACAGCGCTACGACCCGGCGCAGACCCGCTTTTATGTCTGCCGCGACCACAGTTGCCGCCTGCCGGTACCCACGGTGGCAGAGGCCCTGGGCCAGATCCAGGGGGAGGCGTCGTGGTTGCCTTAAGGCCCCCGTGCAGAGGGTTCCCGAAAAAATCCGATTTTCCCGGCGCTTTTATCCCGGGGCCTTGTATATTTAGCAATACATTAATCCAACCAAATGCAGATCAAAGCACAACCCACGGTATACGATGCCATTATTGTGGGCTCCGGGGCAGGGGGGGGCATGGCTACCAAGGTCCTTGCCGATGCCGGCCTGAAGGTGGCCGTAGTGGAAGCAGGCCCGTATTTCGACCCGGCCCTGCCCGAATACCAGACCCAGCTGAAATGGCCCTATGAATCCCCGAGGCGGGGCGCCGGCACCGTGCGGCCCTTTGGCGACTTCGACGCGGCCTGGGGCGGGTGGGAGATCGAAGGGCAGCCCTATACCCACAAGGATGGCACCAAATTCGACTGGTTCCGCTCTCAGATGCTGGGGGGTCGGACCAACCACTGGGGAAGGATCTCCCTGAGGTTCGGCCCGAGGGACTTCAAGCACAAGGACGTCGACGGCCTGGGCGACAACTGGCCCATCGGGTATGAAGACGTAAAACCCTACTACGACAAGGTCGATAAACTTATCGGGGTTTTTGGCAGCAGGGAAAATTTGCCCAACGAACCCGACGGCTTTTTCCTCCCCCCACCCAAACCCCGTCTGCACGAGCTATACTACATCAAAGGGGCCCGCAAAGCCGGGATTCCGGTGATCCCTTCCCGCATGTCGATGCTCACCA
Organism: Robiginitalea marina; assembly: GCF_024006985.1. GTDB lineage: Bacteria > Bacteroidota > Bacteroidia > Flavobacteriales > Flavobacteriaceae > Robiginitalea > Robiginitalea marina. The sequence continues at coordinate 87,917 of NZ_JAMXIB010000001.1, forward strand.
AGAAGATCAACAATGAGCGGGGGGTATGCTTTTACTGCGGGCAATGCAACCGGGCCTGCCAGGTGTATGCCGATTTTTCAGCCGGCACCTGCCTGATCTTCCCCGCCCAAAAAAGCAGGGGGCAGGTAGACCTTTTTGTGAATAGCATGGTGCGGGAGGTTACCACCGACCAGGAAGGCCGGGCCACGGGGGTGTCTTATATCAACCGGGAAGACCGGAAGGAATACCAGCTCAGGGGCAAAGTGGTTATCCTGGCTGCCTCGGCCTGCAGCACCGCACGCATCCTGTTGAATTCCAAAAGTCCGCAACACCCCAATGGCCTGGGCAACGGCAGCGACCTGGTCGGGAAGTACCTGCACGATTCCACGGGCAGCAGCCGGGCGGCCTTTGTCCCGTCCCTGATGAACCGGGAACTGTACAATGAAGACGGGGTGGGAGGCATGCACGTGTATTCCCCCTGGTGGCTCGACAACAAATCCCTGGATTTCCCCAGGGGGTACCATATCGAAGTCTGGGGCGGTATGGGCATGCCCAACTACGGCTTTGGTTTCAACCCAAATGAATTCAACAAATTCTTCGGCCTGAAAACCGGGGGGTACGGGGAACAGTTGCGCAAAGACGTGCGCAAATATTACGGTTCCGTCCTGGGCTTCGGGGGCCGGGGGGAAGCCATTGCCCGAAAGGACAATTATTGCGAGATCGACCCCACCACCGTTGACGAATTCGGCATCCCTGTGCTTCGTTTCCACTACAAATGGTCCGACTACGAGCGAAAGCAGGCGCGGCACATGCAGGAGACCTTCGAGGAGATCATCCACAATATGGGTGGCGAACCCCTGGGGCCTACCCCCACGGCGGAACAGGACTATGGCCTGGAAACCCCGGGAAGGATCATCCACGAGGTGGGAACCACCCGGATGGGGGACGACCCCAAAACGTCGGTGACCAACCGGTACCAGCAGCTGCACGAAGCAGAGAATGTTTTTATTACCGATGCGGGGCCTTTTGTTTCCCAGGCCGACAAGAACTGCACCTGGACCATCCTGGCCCTTTCCTGGAGGGCGTCGGAGTATATCGTCGACCAACTCAAACAGCAAAACATCTGATATGGACCGCAGAGCAAGTTTAAAATCCATCGTGCTGGGTACCGTAGCCGGGGGCCTGGCCGTACACGGGTGCTCGCCAAAAGAAGCCGCGGAGGCCCGGGAAGCGCAGATCGCGCCGGGCCTGGGGTATGGCCGTACCCCGGAGGAAATCAAGGCGCAGCTGAAACTGGAGGAAGAGCCTTTTTTCAACCCACACGAGCGGGAAACCATAGCCGTGCTGGCCAACCTTATCCTCCCCCCGGACGAAAAGCACGGTGGGCCCCTCGATGCCGGGGTCCCCGATTTCATCGACTTCATGGCCCGGGATTACCCACCCTTCCAGGTGACCCTCAGGGGCGGCCTGATGTGGCTTGACCACAAAAGCAATACGGAATACGGCCTGGAGTTCAAAACAGCGGAGGAAGCGCAGCAAAAGGAACTCCTGGATGCAATCGCATTCTACGACCCCGAAATCCCCCTGGAAGAGCACCCCTTGGAGATCCAGTTTTTCAGCCTGGTGCGCAACCTGACCGTTTGCGGGTATTATACTTCAAAGCCTGGGATAGAGGAACTGGGGTACCAGGGAAACATGCCGAATGTCTGGGATGGGGTGCCCCAGGAGGTGCTGGACCGGCACGGGCTGGCCTACGAACCGGAGTGGCTGGCCAAATGCGTCGACCAGAGCCGGCGGGGGATACTGGCCGAATGGGATGAAGAAGGCAACCTGTTGACCTGAATTCAGGGGGTGTCCGGGCGTACCGCCACCCCAACCATCGAGTCTGCCGTCCCGTAATAGAGGAACCAGTTGCCCTTGTAAACCACCAGGCCTTCGGCAAAGGTCGTCCCCGCCTGGTATTGCCCGGTGCGTTCATGGGGAAGGCTGGGGCAGATGAAGGGCACATTCAGCCTGCCAAGGAAGCGTCCGGGCTGTTTGGCATCAAAAAGCACCTGCCCCCCGCAGTAGGTGCCTTGCGGCGTGCTGCTCCCGGCACCTTCCCCGCTCAGGTTTTTTCCATTGTAGATCAGCAGGATCCCGGCTTCGGTTAGCAGGGCCGGGGGACCTGGTTCCACCAGGTGGCTGTCGAAATCGCCCCGGGTGGGGGTAAAGGCGTGCAGGAGGTTGCCCTTGGGGTCTACCGCCGGGATCCAGTCCTTCCCGTCCGGGGAGGTGGCGACGTTCACGAACAGCTCACCCCAGTACATATGGTACTTCCCATCGATCTTTCGGGCAATCAGCCGGTCCCCAATTCGTTCGGTAACCACGGAGCCCGATTTGCTCCACTGGTCCAGGAAGGCCCCGCTGTGGGCGGTTTCAAAGACGGGCCCGTGTTTGGTCCAGTGGACCAGGTCGGGGGAGGTGGCGCTGCAAAGGCGGGCGGTTTGCTGGTTCCAGCCCGTATAGAGCATCAGGTAGGTGCCGTCTTCCAGTTCCACGACCCGCGGGTCTTCCACCCCCCCGGGGTATTCCCATTGCCGGAAGGCATCCTTATCCGGGTAGAGGACGGGCTCAGGGTATTTGGTGAAGTTCAGGCCGTCTGTACTCCAGGCCAGCCCGATGCGGGAGGTGCGTTCCCCCAGCCGGGCCTGGGGGTTGTCTTCGGCCCGGAAGAGGAGGAATAGGGTATCGTTGCGGACCACGGCCGCCGGGTTGAAGACGTCGGCCCGCTGCCAGCGTACCGGTTCATCCCGTACCGGGCAATGGAACACATAGGTGGAATCGGCTGTCAGGATGGGGTTCTGGCTGGGTTTTTCAAAGCCCAGCAGCCATGGCTCCTGCCCGTGCAGGGGCACCACTGCCACGAAAAAGAAAAGAAAGGGCAATAAGGAAAGGCGTGTCATGGGTACCGGGCTCAGGGGTTCCTCCCAAAGATACGCACATTGGCCCTTACGGCCCGAAGGTCGCCCCAAATCCTTATATTTAGGGCAACGGACCCAACGGAAAAAAGGCGTTATGAGGCATTTGGTTTTGGCTTTGTGTGTGGCCCTCCTGGGGGCCTTCTCCTGCAGGGAGCAACCCGGGCAGGCCCCCGACCCGGTCCCTGAAGAACCAGCTAAACTTCCGACCCCCCCGGAGGAACCTGTACACGACACCCTGGAAACCCTGCCGGCCCTGGAAACCCTGCCCGACACTGCCTTTGTGCGCCTGGCCGATTACAGCAGTGAATTTGCCTACGACCTGCGCTATGCCACTGAAAACAATTTCATGAAAGCCCGGGTGTACGAATGCCCGGAGTGCTACACCAGGGTTCGGACTGCAAAGGCCCTGATAGCAGCCAACCGGGAATTCCTGCAACAGGGCCTGCGCCTGCGTTTTTTTGATTGCTACCGCCCCAATTCGGTGCAGTACCTGATGTGGGAAAAAGTCCCCAACCCCCAGTACGTGGCCAACCCGGTAAAAGGGTCCATCCACAACCGGGGCGGTGCGGTGGACCTTACGTTGGAAACCCTGGAGGGCGAGCCCCTCGATATGGGGACCGATTTTGATTTCTTTGGGAGGCGGGCCTACCACGACTTTACCGGGCTTCCGCAAGAGGTCCTGGAAAACCGCACCCTGCTAAGGGAGACCCTGGGGCGCCATGGGTTCCTGCCGGTCCGTACCGAATGGTGGCACTACAACCTGGGGGTTGCCTCCCGATATCCGGTGGCCGATTTCCGTTGGCCCTGTGCGCCTTAGGGCTGGTCTTGCACCGGTACGGGCACCCCATCGAGCACCTGCAGGGACTCGTCCATACAGCGAACAAAGAACAGGTAGGTATCCCCCCCGTCGGCAATGCGGTTCCTCTGGCGGATCCGAGCCACCGTTTCCGGGAAGTTCCGGGCGCTTACATTGGCTTTTTTAAAGGGAAGCTTCCCGGGTTTGTACGTCTGAATGCTTCGTATTTCAAAACGCCTTCCGGGGAAGGGGGCCAGGGCGTCTGAGGTATACAGGTGGGTCTGCGGATGGAGTTTGAGCAGCCCGTAGGCCAGGGCTGCGGTTTTGAACCCACCGGCTTTCAGGATGGCCGCATTGGGCTCATAGAGGTATTTCAGGGGCATGGCATACGGTGCGGAAGCAGACGCTTCCCCCGAAGCGGTAAACACCAGGGCGGGTAGGGGGTACGCCAGGTCTGTGGCTTTCAGGGTAGCCTCCCCGCCATAGCCTTCCTGCAGCCACCAGAGTAATTCCTTTACTTCATTGTTTATAGCTACTATATGGATTTCCCGTACGCCTCCCAGCTGCCGGACCCCGGCGGAAAGGTCGAGCATGGGGGATGTTTTCAACAGGAGGTTCCGGCCCGCACGAAAGAGCTGAGGCAGGATGTCCGGAAGCGGGGGTTGGCAATCTTCCAGGAGAAAGACCCGACCCCGGTCTTCCCGCCGGCGCGAAGGGTCGAGGTAAATCCAGTCGGCACGACCCTCCTCAGCCTTGATCCGCCCGAGGGACAACAGCCCGTCCCCCGGGTGGATCCGGATATTTCCAGCCCCCAGCTTTTGGAAATTATGGGTGGCGATTTCCGCCAGGCTGGCGTTTTGCTCGCAGTAATGCACACGGGTTACCCGTTTGCTGAAAAAGTAGGTGTCTGCCCCGAAACCTCCGGTCAGGTCAACCAGGCTTTCCCCTTCCACCAGGCTGGCCTTATAACGGGCCGTTTGCTCCGAAGAGGCCTGGGCCAGGTTCAGGGTTGGGGGGTAATAAATCCCCGGGGTACCATGCCAGAGGGGAAGTTTTTTTGCGGCCTTTTGGTAGCCGCTTAGCTGCTGGGCCAACTCCTGGGGCGTTATCCCCGGAAAAGGGCTTCTTCCCAGGGAAACTGACAAGGTGTCAGTATTGAAATTATTTTTTATAAATTCCTGTACCCCAGTATTTAGTAATTCTTTATTCAAACCTTTACTATAAATTTTTCGTAAGGTTTTTTACGATCTTGTTTTCGGCAAAAAATTCCTTTAAAACCACCTTTAAAGCGGTATATCCCGGGATGGCGACAATCATCCCGAAGACCCCGAACAATAACCCGGCGATGATGATCACCAGGAATATTTCCAGGGGGTGCGATTTTACGCTGCTGGAGAAGATCAGGGGCTGGGAGAAAAAATTGTCCACCAGCTGGCCTATGGCAATCCCCAAAAGGACCCACCCCACATTGGGCAGGATGACCCCGGTAAAATCTGCGCCCAGGTTGCTGGTCATGGTGAGCAGCACCATAATGGCACCCCCGATTACGGGACCGATATACGGGATGATGTTAAAAAGGGCGCACAGGAAGGCAATCACCACGGCATTCTCAATGCCGATCAGCAGCAGGGTGATGGTGTAGATCACAAAAAGGACAAAAATCTGGGCCAGCAACCCCACAAAATACCGGGAAAGCAGTCCTTTGATGCTTTCCAGGGAGTTGACAATCCCCGCTTCCCTGTTGTCCGGGACAAGGGTCAGCAGGATTTTCTCGAACATCTTACTGTCTTTAAGGAAGAAGAATGAAATAAATAGTATAGAGAACAGGCCAATGCCCAGGTTGCTGAGGGTGCCCACCAGGCTGTTCAGAAAATCCGGGATGAACCCCATCTCCAGACCCTGCAGCAGGTCCTTTCCCCAGTCCTTGCCGACCATGAGGTCTTTTGCCGGCACGGGGGTCCGGCCCAGGAAACCGTTGATTTCATCGTAAAGGCGCCAAAGGTCTTTTTCAAAAGCCTTGATATCGAGCAGGGAAAGGTTATGGCCCTGTTCGGCAATCAGGGGGATAAACAGGGAAGCTATCCCGAAAAGGATCCCCAGAAACAGGATCATGACCACCACCACGGCCAGGGTATTGGGGAACCTAAGCCGCTTCCTCAGGAAAAGGACTACCGGCCTGCCCATAAGGGCAATAACGGCCGCGGCAACCAGGTAGGCGATTACCGAACGGGTCAGGTAAAGGAAATACCCCAGCAGCGCTATGCCGCTGAGCGCGAAAACGGCCCTGAGGATACCGTTGGAAATGGTTTTGGAGTCCATTGGCGTTTAGTGGTTAAAGGCGTAATACAGGATATTTGCGCCCATTTTAAGGGCTTTTTCCCGGACATCTTCCGGGTCGTTGTGGACAGCGGGGTCTTCCCACCCGTCGCCCAGGTCTGATTCAAAGGTAAACAGGAGTACCAGCCTGCCTTCGTGGAAATACCCGAAAGCCTGGGGGCGTTTGCCATCGTGCTCATGGATTTTGGGCAGGCCGTCGGGGAAAGAAAAGGGTTTCGCGAAAATCGGGTGGTCCGCCCCAAGTTCTTCCAGTTCCTTGTCGGGGAAGATTTTGGGCAGTTCCTTTTCGAGGTACGGCGCCATCCCGTAATTGTCATCGATATGCAGGAACCCCCCGGCCAGGAGGTAGGTGCGCAGGTTGGCTGCTTCGGACTCCGAAAACACCACGTTTCCATGCCCGGTCATGTGGATCCACGGATACTGGAAAAGTTCCGTGCTTCCTGCAACTACAGTTTCCGCCTTGCCTTCGAGTGCAGTCCCGATTTCCGCATTCGCATACCGGATCAGGTTTGGCAGGGCCGTTGGGTTGGCATACCAGTCGCCGCCCCCACTGTATTTGAGCAGCCCGATTTTCTGCCCCTGCACGGGCAGGGTACAGGCCAGCGCCAGTAATGCGGCAAAGCCATAGCGCCTGAGTCGGCGATGCCATGGCCGGCCGGGGCGGCTCTCAGGGTGTTGGGGTCTTCCAGGGTTAGCCACTATTGATCAGGTTTACGGTGGAACAGGCCACCAGGGCAGCCGTCTCTGTCCTCAGGCGGCTTTCCCCCAGCGATACCGGGAGGAACCCCCGGGCGTAGGCGGCCTCGATTTCTTCACGGGTAAAATCCCCTTCCGGCCCGATGAGCACCACCACATCCTTGTCGGGGGCGACCCGCCGTTTCAGGTCCATTTTTTCATCTTCCTCGCAATGGGCGATAAAGCGCATGGGCGGGTGTTGCTGCGTGAGGAAGTCAGCAAAGCGGACTTCCGGGTTCAGACGGGGGAGGTAGGTCCGCAGGCTTTGCTTCATGGCTTCCTGCACGACCCGCTGCAGCCGCTCCACAGGGGCTTTCCGGCGTTCGGACCGATGGCAGAGGATCGGGGTGATTTCACTGACGCCAATTTCGGTGGCCTTTTCGAGAAACCATTGAAACCGTTCCAGCCTTTTGGTGGGGGCGACTGCCAGGTGCAAGGAGAAACGGGGTGGGATCTTTTTTTCGGTGCCCACGATCCGACCCCTGCAACCCTTCGGGTCAGCTACGGTGATTTCCACAGTAAATAAATATCCTTTTCCGTTGGTAACGTGTAGTATATCCGCTTCTTTCTTACGCAGAACTTTAACAATGTGCCGGCTTTCCTCCGGGGAAAGCGAGAACTGCGAAACGCTCTGGTCGAGGGTGGGTTGGAAAAAATAATTCATCGCTGTATTGTAGGCGCTTCAAAGGTTTCGTAACGGATTAACTTCCGATCTGATACCGCGCCCTGGCACTGACGCGGTAATCCGTAAAACGTCCGTCAAGATACTTTAAATAACCAACAATTCCTATCATGCCCGCGTTATCGGTACAGTACTCAAAGGGGGGCACATAGGTGACCCACCCGAGGTCCTTTTCGGCTGCTGCAAGGGCTTTCCGGATCCCCGAATTCGCCGCTACGCCCCCGGCAATGGCCACATGGTGGACCCCGGTTTGGGCGACCGCCTTTTTGAGTTTTCGCATCAGGATTTCCACGATCGTCGCCTGGATGGAGGCGCAGATATGGTCGCGCTGCTTTTCCACGAATTCCGGGTCATGGGCGCTTTCCCGTTGCAGGAAGTACAGAATACTGGTTTTCAGCCCGCTGAAACTGAAATCCAGCCCCGGGACTTTGGGGATGGGAAAGGTAAACCGGCCAGGGTCACCCTGCGAGGCGTACCGGTCGATGAGGGGCCCGCCCGGATAGGGGAGGCCCAGCAGCTTGGCGCTTTTGTCAAAGGCTTCGCCCACGGCATCATCGAGGGTTTCCCCAAGGATTTTCATGTCGAAGTAATCCTTTACCAACACCAGTTGGGTGTGGCCGCCGCTGATGGTAAGGGCCAGGAAAGGAAAGGGGGGAGGGGTTTTTCCGGGGGCCTCGATAAAGTGCGACAGGATGTGCGCTTCCATGTGGTTTACCTCGATCAGCGGGATGCCCAGGCCCAGGGAAAGGGACTTGGCAAATGAAGTTCCCACCAGCAGGGAACCCAGAAGGCCCGGACCCCTCGTAAAAGCTATGGCGGATAGCTGTTTTTTATCGATATTTGCTTCGGCCAGGGCCCGGTACACCAGGGGGACGATATTTTGCTGGTGTGCCCTGGAGGCCAGTTCGGGAACCACCCCGCCGTACTCCTCATGAATACGCTGTGTGGCGACTACATTGCTCAGCGTCCTGCGGTGGTGCAAAACGGCCGCCGAGGTGTCGTCACAGGAAGATTCAATGGCCAGGATGTAAAGGTCTTGGGAAATCAAGGGTTTTGGAACAGATTTTGGTTGTACAAAGGTAAACAATACGCCGTATCAGGAAACTTCGAAAAATAGTCATCCGTCTCTTGCTGGTGGTGCTGGTATTCTGCGTACTGGGGACCGTGGTGCTTTCCATTCCCGCGGTACAGAGCCGACTGGCCCGTATGGCAGTGGAACGCATCAACAGCGACTTTGGCACAAACATACAGATAGACCGCATCCGGGTCTCCCTGATCACCTGGGATACCTCCGTGCGGGGTATTTACATCGAGGACTACCAGCAGGATACCCTGGCCTACATCCGCCAGCTGAAAACCTCCATCCTCAGCCTTCGCGACCTGGCCGGGGGTACCCTGGAATTTGGGGATATCTCGGTAGATGGCCTTTACCTCAACATGAAGACCTACCGTGACGCCCCGGATACGAACCTGGGCATCTTCATCAGCAAGCTGGATGACGGGCAACCCCGGGCCCCGGGTACCCCCCCGTTTTATTTCCATACCGGGAAGATCAAACTCCGCAACAGCCGGTTTGCCCTGGTAGACGAGAACCTTGAAACCCCCCGGGTGCTCGACTTTACAGACCTGCGCATCGATGCCGGCGAGTTTACCATCCTGGGCCCGGAGGTGCGCACCCGGATCGAGGGGTTATCCATGCATACCTCCCAGGGCGTGGACGTGCGGCAATTGTCTGCAGGGTTTGCCTATTCCCCCGAGCAGATGACCTTCGATTCCCTGGTGCTTGAAACCCCGGGGTCCAGCCTTAAGGGGTCGCTCCGGTTCGACTATCGGCGCGAAGACCTCGCCGAGTTTACCGACAGCGTCCGCGTGACGGCGGAGTTTGCGGAGTCCACCATATCGCTGGATGAGATCAACCCGTTTTACGACGGCTTTGGCACGGGGAAAACCGCCTTGTTTTCCACCGGGGTATCGGGCACGCTCAACCGCCTGCAGCTTCAAAACCTGCTCCTGGTTACCGATAACACGGGGATCCGGGGGAATTTTGATTTCGAAAACCTCTTCGATTCCACCAGGCCCTTCCGAATGGAGGCCGGCATCCGTGACATTACCACCAGCTATTACCAGCTCCGCGGCCTGATGCCGCGGTTACTGGGGAATTCCCTCCCGGATTTCGTCCGGCGCCTCGGCCAGTTTACCCTCAGGGGGCAGGCAACGGTGACCGAAAACTCCATCGATACCCAGATGAACATCCAAAGTGCCATCGGCAGCAGCTATGCAGACCTGCAGCTAACCGGGTTCGACGATGTGAATAAAGCTCAGTATACGGGTTTTGTCTCCCTGATAGATTTTGACCTGGGGGGCTTCACGGGGAATTCCTCCCTGGGGAAGGCCACCCTGGACGTGAATGTGGAGGGGCAGGGGTTTTCCCCCGAAAACCTGAATACCGAAATCATCGGGCAGGTGTATTCTTTCGGCTTTAACGGGTATGAATACACCGAGGTTGCGGTTTCCGGCATCCTCAAGGACCAGTTGTTCGACGGGTCCCTGAACAGCAACGACCCCAACTTTATTTTTAATTTCACCGGGCTTGCCGATTTTGGCAGCCGTCAGAACACCTTTAATTTCGTCGCCTCCGTCGCCTATGCCGACCTGCACCGCCTGAATTTTGTAAACGACAGCATTTCCGTCTTCAAAGGGGATGTGACCATGGACATCATCGGCAACACCCTTGACGACATCGAAGGGGATATCCGCTTTAGCAAAACCAGTTTCCAGAACGCCAACAACACCTATTATTTCGAAGACTTCAAGGTTTCCTCCAGGTTTGAAGCCGATTCCATCCGTACCATCGACATCAATTCCCCCGACATTATTACGGGCTATGTGATGGGGCGCTTCCGCATAGCGGAACTCGGGAAGCTGCTGAAGAATTCCGTGGGGAGCATTTATACGAACTACCAGCCCGACTCCATTTCCCCCGGCCAGGAATTGAGTTTCAACTTCCGGATTTACAACAAGATCGTGGAGGTGTTTTTTCCCGAGGTTTCTTTCGGGCCGAACACCTTTATCCGGGGCGAAATTGTGGCAGACGAGGGCGATTTCAAGCTGAATTTCAAATCCCCCGGAATATATGCCTATGGGAATGAGCTCGACACCATCGACGTGCGGGTCGACAACAAAAACCCCCTGTTTAACACCTATATTTCCGTTAAGGACATCTCCACGGTGTATTACGACCTCAAGGACTTCCAGCTGATTAACACCACCCTGGCCGATACCCTGTTTTTCCGAACTGAATTCAAGGGCGGCAGCCAGTATAATGACCGCTATAACCTGAACTTCTACCATACCTTCACAGAAGGGAATAAATCGGTTATCGGCCTCAAGCGGTCCGATGTGAGTTTCAAGGGCAATACCTGGGTGCTCAACCGGGAAGGGAATTCGCGGAACAAGGTGATCCTCAGCCCGGGCCTCGATAGCGTGGTTATCGAGGAAATCGCCATGAACAATGAAGACCGGGAGGAAATCCTCTTGCGGGGCCAGTTGGCCGATTCCACGTACAAAGACCTGGAGCTGCGCTTTAAGATCGTGTCTTTGGGGAAGGTGACCCCCGACATCGAAGGGCTTGCCCTGGGTGGGGAAATCAACGGGGTGCTGAACGTGCTGCAGGAAGACAATGTGTACCTGCCCATCGGGAACCTGGAGATTTCCGATTTTGCGCTCAACCAGCAGGTCCTGGGAGACCTCGACATCGGCATCGTCGGGAACCGCGACCTTTCGGAGTTCTCTGTAAACACCCAGCTCACCGACCAGGGGCGGGAACGCTTCAGCCTGTTCGGGACCATCCTCAATACGGGCGAGTACCCAACGGCCAACCTCAATGCCAGTTTCCAGGACTTTGCCCTGGAACCCTTTGGCCCTCTGGCCGAAGGGGTGCTTTCCGAGGTACGGGGGCAGGTCAACGGCTCTGCCCTCATTCAGGGCGACTTGCGAAACCCGGACCTCAACGGGATGCTTTACCTGAACCGGGCGGGCCTCGGGATCCCCTACCTGAATGTGAATTACGACCTGAACTCCAATGCCGCGGTGCGCCTGTTCAACCAGAATATTGAATTCCAGGATTTCCGGCTTACCGATACGGCCGCGGGGACCCAGGCCAACCTGAACGGGACCATCAGCCACCAGTATTTTGCCGACTGGACCCTGAACCTCGACATCGAAACCCTCCAGGACCGTTTCCTGATCCTCAACACGGAATTTGAGGAAGAAGCCCTCTATTACGGACAGGCCTTCGTGGTGGGGACAGGGCGTATCTACGGGCCCACCACGGCCCTTAAAATCGAATTCGACGGGGCCTCTGCCCGGGGCACCTCCCTGAAAATCCCCATCAGCGACGTGGCGAGCCTGGGCGATTATTCCTTTATCAATTTCATGGAGAAAGGGGAGGGCAGTTCGGTGGCAACCGGGCGGACGCTTAAGGAATACGAGGCCCTGGAATTAAAGTTTGACCTGGTGGTGACCCCGGAGGCCGAGGTGGAGATCGTTGTCGACCAACGCACCGGCAGCTCCCTTAAGGGTACGGGGGAAGGCATTATCTTCATGGAGATCAACACCGATGGCAAATTCAATATGTGGGGCGACTTTGTGGTGGTCACCGGCCAGTACCGGCTGAAGTACGGGGGCGTCATCGACAAGACCTTCAAGGTGCGGCCCGGGGGCACCATCAACTGGGACGGGGACCCCCTCCAGGCCCTGCTCAACATGGAAGCCGTTTACGAGCTCAATGCGAACCCCGCCCCCCTGCTCGACAACACGGGCTATACGCGGAGGATCCCCACCGAGGTGGTCGTCCGCCTCAGCGAGGAGCTGGAGCAGCCCACCGTCGATTTCGACATTCAGTTCCCCGGCACCAGTTCTGTAGTGAAATCGGAGCTGGAATACCGGTTGCAGGACCCGACCGTAGAGGAGCGGAATGCCCTTTTCCTGCTGGCCCAGGGGACCTTTGTAAACGACCGTACAGGACTGAACCAGCAGGCGGTAACGGGGAATATCTACCAGACGGCCTCCAGCCTGTTCAACCAGGTCCTCAGCACGGGCAGCGATGTCTTTAACCTGGGGGTTTCCTATGAAAGCGGCTATCAGGACCCCAATGCCGATATTGCCACTGAAGACCGGATAGGGGTTACCGTATCGACCCGGATCAGCGACCGCATCCTGTTCAACGGCCGATTCGGGGTGCCGGTGGGCGGGGTGGAGGAATCGGCCGTGGCCGGGGATGCCGAGATCCAGCTGCTGCTTAACGAAGAGGGCACCCTGAGCGCCCGGATCTTCAACCGCCAGAATGAAATCCAGCAGTTCCTGGCAGACCGGCAGGGATACACCCAGGGGTTCGGGCTGTCCTACGAAGTCGATTTCAACAGCTTCAGGGACCTGTTGCGGCAGCTTTTCACCAACAAGGAGGCTCCCGAACCGAAAGGGGAAAACCAAAGCGCCGCCCCCCCCCAGGTGATGGGGCAGGACAGCCTGATCCGCTTCTACACCAAAAACCAAAAGCCCTTCTGAAAGGGTCAACCGGGCTTCGCACCCCGGGTTCAACGAAAACGATTTCGCAGGGAAATCCCCGGATTTAGGGCAAACTCCATTCCTTTTCTGCGTTTTGTTTGTTACTTTTGGCTTTCGAACTTTCAGCATGCAAAGCCCGATCAAGAAACTCGCAGTTTTGACTTCCGGGGGCGATTCCCCCGGGATGAATGCCGCCATACGCTCGGTAGTGCGGACATGTGCCTACATGGATGTGGAGGTCATGGCCATCTACCGGGGCTACCAGGGGATGATTGAAGGGGATTTCGTCCTCTTTAATGCCCGGAGTGTGAACAACATCATTAACAAGGGGGGGACCATCCTGAAGTCGGCCCGCTGCCAGGAGTTTCGCACCCCGGAAGGCCGGAAAAAGGCGCATGAACAGCTCACCCGGGCCGGGATTGACGGCTTTGTGGTCATCGGGGGCGACGGAAGCTTCCGCGGGGCAAGCATTTTCCATAAGGAATTCGGCACCCCGGTCATCGGGATCCCCGGGACCATCGACAACGACATTTTCGGCACCCAGTATACGCTGGGTTTTGACACCGCCCTGAATACCGTGGTGGAAGCCATCGACAAGATCCGCGACACGGCCAGTTCACACAGCCGGCTGTTTTTTGTGGAGGTGATGGGCCGCGATGTAGGGCATATTGCCCTGAATGCAGGGGTGGCTGCCGGAGCCGAGGAAATTCTGATCCCGGAGGAAAACCTGGGGCTCGACCGGTTGCTCGACTCCCTTAAAAGGAGCAAGAAATCCGGGAAATCCTCCAGCATCGTGGTGGTGGCCGAAGGGGACAAGACCGGAAAAAACGTCTTTGAACTCAAGGAATACGTGGAGAAAAACCTCCCGGTATACGACGTCCGGGTTTCCGTGCTGGGGCATATCCAGCGGGGGGGCGTCCCCACGGCTTTCGATCGCGTCCTGGCTTCCCGCATGGGGGTGAGGGCGGTGGAGGGCATCCTGGAAGGTAAGACCAACCTGATGGTGGGCATCATGGACAACCAGATTGTGTTCACCCCCATAGACGAAGCCATCAAGGGTCACACCAAAATAGACCGGGAACTGATCCGCGTTTCCGATATTATGACTATATAACTTTAAAACAAAATACCATGGCAACATTACGATTGGGAATTAACGGATTTGGAAGGATTGGCCGGCTTGTGCTTAGGGCTGCTGCGGAACGCGAAGGCGTTGAAGTGGTGGCTATCAATGATTTGCTCGAAGTGGACCACCTGGCCTACCTGTTGAAATACGATTCTGTGCACGGAAGGTTTAACGGCACCGTAGAGGTAAAGGACGGCCACCTGCTGGTAAACGGGAAGACCATCCGGGTGACCGCGGAACGCGACCCCAAAAACCTGAAATGGGATGAAGTGGGGGTCGATGTCGTGGCCGAGTGCACAGGGATCTTCACGACCCTCGATATGGCCCAGAGCCATTTGGATGGCGGGGCCAAAAAGGTTGTCATCTCGGCTCCGTCCAAAGATGCGCCCATGTTTGTGATGGGGGTGAACCACAAAGATGCCAGGGCTTCCGATAACATCGTATCCAATGCCAGCTGCACGACGAACTGTTTGGCACCCGTGGCCAAGGTACTGCACGACCATTTCGGGATTGCCGAGGGGCTGATGACCACCGTACACGCCACCACGGCCACCCAGCTGACCGTGGACGGCCCGTCGCGCAAAGATTTCCGCGGGGGACGCAGTGCCCTGCTGAACATTATCCCGGCATCCACCGGGGCAGCCAAGGCGGTGACCAAGGTCATCCCCTCCCTGCAGGGCAAACTCACCGGGATGGCCTTCAGGGTGCCCACGGCCAACGTTTCCGTAGTGGATCTTACCGTCCGCCTCGAAAAGGACACCTCCTACGAGGAAATCAAAAAAGTCTTCAAGGCAGCCTCGGAAGGGGAACTTAAAGGCATTTTGGGGTACACTGAGGAACTGGTGGTTTCACAGGATTTCGTGGGCGAGCCGCGCACCAGCGTTTTCGATGCGGATGCCGGTATTGAGCTGAACCCGCGGTTTTTCAAGATCGTTTCCTGGTATGACAACGAAGCAGGGTATTCCCATAAACTGGTAGACCTGGCGCAACACGTCCATAACCTGTAACAGGGGTGACCCTGAGTAAAAACCGAAAGGACCTTTCAGGCACCGGGTGTCGATGGAAAGGTCCTTTCTTAATACTGGAAGTCAAATGGTATTGATCGTAGACAGCGGGGCGACCAAGGCAGACTGGATTGCCCTGGACCCCAAAGGGGAACAGCTCTTCATGACCCAGACCCTGGGCCTGAGCCCCGAAGTGCTTACCCGTGAGGTCATTGAAGAGCGACTGGCCAACAATTTCGAGCTGGCCCGCAACAGCGCCAAAGTAAAGCGGCTGCATTTCTACGGGGCCGGGTGCGGTACCGAGCGGATGCGCAAGTTCCTTAAAAATATATTTGCCAGGTTTTTCCCCAATGCCAAGATAGATGTCAGGGAAGATACCTATGCAGCCATTTACTCGACAACCCAGGTCGGGAAACAGGGCATCGTCTGCATCCTGGGGACGGGCTCGAACTGCAGTTATTACGACGGCCACCAACTGATCCAGAAAGTGACCTCCCTGGGCTACATCTTAATGGATGACGGCAGCGGCAATTTCTTCGGCCGCAAGCTGATCCGCGATTATTTCTACCATAAGATCCCCCAGGACCTGTCTATCGAATTCGAGAAGGAATACAACCTCGATGCAGACGTGATCAAGGAAAATCTTTACAAGAAGCCCAACCCCAACACCTACCTGGCCACCTTTGCCCGCTTCATTGTCGAACACAAGGACCACCCGTATTGCAATGGCGTGATCGACAAAGGCTTCCAGCAGTTTGTCAACAACCACATCATGCAATTTGAACTGGCGACCAAGGTGCCCATCCATTTTGTGGGCAGTATCGCCTGGTACCTCCGGGAGGAGCTCAAGGAAGTCATTGAGCGCAACGATATGGTGCTGGGGGTCATCCGCCAGCGGCCCATCGAAGGGCTGGTGGAATTCCACAAGCAGACGATTTAGGAAAAGCTTAAGGCCAGGGGTGTAGTCTCCCGTCTTTGCAGCCTGAAAGCCTGTCCTGTCCCCGGAAGGGGAAGAACCGCGGCACCTGCCTGCTATCCTACCACGGCGATTGCGGAAATCTCCACATTTACATATTTCGGTAGGTTGGCCACCTCCACGGTTTCCCGGGCCGGCGCCCACTCGGGGTCAAAATACTGCCCGTACACGGCATTGATGCGGCCAAACTGGCCCATGTCTTTCACAAAAATACTGGTCTTCACCACGTTGGGGAAGCCTGCGCCTGCTGCTTCCAGCACGGCTTTCAGGTTTTTCAGCACCTGTTCGGTTTCCGCTTCAATGCTGCCCTGCACCAGTTCCCCGGTGGCGGGGTCCAGGGCGATTTGCCCGGACACATACAGGGTGTTGCCGGCCAGGACGGCCTGGTTGTAGGGCCCGATAGGGGCTGGGGCGTGTTCGGTTTGGATGATTTTTTTCATAGGAGGGTTTGTTTTAGCGGATTTGGGGGGGCTGGCTCCGGTTTTCCCACTTCAGGTCTTTGAGGATATTTGCCTTGATGCCGATAAAGAAATACCAGCGTTCGAATTGCCCGAAGGGGGTCCAGTCGAATTTCAGGACAAAACTGTCCAGGTCCCGTTCAAACCGGAACTGCGTGAGGGAAAAGCCCCTGCGGACGATGTCGTACCCCGAGGAAACCCCCACCCGCCAGCGGGGGGTGAGTTCCACGTTGCCCGAAAACATCAGGGAATTGTTGGTGATCTCCCCCTGCCCGTTGTTGTTGCTGTAGGTCACTGCGTACTGCAGCCGAAGGTCCCAGGGGATTTTTGTCCCGAATGTGGGGTTTTCCACGTCAGCTGGGTCCCGCCCTTCAAAAGCGCTGCGGTTGAAATCGTCGGCCCGGCCAAACAGGTCGTCGGTCCGTCCCCCGCTGGAGGCCACGTAATTGCTCCCGCTGTATGGGTCAGGGTCCACTTCGTCCTCCCCCTTCTCTTTCTGGAAGTCCCGGCTTGATATGGAATAGCCAATGTTGGCGCGGGCATTGGTGACGCGCACCAGCCCGCCCCCGGCATTGATGTTAAGGGTATTGACGCGCCGTCCGGCATTGTCGAGGGCATAGGGGTCCAGGCTGGCCCCGAAGTTCACCGACATCTTGTTGTTCAGCAGGTTGGTACCCCCGGTGAGGTTGATCGGGGCGAGCTTCAGGGAGTCGGCCTCAAAATTGTAGCTCGTGTTCAGGTTCAAACTGTTGAGCAGCATGATTTTTTTCGGTTTGGTGGCCGTGGAGTCGCGGTCGCGTACCTTGGCCTCCAGGGTGTTGGCCAGGGAGAAGCTCACCGCATTGGATTTCCCCAGGCGCGGGGTGCCGTACAGGCTGTTCTGGAAACGGGTATAGGTCTCAACCTGCCCGGTAGCCTCATTTAAGACTTCTTCATAGTACTGGTCGAAGGAAGGGGCAAACCCATAGGTGATGTTCGGCCGCAGGACGTGGCGGATGGCCTGGATCTTTTTGTCTTCCCCGAACGCGAAGGTCCCATAGAGGGTCGTCCCCAGGCCGGCACTGAAGCCGTACTGGTTGAACCGGTCGAAGCCGGCGATGGTATCGGTCACGATGGCCTCGGTTTCCGGGTCATAGCGCCGCTGTCGGGTTTCCCAGGTCCAGACGTCCTCGTAAGTGCCCCCAAGGGTTACGCTGAAGTATTTGGCCACCTTGAAATTCGTGGCGATCGGGATGCGGTGGCGCGCCCCCAGCTGGGCATCGTCGAACATGGCCCCGGTCAGGAAGTCGTCCGTGGTGGTCCGCACGCTGTACCGCCCGTTTACATCGTACTGGAAGTTGATGTTCTGGAAGGCACCCTTTTTAATCCCGTCGCGCCGGGCAAAGGGGAAGATCCGCTCCATGCTGGCCTGCAGGGTGGGCAGGGTTACATCCACCACATCGGTATTGGTGTTCTGGTTGTGGGTGGCAGTAAGGCTTAGGTTCACGGAGGGATAAGCCGGGAATGTCTTGGAATAGGAAACGGATGAAGACAGGTTGTTTACCTGGGTATTCGGCACGTTTTGCTGCACCAGGGAATTCCGGAAAAACTGGCTGCTCCCAAGGTTTACGGAGGCCGAAAGCCGGGAATTCGGGTTCGATTTGGCATCCTGGTTGTGCGAAATCTGGATGTTGTAGATGGTGGTGCGCGTATAGTCGTCAAACCCTTTCTGGCTGGTGATCAGGTTTTCGTACCGCAGGTTGATGTTCCCCCTGAATTTGTATCGCTTGGCATACACCGACTGTGCCCTGAGCCCATAACTCCCGTTGGCGTATAAATCCCCCGTCACCGTGAGGTCTGCGTAGTCGCTGAAGGGGAGGTAATAGCCCCCGTTTTGCAAAAAATACCCCCGGTTGGGGTCGTTCCCGAAGGTGGGCATCATAATGCCCGCGGTACGCCCGGTGGTCAGCGGAAAGTATGCAAACGGCAGGGCAATGGGGGTGGGCACATCCACGATGTAGAGGTTGCTAAACCCCGCGATCACCTTTTTTCCCGGCACAAACTTCGCCTTTCGGATGCGGATGTAATAATCGGGGTCCAGGGTGTCTTTTGACGTGGTGAGCTTGCCTTCGCCCAGGAAGTAGACCGAGTCATTCTCCT
Organism: Robiginitalea marina; assembly: GCF_024006985.1. Taxonomy (GTDB): domain Bacteria; phylum Bacteroidota; class Bacteroidia; order Flavobacteriales; family Flavobacteriaceae; genus Robiginitalea; species Robiginitalea marina. Next base: position 106,677 of record NZ_JAMXIB010000001.1, read on the forward strand.
TTTTGGTCCGCTGGGCATACACCTTCATGGCGTCGCTGCCCAGCTGCCCCAGGCCGGCCTGTTGCTCGGTCCGGGAATTCCAGATGATGGCCTTCTGGGTGTCGAAATTAAAGCGGATGGAATCGGGGATGACTTCATTGGTGCCCTGCTTGAAAAAGGGCAACTGGGAATAATTCCCCAGCGAATCGCGGATCCGCCCGGCATACACTTCATTGGTCACGTAATCGAGGACGATAATGCCGGCTTTCAGTTCCGTGTCCTGGTAATAGATTTCCGCCTCGTCATACAGGTAGATCTTCTGCGCCTTCTGGTCAATCCGCACATAATCCTTCGCCTTGTACTTGATCTTGTCGGTGAGCGCCCCCCCGGCAGGGGCTACGGTATCGGTGCGTACCGAATCGGGTTTTCCCGGCAGGTCAGTGAGCAAGGGGGCTTTCAGCGTATCGCCCACCGCCTTTATGGGCAGGGGGATGGCCAGGTCTTCCTGAGCCGACATCGCCCCAATGCCCAATAGCAACAAGCCCAGGAAAAGTCCCCGATGTATCTTTGATTGCAAGGCGATATATTCTATTTTTGTCCGGAGTCCGCTTGGAATTCAGGGATCAAACTTACATATTTTTCCCACGGCGGCGTGTACCTTTAGGCAAAATTAACCCTGCATGGAACTGGAAAAGCGGAGCGGAATGAATGGATATTTGGCGGGGCTGGCAGCCTGTTTGATGGGGTTGGCCTGTGTGGAACTACAGGCGCAGGCTGCGCGGGGAGGTATCCCGGATGAAGCCCCATTTACCGTGGTGCTCGACGCAGGCCACGGGGGGCACGACCCGGGGAACCTCGGCAACGGGTTCCTGGAAAAGGACATTGCCCTGAAAATCGTATTGCAGGCCGGAAAAATCCTGAAAGGGACCGGGGAGGTCAAAGTGTTGTATACCCGCGAGGATGATACCTTTGTAGACCTCTTTAAACGGGGCGAAATCGCCAACAAGGCAAAGGCCGACCTCTTTGTTTCGGTCCACTGCGATTCGCATTCCTCCGATGCTAACGGAGCGGGCACCTTTGTACTCGGCCTACACGCCAACAAGCAGAATTTTGAGGTGGCCAAAAAGGAGAACTCCGTCATCTACCTCGAAGACAACTACGAGACCCGGTATGCGGATTACAACATCAATTCCCCGGAATCCGTTATTGGGCTCACCATAATGCAGGAAGAGTTCCTCGACCAAAGCATCCTGCTCGGGAAACTGGTACAGGACCGGTTTACCGGTCAGTTGAAGCGAAAGGACCGGAAGGTAAAGCAGGCCGGGTTTATCGTACTCCACCAGACCTTTATGCCCAGCGTGTTGATCGAAACCGGCTTTTTGACCAACCGGGATGAAGGCCGGTACCTGAATTCAGCCAAAGGCCAACAGGAAATGGGCCAGGCGATCGCAGACGCCATCCTCGATTACAAGCGCCAGGTGAGGGGCAACAGCACGCCCCTTACCGCCGGGTTGCCAAAGCAAACCCCGGAAAAACCCGCGGAAACGAAGCCGGAACCTAAGGATGAAGGGTTGGTCCCTGAGCAAAAGCAGGCGGCAGCCGAAGCTGAGAAGGCCCCTGAAAAGGAGGTTCCTCAGGGGACAGGACAGCCTGCAGGAGGCGCGGGGGAAACCCCGGCCAAACCGGCAGATGCGGCACCAGAAAAGGGGACCCCTGAAGGCGCAGCCGCAAAAGGCGGGGTACGCTTTAGGGTCCAGCTGATGGCCGTAACCGGGGATGTATCGCTGACCCCGGCCAATTACAAAGGCCTCAGCCCCCTGTCCAAAGAACCCGTGGGCAAGATGCACCGGGTGCTGTACGGCGATACCCCCTCCTATGAGGAAGCCCGCCGGTTGCAGGCCGTGGCCCGCCAGAAGGGGTATGCCCAGGCGTATGTGGTGGCCTATGTGAACGGGGAACGCGTCCCGGTTGAAAAAGCCCTGCAATCCCTTGCCAACTAAGGGGAGTTCCTTCGGAATTTATTTCTAATTTTGTTTACAACCCAAAACGAAGCCTTTGAAACTTTCCAGGGAAATCAAAACAGGGATCATCGTCATCGGTGGGATCCTTTTATTTATCTTGGGGTTTTCGTACCTCAAATCGTCCCCCCTCTTCGACAACAGCAAAACCTTCTACGCGGTGTATACCCACATCGGGGGTTTACAGCCGGGTACCCAGGTCAGCATTAACGGGTTTTCCGTGGGCAAGGTGCAGGACATCCGCTTCCAGGATGCCACAGGCCGGCTGCTGGTTACTTTCTCCGTAGACAAGGATTTTGAGTTCTCCCGCAACAGCATTGCGGAACTTTACGATACCGGCATAATCGGGGGTAAGGGGATACAAATCGTACCCGTCCTCGACGGCGCCGAGATGGCCCGCAGCGGCGATACCCTCCCCACACAGATCCGCCCCGGCCTTACCGAACTGGTGCAGCAGAAACTCTCCCCCCTGCAGCTCAAGGTGGAGGATGCCGTAACTAATGCCGATTCCCTGCTGGCGAATTTCAACCAGGTGCTCGACGAGCCGACCAAACGCAACCTGCGGGAAAGCGTAGAGGGCCTGAACCAGCTGATCGCCAGCCTTCAAACGACCTCAGGCCGTTTAGACCGCTTCCTGGAGGCCAACCAGTCGCAACTCGACAGCGCCATCGGGAATATTAGCGAAATCACGGCAAATTTTTCGAAAATCTCCGATTCCCTGGCACAGGCCGGGCTGAGCCAGGCGGTGCGGAATATGGAATCGTCCCTGGCCCGCCTCGATGACCTCCTGGGCCGGATCGCCAACGGGGAAGGCACCATGGGCCGCCTGATGAAGGATGAGGCCCTGTATGAAAACCTCGCGGAGGCCTCCCGGGAACTCGACCTGCTGCTGCAGGACTTCCGCCTGAATCCGAAGCGGTACGTGAATGTGTCCGTTTTCGGGAAGAAACAAAAGGAATATACAGTGCCGGAGGATGACCCGGCCAAAAACAAGGATCCAAACTGATGGCATACCTCCCCAACCTCCTTTTTCTGCTGGCCCTGGTGGCCGGGATTGGTTTTTTTGCGCGCAATGTCCGCAGGCTCATCCGAAATATCCGCCTGGGCAGGGAGGAAGCCCTGGAAGGGCCCCGTTCGCAGCGCTGGAAGAACATGGCCCGCATCGCCCTCGGACAGGGGAAGATGGTGGTGCGCCCCGTATCGGGCTTTATGCACATTATCGTTTACGTGGGCTTTGTCATCATCAATATCGAGGTTCTGGAGATCGTTATCGATGGCCTCTTTGGCACCCACCGGGTATTTGCCTTCCTGGGTCGGCCCTATGATTTCCTGATTGGCGCTTTTGAAATCCTCGCGTTGGGGGTTATCGTGGCGGTGGTGGTGTTCTGGTTGCGACGCAACGTCCTCCGCCTGCAACGGTTCTGGAAACCGGAGATGAAAGGGTGGCCCAAAAAGGACGCCGACTGGATCCTGTATATCGAACTTATCCTGATGTCGCTCTTCCTGACCATGAATGCGGCAGACTATAGCCTGCAACTCCTGGGGGCGGAGCACTACCCGTTGGCCGGGGCCTTCCCGGTGAGCCAGGTGATTGCCGGCTGGATGCAGGGCCTCTCCGAGGCGAGCCTTATCGCTGTGGAACGGGTGGCCTGGTGGCTGCATATTTTGGGGATCCTCTTTTTCCTGAACTACCTGTATTACTCCAAGCACCTGCATATTTTGCTGGCCTTCCCCAATACCTGGTTTGCCAAATTGCGCCCGAAAGGCGACATGGGCAACCTGGAATCGGTAAAGCAGGAGGTGGCCCTGATGATGGACCCCAATGCCGACCCGTTTGCCGCGGCCCCGGCAGGGGAGGAGGGTCCCCCGGCGAAGTTCGGGGCGTCCGACGTCATGGACCTGAGCCAGGTACAGCTCCTGGCAGCCTACACCTGTACCGAGTGCGGGCGCTGCACGAGCGAATGCCCCGCCAACCAGACGGGAAAGAAACTTTCCCCCCGGAAAATCATGATGGACACCCGCGACCGCCTCGAGGAAGTGGGTCGGCACCTCGATGCCCACAAGGGCACCTGGGAACCGGACGGCAAGCAGCTGCTCGACGACTACATCAGCCGGGAAGAGCTCTGGGCCTGTACTTCGTGCAATGCCTGCGTGGAGGCCTGCCCGGTGAGCATCGACCCGCTGTCGATTATCATGGAATTGCGCCGGTACCTGGTCATGGAGCAGTCTGCGGCCCCTTCGGAACTGAATGTGATGATGAGCAATATTGAAAACAACGGCGCCCCCTGGCCTTTTAACCAGATGGACCGCCTTAACTGGAAGGAGGAATAGTCAATGGAAGAATCGACCACAGGGCAGGGCCAGGGCGTGCCCACCATGGCCGAAATGGCCGCAGCCGGAAAACAACCCGAAGTGCTCTTCTGGGTGGGATGTGCCGGGAGCTTCGACGACCGCGCCAAAAAAATCACCAGGGCTTTTGTAAAACTCCTGCAAAAGGCAGGGGTATCCTTTGCCGTCCTCGGCACGGAGGAAAGCTGCACCGGCGACCCGGCCAAGCGGGCGGGAAACGAATTCCTGTTCCAGATGCAGGCCGCCACGAACATCCAGGTGCTCAACGCCTATGGGGTGCGCAAAATCGTCGCCACCTGCCCCCACTGCTTTAATACCCTGAAGAATGAATACCCCGGGCTGGGGGGCGACTATGAGGTGGTCCACCATACCCAGCTGCTGCGCGATTTGATCCGTGAAGGCCGGCTTAGCGTGGAGGGCGGGTCGTTCCGCGGCAAGCGGATCACCTTCCACGACCCCTGTTACCTCGGCCGGGCCAATGGGGTTTATGAAGCCCCCCGGGAAATCATCCGCGAGCTCGACGCCGACCTGGTGGAGATGAAGAACTGCCGGCAACGCGGCCTGTGTTGCGGCGCGGGAGGCGCCCAGATGTTCAAGGAAGCGGAAAAGGGAACCAAAGAAGTCAACATCAAACGGACTGAGGAGGCCCTGGAGACCCAGCCGGAAGTGATTGCCGCGGCCTGCCCCTTTTGCAATACCATGATGACCGACGGGGTAAAGAACAAAGAAAAAGAACACCACATCCAGGTCCTGGACATCGCTGAACTGCTCCAGGACGATCCGGAATAATAACTTAAAACCCTAAAGCGGCATGCTCGTCCCCTTTGATACCCTTCCCGAAACTGCAAGAATTTGGATCTACCCGGCCAGCCGCCCGTTCTCGGAGGCGGAATTGCCCGCGGTCCGGGAGGCCCTGGACGCTTTCCTCACCCAGTGGACCGCCCACGGGGCCGACCTCAGGGCGGGGTACGACATGCCTTATAACCGGTTTATCGTCATCGGGCTCGACCAGGAGCAGGCCCAGGCCTCAGGGTGCTCTATCGATACTTCAGTCCGGTTTATCCAGCAGTTGGAAGCCCAATACCAGCTTTCCCTCCTCGACCGGATGAACGTCTCCTTCAAGCAGGGCCCCTACATTACCTACAAGTCCCTGGAGGAATTCCGGAAGATGGCCCGGGCCCGCTCTGTTTCGGGAAACACCATCGTCTTCAACAACCTGGTGGCCAACAAAAAGGAATACGACGAAAATTGGGAAGTCCCCGCCGCGGAAAGCTGGCACAGCCGCTTTTTCTGAAGCCCGGGACGCGGATTATGCATGCCGGCCGCGATGGCCGGATTGGATGGAAAGGCAGACTATGAAGTGGATTTTTTGCACCTTCGCAATTTTTTTAAGCCTTGGGACGGGTTTTGCCCAGCGCGATCCCCTGCTGGCCCCCGACAGCACGGCCCAGGCCCAATGGGTGGAAGCCCGTTATGCACAACTCAGCCCTGAGGCGCGCATCGGCCAGCTTTTTATGGTCATGGCGGCTTCCCAGCCCGGGCAGGAAGCTGCGGAAACCCAAAAAATCAAAAGGTGGATTGAAACCTACGGCATTGGGGGGGTGATCTTTTCCAGGGGCGGGCCCCGCACCCAGGCACGGATGACCAATGCCCTGCAGGAGGCGTCCCCGCTCCCCCTGCTGGTGGCCATGGATGCCGAATGGGGCCTTGCCATGCGGCTCGATTCCACTTACGCCTTCCCCTGGAATACCACCCTGGGCGCCATTGCCGATACGTCCCTGGTCCGCCGGGTAGGGCAGCAGGTGGGCACCCATGCGGCTCGCCTCGGGGTGCACCTGAACTTCGCCCCGGTTCTGGACAGCAATACCAACCCGGAGAACCCTATTATCGGGAACCGTTCCTTCGGCGAGGACCCCACCTGGGTGGCCCGCCAGGGCACGGCCTTCCTGCAGGGGATGCAGCAGGCCGGGGTGCTGGGCACGGGTAAACATTTCCCGGGCCATGGGGATACTTCCGTGGACTCCCACAAAGCCCTGCCCCAGCTGTTGTTCGGGCGCGAACGCCTCGACAGCGTGGAGCTGGCCCCATTCAGGGCCCTGATCGAGAACGGGATGCCCGCCGTAATGGTGGCCCATCTGGACGTCCCGGCCCTGACCAGGGAAGCGGGCCGGCCCAGTTCCCTCTCGCCCCGGCTCATTGAAGGGGTGCTGCAGGGAGAACTGGGCTTCAGGGGGCTGGTCTGCACCGATGCCCTGAACATGAAAGGGGTTACGGGCTACGCCACGGGGCGGAACCCTTCCCTGGAGGCCTTCCTGGCCGGAAACGACCTTTTACTGATGCCGGAAGACCTGGAAAGGGACCACGCCGCATTGCTACAGGCCTACCGCAACGGGGAGGTCAGCGAGGGGCGCCTGGAACGTTCGGTGAAAAAAATCCTGATGGCCAAATACCGGGCAGGCCTCTATCGCTATGAGCCGGTACCTTTGGAAGGCCTCGAGCAGGACCTCCATGCCCCAGAAAACGACCTCCTTTACGAAGAGGCCATGGAGGGCGCCCTCACGGTGTTGAAGAACCGGGCCGAACTGATTGGTATTAAGAACCTCGAAAACAAAAAGATCGCCTACGTGAAATTCGGGGAGGCCGACCACCGGCCCTTCCTAGACCGCCTCCGCCTCTATGCCGAGGTTACCGAGGTTACCGCTAAGGATATTGGCACCCTCAACCGCCAGCTAAGGGACTACAACCTGGTGATTATCGGCATGCACCAGGCTAACGACAGCCCCTGGAAAGCCCATACCTTCAGTGAAAATGAAGTTTTCTGGCTAGAGGAAATTGCCCGCCAGGGCACCTCCAATACCATCCTTACCCTTTTTGCCCGGCCTTACATCCTTTCTGACATCCTTTCCTATGAGAGTGTGGATGCCGTGGTGATGGCCTATCAGAACAGCCCGATCGCCCAGGAAACGGCCGCCGAGCTGCTTTTCGGTGCATTCCCTGCCTCGGGAAGGCTGCCGGTATCGGGCCACCCCAGCTTCCCCAGGGGCAGCGGCCTCGATACCCCATCATTGAACCGCCTGGGGTATTCCTTTCCCGAGCGGGTGGGGATGGACCGTACCCGCCTCGCCATGGTCGATACCCTCGTGCAGCGGGGCCTCGATTCCCTGATGTATCCCGGCGCCCAGGTACTCATTGCCCGCCACGGGCAGGTGGTGTACCACAAGGCCTTTGGAAAGCCCACCTATGAATCGGAGCGGGGGGTAGCCCTTACCGACCTGTACGACCTGGCCTCCCTGACCAAGATCCTGGCCACCCTGCCGCTGCTCATGCAGATGGAGGAGAATGGGCAGATCAGTTTCGACACCACCTTCGGGGAGCTCCACCCCGAGTACGCCGACACCGAGCTGCGCGATGTAACCGTGCTGCGGGCACTGAGCCATTATGGCCGCCTGCCGGCCTGGATTGCCTTTTACCTCGACACCCTGAACAAGCAGCGCAAGCCTTCCCCCGATTTTTACCGGGCCAATCCGGCCGAGGGGTATTCCATCCGGGTGGCAGACCGCCTCTACCTGTCCGATGCCTATACCGATTCCATCTACAACCGCATCGGCAGGCAATCCCTGAAATCGAACCGGTACCGGTACAGCGACGTGGCTTATTATGTATTTAAACGATACATTGAAACACAGTTCGGCCGTTCCCTCGACGCCCTGGCCCGGGAGTATTTCTATGCCCCCCTGGGGGCGACCCGCACCGGGTACAACCCGCTGGACCAGTTTTCGAGGGAAGAGATTATCCCCACGGAAATCGATAATTACTACCGGTACCAGGTTGTCCAGGGCTATGTGCACGACATGGGGGCCGCCATGCAGGGCGGGGTAGGGGGGCACGCCGGGTTGTTCAGCAACGCAAACGACGTGGCCAAAATCATGCAGCTTTACCTGCAGGGGGGGTACTACGGGGGGAAGCGGTACCTGCGCTCCCGCACCGTGGAGAAGTTCAACAAGTGCTATTTCTGCAACGAAAACGTCCGCCGGGGGGTGGGGTTTGACAAGCCCCAGCTCGAAGAGCCCGGGCCTACCTGTGGATGCGTCTCGCCCCGGAGTTTCGGGCACAGCGGGTTTACCGGCACCTTTGCCTGGGCCGACCCCGATTCGGGGGTGCTTTACGTCTTCCTTTCTAACCGCACCTACCCCTCTTCCTCGAACAACCTCCTGGTGCGCAGCAGCCTGCGGTCGCGTATCCAGCAGGCAATTTCTGATTCCCTGGGGCAGTAGGAAGGGCTAAAAACCGTACCTTTAGCCCATGAAAGTAGCCATTGTTTGTTACCCTACTTTTGGCGGAAGCGGCGTGGTGGCGACCGAACTCGGCATCGCCCTGGCCCAGCGCGGGCATGAGGTGCATTTTGTGACCTACAAGCAACCCGTGCGCCTGGAGCTGATCAGCAACAACATCCATTTCCATGAGGTCCACGTCCCGGAATACCCGCTGTTCCACTACCAGCCCTATGAGCTGGCCCTGTCGAGCAAGCTGGTCGACACCATAAAAATGTACGGCATCGAAGTGTTGCACGTGCACTACGCCATCCCCCATGCCTACGCGGGGTATATGACCAAGAAAATCCTGAAGGAAGAGGGGATCTATATCCCCATGATCACCACCCTGCACGGCACCGACATCACCCTGGTGGGGAACCATCCCTTTTACAAATCGGCCGTCACGTTCAGCATCAACAAGTCCGATGTGGTCACGGCTGTTTCGGAAAGCCTCAAGCGCGACACCCTGGCGTTTTTCGACATCAAAAAGGAAATCACCGTGATCCCCAACTTCGTCGACCGGCGCAAGTACGACCACGGCTCCAAAGACTGCAAGCGGTCGCTGCTGGCCCGGGAAGACGAGAAGATCATCACACACATCAGCAATTTCCGGAAGGTAAAGCGGATCCCCGACGTCATCGAAATTTTTCACCGCGTCCAGAAAGAGGTGCCCGCCAAGCTGATTATGGTCGGGGAGGGCCCTGAAAAGGAACACGCCGAATTCACCGTGGAACAGCTGGGGCTTTCCGAGAAGGTCATCTTCCTGGGCAACAGCAGCGAGATCGACCGCATCCTCTGCTATTCCGACCTGTTTTTGCTCCCCTCCGAGACCGAGAGCTTTGGCCTTTCCGCCCTGGAAGCCATGACCAACAAGGTGCCCGTAATTTCCAGCAATACCGGGGGCATCCCGGAGGTCAACATCCATGGGGTTTCCGGCTTTTTGAGCGCGGTGGGCGATGTCGACGACATGGTGGCCAATGCCCTGCGCCTGCTCCGCGACGAGGCCCTGCTCGAAAAATTCAAGCAGCAGGCGTTTGAAGTGGCCGGCACGTTCGACATCCACAACATCCTGCCCATGTATGAGGAGGTATACCGCGAGGCCTACAAGTGGCGGTATAAGAATGCGTTTGACTAATGCAGGCGGCCCCCGCTCCGGGAAACTTCCGCGGAATTACCCCGGTTCCTTAAGCCCTTCCATTTCCGTTTATCCGGTATCCCCGGCGTTTATCGATCCGGGATCCCGCAAGGGTTGATGTCTTTATGCACCCGGGAAGCCTCCCGGTGACCCCTGTCGAAAAAAACGGCATTTCAAAGAGTACTTCGGGTTTTTCCTACAGAGGTACGGAACTTTGTAGGACCTAAATCTTTTGTCATGAATAACCGGATTTTTGCGTTTGTGTTCGTTTTACTGCTCTATATCCCGGGCTCCTATGCCCAGGAGGAACTCCCCGAGCTTACCGCCAAGGACAGTATTGTTGCCAGTTCCTGGATGGTCGGGGTCGGCATCAATATCATCGACGATTCCGGCGATGCGTTCCAGGATTTTACCACCATAAAGGACCAGTGGAATATGGTCCCCTTTCCTTCCCGCCTGAGTGTGGGCCGGTATTTCCGGAGCGGGCTCGGCCTGGAACTGATTGGCACCTACAACAATTATAAGGAAGGCAACATCATCGACAGGCAGGTAAACCCTGAAGACATCACGTACTGGGCCGTGGATTCCCGCCTCAGTTACGATTTGAACAAGCTGGTGGGGGAAACCGGGTTTTTTGACCCCTATGTGGGGGTGGGCCTCGGGTACGCCGATGCCAACAACAACCCGCGGGGTACCTATAACGGGGTAGTGGGCTTCCGCCTCTGGTTTTCGGACCATTGGGGCGCAGACCTGAACACTTCCGGTAAATGGTCCTTCGGCAATGAGGCCAGCAACCACATCCAGCATGCCGCCGGGGTGGTCTACCGTTGGGGCGTGGAAAAGGAACTGAGCCGTAAAGGCCGCGAAAAACTCGCCCTGCGCGAAGCATTGCTGGCGGAGCAGCAACGCGTGAACGATTCCATCCAGCAAGTCCGGGACGCTGAAGAGCGCGCCCGCCAACTGGCCCTTGAAGAAGAACGCAAAAGGCAGGAGGCCCTGGCCGCTGCGGAAGCCCGTAAGCAACAGGAAGAAGCTGCGCGGAAACAGGCCCTCAGGGATGAACTGGCCAGCCTGGGAACCGTGGGGTTTGCGTTCAACTCTTCCTATTTGAACGAGCCTTCCAAAGAAACCCTGAAGAAAATCGCCGGGTTCATGCAAACCAACGCCAGCCTTAAGGTTGGCCTGTCGGGCCATACCGATTCCCGCGGACCGGAGCAATACAACCTCTGGCTCTCTGAAAAACGCGCACAACGGGCCCTGGATTACCTCCTTGGCCAGGGCGTGGATGCCGGCCGCATCACCCTATCGCCCATGGGGGAAACCCAGCTGCTGAACCACTGTGCCGACGGGGTGTCCTGTACGGCTGCGGAGCACGCGGTGAATAGGAGGGTGGACTTAATGATTGAATCGTTTTAGGCCAGAAACTATAGATACGGCCTGTCTATCCGAAAATTACAGTGAGTTATTCATGATCTAAGAGGGTACGTTTATTTTAATAATCATTCAAAGGAAACTACAAGCCTGCATCTTTTTTCCAATCAAAATTTTCAAGTTTCTTCGTTTGTTTTTTAAAGAAGAACTTGTCATATTGGAACCATTTTCCTATAATTCCGCAATCCCTTAGGTATTGACTGGCTTGAAGTTTAAGAGCTGTAATATTCATCCAGATCCAGGCTTTCAGATCTTTTTTTCGATAAAACAGGTAGTAGTCCAGTACATATGGATGGTTCGACCATTTTTCTTTGAAGAAGCTTTCGCCCTTTGAAAGGTCGAAAAATGAAATCTTGTTTAGAATACACCATTCAATTTTTTTCGTCATGGAAATATCACCCAAGTTGTATTGCGGGTAAGAGGAATCAAAGGACTGTATGAATCCAAAAACTATATTTTCAATTACATAGTCAAGGCTAATGAAAATGGGTTTTCCTTCACTTCGGATGACAAATAGAAATGCCTTTTTTTCATTTATTTTTTGAAGAGTAGTTTTATAAAAGTAAGGCCAATGGATGAGGTTTCTATTATACATTCTGATTTCGGAAAACCGTTTTTTGAGCATCTCGTATAAAAAACTAAATAATTCTTTATACGTTCTTTCATCAATAGCCCCAAAGTAAAAATCATAGGTGCTCGCCTTTGAAGATTCGAGTTTACGAAGTTTTGACTTAAGGTTTCGAACCCCTTTTTGACTCCAATGGTGAGAAAGGAAGGATTGGAAATCTGGAAATCCTGACAGGTCAATTCCAAAACCACGGTATTGAGGGATACACTTTAAATTCCAGTTGTCCGTAGCTTTTGAGAGATCAACTTCCAGATATTCGGGTATGTCTCCTACCACCCAAAATCTAGTATTTTCTTCTGGGATGATCTGAGTTTTTGCAATGTTTAATACCTTATTTGTCGGACGTATTCTTAATTGATGGGAAAAGAGAACTGGGATGCACTGATCTATAAAAAGATCATTGGTAAAACTACTGTAACCAAGACGGGAAAACGGATTTTGAGGACTCGGATCTTTCAATCTTCTAATAAGCTTTTATCAGTTAGAAATACTTTTAAAAACCCGGAAAGGAATAATTATCTCAAACAATTTTTTAACCGAAAAATCCTGATCCTTGAACCTGAGTGTTAAATACTGACTTAATAAAACTATTCAGTTGTTATCTATGAATAAAAATTTAATGTTTTTTGGGAATAGCCAATATTTGCTCCTTAAACCGGTAGAAAACTGTCGTATCATCATTCACATTTTTATCCACCACCATGCCTGCCTGAATCAAATTGTTATTCCCGATTTCCACACCGGGAATAACGATCGAGCGGATTCCAAAATAGTTGTTGTCCCCGACTTTTACGGATCCGGCTATTCCCGCAACTGAAAAGAAGTTATTATCGCCTACCACACAATCATGACTGATAAAACTATAAGAGGTGAGAAAATTGAAATTCCCGATAACAGCATGTTTTTCAATGACGCAAAAAGGCATAATAATGTTACCCTCTCCAATTTCGAGTTCATCCGGAAGGATTACGGAGGGATGGATGTAGGACCCAAAACGGGCCTTCTTTTTCCTTAGAGCCTCGATTTCCTTTATCCTGGATTTCATGTCCCCGATAGCCACAAGGACTTCTTCCCCAGGTTTTGGAATATAATTCGAAATGTCACCAAGAAGAGGGGCTTTGAATTTGTATTTTTTCCAATAAGCCTCTGAGTAATCCAGATATCCCAGGATATTAATTTTGTCATCCTCTGAAACTTTCTTGTTAGAATCCTCAATATAAAAGGTTACCTCTGCCGCAGCACCGCCAGCCCCAACGATAATTACATTTCTCATATAGGATAAAATCTTATTTAAAGGTATCGAATTAAAAGGTATACCCGTCAATTCAATTTTAAAGGAACGCCTTGGCGTTCCTTTAAAATTGATGTTTTTGGCGAACGAGAATTTCCATTACCAGGAACACCTTTCGATAATGGCACAGAATTAAGCATTCTGTTTGCTTAAAATCAATTCCAGAAGCCCGTTGATCGTCTTCGAGTTATTGATCTCTTCTGCCGTTAGGGCCACTTTGTATTCTTGGTCGCAAAAGGCAATAACAGAGAGTACGGTAAGGGAATCCCACGATTCATAGGCGTTCAATTCATCTTCCAGATTTACCGTTTCAACTTCAAGAATTTCAGCTATCGACTGTTCAAAATTTTCCATATCCTATTTATAATCAATGGTTTCACAGAAATCCAGATTTCCCATTTCCATCAACATGGAAGACCAGCTGAGCCCCGCGCCAAATCCGGCCAAACAGATCAGGTGTTTTCCCCGGGTCAATTCTTCACTGAGATTATATGTAAGGTTAACGGCGAGGGTTGGACTACAAGAATTCCCGAAGAGCTCCACGATATTATATGGCATTTTATCATAAGGAATTTCCAGTTTGTCGGCTAATTTTTTCAAAACAAACCGGTTAGGTTGATGGAACATAAAATAATCCACCTCCTCTTTGGAACGTCCCGCAAGCCCCAATACCCGTTCAATCATTTCGGGAACTTCATTGAGTACAAAATTGAATACCCCATCCCCTTTCATGACCATATGGTCCAGGGACCTTGTATTTCCATTGGAATCCGTGGTCAGTTTTGCCGTTTCCGCACTTGAAGGCATCCTTCCTGCCCCTGCGGGAATAATGAGGGCATCAGCCCGCCTGCCATCAAAATCTGCAGTTGAGTAAATGGTCTTGCCATTGGGATCATTCTCTACAATCGTGATAGCGGCGGCGTCACCAGTAAGGGGTCGGCTACCCCTGTCTGCAGGAGAAGTCTTTAGACTTAATAGTTCGGCGTTTAATACAACCACCTTTTTGATGTTTTCCTGTTCCAGGAGCATAAAGGCCTGTTGCAGGCCTATAGGATAACCGGCGCATGCCTGTGGAATGTCAATACAAAACATTTCCTGCGGCAAATCGAGCTTGCCCTGGATAATGTGCGTGGTTGCAGGCATAAAATGGTCCGGGACCTGATTCACCATTACCAGCGCATCGATCTCATCCTTTCTCAGATAACCATTATCAAAAAGATAGTTTAGCCCATAAATACAAAGATCGGAGGCCGCTGTTCCCTCCTTTACAACCCTTCTTTTATCGTATCCCATGACCAGTTTCAGTTTCATGGATTGCGTTTTGGAAAAATTGTAATTATCGATCTCCTCCTCGAAACTAATTTCGTTTTCGGGGAGGATGGATAGGATTCCAGTTATCTTTTTCTTCTGAAATTTGAAATTCATCGCTTAGCTCCGTTTTTTAGTAACAAGCGTTCTATGCTATCGAGATTGGCAAAATTCTCAGGAATGATATCAGTTCCTTCAATAGAAATCTTGAATTCTTCGTCCAAAGAGGTAACCAGGGATACAATGTCAAAGGAGTCCAGCAGGCCCTCCTCTATGAAATTCATGGAATTCTCAAAATCACATTCAGGCCTGATTTCAGCCAAAAAACTTAAAATATTCTCTTTCACGGTATAAAGTTTCTTAAATCTAGTCTAATTTTTATCAAAAGACATTATTTATAGTTGGTTTTCAGTTGTTTCCGTTTATTTTATCGTTCAAATACGAACGGTCTATCTTACCACTTGGGGATTTGGGCAGGGATTCCATGCGGATGTATCGGGTGGGGATCATTTGTTTGGACAGAACGGTGCTGAGTTTTACCCGAAACTCTTTAATGCTGATCTCTTCATCTGATTCATAACATAATACGATCTCCCTCTTGTTTTGGTCAAAGAAAACCCCTGCATTGATGGTATCAAAGGCACTTAGAATGTTGTGTTCAATCTCACCCAAATCTATCCGATAGCCATGGAGTTTAATCTGGAAATCTTTCCTCCCCACATACATCATCTGACCATCTTCCCTGGTGTAAACGATATCACCCGTACGGTAAATGCGTTCAGGAAAACTAGTGTTTAATGGGTTTTGGACAAAAACGGATTCAGTTTTTTTAAAATCCCTCCAATACCCCAAAGCCAGGGAGGAACCCCTCACGCAAAGCTCTCCGCGTTCACCAATTTCACAAAGTTCATTCCGTTCATTCAGTACCAGAATGTCTGTATTACGGCAGGGTTTGCCAATCGGAACAGATTCTTCCGGATCAAAGGTTTCGTCCACTACATAGCAGGCACAGGTGCCTGTAATTTCAGTTGGGCCATAAAGATTGCCGTAAATCACGTTCTGATCTCTCAAGCTTTGAATCCAGTATTCCAAGTGTTTTGGGGGCATTACCTCCCCCCCGAACAAAACTTTTTTTATGGTGGGGGTTTTGATGGAATCCAGCAAACGCAGGTTGGCGATGTTTACAAATACCGAAGGAACCCAGAAAATCAGGTTAATATGATGTTCGTTGATATATTCCAGAAGTTTTGCCGGAAAGATAAAGTGCTGTTCCGGGATCAGAAACACGGAAGCCCCCGCAAATATCATGAGGTAGATATCCAGGGTAGACATATCAAAAATAAAAGGCGTCTGGTTTCCAACACGTTCCTCTTCCGTAATGCCAAATGTGTCCACGACCCAATTCATGTAATCAATGATCGACAAATGCGAAATCACCACCCCTTTGGGAACCCCGGTGGAACCGGAAGTATGCAGGATGTAGGCGGGGTCGAAATCAATGCACTGCCTGAAGATTTCAGGCGGGGATACCTCAACATATTCCAAGTCGTCAATATTGATAATTTCAAACTCCGCATTAATCTCTCTTAGGTTAGGAAGGAGACTAGTATTTGTGATGACACAAAGGGGATCAAGGTTCTTCAGAATCGTTTCGATTTTGGCCATCGGTGCCTTTGCGTCCAGGGGCGCATAGCAATTCCCCGAATACATGGTCCCAAGGAAAATGGAAATGGCTTCATTCGATTTTGGTAAATAAACCGCTACCGGTCGATTGATGCGTTTGTAGGTGTTGGCAAGGACCTCCCCAATAAAAACCGATCTGCTTCGAAGCTCTTTGAAACTCCAGGAAGAAGAGCCATCTACAAGGGCGGTCCTTTCTGGAAACTTCATGGCCGTTTCCTCAAAATATTCGATCAGGTTTATTTTCATTGCATTCCGGGATAGAAATTTGGTCTTTCAAAACAGGATTTAGTCCCTTAAGGAGCATATCCAAAAGTGTTATATGAGAAAAAGGTTACGCCATATAAAACGCAGGAATATTAAAAATCTTGTAAGTCTTTAAGGTTATCTAAACTTAAAGAACTTAGATTTTCTTTTTACCCGTAAGGCTCACTGTAAGGTTATCCTGGAGAAGGAACTTCTGAGGAATTTTAAACGAAGAGAGTTTGCCAGAACAGTACTCCAGAATTTTTTCCTTCAGGGCTTCAGGATCCAGATTATTATTAGAAACGATGGTCGCTTCTAGGGCCTCGCCCAGCATCTCGTCCTCGATGCCGCGGATGGTGCAGTCGACCACCTCGGGCACGGAGAGGATCACTTCCTCGATTTCTTTAGGGCTGATGCGCTTGCCGCCCACTTTAATGATTTCTTTTTGACGGCCCACGATATAGAAGAAGCCGTCTTCGTCCCGATAGGCGAGGTCTCCGGTATGCAACCAACCGCTTTTCAGGGTTTTGGAGGTTTCCCCTGCATCTTTGTAATAGCCTGCCATGATGTTCCCGCCACGGGCGATGAGTTCCCCTTCCTGTCCGTCGGGGACGGGGTTCCCGGACGGGTCCACCACCCGGAGGTCTACCCCCGGGATCCCTTTCCCGATGGAGCCGATCTTTTCCGGTAGCCATTGGGGATCCAGGTAGGAGAGGCGGGCCGTGGCCTCTGTTTGCCCATACATGACATAGAAGTCGATCTGCGGAAACGCCTCAATGAAATCCCTGATGAATACGCTGTGCAGTTTGCCCCCTGCCTGGGTGACATAGCGAAGGTCAGGGAACACCGTTTCCTTAAAGGACTTTGATTTTTTCAAAAGTACCTGAAAATGGCTGGGGACCCCCGCAAAGCCGGTACACCGGTGTTTCTTGAGATCATTGATCACCGACCCGAGAAAAATAAACGTATTGTTCAGTACCAGGCTACCCCCAACCCTGAGGTGCGTATGCAGTAGGGAAAGCCCGTAGCAATAGAAAAAGGGCAAGACCACACACATCCGGTCGTCCCCTGTGAGCTTCAGATAGGAAACAATGGACGCGGTATTCGCGATCAGGTTTCCGTGGGTCAGCATTACCCCTTTGGGCACCCCGGTGGAGCCGGAGGTAAAGATGATCTCGGCCAGGCGATCTTCCGGGAAAGACGAGTCCAACGACCTTTCCGAATCCCCGCGGGCGGCCACGATGCCGGGGAGATCCGCTTCTGACAGTACCCTGACACCCTCCCCAAAGGCGTACTGGGCCCTTAACCGTTCCTGGCAAAAGACCAGGGGGCTTTCCGTTTGCTCCAGGATGTACTCCAGGTTCCCCTGTTCAATAGTATAATTCAAGGGAACGCAAGCATTACCTGATTTTAGGATGCCCAGGTAGGACGTAATAAAAAAAACCGAATTCGGGCTAACGAGCAGGATGTTCCTGCCCTGCCCGAATTCGTCTTGTAGCCAGGAGGCCAGGGAGTTGCTGTCGCGGTAGAGCTCCGCATAGGACAGAGGCTCCCTACCCCCGACGATGAATTCCTTGTCCAGTCCTTTGGAATGCTCAAAAACGTAATCAAAGAAATTCATGGAGTCCGGTTAAAAGATCGGACGCATCCGCAGGTATTCCGTGGTCTTTTTCTTCCTTTCGAAACTCTTGTAGATGTTTTCGACCTCCTGGGCGGTGCGGCCCATAACTTCCCCAACTTCCCCGGCATGGTACTGGTTCTCCCATCCGTACCAGATCAGGTCCATCTCGGCGAAGGGCAATTGGTAGAAGAAGTCTTCCTGGGTCTGCTCAGCCGTATAGGTGTCGGTAGTAGGGGTGCGGTCGATGATTTCCTGGGGCACCCCGAGGTGCCGGGCCAGTTGGTAGACCTGGGTTTTATACAAATGCCCGATGGGCATTACATCGGCCCCGCCATCGCCATATTTGACAAAAAAGCCCTGTTCCACCTCGTGTTTGTTCGGGGTCCCGATCACGGCGTAGTGGAGGCGTTCCGCATGGTAATAAAGCATGGACATACGGGTGCGTTGCTTGAAATTCGTTGCGGCAACGATTTGCAGGTATTCTTTGGCCGGCAGGAGTTTGCTGATGACCTCCCCATCCGGTTTGATCACGGTAATGGAAAAGATTGCGGGAATATTTTTACTGATATCCTGCTTGATCTCGATTTTGCTTTTGTCCACTGCAGGGTCAAAATCAGGAACGACCCGGGCAATGGCTTCGTCCCGGCGGCGATAGCACCCAAAGCCCTCCAGGGCCCCGGTGATGTTCTCCTCCAGGGTTTCCACCCCGAATTTTGCAGCCAGCTTCAGGGCCAGGGACTTGCTGTCTCCGCTGGAATCCTGTTCCGGCAGCATGATCCCGGTTACCTTCTCCGGGCCAAAGGCTTTCACACTGAGGGCCAGGCAAACCGAGGAATCGATCCCTCCGCTAATGCCGACGACCCCGCCGCGACGTTGCAGCGTTTGTCCGACATCCTTCCGAAGCTTTTCTGCGATCCGGTCGCAAACCGCTTCGATATTCTCGAGATGCAGGATGTCTTTGGAGAAGGGCTTAACTTGTGTAGTATTCATGTTTTTAATTGGTTACGTTGATATTACCTTATTTTCGATTACGATTTTGTCGGGGACCAGCCATTCGGCTGCCTCCAGGGGGATGTTTTTCCGGTTCACAAACTGGTCGTGGAGCATTTGCGTCGAAAGGACTGCCGTCAGGGCCATGTTGTCGACTTCCGAAATGCGCTGGCCGGTCCGCATCTTATCCAGCAATCGGTCTGTGTGTTCCGGGTTGAAAATACCCGCGGAGCGGATTCCCTCCGCATTCAGGTATTCCGGATAGGCCAAGTCCTTTTCCGAAACAAAAACCGACCGGATTGGGGCCCGGTAGGCTTGTTTGGGGCGGTTCAGGATGGCGTCGGGCAGGCGGCCCTTCATCAGTTTTTTTAATAAAAATTTCTCGTTCAGGCCATGGAGCTTCAGGTCGGGGTGGAGGCTCATGCACAAGTCGATCACCCGGTGGTCCAGGAAGGGGTAGCGCCCCTCTATGGATTGTGCCATCCCCATGCGGTCGCCCTGGGAAGAAAGCAAGTACCCCGACATAAAGAGGTTTTGTTCCACCCACTGCGCTTTGGCCAGGTAATCGTATCCGTCCAGCTGGCCGCCCACGCTTTTTTCAAGAGCTTCCAAAGGGGAATACCCTGCCGTGGCCTCCTGGTATTCGGATGTCAGATAATTCCCAATTCGCGACGTATTGTTCCACCGCAGCAAGTGGGAGTAGAGCGGATGGGCCGTATCGCCCAGGCGATAGCCGAAAAAGAGCTTCAGGGCGTTGTTGTTCGCCGATTTCATCTGCGGCAGGTACGGGTACAGCTTTTTCAGCAACAGGGGCCTCAGGCGCGAATCCGGGTCTTTGGCCCAGAAATTCCGGATTTTGGCTTCCTTGAAAATGTTGTAACCGCCCAGGAGTTCGTCGGCGCCTTCCCCGGTAATCACCACTTTGATGTTGTGTGCCCGCACGTTGCCGGCCAGAAGCATCATTGGGGTAGGGGCGGTGCGCAGCAAAGGGGCTTCGCTATGCCATACCACTTTGGCAAAATTTGCAGCGATGTCTTCGGGGCGGCACTGGATCGCGGCGTGTTCGGTCTGGAAATAGGAAACCGCCAGGTTCTGATAGTCCGATTCATCAAAATCCTTTTCGGAAAACCCGATTGAAAAGGTCTTTAGGTTGCCCGGGGATATTTTTTTGATGAATGAGGTGGTTACGCTGGAATCGATGCCCCCGCTCAGGTAGGCGGCCACGGGAACGTCTGCCCGCAGGCGTAGGCGCACCGCATCTTCAAAAACAGCCTCGAAGGCTTCCGCGGCTTCTTCGGCCCGTTGAAACCGATAGGCATCCGGCCTGGTCAGGGGTGTTTCCCAGAACCTCCGCACGGTAACGCCTTTCGCATTGCAGACAAGATAGTGCCCCGGCGGCAATTCGCGGACCCCTTCGAAGGCCGTATCCGGGCTAAGGGCCGTCCAGAACGTAAAGTATTGGCGCAGCGCCCGGGGTGATAACTTTAGGTCCAAACCTGGAAATTCCATCAGGGCCTTGATCTCGGAGCCGAACACGAAGGATTGCCCCACTTCCGCGTAAAACAGGGGGCGGATGCCCACCCGGTCGCGGGCCAGGAACAGTTCCCGCGAGACCCGGTCCCAGATGGCGATGGCAAATTGCCCGTTTAACCGGCTCAGGAAGTCGGGCCCATATTCTTCATAGAGGTGGACAATAACTTCCGTATCTGAATGCGTGCGAAAACGGTGGCCTTTCTTTTCCAGGTCCGCCTTTAGCTCGAGGTAGTTGAAGATCTCACCATTAAAGACGATCCAGTACCGGCCATCTTCATTGGAGAGCGGCATGGTCCCGGAACTCAGGTCGATGATGCTCAGGCGCACGCTGCCCAGCCCGAGGTGCTCATCCAGGTAGATGCCGCTTTCGTCCGGGCCCCGATGGCGGATCCGGGTTAGCATCCTGCACAACACCTCGCTCTGGGCTTCTGTGGAAGCCTGAAACTGATAAAACCCGGCTATTCCGCACATGGATTATAAAGGTCGGTGACAGTTACCTTTTGCTTTCCAGGAAAGCAACAATGCTGTTAATGGACTCGAAATTCTCTACCACCAGTTCCTCGTCGTGGGTTTCCACCCCAAATTCTTCCTTGAGGAACTCAATGAGAAACAACAGTCCCATGGAGTCGAGCAGGCCGGTTTCGAAGATCAGGGTATCATCCTCGATTTGGGATACATTGGCCAGCGTATTTTTGATAATGTACTCTTTTACTTTGTTTTTGGTGTCAACAGCAGTGATCATTGTGCGATGAATTAAATTATGTGGTTAAGTCAGAATTTTAAATCTTTATTGTGGGGTAAAACTACTTCTTAAAATTTTCCCAAAGGCTGGATTCCTGCGGATTTCGTTGAAATTGGATTTTTTTACGTTATGCGGTACCCGGGCCGGATTTAGAACAATAGAACGGGTTTTTGATAGAAAAAGTTGAACGATCTAAAAAGCCTTTTGGCAGAACCTTTCGGGCGGCTAACCCCTATGATGTTGGATTCCTACGACAAATCCCATTGTTTCCACATGCCAACCGGGTTTATGATCTTTCCCCTGTGGCCTTGAGAAAGTCGTCTTTCTTAGCTAGCAGGTTCCGCGATCTGGGGGCCACCCGTTTTAATGGATTGCCAAAATACAGATTCCATTCACTTAGGCTAGTAGATACCAAAGATAAGGCACCCACGGCCACCCCGTCCCCAATGGTTAAATTGGGCAAGACAATGCTGTTGGCCCCGATGATCACGTGTTCCCCAATCAGGACTTTCCCCGCTTTCAATTTTTTGTATTTGGAAGGGATGGTGGGGTTAGTTAAAGAATTTCCCGAATAATCATCTGTTTTGCTGTAGATTTTAACCCCCTGGGAAAGGCCACTAAAGTCTTTTATTTCAATGCCGTCATTGGCCAGCAGGTGACAAAAAGCGCCGATGTGGATATATGTCCCAAGTTTTAATTCCCCCCCCGTGGCAATGATGGAGCAGAAGGCATCAATGATTACATTGTCCCCAATACTGATGTTATGCAGCCCTGCTATGGTGCAATTTTTGGCAATCCTGACATTCCTGCCTACTGCTTTGAACCCGAAAGTACGCAGTTCGGTTTCACAATAATACCCTGTATTGAATGGGTTGTCGTCCGACATGAATTTTACTTATATTTAATTGTGATTCGAAAGGATTCAAAAATACCCCAGCCGATTCATGTACTGAGAATATTCTGATGAAAACCCCATAAAAACGATTTACTACTGTTCGCATCTTTCTTCTGGCAGATAGGGCTTTACCATTTCCGATATCCAAGAAGATAGAAAAACGATATTTCTTATGACATCTCTCGGCGGAAAAAGGTCCGAACCTACACTGGTGAAGAGAAGGGACGGGCAAAAAGCTGGGGGGGTCCCCGAATTTATGAAAATTATTTTATAGTTGAAGCTTCTCCACTTAAGGGATAATCCTGAAGATTTTATCCGATTTCATCCCTTTAACCAAATAGTGCTGTGGGGACTTTTTTAACCGAAATACGTTGAGGCATTTTTCGGTATCCTCCGTTTCAAAGAGATACTCATAGATTGCCCTTCTGAGGACGGTAAATTCCGGAAGCCGGTAATCTATTTCAGCCCCTGCCTCCTGGCCCTCCTCAGGATCGTAGATACCCTCAATCTTACCGGCTGTAGAGAGCCCGGAAGGTTTTATCAGGTACGTGTCCCTGAATTGGTGATACCGGTTAATGATTCCTTTTTCCCTAAGCCATTGCCTGAGCCACAGAATAAAAAGGAAGGCGTGGGTCGTTAAGGCAGCGCGCAGAGAGTTCCTTTGATAAAAAATGTGATAATTGTAGTTATACACGCTATTGCACCACCTGCGTTTCCAATAAAAATCACCCTTGGAAAAGCTTATGGACGCGACTCCATTTTCGAGGCACCAGGTTATTTGATTCATTAAGTTGATGTATCCGGTGTTGAATTTGGAATAACAGATGTCATAGGTTCGGATGAACTGGAAGAGTACATTGTAAAGATGGAAATTAAGGCAAATGTCAATTGGGATCCCCCGGTCAAAAATGACATAGAACGAAGCTTTTTTTTCCAGGATCATGGGGTAAACCTGCTCGTAGTACCAATGTTTGGTTTTCAGGTTGCGATTGTTTTTTATTCCTTTTTCGTGGGACCGGATTTCCAGAAGGCGGTAAAATTCCTCAAAAACAAAATCGTATTCCTGGCGGGTCATCTCCCCAAAATACATGCGATAAGATATCTCAAAACAAGATTCCAGTTTTTTTACTGCCCGCCTGAGCTTATACCGGCTACTTTTGCCAAAGCGGGCCGCAAGATAGCCATCCAGGCTTTCCACATCCTTAAAATCTATGCGGAACCCCGGGTATTGCTTTATTTTTTTGAACCCAATGGATTTTGGCAATTCTTTTAAGCCAACCTGGAAATAGTCCGGGATATCTTCGTAAACCATCGTGGGTCCTTTTAAATCAAGGGTACCCTTTTCCCCGACTACCGGCATTGATTTCTCGAATGATCCCACCTGGTAGGAAAGGGAATCATAGAATACAGGTAATTCCTGGAGGGTGTAAACCGAGAAAACAAAGTTGTTTTGCAAAACTTAGAGGAGGTTAACGGTTAAAAATCACAAAAAGCAAAGCTTTTGGATGGTGGATTGGCCCTGAAAGATGTATTTCTCTCCGGCCCGATCTTTGAACACCGTTACCCCAGAGAGGTGTTCCTGTGTTAGGAACAGAAAGGAATTCAGATGTTTTTTCAGGTGGCGATACTTTGCATCATTCATATCAATTTTACCCCATTGATCCAACCCCGGCATAGATTCCAGTTCCGTTAGCAAGGGTTCCTTTCCCTCCGCCCTGGGAGCTGTTCGATGATATCCCCTGAGCTTAAAGAGGAGTTTGTTATAGCGTTCATTCAAATTCCTGTCCCTGAGAAACTGTTTCAGTGTTAAAAATTCCTTCAGCAACCAGGCGGTCGTACGGGATTTCAGGGATTTTTTGTTGTAGAAAATATGGTATTCAAACCTGTAGGGATGGGTCGCCCAATCGCTTTTATAGTCGTAATGCCCTTTTGAAAAATCAAAGATTTTAATGCCGTTTTGGTAGCACCACTCCAGCTGTTTCATAATGGCAATGGTGCCAACATGAAATTTGCTGAAATCAGTATCGAAAACGGTAATGGCATTGAACATTACCCCGGAACCGAAATAGTTTAGCGTAATGGAGATCGGTTCATCGTGGGCATAAATTACAAAAAGGCAAGCCTGGTTGCTTTGGATCATCTCATAAGCGACCTCCTGGTAAAAAGCCCATTCTTCCGCTTCCAGGTTATTGTTTCGGATTTGTTTTTCCCCAAAGCGTTTTTCCAGCAACTCCCGGAATTTAAGGAATAGTTGGTCGTAAGCCTCCCTTTCGATGGGCCCGCAGTGCATAGCGTAGGAAACCTCAAAACTTTGCTCCAAGCGCTTGGCATATTTCCGCAACTTATAGCGGGTATTTCGGCTGAAGAAGTTTTTGAAGTAGGCGTCATAATCCGGATAGGACTCCAGAGAAATCAGGTATCCCGGATACTGGCGTACCCTGTGCAAACCCACATTGGCTGGCAATGGGCTCAGCTTCTGGGCAAAATATTCGGGGACATCATAAATCAAAAATACCTCGTCATCCATTGGCTTGCCGGTGCCATCGACACCAGACAGGGTATAGTTCATCCCTTTGGTCAGGTTTCGGCCGAGATTCAGGTAGTAGGGGAACTTGGGGTGCCTGTAAAAGGAGATACCGCTAAGAAACCCGGTATCAATAACGGGTTCGTTTCCCACAAAATGCGCAACAAACTTTTGCCTGAATTCTGGGGAGGTGAAGGGGTTGCTGTGAATAGTGACCATGGGGAATCAGGATTTGAACCGATATAAGGGGAAATACCCGCTTTCCTCAAAATGCGCCGGATCTTCGATTTCTGATTTTCTTTGTTCACAAAGGTCCAGGTAAACTGCTTCATTTACAATATACTTCCAGACAGAAAAGCTCCTGAAGTCTTTTGAGAAGGAAGATTTGAAGTAAAACAGCGAATCTTCCTGGCTCCCCAGGCCCCCCCCCAGATTAAAAAAGCGGTAACCTTCCTCCATGGCCCTAATCCGGGTTTCATCAATCAAAAGCCTTAAGGGTGTTAAATTAAGGTATTCACTCCGGGTTCCCGAGAGGTGGTATTGGACGATATCCCTGGTTTTGATCATCAGTGCACCGGAAATGATTTCATCCGTATCCCGCAATTTTGCAATCATAAGGTCGCACTGAAATTCTCTACTTTCCATTAAACCAAAAAAATAGGCCTCTTCAAAAAAATAATCCGGCTCTGCCTCCACCCGTTTCATGGTCTCATAATATAGGTCGATAAACCGGGAAACTTCCCCTCCGGAACTCACCGATACCACGTGACAGAGGCGCCTTAGGCGGTTTACATACCTCTTGGTGGTTTTCGAATAAGCCAGCCATTGATCTTCTTCGTTCTTTGTAAGGTCTATATTGACAATGGGTCCCAGGTGGTGGATTTCTCCGATCCTATCCAAAACAGTATCCTGAAAGGATATAAACGGATTTAGGCGAGAAAACACACTGATAATCTTGCAAGCCTCCAACAACTCCAGCAAGGCCTCCCTGAAAGTACTGTTGTCAAAATGGGCATCTAGGTTTCGCGAAAGGGGCCCGGCATACCCATATACACTGGTGAGGTCAAAATACCCGGTTTGGGCAATACGGCGCTTCAGGAAGGGCAGAGCGATGGCCGTATTTCCCTGCTCAAAGTAAATTAACAGGGGGGTTTCCCCTTCTTTTTTGGAAATTTTGTGGTAATCCCAGGTATGGTAGAAATCATAAAGGCTAAAGCCCTGAATAATTTGGCGCCAGGTAATTTCGTCCTCAATTACTTTTAACATAGGGCTACATTAATCTGGAGTTCCCGTGAACATGGGCATCGTGTGCGCTTCACTGGCAGAAACCCCTTCCCGTTTAAATACTTTTTCCACGGTTTTCCACAAAATTTTAAAGTCTGTAACAAAACTGACATGATCCACATACCAAACATCGAGCTCAAACTTTTCTTCCCAACTGATCGCATTGCGACCGTTGACCTGGGCCCATCCCGTGATCCCCGGTTTCACCTCGTGCCGGCGCGCCTGTTCTTGGTTATAAAGCGGCAAATAGGCAACCAGCAAAGGCCTTGGCCCTACCATTGACATGTCACCCACAAACACATTGACCAACTGCATCAACTCATCGAGGGAATAATTTCTGACAAATCCTCCGATTTTAGTAATGCGCTGCATATCGGGCAATAAATTCCCGTCTGCATCTTTTTTATCGTTCATGGTTTTGAACTTAATAATGGTAAAAATCTTTCCATCTTTACCGGGCCGTTTTTGCAGGAAAAACGGTTTACCCCCATTTGCAATGCTCAACAACAGGGTAATCCCCAGGATTAATGGGGAAAAGAGGACAAGTAACACCAGGGAGGCAAAGAGGTCGCCTATGCGTTTTACAATACTTATGTACATGGAGCGATGGAATTTTATTTATTGTCAAAAAATCACAGTCGAAATTCTAAATTTCCTGTTGAACCTGAAAGGCGAATCTTTCGAGTTGCGAATATTCTCGTTAAAACGTTGTTTGTAATTCCCCTGACGAATTAACCCATCACGGAAACTACCTTGCAAAAAAATTCGGGCACATTCTTGGCATTCTGTTTTGTTCCCGTACTTATTTGAGATTTGAAAAAATGCCATCTACCTGGTCAGCAAATTCCTTACATAAAATTGATTTATCATAGGTTGTTTCCGCCAGTGTTCTCGAATTTCGCCCCATTCGTTCACTGATGTCCGGGTTTTCTTTAAGGTATACAATTTTCCTTGCCAGGTCCATTGGATCTTCAGGGTTGACAAAGAAGCCACAGTCGTGCTTTTCCACCATTTCCTTAGTCCAGCCCGGGGAATTGACAATTACCGGTTTGCCTGCAGAAAGGGAGTCAAACAGTTTATTGGGGGAATTCGTGGCCAGGATGGGGATGTTGGCAAAGGTAACCAGGGAAACATCGCACAGGTTCACGATTTCGGAAAGTTCTTTCAGGGGAAACCCCCCTAAAAAGAAGGCGTTCTCTATACCAAGATCCCTGCACTTGTCTTTAAGCACCCCTTCGGTGGCCCCACCACCCATGAAGAGAAATTCCATATCTTCCCTGTCTTTAAGGTGCAACAGGGCATCAATGATATAATCCATCCCATTGGCCAGGCCCATGGCTCCAAAATAAACGACTTTAAAGGAATCTTCCTTCAGGTTAAGTCTTTTTATTAGTTCCTTATCCTTGGGCCTTCTGAAAAAGATGTCAATTTTGGACATATTCGGAATCATCGACACCTTTTCCGTGGGAATATTATGGCGGAGGACTCCATCATACATACCAGGGGAAAGGGCGACTATGTGTACAGCATTTTTATAGAGTGTTTTTTCGAACCAAATGGCCACCTTCCGGGCCCATTTGTTATTCAGGGCACCCATTTGTATTGGAACCTCGGGCCAAAGATCCCGGACTTCAAAAAGGAAGGGTGTTCCCTTGATCTTTTTTGCAACCCAGGCGGGAAACCCTATGGTTAAGGGTGTCGAAGTGGCAATGATCAGGTCCACGTCCTTTTCCCTTAGCGCAATCCACGTGGAGCGAACCATAAACCGAAGGAAAGACCAAAGTCGCTGCAGCACCCCCATTTTCTGGCTGTAGGGTACCCGGAGGTATATCACGTCTATCCCATCCACGGACATCATGGCTTTGCTTTTCCCAGTTTCCCCCTTGCGGTCGGCGCTGAGCATGGTGACCTCGTATCCGCGACTTATCAGTTCCTGGCTGATCCAGTAAGAACGGGTACCCCCGCTTTGTTTGGGGGTAGTGAAGTATTGGTGGATATACAGTATTTTCATAAGGCTATTTGCTTGTGGCATCTTTATAAAGATCCATATACTGCTTCGCAATCAGGGGCCAGGAAAACCTTGAAAAATCAAGGTTTTCCGTGTGATACTCAGGGTAATTCTCCACAACGGCCTGCAATCCTTTCTTTATAGATTCCTTCGATCTTGGATCTGCGGCTTCCCCCACCTTTTCTTTAAAGGTCCCATCGATGCCCTGATTTTGGGTAAATACGATGGGTAATCCCTGGGTAAGGGCTTCCACATAGACTAGGCCAAAAGTCTCCCCCTTGGAAACCATTGCAAAGATGTGATTTTCCCGGAACATCTGCCTTAACTTTTCCTGATCATAGATGGGACCATGAAATGTTATAGATTCCTTATGTTCCCGGGCCAATTTTTTAATTTCAGGTTCCTGGGAACCCCCTTTTCCCACCAGGTTAATTCGCAATTCCGGAAAGTTTTCCTTTAGCGATAAAAAGGCCTGTAGCAATAACAAAACGTTTTTGTTGGTGTTAAACTTTCCGATGTAAAGAATGTTAGTGGGAGGAGTTTGCTTTTTCCGTGGATTTGCGTTTTCTATCCAATAGGCATCAAGACCGTTGGGAATTACCCTGCACTTCCCTTTCAGCTCGCCTTCAAGTTTTTGTATAAGGGGGGTACTGAAAAAATTATTTCTCAAGGACTCACTAATGAAAACCACTTGTTTGGCTTCCCTAAGGATTTCCCGGGCAAGGCTATTAAGGTCCTTTCGGTATTTTAGAAAAAGATTAATGTCTGTTCCGCGTACGGCTACAATATATGGGATGCGATATTTTCTGAAAATTTTCAGAGCCAGTGCTCCATCACTGAAGAGGGTGGTGGCATGGACCAGGGTAAAGTCAGTTAAAGAAACTTTGCTTTGTATATCTCGGAAAAGGAACTTGATTTTTTGCCGGAAAAAAATCCGATGATACTCTTTTAGTACGCCAGAGAAGACCATTTGGCGTTTCAAAGGACTTTCCCACGCCTCCACTTTAGAATGAGCGTGTTTCCTTAGCGGGTAATAGAGGGTTTGCTTCACGCTTTCCTGTGCCAAATGAGAATACAGGTTTTCGTGGACTTTGCTTCCCATGAGGTCGTTGCAGAGATGTAGGCAATTCATATTAAACCGGTTATAATAAAGAACTTAAATTTAGCCGTTTTCAACAAGAACTGAAATCCCTTGGCTTTGGGGATAAATGTTAATCATTTAAACCTGTTTGTTTTACCCTTTGGCCATTTAATATATCAAAGCAAATGTAATTTCGATTTTTATCATAGCTTAGCGTTGAAATCATTAGAAATGAACGAATCAAATTTCGAAAAATTACATAAAGTATAATAATATTTAAGAGCTATTCAGTTCTAACCTTTAATGACAAAAACAATTAATTTTTATGATTGCAATACATTTTGAACAGGGAAACAATTTTAGTGTTCGGTGGAAAGAATACTGCGAGGAGAAAAACTTGCCTTTCAAAGTGGTATCCTGTTACGATAGCGATATTTTGGATCAATTAGTTGGCTGTACCTGTTTGTTGTGGAACGTCAATAACTTTAATTATAAAGATCAGATAATGTCAAAATATTTGGTTAAATCTCTTGAAAACATAGGTATTCAAGTTTTTCCAAATTACTCCACTTTATGGCACTATGACGATAAAGTAGCGCAGAAGTATTTGTTAGAATCAATTGGGGCGCCCTTAGTTAAGTCATTTGTCTTTTATGATAAAAAGACAGCATTAAAATGGATAGAAACCACCACTTTTCCGAAGGTATTTAAATTGCGTAAGGGTTCCGGTTCTAAGAATGTTGTTCTATGTAAAAATAAAACTCATGCTAGAAAATTAGCTAATACGGCCTTTGGCAAAGGGTTCCCAATGTTGGACATGGTTTCTATTCTTAAAGAAAGACACAGAAAATACAAACTGGGCAAAGAGAGTTTACTCGGTTTAATAAAAGGAGCGATCAGGATTTTTATAGGTACCCCGTTTAAAAATATGTCAACAAGAGAAAAGGGATACCTTTACTTTCAAGAGTTCATGCCTGATAACAAATACGATCAACGTATCGTAATAATTGGACAAAAAGCTTTTGCTTTAAAAAGAATGGTAAGGGATAATGATTTTAGAGCTTCTGGTAGTGGACTTTTTTATTATGATAAGGAATTGTTCGACGAACGATGTCTCAAGATCGCTTTTGAGGTTAGCAATAAGCTCAATTTCCAAAGTATGGCTTATGACTTCGTTTATGACCAAAATAATGAACCAAAAATCATTGAGATTTCTTTTGCTTTTAACCCCAAGGCGTATTTGGATTGTCCTGGTTACTGGGATGCCGATTTAAATTGGCATCATGATAAGGTTTCTTTTCAAGACTGGATGATAGAAGGGCTCAATTGTTCATAAGGAGATGAGTTTAATTAAATATGCTAACAATTTTTTTCTGCTTCTCTTGGTTTTTTCTGTAACCTTTGAGAACTGGGATCCTTTTAAACTCGCAGGGAGCTATTCTGTCACTTATATAGCTAGTGCATTTTACTTTCTTACATGGATTCCCTTATTGGGATATAACTTTAATTTTAAGTTTATAAACAGATATCTAATTCCCTTATTACTGTTTATTTACGTTGGATTGGTTTCAACAGCACTTCACAGTGGTTATGCCGAAGAACTTAAGGAGGCTTACAATTACCGCGTATTGCTTTTAATCATACTTATGGGATTAATTGCAAATCATATACGCTCCAATCCAACTTTAATTAGCAGAGTTTTAAATGCGTATTTGGGAAGCGTACTTTTGATGTTTATTTTGGCAACCATTGGTGCAGGAACATCCTATGAACATGGTCGTTTGTTATTATTTGGCGAGAATCCTAATATGATAGGAATGAAAGCAGCTATAGCCTTTCTAATTGTTCTCGCCCGACTACTAGATGTTAAATTTTCATTAAGGAATTTACTAATAAGTTCAATCTTAAGTGTTCCATTTGTTAGCCTGGTTATCTTGTCTGCTTCCAGAGGGGCCTTATTGTCGCTTTTGCTTGGCACAACTATTTTGATATATTTCAAAAAGTCAGGACTTATTCAGAAAATAATATTAGTTGTCATCGGTATTTCCGCTTCATTTTTCTTTATATCCCAAAGTTTAGATAACAATCCTGTTTTAAAACAAAGGATGCTTAATACAATCGAAAAGGGAGACACGGGAAGAAATGATTTATGGAAAGGTGCAATAGATATAATTGAAAATAATGTTTTAATTGGTGTTGGTTTTTCTGGAGTATTACCTGAAATGTACATTTATTCAGGACGATACATTGATCCTCATAATGTGTTTTTTTATGTTTTGATTTCCACGGGAATAATTGGATTTATTTTCTTCATGCTTTTTTTGGTGAGATTATTTAGGGACTTGTATAAAAGTTATCAATTCACAGGTCAAACTGTATACATGGTAATTTTGATTATTATATTATTTAATATGGCTAAGGCAGGAGGTGGCATTGGAAAAATTCTATTTTGGTTTTTTTTCGCAATTCTAATCGGTTCAACTATTCTTATTAAACAAGATTCGGTGAATTCAAAAAAGGTTAGAGTAGGATGAAGATTTTAGTAATATCGAATAATTATCCGTCTAACAAATATCCCTCTCATGGGGTTTTTGTTTACAAACTCGTTCAGGAATTTGCAAAGTTAGGACATGAGATATCTGTAATATCTCCTACCAAAATTGGATTAAGCAAAGGGAACCAAAAAAAATCCACTTATGGAACCGAACTATGTGAAGTATACAGGCCAAAATATTTCTCTGCATCAGCGAAAAGAATTGGAAATTTTAATACCTATAAATACTCACAAAGAGGACAAGTATTGGCAGTTAAGAGAACCGTCCGGAAAAAAAACATAGAATTTGATGTTGTTTACGCACACTTTATCACAAATGCTATAATTGCAGTCGAAGCTCTGTCCGAATATAATAAGCCCATTTTTGGTGCAATTGGAGAAAGTAATATTGATGCTTCAGTTGCCTTCTTCAATTCCAACTATTTCAAAAGGATAATTTCTAACGTCCAAGGTTTTATTGCCGTTTCTGCGAAGCTTAGGGACAAGCTTGCTTCATTTGGGGTAGCGGCGGAAAAAATATTATTAAAACCGAATGCCGTAAATCTTGATATTTACTATCCTAGGGATAAGATCGAAATGCGGAACAAATTTGGTTTTCCGAAGAATAAAAAAATATTGATATTCGTTGGACGCTTAATAGAGCATAAAGGACCTCTTCGGCTTTTAGAAGCTGTTCGAAACCTGACAGATATAAATCTAATTTTTGTTGGGAGTGGTTCCCAGAATCCTATTGGAGATAATATTGTTTTTAAGGGAGAGGTTCATTCCGAAGTTGTGCCGGAGTTACTGTCGAGCGCTGATTTATTTGTTTTGCCCACTTCAAAGGAAGGTTCCTGCAACGCAATTGTTGAAGCAATGGCTTGTGGCTTGCCAATTATTTCATCTGACATACCCGAGGTCAGGGACCAATGTGATGATTCTTTTTCTATTCTAATAGATCCATTTAATATTTCTGCCCTAAGATCTTCAATAACTGAAATTTTATCAGATCCGCAAACCCTGAGCGCAATGTCACAAAACGCAAGGGAATTTTCAAGAAATTTTGATGTCAAAAACCGCGCAAGAGAAATAATTGAATTCATAAGCACTAAATAATATTTTCACTCAACTGATTATTTAAATAGTAATTTCCCTTATTTACCCTCTAAATCTACTTTTCTGCAGAATGTCTTTTATCAGTAATTGCATATCTTTAAGGCTTTGAAGCTTAAATAGATAGCTAAAGCCGACATAGAAAACCACATAAAACATAGAACTAAAAATGATAAATAGCCAATCTCCAAGATCCAAAAATCCGGCAAGTGAATAATTAATCAAATAGGTTCCAACCATTGCCAAAATGCCAATGCATAAAGTAGGAAGTAGGTCCATCATCTGCTCTTTGAAGGAGTAATCAATTATTTTACCACTATAGTGAATGTTAAAAAATGCTTGAACAAACATTCCAATAGCTCTTGCATAAACAGCACCTAGAAATCCAAATGGAATTATCAATAGTAGAAAAATAACAGCAAATATTTTTTTGACTATCTCCAATTTTAAATGCAAATTACTCTTACCCTTTACCAATAAAATATTGAGATTATATACGCTTAATGGATAGGCTATAGCACTAAAGCACAATATTTGAAAATAGGGTACTGCCGGCAGCCATTTGTCAGTTAAAATTTGACGGAATAGAGGGGTTGCTAAAATTATTAATAGCAACATTATCGGAACCACAAGAAAAAAAACAACTGAAGTAATTTTTTTAAAAGTACTTTTTAATCTTTGATTATCATCCTGAATGGATGAAAAGATAGGAAATGTTACACGCTGTAATGCACTTGTTAAATTTCTTACAGGAAACATTCGTAATGTATCTGCTTGATTGTAAAAGCCCAAAAGATTGGCTGGAAATAATTTCCCAATAATTATGGCATAGGAATTTGAATAAATACTTGCAATTAAACTGGAAAGAGTAAGTTTAAAACCAAAATTAAAATGTTCTTTAAGTTTTTTAGTGTTAAAATATAATCCAGGCCTCCAATTAGTTCTATACCAATGTTGAATCATAAATACAAAAGAGGTGGTGAGTCTAAAAAAGACGAGGCTCCACACTCCATAACCAAGATAAGCAGTTACTATACCAACAATCCCGCCCAAAATAGAGGAGGGTAGCTGCATTATGGCTTGTAATTTAAAATTTACTTCTCGGGTCAAGACAGCACTTTGAACACCTACGAAGGCCTGAATAATGAAAGTAAGGGTCATAACTCTCACTATAATTGTGAGTTCTGGCTGGTCAAAAAAGGTTGCAATTGAAGGAGATACAAAAAAAAGAACGAAATATATAACTATGCTTGTAAGGATATTCATGTAAAAAACTGTAGAATAATCCTCTTGATCTGCTTGTTTATTTCGAATTAAGGAAGAACTCATCCCACTGTCCATTAAAGCTTGCCCCATTGTAATGAATATTTGAATCATTGCAATTAGGCCGAAATGTTCAGGAAGTAATAAACGAGCAAGAACAATTTGAACAATAAAATTTATCAATTGAATGCTGAATTGCTGACTAAGCGCCCAGAATACTCCGTTGATAGTCTTGTCTTTAAGACTCATTTAATAACTTGATATGTTTGATTTTTAAACTATAGAAGACTCTTTTTAATGTCGTTGTTTACTCACCAAAATTGGGTTTTGCTAATTGGATTCATAATCAATCCGTAGGTAGTCAGAATTCGTTTTCGAGATTCATAATTTTTAAATTAATCTGCCCCTCAAAGAGGTCAAATCATTAATTAGCAAGATCATCTTCCCTTTAATAGCTAGAATTAGGCTTATGCAAATAACTCTATTTTCACGACTTGGAGTTCTTGTTTGTTTAAAAATATTTTTAAAAGTTAGTTTTCAAATCATCCTATTCAGTATGCCATAATTTGTTGTACCATCCGAGATTTTTTGATTCTCAGATTTCCGTACTATTTAATTCTTGAATAAATCAAGAATTGCTTATTAGAGTGTTAATAAAAGGATAACGTGGAAAAAGTAAAAATATCATTTACGTTATTGAAAAGCACTTTGAATTTTACTGGTTATTTAAATCTCTTCCTTGCTGAATTTACGGTTTTCCTCATATAACTATCTGATTTATATCATACTTTGCTGTTCAGGTCAAGATTACTTTTGAGCTTGTTCCCCCTGCTAGTATCCAACCAAAATGAACAAGCGATTATTTCTTCCGGCACTTCTACTCCTTGTTATTCCTCTGATTTATTGGGGCTGTTCCGAGGAAGATGATCCAGAACAGTATAAGCTCACCATTAAGGTTTCTCCCAATGGAAGTGGAACTGTAAATCCATCCTCAGGAACCTTTGATGACGGGGAGCAAATCTCCATATCTGCTATACCCGCCCAAGGATATTACTTCTTCCGGTGGACGGGGGATAAAGGATGCAACTCCAATCCGTTTACCTTCAGGATTACCTCAGACACTGAACTAACTGCTGAATTTCTGAAGGAAGACCTGGATGGAGACGGGGTGGCAAATGATCTGGATAAATGCCCAAACACACAATCTGGGGAAGAAGTTGACGAAAACGGTTGTGCTATATCCCAGGTGGATACGGATGGAGATGGTGTAGATGACAATATAGATCAATGCCCGGATACTCCTGAAGGCGAGGAAATCAATGCGCAGGGGTGTTCAAGTTCTCAGATTGACTCGGATGGTGATGGGGTCTTTGATGATGCGGACGAATGCCCAGACACCCCAGAGGGTGAAGAAGCTGATGAATTAGGTTGTTCGGATAGTCAAAAGGACACCGATCAGGATGGGGTAAATGATGACGCTGACCAATGCCCGAATACCCCAGAAGGAGAAGAAGTAAATGAACAAGGTTGTTCCAGTTCCCAAACCGATGCTGATGGTGATGGCGTTAGTGATGACAATGACACTTGTGCAAATACCCCGGATGGAGCACCTGTGGATGAAAATGGCTGTGCTGACAGTCAGAAAGACACAGACGGGGATGGAGTAACTGACGATAAGGATCAGTGTGCAAACACCCTTTCGGGCACCACTGTTGATGAGCACGGTTGTGCCCCCAGCCAAACAGATGGAGACAATGATGGTGTTACTAATGACGCAGACCAATGCCCGAATACTCCAGTTGGGGAATCTGTGGATGCCCAGGGCTGTGCGGAGAGTCAAAAGGATGCTGATGGAGACGGCATTAACAATACGATTGACCAATGCCCTAACACCCCGGAAGGTGAGGACACCAATGCCCAGGGTTGTTCGGCTTCGCAAAGAGATACAGACGGGGATGGGGTGAATGACAATCTGGACCAATGCCCCAATACCCCTTCCGGGGCCTCTGTTAATGCACAAGGATGTTCAACAGCACAGCAGGATACCGATGGAGATGGAATAACTGACAACCTTGATCAGTGCCCTAATACCCCGACTAATGAAACAGCGGATTCAGAAGGTTGTTCCGATAGCCAAAAGGATTTCGATGGTGATGGGGTAAGTGATGTCAATGATTTATGTCCGGGCACGCCATCTGGTGCTACTGTCAATGCCCAAGGTTGCTCTACTTCTCAGATGGATAACGATGAGGACGATATTGCAGATAATTTAGATCAGTGCCCGAACACCCCAGTTGGCGAGACAGTAGACGGGCAGGGCTGCTCAGCAAGCCAAAAGGATAGCGATGGAGATGGGGTAAGCGACGAGGCAGATACTTGTCCCGATACCCCTACAGGTGAAAGTGTTAATGCGGAAGGTTGCTCTCAAAGTCAGACAGACAAAACGCCCCCTGGTGTAACCAGTCTTGACATCCTTGAAGTCACCTCTACATCCTTCAAAGTAGATTGGAGCATTAATGAAGGAAGCAAAGGCTATGTCCGTTTTGGAACCTCGCCTGGGGTGTATGTGGCTTCAACCGCAATAGAGGAAGGTTATCTTACCAGGCATAGGCAGATCGTAGGCCCTGGCAATCCATTTGCCTTGACCCCTGGAACTTTGTATTATTTCCAAGTTTATTTGGAAGATGAAGTTGGTAATTCAGGATTCTCGCAGGAATATTCCGTTACAACCTTAGACGCAGATGGTGACGGCGATGGTGTTACTGACGACGTTGACCAGTGTTTAAACACAAAATCTGGAGTAACCGTCAATGAAGGAGGATGCCAAATTACCTATGTCCCAGATGATAGCTTTGAGCAGTATCTTATCAACAAGGGATTTGATGATTTGATGGATAATTATGTGCTAACCGCCAATATTGAAAGCGTGACAGAGTTGCGATTTATCAGTCCTTCACAAGATGGGTATAGCGGAGCTTCACCTATTGAAGATTTTACAGGATTAAAAGATTTCGCATCTCTTAAAGAGTTGGATTTCTATCAATCAGATGAAAGTAGCAGAGGTTTGTTGGACGTTAGCAATATTCCTTCATTGATAAGTATCAGCAGTTTTTATGGGCCTCAAAAGATCATTCTTGGAAACAACATCAGTTTAAAGAATTTTTTTGTGGACGCGCCTGACGCTCCAAATCAATTAGCAACAATTCCCGATTTTAGTCAAGCCCCAAATTTAGAAACACTCACTTTAGGCAATGATGTTTATTTGTTTGCTGTTATTGATCTTTCCCAAAACCAAAAATTGAAGAATCTTCATGTTGAGTCTGGCCAATTAAGTGATCTTTCTTTAAATCCTTTATTGGAGAATCTTTTTTTGGACAGCAATGAGTTTGGGATATCTGGAGGACTAGATAATCTTAACAATCCTAACCTAAGAAGCATAACCGTTGGGGTTTATTCCGGTGTTGATCAGTTGCTAGATTTATCCAAATGCCCTGCAATTGAATATATAAGCATAATTACAAGAATAGAAGAATCTTCTTTTATTGGCATAAACCTCAGAAATAACAACAACAGTAATATTAAAGGTATCGAGTTGCTATTTTCATCAATTAAATGTATACAAGTAGATGACCCTTCATACTCCGTAGCGAATTGGGTAGGAAGTAATTTCAGTTTCCCAGTTGGGTTAATTTTCTCAACAGATTGTGGATATTAGAGATTTTTTGGCAAATAATTTTGTTATTTCTAACCCCTTACTAGGCGCAAATCCCAGTTCCTTTTGGTTTTTTGCCACCAATGTCAGGAGTTTAGGCTTTCCGCGGTGTAATCTCTTTAAAAGTTGAAGGCTTACCCTTTTTTAAGCGTTGACTCAATAGAGGAAGGACCAATAAAGGTGCTTTAGAGAAATATGGATTGTTTAGAATAAAAGGGATAGGGTTGTGCCCATCTATGGTTTTTAGAAGAATAAAAAAAAAATCAGAGCCAGTTTTACCGGCTCTGATTCGTAATCTGAAAAATTGAACTTGTTCTGAAATCGACCTGAGCTTATTACGGTATTTCAGGATAAATAAGGTTGCCCTCCAAATACGATTGATTGTAAGCCATATTGGCAATACGTACCTTTTGATAGTAATAATAGGTAGGCAGCAATTCTGCATTTTCCAGTTTAGCCTGTAGTTCTGAAGAGAAGCGACCCAACTGTACCCAACCTTGGTCCCATAATGCAGCTTCAGATCCCCCACCGTCAATGTAATATGCATGATTGTTCCAGGAATTGGATTTGAAGATCAGCCCTTCGAAGGTATTGATAAGCCTTTGCATATCGGTCTGGGACCAATAATCTCCCATTTCTGCTCCTAAAATCATTAATTCCACTTCTGCATTGGCATGGCTCACATCGTTAGACCCTGTCATAGAGCCCCATAAGCCGTTCCATACATAACCGGTTCCTCCATTGGCATTCACTTCCCGTAACTGGTTTCTCATATTGCCACCGGTATGTGGACCGGAAGGAAAACCAGCATAACTCCAGTTCTCGTAGAAAGAACGATATTTAGGCGTGCCAGTAATCTCATGGAGAAACCAGGCCATCTGCCCCCAGTGGCTGCTCATATGTGTTCTACTCCGATATAAATTTCCAATTCCCCTGCTTTCCCATTTTTCCCAAATATGTTTTTCAAACCAGGCAAGCATCTCATCATACGCCTGTTGGTTTCCATTCCTTGAAAGGAAAGATGGGCTTTTGGCCAAGACCCAAAGCATCCGAGCAATGGTCCGCATTCCCCTGCTTTCAGCCAAAGGCACTTCACTACCATCGTTCACCCGAACACCGTTAGTGATATCGGAGGTGCCATCTCTCCACCCGAGATATCCGTCTCCTGGGGTTGCCCCGTCATTCGCAGTATTCATGGCATTTCGGAAAAGTTGCATGGCAAATTCCATGTACGAATCCTCTCCTGTTACCTGAAACATGTATATGTAGGGAGAAACATCCAAATAATAGATATCACCACCGTCACCAGAATTTGAAAGTGCTATCTGACGTTGGTCATCAGCAGTTTGATTATCGAAAAGGTTCTTCCAATCTAAGACTTTATTGCTGGGTTCCTTGGAAAATTCAGTTGTGCCTGCAGGATCTTGGGGATCGGGCTCCGATGCATCTGATTGCGCAGGTTCTTCAGCAGGGGAATCATCCGTTTCCGAATCGACATTGCGTTCTTCAAGGAGTGCGTTTTCCTCAAGTACGGTATATTCCGCCAGGAGGTCAGAGTCTTTTGTACAGGAAAAATGAAGGGAAAAAACGATGAGGAGCAGGAGCACTTTCGTGGGGGTTAAAGTGTGTTTTCTCATGGGTTAAGATACAGGTTAAGTTTTAGTACATTTTATTTGGGACCTAAATCTATTTAATCGAACGCATATCTTCGGTAAAACAATTGTTATTTTCGATGAACTGCAATTATGCGTTTGGGGAGAGTTACGATTGCTTTTCGGGACATAGACGTTCATCGAGATTTGTTTTCGATGAACGGCAGGTTTCTTTAACAAACTTTTGCATTTCTGCCCTGATTTAGGGAAATATTCATGGGAAAGTAGTGCTTCGCCTAGTACCGAAAAGGTTTACCAACAAAAGGCAAAAAAAAAGCACCCCAGTGGGGTGCTTTTGTCCAGGCAAGGTAGTTTTTGACTATAATCGGGCGTCCACGGTTTCTTTAAGGATGCCCTTTACATCATATAAAATCCCATTTTCGTGTAACATAGACCGGAGCGGCAACTCCAGGAACTCTCGGTGGGCCACTACCAGCACAATAGTGTCGAATTTGCTGTTGGGCAGGTTCTTTGTGGTATGCAAGCCGTATTCTTCCAGTACCTCTTCCGGGTTGGCCCAGGGGTCGTACACCGTTACTTCAGAGCCATAGCTCATCAGGTCCCTGATGACGTCCACGGCCTTGGTATTTCGCACGTCCGGGCAATTTTCCTTAAAAGTAATCCCCAGGGCCAGGATATTGGAACCCTTTATTTTGATGTCTTTCTGCACCATCAGTTTCACCACCTCGGAGGCCACATAGCGGCCCATGCCGTCGTTCATCCGCCTACCCGTGAGGATAATCTCCGGGTGATAGCCGTATTCCTGGGCCTTCTGGGCCAAGTAATAGGGGTCCACCCCAATACAGTGCCCCCCCACCAGGCCGGGCTTAAAGGGAAGGAAGTTCCATTTGGTGCCCGCCGCTTCCAAAACGGAATGGGTATCAATCCCCATTAGGTTAAAGATCTTGGCCAATTCGTTTACGAAGGCGATGTTGATGTCGCGTTGAGAGTTTTCGATCACCTTGGCGGCTTCCGCTACGCGGATCGTCGGGGCCAAATGCGTACCCGCCGTGATTACGGAGGCGTAGAGCTCATCTACCTTTTTTCCTATTTCAGGAGTGGAACCCGAGGTTACCTTCAGGATCTTCTCCACCGTATGCTCCTTGTCCCCGGGGTTGATCCGTTCCGGAGAATACCCCACAAAGAAATCTTTATTGAAGGTAAGTCCGCTCACCCGTTCCAGGACCGGGACGCATTCCTCTTCCGTTACTCCCGGGTATACGGTGGATTCATAGATGACGATATCCCCTTTTTTCAGGACTTTACCCACGGTCTCACTCGACTTGTACAAAGGGGTCAGGATGGGGCGGTTTGTTTTGTCCACCGGCGTGGGCACGGTAACCACATAGTAATTGCAATCTGCAATATCCGCAAGGTCGTGGGTGCAATACAGCCCCGTCTTCATTTTCGGGGAATCCACCAACACGCTTTGAAGCAAATCATCTTCCACCTCAAGGGTACTGTCTTTCCCGGAGCGCAATTCGGCCACCCGGCCCTGGTTGATGTCGAACCCGACCACCGGGAATTTGGTGGCAAACAGCCTCGCCAGGGGCAGGCCCACGTAGCCCAGGCCAATGACTCCTATTTTAATGTTGTCCATGCTTCTCGAGATTCTTTTAGTAAATACCTTTAACTATGCGCTAACTTCGACGGGTAGGCTTTGCTTCCCAATCTGGTAGTATTCAAACCCCATCTGGCGCAGTTTGCCGTCGTTGTACTGGTTCCGGCCATCAAAGATGATAGGGGCATTCAACTGAGCCTTTAGTTCTTCGAAGTCGGGGGAGCGGAACTCCTTCCATTCCGTGAGCAGGATCATAGCATCGGCCCCCTTCAGGGTTTCGTACTTGGAATCGAAATAGGCCACCTTGGGGACGTCTTTCAGGTAGAAATGACGGGCCTCGTCCATGGCTTTGGGGTCGTAAGCCTGAATTTGCGCTCCACGTTTCACCAGTTCTTTGATGATATAGATGGAGGGAGCCTCCCGCATATCATCGGTCTGGGGTTTAAAGGCAAGCCCCCATATCGCAAAGGTCAGCCCGCTGAGGTCTTCCCCGAAGCGGTCTACCACTTTCTGGGCGACCACCAGCTTCTGCCGATCGTTTACGTCTTCCACGGCTCCAATCAACTCGGCCGTATAGCCGTGCTGGGCGGCGGTTTTAATGAGTGCCTTCACGTCCTTGGGAAAGCAGGAGCCCCCGTACCCGCTGCCCGGGTAAATGAAGCTGTACCCGATCCTGGAGTCGGACCCGATGCCGATGCGCACCTTGTTCACATCGGCCCCCACCAGTTCGCAGATGTTGGCTACTTCGTTCATGAACGAAATTTTAGTGGCCAGCATGGCGTTGGCCACGTATTTGGTCATCTCGGCGGAACGCACGTCCATGGTGATGAGGCGGTCCATGCTGCTGCGGAAGAAGGGGGCATAGAGGGAACGCATCTTTTCGGTGGCTTCGGCATCGTCGGAACCCACCACGACCCTATCGGGTTTCATAAAGTCATTGATGGCGTCCCCTTCCTTCAGGAATTCCGGGTTGGAAACTACATGGAACGAAAAATCCACCCCGCGGGCGTCGAGTACTTCCCGCATGGCTGCCGTTACTTTGTCTGCCGTCCCCACCGGAACGGTAGATTTATCGACCACAATTAAGGGGGCGACCATGTGTTCGCCGATTTCGCGGGCCACCTGCAGGACGTATTTAAGGTCGGCAGAGCCGTCCTCCCCCATGGGGGTCCCCACGGCGATAAAGGCCACTTCACACTTACGGAGGCTTTCTTTCAGGTCGGTGCTGAAAAAGAGGGTTTTGTTTTCGATGTTTCGGGCCACCATGGGCTCCAACCCGGGTTCGTAAATGGGGATTATTCCTTTCTTAAGGTTCTCGATCTTTTTGGTGTCCACGTCCACGCAGGTTACCCGGTTGCCCATTTCCGCAAAGCAGGCCCCGCTTACCAGGCCCACATAGCCCGTTCCAATTACTGTAAGGTTCATAGATGAAGTATTTTATTTTAGGTTTTGCCAGTACCAGTGTACCGCTTCTTGTAATCCCTTTTCCATGGAATACTGAGGTTCATACCCCAGGAGCCGCCGGGCCTTTTCGATGGAGGCCAGGGAATGGGGCACATCCCCTTTCCGTTCCGGCCCGTAGGTGGGTTCCAACGTTAAAATTTCCGGGTCATAAGCGCCCAGATATTTTTTCAGTAAGGTAAAAAGTTCGTTCAGGCTGGTGCGTTCCCCAAAGGCCACGTTGTAGACGGTATTGATCGCCTCAGGGTTCTCCGTCACCATAGCCAGCAGGTTTATCTGCACCACATTGTCGATGTAGGTGAAATCTCGTGAGAAACTCCCGTCCCCATTAATGACCGGGGCTTCGTGTTTCATCAACTGCATCACAAATTTCGGGATCACTGCTGCATAGGCCCCTGCCGGGTCCTGCCGCCTCCCGAAGACATTGAAATATCGCAGGCCGATGGTTTCCAGGCCATAGGTGCGGCTGAAAACCTCGGCGTATAATTCGTTCACGTATTTCGTAACTG
Organism: Robiginitalea marina; assembly: GCF_024006985.1. Taxonomy (GTDB): domain Bacteria; phylum Bacteroidota; class Bacteroidia; order Flavobacteriales; family Flavobacteriaceae; genus Robiginitalea; species Robiginitalea marina. The sequence goes on from NZ_JAMXIB010000001.1 coordinate 149,537, forward strand.
CATAAGGGGAAAGGGGCCTCCCGATGGCGTCTTCCACTTTAGGCAGGGCTTTGGAATCCCCGTAGGTAGAAGAACTGGCGGCATAAATAAACCGCTTTACCCCGGCGTCCCGTGCAGCGACCAGCATGTTCAGGAAGCCCGATACGTTAACCTCATTGCTGGTAATGGGGTCGTTGATCGACCGGGGTACCGAGCCCAGGGCTGCCTGCTGCAGTACAAAATCGATCCCTTCGCAGGCCTGCTGGCAGGTCGGCAGGTTTCGGATGTCGCCCTCAAGGAATTCAAAATGGGGGTGCGTAAGGAAAGGGGTGATGTTTTCCCGCTTCCCGGTGGCCAAGTTGTCGAGGCAGCGCACCCGGTTCCCGTTTTTCAGCAGGGTTTCGCAGAGGTTGGAGCCGATAAAGCCCGCCCCCCCGGTGACTAAAATATGCAGGTCTGAATTAAGACTAGGGATGTGTACGTCCATGGTTTTCTAAATCCGTTGCAAAGATGCACAAAGCTGTAGGAAAAAACTTGAAAAACTGTTTAAACGAGCACCTTTTCCCGATAAGTGGGATTAGGGTACACTTCAGCGGAAAAAAAGCTAATTAGAGCCATTAATTATACGCTGCACCAATGACCATTTAAGCCTTTGGGCAGATCAAGCATTCTAAACGCCGTAATACTCCCGGTACCAGGTAACGAAGGCCTGCACGCCCTCCCGGATGGGGGTATTCGGCTGGTAGCCGTAATCGCGGATCAGGTCGTCCACATTGGCCCAGGTTTTTTCCACATCCCCGGGTTGCATGGGCAGCATCTGTTTTTCCGCCTTTTTCCCCAGGGTTTGCTCAATGGCTTCGATAAAGTCCAGTAATTTCACCGACTGGTTATTCCCAATGTTGTACACCTTGTACAACTCCCCGCTTTGAATCCGCGCCTCTACCGGCTTTTCAATCACCCGCACCACGCCCTCGGTAATGTCGTCGATATAGGTAAAGTCCCTTTCGAGGTTTCCGTGGTTGAAAACCTTAATAGGGTTTCCCTTCAGGATGGCTTCGGTAAAGAGGAACATAGCCATATCGGGCCGTCCCCAGGGGCCGTACACCGTAAAGAAACGCAGCCCGGTAGTCGGGAACCCATAGAGGTGGCTATAGGTATGGGCCATCAACTCGTTCGATTTTTTGGTGGCGGCATACAGGCTCACCGGGTGGTCCACGGTATCCGAAGTTTCAAAAGGCACTTTGGTATTGGCCCCGTACACGCTGGAACTGCTAGCATACACCAGGTGTTGGATGTGGTGGTGCCGGCAACACTCCAGGATGTTAAGGAACCCCACAATATTGCTGTCGATATAGGCTTCCGGATTTTCCAGGCTGTAGCGCACGCCGGCCTGGGCTGCCAGGTGGCAGACCACCTCAAAGCCTTCTGCCTTAAAAAAGCGCTGGAGGCCCTCCCGGTCTTCGAGGGGGAGTCGGATAAACGAAAACGTTTCAAAGGTCGCGCTACCGGCCATCTGGCCGAAAACTTCGGCTTGCTCCCGGGGGATCCCCAGTACCCCGAGCCGCCCGTACTTTAAGTCCACATCGTAGTAGTCGTTGAGGTTGTCGAGGCCAACCACGGTATGGCCCCGCTCCAGAAGCGATTTGGAAACGTAAAATCCAATGAAGCCGGCGGCTCCGGTTACCAGGATTTTCATAATCTCAAATAAAATGAAGGTTAATTCTTATGGTAAGCACTTTCAAAAGTATGCATTCTAAAGTTGCTTGTGTTTAAGGTGGCTATTCTTTATAAGTTGGGTTTCCACTTTAAACATAAAAACCCTGAAATGATCTCAGGGTTTTTAGGCGATAAATTCAACTTTAGAAGGAGTTGGCGCCAATATTTGTTTGTGCAATAGTGGTACCGTCTGTTGGGCTTTCATAAATGTTAAGGTGCCCGTCAAAGGTCATCAACTCCACAAAAGTGACCGGGGTCCCGTTATCGAGTTGGGTAACAACGGTTTCACTGATTTCACATTCACATTCGTTCAGGGTAATGGCGATTGCCCCTCCGCTTTCAAGGGTCCCAAAATTTACCGTGGCCGGATGGATGCCCTGGGAAGCGTTCTCCAGATCGATGTAGATGGTGGTACTCCCGTCATCGTTGGGGATAAAGGAGGCCAGGCCGGTTACGCCCGAACCGTTTGAGGTGGAGAGGACGTAATCTACCCGCTCCGGGTCGTCCGGGATGCCTGCGTCAGGCCCGGGCAAATTGGGGTTGTTTACGTCGGCGTCCTCGCTTTTGCTACAGCCCAGGCTGGCAATCACTAGCAGGACAGAAAGGAAGAAGATCGGTTTTTTCATTTTCAAAAAAGTTTTGCGTTTTTCTTTTAGTTCTGAGGTGCCAAACTTAAATCGTCGGAATGTTTTATGGTGTATATGAACTTTCAAGAGCCTTAAAATTCGATCAAAGGCAGAATCGAAAGAGAAAGTATGGTTTGTACTGGCGTTTTATGGCTCACCATCTCTACCCTTCGTGTAATGGGCTTTTCACCGACAAAATTCAACCCTTTTAAGAAGGCAAAAGATGATTTTTATCAACTGGTCTGACTTTTGGCCTACTTCAGCGAATTATCGGCTGTCGATTTATGGAAGCTCGTTTAAAAGCGTAACTTTGGAGTGTATTTTGGTTTTTTGATCGACGGTTTTTTTTAAGTTCGATTGGAAACCTCCCCAAATTTACCATCTAAAGGAATGCCCCGGGCGATGGGGTTTTCAAAGAGTACGAAACCAACAAAATGCTTTAAAATTGGAAACGCTTACCCGGGATAAAATCTGGCTCTCCTCCCCCCACATGGGAGGTACAGAGCAGGAGTATGTTCGAGAGGCCTTTGACAGCAACTGGATTGCCCCCCTGGGCCCCAATGTCAACGGCTTTGAAAAAGCGATTGAAACCTTTGTCGGGGGAGATATTCATGCGGCCTGCCTGAGTTCCGGTACCGCGGCCCTGCACCTGGCCCTGGAACTCCTGGGGGTAGGCCCCGGCGATGAAGTCCTCTGCCAGTCCTTTACTTTTTCCGCCTCGGCCAACCCCATTGCTTATCTGGGGGCTACGCCGGTATTTGTGGATAGCGAACCGGAAACCTGGAATATTTCGCCTGCGCTCTTGGAAGAGGCCATTCAAACCCGGCTGAAAACGGGTAAAAAGCCGAAAGCCATCATCGCCGTGCATTTATATGGCATGCCTTACCAGCATTCCGCGATCCGTGAGATTGCTGAAAAGTATAGCATTCCCGTGGTTGAAGACAGCGCCGAGGCCCTTGGAAGCACTTATAAGGGGCAATCTTGTGGTACCCTGGGCGATATCGGGATCCTTTCCTTTAACGGGAACAAAATCATCACCACCTCCGGGGGTGGGGCCTTGCTGACCCGCCATGCCGAATGGAAGGAAAAGGCCGTTTTCCTTTCCACCCAGGCCAGGGATGTGGCCCCGCATTACCAGCATTCGCACATCGGGTATAATTACCGGATGAGCAACGTACTGGCCGGTATCGGCCGGGGGCAGATGGAGGTTTTGCCTGAGCGGGTTGCCGCCCGCCGGAGGAATTTTGAGGTTTATCAAAGCGAATTGTCAGGGGTGCCTGGCCTTGAATTTCTGCCCGAACCTGCAGGGGCCTTCAGCAACCGCTGGCTGACCACGGTGCTGACCCCCTCCTTTGAAACCCGGGAGCGTATCCGCCTGGCCCTGGAGGAAGAAAACATCGAATCGCGGCCGCTGTGGAAACCGATGCACCTGCAGCCTGTTTTTTCGGCCACCCCTGCCTATGTCAATGGGGTTTCAGAAGACCTGTTTTCCCGTGGGCTCTGTTTGCCCAGCGGATCGAACCTGACGGAAACCGACTTGGAACGCGTTATGGGAATTATTAAAAAGACTTTGCTATGATCCAGAGTTATATTGCGAACACAGCAACGCGATTTGCCAGTAAATGGCTGGTATTGGCCATCGACCTGGTGACCTTCGGGGTCACCTTTGTCCTGGCCTATTTGATCCGGTATAACCTTACCTTCAATTTCGATGTCTCCCAATTCTGGTACCAAATCCCGTTTATGCTGGGAGTGGGCGTCCTGGCCTTCCTGATCACCGGGTCGTATAAAGGGGTGGTCCGCCATACGGGGGTGCGCGACGTTTATAATATTTTTAACGCCATCTGCCTGGCCAGTATTTTGACCATTTTGGTGATTCTGGCCAACCGGACCTGGGCGGTGGTGCCGGAATTCAAAATCCCCCTTTCCATTATCATTATTCATAGCCTGATGGCCTTTTTGGGGCTAACAGCATCCCGCTATGTGTTTAAGGTGCTGTACAACAACCTGGTATCCAAGGATATTCGTTACTACAAGAACGTGCTCATCTATGGGGCAGGTGAGTCCGGCATCCTAACCTACAACGCACTTACAAGCAGTACAAAAAGCAACATGCAGGTACTGGGCTATATCGATGAAGACCGGCAGAAGGTGGGTAAACAGATCAACGGGGTACCTGTGTTCGGACCCGAGGTGCTGAGCGATGGTTTTTTGAGAAGTAAGAAGATTTCAGAGATCATTTTTTCCATCCATAATATTGAGCAGAAAAAGCTGCGCAAGCTGGTGGAGGGCATGGTCGATTTCCCGGTGCGGGTCAAGATTGTCCCCCCGGTAGACGACTGGATTAATGGGGAGCTTCGGGTTTCCCAGATCAAACCCGTGCAGATCGAGGACCTGCTCGACCGGGTACCCATTTCCATCACCAACAAAAAGGTGAGCCGTGAACTGGCCGGGAAAAGCATTTTGGTAACTGGTGGGGCTGGCTCCATTGGGAGTGAGTTGGTGCGGCAAATCTGCAAGTACGAGTACAAATCGCTGGTGATCCTCGACCAGGCCGAATCGGCCCTCTATGACCTGCAGCAGGAATTGAAGCAGAATGGCTTGCACAACTTTATCCCCGTGGTGGGCGATGTGCGCGACAAGAACCGCTGCAACTTGCTGTTCCAGGAGTACAAACCCGACGTGGTTTTCCATGCGGCTGCTTACAAGCATGTGCCCCTGATGGAGTGCAACCCCTATGAGGCCATCAAGATCAATGTGGCTGGTACCAAGGTGATGGCCGACCTGGCTTTGGAGCACAAGGTGGACAAATTTGTCTTCGTATCCACGGACAAAGCGGTGAACCCCACCAATATTATGGGGGCCACCAAGCGTATTGCGGAAATGTATATCAGCTGCCTGCAGAAGGCAGGGGGCACCAAATACATTACTACCCGATTTGGGAACGTGCTGGGCTCCAACGGCTCGGTGATCCCCCTCTTCCGTAAGCAGATCGAAAAGGGTGGCCCGCTTACCCTCACACATAAAGACATCACCCGCTTTTTCATGACCATCCCCGAAGCGTCACAGCTAGTGCTGGAAGCCGGTGCCATGGGCGAGGGGGGGGAGATCTTTATATTTGATATGGGAGAATCGGTGCGGATCTTCGACCTGGCCAAGAACATGATCCGCCTCTCGGGACTGCGTTACCCCGAAGACATCGACATCAAGATCACGGGCCTGCGCCCCGGCGAGAAACTCTATGAGGAACTCCTGGCCAATGGGGAGAATACGCTCCCGACTTACCACAAGAAAATTTTGATCAGCAAGGTGCGCGAGCTCGACTACCTGGAGGTCCGTTCCCTGATCGATGAGCTTTGCGTCACCAACATGTTCTTTAATTCCGATACGGTAAAGCTTATGAAGCAGATTGTACCGGAATTCGTATCGAATAATTCGGAGTACAGCCGGTTGGACGACCCCAAAAAGACAGGGGAAACTCCCCCGCAGGCGCCGAAGGCCCCACAAAAGGAAGCCGATAAAATTGTATCTTGACGGCCGAATCCTAATTTCAACGTTGCTGAGATGAAAAACATGCGTATTTCCTTCAAGACCCCTTTTGTTGTAATTGCCGCGGCCGCCCTGCTCGCCTCCTGTGCCTCCCGCAAGGAGGTCGCCTACTTCCAGGATGCGGGGGACTTTGAAACCCTGGTCGACAACAATACGTCCATTACCAAATTCAAGGTGGATGATTTGGTATCCATCCACGTGTCTTCCCTGACCCCCGAGGCCAGTGCCCCGTTTAACCTGTATCGCGGGGCCTCCGAAGGGGGGATCCGGGCCGAACAGGTGGATTACCTGGTGGACCAGGATGGGATGATCGACTTCCCGGTTATCGGGAAGCTTAAAATTGAAGGGCTTTCCCCTGACGAGGTAAGGCTGCTGTTGCGCGAAAAACTCTCAGACTTCCTGAAAGACCCTATTATCAACATCCGCCTGCGAAACTTTACGGTGACGGTTTTGGGCCAGGTGGCCCGACCCGGTACCTACCCCACGAACGGAGAACAGATTACCATCCTGGAGGCCCTTGGCCTGGCAGGGGACCTGACACTAAGGGGCAAGCGTGAAAACGTGCTGGTGATCCGCGACTTTAACGGAACCAAAGTGTATAATCGTATAGACCTGACCTCGAAGGACATCGTAAAATCCCCGGTGTTTTATCTCACCCAGAACGATGTGGTATATGTGGAACCCAATAAGGTGGGAATCCGGGAAACCTCTGTAGGTGCATCTACGGCCATAACGGTTTCCATTCTGACCTCCTTGTTGACCTCTGCTGTCTTTATTTTGACCCGAGTCTAAAATTTAATACCTAATCCGGATCAAGACCTCCTCTTCCATGTTCCAAAAGAATGAAATTGATTACAAGGAATTAATAAAGCCGTATACCAAACATTGGAAATGGTTTGTATTATCCCTTGTAACTGCAGTTGCCCTGGCAATCCTCTATATTCGGTATGCAACCCCGGAATATGCCGTGCAGGCAAAAATCCAGATCCTGGAAGATCAGGGATCTGCCTCGGAATTGAGCGCGTTTAGTGATCTGAGCATGCTTACCGGGGGAAACATTCAGGTAGAGGATGAAATAGAGGTCTTGAATTCCCGCTCCAATTTTGTGGAAGTAGTTAAAAAACTAGGTCTGAACTCGAAAGTAATGGCCCAGGGCAGGATTCACGATTCGGAAATCTATGACAACCCTCCGGTAACTCTCGATTTTTTGGGACCCGATTCACTGCTTTACAGGGCAAAAGGAAGATTTGTCATAAAAATTTTGTCGGATACCAAATTTTGGCTGGCGGAGGATAGTGATGCTCCGGGAAAGGAATATGTTTTTGGAAGTACAATTACTTCGGAACTCGGTGATTTTGTTATTACCCCGACCGCTGCGACCATAGGAAATCAGGCTGGAAAGGAGTTTGAAATTGTGCTCAACCCTATTGAGGAAGTCGCACAGGCCTATCAGAAGAAGATGGTTATTTCCATTACCAATGAATTATCCAGCATAATAACCCTGTCTTTGGATGAGCCGGTTCAACAAAAAGGAATTGATATTGTTAATGCCCTTATTGACACGTATAATCAAAATGCAGTAAAGGATAAAAAGGAAATTGCCGATCGTACCGAAGCTTTTATAAATGATCGCATAACGGAGATGTATAGTGAATTATCCACGGTAGATGAATCTGCTGAAGCCTACAAATCTTCCAGGGGGATTGCTACGGACGTCGCCTCTCAGTCCAATATTAACCTGAATTTAAGCGCAGCCAGCCGCCAGGAATTGCGAAATGCCGAAGTCCAGTTGAATCTGGCTACCCAAATCAAGAATTATATCGATTCGCAGTCGGGTTTTGAGGTGCTTCCTGTGAATATAGGCTTGAATGACCCCAATATAGCAGGGGTTACCTCGAGTTATAATGACCTGGTGCAACGGCGAAATAATTTATTGACCAGCTCCAACGAACGGAACCCGACTATTGTGAACCTCGACCAGCAATTAACTTCACTAAAGAGAAGTTTACAGTCCAGTCTGGAAAGTATGATTAATAATCTAACCCTCCAGGTGAATAACCTTAGCGGTCAATTATCCAGGATAACCGCGCAAATCTACTCTGCTCCGGGTCAGGAGCGCGCGATTCGCGATATTGACAGGGAGCGCCAAATCACAGAAACCCTCTATCTCTATTTATTACAGAAACGAGAAGAAGCACAGATTACCTACGCCTCTTCTTCCCCGAAATCAAAAATAATCGATTGGGCTTACGGAACCAGTCCGGATCCGGTTTCTCCCAAAAAGCCGATCATCCTGTTGGCTGCGATGATCTTGGGTCTTCTGGCCCCTTTTTCCCTAATTTACCTTAATCAGTTGCTGGACAACAAAGTCCACAACAAAGTCGGGTTGGAAAAACTGGTCGGCAGCATCCCGGTGCTGGCGGAACTGCCCCGGTTGGGAAAAAACGAGCGTACCCTGGTGAATTCCGGAGACCGTTCGGTGCTGGCGGAGTCGCTTCGCATCCTGCGCACTAACCTGGATTACCTCTTGAAAACCAAAAAGAAAACGGAAGGCGCAAATGTGATTTTTGTGACCTCCAGCGTTCCTGCGGAGGGCAAAACCTTTGTGGCGTCCAACCTGGCAATGATTTACGCGAAGGCGAACAAAAAGGTACTCTTATTGGGGGGCGACATCCGCAACCCAAAGATCAACCAGTTCTATTCCGGTAAAAATGTGGATTCCCTGAATAGAGGTTCGGCCAATAAAGACAACAAGGGCCTGACGGATTACCTGGTAAATGATTTTATGACGCCCAGGGAGGTGATCTCCAGCATGCTGGTAACCGACCAGACCGTGGACATCATCCACTCCGGGAAGCTCATGCCGAACCCGGCAGAACTGTTGATGAGTGACCGGATGGGGGAACTCTTTGAAGAGGTACGCAAGCACTATGACTACATCATTGTAGACACGGCCCCCTTAATGGTGGTCTCCGACACCATGATGATCAGCAAGTACGCTGACCTCGTACTGTACGTAACCCGTGCGGATGTTACTGAGACCAAGGTGCTGGAGTTCCCCCTGAAGATGCACGAGGAGGGCAAACTGAATGGGCTTTCCTTTGTGGTGAATGGGGTTAAGGATACCAACCTGGGTTATGGCGGGAAGTACGGCTATGGCTATGGCAAAACCACCAAAAAATGGTGGAAGGTCTAACCTCCACCTGATAAGAAGTAAAAGGGGCCCGCAATTACGCGGGCCCCTATGTTTTTTCGGCCCCGGGGTTTCCTTCCGGGCAATGGGCCTGCGCGGTTAAAACCCGTCTGCACCGGGGAGGCATTAATAAAAAGTATCGATGGTCTGGATGATCAGCGGTTCGATGCGCTGGAGTTCCCCGGGTTTGAGCTGGATTTCAGACAGTGCCTCCAAATGCCTTAGCCCGTGGGCGTCGGACGCCAAAAAATCGATATGCCCCTCATCGATCAGTCTCCAGGCCATCTTCTGCACGTCCCGTCCGTAGTACCCGTCAAGCGACAGGAGGTTTAACTGAAAAAGGATGCCCTGTTGGCGGTACTCCCGGTATTTTTCCGGTTGTTGGTGCAGGTAGGCATACCGCTCCGGGTGTGCGAGGATGGGGGTCAGCCCCTTTCGGGTGATGGCCGTTATGGCCTGGTCGAAGTTCAGGGAAGGCTGCAGGTACGACATTTCCACCAATAGGTAAGACTTCCGCAGGGGCATGACCTGCCCGGCATGGAGCAGGTCCTCGAAGGCGTCATCGATCATGTGCTCCGCGGCGGCTTCCACGGATACCTGGGTAAGCCCGTGGTCCATGAGGCCCCGGCCCAGTTCCTGATGGGCGGCCCCGATGGTTTCCGGGGTATTCGGGTACAGGGGGTTCAGGATGTGCGGCGTGGCGATAAACCGCTGGATTCCCATTTCCCCGAACCCTTTCACCATGGCGATGGACGCTTCCACCGTTTCGGCCCCGTCGTCTATGCCCGGCAAAATGTGGTTGTGGATGTCCACAAACCCGCCCAGGGAATCGACCAGGTATGTCTTCTTTAGGAACCAGTTGAACATATGAAGGAGTTTTCCCCAGGCAAAAATAAGGGATTCCGTGCAGCCCTCCCGGAAATTTATGGGGCCTTTATAAAGAAGGAATCCCCGCAAGGGCCGTAAAGCACCTGCGGGGATTCCCCTGCCATTGGGCAGGCCGGCCTACCGGTCAGTTTCCGCAATGGCGGCCTGGGCGGCAGCCACCCGTGCAATCGGCACGCGGTAGGGGGAACAACTCACGTAGTTCATGCCCACTTCATGGCAGAAGGCCACAGAGCTGGGCTCCCCTCCGTGTTCGCCGCAGATGCCCACTTTCAGTTTGGGCTTGTTTTGCCGGCCCCTTTCGGTTCCCATGCGCACGAGTTGCCCGACCCCTTCCCGGTCGAGGACTTCGAACGGGTCGTGCTTAAGGATTCCCTTTTCCAGGTACACCTGCAGGAATTTCCCCGCGTCGTCGCGGGAATACCCGAAGGTCATCTGGGTAAGGTCGTTGGTGCCGAAGGAAAAGAAGTCGGCGTGCTCGGCAATCTGGTCGGCGAGCAGGGTCGCCCTGGGGATCTCCATCATGGTGCCGATGGTGTAGGGGATCCGGTCTTTATACCGTTTGAAGGTTTCTTCAGCGGTATTCTGGATGATCTCTTTCTGCAACAGGAATTCCTTCACCGTGCCCACCAGGGGGACCATAATCTCCGGCATGGATTCGATGCCCTTCTCCTTCTTCACGTTAAGGGCCGCTTCAATGATGGCGCGCGCCTGCATTTCCGTGATTTCCGGGTAGGTGTTGCCGAGGCGGCAGCCCCGGTGGCCCATCATGGGGTTGAATTCTGACAGCTCCGCCACTTTGGCTTTTACGGCTTCGAGGGAGATGTGCAGGTCTTCGGCCATATCCCGCTGGGTGGCGAGTTCATGGGGCACAAATTCGTGCAGGGGCGGGTCCAGGAGCCGGATGGTTACCGGGAAGCCTTCCATGGCCTCGAAAATGCCCTCGAAATCTTCGCGCTGCATGGGGAGGAGTTTGTTCAGGGCGGTTTTCCGTCCTTTGACCGTGTCGGCCAGGATCATTTCCCGCATGGCCTTGATCCGGTCCACCTCGAAGAACATGTGCTCGGTGCGGGTCAGGCCGATGCCTCGGGCCCCGAAACTACGGGCGATCCGGGCATCCCTGGGGTTGTCTGCGTTGGTGCGGACATCCATCAGGGCAAACTTATCGGACAGTTCCATCAATTCGGCAAATTCCCCGCTCAGTTCGGGTTCCCGGGTGGCTACCTTGCCCTCAAGGATGTTCCCTGTGGACCCATTGATGGAAATCCAGTCGCCTTCCTGGTATTCGTGGTCGCCCACCTTCAGGGTGCGCGTCTTGTAATTGATTTTAAGGGCGCCGGCGCCGGAGACGCAGCATTTGCCCATCCCCCGTGCCACCACGGCGGCGTGGGAGGTCATCCCACCCCGGGCGGTGACGATTCCGCGGGCGATGTTCATCCCTTCCAGGTCTTCCGGGGAGGTTTCGATCCGCACCAAAATGGAATTCTTGAATTTTGCAGCCTCATCGGCAAAGAAAACGATTTGCCCGGTGGCGGCACCCGGGGACGCCGGCAGCCCCTGGGCGATGACATGGGCCTTTTTCAGGGCCTGCGGGTCGAAGACGGGGTGCAGGAGTTCATCGAGTTTAATGGGGTCGATCCGATTAAGGGCGGTTTTTTCATCGAGGAGGCCTTCCCGAAGCAGGTCCATGGCAATTTTCACCATGGCGGCCCCGGTGCGCTTACCGTTACGGGTTTGCAGGATCCAGAGTTTGCCCTGCTGGATGGTGAATTCCATGTCTTGCATGTCGCGGTAATGGTTTTCAAGGGCGCGCTGGTATTCGAAAAGCTCTTTATACAATTCAGGCATAACTTCCTCCAGGGATGGGAATTGCTCAAGGCGTTCCTCTTCGGATACCTGGGCCAGTTCCGCCCAACGTTGCGACCCCAGTTTGGTGATCTGAAGCGGGGTGCGGACCCCTGCTACCACATCCTCGCCCTGGGCGTTGATCAGGTATTCCCCGTTGAATTTGTTCTCGCCTGTGCCGGCGTCGCGGGTAAAGCAGACCCCGGTGGCGGAATCCTGCCCCATGTTACCGAACACCATGGCCTGCACGTTTACAGCCGTACCCCAATCTTCAGGATAGCCGTGCATTTTGCGGTAATACAGGGCCCGGTCGCCGTTCCAGCTGTTAAAGACTGCAATCACGGCACCCCATAGCTGGTCCCAGGGGTCTGAGGGGAAGGCCTTTCCGGTGCGTTTCCGGACCACCTCCTTGAAGTCAAACACAAGGTCCTTCAGGTCCTGTACGGTAAAGTCGGTATCGAGGGTGATGTTCCTTTTTTCCTTCAGGTGCTCGATGATTTCTTCAAACGGGTCGAGGTCTTCCTTGTTTTCGGGTTTCAGGCCCAGCACCACGCCGCTGTACATCTGTATAAACCGCCTGTAGGAATCCCACACAAAACGTTCGTTCCCTGTTTTCTGAATCAGCCCCTTAACGGCCTCTTCATTCAGCCCCAGGTTGAGCACGGTATCCATCATCCCCGGCATGGAAACCCGGGCCCCGGAGCGTACCGACAGGAGCAGCGGGTTTTCGTCGTCGCCGAAAACCGCACCCATGGTGGCTTCAATTTCTTCTATGGCCTGCCGCACCTCGGGTTCGATCCGTTCGATGACGGTTTTCTGCCCCTCCTGGGTATACTGGGTGCAGACCTCGGTGGTGATGGTGAAGCCGGGGGGCACGGGGATTCCGATGCGGCTCATCTCGGCCAGGTTGGCCCCTTTTCCCCCGAGGAGGTTCTTAAGTTCTTTGCCCCCGTCGGCCTTTTTGTTTCCAAATTTATAGACGCTCAGGGAGCGTTCCTGTACTGTTTCCATAGTACCCTCGATGTTATAGGTTTACAGAGGTCGAAGGTACCCTCTTTACATGCGGTATTTAATGACATATGTCATAAACGGGAAAAGCCTGCTGGTCGGTTCCCGTCGTAAAGGTGTTTCAGCCTTTTTATGGGGCGGGGACTAGGTCAGGAAGCCCCGGGGGTAGCAATTTCAAGGGAAAAATGCCTATAGGAAAGCAGGGCGTATAAAAAAAGGATAAGCCCGCCCATTTCCAGGCTTTCTTCCAGGGTATACAGGACCTTAAAACCTGGGGATTCAAACCCATGGGTCACAGCTTCCCTGCCTTCCAGTAGTTCTATCCCGATAGCTCCTGACACGTAGATGATACCCGAAACAACCATGGCTTTAGAAGTTTGTCGCGGAAGCCTTTTCAAAAACCTAAGATAGATAAGAGCCAATAAGGTCAGGCCGATGCCATAAGGAAGTACCCAGGCGAAATAGAGTATGCCGGATAAATTGAATTGCGACCGAACCGGGTCTATCAACCTTTCATGAAGCACCGCAATTTCGTCAAGAGACAAGAAAAGAAAAATCAGGGAAAGGACTTTCCATTGGATGACCCCCCATTGTTGCTGCCGGGCCTGGAACATACCCAAAAGGAACAGCGCAATGGAGGAGAAAAAAAGCAACAGGGCATTGAAAAAGGTTGGGATATTTCGCTCCGTATTGAAATCGAACAACTTAGTAAGATATAATACAACATCCCTCATTGTGCTGCTTTCCACAAGATCGGACCAGTGATTCAGGGAAGCAATTACTCCCAAAACATTTAATAAGAGGAGTATTAAGGCTATAATGCCCAGTCGCAAGCAAAATCGTTTAGGTTCTATGCTGATCCGCAACGAGAAGATCTTTTAGAAAAAATTTACTTTTCGGTAATCCTGGGGTAAAGGTAGGGTAACATTGAAAAAAATACAAAAGAGGAGCTTTTCTATCCTGGTACTTTTCCTGAATCCATATTCTCATACCCCGGGAAGATGAAGAAGAGTGTTGTACCAAAATCCCCTCCACAGGTATTGGAATCCACCCCTCAATATCCTATTTTCAACCCATGCATGAAGATGCGAATTCCAAAGGATTTAAAATGCTGGACCCAAAAATCCCGGAAGGCCCCCTGGAACACAAATGGCGGAATTACCAGACCCAGGCACGCCTGATCAACCCGGCCAATAAAAAACGGTTAAAGGTAATCGTGGTGGGCACTGGCCTGGCCGGGGCCGGAGCTGCAGCTACCCTGGGGGAGCTGGGCTACGAGGTCGAATGTTTCTGTTACCAGGATTCGGCCCGGAGGGCCCACTCGGTGGCCGCCCAGGGGGGCATAAACGCCGCAAAGAATTACCAGCACGACGGCGACAGCATTTGGCGCATGTTTTACGACACCCTTAAAGGGGGCGATTTCCGATCCCGGGAGGCCAATGTGTATCGGTTGGCGGAATTGTCTGCCCCCCTGATTGACCACTTTACCCAGCAAGGCGTCCCGTTTGCACGTGAATATGGAGGAGTACTGGTAAACCGGAGTTTTGGAGGGGTCCAGGTGCAGCGGACCTTTTACGCAAGGGGCCAGACGGGGCAACAACTGTTGCTGGCTGCTTACTCACAGCTTTCCAAAATGAAGCGGGCTGGAAAGGTGGCGGTGTTTGCGCGCCATGAAATGCTCGACCTGGTCGTGATCGATGGGCGCGCCCGGGGGATCATCGCCAGGGACCTGGTGACCGGGGAATTAAAGCGCTTTGCCGCCGACGCCGTGGTGCTGGCAACCGGGGGGTATTCCCGGGTATTCCGGTTATCGACCCTGGCCATCGGCTGTAATGGGAGTGCCATTTGGAAGGCCCACAAGCGGGGGGCGTTCTTTGCCGCGCCCAGTTTTACCCAAATCCACCCCACGGCCCTTCCCCAAAGCAGCGATGCCCAGTCGAAGCTCACCCTGATGTCGGAATCGCTCCGCAACGATGGGCGCATATGGGTGCCGACAAAGCGAGGGGACGATCGAAAACCCAACGAAATCCCGGAAGAGGAACGCGACTACTACCTGGAGCGACGCTACCCCAGTTTCGGAAACCTCGCCCCCCGTGACATTTCATCCCGGGCAGCCAAGGAGCGCATCGATGCCGGCCATGGGGTGGGTCCCCTCAAAAATGCGGTCTACCTCGATTTCAGGCATGCCATTGAGCGCCTGGGCCTGGACACCATCCGGGACCGGTACGGCAATTTATTTACCATGTACAAAAAAATCACAGGGGTGGATGCCTACACCGAACCCATGTTGATTTCCCCGGCAGCCCATTTTTCCATGGGCGGGCTTTGGGTCGATTACGAACTGATGACGACCATCCCCGGGCTGTACGCCATCGGGGAATGCAATTATGCCGACCACGGGGCGAACCGGCTGGGTGCCAATTCCTTGCTACAGGCCAGTATTGACGGGTATTTCATCCTGCCCAACACCATCAACAACTACCTGGAGCAATTGCTCAGCGAAGGGGAGGCCCCCGGGGTGGACCATCCGGAATTCGAGAAGGCCGAAAGGGAGGTGGCGGAGTGTATTACCCGCCTGCTTTCGGTAGATGGGCGCAGCACGGTAGACCATTTTCACCGGGAACTGGGGAAAGTCATGTGGCAGGAATGTGCGATGAGCCGTAACAGGAAGGGGCTTGAATCGGCTTTGGTGCGCATTGCGGAAATCCGGGACGCTTTCTGGGGGGATGTTAGGGTGACAGGGACAGCACAGGAAATGAATGGGGACCTGGAAAAGGCCCTCCGACTTGCGGATTTCCTGGAACTTGCGGAGCTGATGTGTACCGATGCCTTGCAGCGGGAGGAATCCTGCGGGGCGCACTTCCGGGAAGAATACCAAACCCCTGAAGGGGAAGCCCTGAGGCGGGATGATGCCTTTGCCTTTGTATCGGCATGGGAATATAACGGGGGCAGCTTCCGGTTGTACAGGGAACCCCTGCACTTTGAGTATGTACAGCCCACCGTACGCAGTTATAAATAGGAACCGGCCGACAATCGGTCGGCCGCGAAAAGTTATGGAACCATGAAGGTAACCTTCAAGATATGGCGGCAGGAGCATGCTTCTGCCCCCGGGCGTTTCCGGGAGTACGAGGTGGATGGGTTGACCCCCGATATGTCCTTTCTGGAGGCGCTCGATTTCCTGAACGAGCTCCTGGTTATACGCGGAAATGAAAAAGTCATTGCCTTTGAATACGACTGCAGGGAGGGGATTTGCGGGCAATGCGGGCTTTTTATCAATGGGCGGGCCCACGGCCCCCATGACCAGATCACAACCTGCCAGTTGCATATGCGCAGTTTCAGCGACGGCGATACCATTGTGGTGGAACCCTGGCGGGCTGCGGCTTTTCCGATCATCAAGGACCTGGTGGTGGATCGTTCTGCCCTCGACCGGATTGTGGAGCACGGGGGGTACATCAGCGCCCGCACCGGCACGGCTCCCGAGGCCAATGCCATTTTGGTGGGCAAGGAAGTGGCCGATAAGGCCATGGACGCGGCCGCTTGTATCGGGTGCGGTGCCTGTGTGGCCACCTGTAAAAACGCTTCTGCAGCCCTGTTTACCGCCGCGAAAATCAACCACCTGAGCAACCTACCCCAGGGCAAACCGGAAGCCGACCGAAGGGTATTGGACATGACCCGGCAGATGGACCTGGAAGGGTTCGGGAACTGCTCCTTTACCGGGGCCTGCGAAGTGGAATGCCCCGCTGGCATTTCCATAGTGAATATTGCCGAAATGAATGCCCGGGGGATCAGGGTTATGGGGCCAGGTACTGATAAAAAATAAGGGGGAGCAGGGGATTTCCCGGCCCGTGCGGCTACTTCCCGATACAAAAATTCGAAAAAATATTCCCCAGCAAATCATCGGTGCTAATCTGCCCGGTGATTTCCCCCAGGTGGAAGAGCGCCTGGTTGATGTCGATGGAAACCAGGTCGGTGGGAACCTCTTCGGCCATGCCTTCCTGCACCCGGTGGATGGCCTCCAGCGCCCGGGTCAGGGCTTCGTAGTGGCGGCTATTGCTCACAATGGGGTCATTGTTTCGCAGCAGCCCGGTCTGGATAAACCCTAGCAGGCGTTGCTGCAGCTCCTCGAGGCCTTCCCCGGTTTTTGCGGAAATGAACAGGATCCCCTCCAGGGCCTGCCCAATTTCTTCCTGTCGGGTGGGGGAGAGGAGGTCCTTTTTGTTGGCCAGCAACAGGATGGGTTTGCCGGGGTATTGGGCCCGGAGCGCTTCGGATTCCAGCCGGGCCTTTTCCAGGCCCTGCCCATCCAGGGCGCTGCTATCTACCATATAGACCAGGACCCGGGCCTGCTCCATTTTTTCGTAGGTGCGCTGTATGCCAATGCTTTCGATGGTGTCGGCAGTTTCCCGAAGCCCCGCGGTATCGATGAACCGGAACCCGATCCCCTGCAGGGTGATTTCGTCTTCAATGGCGTCGCGGGTAGTACCGGCAATGTCGCTTACAATGGCCCGCTCTTCCTGCAGCAGGGCGTTGAGGAGGGTCGACTTACCCACGTTGGGCTGCCCGGCTATGGCGATGGGGATGCCTTTTTTGATGACGTTCCCCATGGCGAAGGAGTCGATGAGTTTTTTCAGCAACCGGGCGATTTTCTCCAGTAACTCCCGGAAGGCCTCCCGGTCTGCAAATTCCACGTCTTCCCCCGAAAAGTCCAGTTCCAGGGCGATCATGGAGGCAAAGTGGATCAACTGGTCCCTCAGGTCCCTGATTTCAGAGCTGTAACCGCCCCGCATCTGCTGCAGGGCAATCTGGTGGCTGGCTTCGTTTTCCGAGGCGATCAGGTCGGCCACGGCCTCGGCCTGGCTCAGGTCCATCTTGCCATGCAGGAAGGCCCTGAGGGTGAATTCCCCGGGCCGCGCCATCCGGCACCCCAGGGCGAGGAAGCTTTGCAGGATTTCCTGCTGGATGTAGGGCGAGCCGTGGCACGAGATTTCCACCACATTTTCCCCCGTGTACGAACGGGGGGCGCGAAATACCGAAACCAGGACCTCGTCGAGCAGGCGTTTTCCTTCATAGAGGTTGCCGAGGTGGATGGTGTGCCCCGGGCAATCTTCCAGGGAACGGCCGCTTGCGGCCCTGAAACAGGAAGAAACCAGGGATATCGCCTGCGGCCCGCTGAGCCGGATGACGGCAATGGCCCCGCTCCCCGCGGGGGTGGCCAGTGCTATGATGGTATCCTGGTCTGCCTTGAGCATCGAAGATTTTATAGATGGAGGCGGCTTTGCCCCCCTGCCATTTTGCCCTTCAAAAATACGACTAAATGGCGAGCTGTAACAAAAGTGGCTTATCTCCTACCCATTAGGTAGCTCATCAATCAAACCAAAAAAATGGAAGTAGTATCAGAAAACGGCCTGCGGATTGACCGCCCGTTGCTTACCGTAACCCACCTGACGCAGCTATTGAACTATATCACCGGTTTTGGCGGCCTTATCGTGCCCCTGATCCTGTGGCTCACCACCCGGGACCAGGTGGACGGCATGGACCAGCATGGCAAGGCCATCGTAAACCTGCAGCTTTCCCTGATCCTTTATGTAGTCCTGAGCATCCCGGCCATACTGTTGCTCGGCCTGGGGATTCTTACCCTGATTCTGACGGGCATTTTGGGGTTTTTGCTGCCGATTGTCAATGCAGTGCGGGCAGGCAGGGGGGAAGCCCCGAGTTACTTCATGACGATCCCGTTTATATCCTGAAATTTGCGAAAAGTCGAATAAAAACAACTCAGTAGGATAGTATACGTTTGACTTATTGCCTCTGTTGTTTTATTTTAAGAAGGAATGCAAGGACCTGCGCCCTCATACGGGCAATGATGTTGCCCTTTCGATATATTATTTGGTTTTTGAAGGTATAGACCCGATTAGCGAGCTTCTTTTTGTGCTCAAAATCGCCCCATCTCAAATCCATTTTGTCATATCCATGTTCAAAACACCACTGTATTTTTTTAACCAGCATTAATTTCCCCAAGCCATAGGACGCCATATCGTTTTTGAAGGTGGTAACTGCACTATCCAGAACGGTTCCTTTATGGTAATTCAGGGCGAGACTGATGGGGACCCCATTGCCATACATTACAAATAATGACGCCTTTTTAATAAGGATCAAATCGAATACCGAGTCCCTGTAAAAATCCCACCTTTGCAGGGCAGTGTGTTCGTCTGCATTTTCTGCGAAACGATCCCTGATCATTTCCTGGAAAGCATCCATTAAACGCTGATAGGATTTTTTTTCAATCTCACCGAAAAAGGCCTCAAAGGTTACGACGTGCTTTTCATCTAACCTCCTGAAGTCCCTGTTGATTTTTTTTAAGGCCCTCGATCCAAGCTGCTTTTTCAAATATTGGTCAGGGCTTTCAAAACCTGCAAAATCCAATAAATATCCAGATCTGTAGCATAGGGTAATTGCAGAATAGCCTTCCCTGAGTAATAGTTGACCAAAATCAAGGTAAGGGGGTATGCAGAAAATAAGACCAGTTCCCCATGGCTTTACCGAATGGAAGTCTTTATAGACGATTTGACCTGAGTCCTCAGCCTTGTCTGGCACTATGTAATATGAAGGGACCTGATCCTCTTCGAAGTAGGTAAAGAAGAAATTATCGCTTTTAAAACCCAATAATCGCTTTAAAAACATGATTAATTACAAGATTAAGGGAATTTATGTTAAATCTTTTAAACAAAAAAGGGCGGGATAAAACCGCCCTTTTTCAGAAAATTATTGCAGATCTGGCATTACTCTGAATCGTCAAACATAAAGTAAGTCGCCCAGTTATTGCCTGGGAAGTTTCCACAATCCCTTGATGCAGAATTCCGAGCCCAGGCTGTTTCTGAACAGCGTTCTTTGCATTCCACAGGGATTGGAATGATTATGGCTTGTTTGTTTGGAGTTGAACTTTCGTCTACAGGCACCAGGATTACCCCCACGAAATCTCCACAACCGGGAGTGTACCCGTTTTCTATAGCCTCCAGGGCCATCTGCCGAATCTCACCAGCACGGCCGAGGGTATCGTCATAATCACCCAGGTTTAGTCCTGAACGCGTGGGTTCATCATCGATAAGGAGCCAAATAGCATTTTGGAAATCCCCAAAATTGTAAATGCCCCCAACGCCGGCACTTGTTGTTCCCAGGATCTCATCCTGGTTGTTCAGGAGCCAGTTAACAGCAGGCATGTTTTGTGGGTTTTCGAAAAGGGCCGGAGGAAAGTCCAGGCTGGAATAGACTAAGGCGTCCTCTATACACTCCTGACCGATTCCCAGGTCAACATCCACGCACCAGGCTCCATATCCTCCTGAAAGCGCCATACCGTCAACCGTAACGTCAAAGTATGTTCCGCCGGCGTTTACTCCCTGGGCATCGATACAGAAATCGGCTACTTCGGGTAACTCAGGGACCACTATTTCCACGCACTTTACGACCGCATGTGCGGCTATGTAAGCGCCTGTATTGGGAACCGTGTAGGTAACGCTGGAAGTACATTCGTGGTTTCCCTTATACTCGAACTGACCGGGTGGCGGATTTCCGTTGCCAGACATTGGAAAGTTTTCGGGAGAATCCACCACGGAAAGATGGGTTTCGGTAAGGCAATAACCGGAATTGACCGTGTAGGTAATGGTATATTCCCCATCAATGAGATCAACGGTTACCTTGCCAACCAGGGTGTGCTGGCCTGCATAAAGTTCAGCCTCCTTGACGGCATCACAAGGGGCGTTTTCAAAATCGAAGGAGGTACTTGAGACCGATTGATCATTGTTTTTGGTATTCTCCTTGCTTTTTTTGGCCTTTGCGGCAACCCCGTCCAATTCAACCTGGGAGCTGAGGTCCTCTTGTTCACAGGAGGTAAAGACCAGTCCCCCCAGCATTAGGAAAAAGAGTATTTTTTTCATAAAGTTCAGTTTTGTGTTATTCTAGGTTAGGATAAAAAGCAATATAAAGGTAGTGGACTTATATCCTGGAAGTGCTTTTGATCGATGAGTAACAGCAAAACCCGTTCAGGGTAACGAAAGGCGCTAAGTGTCCTGAATACAGCTAATTAAGTAGGAAATATAAGCGGCTTTTTGAAGAAACCTCCTTAGGAATTCAACATCACCGGCATCACCAGCATGATAATTTCTTCCCCGGGGTCCAGGCCGTCCACCGGGGTGAGGATGCCGGCCCGGTTGGGCAGGCTCATCTCGAGGGACACCTCGTCGGAATCGAGGTTGCCCAGCATTTCGACCAAAAAGCGGGAGTTGAAGCCGATCTGCAGGTCGTCGCCCTGGTAGGAGCAGGTGAGTCTTTCCTCGGCCTTGTTGCTGTAATCGATGTCTTCGGCGGAAATATTCAGTTCAGCCCCGGCGATTTTAAGCCGGATCTGGTGCGTGGTCTTGTTGGAGAAAATGGAAACCCGCCTTACGGAGCTGAGGAACTGCCCCCTGGATATCACCAGTTGGTTCGGGTTTTCCCTGGGGATCACCGCCTCGTAATTCGGGTATTTCCCGTCGATCAGCCGGCAAACAAGCTCAGTATTCTCAAAGGAAAATTTAGCATTGCTGTCGTTGTAGGCCACTACCACATCCTCCTCGCTGCCGGAAAGGATCCCTTTGAGCAGGTTGAGCGGTTTTTTGGGCATGATAAATTCCGTAACCGCTGGAGCGTGCACATCGGTCCGGCGGTATTTCACCAGTTTGTGGGCATCGGTGGCCACAAAAGTCAGGTGTTCCGGGGAAAACTGGAAGAAGACCCCGCTCATTACCGGGCGAAGGTCGTCGTTACCTGCTGCAAAAAGGGTTTTGTTGATGGCGGAGGCCAGGATGTCGCCCTGTATCCGGGTGGTACTGGGGTCGGGCAGTTCCACGGCCTTGGGGAATTCCGCCCCGTCGGCGTAGGCCAGGGCGTATTTTCCATGGCTGGAACTGATTTCAACGGTATTGTTGTCTTCCACCACAAAGGTGAGCGGCTGTTCCGGAAAGGTTTTAAGGGTATCCAACAAGAGGCGGGCAGGTAGGGCAATGGCCCCGTGGTCTTTGGAATCCACCTCCAGGACGGAACTCATGGTGGTCTCCAGGTCGGAGGCAGACACGGTGAGTTTCCCCTGGTCGAGGTCAAACAGGAAATTATCCAGGATGGGCAGGGTGTTGCTGCTGCTGATCACCCCTCCAAGGACTTGCAATTGCTTGAGGAGATAGGTGCTGGATACGATGAATTTCATAGGCTCTTAAACTTTCGTCTGGTGATCAATAACCGCAAGCCCCATTGGCTTGGGGCACGCCAGACAAATATATCCCAAATGGCGGTGGATGGAAAACAAACTTATTAACATTACTTCCCGTACCGGCGGCGCCTCAGCCCATTGAAAACCACCCCCAGTAAAAGGATGAGCCCCACGGGAATACCGATGTTCAGAAGCTGCCACCGGGTTTTTCCGGCTGCGATTTTTTCCGGGTCCAACAGGGGGATAGACACTTTTTTGTTTCGGATGTTTATAAGTCCGGTATCTTCCAGGAGGTAGTTCATGGCATTCACCAGGAATTCCCTGTTGCCGTAAAAATTATTGGTCCATTTGTCGTACCCCAGTTCCAGGGGCCGGCCATTGCGGAGCTGGTTGGCGACAAGGTCGCCGTCGCCGATCACGATCATGCGGTTTTCAGGGCCCTCTTCCACAAAACCGGGCAATTCCAGCGGCCTGACCCGGTTCTTATAGGCCGAGGTAAAGCGCCCCTCCACCAGCACGGCCAGGGGGTAATTCCCAGGGGTGTAGGTGCTGCGGTCCGGTTCCCTGCTGATCGCATCCAACCCGATAATCTTGGGGGTCCCCTCCACACGGGAAAGGGGGGAGGATGCGTAAAGCACCGTCTTCCTGTACGGGTTTGGGAGGGTGTCGATGCTGCTGGCAAATTGCATCCGCAAAGCCTCGGTATTGGTGTTTATCGGGTGGTCTTCCCGGGAAAACACCATGGGGTGGTAAACCCATGGCACCGGGTCGTACTGGGCGTTGTTCCCTTCCCCTGCAGCAAGCACGATTTGGGTGGCGTAAAGGTCGTTCACCAGGTTCGGGTTTAGCCTGATCCCATAGCGAAAAAGCAAATCGCCAAGGCCGAGGTCCCTGGGCAGGGCGACTGCCTCCCCGTCGCGGTTCAGCAGGCTGTCGAGTTCCATGGCTACCCCGTCGAGCAACCACAGCGATTTCCCACCGGAAACCATATACTGGTCCAGGACATATTTTTCTGCCTCCGTAAAGGCTTCCGTGGGTTTGGCCATCAGGACCGCATCAAACCGCTTGAGGGTCTCTACCGTCTTTTCAGGGGCCGTGTCCACCGAATCGAGGGTGAAGGGGGCGAGGTTGTAATAGCCTTTCAGGGCGGTGAGGTAATCAGCCAGGTAAATGTCTGCCAGTTGCCCGTTACCCTTAAGTACTGCAATGGTTTTCTTTTCGCTTAACCCGAGTTTTGTAAAGGCATCGGCAAAGGCGTATTCCAGGTTTTGAATGGAGGCATTTACGCGCTCTTCGGTGGAGGCCCCGAGTTGGTTTTTCAGCAGGGCGACCTTTTCCGTTTTGTCCCCGAACGTTACCAGGGCCCAGGGGAACACGACTTCCTGGGAAACCCTGTTGTTTTCCTCGACGGTAACGCTGGCCGGGCGCAACCCGCCTGATTGCAGGGCGCGGAGGGTTTCCTCGTCATCTGCCCCGGAGGCCATGGGGTCGGTAAAGGAAACCTCCAGGGCGCGGTGGTACTGGGCAAACTGTTCGAGCAACAGCCGGGTTTCCTGCTGCAGGCGGGCGAATTCCGGGGGGAGTTCTCCATCGAGCAGGATTTGCACGCCAACCGGGCCTTCCAGGGCTTCGGCAGCACGGATGCTCTGGGGGGCAAGGGTAAAGCGGTGGTCTTCGGTAAGGTCCCACCGGGTATAGGCCAGTTCCGAAACCGCGTTGACGGCGACCAGGGCGACCAGGGCAAGGAGCCCTTTAAGGGCCGGGGATTTCCTGTTCATCGTTTCAACCCGTTTAGTTGTTTCACGCTCAGGTACAGGAAAAAGAGGGTCAGGGAGAGGAAGTAAACCAGGTCCCTGCTATCGAGGATGCCCTGGCTGATCCTTTCATAATGCGCCTTCATCCCCAATTTTTGTACCCACAGGGCCGTTTGTCCTTCGTCAAAAAGGGTCGAAAGGGCTTCGAACCCGTAATAGAGGAGGAAGCAGAGCAAAACGCCCCCCATAAAGGAGGCTATCTGGTTTTCCGTTAGGGTGGAGGTAAATTGCCCGATGGCCGTATAGACCCCCATCAGGAAAACCAGGCCGGCATATGACCCGGTGACCAACCCCGCATCGAAGTTCCCCGGTTCGGTGCCCAGTTCGTACAGCGTCGCCACATAAAGTACCGTAGGAACGACGGCCAGCAGTACCAGGGCCAAAGCCCCCAGGTACTTGCCCAGCACCAGCAAAGCGACCGGCAGGGGTTTGCTCAGCAACAGCTCCAGGGTCCCCAGTTTGCGTTCCTCCGCAAAAGACCGCATGGTCAGCGCCGGGATCAGCAGCAGGAAGATCCATGGGGCCAGCAGGAAAAACAACCCGAGGTTGGCAAACCCATGGTCAAAAATATTAAAGGGCCCCCGGAACACCCACAGGAAAAGGCCGGTGAGCACAAGGAACAACCCCATGACCAGGTACCCCACCGGGGAGGTGAAAAAGGATGCTATTTCTTTTCTAAAAACAGACCACATGGCAGTTTTTTTAACTCGGTTTAGTCTATCCGGTCCAGGGTCCAGGCCCGGGGCTTTTCTGCAAAAAGCAAGCGGGTCCGGCCCCAGACTTCCCTGAAAAAGTCGGAATTCCGGTAGGCTTCCAGGGCGCTTTCCGATTCCCAGCGGCTATAGGTGAAAAAGACACCGGGGTTGGACCCGTCCCGCAGGAGTTCCAGGTACATGCACCCGGGAAAGGCCCGGATAGATTCCTTATTCGCTTCAAAAATGCGCTCAAAACTAGGGATATTTTCCGGTTCGAAAGTCATCTGTACAATGCGCGTCACCATGCTATGAAAAATTGATGCGGACCGTATCCCTATAATCCAGGCCGAGCAGGGTGGAGGCCCCTCCCACAGTGCCAAGGTTGCTTTTATAGATGGCCAGTTCGATATAGCCTGAAGAATTGAAGAGCGCCAGCAGGTCGCCCGGCCCCCGCCGCTGCGACTTGTCGAGCTTGAAATTTACGAAGTCGCTGTATTTCTGGTAAATTTCGGTGACCTTTTTGTTGCGCGCCTCCAGGGTGAATTTCCGGCCTTTGCGATAAGCTTCGAAGAGGCTCCTGTGGATGTTCGAGACCACATTGCCGTAATTATCTATATACAGTACACTGCCGATGATGGCGTCGCCATTTTCGGTGATCCGGGGGGTGAGTTCCCGGATGGACCGTACCTCTGAAAATGGCTTTCCCACTACTTCGAGGGTCCCGCCCCGTGCCAGGTGGCAGGCCACCGGCACAAAGATGTCCAGCACGGGAAAAACCGTTTCCGGGCTGTTGGGCAGGTTTATCTCCACGACCTTGTCGGGGGTAACTTCTTCGATAATCAGGCTGATGACCCCATTGTCGGCCGTGATGAAAAAATGCCCGTCCACGGCAAGGGCCAGGTGGGTGGTTTCTGCCGTCCGCTCCGAATCGACCCCTACTATATGGATCGTCCCTTCAGGAAAGGCGCGGTAGGCATTTTTGAGCAGGTAGGCACATTCCTGTATATGGAACGGACTGACCAGGTGGGAAATATCAACAATAGTGGCCCCGGGCAGTTCCTTGTGGATGTGCCCCTTTATGGCTCCCACGAAATGGTCTTTTAACCCAAAATCAGTGGTCAGGGTGATAATTGGCATGGGGCGCTGTTGATATTTTTTTAAGGGGTCAATCTGAATTTTACGTAAGTTTGTTCAGCAAAATTACACAAAAAACGGCGGCGCAAAGCCTGGCTTACTTCGGCACTTATAAACACTTTTTGGTTTTTGAACGAACTCACTCTCGACCTCACCGATATTAACCCCAGGGATTTTTTTGGGGACCGCAATGCCAACATCGACCTGCTGAAAAAATCGTTTCCCAGGCTAAAAATCGTGGCCAGGGGAAACCGCATTAAGGTCTATGGGGAGCCCCCGATGCTGGGGGAATTTGAACAGCAATTCCAGAAGCTTACCGATCATTTTTCCCGGTATAACAAGATCGATGAAAATGCCATAGAGCGCATCCTCGAGAGCCCTGCGGATGAACAGTATGAATCTGCGGAGGGCAGTGGGGAAGTGCTCGTGCACGGGGTAAGTGGCCGGCTGGTGCGGGCCATGACGGCAAACCAGCGCAGGCTGGTCGACGCCATGTCGAAAAACGATATGGTCTTTGCCATAGGCCCGGCGGGTACCGGGAAGACGTATACCGGGGTGGCCCTTGCGGTGCGTGCCCTTAAAAACAAACAGGTCAAGCGGATCATCCTCACGCGCCCTGCGGTGGAGGCCGGGGAAAACCTGGGTTTTTTGCCGGGTGACCTGAAAGAAAAGCTGGACCCCTACATGCAACCGCTGTACGATGCCCTGCGCGACATGATCCCTTCCGAAAAGCTGGTAAAGCTCCTGGAGGACGGCACCATACAAATCGCCCCCATGGCCTTTATGCGGGGAAGGACCCTCGACAATGCCTTCGTAATCCTCGACGAGGCCCAGAATACCACCCATGCCCAGATGAAGATGTTCCTTACCCGGATGGGCAAGAATGCCAAGTTCCTGCTTACCGGCGACCCGGGGCAGATCGACCTGCCAAGGCGGGTAATTTCAGGCCTGAAGGAAGCCCTGCTGATCCTCAAGAACATCAAAGGCATTGAAATGGTCTACCTGGACGACAAGGACGTCATCCGCCACAGGCTGGTCAAAAAGGTCATTGACGCTTACAAAGACATAGAACACCAGAACTGAACATGAGCCAGACCCTCACCGGCACGGATTTCCATTTTCCCGGCCAGCAAAAGGTATATAAAGGAAAAGTACGGGAGGTTTACCACCTGGATAACGACCTGTTGGTAGTCATCGCCACCGACCGGCTTTCCGCCTTCGACGTGGTGATGCCCAAAGGCATTCCCTACAAGGGGCAAATCCTCAACCAGATTGCGCACCGGATGATGCAGGCCACTGCGGACCTGGTGCCCAACTGGGTCACGGCAGTACCGGACCCGAATGTAACCGTGGGGGTAAAATGTGAACCCTTTAAGGTGGAAATGGTGATCCGGGGATACCTGGCCGGCCACGCTGCCCGGGAATACAAGGCCGGCAAACGGATGCTTTGTGGCGTCTCCCTGCCGGAAGGGATGCGGGAAAATGATCCTTTTCCGGAGCCCATCATCACCCCGGCCACCAAGGCGGAGAAAGGGGACCACGACGAGGATATTTCCCGGGAAGGCATCCTTGAGCGCGGCCTTGTGAGTGAGCACGATTACCAGATCCTTGAAAGGTATACCCGGGCCCTGTTCCAAAGGGGCACCGAACTGGCTGCCAGCAAGGGGCTTTTGCTGGTCGATACCAAATATGAGTTTGGCAAAGGCCCCGACGGCACCATACGGCTTATCGATGAAATCCATACGCCGGATTCCTCCAGGTATTTCTACGCCGACGGCTACCAGCAGCGGCAGGAAAGGGGTGAGCCCCAGCGGCAGCTATCCAAGGAATTTGTGAGGCAATGGCTTATTTCCAAAGGCTTCCAGGGCCTTCAGGGGCAGGTGCTTCCCGAGATGGATGACTCCTATATCGCTTCGATTTCCGAGCGGTATATCGAGCTGTTCGAACAGATTTTAGGGGAACCCTTTGTAATGGCCGACACTTCAGAGATCCGCCAGCGTATAGAGCGCAACGTCCTTCGGTATCTGGAAGGCCTGTAGTTCCCTTAACTCCCGATTCGCAATAAGTACTTCAGGGTAAGGGGCCTTTTGGCCGCCAGCAACCCCAGGATGTGTAAAAAAGCCACGGCCGTCAGGTAAGCGTCGCCCAGGGCCGTATGCCTGTCCTTGCAGGAAAGGTCAAATCGCCCGGCAAGTTCATCGAGGCTGTAGTGGGCTTTCTTGTTCAGCAGGGGGCTCTTTAGCAGAGTAGCCTTGTATAACAGGTCCGTATCGAGGCAGGGATTGCCCGGCTCGGGCATCCCATGGCGCGCCAGCCCCCGTCGCAACATCTCCAGGTCGAACCCGATATGGTGGCCCACCAGGATAGCCCCATCGCAAAACCCCAGGAATTGCTCCAGGGCTTCCCGCTCTGGGAGCCGTCGGTTTGGCCCCTGCTTCAGGATGCCGTGGATGGGTACGGAACGGTGGTCGAAGTGCTCCTGGGCGATGAACAGTTCCATGGATTCCCTAACCCTGATGCGCCCGCCTTGCAACTTCAGCACCCCGATACTGAGGATACGGTCGTGCAGGGGGTCCAGGCCGGTGGTTTCGGTGTCGAGGACCACAAACAGGGCTTCGGAAACGTCCTTTCCGGCTACGTCTCCGGCCGGGGAACCCGGGTTTTTCCTGAAAAGCTTCATGGCGCAGTTATACCATCAGGGAGGAGACCTTGAACCGGATGGCGATGAGTTCCTGCAGCTCCTTGATGGTTTTAAAGGTTCGTTTGAGTTTCATTTTTTCTTCCTTGGTAAGGGTGTCCAGGGCAATGAACCGGCCGGAATCGCCATGGAGCAGGCCCTGTTTGGTCCGGAACTTCAGCAAAGCCTTGGTGGCGTAGGAGCAGGAGAGGAACAACTCCCGGTTGTTGGGTTCCAACTCCGCCAGTTTTTCAAAGCGTTCCGCGGTATTGTTGATATACCGCACCTGGTGCGACAGGATGAGGACGCGGGCGGCATCGGTTAGCGGCATCAGGGCCCGGTGCTTGAGGTCAAAAAAATCTTTGTGCATGCCGTCCTGTTCCACCAGGAATTGCCTGAAAAACCCTGTAGGGGAGGGGTTTTGCAGGGCCCCACTGGCCAGGTGGTAATAGAACATCGGGTACTTGCTGACATTGGAAAATATATAATCCGAAAGTTCCCGTACCAGCTCCTTGCGGCCATAAGTAAAGTTATAATCGAAAAAGATGGAGGAGAGCAAAACCTCCTCCTTTCCAGGGTTATGTACCCATTTGGAGATGGTATTTTTCCATTCCCCCAGGCTTTTACACCAGTCGGGGTTGGAAGCCATCATATCGGCAGGGCAATAGTCGTACCCTATGGTCTTCAGCCCCTTGTTCACGAGTTTGGCCAGTTCCAGGAAATAGGTCCGGATATCCTCCAATTGGTCTGCGGGGACTTCTTCAAAAACCAGGGCGTTGTCCTGGTCGGTGTGCAGCAGCTGTTCGCTCCGCCCCTGGCTTCCCATAGCCAACCATGCAAAGGCCACCGGGGTAGGCCCCTGTTTTTTCAGGCAAAGTTCAATAACCCGTTTAATGCAGGCATCGTTCAGTTCAGCGATCAGCTTCATGGTAATCGACATGGGGATATTATTTTCAAGGTATCCCCTCAAAAGGTAGGTTACCCGATCCCGTACGGGTTTGAGCCGTTTGATCTTCCGGGTCCGTTTGATCGCACGCATAAGCACTTCCGGGCTGTTGCCCAGGGCCAGCATCAGGTCGTATTTCGAAATGATGCCTACGGCGGGACTGTCCGGGGTACCGTCCTCGGTGAGGCAAAGGTGGCCGATCTCGTTTTTCATCATGGCCAACTGCGCCTGGGTAATGGTCATCTTCCTGGGGTAGGTGATCACGGGCTGGGTCATGATTTCCGAAGCCGGGGCGGTAATGGGGACCTGCCCGCTGACCACTTTGTTGCGGAGGTCCTTGTCGGTGATAATCCCCACCGGTAAGCCTGCTGCTTCCACCAACACCGATCCGACATTGTTTTCCGTCATGAGGGCTGCTACCTCCTTCACGGGAAAATCGGGGGTGCAACTGACCAGGTTTTTGGAGGATTGGATGGGAAGGACTTCGCTAAATGGCGTCACGGAACCCGGGCCGGCGGGAGATCCAGGGATGCCCGGCAGGCGCCCCCCGTATTCCCTGGCATAGGGGTTCCGGGTATTGGAGGCGAAGGATTCAATGAGGAAATTCCCAACCTCTTCATACGTTTGTATGTAGGGCCTGAAGGCCTCTATGGGGATGGCATAGAGGATACTGTCTTCGCGTGCGCGCGCCTCAAGAAGGTAGTTTTCGCCTGCCATCAGCGGTCTGAGCCCGAAGATGTCGCCTTCATCGCAGATATCGGCCATATCGCCCGTGGCGGCGTGCCTGAGGTCTACTGCCCCGCGTTGCACCACGTAAAAAAACGTGTGGGCTGCTTCCCCTTCCCGAAAAATATAACTCCCTTTTTCCCGGTAGAGGATTTCCACACCCTCCGACAGTACGGAAAGGTCTTTGGGCGTCAGCTCATTGAAAGGGGGGTAGCGCCTCAGAAAATCGGCTACGCGTTCGGATATTCGATTGCTCATGGGCTCCGGCCTTTCCTGTAAAATTACGTTTTCCGTGGCACTTTGGGAATGATTACGTGGAGGCGCGGTATAGAAGGGAACGGGGACCCCCCGCCCTCCCACCCAGTTCCAAAATATTCCGTTACCCCGCAACCCGTAATCAGCCCTGGGATACAATCCAAAACCTACATTTCGAATGGCCTTTATGGAAATGATTCACATCATTGATTTCCGACCTCCACGGAAATAATTTTAAATTAAAATCCCAGGTTATGAAAACGCTTAGTTTCTTATCGCTGCTGACCCTTGTTTTCGCCATTACCACGACAAATGCCCAAAAAGTGAAAATGTATAAGATTTGGGTCACGACAGTAAACCAGGATCAGTTTAAGGGGACCCTGCACGCGGCTAATCAGGATGAACTTGTGATCCTGGGCGAGAATTTCACGGAGTTGAAATTTGTTCCTCAGAATATTCAGGGAATAAAAGTCAGGAGACAAGGGAATGTGGGCAAGGGCGCCTGGGTGGGGGCCGTCAGTGGGGCGGTTATTGGCGCTGTCATTGGATTTTCAAGTACTGAAGATGCCTATATTACGCAGGGTAGCGGGGCACTTTTTGGGGGACTGATTGGGGGCTCTGTAGGGACTCTCTTCGGTGCAGTAATTAAATCTGGGCGGAAAAAATTCCTGATTAATGGAAGCAAGGATGCGTATCTGTCGCTTCTTCCCAGATTACAGCAATACGCTCCTCAAAAAGTATGAACAGTATAAGTGCAATAGCCCTCTATATTCTTAGGTGTTATTTCCCTGTTCTCAAATAATATGCAATCCTAAAGCGGCCTTTTTCGCTTTGGCTTCAAATGGGGTTTGACTTTTATTAAGCGAAGGTTCGATCAAAACCGACGTTTTCGCCTATCATTGTCTGTGAGAAACAGTTCATTTATCTGGCACCTTGCCCGAAATTGTTATGTTGAAATTACCGCCGTTATGAAAACGCTCCGTCCCTTGTGCCTGCTACTCTTCATTTTCACCCTCACTGCGGTAGATGCCCAAAGGGTAAGAACCTATAAAGTCTGGGTCACCTTGTTGGATAAAACGAATATCCGGGGAACCCTTTATGCTGCCAATCAGGATCTATTTGTGATCCTTGGGGAAGATTTGGCAAAGTTGGGATTTTCTCCCGAGAGCCTTCAGGAAATAAAAGTCAGGAGACGCGGAAAGGTTGGCAAAGGCGCCTGGATAGGGGCCCTAAGCGGGGCCGTGATTGGGGGAACTGCAGGTTTGGCAGGGGGCGACGTTGGCTTTATCGACGCAGAGGCGATAGGGGCAGGGTATGCCATCCTTGGGGCTACCATTGGAGTGCTTACCGGAATGGCAATTAGCTCGGGCAAAGAGGTTTATATTATCAATGGGGATAGAAATGTATATAAATCCCTTCTTCCCGAATTACAGCAATACGCACCTGAAAAAGTAAGTAAACCTTGAAGCCGGTTTAATTAATGAGCCCACCCATTGTTGAGGGCTGATTGGATACTTTGTTAAAGTGGCTTGGCAGATCATACAAGTTAGGAAATATCCCCAACAAAAAAGCCATCTGATCCTTCAATCAAATGGCTTCAAATGTAGTAGCGAGGGGGGGAATTGAACCCCCGACCTCAGGGTTATGAATCCTGCGCTCTAACCACCTGAGCTACCTCGCCGGATTGCTTTGAACAGGGAGGCGTACCTCCCTGCAGACAAGGCCCTAAAGCCTGCAAAGCGGGGGCAAATATACTCGATTATTTTTGCCCGGTCAAAAATGACTGCCCAAAAAGTTTTTTTGGATTTATTTTTTTATCATCCATAAATCAATATATTGCCCGGAGACTTAACACTGCTTTTCGAATGGGCGAGAAAACAAAATTTGAACTTGAGTTTGTCATCCAGTCTTCCCCACAGCTCCTGTTCCAATATCTCTCCACGCCTTCCGGGCTCTCAGAATGGTTCGCCGACAATGTAAATTCCAGGGGAGAGCGGTTTACCTTCATCTGGGACGGGTCTGAGGAAGACGCGCGGTTGCTGAAGCGCAAGACGGATGAGTTTGTGCGTTTCTGCTGGGAAACCAGTGAGGATGGGTGCTATTTTGAAATGCGGATCTTGGTGGACGAGATTACCAAGGATGTATCCCTGTTTATTACTGACTTTGCAGAAGAAGATGAAGTGGATGAAGCCAAAATGCTGTGGTCCAACCAGGTATCTGACCTAAAACAAGTGCTGGGGTCGGCCTGACCCTTCCGGAAAGAAGTCCGTATCTTTGGCCTTGCAAGTACAAGGCTTTTTTTATGGTCAATTTCAACGGGGACCTGCTTCCCGCTTCCAGTCATTTTACAAACCACCACAACCGGGGCCTGCGTTATGGTGACGCCCTCTTTGAACGCATCAAATCCACCGGGAAATCGCTCCTTTTCCTCGAGTCGCACTATTTCAGGCTGATGGCTTCCATGCGACAACTGAGGATGGAGATCCCCATGGAATTCACCCTGGAGTTCCTCCAGGAAGAAATCGACAAAACCCTAACGGCTGCCGGCCTTTCCGGGAAGCCTGCAGGGGTCCGCCTGACCGTCTTCAGACAGGATGGGGTGGGGTATTTGCCTGAATCCCTTGAGGTTTCATACCTGATCGAAGCTACCCCCCTTGCCCAGGCAACCTTTGCCCTGGGGGCCACCCCCTTTACGGCCGACCTGTTCCGGGATTATTACCTGCAGGCCGACGGGCTGTCGCGGCTCGACCATGCGGGTAAACTGCCCCAGGTACTGGCAAGCATTTATGCCCGCGATAACGGGTTGGATACCTGTTTGTTGGTCAACCACCGAAAAGAAGTCGCCGGGGGCATTCACGGTAACCTTTTCCTGAGGAAGGGCAACCAGATCAAGACCCCGCCTCAGGGGAGCGGCTGTGCCGAGGGGGTATTGTGGAAGGTCCTGTTGAAACAGAAATGGGCTGAAAATCCTTATGAAATAACCGAGGCGGTGGTTTCCCCGTTTGAACTGCAGCAGGCCGATGAACTCTTCCTGCTGGACTCCCTGACGGGGATACAGCCCATTACCCACTACAGGAAGGCCGTATATGGAACGGAAGCCTCGGAATATTTTACCCGAGGGCTAAATGAACTGGTGCTTACAGAGGCTTAATTCAGGCTGGGGTTTTCCGGGGCGTTGGACCAAAGGAGGTACTGGCCGCCCAGTTCCATCATTTTTTCCCTCCAGAAAGCCTGGGTTGATTTGCGGATAATAGCGCTTTCGTATTTGTTGGATACCACAATCCAGGACCTGGAGTCGAGTTCCTGATCGAGCTGGAAAGAGGCCCAGCCCGAATAGCCCAGAAAGAAACGGATTTCGTTCTGGCTGATTTTCCCCGTATTGATAAGGGTAACGGTGATCTCGAAATCGCCCCCCCAGTAGATCCCATCCGATATTTCAATGGAATTCGGGATCAGCTCCGGAACATTATGGATAAAATAGAGGTTATCCTGTTCCACAGGGCCCCCGTTGAACACCGGAAAAGGGATCCGGATTTCCTCCACCAGGTCGTCCATGCTGTAATTCAGGGGCTTGTTCAGGATAAACCCCACGGAGCCTTCCTTGTTGTGTTCGGCCAGCAGTACAACGGATCGATTGAAGGATACGTCCCCGGTGAGCGAAGGCTCTGCGATCAACAATTTCCCCTTTTTCGGCTTTAAACCTACCATGTCGGAATCGGCTTATCTACTTAAAAATAGGATAATCCCTTCAATTGACAAAATAAAAAAAGCACCCCGCAGGGTGCTTTTGAACTGGTTAAAACCAGTTTTAATTAGTTCACAGCGTCGCTCAGTTCTGATCCGGCCTTAAACTTCACTACCTTTTTGGAAGGGATTTGGATGGTTTTTCCGGTAGAAGGGTTCCTTCCTTCGCGCGCATTCCTTTTGGAAACGGACCAGGAGCCGAATCCTACCAGGGAAACGCGGTTTCCTTTTTTCAGAGAGCCCTCAACGTTGCCCAGGAAAGATTCAAGGGCCTTTTTTGCAGCAGCTTTGGTAATACCGGCATCGGCAGCCATAGCATCGATCAATTCAGTCTTGTTCATAATTTAAAAGAATTAAGAGTTGTTATATATTGCAAAGCGCAAACAAAATTATACGGATTTGCGGGTGACGCAAGTAAATCCGGGGGAAATCCCCGATTTTGTTAATAACTTCGAAGCATTGTTGATAACAGGCCCGGATTCCGGGTGTCCCTTGGAAAGCCTTGTAGGACGGGGGCTCACAGAAACCGTGAGGTTACCTGCAGTTCCAGTCCGTTAAGGACCTCCCTGGCGGCCATCTTTTTTTTTCCGGGAAGCTGTAATTCCAGGATTTCAAGCCACCCGTTCCCGGTGGCAGCAAACCACCGGTGCCCCTTAATCCTGATTTGCCCGGGATCTCCCTGTTCAGGGATTTCTGCCTCTGCCGCCTTGAAAAGCTTAACCGGGTTTAGGTCGCCTCCATGCTCTAAAAATGTCCACGCCCCGGGGTAGGGCGATAACCCCCTGATTTTATTATACAGCTGCCCGGTGGGTTCTGTCCAGGCCACCCGGCAGTTTTCACGGTCCAGTTTTGGGGCTTGTTTGGACGACTGAAGATGTTTCTGGGCCCTGGTGTCGAGGTTGCCTGCGGCGATCCGCCCTACGGTCTCCACCACAAGGGCCGCCCCCAGGTGCATCAGGCGGTCGTGGAGTTCCCCGGCGCTCTCCCCGGGGCCGATTGCGGTTTCCCTTTGGAGGATGATATTCCCGGTATCGATCTTTTCATCGATGAAGAAAGTTGTTACCCCGGTTCGGGTTTCCCCGTTGATAACGGCCCAGTTGATGGGTGCAGCCCCGCGGTAATCGGGCAAAAGGGAGGCATGCAAGTTAAAGGTCCCGTACTGCGGAAGCGACCATACCTCGCGGGGCAACATCCTGAAGGCCACTACGACCTGCAGGTTAATCCGGTGTTCCTTCAGCTGTTCCAGGAAATCGGGGTCCCTAAGCCGCTCCGGCTGCAGGACCTCAATCCCATGCTGCAGGGCAAAGACCTTCACCGCTGAAGGCTGTAATTTCCTGCCCCTGCCGGCGGGCCGGTCCGGGGCGGTAACCACCACGGGAATGGAATACCCCGACTCCAACAGGGCCCTGAGGGAGGCTACGGCAAATTCGGGGGTTCCCATAAAGGCAATTCTAAGGTCGTTTTTCATGACAGGGAGTATTGGTTTTCGGCTCCGAGGACTAGGGTGCCCTTGTGGAGGAGGCGTTGGAGGCAGTTCAGGGCTGCGCTTTCAGGCTGCCCTGTGGTTTGCAGGAGTTCCCGCGAGGTTTTCGGGCCCTGCCGTAGGGCGCTGAGGAGGGCTTCTTCCACCTCCCGGAGGGCCTTTGCATCGAGGGGCTTCTTGGCCTGGCAGACATCGCATGACCCGCAGGGCTGGGCCGATATTTCCCCAAAGTACCGCAGCAGCTGTACCTGCCTGCATACGCGGTCGTTGGTGAGGTAGGAGGCCATCTGCCCGACCTTTTCGCGCTTCACCTTCAGACGTTGTTCGATGGCGCCAGACAGCGCATAAATGGTCCGCTCGTCTTCCCTGGGGACCAAAAATCGGATTTCAAGGTCGCCCTGCGCGGTTTCCAGCTCCAGAAGGCCGTCTTTTTCAAGTTGCTTCAAGTACTCCAGCAAGGTTGTTTCCGTGACCGATAACCGGGCAGCCAGGGAACGGAGGTCCAGAGGGGTTGGGAAATCAAATACCCCCCCATAAGTGCGGAGCAGCACCTGAATGGCAGGTTGCAGGCCGGGGTAGGTATCCATGTAGTTCCAAAGGGTGTCTTTACCACAGATAAACTGCACGCGCGTGGCCTGCCAGAATTGCTGCGAAAGGGAAAGGACCCCCTGACGGTCGAGCAGCTCCAGGGCATTGAAGGTTTCGGGCACAGGCAGGTGATAGGTTTCGCAAAAATCCGAAAAGCGAAAGGAAAAAGGGCCCTCGGCAAGCTCCCCGTAGGGGAGTTTGAAAAAGGCGTTTATTTTCCGGTAGGTGCTTAGCACGTCCCTGACCTCGGGCAGGCTACCAAGGTAATGCTCCCGGCTGCGGGCAATATCCCCGGGGGCCAGGAGCAGTTCGGCCCGGGCCGGGTTCCCATCGCGCCCTGCCCTGCCGGCTTCCTGAAAATAGTGTTCCAGGGTTTCAGGGACTTCATAATGCACCACCAGGCGCACATCGGCCTTGTCAATCCCCATCCCAAAGGCATTGGTGGCGACCATGACCCTAAGGGAACCGCCCTGCCAGTCGCGCAGCAACTTGCTTTTGCGATCGCCATCGAGCCCCCCGTGGAAAGCATCGGCCTTTATGCCCTGCCCGTTGAGGTAGGAGGCCAGAGCCACGGTGGCCCGACGCGTTTGCACGTATACGATGGCGCTACCCGGATGCTCCCCCAGCAATTTCCTGAGGCGGTAGTTTTTGTCCTCGGTTGGCTGGAGGGAATACACAATATTGGGTCGGTGGACCGAATCCCTGAAAGTGCGCGGCGCCTGCATGGCCAGGGATTTCTCGACATCTGTGAGGACTTCGGGGGTAGCCGTGGCCGTAAGGGCCATCATGGGGACTCCCGGATGCAGGTCGCGCAGTATGGCGCATTTCCTGTACGCCGGTCTAAAGTCAAACCCCCATTGCGAAATACAGTGGGCCTCGTCGATGGCGATGAGGTTTATCTCGAGGGTTTTCAGGCGCTCCAGTACGAGGTCCTGCCCCAGGCGCTCCGGGGAAAGGTACAGGAAATCAAAATTCCCGAATTCGGCATTGTCGAGTTTTCGAATCAGGTCCTCCTGCCGAAGCTTTCCGGAAAGGCTCATGGCCCGAATGCCCCGGGCCTTGAGATCCGCAACCTGGTCTTCCATCAGGGCCAGCAGGGGAGAGACCACCAGGCACAGGCCGGGCATGGCCAGGCCGGGGACCTGGTAGCAAAGGGATTTGCCTCCACCGGTCGGGAGCAGGGCAATAACATCCCTTCCCTCCATGACGGAGGCGATGATTTCCGCCTGGGAACCCCGGAACCCCGGGTAGCCCCAGTACTGCCTGAGTATTTCATTAGGGGCCTTATCCATACCACTGCTGAATCATTCCCAATAGGTTTTCTGCCCGGTCCTTCACAGATCCCGAGGGCAGGGTTTGTACCCGGTACCCGCACCGGGCGTAGCTCCGGGCAAGGTAATCGTGGATTTCGCAGGCCTGCTGGAAACTTTCCAGGCGGGCTTCGTCGCGGGTATAAATTTCCTCCCACGGCGGGAGCAGGATGGCTGCATCATAGCGCAAATCCTGGCAGGGTCCGGTGAATTCTTCGCAATAGCCCTGCCCGAAATAATCCATGTAGGCAATAACATCGGGGATGCCGCGGTCGTAAAATACAAATGGCTCCTGCAATTGGGAGGCATGCTGGTACTGCTGCATCCTCCCGTGGAGGATTTTGCGGTTAAAGGCATATGGATCCGATACAAAGGCCAGGGGATTTATCAGGGGTTCCGTCCCGTCCCGTCCTTTTTTGGCCTCCAGGGTCATTTCCCTGATGATTTCGTGGAAACAGACGTATCCCCTGCCTTCCAGTTCCCTGACCAGGGCGGTTTTCCCTGTCCCGGGCCCCCCTGTGATTACAATCCGCCTTGCCATTGCCTTTTGGGTGCTTGAAGGCAAAAGTACGCAATCCGCCCGGCTCGTTCAACCCGTAGCTTTGGCGTATATTTGCAAAAAAGATAAAATGGAGCAGCAGGATCCGGAAGCCTTCTACAGCCGCCTGAGGGAAGAACTCCTCAACGATACCGAGTGGCCGTCAAAATACCTTTTTAAGTTCATCATCCCGACCGATACGGAAAAAATTGCGCAAATCCAGGCCATTTTTGATAATACCGGGGCCGTGGTGGAGTCCAAACAATCGAAGACCGGCAAATACACCAGCCTGTCCATTACCGTCTATTATGACCATCCGGACCAGGTGATTGAGAAATATGTGGCCGTAGGAAAGGTGGAAGGAGTTATCTCCCTCTGACCATGGCCATATCATTTTAATTTGGTACTTTGCAGGCCGGGGAGAAGCCCCGGAAATTGCCCTAAAACATACATCCTTTATCCGTTGAACGCAGTAGAAAACCTTCAGTACAATACCGAACGCCCGCACCTCCACATCCCTGAATACGGCCGCCATTTCCAGAAAATGGTAGACTTTGCCGTGGAAACCGAGGACAGGGAAGAAAGGAACCGCCTTGCGCGGGCCATCATTAGCCATATGGGGAATATGCAGCCCCACCTCCGCGATGTTCCCGATTTCCAGCACAAGCTTTGGGACCAGCTTTTTATCATGTCCGATTTCAAACTGGATGTGGATTCACCCTATCCGATCCCCAGCAAGGAATTGCTCCAGGCCAGGCCCGATCCGCTCCCTTATCCGCAGAACTTCCCGAAATACCGGTTTTACGGCAACAACATCAAGAGGATGATCGATGAGGCCGTGAAGTGGGAGAAAGGCGACAAACGCGCCGGCCTCGAATTGGCTATTGCCAACCACATGAAAAAATGCTACCTGAACTGGAACAAGGACATGGTAGATGACAAGGTAATTTTCGCACACCTCCACGAACTGAGCAATGGGGAGATCGACCTGGCAGCGGATGGGGAAAACCTAACCGAAAGCGGCCAGTTCCTCAAGCAGCAACAGCAACAACAACGGCCGGCCAAATCAGGCAGGGCCCTGTCAGGTAAAAAAGTGCAGCGTCCCGCCAGGGGCAAAAAGCGGTATTAGTATCCATGGGAACATTCAGAATTGAGGGAGGGCACCAGCTTCACGGGGAAATTACGCCCCAGGGAGCCAAGAACGAAGCCCTTCAAATCCTTTGTGCCGTCCTGTTGACCCCCCAGGCCGTGACCATACACAACATCCCCGACATCCTCGATGTCAACAAGCTTATAGGCATCCTGGAAGACCTGGGCGTAAAAATCCAGAAAAAGGGGAAAGGTTCCTACACCTTCCGCGCCGATGAAGTCAACCTCGGGTACCTGCAGTCGGAGCAATTCAAGACCGATGGCCGCGGGTTGCGTGGTTCCATCATGCTGGTAGGCCCACTGCTCGCCCGCTTTGGCATGGGGTATATCCCCAAGCCCGGGGGCGACAAAATCGGAAGGCGCCGGCTCGACACGCATTTTGAAGGGTTCGTGAAACTGGGCGCCCGGTTCCGCTACAACCGGGAGGAGCATTTCTATGGGGTGGAAGCCAAAAAGCTGAAGGGGACCTATATGTTGCTGGACGAAGCCTCCGTTACAGGTACGGCCAATATTGTAATGGCCGCCGTACTGGCGGAAGGGACCACGACCATCTACAATGCGGCCTGTGAGCCCTACCTGCAGCAATTGTGCAGGATGCTCAACCGTATGGGGGCAAAGATCTCCGGGATTGGGTCAAACCTCCTGACCATTGAAGGGGTAACCTCCCTGGGCGGCACCGAACACCGGATGTTGCCCGACATGATCGAGATCGGGAGCTGGATTGGCCTGGCGGCCATGACGCGGAGCGAACTGACCATTAAGGACGTGAGCTGGGAAAATCTCGGGCTTATCCCCTCGGTTTTCGCGAAATTGGGGATAACCCTGAAAAAAAGCGGCGACGATATCGTCATCCCCGCCCACAAAAAAGGATATGAGATCCAGAACTTTATAGATGGGTCCATCCTCACTATCGCCGATGCCCCCTGGCCGGGCCTTACGCCAGACCTGCTGAGCATCATCCTGGTTGTGGCCACCCAGGCCAGGGGAGAAGTCCTTATTCACCAGAAAATGTTTGAAAGCCGGTTGTTCTTCGTCGACAAACTCCTCGACATGGGGGCAAAGGTCATCCTTTGCGACCCCCACAGGGCTACGGTGATCGGGCATGATTTTAAATCCACCCTGAAGGCGACCACCATGGTTTCGCCGGATATCCGTGCGGGCGTGTCCCTGCTGATTGCCGCCCTGTCGGCCAGAGGAACTTCCACCATCCACAACATCGAGCAGATTGACCGGGGCTACGAGGCCATAGACACGCGGCTCCGCGCCATCGGGGCAAAGATTACCCGCGTTTAAGGGCTCAGCTTTGGAATATCGCGTGGAAAGGCGTCCCCGACCGCTTTACTTTTCGGTTAGGGAGCCATCGGGGTATTGGGCAAAGCGCCCTTTTTCCCCGGGGTGGACATGATCGGGATACGGCCAGGGCCAACCCCCGAACTGGGTAAGCCGGTATTCTTCCACAGCCCGGTTTAGTTCTTCCGGTTCATTCATTACAAAAGGCCCGTATTTGGCAACAGGTTCCCCGATCGGCTTTCCCTGCAACCAAAGAAAGCGGCAGGCCTGCGGCCCGCAGGTAACCCGCACCTTCTTTTCCGGCAATTCCGCACCCTGTCCGGGTTGCACGGGATGTCCTTCCACGGAAATCCCGCCACCTTCGAAAAGAAAAATCCGCCGGTGGCTTCCGAGGGCCCCTTCCGGGATATCGAAAACAGCCCCGGGTTCCAGGGATACCAGGGCGACTACTACATCGTTTTCCGGGATTGCGGCCCAGGAATCCGGGGGCGGGGCGGGGGCGGTAACCCCCTGTACAGTACCGGCGACCAGTCGGAGCTCCCAGCCGGGTCCGGCGACCCGCGGGATGGACTCTTCCCAGAGCATTTTAAAATGGGGTTCCACCAGTTTGTTCGCCCGGGGAAGGTTGAGCCAGATTTGGAATAACTCGAGGGTATTGGGCCCGTGGGAATCCAGCAGGGGGAACATTTCCGAATGCTGTACGCCCCTGCCTGCCGTCATCCACTGTACATCGCCCTGCCCGAATCGGGCGGCAGCGCCGAGCGAATCGGAATGGTCGCAATACCCGCGGGTGACGATGGTAATGGTCTCAAAACCACGGTGGGGGTGGGAGGGGAACCCGGGCACCGTATGCCCATGGTACATCCTCCAGCCTTCTTTCAGGGTAAAATCATTGCCCAGGGGCCGTCCTTCAAGGGATGCATCCGGGCCAAGGTCGGCATTGCCCCTGGGATAGTGGTCCAGGTGGTGTACACAGAACAAAAAGGGGTCCGAGGTGTCCCACGGAAAGCCAAGGGGAAAGGTTTTCAATGCCATAAACAATATCGGTTACGCCCTCAGGACCTGCCCGGCCCTTCATAAGAGGCGGTATTGATTTCAATCCAGTTATTCTCAGGGTCGCGCAGGTAAATCTGCCGGACCCCGTCGGCCCTCAGGGTTATGGCCCCTTCCTGCCCTGGCCAGTCCCAGAAGGGTACCCCTTTTTCATTGAGGAAGGCTATGAACCCGTCCAGGTCATTAACGGACAGGCAGAGGTGCTCGCTTTTATTGTCTTCTTTGGACACGGCTTTCCTGCCAATCAGATGGAGCTGGGAATCGCCCTGGATGCGAAACCACCGAAAGCCGGTAGGTTCCGATGGGTGCGGGATTTCTTCCAGCCCCAGCACCCCTGCATAGAAGTCGCCTACCTGCTGAAGGTCTTCCACCACCAGGGCAAAATGGTCTACCCTGAACTGGAATTCCTGCCCGGTGGCCTTACAGGAAAAGGCCAGGCAGATCAGGGCGATTTTGGCCCATGCCATAAATTTGCTGTGCCCCGGACCAGGCCGCCTATTCAAAAGCAACTGCTCGGTGGGTGCCATCGCAAAAGGGTTTTTTGGAAGAGGCCCCGCAGCGGCAAAAGGCGGTATTGCCTTCCCGGGTTTCAATACTTCCATCTGCCTGTGTCACGCGGAGGATACCTTTTACGAGGATGGGCCCGCCGGGCATGATTTGTACTTCGGTTTGCTCAGAAGAGTGGTCCATGGTTTGGGATGTTATTAAGGTTATTTGAAAAATTATTTAAGATTATTGATTTCTGGCCGCCTCGAGGGGAGGAGGGCCATCAGGGATGTTGGGCACGTAGACCTCGTCGCCCTTACGCTCCCGGTACTCAGCTTTCACTTTTTCCACCAGGGCCGGGTTCTCAAAAAGGTCCACCATAGTCATCCCCAGGGCTTTTGCAGCCTGCAACATCCCCTTATGGCCGATACTCATTCCACCGCAGGCCACCACAGCCCAGGAGTGCCAGGGGGTGTCTTTGGGGGCCACGGTAACCCCGAGGTTTATGTTGGGCACATTCCAGCTTACATCCCCCACGTCCGTGGAGCCTCCCCCAGGATGTTCCCTGGTTTCTTCAAGGGGGCGTATGGCGCTGTCCATACCCACCATGGGCTTCCCGGTAGCTTCCTGTATTTTCCTCGCAAAGGCTTCTTCCTCCTCCGTGTAGGGAATGGGGCCCAGCAGTTCCAGGTTCTTCTGCATGATCTCCCCGCCCGCCCGGTTGACCAGGACCTCGTATATACCTGAAACCAGGGAAATATTATACTCTACGTTGGCCATGATGGCAGCCCCCTGGGCCATTTTTTTGACCTGCTCATAGACGGGCATCAACCCGCTTCGCTTCGTATCCCGTACCCGCACCCAGATCCTCGAATAGTCGGGGACCACATTCACGACCTGTCCGCCATCCTGAATGTGGTAGTGGATGCGCACCGTGGGCTTGATATGTTCCCGGTAATAGTTGATCCCGGTGGTATAGAGCTCCAGGGCGTCGGAAGCACTCCTGCCGTTCCAGGGATCGGCGGAGGCGTGGGCTGCCTGCCCTTTGAATTCCACGATGAAATCCACCAGGGAGAGCGTGCTTTGCACATCTGCTTCCGTGCTGGCCCCTGGATGCCAGCTCAGGTTGACATCCACATCATCCCATAGGCCCTCGCGGACCATCCAGATTTTCCCAAAGAACTTTTCCTCGGCCGGGGTCCCTAAAAATTTAACGGTTCCGGGGATCTTTTTTTCCTCCATCCATTCCTTTACTGCGATGGCGGAGGCCAGGCTGGCGGTCCCGAAGAGGTTATGACCGCATCCGTGGCCGGCCGCCCCCTCCTCCAGGGGGGCTTTGGT
Source organism: Robiginitalea marina (assembly GCF_024006985.1). Taxonomy (GTDB): domain Bacteria; phylum Bacteroidota; class Bacteroidia; order Flavobacteriales; family Flavobacteriaceae; genus Robiginitalea; species Robiginitalea marina. The sequence goes on from NZ_JAMXIB010000001.1 coordinate 192,802, forward strand.
TGGCTGCGCTTTCTGGGAGATGCCCGGAAGCGCATCGTATTCCCCCAGTACGCTGATCACCGGTTGCCCACTGCCATAAGTGGCCGTAAAGGCCGTAGGGATCCCCGCTACGCCCCTGGTCACCGTAAATCCGTTTTGTTCGGCATAGTCTGCCAGCAGGTCGGAAGATCCGGTTTCGAGAAATGCGGTTTCGGCCATGGCCCAGATGGAATCGCTAATGGCAATCAGGGCGTCGCGGTGCTTTTCCACCGAGGCAAGGATGGTTTTCTTGGCGGGGGTAATCTTCTGTCCCAACAGGCCGAAGGCAGGGAACAACACAAACAGGGTCAACAGGGTTTTTTTCATAGGAAGGGTTGGTTTCAGCAGGAGGCCATCTGCGCTGCGATGGCCCCTAAAAGTACCAAAAAAAATCCTATGAAATCCAGATTCCCGGGCAATTATTGCCCCCCCGGGATTAACCAAGGGCTGCCTTGTAGGTCTCCAGGCAACGGTTTCGCGCGCTGGTGTGTTCTACCATCTTCGGCGGGTAGTCGGGGCTGCCGTATTCCGGCACCCATTGGCGGATGTACTGGTGGCGCGGGTCGAATTTTTCGGCCTGGGTGATGGGGTTGAAGATGCGGAAGTACGGGGCGGCATCCACTCCGCTTCCGGCGGCCCACTGCCAGTTGCCCACGTTGCTGGACATTTCGTAATCGAGGAGCTTTTCTGCGAAGTACGCTTCCCCCCAACGCCAGTCAATCAGCAGGTGCTTGCACAGGAAACTCGCTGTGAGCATCCGCACCCGGTTGTGCATGTACCCCGTCTGGTTCAGCTGGCGCATCCCGGCATCGACCAGGGCGTAGCCGGTCTGGCCGTTTTTCCAAAGCTCGAAATCTTCTTCCCGGTTCCTCCAGGCGATGCGGTCGTAAGGCTTTTTAAAGGCTTCCCGGGCAGTATGGGGAAAGTGCCAGAGGATTTGCATAAAAAATTCCCGCCAGATGAGTTCATTCCAGAAGGTTTCATTTTTTGCCTCCAGGGCTTTTTTCAGGGCCTTTCGGATGGAAATGGTCCCGAAGCGCAGGTGGGGGCCCAGGCGGGAGGTCCCCTCCACAGCGGGGATATTCCGGGTCCTTTCGTAGTTTTCCACCAGGGTCCCGGAAAGGTTGTAAGCCGGCACCTTTAGGGGCGAAGGGGTAAAGCCGATTTCCTGCAGGGAGGGAAAGCCCTGTTCCCCGCCCTTAAAAAAGCCCGACAGGCGATCTTCTGACGGGAAGGCTTGTATCGGCCCGGCAGTCCTGAAGACCGCCTTCCATTTTTTCATATAGGGGGTATAGACCACATAGGGGTCCCCTTTTTCCTTGGAAATCTCCCCCATTTCAAAAATCACCTGGTCCTTAAACGTGTGGAACGGGATGCCCGAATGCCTGAGCAGGGACTCGATTTCTCCGTCGCGCTCGCGGGCATAGGGTTCATAGTCGCGATTGGTGAAGACGGCTTTTACCTCATACTCCGCCAGCATGTCCCTGAACACCTCCAAAGGGGTGCCCTGCCGCACCTGCATGGCGCAGCCGCTTTGTTTCAGCACCCGATCCATTTCCTGTAATTGCTGGTGGATGAAACCCACCCGGGCATCTGTCCGGGGCAGTTCCCCGAGGATCTCCGGGTCGAAAATAAAAAGGGGGATTACCGGGAACCCAGCTGAAAGGGCGCGCAGCAAGCCGTGGTTGTCTTCAAGCCTGAGGTCGCGGCGAAACCAGAAAATGGAAACGGGTTGCTGCACTTAACTGATGTTCAAACTGGATATTCCCCCGTCTACGCCCAGGACCTGTCCGGTCATCCAGCTGCTGTCATCGGAGAGGAGGAAAGCGGCCATATGGGCGATATCGGCCGGGGTGCCCACCCGTTTCAACGGGTGGCGCTCCGCCATGTTTTCGCGCTTTTTTTCATTGTTCAGCAGGCGTGCGGCAAGGGGTGTATCCACCAGGGATGGGGCAATTACATTCACCCGAAACTGGGGGGCATACTCCGCGGCCAGTGCCCTGGCAAACCCTTCCACGGCCCCTTTTGCTGCGGCTACGCTGGTATGGAAGGGCATTCCGCTCCCCACGGCCACCGTACTGAAGAATACCAGGCTGGCCCCAGGGGACAGGCGGGGCATGATTTCTCTGAGCACTCGTACCAACCCATGGAAATTAATCTCCAGGTCCTCCCGGTATGCCTCAGGACTCAACATCCGGAACGGTTTCAGGTTGATACTGCCCGGGCAATAGACGAAGCCATCCAGGGATGCAGGAAGGCCGCTCAGGTCCATGACATCGGCGGTGACGTCGAGCGGGAGGTGGGAAATGCCCATGTCTTCCAGGGCTCCCGGGGTCCGCGAGGCCACGGTGATCTGGTACTGGTCTTTTAAAAGGTTGACGAGCTCCAGGCCAATGCCTGAAGACCCACCTATAATCAGGAGGTTCTTTTTCATAGTGTTAAATGGTTTCTATAGACAGGGATGAGGGTTTCCCTGCCAGGGTTCCGAAACGTTCCGCCAAAACACGTTCCCTGAAGCGGAATATTCCGGTGAGTTGTTTTTTTACAAAAAAGGACTGCGCCAGTTGGCCAAGGGGTCCCAAAGGGAGCTTATAGTCGATAAGGTCCTCCATGACCACCCCATTGTCGACCTCCGCGATAAAATGCTTATGGTGCCATAGCCTGTAAGGCCCGAAACGCTGCTCATCCACGAAGTAAGCCCCTTCCTTTACATGGGTGATTTCCGTTACCCACCGCATTCGGATCCCTTTGACGGGAGCCACCGAATATTGTATGATTTGTCCCGGGTACATGGGCTGGTCGGCCCCGGAAAGGATCTTGAACCCCATATGGGAAGGAGTGATCTTTTGCAGATTGGCGGGGTTTGAAAGGAATTCCCAGGCCACCTCCGGGCGGATGGGAAGGTACTGTCGGGCGGAGAGTCGATAGAGTTTCATGGCTGTTTTTGCAAAGATACATCCATTTTGTTTAAGAATAAATCTTATGTGTTAAACAAGTTATAAAACCGCGGTTTTGGTGCACCTTACCGCCTGGATTGGGCTGTTTCTCGTTTCCCTTCCGGATATCGCGCCTTGTTTCGTACTTTAGGGCCCAATGAAGGCCAGGGGATATTTTGTCGCTTTTTTACTGGGAGGATTGTTCCACGGGGCCCTTTTCGCCCAGCTTACCGTGCAGTGGAAGGGGGAGTTTCCCGAAGGCATCCAGGAAAGTTCCGGGCTTTTGCTCGTGGGGGAGCATTGGGTGACCATCAATGATTCCGGGAACACCCCGGACCTTTTTGTCCTCGACACCACTTCGCTCCGTTTGGTCCGCAGGGTTACCGTGACTAATGCCGGGAATACCGACTGGGAGGACCTTGCCCAGGATGGGGACTATATCTATATCGCCGATATAGGCAATAACCTGGGGGCCCGCCGGGACCTGCGCATCCTCCGCGTTTCCAAATCCGATTTTCTGTCAGCCGATGCTTTAGAAGCCGAAATAATCTCCTTCGCCTATGAAGGGCAAACCGATTTTTCCGGTACCGCAAACAGCGATTGGGACGCAGAGGCCCTGCTGGTTGCGGGGGATTTCCTCTGGATTTTCACCAAACAATGGCAGGGACAGGGCACGGCGGCTTTTCGGTTGCCCAAGACGCCCGGCAGCCACTTGGCAACCCGCGTGGCGGATTATGCCGCGGGGGGCCTCGTTACCGGGGCCACCCCGATTCAGGGGGGAAATGGGTTTCTATTATTGGGCTACAGCACCCGGCTGCAACCGTTTTTGATCCACGTGCCGGCCGCTTCCCCTGCGGGCGGGTTCCCGGGGGCCACCGAACGCCTTCAACCGGATTGGGGTTTCGCCCAGGCAGAAGGTATCGCTGAGGGGGCATTGGGCAAGATATTCGTAAGCACCGAACGTTTTTCGAGCCCCCTGGGTACGCTTCCGGCCGGCCTGTTCCTCATAGACCTGGGCAAAGGCAGCCCCCCTGTGGATTCCCCGCCGGATCCGCCAAAGGAGGACGGTGGACCCGGGAGCAACCCGGGAGAGACAACTCCGGGAGGGGAACTGGTCATTTACGGCCCGGCCGGCTCGGGCCTGCTCCGCTATGAACTCGGAGCGGGTTCCCCGGTCATGGCCCAAGCGGTTTTTGACACGGCGGGCAGGCTGGTCCTCCTGGAGCAGGGCAGGGGGGTGGTCCCGGGCCAGGTAGATGTATCCGCCCTGGGCAGGGCGGTGTATTACCTTACGGTTTTCCTGCCTGACCAGAGGCTGTCAAAACCCTTTGTACGCTACTGAAGCCTTTGGGCAACAGCCTCTTATTTAAGTTTTTTTTAACAATTCACCCCTGCCTTTCTCTGTAGTTTTGAAGGAATCCTAAAAGACCTTCAACAATGAGAAAAATCATCCTCTTTTTATTTGCCTTAGCCCTGGCACCCTGGGGGCAGGCCCAAATTCAAACCCCGGCACCCAGCCCTGCATCCACCCTGAATCAAATGGTAGGGCTCACTGAAGTAACCGTAACCTATTCCCGGCCATCGATGCGCGGGCGTACGGTTTTCGGCGACCTGGTTCCCTATGGCACCCTTTGGCGCACCGGGGCCAATGCCAATTCAACCGTGTCTTTCAGCGACCCTGTGACCATTGCGGGAAATGAAGTGAAAGCCGATACCTATGCTATTTTTACCAAACCCGGCGCTGATGCATGGGAAGTCTATTTTTATTCCGATACCAATAACTGGGGCACCCCGGCCGAATGGGACGAATCCAAGGTTGCCGCAATGGCCAGCGTTCCCGTGAAGAAAACCCCCTGGCCGGTGGAAACCTTTACCATGACCGTGGATGACCTTACCAACAACGGGGCAACCCTGAGTATCCATTGGGAAAACACCACGGTGCAGGTGCCCTTCGAAGTCCCCACAAAGGCCAAGGCCATGAAAAGCATCGAAACGGCTATGGGAGGTCCATCAGGCAATGATTATTTCTCCGCTGCCTCTTATTACTACCAGGAAGGCCTCGACCTCTCAAAGGCAAAGGAATGGGTCGACAAGGCCGTGGCGATGAACCCCGACGCTTTTTGGATGGCCAGGCAACAATCGCTGATTTACGCAAAGATGGGCGATCGGAAAGGGGCCATAGAGGCTGCCAAAAAATCCCTGGCTGCTGCCCAGAAAGCCGGCAACGCCGATTATGTGAAAATGAACCAGGATTCCCTGAAAGAGTGGGGGGCTATGTAAAGCTTGACCACTTGATATAACAGAAACCCGGGCCAGTCGCCCGGGTTTTTTTATTCCCTTAAGGGAGGGGGGTTCAAGGTGCGGTCAAAAGCTTCCAGGGCAAGGGCCAGGACGATCACCAAAGTACACCCGAAGGCGTTGAGCCAGAGGTAAGACATCCAGTCGAGTTCGAAGCCGATGATGACCATGATCTGGGTAACGATGGCGGCAATAAATACCGCATTGCCCCGGACGTAACGGAAGAAAAAGGCCAGTAGGAAAATCCCGAGGACGTTCCCGTAAAAGATGGACCCTATAATATTGACCAGTTGAATCAGGTTGTCGAACAGGCTGGCCACACAGGCAATCAGGATGGCGATCACCCCCCAGAGTAGGGTAAAGAGCTTGGAGGCCCTAACATAGTGTTTGGGTTCCCGTTCCCCTTTTCTATTTCGCTTGTAGAGGTCCAGGGCCGAAATGGTTCCCAAAGCATTCAGTTCTGAAGCCGTAGACGACATGGCTGCCGAAAGGATCACGGCCAGCAGCAGGCCGATAAGGCCCCTGGGGAGGTTATTCAGGATAAAGTGGATAAACACGTAGTCCTTGTCGTTGGTTTCCACCGAAGGATCGGCTTTTAGGATGAGTTCCCGGGCCACTTCCCGGTTTACCCGTTCCATTTTATTGATGGCCATGATTTGCTCCCTGGCGTGGACCGTGGTGTTGTATTCCTTTAGGTCCAGGGCTTTGGAAAAAGCATCCTGGGCCATTTTCTTCTCCTTTTCGAGTTCCCTGTGGGCTTCCTCCAGTCGGCTGTAATTTTCCGCAAATTCAGACTGTTGTACTGCCTGGGTAGCCGCCGGGTTGAAATTCAGGGGCGAGGCGTTGTACTGGTAGAAGACAAAAACCATTACCCCTACCAGCAGGATAAAGAACTGCATGGGGATTTTTAACAGGCCGTTGAAAACTAGCCCGAGCTGGCTCTCCCTGACCGATTTGCCAGAAAGGTACCGCTGCACCTGGCTCTGGTCGGTCCCGAAATAGGCCAGCATGAGGAACATCCCCCCGGTAATGCCGCTCCAGAAGGTATACCTGCTATCGGTATCGAAATCGAAATTGAGGATATTCAGTTTTTCACTGGCGCCCGCCACCTTAAGGGCCTTCCCAAAAGTGATGTCGGCAGGCAGGTAGCCCAGGATAAAGAAGAAAGCCATGAACATCCCCAGCATGATGATGAACATTTGCTGTTTCTGGGTAACGTTCACGGCCCGGGTGCCACCCGACACCGTGTAGATGATCACCAGGATACCAATGATGATATTCAGGGTCCCCAGGTCCCATCCCAAAACAGCGGAAAGGATAATGGAAGGGGCAAAGATGGTAATCCCTGCCGCCAGGCCCCGTTGCAACAGGAAGAGGATGGCTGTTAGGGTCCGGGTTTTCAGGTCGAAGCGCTTTTCCAGGAATTCGTAAGCCGTGTAGACCTTTAAACGGTGGTATATGGGTACGAAAACCAGGCAGATAATGATCATGGCCAGGGGAAGCCCGAAATAAAACTGCACAAAACCCATCCCGTCGTGGAAGGCCTGCCCGGGGGTGGAAAGAAAAGTGATGGCACTCGCCTGGGTGGCCATCACCGAAAGGCCTACCGTCCACCACTTGGCCTGGTTGCCGCCGCGGACATAATCATCCACGTCCTGGCTGCCCCGGGTCTTCCATACCCCATAGGCCACAATGAACAGGAGGGTGGTGGACAGGATGATCCAATCGATTGCAGCCATATCAAGCGTTCGCGGTCATAATGAAGTAAAAGATCAGGATATAAAGGGTATTGAGGATAAGGACCAGGGTATACTCCCGTTTCCAAACCATCTTTTCTTTCATATCATCCTTTAGCTCCACTGCGATCCTTTAAAGGTGCCTTCCCGATGGAAAGCATGTTTGAAAAAAGTTTGAAGGCCCCGGGAACCCCTGCCGGGAGTTCTCTGAAAAAACTCAGCCCGGTGTAAATGTAGTGACCTTTTCCATAACGGGCCACCAGTAATCCGCCTTCTTTGGGCGTTTCCCCCGGGTCGTTCATCGAGAGGATCGGAGTATAGGCGCCATCCCACTCGTCCGGGAAGTAAAGGCCCCGTTCCTGCACCCATCCGTCAAAATCGCCCGCATCTATTGTGTTCGGAAAATTCAGCACAGGGTGTTCCCTGTTCAGGATACGCACGGTTGCGGATTCATCCGAGACCCGGTCCCTGGAAAGCCTCAGGGGGTAAGGGGCCATATCGCTGAAGTCCATAGAGCCACGACCACTGGTGTTGTACTGCACCACAAGTGTGCCTCCTTCCCGGATATAATCCAAAAGGAGCTCCTGTTTAAAGGGAAGTTCATCCAAAACGTTGTAGGCACGGATCCCCACCACCACGGCATCCATTTTCTTCAGGGATTCACGGGTGATATCTGCCGGGGCGAGCGGGTGTACGGTGTAGCCGATGGCTTCCAGGTTTTCGGGGATGGCATCCCCGGCCCCCATGACGTAGCCGACATGTTGTCCCGCTTTTTCCACATCGAGGCGCACGACTTTCAGGCTTGCCGGGAGCAGGACGGTCTGGGTGGGGATGTGCTCATAGGCGATGGTGACCAGTTCTTTGTCATAAACCCGGGTATCTCCGGGAATGCCGCCGCTTAAGGTTACCCGGGGGGACACAAAGCCCTGGCTTTCCCCGGAAGGCGGGAGCAGGGTAAAGCGAATGGTTTGCTGGTTTCCTTTTCCGTCAATGGAAAACTCCTGTTTTTTTGGTTCCATGTTCCACCCTTCCGGGATTTGCAGGGAAGCGGTACCCCGGACCCTTTCGGCCTGCGATTTGATCGTCAATTGCACCTGCCGGGGATGGGCTGAGGGAAAGAGGGCCACCTGCTCGTCAAAAGCGGTAGTGACCTTTGGGATGATGTCAAAGGCCCGGTAAAGTTCCCCTTTGTCTGGCTGGGAGTACCGGTGTATCACCGGGGTTTCGAAGGTGACGGGCACCCCTTCGATCGAGAGGGAAGCGGTCAGCGTAAACGCTGCCGGGGTTTCCGGTTTCCCGATCAGGGACGGATCCGGGGCCTTATACATGCCCAGTGTTCCCGGTTCCCGCAACCAGTATGGGGACGTCCCCGGGTGGTCTGCAGGCACGGTTACGAAAGCGTCCAGGAGTACGCGCTCATTGGAGGGCAATCGGACGGCGCTGTCGTTGGAGCTCCCATGGTCGAGGTGGAACCGGAGCAATTCCATGTCCCACCGCGACCGGTTTACGACTTCAAGCTGTACCGGGGCCAGCTCCCCGGGGTTTGCATAGGGGGTGGCCGATGCGGCTTCCACGTAAAGGCCCGCCACCCCTGCGATCAGGGAGGTGAGTTCTTTTGTTTTAAGCCTTTTCCAGTGGGAATTTTCCAGTCCCTGAAGGAGTTGGTAGGCCCTCAGCAGTTCGGGCAGGTGCACAGAGGGGTCGCTGAAGTTGAAGGTGGCCGCAACCCCTTCCAGAATGCTTCCAATGGGGGCCCCTCCTTCAAGGCGCCCCCAGGAAGTGTCGATCCCTTCAAAAAGGTCCCGGGTGGCAGGCATGCTGCCCTGCAGCAATTCCACGTATTCCAGTTCCGAGCCCCTGACATTGGGCCTCCCGAATCCCTGGCAGCGGTGCTGGCTGCTCGCCATTGCGGCAATCTCGTTGTTGGAAAGCCCGCGCTCCGGGTAATAAACCCCTATATCCAGGCCGATTAGCCTCGATTTATCGGCCTTCTCAAATTTTTCCGGGCTTCCGTAGAACCACCAGGAGGTATTGAAAAACAACCGGCCGGGCTGCCAGGGATCGAGACTGTCCAACTGCTCCGGGAAGGCCTTTTGGTCCGAAGCCAGGGAAAAGGCTTCCGTGCTCAAAATCGCTGAAGAGGTGTGGTGGCCGTGCGTACTTCCCGGGGTCCGGTGGTCGAACCGGTTGATGATCACGTCGGGCCTGAAGGTGCGGATCACCCGTACCACGTCGGAGAGGACCTCATCCCGGTCCCAGATCTGGAGGGTTTCATCGGGGTGCTTGGAGTACCCGAAGTCGTTGGCCCTGGTAAAAAATTGTTCTCCCCCATCGATATCCCGTGCAGCCAGGAGCTCCTGGGTGCGAAGGACGCCCAACAGTTCCCTCAGCTCCGTCCCGATCAGGTTTTGCCCCCCGTCCCCCCGCGTCAGGGAAAGGTAGGCTGTGCGGGCATGGACGTGGTTGGAGAGGTAGGAAATCAGCCTTGTATTTTCATCGTCGGGGTGGGCGGCGATGTAAAGGGCAGAACCCAGAAAATTTAGTTTCTGCAGGTCGTTGTAGAGCTTTACGGATGACGGGGGTTGAGGGGCCTGCCCCAATCCCGCCAGGGGGAAAAGGGAAATCCCCAGTAGGATCCACCGCAGGAAAACACGCATATCGGGATGGGTTTAGTCGGTTCCCAAAGATAGCAAGATATGCCAGCCAGCCCGGTACTTTAGAACTTCTTTAACACCTAGACGGCCTCGCTTCCCTCCGTGTCTTCGTCAAGGGGCCCCAGCAGGGAAATGGCCTTCTGAAGGAGCAGGTTATTCGGGTATGTGACCAGTTCCCCGTCTGGTTTGCGAAGGTGGACGTGAAAGGCTCTGATATCTTCAATAATGAATTCATCGTGGTATTCCAGTTCCTTATCCCAAACCCTTATGCGGTCGCCAATTTTAAAGGGAAAGGAAAAAAACAGGATCACCCCGGCCGTCACATTGCTCAAAATAGACCAGGACGCAAAAAGGGCCACCCCGATCACGGCAAGTACGGAAGAGAGGATCAGGCCGAGATCTTTGATGCTCACGCCCCAGATCAGCAGGAGGGCAGCCAGGAATAACATGGAATGTCCGACCACTACGTATTTGACGATCAGACGCGTGCGGATTTCATTAATGTCGCTGATCCGCCCTACTTTACGGATGGCTTTGATGGAAATAAAGCGGGTAATGCCCAGGATCAGGAAGGTCAGGAGGGTCCTGAAGAGTTCGCTTTGATAGGTTAGCAGGAGGTCTTTCATGGCAGGTGCAGTCCTAAGGTATCGCGTAAAGATACGTCGGCATTGGAGTTTTTCTGCCAGTAAGGGGTCCTCAGGGTTTCTTTTCGCCGGGCCGTGGTGGTGATCATCGGGCTGTCGGGCCTGAATCCGGAAGGGGTGGTTTCCGTCCACCCCTCAATCGGGTAGGGGAACTCCCCCCCAAAATGGATCTGGAGAGTGCGGTTCAATTCCGGATAAGTCAGGGTATAGGTCCTTTGCGGCCCGGATTCCGAGAGGGTAAGGGTTGCTGAATACGCTTTGACGGGCTGGTGTTTCAGGCGCAGGTATTCCATGGAAGGGACCACCTCGTGCGTCCCCGTGGGCAGGGAATCAGGGCCAAAACGGAGGCGGGCCCAAAGCTCGTCTTCCAGGAGGGATTTTGGCAAAGACAGGCTCTGGTCGGCTTCCCCTTCAAAATAACTGTGCGATTGCACTTCAAAAGCCTCCCGGTTGTTCAGTTGCATGTAGACATGGCCGCACCATTCCTGGACGGAAGTGGATATTTTAAGGGCGTGACCGGTGTCTGCCACCGGGTAAAATATACTGCTCATGATAGAGTAGGGGTACACCCCGGTCAGGAATTTACCTGCCCGGTTGAGTTTTAAAACCGAAGCTGTCCCCTGGCCCGACTGCTCTGCCTTAACCTGTTTTTCCAGGTTAAAAGGCTCGGTAACGTAGATCAGCACCGCTTCCCCGTCCCGCAATTCCCCGTAACGCGCCTGTTTCAGGGCATAGCTGCTCACCTCGGCCACGCCGGCATACCAGTATTCCCGGAATTCCGGGCTCAGTGGCCTCGGAGGGGCACCTTCCTCTTTTACCGTTGCTGCGGGCGGGGCGGGTTCCGCTTGGGGATTCCCATTCCCGCCGCATCCGACCATCACAAGGGTTGCAAGTGAAAAGACTAGCGGGAAGCGATTTTTTTTGACAGGCATAAGGCAATTTTTTTCAAAAGTACCCTAAAAGTACCGGCCTGCCATATCCCTTAACGTTTTGTAAACGACCTGGGTGGGCAGGCCCACCACGTTGGTGTAGGATCCCCGGATTTCTTCCACCCCCACGAGGCCAATCCATTCCTGTATGCCATAGGCCCCCGCCTTGTCGAGGGGATGGCCTTTGCGAAGGTAGGTTTCGATGTCGGTCTGGTCCAGGTCCATAAATTTCACTTCCGTACGCGCGTGCTTTACCTCCAGAAAGCCCTTGCCGCTAAAACAAACGGACGTGATCACCTCGTGCCACATTCCGGAAAGTTCCCTCAGCGTGTCGCGGGCCTCGTTTACCCCGGCGGGTTTTTCCAGGACCTTTCCCTGGTGCCAGACAATGGTGTCTGCGGTCAGGACCAGGGTCCCCCCCTCATGGAATTCGCTTAGCGCCATGGCTTTCCGGGTGGCCAGATACTCCGGGATTTCCACCCCTGAAAGCCCGGGGGGATAGGTTTCGTCGATGTGGGCGGCGCGTACTTCGAAATGCAGGCCAAGGGCTTCCAGCAGGGATTTCCTGCGCGGGGACGCGGAACCCAGGATGAGCCTGGGCGGCTGTATGGATGCCCCCAACGCCATTAGTCGTTGGCAGCGTTGAACTGGGTGTGCCAGTCGCCCCTTACCTTAAGGACCTGTTCGATGATGTCCCTTACGCACCCCTCGCCGCCTTCGAGGTGCGAGATGTAGTGGGAAATCCGTTTTACCTCGGGTACGGCATTCTGCGGGCAGGCGACCATGCCCGACAACTGCATGGCGGGGATGTCAGGGATGTCATCGCCCATATACAGTACTTCCCGCGCCTCAATCTGGTAGTCCATCAGGTAATCCCTCAGGGTTTCCTCCTTATAGCCGGCCCCCAGGTAAATGTCGGTAACCCCCAGGGCGCGAAGGCGCTCCCGTACCCCTTCATTGGTGCCCCCGCTGATCACGCAGATGCGGTACCCCCGTTGCAGGGCCACTTTGACCGCGTAGCCGTCGCGAACGCTCATTTTGCGGAGCAACTCCCCGCTTGTGGTAATCAGTATGGAACTGTCGGTAAAAACCCCGTCTACATCAAAGACGAAGGTGGTGATGTCCTGGAGGAGTTCCTTATAATTTTTGGTCATAGGTGCGCTGGATTGATTTTGAGATTAGGCTGTAAACTTCCCGGGTAAGTGGGTCAGCGAGAAGACTGAGGTGGGCTTCCATGCTTTTCAGGTCCCCGCGCCGGGCAGGGCCGGTTTGGGCATCATAGGCGGGCATCGCCTCCAGTTTTTCAAAGGTTTCTTTAAGGAGTGGCTTTAAAAGGGCGTTGGGGAGGCCCTCCTTTTGGCACAGGGCTTCAGCCAGGAAGACCATGTGGTTGGAAAAGTTGTTCAGGAAGACCGCAGCCAGGTGGAGCCGTCTTCGGCGGTTAGAATCGACTTCCGCCACATGATGGCTGAGCGCCCCGGCGAGGCGCTTGAGAAACCGGGCGTCGGAGGGATTTTCGGTTTCGATGCAGAGGGGTATCCGCGAGAAATCGATGTCCCGTTCCCGGGAAAAGGTCTGCAACGGATAGAGGACCCCTTTTCTGCCAACGCCTGAAAGGGCTTCCACTCCGAGGGCCCCTGAGGTATGGCAGACCATCCCTTTGTAAGGGGCCAGCATACGCGAAACCCCGGCTACCGCCTGGTCTGAAACAGCCAGCAGGTAGAAGTCGGCCTCCGGCAGGGGATGGGCGAGGTCTCCCCGCGGGATGTGTGGATCAAAGCCCTCAAAACCCGATGGCCTCCGTGCCGCGAGGTATTCCAGAGACACGAGAGGGGAATTCAAAAGGGCCTTGTGGAGGTGAAACGCCACATTCCCATTGCCTATAAGGACCACGCGGAGCATAGCGCAAAAATAGCCATATAATCCAATGCCCGGAGGAAGCCGGGGAAAAAACCCGGGTACTCCCCATGTGCCTTCTGCAAGGGACCCGTTGGCAACGGGCTTCTATTAGGACTAAAAGGCCCCTGATCCGGGGGGTTCAACCTCCTTTTTCCGGAGAACCCTCCGGGAACCGATGGCCGGCACCTGTTTTTTCCCTTAATTGCCGTAATTTTGTTCCTTAAATACCCGATATGCACATGTGGAATACCCTGAATAAAACCCTTTTCTCGACCCGGCTTATGGCCGCCCTGTTCCTGATCATGGGGGTGGCGATGGCGATGGGCACCTTTATAGAAAGCTGGTACAGTACCGAAACAGCCCGGATCTGGGTCTATAATGCATGGTGGTTCGAGGCCATCATGGCCCTTTTTGTAATCAATTTTATCGGCAACATCCGCAGGTACAACCTGCTGCGGAGGGAAAAATGGGCCGTACTGCTGTTGCACGTCTCCTGGATCCTCATCATTGTTGGGGCTTTTGTGACCCGCTATATCAGTTATGAGGGGATGATGCCCATCCGGGAAGGGGAAACCGAGAAGGTGTTTTATTCAGACCGTACCTACCTGACCGTTTTCGTGGACGGTGAAATTGACGGGGAACCGAGGCGGAAGGTCCTGGAAGACGACCTGATCGTTACGGAACAGGCGCTGCAGTCAAACCTGCCCTGGAAGGAGGACTTTAACGGCCTGCCCTTCGGGATTGCCTACGAAGGCTTTATAGAAGGGGCCCGACTCGAGGTGGTCCCGGATGAAACAGGGCCGCATTTCCTTAAAATCGTGGAAGCCGGTGCGGGTTCGAGGCACGACCACTTCCTGGAAGAAGGCAAGGTGGCAAACATCCACAATGTCTTATTTACCTTCAACAACCCCGTGGCCGGGGCCGTCAATATTTCGCAAAACGGGGAAGAACTCACCATCAGTACCCCCTTTGAGGGCAGCTTCCTTCGGATGGCGGACCAGTTGAGCGGCGCGGTGGTCAAAGACAGCCTGCAACCGCTGTTTTTGCGGTCGCTCTATACCCTGGGAAGTATGCAGTTCGTACTTCCGCAACCCCCGGTAAGGGGCTCCTTCCAGGCCGTTAAAATCCCGGAGGGGGAACAGTCCGAGGATGACCCGGATGCCCTGATCGTGACCGTTTCCTCCCAGGGCAAAAGCGTTAAGAAGGCGCTGCTCGGGAGCAAGGGGCGTTCCCAGTTCAGCGACCCGTTTACCCTGGGGGACCTCACTTTCCGTATGAAATACGGCTCCAAGATTCGGGAACTCCCTTTCAGCATCACCCTCAATGACTTTATCGCCGAAAAATACCCGGGCACAGAGAAGGCCTACTCCTCTTTTATGAGCAAAATTACCGTGAATGACGAGAGGACCTTTGATTACGACATTTATATGAACCACGTTTTGGACCACAAGGGGTACCGGTTTTTCCAGGCCAGTTTCCACCCCGACGAAAAAGGCACCGTCCTTTCCGTTAACCACGATTTCTGGGGGACCTGGATTACCTATATCGGCTACTTCCTGCTCTATATGGGCCTTCTTGGGATTATGTTCTTCGGGAAGACCCGGTTCAAAGACCTGGCCCGGATGCTGGATAAAGTCACCCGGAAAAAGCGGGGTCTTGCTGCGGTCTTTTTGCTCTCGGCCTCCCTGGCCGGGGCGCAACAGGAAGGCCCCCGGGACGATCACAACCATGCGCCCCTTCCCGCACCCGAGGTGGTGGATTCCCTGATCCTGGCCACGGCGGTAAGGGCAGACGAGGCCACCCGGTTCGGGCACCTGGTAATCCAGGATGAGGGCGGGAGGATGAAACCCATCAATACCTTTGCCTCGGAGTTGCTGCGGAAACTGAGCCTGAAGGATAGTTACCTGGGGCTGACCCCCGACCAGGTGCTGCTTTCCATGATGATGCGGCCGAACCTCTGGACGGTGGCCGAATTCATCGCTATCGATAAAAAAGCCCAGAATGACAGCATCAGGCACCTTATCGGGGTTCCAGAAGACCAGCGGTATGTGAGGCTGATCGATTTCTTTGACGACCAGGGAAAAAACAAGCTGGACCCTGTTTTGCAGGAGGCTTTCGCCACCAATACCCCAAATAAGTTCCAACAGGACTTCAAGGATGCCTATATCCGGCTGAGCCTCCTCAACCGGGCGCTGAGCGGGGAAATCCTGAGGATTTTCCCATTGCTGAACGACGACAACAACAAATGGATTTCCTCCCTGGAATATCGAAGTGGCCGGTTTGCCATCCCGGACACGCTCTACGGGAACTTCATCGAAAATTCGGTTCCCTTTTACCTGATGGCCCTGGAAGAAGCGGCCAAAAGCGGGGACTATTCCGAAGCCACAAAAATGCTGGGGGCCTTCAGGAAGAACCAGGAAAACCACGGCAGCGAGGTGCTGCCTTCCGAAGATAAGGTGAAAGCGGAGGTCCTCTACAACCGCCTCGATATCTATAACCGGCTGTACAAGTATTATATGCTGGCGGGGATTTCCCTGTTTTTCGTTTTGGTATTCCGAATTTTCAGGGAGCGGAAACTATGGGATGCAGGGACCTATTTCCTCAAAGGGGTGATCATCCTGTTTTTCATCTGGCATACGGCAGGCCTTGGGGTCCGGTGGTATATTTCCGGGCATGCCCCCTGGAGCGATGCCTACGAAAGTATCCTGTATGTTTCCTGGGCATGTATGGGGATGGGCCTGTGGCTGGGGCGAAAAAGCGATATGACCATTGCCGCTTCGGCTTTTGTGACGTCCATGTTGCTTTGGATTGCCCACCAGAGCTGGGTTGACCCTGCTATTGCCAACCTCCAGCCGGTACTCGACAGTTACTGGCTTATGATACACGTGGCGGTAATCGTGGCCAGTTATGGTCCGCTCACAGTCGGGATGATCCTTGGGGTAGTCTCTCTGATCCTGATTTTGCTGACCACGCGGGCCAACCTGGAAAAAATGAAACTCAACCTCAGGGAGCTCACCATTATCAATGAACTCGCCCTGACCATAGGCCTGGTCATGCTCACCATTGGGAATTTCCTGGGGGGGCAGTGGGCCAATGAAAGCTGGGGGCGTTACTGGGGGTGGGACCCCAAGGAAACCTGGGCCCTGATCTCCATTCTGGTGTATGCCTTCGTGATCCACACCCGGCTGGTTCCCGGCCTAAGGGGGCTTTGGACATTTAACTTCCTGAGCATCCTGGCCTTCTCCAGCATTATGATGACGTATTTCGGGGTGAACTTTTACCTGGTGGGCCTGCATAGTTACGCCAGCGGAGACCAGGTGATTACCCCCGCCTTTGTCTGGTATACCCTGGCAGGCGTTATGGTACTCGGGCTCATCAGCAGGTGGCGATATCAGGTGCTCTACGGGTCGGACCCTGAACCAAAGGAGTAGGGGGCCGCATCTTAGTGCTCCGGGTACCCATTGGGGTCCGTGACCGTCGCGGAAATCAGTACCTTTAAACCTTAGGCTTGTTTCTTATGGAAAAAACGAAAGGCATCAATACCATTTGCACCCATATTGGGGAGTTGGAAGACCTGCAATTCAAAGGGGCCGTTTCCCCCCTGTATATGAGCACTTCCTACGCCTATGAAGGGGTGGATGTAAAGCGCTACCCCAGGTACTTCAACACCCCCAACCAGGAGGCCCTCTGCCGCAAGATCGCAGCCCTGGAGCATTGCGAGGCGGCCCTGATCTTTGGCAGCGGCATGGCGGCTGTGAGCACTTCCCTGCTGGCCTTCCTGCAAAAGGGGGACCATGTGGTGCTCCCGCAGCAGATCTACGGGGGGACCTATAATTTTGTGGTGGAGGAGTTCCACAAATACGGCATCGAATATACCTTCATAACAGATACCCGGGCGGGATCCTTTGAGGAGGCCATCCGACCCAATACGCGGGTGATGTACCTGGAGACCCCTTCCAACCCCCTGCTTACCCTGACTGACCTGGAAGCGGTGGGCCGGTTGGCGCACTCCCGGGGGATTACCACCATGATCGACAATACCTTTGCGAGCCCGGTGAACCAGAACCCTGCCGATTTCGGGATAGACATCATCATCCATAGTGCCACTAAATACATGGGGGGGCACTCCGATATTTGCGCCGGGGCCGTGGCGGCGTCCCGCGAACACATCGACCGGATTTTCCACCTGGCCAAGAACCTTGGGGGGAGCCTGAGCGATTTTACCGTTTGGCTGTTGGAGCGCAGCCTGAAGACCATGGGGTTGCGCGTAATGGCGCAGAATGCCAATGCCCAGGAACTCGCGCGGTTTTTAAGGAGCCACCCCGACATCCACCAGGTTTATTATCCCGGTTTGGAAGACCACCCTGGCCATGACCTGGCCAGTCGCCAGATGCGCGGCTTTGGGGGAATGCTCTCTTTTGAGCTGGCCCCGGAACTGGATCTGGGTCGGTTTATGGAATCCCTGCGCTGGATCAAGGCCTCGATGAGCCTGGCCGGGGTGGAAAGCACTTTACTGGCTCCCGCTCAGACCTCCCATGCCTTGTTGACGCCCCTCCAAAGGGAACAGGCGGGAATCAGGGATGGCCTGATACGCTTTTCTGTCGGCATTGAAGACCTGGAAGACCTCCGGGCCGACCTGAACCAGGCGCTCCGTCAGGCAAAGTCCGGGGTAGCCCCGACCCCCCAACAAGTTTGAAAAATCTTTTTTGAATGAAATTAGACATTCTTGTATTTGGCGCACACCCTGACGACGCCGAACTTGGCGCAGGGGCCACTATAGCCAAAGAAATCGCCCTGGGAAAACGGGTCGGCGTCATTGACCTGACCCGGGGCGAACTGGGAACCCGGGGAACTGCTGAGATCCGCGACCGGGAAGCCCGGAAAGCCGCGACAATCCTCGGCCTGGCAGTACGCGAGAATATGGAATTCCAGGATGGGTTTTTTCGCAATGACACCGAACACCAACTGGCCCTCATCCGCCAAATCCGGCGGTTCCGGCCCGAGGTGGTGCTTTGCAATGCCGTGGAAGACCGGCACATCGACCATGCCAGGGGCAGTTCCCTGGTCAGTGATTCCTGTTTCCTTTCGGGCCTGGTAAAGATCGATACCTGCCTGGATGGGGATGACCAGTGGCAGGAGCCCTGGAGGCCAAAACAGGTCTACCACTATATACAGTGGAAAAACCTGGTCCCCGACTTTGCCATCGATGTCAGTGGGTATATGGAAAAGAAACTGGAAGCCATCCGCGCCTACGATTCGCAGTTTTACGACCCCGGGAGCAAGGAGCCTGAGACGCCGATCAGCAGCCGGAATTTCCTCGACAGCGTTACCTATCGGGCGAGGGACCTGGGAAGGCTCATCGGGGTAGCGTATGCAGAAGGCTTTACGGTGGAAAGGACCGTGGCGGTGCGCTCACTGGACGCCCTGATTTAAACGGCCTGGCTGTATTTCTTTTTGGCCTTGGGCAGGGTGAAAAAGAAGGTGCTTCCTTTTCTCAGCATGCTGTCTACCCATATTTTACCGTTATTCTTCTCAATCATTTCTTTACATAAAGAAAGTCCGAGGCCCGTCCCTTTTTCGTTGGCGGTACCATAGGTTGTATGGTTGGTGTGGTCCCCGAACAACTTTTGCAGGGTAACCCGGTCCATGCCCACCCCTGTGTCGCGGATGGAAATGAGCCAGTGGTCCTTTTCCTCCTCTGCTTCCAGGGTGACCATGCCGTTTTCGGGGGTAAACTTCAAAGCATTGCTGATCAGGTTTCTCACCACGATATCCACCTGATTGGGGTCGGACCAAACCAGGGTATTGGACGGAACTTTGCTCACCACCCTGATGGATTTGTTGTCGGCGATTTCCGAAAGCAGGTTGATGTTTTCTGCAATGATATGTTCCAGGGGTACTGCCGCAGGTTTGGTTACCGAGCCGTTCATTTGGGTTTGGCCCCAGGAAAGCAGGTTGTTCAGCGTAAAATAAATATGGTCCACATCGGAGCGCAATTTGGGTAGGAAGCCCTGGAATTCTTCACTGGAAACCTCCCCGTTCTTGAGCATAAGCAGCAAATCCTTCAGGGCCCCGATGGGACCGCGCAAGTCATGGCCAATGATGGAAAATAATTTGGTTTTGGTTTCATTATTCGCCTGCAGTTCAGCCCTGCGTTTTTCCAGGATTTCCTGTTTGGCCCGTAGTTCTTCAGTGAGGCGGTGTTGTAGTTTTTTACCCCGGGCCACCAGGTAGATAATCAACAGGGCGATTAGCAAGAGCACTGCGCCGGCTTTGATATATCGATTTTGCTGGGCCAGAGCCTTTTCGTTATCCCTGATGAGGGCTTCTTTTTGTTTTTCGTATTCGGTTTTGGTCTTCAGCAGGCTAAGGCTCTGTTTGTTTTCATTGCGGCTCAGGGAATCTGAGAGTTCCTGGTAAAGCTCATGGTAGGCCAGGGCAGTGGCATAATCCTGCTTTTTGCGGAATATCCGGTAGAGGGTCCGGGCGCATTTTTGGCGCCCCTCCACAAAATTAATGTCCTGGCTGATCCGGAACGCCTCTGTGGCGTAGCGGGTAGCCAGGGTATCGTTTTCCTGGCCAAAATAGGCTTCTGCCATGCCGTTGTACAGGTCTATCCGGGCCCGGTCATCGTCTAGCTCTTTATGGAGCAATTCGCTCTGGTGGTACCAGTACAGCGCCCAGTTGTGGTCGAATTTTTTCAGATATACCTTCCCTTTGGTTTCGTAGGCAAAAGCGAGCCAGTCGAGGATCCGGTGCTTTTCGAAGATATCGATGCTCCGGTTGATATTGAACATGGCGTATTCCAGTTCTTCCATATCGGCATATACCGAAGCCAGGTTGCTCATGGTTTCCGCCTGCGCGATCTCGTTGCCCAGGGAATCATTCAGCAGCTTCACCTTTTTATAGTATTCCAGGGATTCCCCGAAGTACTTCTGGGAGGCATACAGGTTGGCAATATTCTCATTGACGATAGACTGCATCAGCAGGTCCTTTTGCCTGTCGGCCAGTTCAAGCGAGGTGAGGTATCCGTTGAGGGCCCTGGAATAATCGCCCTGGTAGGCATATTCCCCGGAGAGGCTGTTATACAGGATCAGGCGGAGCTTCTGATCGCCAAGTTCATCAGCCAGCCGGAGCCCCTTGATATAGTATTCAACAGCCTTGTCCGAAGCCCCCCGGTCGGAATGGTAGTCGGCAAGCCGCATGTAGGAAATGCTTTCCCCCCGGGTATACCCGGTTTTCCTGCTGTGCTCCAGGGCCATACGGGCGAGGAGCTGGAGGCTGTCGGCCTGGAAGTACCGCATTTCTGCGGCCAGGCGGTTGAGCAGATCCACGTAGGTAGTGTCTTTCTCAGAGAACCCGGCGGATCGCTCCAAAAGCTGCAATTCCAGCTGTAATTCCTTCCTTTTGTCACCCTGCGCTACCGCCGGGGCCAGGACCCCCAGTAAGAGGCATAGGATCAGCCCCCGGTAAAAAACGGTCCGGGCTGCACCTGGGCAGGGGAAGGCGGGGTTTATAAACCTCATAGGTTGGGTCAGTATTCCCCATAAAACTATTTCTGATGCCCGACGGGGCCTAAAGAATGTTGTGAAACCGCAAATTTTGTGTGTTTTGTCGTGCGTTATGTGCCGTTCGTCGATGAAATCAAGGGTTTTGCTCCCCGGCCTGCACGCAGAAGAAGCCTGGTGGCTTCTTCTTTTTGGGCCCAAAATTGAGCTTAAATTATTTTGATCCATTTCACAAAAAAAGTACCTTTGCAACCGCCTGAAAGTAGAGGTTACCGGTGCCCTTGGCACTGGAGGACCCCTCAAAAGGAAATGGTGGTTGTAGCTCAGTTGGTTAGAGCGCTGGATTGTGGTTCCAGAGGTCGCCGGTTCGAGCCCGGTCTTCCACCCATGTAAACCTCCGGGACGATCCCGGAGGTTTTTTTATGGAAAGGCATTCCAGGCAACTTGCAGGCTCCAGTTGGGGAGGGTAGGCGCAGAGGAAATTCTGCCAGGGGTGTCAATCCCGGTCGGGTCCCGGGGCCGGTTACACCAGGTACCTCGTGAAAAATAAAAATCCCGATTCTGTGCAGAATCGGGATTTCCTGTTTTGCATACGGGCTATCCGCCTAACGAGCTACCTGGTCGACCACGAGCCGCCCATCGCGGTTTGCGATTTCCCAGGCTGTATGAAAGACCAGTTGGGTCCTGTTTTTCAACAGGTCATAATTGATCTTGTCGGGCGTGTCTCCCGGCCGGTGATAGTCGGCATGGGTCCCATTGAAATAGAAGATAATCGGGATGTTGTTCTTGGCGAAATTGTAGTGGTCGCTCCGGTAATAGAACCGGTTGGGGTCGTTCTCATCGTTGTAGGTATAGTCCAGTTCAATACCGGTATACCGGGCATTCACGGTTTCAGACAATTCGTGGAGCTCTGAACTCAGTTTATCGGAACCGATAAGGTATACATAGTTCCGGTTCCCTTCCCGCTTCGGGTCAATTCGCCCGATCATATCGATATTCAGGTTAGCCACCGTGTTTTCAAGGGGAAAAACCGGTTCCACATCCGTGTAGTACCTGGAGCCGAGCAATCCTTTTTCCTCCCCGGTAACGTGCAGGAATACCACGGACCTCCGGGGACCCATCCCCGCATCGGCAGCCTGTTTGAAGGCCTCTGCGATCTCCAGCAGGGCCACGGTACCCGACCCGTCATCATCGGCCCCGTTGTTGATTTCCCCATTGGCATTTACCCCAATATGGTCGAGGTGCGAGGAGATCACCACGTATTCCCCGGGCCATTCCGACCCACGGATAAAGGCGACCACGTTCTCCGATGCCACGTCCTCGTTCCGGCTTTCCACCTCCATGCGAACGGGGAGCGAAATGGTGGCGGGTTTTTCAGAGCTCCCATACCCGTCATAAATTTTCCCGGCCAGTTCCTCGGAAACGAGCAGCATGTCGGGGGTTTCCTCATCCCCGTCTTTCAGGCTCATCTGGCCGCTATCGTTCGTTTTCATATAATCGAAATACCGCATATAGCGCGAAAAATTATCCGGGTCCACAAACAGGATACCCCCAGCGCCTTTTTCCAGGGCTACTTCCATCCTTTTTTCAATCGCCTCGGATATATTGCTCCATTTAGAGGGCTCCTGTGTGCCGGTAAGCAGGAAGGTGCCATCACCGTTGCGAGGTTCCCCTGCTTTCATCATCAGCAACTTGCCTTTTACGTCCAGGCCCTGATAATCGGAATACTCCTCCGTTTCAATACCATACCCCACGTAAACGATCTCGTCATAGCTCCGGCTCGAACCGCCAAAGGTCAGGAACCCTTCCCCGTTGGCGTGGGATTGTCCGTCTACAAACAGGTTTCCGGTGGGAAGTTTGGTCAACTCAAGCGGGACGTCCTGGAAATAATCACCCCCCTGGAGCCCGCCGGGGATTTCCATGGATTCATAGGCCGCCTTCAGGTAGGCGACTGCCTTTTTCTGGCCTTCTTTGCCCGTTTCCCGGCCTTCAAACTCATCGGACGCATAGGTGTACAGGTGTTCTTTAAGTTCTTCCTCCGTTATGGAGGCTGCAAAGGCGACGGGGTCCGGCTTTTTGGGAGCCCCGGCACTATTTTCGTTAACGGCCTTTTGGGAGCCGTTACAGGCCATGAGCAGGCCTGCAAAAAGAAACAAGAGGTTCTTCATCACAGCGATTTTAATTAAGGTTTCCAAAAATAGTCAAAAGCAGGAGATAGGGGGCTTTCGGAAAAAGAAAACCACCGGATATCCGGTAAAACGGATACGACCAGGGACACTAAAGGGAGCCATAGGTTGCCATGATGATCGCATTGGTCTCTTCCACCGATTTGAATACATCGAAGGTACGCCCCTGCGTCCGCTGGGCCCCGAGGGCATTGGCATATTTAGCCGCCCGGATGTAGTTAAATGGATCCTCGAGCAAGCCAAAGCCCAGGCCGCCGGCAAAGGAATCGCCACAGCCGGTGGTGTCCACGACTTCCGCAACCGGAATGGACGGGACGATTTCCTTCCGGAGGTGCCCGTCTTCCAGGAAGAAAACGGCGCTGCCCCCCGCATCGAGGGTTACAATAAGTGCCTTTACCCCATGCTGCAGCACATGGGTGGCAAGGTCATCGAGATGGGCTGTGTCCACTTCATGCAGGGGCTGCAATTCCGGCAGGGTATATTCCTTTTTAAACCAGGAGCACCTGGACTCTTCCAGGTTCATTTTGAGCACATCGATGTAGGGCAACCAAAGGTCACGGTCGATCCAGAAGCGGATGTGGCGCTCCCCCAAAACACTTACGGTGTTGGTGGGCCCGTGGGCATCGAAGATCACCTGGGCGCGGCTGTGCTTCTTGATGTACTTCAGGGTTTCGAGGGGAACCTCGTAATCCGTGATAGGGACACAAACAAAGACATCGGCGTGCAGCAGGTCGGCCACGTCGTCGGGGGTAATGGGGTTCATAAAGCCCGTTTGTTTTTCCAGGCGGTTGTTCTGGTCCACGAACTTCAGCTGGATGACATCGCCCTGGTCGGCTTTGTCGGAAATATGGCTGGTGTCGATGTTGGGGTAGGGGGCAAAGACGGCTTCCACTTCGGCCCGGTCCTGTTTGCGTACATGGGAAACCGGGTATACGGTGCCCCGGTCGCCCATCAGGCGGGCCAGCCCGATCGCCGTATGGGTGGCGCAGCCGTATTTTTCGATAACTTCCCCTTTATGGGTGGTGATGTGGTCCCTGGGGATGGGCCCCAGGACTGCGACATGGAAATGTTTCATGAGTATTGCGTTATCCCGTGGGAAGATATAAAAATTGGAACAATTCCCGCAGCCCTCCCTTCTCTTTGGCGGGGCGGGCCGCAGCCGAAGAAGGCCCCCCAAAAACTTGACGGATCGGCGCCGACTTTAGCAAAAGCTTTACTATATTTGCCCCGCCTGACGAAGAACCCGGTGCCCATGCGGCAACACATTTTCAAAAGGCCTGGAGGAATGGCAGAGTGGTCGATTGCGGCAGTCTTGAAAACTGTTGAGGGTAACACCTCCGGGGGTTCGAATCCCTCTTCCTCCGCAACCCAAAAACCCTGACAGCAATGTCAGGGTTTTTTATTCCCACGAAGAAGCGAAATTTATTTCAGCTTCGCAGTGGGGATAAAAAAAAGCGAACACGCGTCAGCGTGTTTGGGGTTTTTGGGTTGCAGGATCCCTCCCCTGGGATCACGCCCCGAAGCAGAGCGAAGCACGCTTCGGGGCGTAATCCCTAGTCTTCAGCGATGAAAATGAAGTGAAATTCTGTATCGCAGTGGGGATAAAGAAAAGCGAACACGCGTCAGCGTGTTTGGGGTTTTTGGGTTGTAGGATCCCTCCCTGGGATCACGCCCTGAAGCAGAGCGAAGCACACTTCGGGGCGTAATCCCAAATCTGTAGTTGACCGTACCAATTCACCTGGGAAATGAGGACATTTTTAAGCATAGTTTCCAACGCTTGTAGAAAATAAATTGACCTTTTGCGTGAACAAAAGGCGTTTCCCTTGCAGGGTCCCTGATGGGCAGTTTGCAGTTGCAGTCGGTAGAAGTGACTATGAATCCGTGGTAATCATGGTATAAGTCTTACCTAACTAAATTGAATTAGCCCTAAAGTAATTGTGAATTAGGGATTGCATATATTCCACCTGATTTTATACTTCATTTAAACTAAATTACAATGAGGGCATGCCAAAGGAAATTGAAGCCGCTACAGAAGTAATGGATTGAATGGTTAACCGATTCAATAGGGCTTTTCGCTAAAGGGAACCAAAGATTTTAAACAACAATCCCTCTGGGATGGGTACCAGAGGGATTAAAGGTCAGAAGGAGTTTACTTTACAAGCCCTGCACGGGTGTCTTAAATTATAAAATCCATTTTAAAATCGAAACACATACTAGTCTTTGGTGATTCGGTATATAATATTATTTCCCTGGCCAGAAACATATATATCGCCAGATGGAGCAACGGTAACTCCTTCAAATCCCCATGTGGGAGGAGCCCCCTCTACACCGGGCCTGCCAAAAAATTCAAGACCTCCTGCGATCTCCGTAACTTCTCCGGTGGCAATGTCAATCCTGGAAAGCCGGGCTGCCCCGGTTTCCACTACCAATAGCCCGCCTTCATTGTCATAGGCCAGACCTTCAGGGAATAACAAATCCTGGGCAATAGGTGCCGGTGTTGTCGGGGTGTTGCCATCAAAACCTATTTGCCAGACGATTCCCGTACCCCAATCGGCTACCCAAAGGGTTTCCCCATCAGTGGCCAAACCGCTGGGGGCAAAAACAGTGGCATTATCTATCGGAAGTATGACCGATTTATCACTTGCCCTCACCACACCACCAACACCAACGTCAGAAACAATAATTTCCCCATTCAACCGAAGCGCATCGATAGGAGCACCCTGGGCCTCTGCGGTAGACATATTGTAACTCTCTGTAACCCCGTCCTGAGGGTTCCATACCTGAACCGTACCGGCGAACCAGGAAGCACTAATCAGGTTTTCACCATCTGCAGAGAGGCTCATCACAGTATTTAAGGTTGCCACACCTACATCAGGTACTCCGGGTAAAATCAATGCCCTGTAACTATTTTCCACCTCCCCGGAGTTTCGGTTGAGCTGTCGCATTTCGTATTGGTCGGCCACAAACAATTTATCTTCGTTACCTGCACCTTCCAGAAAAGCGATACCCTGTGGCCCAATCATGCCGCCAGGACTTATGATACGGAGTGCTCCGGTAGGAAGCAATTCGCCGACCCATCCTTGATCATTACTGGTCATGAACAATCTTCCATCATCGTCAAAAACCATATTGTCCAATCCCGTATCCAGGGTAGTGAATAAAGTTGAGGCTCCGGTCATTACATCTATTTTAAAAACCTCGCCCGTTTGATCGATTACGGTAAGCATTCCCTCAGGATCAAATTTTGCCGAAGCGGGATTCACATATCCACCGGATACGACTTGTGCCGACCCATCCGCAAAAGGATCTGAGGCCGGATCACCCATTCTATCCACATCGACACTAATCACAAGACCGGCGGCAAATAGTGGTCCGTATAGGCGGCCATTGGCGTCAAAGTCAAATGCGTTTAAAAAACCCAGAGGAAAAGGATTTGCTTCGGTGGCAACGATAATGGGTCGTGGGGGTTCCACAAGATTGGGATCCAGTTCGTACAGGCCGTCACCCAAAAAGCAAAGAGCTACAAAGAGTCGTCCATCATCAGTGAACCCGATTGGATTTACCCCGGGCGCAACAAATTGTTTGGTAATGGTTCCGTCAGGGGCCATACGCCCCACTTCACCGACCAAAATATCTGTCCAGTAAAGCGAGCCATCCGGACCGAAGACTAAATCATCAGGGCCCTTTACTTGCTTTTCCTGTCCCAATCGGTCAGAGATAGTACCGTTTTCCTTATCCATGACGGTTATGTTAACACCAATAACACTTCCAATGTATAAGTTACCGTCAGGGCCAATATCCAAACCATTGGCGCCATTTAAGGCAGCCCCTGTGCCAATTTCAGTTACCGTATAGGTATCCGGGTCAGGTTGTGGGTCGGGTTCGGTGTCATCCGAGTTATCACAGGCCAGGAAAAAAACAGGAATAGTAAGGATTGCTAAAATCCATAGGTTTTTAAGCTTCATAAGAGGTTGGTTAAGGGTTAGAAATGATAACAGATTTTGGAATAGCGTTGCCGAAACGATTCGGGGGGAATGGCGAAGGGGATGGTTTGGCTAAACACTTAGAAAGGTAGGCAAAATAATTGATAATCAATATTATAAAGTGATTTAATTCATCGCTTGCTGAAAATTATTGAAGTGATGGGAAGCACAGGGTTCAAGTTGGAAATGGCAGTCAGCAGTGGTGCCTGGAAGTTTCTTACGGTTTTTTGGTTGGTTTCCCTCTCCAGGGATCACGCAGTGCCCGGCTATCGGGGCCAGGCGATTTTTAATTTTGGCGTACTTTCAAACTTTAGTGCTAAACCTCACAAATACGGTTGTTTGAGACCGTAAGCTGCTATTTAAAAAGACATTTTGCGTAAATTGACAAAGGCATAACAAAGACTATCCAGACCACATGAACCAAAAAGAACTATCTCAATTGACCGACAAAGAACTTCTGGAGGTTGCGAAAAACAACAAACCATCGCCCGTTACAGATGCTTTTTTAATTGGTTTTCTAATTGGAATTCTCATATATGGTGCTGCGGCAAACGCCTGGGGCTTTATGTTCCTAATTCCTTTGTTTCTGATTTATATCTTACTGAAAAAACCAAAGCAATATGCAGCACTGAAGAAGGAATTGGAAAAACGAAACATACAATAAACCCATGACGGAGACCTTTAATCAATAAAATGCCAGCAGCGCCTACATCTTTTATGGAGCTTTAGGGGCATTAGCCCTAAATACAACGGTAGTACCTTTCATTCATTGGCGCGAAACGCATTCACCTATGGCAAAAGGCTTCCAGGAATAGTAAAATGGACAAAAAAATAAAGGACGTATTGTGGAACCAGTTCGGGGCTGGAATTGATATGCTTATCAATGTAATCTCAAATTGCCCTGAAAACTACCTTTCAACAAACAGACGGTTTTACTACATCGCCTTCCACAGCACAATTTTTCTGGACTACTATTTAACAATTCCCCCGGGGGATTTTTCACCACTACTCTCCTTTACCCAAAAAGGGCCGGATGACCGGCCCCTGGAAGCCATTGACGATATAATCCCGGACAAAATCTACAGCAAAGAGGAAATAGTTGACTATCTCAAACAAAGCCGGGAAAAATGCAGGCAGGTGGTGTATGCGCTTACGGAAGAAAGCTTAAACGAAAGGTTTAAGGAAGGCAATGACCCCAATGATATGGATTACCCGGTATTGGAGATCCTCCTTTATAACCTGAGGCACACCCAGCATCACACCGCCCAATTGAACATGATGATAAGACAGGACTTTAATGAACATGTGCCGTGGTCCTTTCGGGCAGGCGACCTCAAGGGAATAAATGAAAATCAAACCCGTTAGCGGATATGATCTAAAGTTGCCTAAACGGTCTCAATGCGATAAATACAAACTGTAATGAAGAAATTAACAGTCATGGTTTGGGTGTTCATGACCAGCACGCTCAAAGCGGATTATACACCGCCTTCGCTGCCCGAACTAGTTCTTTTCGCAGATAAAATCCTTTACGGTGAAATTCATTGTGTAGATGACGCTGTAATCGAAGTGAATGTGCATGACAGTGTCCATCACGATTCAAAATCAATTACAATTGATAAATTCATGGAATGGGATTGCGGCAGGCGGTGGAAGGAGTACGAGGTAGGGGACAGGTCACTTTTTTTTCTCGGGCTCAGTAATGGCCGATACCGGGTTTTGGGTGGTGGCAACGAAGGGGAACTTCCCATCCACGGCAAGAAAATATATGTCCATGCCAGTACCCTTTCCAAAGCGGGGTTTTCAGGTCAATTCGAGCGATCAGGGCTTCAAAGGGAATATCATGGATACAACGATCCGTACAATGGCTATGCTATGGACCTGAACGATTTCTGGCAGGCCACGGTGTTATTTAAAAAATGTTTCAAATCCGACTTTGATGAAACGGGAAACCTAATCCATGTACAACAGGTATGTGCTGACAAGGACTATGCAGCCACCCTGAAACAGAATAGAATCTTTGCCTGGTCGATAACAGAACTAAAGAACTAATCGGTGAGAACTTTACCAATGGCCGCTGGGGCATCACCTGTCCGAAAAAAGAAATCTCTATATTTATTTTGAGTCCTGGCTCCCATCAGTGAAGGTCTCCTATATCAGTGTAAATCGATACCCGGGTAAAACCATAGCCCGTACGATGCAAGCCATTTGAAAGCCGGTTGCGAGCTATTGATTAAACCTTAATACGGATGAAAAAAATCATATATCTTTTGTTGTGCAGCCTACTGCTCACGGGATGTTTCAAAGAAACGCAAACCCGGTTTTCCATAGACGAAAACAAGGTGGTTCTCGTGATTACCCAAAATACCACCGAAGCGGAAATGGCACGAATCGCTTCCGAATTAAAGACGAAAAAAAATATTGACTTGGATTACTCAAATTCCAAATTCCAGGCAAATGGTAAGATTTCGAATGTAAGGTTAGAAGTAGATTGCAATGATGGATTCAAAGGTTCTACACAATGTAGTGCCAGTGCCCTAAAAGGTGCAAATATTGGCTTTATAAGGGATTACCAGACCGGGAGTGACGTGGTATTCCACATTGGGTTTATGAAATGAATCCCTGATTACAAATGCTATGGCGTGTACTGGCTAAGCTCTGAAAGGAGTATTTCCTTAAATTTATTATGACTCAATCTCTAGGGCGATTGAAAAACCCGCCAACCTGTTTCGCTTTTAAATCGTGTCTTCACGAAAAATTGGCCTGGCCGGTTCAATGCCATACTGCGGGCAGCCACCAGGCCGTAATAAAATCAACCTGCAACCATGATAAAATTCCTTCGAAAAATCAGGCAAAGTTTGCTCGCTGAAAATCGGTTCGCGAAATATTTACTCTATGCATTCGGGGAAATTGTTCTCGTGGTAATTGGAATATTGATTGCGCTTTCGATCAATAATTGGAATGAGGACCTTAAAAATGAAGAAAAGGAACTGAAATATTTATCCAATCTAAACTTAGAAATAATCAGTGATTCCCTTTCCCTTGAAAGGAGCTGGTTCCGGAACAGGCAGAGGAAAATTGAATGCCTGGAGATGGCAAAAAACTATGTAATGGGAAATTATTTTCTGAAGGACACCGTCCTTTTTATCAATAATGTCGGCTTTGGTGGGGTGAATAGCAGGGCTTCCTTTACAGGGTCTTCAAGAACCTACAATGAACTGGTAAGCACTGGAAATTTAAGTTTAATCTCCAATGACGCCCTTCGTGATTTAATAGTTGCCTATTACAGGAATAAAGATTTTGTGGAGGAATATTCGAGGAACATAAGAAGTGAATATGCGACCTATGTAAATTCTGTTAGAGTTTACAATTCTCAATATCCCGATAGCATTAATACGGTTGAAATCCCAAGGATCCTGAAAAAACTAAAAACAGATGAATTCCACAGTTTAATAAACCAGGAATTGACGTATGCGTATTCCATTGAAAGGGTATTAATGCGAACTAAACAAGGTGCAACATCCCTTCATAAAGAAATAGCCCAATACTTGGAAAATAAATTGGGTAAACCCCATTGAGCATTGAGATAACACTTAGACAGACCCATTCTAATTTGATGAACCAGGGGTTTTCCTTTCCTATTCAAAAAAGAAGGGTAAAAATATTAACCTCCGCAGAAGGTTTCCGGGCCCGACCTGAAAAATAAATAACCAAATGAATCCAAGACATCTCTCCAGGATTGCAGGAATTAGTTACGTGATAATTTTTTTTGCTGCGATTTTCGCCAACTTCTTTGTCCTTGAAAAACTCCTGGAAACCCCTGTTGAAACCGTACGGCAAGATCAGGTAATGGTCAGGCTGGGGATCCTTGCCTTTTTGCTAACGGTTGTATTTGATGTGATTGTGGCCTGGGCACTTTATGAGCTCTATAAAAAACATCCCTTATCAGGTTTAAGCACCTCTTTCAGGATGATGCATGCCGCAATTATGGGGGTTGCCATTTTTGCGCTTCCCATGGCATTGACCTCGACTACGGAATCAGAAATCCTTGCCATAGCAGACACTTTCAATATCATTTGGCTGATCGGCCTCTTCTTTTTTGGGATACACCTGATCCTTTTGGGAAGGATCGTAAAAACACCCCGTATTATTGCGTTTTTCCTCATGGTTGCCGGAGTTATGTACATGATGGATACCACGGCACATTTCTTGCTGGCCGATTACAACTCCTACAAAACATTGTTTTTAGCACTTGTTGCCATTCCCAGTATTGTGGGTGAAATGTCATTCGCGGTTTGGCTGCTGCTTAAGGGAGGCAGGAATTGACGCCTGTAACCCCGGAATCCTTCAAAATCCCAACCCCATTATCCGGACTATTCCTGTCTGCCCCACCCGTAAATGTCGCGGAACCGGCCCGGGCCGTTTTCAGGATTTGGGTTCACAAGGTCGTACCGGATGCGCACAGGGGTCCCCAGGGGGGCATGGTAATAAATGACCCAGGCCGCGGCTTCTGAAGTCCCGATACAGCCATTGGAAGAAGCTTTGCCCAGGGTCACCGGGTTGGTGGTGGGATGGATCATTTGTCCGTTCCTGCGCCCGTTGATTTCCGTTTCGATCCAGGGGATCAGTGGCATGAGGGTACGCTTGCCATCATCGCGCAGGGTAGAATAGAAGCGTTTCCCATCGACGGGGTTATAAAAGGCAGGGTTGCGTTCGTGCCTGATGATACGCCCCGACCCCGGACGGGTGCGCAAATCCGTTTCCCGCCCGCTTTGGGCCAGGAAGCGCGTCCGGTTCTGGCCTACCCGCACGGGAAAAGCGAATAGCTCCAGGGAATCTTCAAAAACCCTCAGGCGAAACTCCGGGATGTTCACGTCAACGCCAAAGGCTTTCATTCGCTTATGCAGTCGTTCCCCGGCACTGCTGTCTGGCAATAGGAGTTGTTTGCCCCCGGGCAACACTACCAGCTCCTTTTGATCGTACACAAAGTTGCCCCGGGCAACCCTCTGGTAATAATCCGTTGCAACGAGGGTATCGATGATCCATGGGTTCGCATGGACGATCAGGTGTTCGGTGAGCGGGTAGGGCACGGCCAGGCGATAGCGGGCCACCACCGAGTCCATGAACCGGAAGTAGGCCCCAATGGGAACGGGCTTCGAAATTTCAATGGCGATCGGAGCCTTTTGCATGCCATCGTTCACATCCGGGACCTGCGCACAGGCCTGGGAATACCCTGGTCCTGTCAGGGTTCCAAGAACTCCAAAAAGCAGCGTTTTAATTGACAGGCCCATACACAACTTCCTAAATAAGGTAAGGGATTTCGGTCTTCGGACCAGACTGACTGAAAACGCAATTATTTTTCCTCTATCTCTCTTTCAAAAGCAGCAATACTGGAATCCAGGGCACGTTTTAGCTGGTCAATTTCGGATTTTAACTCCTCTTTTTCCTCATTGGCAGCCGCCTTGAATTCGCTGATTTTCTCGTTCAGCTTGGCCTTTTGCGCATCCAGATTTTGTTTTTGATCCTTCAATTCCATTTGAAGCTCATCGCTAAGGTTGTTATATTTTTCCTCTGCTTCCCTGGTTTCCGATTCAAAATCTGCCTTTAGGTCTTCGAATTCCCTGTTCAGATCATCCCATTTATCAGCAACCACTTCTTTTGAGGCGTCTACGACGTCATTCATTTCTTCTTTAACGTCACCCATGGTAGCATCTTTTTTCTTGTCAGGCGATCCGCATGAGGCCACAATCAAAGCCAGGACAACAACTGCTATCAGGGATTTTATTTTATCGAAGCCTTCTTTGAAAGAATCAGCCGCTGACGAAAACGCATCTGAAACGTTTTCCCATTGCTCCCCGGTGGCTTCTTCCAAATCGGCGTATTTCATTTCCACTTCGGATTTTTTTTCCTTTAAATCGTCAAGGGCTTCCCTGTACTGCGATTTCACTTCGTCTTTTACCGACTCTTTTTTTGCTTTTAATTCATTGATTTTTGCAGAAACCTCATCAATGGTTTGATTTGCTTTTGCTTTGAATTCTTCCTTGTTCATCATTTTCACGTTTTAATTAATCTTCATTTCTATTCTTGGACGGATTCAGTCCGCCCGGTTCGGGCTTTTGGGGTCCACGGGGGTTTTTGGACGAAACCCTCAAAAAAATGCAGGCTCCTAAGGGAGGTACTCCCGGTTGCTGCGTCCGCTGTTGCGACGCTGATCGCGGTCATAGGGGGCGATATCCTCGCTCCGGTAGCCCGGGATGGTGCGGTAGCGATACCGTTGCAGATTATAGTTACGGTAACGGGGCGGCAATTCGTTGCGACGCACCCAGGTTCCCCCGTCCAGGTACAGGTAATTCCTGGAATACAGGTCAAAGTAAATCCTCAATTCCGGGAAATACACATACCGGACTACTTCAACCCGGTTGGGGTAAAACCAGGGGGGCGGGGGAGGGCCGGGCTGGTTGGTGGTATACACCACCGGCCCACAGCTGGCCAGAAGAGATAACAGAACCAGCAGCAACAACAAAAATAACATCCGCATAAGCCGCCTGAATTCCATTTTAAGTTCCATGACTCCCGATTTGCCACAAAGGTATTTGTTCCCATTCGGGTGTGAAATGACCTGAATCAGGCCTGACCCCTCCATCGGCAACCGGTATAAGATCATCGATAAACTCTCAAGGGGGAAAGGGCCTGTTTAAGGCGAACTACCAAAACCCGGCCACTGATCTAAAAAAGCCTGTGGCTGGCCGAAACTGTTAAAAATACATAGGGCCCTGCCTGAATTTTAACAAAAATGTCGGCTTCCTGGTCAAAAACCTGTGAAAAATTGATAACGATTACTTCACTTCCCTTAAGACATTTGGAGGAGTAAACCCCAAATCTTGTGTTATGAATGCTATGAAACTTATTAAACTGACCCTTGTTCTGGGGACCCTGTTGATCAGCTTTAGTGTACGGGCCCAGCAAGACAAGAACATCGCTTCCTATGACGCCCTGCGAGAGGAAGCCGACCGGCAGATCAGCGATTACCTCAAACTCGTAAAGATGGGCTACTCAGAGCAGGAGATCTTTGAAGACCTTGGGAATGTCAATTTCCTTACGGGGAATTTCAGGACAGCCTCTTTCTGGTATCAGAAGCTAATGGACCTTATCGGCGAAGATGCCGTATCCCTCAGTTATCAGGAACGCTATAAGGTAGCCCTGCACAAGGCGGGAATCAGGCAGTTTCCCGAACTGGAACAGGATAAGGACTGGTTTACCAGGGTCAGGGAAGACTACCAAATTGACCGGGGGCCTACCGGGGACCAACTGACCCAGTCCCTTGCAGAAAACTACCACCGACCCGATTTCGGGTCCGACCCGGATACCCCGAGCCGGGAGGCCCTTGAGCGCCTCCAGCGCTATGCCTCCCCTGAAATCAGTGCTGAAGAGGGCTTCCAGCCAGGCCTTGAACACGCCTATACCCCTCCGGTTGCCCTGGCAGCCAACGGCCGTACCGCCTTTTTTAGCAAGGCGGAATGGGTAAGGCCGGTAACCGGCTTATTCTCCCGCAAACAGCTAATCCATAGGTTGTATCGCGCCGATTATGTTGAAGGGCAGTGGAAAAACATTCAGGAGGTTCCCGTGGCGCCGAAATATGCCTCGGCCATGCACCCTGCCATTTCAAAGGATGGCCGCAGGCTGTTTTTCGCTTCGGACATGCCCGGATCCTTTGGGGAGTACGATATTTATGTGGCCGAGCTCAACTGGGATGGCAGCATTGGGGTGGCAAAGAACCTTGGTGAAAAAGTGAATACCCGCAAGAATGACCTTTATCCCCAGGTGCTCGGGGACGACCTTCTCTTCTTTGCTTCGGAAGGGCATGAAGGGTTTGGCGGCCTCGACGTCTTTGCCGCCCAGGTAGGAACCAAACGGGTGGGCCTTGCCGTGAACGTGGGAAGCCCCTTTAACAGTCGAAAAGACGATTTTGCACTCCACCTGATGAAAGATAAGGGCCGGGCCTATGTAATGTCGAACCGGGCAACCACCAGGGACATGGTACAGCAACTCGTCTTTGCGTACCAAACCCCTGAAAGCAGCCGATTGGCAGACGCTGGTAACTACCGGTTCCTGGAACTCCGTCCCCTGGAGGCCAATGCCGGGTTTACCCACACCGTTTTTGAAGAATAGAGCACTCCCCTCAATGAGGCAGTACCCGTGAATTTTCACAGGGAGGATAACCCAAGAGAATAACCCCAGTCGATGCAGGGCCGGCCATGCCGGTCCCCGCCTCGATGAAAAAGAGCAACCCGATGAACTACTTTAGGCAAACCGTTATGACCCTGGGAGGCGTGCTCGGCCTGAGCGCGATCTTCGGCGTGCAGCAGGCGAGGGGACAGGAAGCCCAGCCCGATTTCGGCATCAAGAGCCCATTTCACAACCAGCTCTTCTTTAACAGGTTCCTGATCAACCCCACCTTTTCCCTGGTCAGGGAGAACAAATCGTACCTGAACATCCTCCACAGGAACCAGTATGCTTCTTTTGAAGACAACATCCAGAATTACTACCTCGGTTTTTCCAACAAGCTCAATGAACGGACGGCCCTTGGCATTGGGATTTACGGACAGTGGGAAGGGGTGATGCAGGAATTTGGCTTTAATGCCAACTACGCCACCTCCGTCAGGCTTGGGGAAAAAACCCGCCTGGCATTCGGTACCAACGTCACCTACATCAGCCATGGCCTGGACCGCAACCGGGTAGTCGCCCCTGAGGCAGACCCGACCCTGCTGGAGGCCGGAAAACAATCCCGGATCGCGATCCAGCCCGGGGTAGCCCTTTCCGTCGGGCGGTTCGACGTGGGGCTGTACGCCACCGATTTCATCCAGTATAACCAAACCTCCAATAGCCTGCTCACCGGCTTCAGCACCGACAAACTGAGGGCTTCGCTGCAGTACACGCATTACCTGCAGGCGCGCTCCGGCCTCTTTGAGGGAGGGCGGCTAATGCCCCTGCTTCAGGCCGGCAGGAATGAACAGGACCGCATAAGCTATATCGGCTCCCTGTTGCTTGACCTGCCTTCCTACGGATGGTTCCAGACGACCTATGACGACACCTATGGCATGTCGATGGGAATCGGGTTCAACCTGAACCAAAGGCTCTCCATCGGATACCTTATGGAAAAGGACCTCTCGGAAGCCGGGGCCAACCTGGGGTGGAACCACGAACTTTCCCTGGCATATACCTTTAAGGAAGAAAATGGGGCCGAAGACCAGTTCGCAGCGACCAGTACCGATGGCAAAATCGCATCCATCGTGCGCAACTACGAGGAACAGATCCTGCAACTGAAACAGGAATTGACCTCCGGAAATACGGATGCCGGCGCAGCCATGGCCTACGAAAACCGGCTGATCCTTGATGAGCTGCTGTGGCGGCAGGATTCTATCGAAAAGGCCCGGAACGAGATTTTCGAGCGCAAGTTCGAAACCCTGGTCCGGATGATCCGAAGCGAAATCCGCCAACAGGATGATCCTGCGGATCCCGTAACCCGCCCCCGGATCAACAACAGCAGGGTAGAGACCGCTGTGGCCGCTGCGGCCCCGGCCCTCCCGAAGGAGACACGGCCGGTTTCCAGGGAAGATTTCAATGATTTGCCCATCAGGGCCAAAAACCGGTCGGATGTGGTCGGGGTTTCCTCCGGATACTATGTTATTGCCAATGTTTACAAGAACAAAAAGTATTTGAATGCCTTTTTGAAATCCCTTGAGGAGAAAGGCCTCAATGCAAAGCAATTCTATAATTCGGAGAACGGGTTGTACTACGTATATCTGGCCGGTTTTGATAACAAGGCAGCAGCAAAGAGTGCCTTTGCCACTGACCTGCACGGGAAGTACGGGGACGAAAAATGGATCATGGAGGTATATAATCCTGTAGCCACTGCAGAAGTGACCTATCAGGAATAACGCTCCGGAAGTCCGGTCTCCCGCCCCGAAAGAGCCATTGGTCCTGCCCTAACCGATGGCTCTTTCATTTTTATCAAGTATCAGGAATACAAGATGTTGTAAGGCCGGGGATCGCCTTCAACAGGGTGGGAAAGGCCTTGCATTTGATCGAAAAATCGGACAATTCTTAGGTGAGGTAGGGTGAATTCGCTAATTTCATTTTCAGAAACCTACAACCCAAATCGAACCCTATGAAAACGAAGCCTAACCCAAAAGAGCGGAAAAGGGAACGGAGTTCCTGCCCTCCTGACGAAAACCCGGTTTACGAACCAAACAGGTAACCCGAAACGGTTCCGCAGGCCTGCCGGTTTGCGGGCATGACCACCCCAGGCATTACGAAATACTTCGGATTCCCACGGCCCTGAGCCGTGTGGGGCCAGGGGACCTCATGTCGGAAATACCCTTAGGAACGGGGGTAAACCTCCCTGGTAACAACCCAAACTTCCATGACTATGCAAAACACTATTACTCTGAATACCATTATTATAGATCCTGATGCAAGGCTACATGAGGCCTATGCCTACTACTTCAGTACCTACCCGGAATATACCCTGAAAGGGATCTACCGGTCGGTGGAGGAAGCCTTGTCGGATTATGCCGCGGTGCGGCCGGAAATCATACTCTGTGAAGCCCGGTTCCCAAAGACCCCGGGCCTGGAGCAAATCGGGGAATTCCGCAAGCAGAACCCCGAGGTGAAAATTATTATGGTCAGCGGGGAAAATGATTTCGAGGTAATCAAGAAAGCGTTTAAAAACGGAGCCTCAGGGTACCTCACCAAACCGATCACAAAGAAACGCCTCAAAGATGCCCTGAATTCCATTCGCTATGAAGGAGCGGCCCTCAGCAATGATATTGCCAGGAAAATCATCCAGGCCTTCCGCCGCAAATCATACGATTGCTTTTCCGATCGCGAAAACGAGATTATCGAATGCCTGAGCCAGGGCGACACCTATAAAACGATTGCGGAGAAATTATATGTCTCCCCAAGTACGATCAATTTTCATATTCAGAACATTTACCTGAAGCTGGATGTGAATTCCAAATCCGAAGCGCTGCAAAAGCTGCGTACCCTGGATTATGCGTAAGGAATGGGAAGGGGAGACCCTTCCCATGGCCACCCGCCTTGCGGGGGGTCATTAATAGTTGCTTTGTGGGAATTGCTGCTATGGACACCGGATGGCAGGCGAGGGGGTTGAGGCCCGAGCTTGCCGCCGGTGTTTTTTTTTACTCCTTCGCGTATAAATCCTATTACATTCTTTTCTAACCTCACAATACCGCCGAAGCAAGGCGGTAGCCTACTTCCGGTATTTGTCAAACCACATCAGTACGCTGGCTACTTTAGCGACCAGGTTGCTCGGCTTGTCGGCAATGCCGTGGGAAGCCCCCGGGATGCGGACCAGGGCCGATTCCATCTTCTGTATTTTAAGCGCTGCATAGAACTGCTCCGATTCTGCGATGGGTGTCCGGTAATCTTCCTCCCCGGTCAGGAGCATGGTAGGGGTGGTTATATTGCCCACGTAGCTTAGGGGAGACCGGCGTAGGTAATTTTCCGGATCCTCCCAGGGCTTTGCCGGGAACCAGTACCGATAGAAAAAGGCGGGGTTATCGGCATACAGGACAAAACTGTACCAGTTGATGACGGGTTTTGCCACCACGGCAGCCCTGAACCGGTCTGTTTTGCCTACGATCCAGGCCGTGAGGACGCCGCCTCCGCTACCCCCGGTTACAAATAAGTTATTGGAATCTACATAGCCTTTGGCCAAAAGGGCGTCGACCCCTGACATCAGGTCCTCATAGTCGTGGTTGGGATAATCATGGTGGATCAAATTCCCGAAATCCTCCCCATAGCCGCTGCTCCCGCGGGGATTGGTGTAGAGGACCACATAGCCGGCAGCAGCATACAATTGTATTTCAGCAGAAAAGACGGCGCCATAACTGGCAAAGGGCCCCCCGTGGATCTCAAGGATCATGGGGTATTTTTTATCCGGGTCAAAGTTCGGGGGTTTCACGATCCAACCCTGTATTTCCCGCTGGTCGTAGGAAGACGGCCACCGGATCTCTTCCACCTGGCCCAGGGCCCGGAAGGAAAAGAGGTCTTCGTTTACCCGGGTAATCCGGCTGAGCTTCCCGCGATTTAAAACCCCCAGGTCGGCCGGGTGTTCCGGGGTTCCCAGGGTACAGGCCAGAACCCCATCCCCACTCACCGAAAAATCCGCGGCATTGTAGGGCCTGCCCAGGGAAAGCCCACCAAGGCCCTCGGCCACGGGGCTCAGTTTTCCCGAGCCGATATCGAGCCTGCTGATTTTCGTGGCCCCGTGGTCGTCGTACTGCAGGTAAAGGGACTTGCTGTCGCCGGACCATTGTATGCTTTGCACGGAACGGTCGAAATCCCCGGATACCAGTTTTACATTCCTGCCGTCCGGGTCCATGATATAGACACGGTCAATCTGGTATCCCAGATAGCGTTCATCGGATCCGAAGTAGGCTACCAGTTTTCCATTGGGCGATATCGTTGGCTGGTTGTCAGGGCCAAGCCGGTCTGTCAGGGGTACCGGCTCCCCCCCGTTGAGGTCTACCCGGTATACCTCGGTATTCCTGGGGTGGTACTCGGAATCTTCCCGTAAGTTTGCACTGAAATAAAGGGTCCTGCCATCCTTTCCCCAGTCCGGGGATCCATGGTCGTGGGGGGAGGAGGTCACCTGCCTGGGGGTCCCCCCATCGGTTGAAAGCACAAAAAGCTGCCGGTACCCGGCTTTTAAATATCCCCTCCCGTCCCTGCGGTAGTTCATCTGGTCTATGTAGGTGGGAGGGTCGTTCCATTTTGCCCCCTCGGGCTTTTTTGGCAATGGGATGGGGGAAGCAGCGCTCTCAGGCACAAACATCGAAAAGGCCAGGTGCCTGTCATCCGGGGACCAGACTGGCGTTCCCGGGCTCTGAGGGGTGTTGGTCAGGGCGGCCAGCTGCCCTGTATCGGGCCACATCAGGTACAATATCATGGTGTTGTCGCCCTGGTTCGACAGGAAGGCGACCTTGCTGCCATCGTGCGACCATCTCGGGCTTGCCACGTTGTGGTTCCCCGTGGTAAGGGGCCTGTTGTTGCTGCCGTCGGAATTGACGATCCAGAGGTTGGAAAGGTTGCGGTCGGTCATGATGTCCTTGAAGTTGCGGACATACAGCACCCGGGTCCCATCCGGGGAGACCCGGGGCTCAGAGACGAATTCCAGGTTAAAGATGTCGCTTAGCTCCAGGGGTGATTTCTGCTGTGCGGCAAGGGAAAGGGCTGCCATCAACAGGATGGAAAGCAGCATGCGGGATACAGGTCGGTGTTTCATCGGAAAGCATTACGGTTTTTCTAAAGATATGAAATAAGCCTTACTTTTGCGCCTATGGATGCCTGGTACCATTACCTGCTGCTGGTCGGGATCGGCTTTATAGTGGGGTTTATCAACACAGTGGCCGGGGGGGCTTCCCTGATCTCCCTGCCCATACTCATTTTCCTGGGCCTACCCCCTGCCGTGGCAAACGGTACGAACCGGGTCGCCATCGTGCTGCAGAACGCCATAGCCGTGGCAGGCTTTCGCAGCAAGGGGGTAAGCACCTTTCCCTTCAACATATATCTGGGGGTGTCCGCCCTGTTGGGCTCAGTGCTGGGGGCATACATTGCCGTCGACATCAAGGGGGAAACCTTTAATCGTATCCTGGCCATCATCATGGTGGTCGTGGTACTTATTATTGTGTTCAAGCCGAAGGTGAACATTTCAGAGCTGGAGGAACGCCTCAATGGGAAATACCGGTGGTTAGGGATGCTGGCTTTCTTCTTTATCGGGATCTACGGGGGGTTCATCAATGCGGGGATCGGCTTTGTCATCATCCTGTTCCTGCACTATTTCCACAGGCTTTCCCTGGTGAAGGCCAATGCCACCAAGGTTGCGGTGGTCTTCCTGTATACCCTGGCCGCCCTGGTGGTTTTTGTCCTCAACGATAAGGTTATCTGGAAGGTCGGGCTTGTCCTGGCAGTGGGCAATGGCCTGGGGGCCTGGTTTTCAAGCCGGATTTCGGTGAACAAGGGAGACGGGTACATCAAGGTTTTCCTGGTGGGCATGGTCATCGTTATGGGTATTAAACTTTGGTTTTTCACCTAGACCTTTTCCTTATGGCAGACCTCATTGAATCGTTGCACTGGCGTTACGCCGTTAAAAAATTCGATCGCAATCGCCGGTTGCCTCAGGCTCAGGTCGAAAAACTGAAGGAAGCCTTCAACCTGACGGCTACTTCCTACGGGCTCCAGCCCATCCGCATGGCAGTCCTCTGCAACCGGGCCACACAGGAATCCCTGGTGGCACATTCCTACGGGCAGCGACAGGTGGCCGATGCCTCCCATGTGTTTATTATTTGCACCGAAGACCGCATCGACCGGGAGTATATCGAGGGGTATTTTGACCGGGTACGGGATACCCGCGGCACTTCGGAGGAAATCCTGGAACCCTACCGCAAGTCGATGATCGAAAGCTTCCGGCGGAAAACCCCGGAGGAAATCCGGGCTTGGGCTACCCAACAGGCCTATCTGGCACTGGGAAATTTACTTACGGCCTGTGCCGTGGAACGCATCGATTCCTGCCCGATGGAAGGCTTTGTTTCCCGGGCCTATGGGGAGGTCCTCGGGCTTTCCGACAAGGGACTCACCCCGGTACTGGTGCTCCCCGTAGGGTTCCGGGCCGCAGATGATCCGTTTTCGGGCTTCCGAAAAGTGCGGAGGCCAGCGGCAGAATCGGTAATAACTTTAGGAGACACGACAGAATAATAAAACGCATGCCTGGATTTGAATTGTTTGGAGACAAGGAACGGGAGTCCGTTCAAAAGGCCCTGGAAACCGGGGTATTGATGCGATATGGCTTTGACGCTATGCGCGGGGGTCGATGGATGGCAAGTGACCTGGAAAGCGCCCTGGCCAAAAGGATGAACACCGAATACGCCCACCTGGTGAGCAGTGGCACTGCTGCACTTACCGTTGCCCTGGCCAGTGCCGGGGTAGGGGCCGGGGATGAAGTCATCGTGCCCACCTTTACCTTTGTGGCCAGTTTTGAAGCCGTCCTGGCCCTGGGTGCCATCCCGGTCCTTTGCGATATCGACGATACGCTAACCCTTGACCCGGAGGCGGTAAGGCGCGCCATTACCGCGCGCACCAAAGTCATTATGCCGGTACACATGTGCGGGTCGATGGCCGACCTTGGCGCGCTCAAAACCATAGCGGACGAGTATGGACTCCTGCTGCTGGAAGATGCCTGCCAGGCCATTGGGGGCACCTATAACGGCCAGCCCCTTGGAACGATCGGCGAGGTGGGATGCTTTTCCTTCGACTATGTCAAGACCATTACCTGCGGGGAAGGCGGCGCCCTGGTTACCCGTTCCAGGGACCTCTATGAAAAAGCCCAGGCCTTCAGCGACCACGGGCACGACCACATTGGCTCAGACCGGGGGGCCGAAGGGCATCCGCATCTGGGGTTTAATTTCCGGATTTCGGAATTGAATGCCGCGGTTGGGCTTGCGCAATTGGCGCGCCTGGATGAATTCCTGGACAAACAAAAGGCGCATTATGCCCGCCTGCGCCAGGCGATTTCCGGATTGCCCGGAGTGGAATTCCGACGCGTCCCGGAAGGCGGGGTGGAAAACTATTCGTTCCTGAATTTTTTCCTGTCCGATGAAACCACAGCCAGGAGAGCCAGGCAGGCACTTTTAGCAGCCGGGGTTGACGGGGTGTTTTACTGGTATGATAACAACTGGCATTACCACAGGCGGTGGGACCACTTCAAAGAACTCCGCTCCCTTTACCGTTTTCCAGAACTGATTCGGGAGCGACTGGTCAGCATTAATGGCAGGGACTTTGCCGCCTCGGACCACTGGATGGGCCGTAACCTTTCCCTACTGGTCAAGTTGGGGTGGGACGGGCAGGAGCTGGAGGCCCGTGCCCAGGCGATGGCCCGGGCACTTTCTTCCCTTTAGTCCGGGTAGGGTTTAGTAGGGTACATATTCGAGTATTTCCAGGCCGTACCCCACAATCCCCACCCTTTTGGCTTGCTGGCTGTTGGTCATCAGCCGCAGCTTACGGATGCGCAGATCATGCAGGATTTGTGCCCCTATGCCGAAATCCTTGTGGTCCATGGGGATGCCAGGGGCTTTCCACAGGCCTTTCTGCTGGTTTTCCTTCAGCCCCTTAAGGCGCTGTAGCAGGTTGTACGACTCGCTTTGCTGGTTGATAAAGAGGATGGCCCCCTGGCCTTCCTCATTCAGTAGCCGGAACATGTCGTCCAGTTTCTTGTCTGCGTCGGTGGTGAGGGTCCCCAGGATGTCGTTGTTCACCAGGGTGGAATTGATGCGGGTAAGCACCGGGTCTCCCGTTTTCCAGCTTCCTTTGGTCAGGGCCAGGTGTACCTGGTCGTTGGTGGTTTGCTGGTAGGCGTGCAGGTGGAAGTCCCCGAAACGGGTTTTTACGTCGAAGGATTCCTTTTTCCGTATCAGGCTGTCGTGTTCCATCCGGTAGGCGACCAGGTCCTCGATGGAAACCAGCTTTAACCCGAATCGCCTTGCCACCTGCACCAATTGCGGCAAACGCGCCATGGTCCCGTCTTCATTGAGGATTTCCACCAGGATACCCGCCGGGGCGAATCCGGCAAGCCGGGCAAAATCGACAGCGGCTTCGGTGTGGCCGGTGCGGCGCAACACCCCTCCATTCTTTGCCCGCAGCGGGAAGATGTGCCCCGGCCTGCCCAGGTCCGAGGGTCGGGTTGCAGGGTCTACCAGGGATTTAATGGTACTGGCCCGGTCGTGGACAGAGATCCCCGTGGTGCAGCCGTGCCCGAGCAGGTCCACCGACACGGTGAATTGGGTATGGTGCAGCACGGTATTGTTTTCTACCATCATATTCAGGTCCAGTTCCTTGCAGCGCGCTTCTGTGAGTGGGGCGCAGATCAGGCCCCTACCATGGGTGGCCATGAAATTGATCATCTCAGGGGTAACCTTTTCCGCAGCGGCAATGAAATCCCCTTCATTCTCGCGGTTTTCATCATCCACCACAATGATCACCCTGCCTTCCCGGATATCGGCTATGGCCGCTTCAATCGAATCCAGTTGAATCTTTTCTTTCATCAGTGCATTAGGCTGTTGCCTTTTTTTTCCGGAAACGGGAAAGCCGCTCCTTCCAGATGTCTATAAAATGCCCGAAGCTCATCAGCCCCCGGTCGGCAGTGGCCCTCCGCGTCAGCGAGATGCCCATAGGAAGCATGATAAGGGTGGGGAGCCAGGCCCCTAAAATGGGATGGATGTTGCCCTCCTTGGCATAGTTGCTGGCAAAGACGCCAAAAAAGTAATACGCCAGGAACAAAACGATGGCGATTACCATGGGCAGTCCCAGGCCTCCTTTTCGGATAATCGCCCCCAGGGGGGCACCG
The DNA here is from genome assembly GCF_024006985.1 of Robiginitalea marina. GTDB lineage: Bacteria > Bacteroidota > Bacteroidia > Flavobacteriales > Flavobacteriaceae > Robiginitalea > Robiginitalea marina. The sequence goes on from NZ_JAMXIB010000001.1 coordinate 237,012, forward strand.
ACAAAGAAGAGGATGATACAGGAAAAAGCCAGGGCGAACTTCTTATGCAGGCTCAGGATATGCATGTTATAGCGCTTGTAACTCATTTCGAGTTCTTCCCGTTTCCCCCGTACCGAATTGAGGATATTTTTAACCGAATTTGAGGAAGCATCAAGGATCTGCCCGACTTCAAAGGGTTTAAAGCCACTCAGGAGGTCCCCCCCCGTTATTTCCCGCTTGGGTTTTTGGGGTACGGCCGGCGAGGTACTGTCCCGGGCCGGAATCCGGGTAAAACTGGCTGGCGGCTGGGTCTCAACGGAAACAGGGGATGAAACCGCAGGGGCTGAAGACGAATCCCTTTCAACGGGTTCCACCCGGGGCAGGGTATCCTGGTCCCTTACCGGGAAAGCCCCCATCCGCGTGGTGATGTTTTTGGAAAATGCGCTAACCAGTTTTTTGTTGTGGTCCTCAATGGAATCGATATCGATGATCAGGCGGGAAACATTTTTCATCTTATCGGTCTCCACGTTTCGGTCCGCTTCCAGGTCTTCCATATTGTCGGGCAGTTCGATGTTCATCACGTAGGTATCGAAATCGGCCCTGGTAAAGGGGTGCTGTTTGCCTTCAACGCCCGATTTGGCGATGAGTTCCTCGTAGTAGTGACCGTCCTTCAGCACCAGTTGTATGATGTCGGAGCCCTCGCCACTGACCAGTTCGCCCTTGCGGGCCTTGATCACGGTTGTATTCCGCTGCAGGTTCGACTTCATGTGGATGATCACATTTTCCAGAAAACGGTCGTTCTCCCCGTATTTGCGGTCTACCTTGATGTTGCGCCCTTCAAAATCGCTGAAGACCCCTTCGACAATTACCGCAGCGGGTTTCAGGGTGGCGATATTGCGCCTCAGGTTGTATATTTTCTGTTCCGAAATAGGGATGACCGTATTGGCAAAATAAAAGGTCACCCCTCCCAGGAAGACCACAAAAACGATCAGGGAAAGCATGGAACGCTGCAGGGAAATCCCGCAGGCTTTCATGGCCGCAAATTCATAGTTTTCAGCAAATGCCCCGAAGGTCAGGATAGAGGAGAGCAGCACCGTAAGGGGCAGGACTTTTTCGGTTAGGTTGGGCATCAGGTAAAAAAGGAACTTGGCGATTATCACCAGGTCCAGGCCCTTTCCCGCAAGGTCGTCAATGAAGAGCCAGATCGTCTGGAAGATGAAAATGAACATCAGGATCACAAACGAACTGAAAAAATTCAACAGGAACCTCTTCAGGATGTATTGGTCGAGGATTCGCAAGCCCTAGTTTCTTATGATATAGTACCCTTCTTCCCTGTACTTCTTCTCATCAAAGGTAAATAAGGTTTTCGACAGGGGCTGGTTGGTTTTAAAAGAATTAACAGTGATGGTGGTTTTGGTCCCGTTTTTACCGGTCTCGATAAGTTTGTAGATGTGCCGGGTTTCCGCGTCAATGCCCAGAAGGATGCTGGCCACTTCTGAATTGGAATCGATGGGGGTCAACCGCACGTACTGGATTTTACGGCCCTGGACGTTCTGCAGGATGTCCCAGGCATAGTTATGGCCCTGCCGGTAGAATGTCAGCATCCGCGAGGGGCTCACCGAACCGCTGTCTTCGGACTTATCCTCGATGGTGACCTCCTCATTTTCCGGGACGATGGTATACACCTTTTTGCCATCATACAGCTGTTCTGCCCCCATATAATTCAGGTAATACAAATCTCCTTTGAGGGTTACGTTCCCGCGGGTTTCCTGCCGCACATTGGCCTCGCTGTTATACAGGTCGAATTTAAAGTCTACCACGATATTATCATATCCCCTGACTTTCTCGTAAACTTCATCCAACAGGGCCCTGGCCTTTGCGGCTTCCTGGGCATTTCCAACATGGAGGGAAAAACAGAACAATACAGTCAATACGCGCAACAGGTGTTTAGGTTTCATGGTCGCTATTGGGTTTCATTTTTTAAGAATTCATGGAGTGTGGTAAGGTCCGGGATCATGACCTGTCGGGCTTTGCTGCCCTCAAAAGGTCCCACGATCCCTGCCGCCTCCAGCTGGTCGATGATACGGCCGGCGCGGTTGTAACCAAGTTTTAGCTTCCTTTGGATCAGGGAAGCGGACCCCTGTTGGGCCGCAACAATCACTTCGGCAGCCTCGCGGAACATGGCATCGCGCTCCTCAATGCTGTAATCAATCCCTGTGCCAGAGTCCTCATCCTCGTATTCCGGAAGCAGGTGGGCATCGGGGTACCCCCTTTGGGAACCGATGTACTCTGTAATTTTGGCCACTTCCGGGGTGTCAACAAAGGCGCACTGTAGTCGGATCAGTTCATTGCCCTGGGTGAAAAGCATGTCGCCCCGACCAATTAGCTGGTCTGCCCCCTGCGTATCCAGGATGGTGCGGGAGTCGATCTTGGAGGTAACCCTGAAGGCAATCCGTGCCGGGAAGTTTGCCTTTATCAACCCGGTAATCACATTGACCGAAGGCCGCTGGGTGGCAATCACAAGGTGGATGCCTATCGCACGGGCCAGCTGGGCAAGCCGGGCGATGGGGGTTTCCACTTCCTTTCCCGCAGACATTATCAGGTCTGCGAACTCGTCAATCACCAGCACGATATAGGGCAGGTACCGGTGCCCGTCATTCGGGTTTAGCTTTCGGGCCCTGAATTTAACGTTGTATTCCTTGATGTTCCTCACCAGTGCCGCCTTGAGCAGTTCATAGCGGTGGTCCATTTCAATGCAGAGCGAATTCAGCGTATGGATAACTTTGGTGTTGTCGGTAATGATCGCGTCCTCGCTGTTGGGGAGCTTGGCCAGGAAGTGCCGTTCAATTTTGTTGTAAAGGGTGAGTTCCACCTTCTTGGGGTCTACCAATACGAATTTGACCTCAGCCGGGTGTTTTTTATACAACAGGGAGGTAAGGATGGCGTTCAGGCCCACCGACTTACCCTGGCCTGTGGCTCCCGCCATGAGGAGGTGGGGCATCTTGGCGAGGTCCACCACAAAGGTCTCGTTACTAATCGTCTTGCCGAAGGCAATGGGAAGCTGCATCTCGGCATTCTGGAATTTTTTGGAGGCGATCACCGTCCTCATGGAAACCACCGTCGGGTTTTTGTTGGGCACCTCGATGCCGATGGTTCCCTTTCCGGGGATCGGGGCGATGATCCGGATCCCAAGGGCTGCCAGGGAAAGGGCGATATCGTCTTCCAGGTTTTTGATTTTTGAAATGCGGATGCCCGCGTCCGGGACAATTTCATAAAGGGTCACCGTGGGCCCTATGGTCGCTTTGATCTGGGCAATGCCGATTTTATAATTCCTCAGCGTATCGACAATCTTGTTCTTGTTCTCTTCCAGTTCTTCCTGGTTGATGGTAATGCCACCCCCGGCCCCGTGTGAATCGAGCAGGTCGAGGTGCGGAAATTTGTAGTTGGAAAGCTCCAGGGTAGGGTCAAATTCCCCGAAGTCCTCGACCAGCTTCCGGGCCAGGAGCTCGGTTTCCTCAGATTCCTCCGGGCCACTGGATACCTCGATTTGGAGCTCTTCTTCGGGTGCGGCAACTTCCGCAGGGACGGTTTCCTGTTCCCCTTCAAGGGGCGGGATATCCTTTTTGTGGGTGTAGGGATCGGGGCTTTCGAACTCCGGGTCTTCATCCGGGTCACTTCCAGAGGGCAAATCCGTGATGGATTCCGGAACGGCTGCTGTAGCCGGGGTGGGGCCGCCGAGTTTATCCTTCAGGCGCTTCAGGTTGCCCGTAACCCCCTCCGGGGTAAGTTTAAACAAGCGCACCAGGATAATGGTCAATCCAAACAACACCAAAAGGAAGACCCCGATCTTTCCGGTATAATCCTGAAGGAAGTCGTTTATCTCATACCCCACAAGGCCTCCAAGCAGGGGCTGGGCGGCCCCGAAGAACCCCAGGGTTACCGAAGTCCAGATCAGCAGGACAAGGCCCCAGACCCATTTCCCGACAAGGCCGCGCAAGGGCATCCCCAGGAAAAGGTAAAGCCCGGTCAGGCCGAGCAGGATGGGAAAGGCAAAGGAAGCCAGGCCAAACCCCCTGTACATAAAGAAATGGCTTACCCCCGCCCCAAATTTGTTAAGCAGGTTCCGGGCCGAACGGTTCCTGTCTGCAAATTCGGTGAGTAGGCTTTGGTCGTCCTGCCAGGTGAAGTAAAAGGATACAAAACTGAAGAAAAGGGCCAGGCTCAAAAGGATCAGGAGGCTGCCCAGGATTACCTTATTTTGCCTGGACAACCCCTTGTGCGCTCGCTTTTGGGTCGGGGTGGTTTTCCGTTTCTTCTTGGCCATATCATTTTGTTGGGGAAACAGGGCTAAAATACAAATTTAAGGAGGAAGGGGGATGGTGTCGCTGCCCTAAAAAATCCGGGGGAGGTAAATGATCAGGCCGGCAATACTGGCCATAATAGAGGCCAGAAGGACAGCCCCCGCCGAGATGTCCTTCACTTTCCCGATCCGCTCATCGTGTCCGGGCTGTATATAATCTGCCAGTTTTTCCACCGCGGTGTTCACCCCCTCGATGCCCATGACCATTCCGATTGCCAAAAGCTGAACCATCCATTCCGTTGGGGAAATCCGGAAGTACCAGCCGGCAACGGTTACAGCCACTGCGATGCCGGCCTGGACCTGAATGCTTCCTTCTGTGGAAAGCAACAGCCAGGCGCCTTTAAAGGCATACCCCACACTCCTGATGCGGTCCCTGATAAAATGGCGTTCAGGCATGGGTTACGGCTTCCAGGGCAGCCTGGTAACTGGGCTCGTCCACGATTTCCGGAACCTGTTCCGTGTAGACCACCCTGCCCTGGGTATCCAGAACAACTACTGCCCTGGAATGCAGGGGCGCCAGAGGCCCGTCAGCAAAACTAAGCCCATAGGCCTCCCCAAAATTGCCGTCCCTGAAATCGGAGAGCATTTGAACATTGTCAATCCCTTCGGCCCCGCAAAACCGGGCCTGGGCAAAGGGAAGGTCCTTAGAGACACAAAGCACCACGGTATTATCCAGGGCCGCAGCCTCCTTGTTGAAGGCGCGGACCGACTGCGCGCAAGTACCCGTATCCACGCTGGGAAAGATATTGAAAACCACCTTTTTCCCCTTGAAATCATGCAGGTTTGCCGTGGAAAGGTCCCCGCGGGTTAGTGCAAAATCCGGGGCAAGGCTTCCCACTGCGGGAAGTTGTCCGACTGTGTGGAGTTCATTCCCCTTTAAAGTAACTGTAGCCATATTATTTTTTTCGCGAAGGTAGTAAAAAAGCATCATTAAGGTGGCTATCCGGAGGTGGTAAGCGTCCTTTGCCCTTCTGGCCGGAAGAGCAACACAGTAACCCCTTCCGGGTTCCGACAGGTCGGGATTATGCCCCGGCTTTTGCAGCCAGCTTCTTGATTTTTATCCCCAGGGCGGCGAAGAAAAGGGTCGTCATCGGGCTCAGCCAGTTAAAAATGGCAAAGAAAAAGTATTCCGCCACGGGCACGCCAAGTACGCCGCTATGGTAGGCCCCGCAGGTATTCCAGGGGATCAGCACCGAGGTAACCGTTCCGGAATCTTCGAGGGTCCGGCTGAGGTTTTCAGGGGCAAGCCCGCGGTCTTCATAGGCCTTGGCAAACATTTTTCCAGGGACTACAATGGCCAGGTACTGGTCAGAAGCGGTGATGTTAAGGGCCACACAGCTGCCCACGGTGCTGGCAAAAAGGCTGAAGGTGGACCTGGCCATGGAGAGTAGCCCCTGGGTAATGCGCGAAAGGGCCCCGATGCCGTCCATAATTCCCCCGAAGACCATGGCACAGACAATCAGCCAGATGGTCCCCAGCATCCCCTTCATCCCCTTGGCGGTAAACAGTTCATTCAGGGCAGGGTTGTCGGTTTCAATGGAAGTATTCACGGTGATGGCATTCAGGATGCCTTTATATCCCGACTGGAAATCGAGCTGGGAAGCCCCCGTAATGCCGGCAACTACCCCGGGCTGGAAGATCAGGGCAAAAACCCCGCCGAGCAGGGTGCCCACCAACAGCGCCACCAGGGGTGGCGTTTTTCTGACGATCATGAGGATGACCACCAGGGGCACGATGAACAGCCAGCCGCTGATGTTGAAGGCGCTTTTGATGGAATCCAGGATACCCTGGGTATCGGCCTCCCCTGAGGTATCGATCGAAAACCCGAGAATAACAAAGACCACAAGGGTTATTAAAATGGTCGGGGTGGTGGTGAGGGCCATGTACCGGATGTGGCTGAAGAGTTCGCCCCCGGCCATGGCAGGGGCCAGGTTGGTGGTGTCGCTCAGGGGGGACATCTTATCGCCAAAATAGGCGCCGGAGAGGATTGCCCCTGCCGTCATCCCCAGGGAAATGTCGAGGGCATCCCCAATGCCGACCAGGGCAATGCCCACAGTGGCTGACGTGGTCCAGCTGCTTCCCGTGGCTATGGAGATAATGGCGCTGATCACCACACAGGCCGCCAGAAAAATAGTTGGGTTCAGGATTTGCAGCCCGTAATAAATCATCGCCGGGATGATCCCGCTGATCAGCCAGGTCCCGGCCAGGGCACCCACCATGAGAAGGATCAGCAGGGCTCCCGTGGTGGATTTTATGTTTTCGGCCACCTCAGCCAGCATCTGCTTGAAACTTACCTTATTGTAGAACCCAACCACCGCGGCCACTGCCCCCCCCATCAGGAGGATGAACTGGTTGGACCCGCTTATGGCATCGTCTCCGAAGACATACACATTATAGGCGAGCATCCCCACCAGGGCGATCACGGGGATCAGGGCTTCCCAAAGGGAAAGTTCTTTGTTTTCTACAATATGTTCGTTTTCCCGGTAATGCTGTTTGGTGGATTTTGCCATAGGTTGGTAGGGTGTCGATTGGTCGCTTTAGCGGGTAATAATACAACAATGATCGCTCCCATGCAACCCTTCCGGAAGTGGGGGATCAGGCCCTCATTTCCTTAACCGGCACGATATCAAGGCGCTCCATACACGATTTCATGCGCAGGTAGGTGCGTTCAATATCGTGGTCGAGCCCTATGGAAAAACGGATCAACCCGTCGCTCAGGCCCATGGCCTTTTGTTCAGTTTCAGGGATTTCCGATGACGTAGAGGTCCCGGGAGCACTGAACAGGGTTTTGTAAAACCCTAAACTCACGGCCAGATACCCCAGGTTTTCCTTTTGCATCTGTTCCATCAGGGAATTGGCCTTCTCCAGGGAATGCGCGTCGAGGGTAAGGATGCCCCCGTAGCCATACTGACTGACCATCTGTCTGGTCATCAATGCATGGCCCGGGTGTGAGGCCAGCCCGGGGTAGACTACCCGAAGCCCGTCGGCTTCAAACCGCTCGGCCAGGTAGTGCGCATTCTCACTGTGCTTTGACATTCTCAGGTGTAGGGTCCTCATATTCTTAAGGATGGACGCGGCGCGAAGGCTGTCCAGGGTGCTCCCCAGGAGTATGCCTGCGCCATCGTTCACATCTTTCAGGGCCAGGCAAAAATCCCTGCTGCCGCAAATGGCCCCGGCCACAGTATCGCTGGTCCCATTGATGAATTTGGTGAGGCTGTGGATCACGATATGCGCCCCGAGCCGGGCTGGGGCAATGGAAAGGGGGGTGAAAGTATTGTCGACTGCCAGGGGGATCTGGCGGCTGTTGGCAATCTGCGCGAGGCCCCCGATATCGGCCACTTCCAGCAGCGGGTTGCTGACGGCCTCGCAGTATATCATTTTGGTATTTGGCCGGAGGGCGGCCCTGACAGCTTCCAGGTTAGTGATGTCCACAAAACTGACCTCAATGCGGAAGCGCTTCAGGAAGTTTTTAAGGAAGGCATAGGTGCCTCCGTATATGGTCCGGCTGCTGATCAGGTGGTCCCCGCTGGAACAAAGTTGCAGGATCACCGCCGTGATGGCGCCCATGCCACTTGCGGTAACGTTGGCTGCCTCCGTCCCTTCAAGCGCAGCAAGGGCTTCCCCGAGGTAGAGGTTAGAAGGGGAGGAGTGCCGGCTGTACAGGTAGCAGCCCTCCGTATTTCCCTCAAAGGTGTCAAACATGGTCTTTGCCGAAAGGAAGGTGTAGGTAGAGGAGTCGGAGATCGAGGGGTTTACCCCGCCAAATTCCCCGAAGTATTGAAGGTCCTGGATGGCATCGGATGCGTTATAGTCCATGATTAAGGTTGTTTTATCTGTAAAACTATCAGAAACATTACAAAATGTCAATCATATAACGATAATATAGAAAAAATATCTATATATACTATATATTTAGATGAAATATCTAAACAGGTATATCAAATCGGGCTTAACACGATAATATTGCAATGCTATGGACGCGACAGACAAACAGCTGCTGAACTTCCTCCAGGAAAACGCGAAGCTGACGACCAAGGCCCTTTCCGTTAAACTTGGGCTTTCCCCGACCGCCGTATACGAACGCATCAGGAGGCTTGAGCGAACAGGGTTCATTTCCAGGTATGTAGCCTTGCTGGATCCCGGAAAAGTGCACAGGAATTTCCGGGTTTTCTGCCAGGTAAAACTCAACCAGCATATCAAACCCCATGTGCTGTCCTTTGAAAAGGAAGTACAAAAACTGGACGAGGTGGTTACCGCCCACCACCTGGGGGGGGAATTTGACTACCTGCTGGAGATTTGTGTGAGGGACATGCAGGAATACCGCGAATTCATGGTGGCGAAGCTAACGGCGATCCCGTATATCGGGAGTACCCAGAGCTCCTTTGTGATCAATACGGTAAAGCACACCACGCGCCTGCCCCTGTAAGGAGAATACCCGGGGTCGCCCGGGGCGACCAGTGCGGCCAAAGAAAAAACATTCGTACTTTTACCCGCGGGAATGATGATAATTGCCCAACCCTTAAACCCACCTTATGAAAACATATGATGTAGCCATCATTGGCTCTGGTCCTGGAGGATATGTAGCTGCCATTCGCTGCGCCCAGTTGGGGATGAAAACTGCATTGATTGAAAAATACAGCTCCCTGGGCGGGACCTGCCTCAATGTAGGCTGTATCCCCTCCAAAGCCCTGCTGGATTCCAGCCACCATTACCACGATGCCATAACCCATTTTGAAGCCCATGGTATCGATATCCCCGGGGAGATAAAGGTGAACCTGAAAAAGATGATTGAGCGCAAGCAGGGGGTAGTGGACCAAACCACCAGGGGAATCGATTTTTTGATGGAAAAAAACAAGGTAGATGTCTACCACGGCCTTGGAAGTTTCAGGGATGCCACCCACCTTGTGATAAAGGGGGAAACCGAAACCGAAATCGAAGCCAAAAACACCATTATTGCCACGGGGTCTAAACCCGCTTCCCTGCCCTTTATCTCCCTCGACAAAGAGCGGGTGATTACTTCCACGGAGGCCCTCAGCCTGGGGAAGGTCCCGAAGCACATGGTCATCATAGGCGGAGGGGTCATAGGGCTGGAGCTTGGCCAGGTATACCTGCGCCTGGGCGCGGAGGTAAGCGTGGTGGAATACATGGACCGCATCATCCCGGGCATGGATGCCGGCCTCTCGCGTGAACTCATGAAGGTTTTGAAAAAGCAGGGCATGAAGTTTTACCTCTCACACAAGGTAACCGCCGTAACCCGCAAGGGCAGGAAAGTCACCGTGAAAGCCCTGGACAAGAAAGAGGCGGAAGTTTCCCTGGAAGGGGATTATTGCCTGGTTTCCGTGGGAAGGCGGCCTTATACGGAAGGGCTCAACGCGGAAGCCGCGGGAGTGACCCTTAATGACCGTGGACAGGTAGTGGTCAATGACCACTTGCAGACCAGCATCCCCAACATCTATGCTATCGGCGATGTGGTCCGGGGCCAGATGCTGGCGCATAAGGCCGAAGAGGAAGGCGTGATGGTGGCCGAGATTCTGGCAGGCCAAAAGCCCCACCTCGACTACAACCTGATCCCGGGGGTAGTCTATACCTGGCCCGAAGTGGCCTCAGTGGGAAAAACCGAAGAACAGCTCAGGGAAGAAGGGGTCGCCTATAAAACAGGCCAATTTCCCATGCGTGCCCTGGGGCGCTCCCGCGCCAGTATGGATACGGATGGTTTTGTAAAGATCCTGGCTGACCAGCAAACCGACGAAGTACTTGGGGTCCATATGATTGGCGCCCGGGTGGCGGACCTGATCGCCGAAGCCGTAACGGCTATGGAGTTCCGTGCTTCTGCGGAAGATATTGCCCGCATGAGCCATGCCCACCCCACCTATGCGGAGGCGGTGAAAGAAGCGGCATTGGCAGCCACCGGTGACCGGCCCCTGCACACCTGAATCGCGTTAAGGAATAGCTGTTGGCTTCCGGGTTAAATCCGTTCCTGGGCCCCTTTCAGGAAACGCAACAGGCGCAACACCTGTACCCTTACCAGGCGGAAGGCCTGTAACAGGGCCTGTTCTCCCGTAGTTTTCAATAAGAGGGCCACCCCGGTAGCTTTGGCCTTTATCAGGCCTTCGTTCCGATCGTACCAAAGGGCCAGCATAGTGCTTATCGCCATAAAGGCCAGGGCACCGGGAATGGCACTGGACGGGGAAAGGCTGTGGTGGAGGAACCTGTACAGGCCAATCCCCAAAAGGCTGCCATAGAGCACCATAAAATGGATCACGTAAATGGCCAGGGTATTTTGCCCGATCTTAAGGAATACTTCCCGCTGCAACAGCCCCCTGAGCGCCATAAATACGGCAAAGACCACAAAAACATTCCCCAGGCGGATAAAAAGGTAGTTGTTTGAGGCGACCTGGTCAAACAGGGGTATCCCGGAAAGGGAACCTGCCCAAATGAATACGGGAGAGGAGGCCCAGACGAGCAGGGCGCCTGCCGCCAGGGAGGCCCCGATGCTTTTGAGGTAGCGATACCGGTCTTCCCTTAACGCGCGGAAGGCCATGGAGAGAAACCCGCCTATGAATGCATAACCCACCCACGGAAATATCGTAAACACCGAGCCATTGGCCCGGGTGAAATAGTTGGCCAGGGGGAGGGGCAGCATCGAATAGTCCCAGGATTTGTAAAGGGGTTCAAACAGGAAAAGGAGTACCCCAAAGCCCAGGAGGAGGCCACCCATACCCCTGTATCCCCTCGCTTTGGTAAGGGCATAAACCCCTACGATAAACAGGAGGGAAATTCCTATGCAGTGTAATACATCCACCTGGTAAGAAGTGGGATAGAATTCCCCTTTGAACAGGCCGAAGAGGTTGGTCCGCAACAGGTATCCGATCAGGATGAGTTGCAACCCCCGTTTGATCCCTTTTCGGATCCGTGGGTTATCGAGCCCCTGGTTCGGGGACCCAAGGAGAAGGTAGGTAAATATAAACCCGGAAACCGTGAAGAAAACCGGGGCGGTAATCCCGCGGAAATAGCTCCAAAGGGCAAAGGCGCCATTGGCCGGGTCACTGAAAACGGGGTCGAGCAGGGCGTCAATGAAGTGACCCTGGAGCATCATCAGGATGGCCCATGCCCTCATGGCATCTATAAAAAAAAGGCGTTTTTCCCGGGTTCCCATATTATGCATGCCCTATATACTTCGAAAACAGGGTGTTTGGATGTTTCAGGGCGCAAAATTAGACAAAAAATGATCAGGAGATACGTAAATCCGGTATTTTCGCAGGAAACCGAATGCTTATGTCTCCTATTCTCGCAACGGCAGGAAGCAATTCCTCCACGTCCATCAATTACCAACTGGTGAAGTATACAGCCGGCCTCGCCCCGGAGGGAACTGTAAAACTGATGGAACTCGCCCGCCATTCCTATCCCATGTACAGCGAGGACCTTGAGAAGGAGCAGGGTATTCCCGGGGCCATAAAGGAACTCCTTGAGGACCTTCGGGAATGCAGGGGCCTGATCCTTTCCGTGAACGAACACAATGGAAACCCCTCGGCCTTCTTCAAGAACATCCTCGACTGGTTGTCGAGGGCCGATCGCAATTTCATGGCAGATACCCCGGTTTTGCTGATGTCCGCCTCAGGAGGGAAACGGGGTGCCTCAGGTTCCCTGGCGGTGGTGGAGCAAATGTTGCCGAGATTCGGGGCAACTATTGTTTCGACCTTCTCCCTGCCCTCGTACTATGAAAATTTTGACCCGGAATCCGGGATAACCGGCCCGGAATTGCGCCAAAAGCACCAAAGTGCCCTAAACGCTTTCCTTTCAGCGCTGGACTAGGGCCTACACCTGCCCGCGAACGGTTTTAAAGCCAGAATACCAATGGATAAGGTTGCCAAAGAAGATTTTACAGGGGTATGGGAGGGGGTTCCCATCCATGGGTTTTGGGCCCTGCCTCCGGCCCCGAATGGAATGATTGTCCTGGTCCATGGATTCGGGGAACATTCGGGCCGTTACCTGGACGGGGTCGTACCCTTTTTTAATGATCTCAACTGGGGCGTTTTCGCCTTTGACCTGGTCGGACACGGGAAATCCGGGGGGCGCAGGGGACATTGCCAGGGGTATGAACAGTTGCTGGCGTTGGTCACCCGGGGTTTTCAAACCGTCCGGGCACGGATGCCCGGCTTGCCTGTGGTCCTTTTCGGCCACAGCATGGGAGGGAACCTGGTCCTGAATACTGTACTCCGAGAGCTGGTTGACCCCGGGGGGATCATCGCCAGCAGCCCATACCTCAGGCTGGCTTTCCAGCCGCCGGCCTGGAAATGGCAACTGGGAAAGCTCCTGGAAAAAGTGGCGCCAGGGGTTACGGTGGCTGCGGGCCTGGATCCGGCAGGCATTTCACGCGACCCGTCTGAAGTAAAGACATATCGGGAAGACCCTTTGGTCCATGACCGCGTTAGCCCCAGGTACTCCTTTCCGGTGATCGCCGCAGGGGAGTGGGCCCTGGACCATGCGGCAGCCCTTTCGGTGCCTGCCCTGCTGCTTCATGGCACGGCCGACCCCATTATCGACCCGGAGGGAAGCCGGGCATTTCAGGGACAATCGGCCATGGCCAGTCTGGTGCTTATTGAAGGCGGGTACCATGAACTCCACCACGACCCTGACCGCAAGGTGTATTTTGAGGCGATCGGAGAGTGGATGAGGATGCAGTTTCCCCCGGTTCCCGATGGGGTGGCCAGCCCCTGAACCGGGCCCGTAAACAATTTTGTACCTACCTTTGCGGGGTGTACCAGCAGTTTGAGACCCATATTGCCAAATACTTTCCCGAACTACGGGAAAACCCCTTCCTGCTGGCTTGTAGCGGAGGGTTGGATAGCGTGGTCCTCTCGCACCTTTGCGCTTCCCTGGAGCTCCGGTTCGAACTGGCCCACGCCAATTTTCAGCTCAGGGGTAAAGAGAGTGACCTGGACCAGGAATTCGTAGAAGATCTGGGAAAAAATATCCACCGTAGGGTTCACGTAAAATGCTTTGATACAAATGCATACCTTACCCAAAATAAACTAAATGTTCAACAGGCGGCCAGGGACCTCCGCTATGGGTGGTTCCGGGACCTTCTCCGCGAACGGCAACTGGCTTTTACCGTGACCGCACACCAGGCCGACGACCAGCTGGAAACTTTTTTGATCAACCTCACCAGGGGCAGCGGACTGAGGGGACTTAGCGGGATCCCGGATACTGCCCCCGGGCTACGGAGGCCGCTTCTGGCCTTTCCAAGGGACTCCATCCGGTCTTATGCCACAAAGAACCAGATCGCCTGGCGGGAGGATAGCTCCAATTTACAGGACTATTACCTTCGAAACCGCCTGCGCCACAGGGTGATCCCGGCCCTAAGGGAAGCGGATTCACGCTTTGCTGAAAATTTCAGCAGGTCCCTCGATTTCCTGAAAGGGAGTAAGGCCCTTGTCGACAACCATATCGGGGAGGTGCGCGAACGGCTTTTCCGAAACGAGGGAAATCTGGTGCGCATCGCCCTGGAGGAACTGAGAGCCCTCCATCCGAGGCGGGCTTACCTGCATGAGCTTTTTCAGCCGTTTGGCTTTACGGACTGGGAAGCCCTGGAGCGACTGCTGCATTCCGCCAGTGGCAGGGAAATCCTTTCCCCGACCCATGGGCTGTTGAAAGACCGGGACGCATTTTTGCTCCGGCCGCTCGGGGAGGATGTGCATGGGCCCATTATGTTGGACCATGGGGGCGCGGGCGTGCATGAACAGGTACCGCTAAAGATTTCGGTGGTCGGGGAAATGGGGGAACCCGCTTCCAACGTACTATATTTAGATAAAAATGCGTTAAACAATGGATTGCACCTGCGCAGGTGGAAGAAGGGAGACTATTTTTATCCCCTCGGCATGAAAGGGAAACAGAAAATCTCCAAATACTTCAAAGACCATAAGTTCAACCGCTACGAAAAGGAGGCGCAATGGCTCCTTTGCAGCGGCGATGAAGTGGTTTGGATCGTTGGAAGGCGTGCCGACGACCGGTTTAAAGTCAGGGAAACAACAACAGAAATTCTAAAGATCCAGTGGCTCGATTCGCAAGACTTCTCTTAGTCATAAGTTCTATTTTGATTTGCCTGCCCGTGTCGGGCCAGGTAGGCAATACCCCGGTGGTCACCTGGTCGCAGGACCTGATTCGGGTTTCCGACAGTACTTATACCCTTGTAATGGAAGCTTCCATTGCCGAGGGGTGGCACCTGTATTCCCAGCATACCGCCGACGGGGGAGCATTACCTACCGAGTTCCTGTTTGTCGGTGCCGGAGAGGGATATGAGGTCCTGGGGCCGGTTTCCGAAAGTGCCTCCCAAACAGCCTACAGCGATATTTTCGAGGTGGAGGAAACCTTTTTCACCGGGAATGCCCGCTTTACCCAGGAGGTCCTGGTTCTGAACCCGAACCTGGCCGGCATACAGGTCGATGTGTTCTACCAGGTCTGTGAGGAAGTTTGCATCGGAGGGGAACACACCTTCCTTTTTTCCCTTGCCGGAACGCCCTTCCTCGGGGAGCAGCTGGAAGTGGATGAGCGGTCCGTCACCCTGGGGCAAGGCCTGGTCCTGGACCTGAGGAACCCCGAAAGGCTGGACGGGGAGGGGAATGCCGCTTCAATGCAGGAACCCCGGGGGGGGTGGGTGATTTTCGGACTGGGCTTTCTCGGTGGGCTGGTAGCCCTGCTCACCCCCTGTGTTTTTCCGATGATCCCGCTCACTGTTTCCTTTTTTACCAAACAGTCGGGAAGCCGTTCACGGGGTATAGGCAATGCCATGTTCTATGGGTTTTCCATCGTAC
The DNA here is from genome assembly GCF_024006985.1 of Robiginitalea marina. Classification (GTDB taxonomy): domain Bacteria; phylum Bacteroidota; class Bacteroidia; order Flavobacteriales; family Flavobacteriaceae; genus Robiginitalea; species Robiginitalea marina. Next base: position 252,162 of record NZ_JAMXIB010000001.1, read on the forward strand.
TGATCTATTTCCTGCTCAGCCTCCCGTTCCACCTTTTTGATTCGGTAGATTCCCAGCTGCTGAATTCCATGGCCACCAACATCTGGCTGAATTTGTTTTTCTTTTTGGTTTTCGCAGTGTTTGCCTTTTCTTTTTTCGGCTACTACGAGCTAACCCTCCCGTCTTCATGGGCTTCCGGGGCCGACTCGGCTTCGAGCCGGATAGGAGGGGGCATTGGCATTTTCTTTATGGCCCTGACCCTGGCTATCGTCTCCTTTTCCTGCACGGGGCCAATCCTTGGGGGGCTATTGGGAAGCACTGCCCTGGCTGAGGGGGATGTGGCCTATAACCTCACTTATGGGATGTTGGGTTTCGGGCTTGCCCTGGCGCTGCCCTTTGCCCTGTTCGCCCTGTTTCCCTCATGGCTGCAAAAATTGCCGAGTTCGGGGGGGTGGATGGAAACCGTAAAGGTCGTCCTGGGCTTCCTGGAACTGGCCCTGGCCCTGAAGTTCCTCTCCAATGCCGACCTGGTCGGAAACTGGGGCCTGCTCAAACGGGAGGTCTTCCTCGGCCTCTGGATTGTTCTCGCCCTTTTGCTGACGGCCTACCTGCTGGGGCGGTTCCGCTTTAAGCCCTCCGGGGCCAGGACGAAAATCACCCCCTGGAGGGTCGGGGGGAGTGTGCTGCTCTTGGCCTTTTCAGCCTATCTTGCTTACGGGATGGTTACCGGGGCACCCCTCAAACTCCTCAGCGGGTTCCCACCCCCGGACTTTTACAGCCTGGGGCAAAACGATGTGGACTGCCCCCTGGGCCTCGATTGCCAGAAGGATTTCGAGCAGGGGCTGCAACTTGCCCGGTCGACCGGAAAACCCATCCTGCTCGATTTCACCGGGTGGGCCTGCGTGAATTGCCGGAAAATGGAAGAACAGGTCTGGAGCGACCCTGAAATCTTCCGCCTGCTGCGCGACGAATTTGTGCTTATCTCGCTCTATGTAGATGACCGCACCCCGCTCCCCGAAGGGGAACAGTTTACCTTTGAATTCCCTTCAGGAAAGCGAAAACGGATCGAAACCACCGGGGATTTCTGGAGTACCTTCCAGAATGCCAATTTCAGCGCGGTTTCCCAACCTTATTACGTGTTGTTGTCGCCCGGCCTGGAAGTCCTTGGGCCTGCCATACAAAACACAGATGCCGCCACCTATGAATCCTGGCTTCTCAAAGGCCTTGAACGTTTTAAATCGAATCCCGGGCTGGTCGAATCCGATGGGCTGAAAATGGTCCGCTCCGTATTCTGAGTACACGGGTTGTTTTCTATTCGATAAAGGGATTATCTTTAGGGGCATTTCCAGATACCGACACCCTTGAAACGACTCAAACGCATCCTGGCCGTCCTGGCCCTGCTCCTGTTCCTGGTTTTCGTGGCCGGGTTTTTCTTTGTACAACACCTTAAGCCCGAGTATGAAGGGGAAAGGCCGATGCCGGAGTTGAAAGATTCGGTGACGGTCTATTTCGATTCCTATGGCATCCCCCATATTTATGCCGAAAACGAAGCGGACGCCTTCAAGGCCCTGGGGTACGTGCACGCCCAGGACCGGCTCTGGCAGATGGAATTGCTTCGGCGGATCGCGCCTGGCAGGTTGTCAGAGGTTTTCGGGCCCGATGCGGTGGAGAATGACAAATTGTTTCTTGGCCTGGGGATTGACGAGGCTACCCGGGATATCCTGGCAAAAATAAATCCGGCTTCACCTGCAGTGGCACTTGCCCAGGCGTACCTGGATGGGATCAACCAATACATCGAGGAGGGATCGACCCCGATAGAGTTTTATTTTACCGGGATTGACAAAACCCCTTTTTCGCTGGAAGACGTGTACAATACGGTGGGGTACATGGCGTTCAGCTTTGCCATGGCCCATAAAACAGACCCATTCCTTATGGAGGTACACGATCGGTTGGGCATGGAATACGTAGCGGAACTGCTTGGGAACTCGCCTTCCAACACGACGATGATTCGCACTTTCGACTCCCGTTTCCCTGCGGATTCTTCCCATCGGCTAACCGCTGAAATCAGGGAGCTTCTCCGTAAGACCCCCGTTCCGGCCCTCGAGGGCAGCAACTCCTGGGTGCTTGGCCCGTCTAAAACCAAAAGCGGCAAGGTCATTTTGGCCAACGACCCCCATATCGGATTTGCACAGCCTTCCGTATGGTACGAGGCCCATATCGTCACCCCTGGGTATGAGAAATACGGGTACTACCTGGCAGGGGTCCCGTATCCGCTGTTGGGACATGACCGCAATATCGCCTATGGGCTTACCATGTTTGAGAATGACGATATCGATTTTTATACCGAAACCACTGATCCGCAGGACAGTTCCCGTTACCGCAGGCCCGGGGGTTGGGGCACCTTTGAGGAAATCGAAAAAAAGATTGTCGTAAAAGATGCAAACCCGGTAAGGTTCCGGTACCGGAAAACCGACCGGGGGCCCGTACTCAACGATGCCCTGAAAACAATAAAGGAAACCGGGCCGGTTAGTATGTCCTGGGTCTATACCCAAGGCGAGAACGAAGTCCTGGAAGCCCTCTACGGAATTAGCCACTCCCGGGAAATAGGCGATTTTGAAAAGGCGGTTGAAAAGATCCATGCCCCCGGGCTGAATGTCATGTACGGGGATGCCGAGGGCAATGTAGCCTGGTGGGGCGCTGCCCGGATTTCCATGCATCCGGACAGCCTGTCGACCAAGTTGTTCCTCGATGGCGCCACGGTGGAGCCCCCTGCACCGGTGCCCTTCCGAAATAACCCGCGCGCCATTAACCCTCCCTGGGGGTACGTATATTCGGCCAACAACCAGGCAGATACCATACAGTACGGGAACATTCCCGGGTACTACCTGCCGGAGAACCGGGCGAGGCGAATCGAGGCGTTGCTCGAACCCAGGAATGACTGGGACCTCAAAGCTGCCATGGAAATGATCACGGACGTCACTTCGCCCGTGAATCCGGAAATTGTGAGGGAACTGGCTGCGGAAATACCTGAAGCTGACCTTGACGGGGAGGCCAAACGCATGCTCGAAGCCCTGGGCCAATGGGATGGTACAGCGGACCTGGACAGTAAGGAAAGCGTACTTTTCCACAGGTGGGTGTATGAATTCCTAAGGGGAACCTTCCGCGATGAACTGGGCGCGGACGGGTTTGAATCCCTGCTGAGCACGCACCTGGTCAAGCGCCTGATTTCCCCTATGGCCCGAAAGGCCGAATCGGTTTGGTGGGACGATATCGGGACGCCCGAAGTGGTGGAAGACAAGCAACGCATCGTCAGGCAGGCTTTTCAGAAGGCCGTGGCTTCAATACAATCGGACTTTGGTGGCTATGAAGGCGATTGGGGCTGGAAGGACGTTCACACTTTGGAATTCAACCATCCCTTCGGGAGGGTGGAGTCCCTGAGGTCCTATTTCAATGTGGGGCCGTTTCCGGTAAACGGGACCAGGGAAGTCATCAACAACCTGATGTTCCCCTATGACTCCACCGGATACTACAAGGTAAGTGCCGGGCCGTCGACCCGCAGGATCATCGATTTTTCCAACATAGGGGAAAGCATGAGCATCCTCCCCACAGGCCAGTCGGGAAACCCCTTCAGCCCGCATTACAACGACCAGGCAGAGATGTACCTGCAAGGCAAATTCCGGAAGATGCTCCTGGAAAAAGCGGAGATTGAGGCCCAGGCCAAATCCATACTTGTTTTCCGCCCGGGGGAATAGGCATTTCGAGGCAGGAAGCCCCCTGCGCACCGATTCGTCTCCGCAAACCGCCTTCCCCTGCAAGGCCCCTTCAGGGCCTGGGTGTATTTTCGGGCGGTAAATTCTATGGACAATGCTCGCAAAAGTCTTTGGGGGAGCTGTTTTTGGCATCGAGGCTATCCTGGTAACCCTGGAGGTAAACATCGATAAAGGGGTGGGGTACCACCTGGTAGGCCTGCCCGATAATGCCATAAGGGAAAGCAATTACCGTATCGCTGCCGCCCTGCTGAACAACGGACACCACATTCCCGGCAAGAAAATCACCATCAATATGGCCCCGGCCGACCTGCGCAAGGAGGGCACGGCCTATGACCTCCCGCTGGCCCTCGGAATCCTGGTGGCCTCCGGGCAGCTTAAGGCCGGGGCGCTTTCGGATTTCCTCATTATGGGCGAATTATCACTGGATGGGACCCTGCATCCAATTAAAGGGGCACTGCCGATTGCCCTCTGCGCACGGGGATCGGGGTTTAAAGGGATGATACTTCCAATGGAAAATGCGGAGGAAGCCGCCGTGGTCGAGGGGATCGAAGTGCGGGCGGCAAGCAGCCTGGCAGAGGTTATATTGTTTTTTTCCGGCCTCGGGGACCTGCCCCTGGCCCATTTTACAATGGGGGAATCCGCTGGGATCCCCGAAGCAGACCTGCCCGATTTCAGCGAAGTCAGGGGCCAGGAAACCGTTAAGCGGTGCATGGAGATCGCAGCCTCCGGAGGCCACAACATTATCCTTATCGGCCCCCCGGGCTCGGGAAAAACCATGCTGGCGAAGCGGCTTCCCGGAATCCTTCCGCCCATGACCCTCGAGGAATCCCTCGAAACCACCAAAATCCACAGTGTTGTCGGCGGGGATACCAAAACGGGACTGATCAGGCAACGTCCCTTTCGCAGCCCGCACCATACGATTTCAGATGTTGCCCTGGTCGGAGGGGGTTCCTATCCCCAGCCCGGGGAAATTTCCCTGGCTCATAACGGCATTTTATTCCTGGACGAGCTTCCCGAATTCAAAAGGCATGTCCTGGAAGTCATGCGCCAACCTTTGGAAGACCGGCAGGTCACTATTTCCAGAGCCCGCTTTACGATTACCTACCCCAGCAGTTTTATGTTGGTCGCCAGCATGAACCCAAGCCCGTCCGGGTACTTCAATTCCCCGGGGGAAAAGGGGTTTACCAATACCCCATTGGAAATGCAGCGATACCTGAACCGCATTTCCGGCCCCTTACTGGACCGGATTGACATCCACATGGAGGTAAGCCCGGTGCCCTTTGAGCAGATAGCCTCACACCACAAAGGGGAAAAGAGCTCAGACATCAGGCAACGGGTGGTGGAAGCCAGGAACCGCCAGTTAAACCGCTTTCGGGCCTACCCCGAGCTGCATTGCAATGCACAGATGGGAACCCGCCTGATCCGCAGGTATTGCCGCCTGGAAGCCGGGCCGCTAAAGCTCCTGAAGGAGGCCATGGACCGTCTGGACCTCTCGGCCCGGGCTTACGACCGGATACTGAAACTGGCCCGCACCATTGCCGACCTCGAAGGCAGTGCCGAAATCCGGGAGGCACACCTGTCGGAGGCCATCCAGTACCGGTCCCTGGACCGGGAAGGGTGGCTGGGGCAATGAGGCCCTATGGGGCCCCTTAAACCTGCTTATAACAAACGGGCAGTCCGGTATACATGAATTCAAAGCGTTTCCCGTTGCCAGGGTATTTTCCCGGACATCAATTACTCACTATGGGCAAAGGGGCACAGGAACAGGCACCCCGGGTTCATTTTAACACGTCCTGTCACGGTAAGGCATATAATAATTGTAGCTTTATGGTGTTATACAATGTAGTAATTCCCAAAACTTACCAGGTTGTCCGCATAGTGGGCAAGCCGTTCAAGACCTATGCAGCGTTTCAGGATATTCATTACCCTTACACTTCTGATTGCCGCGCTTTTTGCGCTAGCCCTGGGGACGAACCATGCGGTGTCACCCGAAGATTCGCCATGGGAAGTCGCAACAGACCAGCCCGGCAGGCAGGTCCGTGTACGGGAGGCATCCAAGACCGCCGCACTCAGGAAAGAAACCCTGCGCAAATCCCTGGAGGCCTATTTTGAAAAAGCCATTGCCACCGGCGATATCGTGGGCGCAGGGGTAAGCATTGTCAAAGAAGGGGAAATCCTGGTCTCCGATGGGTTTGGCAGGCGAAATGCCCGGAAGGCCGATCCAGTGGATGGAGAAACCATTTTCAGGCTCGGGTCCCTTTCAAAGGGGTTTACCGGGATTTTGGCAGCCAGCATAAAGTATGAAGGGGGCTTCGACTGGGAGGACAAGGTTACGGACTATATCCCCGGGTTCACATTGGGGGACCGGGGCAATAGCCATCGGATCACCCTGGCCCATCTGCTCTCGCATACCGCAGGCGCCCCGTACCATAGCTACACAAATCTGGTGGAGGCCGGCCTTTCGATAACGGAAATTGCCTCCCGGTTTAAGGAGGTCCAACCCATAAGTGCTCCCGGGGAACTGTACAGCTACCAGAATGCCCTGTTTGCATTATCGGGGGCGATTATCCAAAAGGTTTCCGGGCAAGATGTGGCCGAAGCGTTCAAAAGCAGGTTGTTTTACCCCCTGGAGATGTGCGCCACCAACATGGACCACGAGGCCCTGTTGGCGCAGGAGAATGTGGCCCTTCCCCATTACCGGAGCGGGCGCGGCTGGAAGCCCAAAAAACTGGTAGACAATTATTACAATGCCATTCCAGCCGGGGGTATTAATGCCAGCGCAGCCGATATGGCCCGGTGGATGCGGTTTTTACTCGGATATAATCCCGAGGTGATGCCGCGGAGGGCCATTGAGGAAGCTTTCACCCCTGTTGTTGAAATTCCCGGAAAGGGCAAATATTACCAACGCTGGCCCGGGCACCTATCTTCGCACTACGGTTTTGGCTGGAGGATCCACAAATTTAAGGAAGGGGCTTCAGAGCTGGAAAAAACGATCTGGCACCATGGGGGGAGCGTGAACAGTTTCAGAAATGAAATTGCGATTTTCCCGGAGGCCGACCTTGGGATCTGTGTGCTACTGAATTCGAATTCCAAACGCTCCACGACCGTCATTCCCGATTTATATGAGATTGTCGGGGAAATCTACTCCGAATCCCCAAAAGCCTTTAGTGAGCACCTTATGGCGGAGATCAGCACTTTGGATCCATAGGGAAAGCGGGCCGCGCGTACATTTTTTTCAATAAAAAGTCATCGCGGGCGGCCATAAAGCTTGAAGTACCGCCAGGCCGCAAGGCACCCGATGCAGGAAAAAGCGGCCAGCATCCAAAAAACATGCTGGTGACCAGTTTCGCCGGGGGATTGGTCCAGCAGGAACCCCATGGCTGGCCCGGCAAAGATATCCGGGGTATATCCGATCAGTGAAATCAGGCCAACCGCCGTACCGGTGAGGACCAGGGGGATCTTTCCCCGTTCCATCACGGCAAAGTACAGGGCGCGGGCCGCATAAACCCCCGTGGCCACGATAAGGATGGAAAGGAAGAACAGTACCGTAGCCGAATCCGTGATGATTCCCGTGGCAAAAAGCAGGGCCCCGAGGATGGAAACCAGAAAGCTCACTACCAGCCAGAAGGTGGTCCTTGAGCGATCGGCGACAACCCCGATCAAAACCCCCACCACGGGGCGCATGAAAAGCAGGAAGGTTCCCACCTGGGCCGACTGGACCTGGTCGTAGCGCATCACATCCTGGGCATAGAGCGAAAACACATCGGTGATTTTATAGCCCACATAAGCGCACAGGATTATGATCATCAGCAACCAAACCGCGGGCAAACGCGCAACATCCCTGATCTGCGCCATGCTGATGCGTTCCAGGATGATTTCCCGCTCCAGGTTGCGGTCCATTTTCATAAACAACCAGACCAACACGCCCACAAGGGCCACCAGGGCAGCGCTGACCAAAATCACATACCGGAAGGCCTCCCTGCGTTCCGCCACCAGGGTGGCTGTTGTTTCACTGCCCAGGAACCATGAGAAGACCAGGACTCCCAGGGTGCCAAAGAGTGCCCCCACCAGCCCGCGCCCACCATCCAAAAAGCCGAAGGCCTTTCCCTGGGATGTGGCGCCTCCCCATACCCGGGTGGCTTTGATCATAGGGGCCCAGAAAATGAAAATGGTCGTAAACCCCCAGTAGCCATAGAGCACTCTTAATACCGGATACGCCGGGAAGGTCGCATAGGCCAGTCCCCCCAGGGCGGTCATCCAAAGGGCTACTGCGATTAACTTCCTGGGGGGGTATTTGTCAGCCAGGGGTCCCCCGAAAAAATAAGAAACCAGGGCTACGACCCCATATACAGAAAAGCATAGGCCCAATTGGGTGTTGTCGAGCCCGAAAGTGTCCAGTACCGTTGGCCTGAAGACGCGCGAGAGCACAAAAGGCAGGATGAATGCCGATTCCCCGGCCAGGATAAGCAAAACCAGGAAGTACCAGGGGGGCTTGGCCGAGTGGCCGGGATGGGAAAGCGGTGGGGGGGAACCCTCAGGAGTCTTCATGGATTTATTCTTTCGGCCCTGAAATCCACAGGAAGCTACATCACGTGCCCAAAAAGGGGTGCCATTGCTCCCGGGCAGGCAAAGGTCAGCTGAATTTCCGGATCAGGTGATAGGTAAATTCAATAAGCTCCCTGTAGTTTTCCTTGCTGATTTTTTCGTCAATCCCATGAAAGCGGGTAAAGCTCTCCTGGTTGATCCGGATGGGGTAAAACCGGTACACTTCATCGGCCAGGTCATAGAAGTAGCGCGCATCGGTGCCGCCCCCAACCAGCCCGGGAACCACGATGGCATCGGGGAAGACAGACCGGATGGTAAGTTCAAGGTTTTTGAAGGCTTCGGAATCGATCCCGGAAACCTGTGAAGGATTGGCCAGGAACCCGACGGGTTCCACCTGTATTTTGCTGCCTACCGTGGCCTGGATATGTTCCTGAACAGATTCAATCGTTTCCCCTGGCAGGATCCGGAAATTGATCGTGGCTTCTGCCATCGTAGGGATCACATTATTCTTCACCCCCCCTTCGATAATGGTGGGGGCGGTAGTGGTGTGTGCATTCAGGGCTTCCAATATGGGCTTTTTAAAGAGCCAAGGATTCGCAAAGGCCATTTTTTTGAAAAAGGGGAGTTCCGCCCCCATATACTCAAACTGGTAGTTGATGGGCTCCACCAGCTTATAGGGAAGCTGGTTGTTTTCCAAATCCACAATCGCCCGGGCGAGCATGCCAATTGTATTTTCTTTGGGCGGCTGGGAACTGTGCCCTCCGTTGGTGCGAACGATCAGCCGGAAAGAGGCAAACCCTTTTTCCGCCAGGTTCACCATGGCCACGGGTTTCTCAATGCCAGGAATCATCCCCTCAGCCAGGAATCCACCTTCATCCAAAGCCATTGCGGCATCTACCCCTTTGGCCTTTAGATGGGCTGCAATCGCCCCCGCCCCATTGCTGCCCCCTACTTCTTCATCATGGCCAAAGGCCAGATACAGCGTCCGGGTCGGGGTATGGTTTTCCCGGAGGAGCATTTCCACACTCTCCAGCACGGCCATTAAAGACCCCTTGTCATCCAGGGTGCCACGCCCTATAATGTGGGTATCGGTAATTTTACCTTCGAAAGGGCCCGCCTCCCATTCCGCCAGGGTGGGCCCGTCTACCGGGACCACATCCTGGTGCGACATCAGGATGACGGGCTTTTGGGAAGCATCCGTCCCGTTCCATGTATACAACAGGCTGTATTCATTGATTTTTTCAAGGGTGAGTTTCTCATGCACCAGGGGGAAGGTCTTCCGGAGGAACTCATGGAACCCATGGAAAGCAGCAGAATCGGGGATGGCGTCTTCACTTATGGATACGGTTGGAAACTGAATAGCCCCCGAAAGGTTTTCATAGACCCTATCGGGGATTGACACAGCCTGCAAGGTTTCCGGTTCCACCTGACGGGAAAACAGGGTAAGGGTGTTGAACACCAGGATGCCTGCAACAACAACAGCCACGAGCAACAGGGCAGAAAGGATTTTTTTCATAGGGAATCGGTCGTGTGAAGGGAAATGTTCCCTGCTACTTCTGTGATAACAATTTAGGCCAGTACTTTTTTCAGGGCGCCGGTAAAGGCCTGTACTTCTTCGAGAGTACCGGTGCTGATACGGGCCCAATCGAGCAGGGGAGGGAAGGGGCGGCCAATCTGAACCCCTTCGGCACCCATCCTTTCCAGCAGGGTGCCTATAGGCATCCCGCTTTTGAAGAACACAAAATTGGTGTGCGAGCGGAGATAGGGAATGCCCATGGCATCCAGTTCGTTATATATCCACTGTTTGCATTTTTCATTCTGGGTAAGGCTGAACTTGTAAAAATCGGTGTCTTTAAGGGCTTCCCGGGCGGCGAGGATGGCCAGGACGTTGGTGTTGGCCATCAGGGCTTCCCGCAGGCGCAGGGCGATATCGGGTCTGGCGATAAGATATCCGATGCGCATCCCGGCCAGGCCGTAAACTTTGGAAAAGGTTTTGGACACAATCACATTGTAGCCCTGCCGCACCAGGCCCACCATAGAGGGGTAATCGGGTTCCGTGATGTAATCATAATACGCCTCATCGCTGAAAACCACAGCCCGGGAGGCCGTGGAAGCGCAAAAATCTTTCAACTGCCCGGGGTCCAGCAGGGTACCGGAAGGGTTATTGGGATTGCAAAGGAAAACCAGGCGGGTCTTACCGGTGATCCTTTGTTCCATAGCGTTTAAATCATGGGAAAGTCCTTCGTCGAGGGGGACCCTGTGTACATACCCGCCAAAATATTCCGCATAACTCAAAAGGGCCTGAAACGTCGGGTCGGCAGCGATTATTTCCCCGCCCCCGAGGCCATAGACCAGGCCTGCCGCATTAAGGCCTTCCGTGGACCCTCCGGTTATTACCACGTGGTCTTCCGGGACCTCCTCTTTCCTGGCAATATCGCTCACCAGGGCTTTGATGTACTGGAAAGGGTACCGACACCCGAGGTGAAAGTTTTCCTGGAGGACCCTGCGGACGCTTTCAGAGGGCCCAAACGGGTTCTCATTTGAATTTAGCTTTACGGGGCCTTCGGCGAGGGGCCTTTTGGGCGCTGCCATTTGTGCCAGGCCGGGCATACCGCCCATTAACGTAAAGCCGCCCCCAAGGGCGATGGTTTTCAGCCAGTGGCGTCGGTCAGTAGTGTTCATAATCCGTGTCCTTTGGCTCAAAAGGTACGAATTAATCTCATATCAGAAGGCTATCCGGAAAATGTCAGGGGGAGGTCACGCGGTATGTTGCCCTTCAGCCATAGGCCGTATTGCTGACCAGGATCGCGATCACCAGAACAGCCATGGCCAGGTTAACCGTCAGGGCAATGACCTTCCGTTCGGTCAGGGGCTCGTGAATGCCCTTTAAAACATAATAGGTGCCGGCCAACCCAAGCATCCCGGAAAGCACTATGGGCAGGCCCAAAAGCCACCGGTAGAGAAAGGGTCCCAGGTTCAGAAGGGCCATTGCCCCGGACAATGCCAGGAGCAGTAAAATCCAGCGGCACAACTGGTACGAGCGATTGGTATATTCAAGTTCAGCAGCCATAGGTATTGTTTTGGGGTCAGACCACCTTAATGTTGGCTTTCAACCCTTCCATGATTCCCAGGACGTTGACCACGGTCTCCCGAAGGTGGTTGCGGATCAAAAAATGCGGGATCCGGATGGTGGTAAACCCGTTTCGGAACGAATGCATGGTCTGTTCGAGTTCGTGCATGGCCTGTTCATGGGTCATGGCTTCTAGCCCCCGGTCTATTTCAATGTTGAGTTTCACCCTGGAAAGGGCGAGGTCCACAGTTTTTTTACCATCCCACCAGGCCAGCATGGGTCGTATCCCTGCTTCCCTGAGTCCATAGTAAAGCATTACGGCTTCGGCGGGGATTTGTCCCTTGCGGATGAGGAGTTCCAGGCGGCTTCGGTGCGCGGCACACAATTCAGCCTGAAAAAGGTCCATCGACGCGCGATGGTCAAGGTAACTGAGTTTTTTATTGCACTCCAGGCATGTCATAGTCCGGGTAAGAATTTAGGTTTCGGGAAAAATAATAACCGTACAGCCCGTATTTTATTTTGAAGTTTTCGACGTATGGCACCCTCAGCGGTCAGGAAACCCGATATTTTAGATGAAATGCCTTCCTGTGATCGCGAAGGGCGCCTTCACAAAAGCAGCCGGAATGCGTATCTTTACCCTTCACCGATTACGCTGGGATATCCATGTTCAAAAAAACAGGACCGGGGATGCTCATAGCAGCGGCCTTCGTAGGCCCCGGTACGGTCACCACCTGTATCAGGGCCGGGGTAGACTGGCGGTACGGGTTGTTGTGGGCGCTGCTGCTTTCCGTCTTTGCCACCTGGGTGCTTCAGGAAATGGCAGGAAGGCTGGGGCTGACCACCGGGGATGGAATCCCGGGGGTCATCAGGCAGAGCCTCCCGAACCGCTGGCTGAAGGCTGCAATGCTGGGGGTAATCCTCTCGGCTATTGTGGTGGGAAATGCCGCCTATGAAGCGGGGAATATTTCCGGGGCCGTCCTGGGCTTGCAGGGCCTTACGGGCCATGACGGACAGGGCCTTTACCCGTGGCTTTCGGGCCTGCTGGCCTTCGGACTGCTTTGGTACGGGAATTCGCGCCTGCTGGAACGGGTCTTTACGATCCTTGTACTCCTGATGAGCCTTTCCTTCCTGGTAACGGCCATACTGACCCGACCGGATCTGACCGAACTGCTGAGCGGCCTCTTCCTGCCGCGGGCGGACTCAGGGAACCTCCTGACCGTGGTGGCCCTAATTGGCACCACGGTAGTCCCGTACAACTTGTTTCTTTATACCTCCCTGGTGAGTGAAAAATGGAAATCAACCCGGGAGATGGGTACCATGCGACGCGATATCCTCCTTTCCGTTGCAGCCGGGGGGCTGGTCTCGATGGCGATAGTGGTAACGGCAGCCGGGAGCGGAGCTCCCGGGGTCCAAACCCTGGAAGACCTCTCCAGGGGACTCGAACCCCTTTACGGGGCCACAGCGCGCTTTGGCCTCGGCATCGGCCTTTTTGCGGCGGGGATTACCTCTGCCATAACGGCCCCCCTGGCGGCTGCCTATGTCGCACGTCAGTGTTTCGGATGGCCCGAAGGCAGGAAGCAGGCCCGGTTCCGGGCCGTCTGGATTTTCGTCCTGCTGAGCGGCATCCTGGCGCTCAGCTGGGATTTCAGACCCCTCGAGGTAATCTTTTTTGCGCAGGTTGCCAACGGAATCCTGTTGCCCGTTATCGCTATTTTCCTTTGGTGGGCCGTAAACCGGGTGGTCCTTATGGGGGACCTGAGGAACAACCTCCTGCAAAATGCCGCGGCCCTGGCCATCCTGGTGCTCGTAACGGGACTCGGCATCTGGAGCATCCTTAAAATCATACTCTTTTAAGCCCGATCATGACAACCATTGACCTGAATTGTGACGTAGGGGAGGGGGTGGGAAATGAACCCCTCCTGTTTCCCCTGATATCTTCCTGCAACATCGCCTGCGGGGGTCATGCCGGGGACCATCGCAGTATGAAAGATACGGCGCGCCTGGCCCTTGCCCACGGGGTCCGGATCGGGGCCCATCCGTCTTATCCCGACCGGGAGCATTTTGGGCGGCGTTCCGTGAAAATGGCCGACATCGAGTTTCGGGAAAGCATCCGGGCGCAGGTAGCTTCCCTGGCGGATGTCCTTGGGACCCTGAATACCCGACTACACCACATTAAGGCCCACGGCGCCCTGTATAACGACCTGGCCCCGGGGGGAAGCCTGGCCGAAAGCTATCTGGAGGCCCTGGAGGGGTACAGGGAAAAGGCCATTCTCTTTGTGCCCTGTAACGCCACCCTGGCTACCCTGGCCCGGGGCCATGGGTTCCGGGTGTGGGAAGAAGCCTTTCTCGACCGCGCCTACGAGGCCGATGGGAGCCTGGTGGCCCGAAATAGGGAAGGGGCTGTGCTCGGCGACCCCCGGCAAATATTTTCCCGGTTGAAGGAGATGGCGGGCAACCACCGGGTTCTCTGCGCAGATGGTTCGTATATCTCCCTGCAGGCCGACACCTATTGCCTTCATGGCGATACCCCGAATGCCGTTGAAATCCTTACCTTTCTCGCAAATAACCTGCCCGATGCAGAAATAATGGTCAGCAGATGAGCGAGGCTCCCTTCCATATCAAACCCTTTGGCCGTGAGGCCCTTTTGCTGGAATGGCCGGCAGGGGTGTCCGAAGAAACCCTTATGGATGTCCTTGGGTTTATGCGCTATCTGCGCGACAACCACCTGCCTGAATCCGAATGGGAATTCATACCGGTGTATCATTCCCTTACCCTGATAAGCTATGGGAAGGAAAAGGACCTAGAAAGGGTAACCCGAAATCTGCCGGCCTGGTACCATGACTATCCAGGTCCGGGTACCCTATCTGCGCGGTGCTGGGAACTCCCCGTTTGCTATGATCCCCCTTTTGCCCCCGACCTGGAAGAAGTTGCCCGCATCCTCAATACCACGGAACCGGACCTTGTACGCAGCCATACAGCCCAGCCTTACCGCGTTTTCGGCATTGGCTTCCTCCCCGGGTTCCTCTACCTTGGGGGCGTCCCGGAAACCCTGAGGCTCCCGAGGCGCGACCACCCCCGCCTGCGGGTACCGGCCGGCGCGGTGGGGCTGGCCGACCGCCAAACCGGGATTTACCCGCAGGAATCCCCGGGGGGTTGGCACCTTATTGGAAATTGCCCGGTTCCCCTCTTTAATCCGGAGGCGCAGCCCCCGTGTTTTATCTCCCCGGGGGACCAGGTGCGTTTCCGGGCGGTTAGCCCTGCGGAATATGAACTGCACAAAATAGAGGGAGAAATAGGGATTTACAATTTCAGGGAAGGGGAGGGAAATGCTTAAGATCATACAACCCGGATTCTATACCACCCTCCAGGACCTGGGGCGCTACCACTATCGGCAATACGGGGTTCCGGTATCGGGTGCCATGGACCAGGGCGCATTGCGGAGGGCTAATGCCCTGTTGGAGAATGAACCCGGAGCTGCTGCACTTGAAGTGACCATGAAAGGGCCGGAAGTGGAATTTACCACCCCTACCTTCCTGGTAGTTAGTGGCGCCCACCTCGAAGCCGAATTAAACGGGGAGCCTGTGGAAATGAACCGGGTTTACCAGGTCCCTGCCGGTTCCCATCTGAAATGCGGCCCGGTACTGCGCGGCCTCAGGGCGTACCTGGCCGTAAAAGGGGGGTTCCTCCCCGAAGTGAGGTTGGGGAGCCGGTCTTACTTTCCTCCGGTGACCCGACATAAATTCCTGGCCAGGGATTCGGAGCTTCCCTATGCTCCCTGTGAAGATTTTACGCCCAGGCTGCTCAAGTTGAATGCTGCGGATTCTTATGGGCAAAAGGAGGTGCGGGTCTGGCCGGGTCCGGAATTTGACCTGTTGAACCCCTCCCAGAAGGCCTGCTTATTCGAAACGGAATACCACCTGGCCAAAGAACACGACCGGATGGCCTGCCAGCTCGGACCGGCCATGGAGGGGATAGGCACCAGCATGATTACTTCAGCCACCTTACCGGGGACCGTACAACTGACCCCTGCAGGCAAACTACTGGTGTTGCTGAGGGATGGGCAGACTACGGGCGGGTATCCTCGGATTCTGCAACTCGATCCCGATTCCCTCGACCTGATGGGGCAAAAGAAATCAGGCGATGCGATACGGTTCCTCTGGGCCTGATTCAGACCTGTCGGTAGACTTCCCCGAAAGGGAGGCGGAATCGGGGGCCATACACCCCATTTTCTTCGCGGATCCCGCAACCGATTACCATGTTGATTTCGGCCCCGGACGGAAGGTCAAGAAGCTTCCGCAGACGCAGGGAATCAAAGCCTTCCATCGGGCAGGTGTCGAACCCAACGGCAGCCATGGAAATCATGAAGTTTTCGGCTGCCAGGGCTGCGCTTTTATGGGCGACGATCCTCAGGTCTGAAAGGCGTACCTGCCTGTAAACCGGCCTAAAGAGCCCCAACAGGCTGAAAAAAAGGTACCGGATCGCCCCAAGGATCCCGAAAAATTCCAGGTATAGCGTCGGGATGAGCTTGCGGTAATAATTCAGGGCGAAGGCTTTACGGCGTGGAGACGCCTCTGACGCCGCGCTTTCAAATTGTGTTTTCAGGAATTCCAGGTTTGCCCCAGCCCTGCGCCTCCAGAGATCCCTGCGGCACACCACCACTACGATTTGCCGGGCGGTTTTGGCGGCGTTTTGGTTAAAGCAGCATGAAGCCACGGATTTAAGCGTTTCAGTGGAGGTAATATGAACAAATTCCCATAATTGCAGGTTGCTGCTGTTGGGGGCCAGGACGGCATTCTCGAGGCACCTGCGCACCACGGCAGCATCAATGGGGTCTTCCCGGTACACCCGAACCGACCTGCGGTAGGCAATCGCTTCACTGACTGTTTTTTCCATTAGGGGTATTTTTGGACTTGCAAGATACATAACCGGCAACACTTCCCGTCAATGCCCCCCGGGGCGGTTCGGACAAGCGGAAATAAGGTGCGATACGCCCGGCAAAGTCTTGAATTGGATATGGTATTTTTAATGAGGCATGTGGCTGAATTACAGACAGATAGTCTTTTTTGCCTTTAAATGACCCTCTTTTCAGGCTACTGATCGAAAACCCTCCCCCTGCCAAAGCCTTATCTTTGGTAGCATCCAAACTAAAACGAATCCAGAAAAAGACCCTTAATCGAATGCCTCTTAACAAGTATAGTAAAGCCATTACCCAGGACCCCACCCAACCGGCTGCACAGGCCATGCTTTATGCCATCGGGATGTCGGAGGAAGATTTTGACAAACCCCTGGTGGGCGTCGCCAGCACAGGGTATGAAGGGAACCCCTGTAACATGCACCTGAATGACCTGGCTAAATTCGTCAAGCAGGGTACCCTGGAGGAAGGCCTGGTAGGCCTTATTTTTAATACTATAGGCGTCAGTGACGGAATTTCCATGGGGACCAGCGGAATGCGGTACTCCCTGCCATCAAGGGATGTTATTGCCGATTCCATGGAAACTGTGGTGCAGGCCATGAATTACGATGGGCTGGTAACCGTGGTGGGCTGTGATAAAAATATGCCGGGCGCCCTGATGGCCATGATCCGGCTGAACAGGCCGTCTGTAATGCTCTACGGGGGCACCATTGCCTCCGGGTGCCTTAAGGACCAAAAACTCGATGTGGTTTCCGCCTTTGAAGCCTGGGGTCAGAAAGTGGCGGGCAGCATCGATGAAAAGCAGTTCAGGGATGTCATCCGAAACGCCTGCCCCGGGGCAGGTGCCTGCGGGGGGATGTATACGGCCAATACTATGGCTTCTTCCATAGAAGCCCTGGGGATGTCGCTCCCGTACAGTTCCTCGAACCCGGCGGTGGGCCCGGAAAAGCAGGCTGATGCCATCGCAGCCGGAAAGGCCCTGCGCAACCTTCTGGAACTGGACCTGAAACCCCTGGATATCATCACCCGCAAATCCCTGGAAAATGCAGTGCGCCTGATCGTGCTCCTGGGAGGTTCCACCAATGCAGTACTCCATTTTCTCGCCATTGCCCGCACCGCGGGAATCGAATTTACCCTCGATGACTTCCAGCGAATCAGCGACAAGACCCCTTTCCTGGCCGATTTAAAACCCAGCGGGAAATACCTCATGGAGGACGTCCACAGGGTAGGGGGCATCCCGGCGGTGCTGAAATTCATGCTGGAACACGACATGCTCCACGGCGATTGCATGACGGTAACCGGCAAGACCCTGGAAGAAAATCTGAAATCGGTGCCTGGCCTGGCCAGTGGGCAAAAGGTGATCCACCCGTTGGATGCCCCCATTAAACCCACGGGCCACCTGAGGATCCTGTATGGAAACCTGGCTTCAGAAGGTGCAGTGGCCAAAATCACCGGGAAGGAAGGCCTGAGGTTCGAAGGACCTGCCCGAGTCTTTGAAAGTGAATTCGACGCCAACACCGGTATCGGGGAAGGAAAAGTGCGGCCCGGCGAGGTGGTGGTCATACGCTATGAAGGCCCGAAAGGCGGGCCCGGTATGCCGGAAATGTTGAAACCCACCAGCGCCATTATGGGGGCTGGCCTGGGCAAGGAGGTTGCCCTGATCACCGATGGCCGGTTTTCCGGCGGTACCCATGGCTTTGTAGTGGGCCATGTGACCCCTGAGGCCCAGGATGGGGGCGTTATTGCCCTGGTACAGGACGGGGATATTATCACCATCGATGCAGAAAAAAACACCCTTTCGGTAGCGCTTTCCCCCGAAGCGCTGCAACAACGCAGGGAAAAATGGAATCCTCCGGCCCTGAAAGTCGGGCGGGGCTCCCTCTATAAATATGCCAAAACCGTCTCTTCCGCTTCACAGGGATGTGTTACGGATGAATTTTAAGCAACAAGCAAGGCAGTCAGTCATGGAACATGTAAAAACCAAAGAACAAGGACAGGTCGCTGCATCCCCTATGCGGATCAGTGGGGCCGAGGCCATAATCCAATGCCTCCTCGCAGAAGGGGTTGACCTGATTTACGGGTACCCGGGAGGAGCCATAATGCCTGTTTATGATGAACTCTATAAGTTTCAGGACCGCCTGCGCCACGTGCTGACCCGCCATGAACAGGCCGCTGCCCATGCTGCCCAGGGCTATGCCCGGGTCAGTGGCAGGGTAGGGGTGGCCATGGCAACCTCCGGGCCGGGGGCGACAAACCTGGTCACTGGCCTGGCCGATGCCCAGATCGATTCTACCCCGGTGGTCTGCATTACGGGACAGGTCTCTCGGCACCTGCTCGGTTCGGATGCCTTTCAGGAAACAGACATCATTGGGATCTCCACCCCAATCACGAAGTGGAATTACCAGATAACCAAAGCTTCGGAAATCCCCGAAATCATGGCCAAGGCCTTTTTTATTGCCCGTTCGGGCAGGCCCGGCCCCGTTTTGGTTGACATTACGAAAAACGCCCAGTTCGATGAGCTGGATTTCCAGTACCAACCCTGCAGGGGGGTCCGGAGCTATAACCCGGTGCCGAAGCCTGATATGGAAGCGATCAGGGCGGCTGCCACCCTGATCAACCAGGCCAAAAAGCCTTATATCGTGTACGGCCAGGGGGTGATCCTGGGGAAGGCTGAGGCAGAATTGAAGGCCCTGGTGGAAAAAGCCGGGATCCCTGCGGCATGGACCATCCTTGGGCTTTCCGCCATGGATTCGGACCACCCACTGAATGTGGGCATGGTGGGCATGCATGGAAACTACGGGCCCAATGTGCTGACCAATGAATGCGATGTCCTTGTCGCCATCGGGATGCGATTTGACGACCGGGTAACCGGCAACCTCGAAACCTATGCCAAACAGGCAAAGGTCATCCACTTTGAAATAGATCCCGCAGAGGTAAACAAAAATGTACATGCCGACGTGGCCGTCCTGGGGAATGCCCGGGAAACGCTCGGCCTGCTGCTGCCCCTGATCCGGGAAAACTCCCACGAAGAATGGGTGGGGGAGTTCCACAAAAAATACCAGGAAGAATACCAGGCGGTTATTGAAGGGGATATCCATCCGACAAAGCCCGGGCTGACCATGGGCGAAGTGGTAACCGAAATCAACCGGGCCACAGGTCACCGCGCCGTGATCGTAACGGACGTGGGGCAGCACCAGATGGTGACCTGCCGGTATGCCAAATTCCGGGACACCAAAAGTAATATCACCTCAGGAGGCCTGGGAACAATGGGCTTTGCCCTTCCTGCGGCCATAGGCGCTAAAATGGGGGCCATGGACCGCGAAGTGGTGGCGGTGATCGGAGATGGCGGCTACCAGATGACCATTCAGGAACTGGCCACTATTTTCCAGAATAAATTACCCGTGAAAATCGTGGTATTGAACAACGACTTCCTGGGGATGGTGCGCCAGTGGCAGGAGCTCTTCTTTGATAGCCGCTATGCGTCTACCGTAATGGTGAACCCTGATTTTGTAAAAATCGCAGAGGGGTATTACCTGAAAGCCCGTCGGGTCGATAAGCGGGAAGAACTGGCTGAAGCCGTGCAGGAGATGATTTCCTCTAAGGAAGCGTATTTCCTGGAGGTACGGGTGGAAAAGGAAGACAACGTGTTTCCCATGATTCCCTCGGGGGCTTCCGTATCTGACATCCGCCTGAAATAAATAGATTCAAAACCCGGTTCAAGCGGGAAACTAATACCAGTTTGAGGTATGGAAAATAAATTGTTTACCATCTCGGTGTATTCCGAAAATAATGTGGGGCTGCTGAACCGCATCTCGGGAATATTCCTGAAGCGACACATCAATATAGAGAGCTTAAATGTTTCTAAATCAGAAATTGAAGGGGTTTCAAAATTCACTATAGTGGTTAACACTACGGAATCATGGACCCGAAAGATCGTCACGCAGATTGAAAAACAGATCGAGGTGATCAAGGCATTTTACCATACCGATGAGGAGACCATCTTCCAGGAAACAGCACTGTTCAAGATCGCTTCCCACCTGCTTTTTGACGAGCGCCAGATTCAGAACATCATCAAAGAAAGCCATAGTCAGATCGTTACCGTGAGCAGGGAGTTTTTCGTACTGGCCAAAACCGGGCGCCGCCACGAAATCGACGAAATGTACCACGAATTGGAACCCTTCGGGATTATGCAATTTGTGCGTTCCGGAAGGATCGCCGTGAGCAAGGCAGAGATGCAGATCACCCCCCTGCTGGCGAAGTTCCAGCACTCAGAAACTGAAAACTAACCTTAATATAAAAGATTCAGAACATGGCAAATTACTTCAACACCCTTTCCTTACGGGAAAAACTGGAGCAGCTCGGCAAGTGCCGTTTTATGGAGGCTTCGGAATTTTCAGACGGGGTATCCGCATTGAAGGGCAAGAAGATCGTGATTATTGGTTGTGGGGCCCAGGGCCTGAACCAGGGGTTGAATATGAGGGATTCAGGCCTGGATATTTCCTATGCCCTTCGGCCTGAGGCGATAAGTGGGAAAAGGGCCTCCTTTATGAATGCCACTGAAAACGGTTTCGAGGTGGGTACCTATGAAACCCTGGTTCCCCGGGCTGACCTGGTGATTAACCTCACTCCCGACAAACAGCATACCGCTGTGGTCGGTGCGGTAATGCCCCTTATGAAGAAAGGGGCGACCCTTTCCTATTCCCATGGTTTCAATATCGTGGAAGAGGGGACTCAAATCCGCAAAGACCTGACCGTAATTATGGTGGCTCCCAAAAGCCCCGGGTCTGAAGTACGGGAGGAATATAAGCGGGGCTTCGGTGTGCCGACCCTGATTGCCGTACACCCCGAAAACGACCCTGAGGGCAAGGGCCTTGCCCTCGCGAAGGCGTACGCAGCCGCCACCGGCGGGCACCGGGCCGGGGTGCTGGAGTCATCCTTTGTTGCCGAAGTAAAGTCGGACCTGATGGGGGAGCAAACCATCCTCTGCGGCCTGCTCCAAACGGGTTCCATATTGTGTTTCGATAAGATGTTGGAGGAGGGCATAACCCCCGGATATGCCGCAAAATTGATCCAGTACGGGTGGGAGGCCATCACGGAGGGCCTGAAATACGGGGGGATCACCAATATGATGGACCGCCTGTCAAACCCGGCTAAAATAAAGGCCTTTGAACTTTCGGAGCAGCTCAAGGACCTGATGCGCCCGCTTTTCAGAAAGCATATGGACGACATCATGAGCGGACATTTTTCAGGCACCATGATGGAAGACTGGGCCAACGGGGATGCCGACCTGTTGCGCTGGAGGGCTGCCACCGCCGAAACCCGGTTTGAAAAGACAGAGGCCAGCCCCGACCCGATCAGCGAACAGGAATACTATGACCGCGGGGTGCTGCTGGTTGCTTTTGTCAGGGCCGGGGTGGAACTCGCCTACGAGTCCATGACCGAATCGGGGATTATCGGGGAGTCGGCTTATTACGAGTCCCTCCACGAAACACCCCTGATCGCCAATACGATTGCCCGGAAAAAGCTTTATGAGATGAACCGGGTCATTTCCGACACAGCAGAATATGGTTGCTACCTTTTCGACCACGCCTGTAAACCCCTGCTGGCCGGATTTATGAAAGAAGTCAGCTCAGAGGTCATCGGCAAGGTCTACGGGGAGGGCCGGGGCACCGGGGTGGACAATGCCCGCCTGATAGCGGTAAACAATGCTATCCGGAACCATCCGGTAGAAACCGTCGGGGCCCGCCTCAGGGCATCCATGACCGCCATGAAACCCATACTCTAGTTTTAAAGCGAAGCAAAGCATGAAGAACCTTCCCCCTGTCCCCGAGAAATACCAGTTGCCCGAGCCTGTTGCACAGCGTCATTATTTGGTTGGGGGAACCCTCAAATCCTGGGGGGGACCGGTTACCGAAGTCTATTCCTCCATTTCCACAACTCCGTCGTACCAGCCCACCCTGTTGGGGAGTATCCCCGATATGGGGGAAGAAGCGGCCCATGAAGCCCTTGAGGCTGCCCTGAACGCCTACGACAAGGGAAAAGGGGTATGGCCCACGATGAAGGTCAGGGACCGGATCGCCTGTATGGAAAAATTCCTGAAACAGATGATTACCCAAAGGGAACCGGTGGTACGCCTGCTGATGTGGGAAATCGGGAAGTCCCTGCCGGATTCCGAGAAGGAGTTTGACCGCACCGTGGAATACATCCGCGATACCCTGGAGGAATACAAGCAACTCGACCGCGATTGCGCCCGGTTTAAAAAAGCGGAAGGGGTGTATGCCCATATCCGCCGGGGGCCCCTTGGGGTGGTGCTTTGCCTTGGGCCTTACAATTACCCGCTGAACGAGACGTTTGCCCTGCTGATCCCGGCTATTATCATGGGGAATACCACCATCTTCAAGCCCGCCAAACACGGGGTTTTACTGATTACCCCCTTGTTGGAAGCTTTCCGCAACAGCTTTCCCAAAGGGGTGGTAAACATTTTATTCGGACGGGGGAGGGCCGTGGCCGGGCCGATTATGAAAACCGGAAAAGTAGACGTCCTGGCCCTTATTGGCAACAGCCTTTCCGCCAATGCGTTGCAGGAACAGCACCCGAAGAGCAACCGGTTGCGGTTGGTCCTGGGCCTGGAGGCAAAGAACCCGGCCATTATTATGCCCGATGCAGACCTTGACCTGACCCTTCAGGAGTGCCTTGCCGGGACACTTTCCTTCAATGGCCAGCGGTGTACCGCCCTGAAGATCGTCTACGTCCATGAAGACGTGCGGGAGAAATTCCTATCAGCCTTCAGCGAAGCTGTGGACGCTCTTAAATTCGGCAATCCCTGGGACGAGGGGGTAAAACTAACCCCCCTGCCGGAACCCGGAAAGCCCGACTATATCCAGGAGCTCATAGATGATGCCCTTGCCAGGGGGGCGAAGATCATGAACGCAAAAGGAGGGCAACGCACCGAGAATTTTATTTGGCCGGCCGTGCTATACCCGGTCACCCGTGACATGCGCGTCTACCAGGAAGAACAGTTCGGGCCGGTAATCCCGGTCGTGTCTTTCCGTGAAATCGACGAACCCCTCGATGATATGGCGTCCAGCAATTACGGGCAGCAGGTAAGCCTT
The DNA here is from genome assembly GCF_024006985.1 of Robiginitalea marina. Lineage (GTDB taxonomy): Bacteria > Bacteroidota > Bacteroidia > Flavobacteriales > Flavobacteriaceae > Robiginitalea > Robiginitalea marina. The sequence goes on from NZ_JAMXIB010000001.1 coordinate 275,550, forward strand.
TTTGGGAAAGATGTGTACACCCTGGCCCCCCTTATCGATACCCTGGCCAACCTCGTTTGCCGCGTAAACCTGAACAGCTCCTGTCAGCGCGGCCCCGACGTCTATCCCTTTACGGGGCGCAAAGATTCTGCCCAGTCCACCCTGAGCGTACACGACGCCCTGCGGTCATTTTCCATCAGGACCTTTGTCGCCTTTAAGGACAACCCACTGAACACGGAAACCGTCGAAAAACTCCTGGAAACCAAGCTTTCCAACTTCATCAGCACCGATTACCTGTTGTAGGGAACCTAAGCGGTAATATTCAACATTTTCTCGGTGGCCTTGATGGCAGATACGGTCTGGTCGGAATCCAGCCCGCGGGTAATGAATTCCTTTTCCCCGCTGCGCCAGGTAATCAGGGTTTCACACAAGGCATCAGAACTCGAACCCGGGGGAATGCGCACTGCGTAATCCACCAGGGAAGGCAGGGGCTTTTTGAGGTGTTGGTATACCCGCCTGAGCGCATTCATAAAGGCATCGAACTGCCCGTCGCCCCGCGCATTCTCCTCATAATGCTTTCCATCGATCTCCAGGGCCACCGTTGTGGAAGGTTGCAGGCCCTTGGCATGGGTAAGCACATAAGAACGGATGAAGACCTTTTGGGGAAAGGCCCCGCTGCCAAGCACGTCAGAGATGATATAAGGAAGGTCTTCCCGGGTCACTTTTTCCTTTTTATCGCCCAGTTCGATGATGCGCGCCGTGACTTTTTTCAGTTCCTCCTCAGTAAGGGTCAGTCCCAGTTCCTGGAGGTTTTTCTGGATGTTGGCCTTGCCTGAAGTCTTACCCAGGGCATACTTGCGTTTGCGCCCGAACCTTTCGGGGAGCAAATCGTTAAAATAGAGGTTCTTTTTGTTGTCCCCGTCGGCATGGATCCCGGCGGTTTGGGTGAAGACGTTGTCGCCCACAATCGGTTTGTTCGCGGGGATCCCGATACCCGTAAAGGTCGATACCAGTTTGCTCACCTGATACAAAGCGGCCTCCCTGACCCCGATTTCCACCTCGGGAAGGAAATCGTTGATCACAGCCACCACACTGGCCAGGGGGGCATTCCCTGCCCGTTCTCCCATGCCGTTGACCGTAAGGTGTAAGCCGTCTACCCCGGCGCGCACCGCCTCAAGCACGTTGGCCACGCTCAGGTCGTAATCGTTATGCCCGTGGAAATCGAGATGCGCCAGGGGATAGCGGGTCCTGATTTCTGAAAGGAAACGGCCCGTTTCCGAGGGGGTAAGGATTCCCAGGGTATCGGGAAGCAGGATGCGTTTCACCGGCATGCCCTGAAGGAATTCGAGGAATTCATAAACATATTCCCTGGAATTCCGCATCCCGTTGCTCCAGTCTTCAAGGTATACGTTCGATTCCATCCCGGCCTTTGCTGCCATCCGGAGCACGGCTTCCACCTCACGGAAATGGGCATCAGGCGTTTTTTTGAGCTGGTGGGTCAAATGGTTCAGGGAACCCTTTGTGAGCAGGTTTTGCACCCGGGCGCCGGTAGCCTCCATCCATTCCAGGGAAGCCCCTCCGTCGACAAAGCTGAGGACCTCTACCCGGGAAAGAAGCCCGGCTTCGGAGGCCCATTGGGTAATCTGGCGCACGGAATCGAATTCCCCTTCCGACACCCGTGCAGAAGCCACTTCGATCCGGTCCACCTGCAGTTCCTCAAGGAGCAACCTGGCCAGGGTCAGTTTTTCAGGACCGGTAAAGGTTACCCCCGAGGTTTGTTCCCCATCCCTGAGGGTGGTATCCATGATTTCTATGCGCCTGCGTTCCATGGGCTTGTGATTGGGGGATACGGTGCAGGCACCTTAATGGGGTAGGCGTGTGGCAAAGGTTTCAATTTCGGCTTTCATATTGAGCAGGTAATCGATGTCGTCGAAGCCGTTCAGCATATTTTGCTTTTTGTACCCGTTGATCTCAAAGGATTCGGAAAGGCCGGAATCCGTAAGGGTAATGCGCTGGTTAGGCAGGTCTACTTCCAGCACGGCCCCAGGGTCGGCTTCAATCGCCTGGAAAATGTTCTCCAAAAAACCGGCACTGACCTGTACGGGCAAAACCCCGATATTCAGGCAATTGTTTCGAAAAATATCCGCAAAAAAACTGGAGACCACACACCGGAAACCATAATCGTATATGGCCCAGGCGGCATGTTCGCGGGAAGACCCTGACCCGAAATTCTTGCCGCCCACCAAAATTTGCCCCTGGTAGCGCGGGTTGTTTAAAACAAAGTGTTCCTTCGGGCTACCGTCGGGGTTATACCTCCAGTCGCGAAAGAGGTTTTCCCCAAACCCCTCCCTTTCAGTGGCCTTGAGGAACCTCGCCGGGATAATCTGGTCGGTATCCACGTTTTCAATCGGAAGCGGGACGGCAGTGCTTTTCAGCACGGTAAATTTATCGTAAGCCATTTCTTTGACATTTCTTGAGTTAAACCAATTCGGAGACCAGGAGCTCCCTGGGGTCGGTAACTTTTCCGGTAACTGCGGCAGCCGCGGCCACCAGGGGACTGGCCAGGAGGGTACGGGCGCCCGGGCCCTGCCGTCCTTCAAAATTTCGGTTCGAAGTGCTTACGGCGTACTTCCCTGCCGGGATCTTGTCATCATTCATGGCCAGACAGGCGGAACACCCCGGTTCCCGGAGTTCAAACCCCGCCTTTTCCAGGATATCGAGAATTCCTTCCTCCCGGATGGCCGCTTCAACCTTGTGCGACCCGGGGACCAGCCAGGCCGTTACATGGGGGGCCTTTTTCCTCCCCTTGACTACCCTGGCGAAAGCGCGGAAGTCTTCAATCCTCCCATTGGTGCAGCTTCCCAAAAAAACAAAATCGATCTTTTTCCCCAGCATGGCTTCCCCTTCCTGGAAATCCATATACGCCAGGGATTTTTTGTACGTGGCCACCCCGCCCTCCAGGCTTTCTGCCCTGGGGATAGCCCCGGAAATTCCCATCCCCATCCCGGGGTTTGTCCCGTAGGTGATCATCGGTTCAATTTCGTCCCCGTCAAACGACACCTCCCGGTCAAAAGTGGCCCCCGGTTCCGAATGAAGGGTTTTCCAGTAGGCCATCGCCCGGTCCCATGCGGCCCCTTTCGGCGCATATTCCCGGCCCTTAACATAATCAAACGTCTTGTCATCAGGGGCGATCATCCCGCCGCGGGCACCCATTTCAATGCTCAGGTTGCACACCGTCATCCGCCCTTCCATCGACATGTTCCGGAAGACCTCCCCGGCGTATTCCACGAAATACCCAGTAGCCCCGGAGGTCGACAGGCGCGAGATGATAAAAAGCGCCACATCCTTTGGGGTGACCCCTTCGCTAAGGACGCCGTCTATGGTGATCCGCATGCTTTTGGGCTTCGGCTGCATAATGCATTGGGTGGCAAGCACCATTTCCACCTCCGAGGTCCCGATGCCAAAGGCTATGGCTCCAAAGGCGCCATGGGTGGAGGTATGGGAATCGCCGCATACAATGGTGGCCCCGGGCACCGTAATCCCATTTTCGGGCCCGATCACATGCACAATGCCGTTTTTCTCATGGCCAAGCCCCCAGTAGGGGATGCCATGGCGGTGTGCATTCTCTTCCAGGGCCTTCAACTGGTTGGCCGAAAGGGGGTCCTTAACGGGAAGGTGCTGGTTGCGGGTGGGGGTATTGTGGTCCGCCGTGGCAAAGGTTCTCTCGGGATAAAGTACGGGGATTCCGCGGTTCTTCAACCCCAGGAATGCAACCGGACTGGTGACCTCATGAACCAGATGGCGGTCTATGAACAATACGTCGGGGCCGTTCTCAATCCGGTGTACGACATGGGAATCCCAGACTTTGTCAAACAGGGTTTTGCTCATGGCATGGTATGCTTTAAGGATTTCAGATTCTCAGGCGGTAAAAATAGGGACACGCTGGCTTTGAGGAAATGCAAGCCATTCAAAATTACGATGTCCAAAGGGGGTGCATCCAGGGGGTGATGCCCACCGGCACCCCGATTTCCTGTTCAAATATCCCGGAGAATCCCTTTGGAAACAGTGAGTGTACGCGTATTACATACAATACAGGCAGAAAGCCCCGGGCTTTTAGCTGATGTAATCCCAGATCGTCCTGAAGACGTCCATCCGTGCCATTTTCTCGCGCACCATGCGGTGTTCCTCCAATTCCAGGCCCGGGTCTTTCCTAAGCAATTGCTGGGCGTAAAAGCGCGCCGACCTCAGGATATCCTGGTCTTTGACCACATCGGCTATTTTCAGGGCCAACAATCCGCTTTGCTGGGTCCCCATGAGGTCCCCGGGGCCCCTGAGCCTCAGGTCCGCCTCGGCGATCTCAAACCCGTCATTGGTGTCCACCATCGTTTGCAGGCGGGTTTTCGCTTCCCCGGAAAGCTTGTTGCCGCTCATCAGGATGCAATAGCTCTGGTCGGCCCCGCGGCCCACCCGCCCCCTGAGTTGATGGAGCTGCGACAGCCCGAAACGTTCGGCACTCTCGATGACCATCACCGTGGCGTTGGGCACATTTACCCCCACCTCGATCACTGTGGTGGCCACCATGATCTGGGTTTGTCCCCCGACAAAGCGCTGCATTTCGAAATCTTTGGCCTCGGGCTTCATTTTCCCATGTACAATTGAAACCTGGTACCGGGGGGCAGGGAATTCCCGGGTAATGCTCTCATAGCCGTCCATCAGGTCTTTGTAGTCCAAAGCTTCAGATTCCTGTATCAGGGGGTAGACCACATAAACCTGCCGTCCAAGGGCAATTTGTTCCCTCAGGAAGCCAAACACCCTCAGGCGGTCAGCATCCGTACGGTGAAGGGTACGTATGGGCTTTCTACCGGGGGGGAGTTCGTCGATGACGCTTACGTCGAGGTCGCCATACAGGCTCATGGCCAGGGTTCGGGGAATGGGGGTGGCAGTCATCACCAGCACATGAGGCGGGGTCTGGTTTTTTTTCCACATCCGGGCCCGCTGGGCAACCCCGAAACGGTGCTGCTCGTCGATAATCGCCAGGCCGAGGTTGGCAAAACGCACCTTGTCTTCCAGTACGGCATGGGTTCCCACCAGGACGGGAAGCTCCCCGGAGCGCAGTTTTTCATACACAGGGGCGCGCTGCCTGGCCTTTACCGACCCGGTGAGCAGGGCTACTTCCAACCCCATGGGTTCCAGTAACTCCCGCACCGATTGAAAGTGTTGTTGGGCCAGGATTTCGGTAGGGGCAATCAGGCAGGCCTGGTATCCGTTATCGATAGCCAGCAGGATAGCCATAACAGCCACAATGGTCTTGCCGGAGCCCACATCCCCCTGGAGCAGGCGGTTCATCTGGGCGTAACTGCCCAGGTCGGCGCGTATTTCCCTGAGCACCCGTTTCTGGGCCTGGGTAAGCTCAAAAGGGAGGTGGTGCTGGTAAAACCCGGTAAAGGCTTCCCCTACCTTTTCGAAGGGAAGGCCCTTGATCCTGCTTTTTCGTTGCATCTTCTTGGTAAGAAGCGCCAACTGGATGTAAAAAAGCTCTTCAAACTTCAGGCGGAATTGCGCCCTGGCCAGTTGCTCGGTCGAATCGGGGAAGTGTGCCTGCAACAGTGCCTCTTTTTTGATTGGAAGATGAAGTTCCTCCCGCAGGCCGGCCGGCAGGGTTTCCGGAATGACTTCCCCGACCTCCGACAGCAATTGTTGCATCCATTGGGCCACAACCCGGTTGGTGACGCCCTGCTGTCCAAGTTTTTCCGTGGAGGGATAAACGGGCTGCATGGCAATCCTTCTCTGTTGCCGGAACACCTCTACCGGGGTAATTTCAGGGTGTGGCATGGAAAACCGGCCATTAAACCAGTTTACCCGGCCGAAAATAACATAAGGCGCGTTCAGCTTGAGGCGATCCCTGAACCATTGGTGGCTTCTGAACCAGACCAGCTCCATTTCCCCGGTATCGTCCACAAAGGTTGCCACCAGGCGCTTCCCCCTTTTCTGTTCCACGGTCTTCAGGTGGATGATCTTGCCCACCACCTGAACGTCCGCGCTGTTTCGCTGCAATTCCCGGATTTTATGAAACCGCGTTTTGTCAATATACCGGTTGGGGAAAAGGTAGAGCAGGTCCTGATAGGTCTCAATCCCCAGTTCACGGCCCAAAAGCGAAGCCCTTCCGGGACCCACGCCTTTCAGATACGTCACAGGGGTATGGAGCGGGTTGGGATGCATCGGTCTAAATTAAGCCTTCCGGTATAGAAGTGCAACCCGGCAAAATGCTAAATTTGAAACACCTTATGGCGAAACCAGCCCACATAGTGCCGCGATGGACCTTTCTGCTGGTCCTGCTCATGATGGTCCCGGGTTTGGCGCAGCAGCCCGCCGTGGACCTGGTCAGCGCCCATATCCTCATCGCGCCCGACCCCATGGAAGAAACGGTTACGGGCCAGGTTACCTACCAGCTGCAGGTATCAAAACCTGCAGACACTATTGTGCTGGACGCCCATAACATGGTATTTCACAGGGTGGCACTCGATGGAATGCCAGTGGCCTACAGGGCGTTGCCCGGTAAAATCGCCATTGCCGGCACGCATATCCCTGGTAACCACGAACTGCAGATCGAATATACCGCCAGGCCATTGCAAACGGTCTATTTCATTGGCTGGAAGGACGATGTTGTGGGAAATGAGCAGATCTGGACCCAGGGACAGGGGAAAGATACCAGCCACTGGGTGCCGGTGGTGGATGCCCTTTCCGAAAAGGTGGAATTCGACCTTTCCCTTCAGTTCGATTCCAATTTCAGCGCCATTGCCGGGGGTCTGCTGGCAGCAAAAACAGAGATCGGGGAAACCTCCCGCTGGGATTACCAAGGCACGGCCCCGATGAGCAGTTACCTGCTGGCATTCGCCATCGGGCGTTTCAATTTCCTGGAACAGCAATCGGCCTCCGGGGTCCCCCTGCAGCTCTATTACCCGGAAGGGGAAGTGCACAGGGCCGAATACACGTATCGCTATTCCTCCGAACTCTTCGATTTCCTGGAACGGGAAATCGGATACCCCTTCCCCTGGGGCGTCTACCGGCAGGTACCGGTACGCGATTTCCTGTATGCCGGGATGGAAAATGCCGGGGCCACTTTCTTTTCAGACCGGTACCTGGTGGATTCCCTGGGATATAACGATGAAAACTACATAACTGTGAACGCCCATGAACTGGCCCACCAGTGGTTCGGAAACCTGGTGACGGAAACCGATGCCTCAGAGCACTGGCTCCATGAGGGCTTTGCCACCTTTTATGCCTACCAGGCGGAGCGCCATTTGCTCGGGGAGGATCATATTTACTGGAAACTTTTTGACACGGCCCGGGCCCTGGAAACCATGGATGAGGCCGGCAGGGGGGAATCCCTGCTGGATCCGGGCGCAAGCAGCCTTACCTTCTATGAAAAGGGTGCCTGGGCCCTCTTCCTGCTCAGGGAAGAGGTAGGGGAAGCGGCCTTTCGCCAGGGGGTGAAAAACTTCCTGATGGCCCATGCCTATTCCAATGCCCGGGTAGAGGACTTCCTTAAGGCCGTTGAAGATGCCTCCGGGATTTCCCTGGCAGGGTTCCGGGAAACCTGGTTGGAGGATACCGGGTTTCCCGCCGGACCGGCGATGGATTACCTTAAACGCCATTCCCCATCGGTAAAGGCGTACCTGGGGCTGCTGGAAGCGCAAAAGGCGGGAAACGTTGTTCGTGAATCCACAATAGCCGAGGCATGGCAGCAGTATAACGTCCCCGAATACCGGGCGCAACTACTCAGCAGCTTCAGGGTCGAACTTACCCCTGCCTTCCTGGAAAGGGTGTGCCGGGAGGGCTCCCTGCCGGTGCAGAAGGCATTTCTGATGACGACAAAAACCCTTGAGGATTGGATGATCCCAATGGTGGAAGGTTGGCTGGATGCCCCGAGTTATGAGCTCCGGGAAGCTTCCCTGTTTCGGCTGTGGGTGGCAGTTCCCGACAGGAGAATTAAATACCTGGACCGGGTTTCCGGCAACGGGAGCCTGTCGCAGAAGGGGATACAGCAATACTGGTGGATCCTGGCGGCACTTACGGAAGGATACGCAGGGAAAGGGGAAAAAGAGGCATATCTGGATAGCCTTAGAGGGACTACTTCGCCTGCCTATTCCTGGGAAACAAGGGAGAAGGCGTTTTCAATACTCCAGGAGGTCGGGGCGCTAAACCGGGAAAACCTGCGGGATCTCATAGAGGCCACGGAACACCACAGCTGGCAGTTCAGGAAATTTGCGCGACGCCTTTTGGATGCCCTGTTGGAGCAAGGGCCTGAGGCTGCTTTCTGGAGGGACCTGGCGGAACCCTTCCCCAGGGACCGCTATCGTTACGTCCACCAAAAAATTGATTCGTTATGAGGGCACTGGTAATCTCGGGAGGAGGAAGTAAGGGCGCCTTTGCAGGTGGGGTGGCCCAATATTTGATCCAGCAAAAGGAAATCACCTATGACCTGTTTTTGGGCACCTCCACCGGGAGTTTGCTGATCTCCCATCTCGCCCTTGGCAAGGTTGAAAAAATAAACCGCGTTTATACTTCAGTGAACCAGGACAGCATTTTCAGCAACTGTCCGTTTACCATTGAAAAGAAACACGGAATAGCCACCATCGGCATTAACCACTGGAACGTCTTGAAAAATTTCTCAAAGGGGAGCAAGACCTTTGGGGAAAGCCACAACCTGTTGAAACTAATTAAAAAATCGCTAACCCCGGCGGAATTCCAAACCCTGAAGGAGCAGCCCGTGGAGATCGTGGTTACCGTGTCGAACCTTTCCCTGAACCAGGTCGAATACAAGTCCATCAAAGATTTTGACTATGAGGAGTTTTGCGAGTGGATCTGGATTTCCTGTAACTACATCCCGTTCATGAGCCTGGTGCGCAAGTACGGCTGTGAGTATGCCGACGGGGGGCTGGGGTGTATGGTGCCCATAGAGGAAGCCATCCAGCGCGGGGCCAGGGTGGTGGACGCCATCATCCTCCATACGGAGGTCACCCATTTAAACCGGATGCCTTCGAGGAACCCCTTCTCACTGTTGACCAACATGTTCGGCTTTATGCTCGACAGGATTGAGGAGCAGAATATCAAGATCGGGAAGTTTACGGCCAGCCACCGCGACGCCCTGATCAATTTTTATTATACCCCCACCATCCTTACCACCAATTCCCTGGTCTTCGACCAGGAACAGATGCGCAAGTGGTGGAAAAGCGGTTTTGTCTATGCCTCGGGCCGCAGTGAGGAAAGTAACGATGTGGGGCCCGTTTAGGGCTTCTACCAGAGATTGCTGATCTCCTTTTTTACGTATGATAGCGCCGTGGCCGAAGGGGAATTCCGTTCCATGGATTCATTCAGCAATAGTTCCCTGAGCTTATCTGCGCTGTCGGTTTGCTGGCCCATAGCGGTTTTTCGGATTACCTGAATGGTAGTGTTTTTTGCAGCCTTAATCACGTTCCAGCATTCATCAGTCATATAAATCTGCTGGGAGAGGTTATGCTCAAATTCATTTTCGATGTTGCGGATCAACTGGTTCTCATATTCTGTTTTATCGGCCGTCTTGGGGGCCACCCTCACGACCAGGCTGGGGATGGTGATGCGTTCCAGGAAAAGGGCCATCCGTTCATAAGCCTGAAGGCGAATGGGCAGGGAATTCTTCTGGCTGTCTTTATGGAGGAGGTACCTGCGTCGGCCTTCTTCATTGTTAGTGTGCAACCTGAAAAAATAGAAGGCCACAGCCCCGGTAACCACGGCCGGGAGGAGGTATGCAAACAGTTGAAGGATATCGACTCCACTCATCATTAAGGGGATTTATCGGGTTTGTAGGAAAAAACGAAGGAAAACGTCAAAAAGTATTCCTGCAGCCACAAACCTGCCTCAATTCTTCAACTCCTGCCGCACCGTCTGATAAAATTGCCGGTAGTTGGGGTGGACCAGGATGTCGACCCCCTCGCTGAAATTCCCGTCGCGCCCCCTCGAAAAAACCGGGGTCGCGGGGAGGGCAAGGGAGGTGTTGAGGGCATTCATTACTGCGGTAGCCTGCTCTGCCGCCAAATCGAGGTCACCTACCATAGAAAGTCCTTCGACGGTCAGGCCCATTTCCGGATGCAACCGCGCGAGTTCCGCCACCCTGGCCACCCATGCGCCACCACCTTCCGTAAGCTGTTTGGCCGTATCACTTCCGAAAAGTTCGGTAAGGCCTGCAGAAATAACCAGGCTTCCGGAGGCCACCTTCAGGCGGGCACTTTCACCAAGGAGCCTTTTCGCGTCTGTAAGCAATGCGATAATCGTGGAATCGTGCTTCCCCATGGTTTCCTGTATCCCCTTCAGCTGTCGTTCCCTGGAATTCAGGGAGGCCAGGGCCTGGTTGAGGGCCTGGGAATTCTTATTGGAAACGTCGGCAAAATTTCCAAGGTTCTGGAGCAGGGTTGCGTTGGCATCCTTGAGCTCATTGACCTGCGTCTCGTAGGACGCCGCTTTGGCCAGGCTGGCTTTTTCCCTCGCCTGTGACTCGGAGAGCGAGGTTTGCAGGGAACGGACCTTCGCCTGAAGGGTATCAATTTGTTGGATCAAATCGGCACGCCGTTGTGCCTGGGTGGTAAAGGTCCCCAAAAGAAACATGCAGGGGGCCAGTAGCAATAAAACGCGGATCGGGGCATTCCTTTTCATAAACCTCAAAAGATTTTCGGGCAAAGATACATTCCTTTCCAATATAAATAGCCACTGCCCTGAACGGCCCCGGCCCCTCTGAATGCAGGGTGGCCGGGTCAGTCGCTATTTGGAGCCGGCAGGGGACTGGTCCTGGCTCAGGTAATCGAGGCTGAGTTCGGTCAGGGCCTTTACCCCCAGCACCAGGCCGCTTTCGTCTATCCTGAAATCGGGGGTATGGTGGGGGAAGGGCTCCTCATTGCCCGGGGTCATCCCGCCCAGGAAGAAAAAGAACCCCGGAACTTCCCTTTGGTAGTAGGAGAAATCCTCTGCCCCGGTAACGGCTTTCTGTGTTTGGATATTGGCGTCCCCGGCCACCCGGTTCAGGGTGGGGACCATTTGACTGACCAAATCCGGGTTGTTAAAGGTGATGTCCGTGGCATCGTTGATCTCAATGGTGGCTTCGCCCCCATAGGCCCTGGCGATAGCAGGTACCATTTCCATCATACGGCGATTGATCAGGTCCTTCATCCCATAATCCAAAGTTCGGATGGTCCCGAGCATTTCGGCGCTCTCCGGGATAATGTTGAAACGCACCCCGCTTTTGATCTTGCCAACCGTTATTACTGCAGCTTCATTGGTGAGGTTGGCCTCCCGGCTGATGATGGTCTGCAGCCCGTCGATGATCTTGGCGCTGATCAGGATCGGGTCCACCCCTGACCAGGGCTGGGAGCCGTGGCTTTGTTTCCCCTTTACATGGATGGTAAAGCTCTGGGCGGCAGCCATCGTACCTCCTGACTTATACCGGATCACACCCGCCGGGGTCTGCGAATTGATGTGAAGCCCGAAAATGGCATCGACATCGGGGTTCTTAAGTACCCCCTCGCGTACCATCAAAAGGGCCCCGCCTTCCTCCCCGGGGGGCGGGCCTTCCTCCGCTGGCTGGAAAATGAATTTTACAGTCCCCTTTATTTTATCGCGGTTTTTGGCCAGGATTTCCGCAACGCCCATAAGGATCGCGGTATGGGTATCATGGCCACAGGCGTGCATCACGCCTACGCTTTCGCCCAGGAATTCCGAGGTAACCTCGGAGCGGAAAGGCAACTCATTCCTTTCCGTTACCGGGAGGGCATCAATATCGGCCCTCAGGGCCACGACCTTCCCGGGACTTTCTCCCCTGAGCACGCCAACCACCCCGGTGTGGGCCACCCCTTCCTGTACTTCCATCCCGAGGGATTTCAGGTGCCTTGCGATTTTTTCAGCGGTTTTGTATTCCCGGTTCGAGAGTTCCGGGAACTGGTGGAAGTCCCTGCGCCATTCGATCACCTTGGGTTCGATAGCCTGGTACTCAGCCTGCAGGGACCAGTTTTGGGCCGACGCCGTAACGCCTGCAAGGAGAACGGCAATCATCAATTGCTTTTTCATAATTGAGGTTTGTTTAGAATTTTATAAGTCTGTACCCCGAGTCCTGCAATTGGATCAGGGCGGTCATGGCCGAGAGGGACAGGCGGACCCCGGGGAGGGTTTGTTCGATGGGAACTTCCCTGGCATGGGAGGATTGCCCGCAAAAAATCACATCAGCCCCAAAGTCCATTAGTTCCTTCAGCAATGGGGCATTCGGATTAGGCACCCCAAACCGGTCCCGATAAAAAGGGTCGTCCAGAAGGTCGGTACTGGCCTGGTTATGGACTACCAGGGCCACCTTCAGAGCCTCAGGGGGCACGCCACCCCGGGCGTGCATATTCAGGAAACGGGCGGCGGTTTCCATCCATGGGTTTACCGCCGTTTTGTCTTCCGGGCTTTGCATCACGTCAAAAACGACCCTGAAGGTCTTTGTGGTGTCGGTGGGGTAAGACTGTTGGGGGATGTCCCAGACTGCACCGTACCCCTGAATCACGGGCCCCGTGTTTTTTTGCTGGGCCAGCCCGGTAAACCCGGTAGCCAGCATCGATATAAAAAATAGGCAGAAGGCCCTCATGTCTTTGCGGTATCCAAAGCCTTAAAGATATTAAAATGGCGCCAATGTGCAGGGAAATGTTTATAAATCCCAGGTGGTTTGGTTTGAGCATGCAGTGAATTATGGCTAACTTCAACCCCGCGTTTAACATACGCCGGCCTATGTATCTGGAGGAACTCAATGAAGCGCAGAAAGCCCCGGTCCTGCACCGGGATGGGGCCCTGATGGTTATTGCGGGCGCAGGATCCGGAAAGACACGGGTGCTCACCTACAGGATTGCCCATCTGATGCAACACGGGGTGGACCCCTTCAACATCCTGGCCCTGACCTTTACCAACAAAGCGGCCCGGGAAATGAAGAAACGGATTGCCGAACTCGTAGGGGGGGACGAAGCCAAAAACCTGTGGATGGGCACCTTCCACTCAATATTTGCCCGGCTGCTCCGGTTTGATGGCGACAAGCTGGGGTTCCCCAGCAATTTCACGATCTATGACACCCAGGATTCCCAGAGGCTCATCGCCTCCATCATCAAAGAAATGGGCCTCGATAAGGATATTTATAAATACAAGCAGGTCCAGCAGCGGATATCTTCCTTCAAGAACAGCCTGATCACGGTGAAAGCCTATTTCCAGAATCCCGAACTGGTTGAGGCCGACGCCATGGCCAAACGCCCCAGGATGGGGGAGATTTATAAGAATTACGTAGACCGCTGCTTTAAGGCCGGAGCCATGGATTTTGACGACCTGTTGCTCAGGACCAATGAGCTGCTGGCCCGTTTCCCGGATGTGCTCATGAAATACCAGGACCGCTTCCGGTATATCCTGGTGGATGAGTACCAGGACACGAACCATTCCCAGTACCTGATCGTCCGCGCCCTGGCAGACCGCTACCAGAATATTTGTGTGGTTGGCGACGACGCCCAGAGCATTTATTCCTTCCGCGGGGCCAATATCAGCAACATCCTGAATTTTCAACGGGACTATGACCAGGTAGCGGTATACCGCCTGGAACAAAACTACCGGTCTACCAAAAATATCGTCAACGCGGCCAACAGCATCATTGCGAACAACAAGAACCAGCTCGAAAAGGTGGTTTGGACCGCCAATGAGGAAGGGCCGAAGATTAAACTGCACCGCAGCCCCACCGATGCGGAGGAAGGTCGCTTTGTGGCCGGCTCCATCTTTGAGAACCGGATGCAGAAACAGCTTCCAAACGGGCATTTTGCGGTGCTTTACCGGACCAATTCCCAGTCCCGGGCCATTGAGGATGCCCTGCGCAAACGGGATATTCCCTATCGGATTTACGGGGGGCTTTCCTTTTACCAGCGGAAGGAAATCAAGGATGTGCTTGCCTACCTGAGGCTGGTGATCAACCCGGGCGATGAAGAGGCCTTAAAACGGGTCATCAACTACCCGGCCAGGGGGATTGGGCAGGCAACTATCGACAAGCTCACCGTGGCTGCCAACCAAAGCGGGCTTACCATATTTGAGCTGATGGAAAACCTGTCGTCTGCCAATATCGGCATCCATGGGGGTACCCGCCGCCGGCTGGAAGATTTCGTCGCCATGATCCGGAGTTTCCAGATCCTCAACAGGGAGGCGGATGCCTTTACCCTGGCCGAACAGGTGGCCCGCAAATCGGGGCTCCTGATGGAATTCAAAAAAGACGGCACCCCGGAGGGGATTGCCCGGATGGAGAATATTGAGGAACTTCTCAACGGAATCAAGGATTTTGTGGAAGGGCAGAAGGAACTGGCCGATGCCCGGGGGGACCTGGCGGAATTCCTCGAAGACGTGGCCCTGGCGACCGATCTGGACACCGATACCGGGGATGACGACCGGGTGGCGCTGATGACTATCCACCTGGCCAAGGGGCTTGAATTCCCCTACGTATATATCGTGGGTATGGAAGAAGACCTTTTCCCCTCCGCCATGAGCATGAATACCCGCAGTGAGTTGGAGGAGGAGCGCAGGCTGTTTTATGTGGCCCTCACCAGGGCCGAGGAACAGGCCTACCTGACCTACACCCAGAACCGCTATCGGTGGGGAAAATTAATCGATGCCGAACCGAGCCGGTTTATCCATGAAATTGATGAACGGTTCCTGGAAAACCTTACCCCTGAAGATTTTTACAGGCCAAGGAATTTGCTGAATGCCGAGCTTTTCGGGGAAGTAGACAAAAGCAGACTGAGGTTGCAGAAACCGGTCAAAGGCAACCCCCCATCGCCCAATCAGCCCACGGAAAACCAGTTAAGGCGCCTTCGGAAGATCAGGCCCCAACTCGGCGATCCCAGCAGTGACGGCCCCACCGGTCTGCCCGACCTGAAGGAGGGGAGCCTGGTGGATCACTCCCGCTTTGGCAAGGGAAAGGTCCTGAAAATTGAAGGCACGGGAAATGACTTAAAAGCGGAAATCCGGTTTGAAAGGGGGGAAGTTAAAAAATTACTGCTCCGTTTTGCCAGGTTACGCATCCTGGAGGGGTAGCCATAAACCGGGGCCTTTCGGGGAAGTGCCTTTCTTGAGTTAAACCTATTCATCGCAGCAGAAATGGCAGAGTTGATCAGAATTTATGAGGAGAACCCCAATCCAAAAGCGATTGAGAAGGTCGTGGAAGTACTCCGAAGGGGTGGGTTGGTCATTTATCCTACCGATACCGTTTATGGGCTGGGATGCGATATCACCAATTCCCGCGCCCTGGAGCGGTTGGCCCGGATCAAAGGGGAAAAGGTGGAAAAGGCCAACTGGTCATTCATTTGTGCCGATTTGAGCAACCTTTCCGATTACGCCCGCCAAATAGATACCCCCACCTTCAAAATCCTCAAAAGGGCCCTTCCGGGGCCATATACCTTCATCCTCCCCGGCAGCAACCAGCTGCCGAGGGACTTCAAGAAGAAAAAAACCGTGGGGATCAGGGTGCCAGACAACCGCATCGCCCAGGCTTTGGTGCGCGCCCTGGGAAATCCGATTGTTTCGACCTCCATACGCGATGAAGACGATGTGCTGGAATATACCACGGACCCGGAACTGATCCACGAAAAATGGGGCAACCTGGTGGATGTGGTCATTGACGGGGGGTATGGCGACAATGTGGCCTCAACGGTAATCGACCTCTCCGGCCAGGAACCCGTAGTGATCCGGGAGGGAAAAGGGGATTTGTCAATCCTTTAAACAAAAAAACCTGCAACTTTTACATTGCAGGTTTTTGAAAGTTTTCGGTAAGGAACCTTATCGGATATTCGGGTCTTTCATCCCTTCCTCGATCATATTGTAGAACTGATCCAGTTTTGGGAGCACCACGATCCGGGTCCTGCGGTTTTTGGCGCGGTTCTGGGCCGTGTCATTCCCTGCCAGGGGGATGTAGTAGCTGCGTCCTGCGGCTGTCATACGGGCCGGGTCCACAGAGAAGTCATCCTGCAGGATTCGTACCACAGAGGTGGCCCGCTTCACGCTCAAATCCCAGTTGTCGAGCAGTACGCCGCTCCGGTAAGGGACATTGTCGGTGTGTCCTTCCACCATAAACTCAAAGTCAGGCTTGTTGTTCACCACCTGGGCCACCTTGCCCAAAACCTGTTTGGCCTGGTCGGTCACGTTGTAGCTGCCGCTCCTGAAAAGCAATTTGTCGGAGATGGAGATAAATACCACCCCTTTCTCCACGCTGATTTCGATGTCTTCGTCGTCGAGGTTGCCCAAAACCCCTTTCAGGCTTTGTACCAGGGCCAGGTTTACTGAATCGCGCCGGGTAACGGCATCCTGGAGTTTACGGATGGTGAGGTCTTTCTCCTGAAGGCTTTCAAGCGATTTTTCCAGGTTGTCTGCACCCTTTGCGGTGAGGGTGGTCAGGTTGCCCATGTTGTTGATCAATTCCTGGTTGTTCGCTTTCAGGAAGGCGTTTTGTTCTTCGAGGGTCTTCAGCCGGGCATCTGCAGAGGCTTTGTCCTCAAGGCAGCTGTTGAGCTTCACGGTAGCGGAATTCAGCAGGTCCTGGGCTTCTTTGTGTTTGGCTTCCAGGTCGGCATATTTCTTCTGCGACACGCAGGAAGAAAGGACTAAGGCCAGACCCAGGCATCCTAAGATCATTTTTTTCATGATAGTGTTGGGATTTAAAGGTTTTAAAAGTTTTTTTTCGTCAGGATTTTCTACAAAATTAACAAATGTCCACCGCTATTGGGGAAGAAACCGTTAATCTTTTACTAAAATACCGAAGGTTCTTATTTTACATACGTAATACGACCACACCACAGATGTCGTGGCGAAATATTTCGCCATAAAACGGCCCTTTTCACGTTTTTTCAGGATGCGGAAAAAATTGCGGTAATAGCTTAGGTGGGCCCGTAAAACTGCACCTGCGTGCCTGCCTTTTCCCTGCAAAAGAAACCGCACCGCCGCAACCCCATCGAGCAGCAAACGGGCCAAAACAATTGGGAACGCCTGCCGCCGCGGGAGGTTTTTGGTTATGGAGAAAAGGGAATTCCTGAAATTCAGGAAGGTCTTTTTTGGGTTCATGTTATTAAGGGTGGATCCCCCAAGGTGGAAAACCTCTGAAGCCCCGATATAATATACCTTGTAGCCGTGATTATGGGCCCTCCAGCAAAGGTCGACCTCTTCCTGGTGCGCGAAATAATCCGCATCGAACCCCCCAAGTTCCCGGAACACTTTTTGACGGATGAACATACAGGCCCCCGTGGCCCAGAACACCTCCCGGGTATCGTTGTACTGCCCCAGATCTTCCTCCAGGGTCTGGAAAATGCGGCCCCTGCAAAACGGATAGCCCAACCGGTCGAGGAACCCACCCGCTGCCCCGGCGTACTCAAATCGGGCAGGGTTTTGTAAATCTTTTATTTTTGGCTGTACAATGCCCGCCTGGCCATATTCCGCGAAGAATTTTAAAATGGGATCCAACCATCCCGGGGTGACCTCCACATCGGAGTTGAGCAGGCAGTAGATATCGGCCTCCACTTCCTCAAGTGCCCGGTTGTATCCCCCGGCAAAGCCCAGGTTTTCGGCATTGGTTACCACACGCACCTGGGGGAAAGCATCATTCAGGTAGGCTACGGAACCATCTGTGGAGGCATTGTCGGCCACGATTACCCGGGCCCCCGGGCTGTATCGCAACACCTGGGGGAGGAACCTGCGGAGCAGGGCTTTCCCGTTCCAGTTCAGGATAACGACGGCAATAGAAGGCATTTCGGGCATGAAAGGATTATCCTGTGGGCAGGTTTATTTTGACAGGGGCACAAAGTAACTAAATATTTTGCAATCCCTTATTCCCCGGGGCAATTCCGCCCCCCCTGTCCCGGCGGTTCAAATTCCGGCAACTCCCTCATGAACTCGTAAGCCTTCCTCCGGTAGTCCATGCGGCAATAGAAATGGGCCAGCCCGTTGGTCACCATAAGCAACTCGGCCCTGGCCTCCCAGTTGTAACGGGCAATCTGGTCGAAAACGTTCTGGTCAATAACCACTTCAGGGGCCTTGCATTCCACCAGGAGCTGGATGCTGCCGTCGGGGCGGCAAACTGCGATGTCGAGACGTTTCGAAAGGCCTTCTACCTTGAGTTGCCGCTCGACCTGTATCCATCCTGCCGGGTATTTTTTTTCCGAAATCAGGAAATGCAGGCAATGCTGGCGCACCCACTCTTCCGGTTGCAGGGGCACGTATTTTTTGCGGATGACATCAAATACCAGCGTTTTATTTTCCCTACTTTTGAGTCTGAGCGGGTATTTTGGAAATTCCAGGGGGATCATCGTACAAAGTTGCCCAATTTTTTTGAGATGGATGAAGTAAAAAATATTCTTGAAGATATCCAAAAGGGCCGTCCTTCCCCCATTTATTTCCTAATGGGGGAAGAACCTTACTACATTGACCGCATTGCCGAATTCATAGGCGACAATATCCTTTCCGAGGCAGAAAAGGGGTTTAACCATATGGTGCTCTACGGGGGGGATGTTACGGTAGACGAAATCCTCGAAAATGCCAAACGCTTTCCAATGATGGCAGAATACCAGGTCATCATCGTCCGCGAAGCCCAACACCTCTCCAGGACCATCGAAAACCTGGAACCCTACGCCGGGAACCCCATGCCGAGCACAATCCTGGTCCTATGCTATAAATACAAAACCATCGACAAACGCAAAAAGCTATACAAGGCCCTGAAAGGCAACGGGGGCGTGGTCTTTGAAAGCAGGAAATTATACGAAAACCAGGTGGCAGACTGGATCCGGCGGGTCCTGCTGGGCAGCGGATACAAAATTTCGCACAAGGCTGCCGCCTTGCTGGTAGAGTATTTGGGTACCGACCTAAGCCGCATTGCCAATGAACTGGATAAGCTCAAAGTGATCCTTCCCAAAGGGTCGGAAATCGATCCCGGATCGATCGAGCAATACATCGGCATCAGTAAAGACTACAACAATTTTGAGCTCAAAAAGGCCATCGCTCAGCACGATATCCCCAAAGCTTCCAGAATTATCAGGTACTTCGCCGAAAACCCCAGGGAAAACCCCTTTGTGCTGACCACTTCCCTGCTGCATACGTTCTTCTCCCAGGTATTGCAGTACCACGGGTTGGAGGACCACAGCCCGAAGCATGTGGCGCAAGCCCTGCGCATAAACCCTTATTTCGTGGGGGAATATCAGGAGGCCGCACGGCATTATCCCATGAAGCGGGTAAGCCGGATCATCGAGGTCCTTCGGGAGATGGATTTGAAGGGCAAAGGGGTTGGAACGCCAGCCCTCAGCCAGGCAGACCTCTTAAAGGAATTGCTTCACAAAATCCTGTAAGTTACTTTTTATCAATACTATACTTTCCCGGACCCAGTAAAAGGACTGCGGTAAAAATCACCATGAAAAGCAGGGATTTTTCTTTGGACCCAAAGGGGTCTGCCGCATGCTGGATCAGCCCGGCGACCAACATGGTGGCAATAATCGGGAGGGTTGCCCATCGGGTCTTGAACCCTATCAACACAAGTACCGAACAGAGGAACTCCGAAAATACGGCAAGGAAAAAAGTGGGGCTTGACCCGATCCCCAGCGGATCCGCGAATTCAATCGGGCCTTCCGCAAAGAGTCTGAGAAGTTTCGGATACCCGTGGGTAAGGAGGAGGGCCGATCCGCCAATGCGGAGAAATGCCAGCCCGAGGTGATAAGTGAGGGAACTTTTCATGATTTGTCTGGTATTTGCATGCCTCCTAAATTATTAATAATTCTTCAGGATTCTTCAAGCAGATCGAGGATTCTTGCAGTTTCTGTAAGAAGGCGGTCACTATTTTCCCGGTTGAAGGGCAGGGGGGGCTTAATTTTCAGGACGTTCTCGTCGGGGCCATCCGTGCCCACCAGGATACGGGCTTCCCGAAGCTGGTTTTTAAGGGAACCCGCCAGTGCCGTTCCCGGGTTTCCATGTCGGTCCTGCACTTCAACCCCTATGAACAGGCCTTCCCCCCGCACGTCCGAAATACTGCGGAATCGGCCCTGCAGTTCCCGGAATCCGTCCATAAGATATTGGCCTGTAGCCCGTGCATGTTCCCGCAACCCTTCCTCCTCCAAGACCTGCAGGACGGCCAGGCCGGCAGCACAGGAAACCGGGTTTCCGCCAAAAGAACTGAAGAACTCGGGGCCGGAATCGAAACAGGAGGCAACAGCCCCTGTGGTTACCACTGCACCTATCGGATGCCCATTGCCCATGGGCTTCCCGAGGACTACGATGTCGGGGACAACCCCATATTTCTCAAACCCCCAGTTCCATTGCCCAAGCCTGCCAAAGCCCACCTGAACCTCATCGGAAATACAAAGCCCGCCCTGTGCCCTCACCCGGTCATACAGTACAGGTAAATACCCTTCAGGGAGGGGAACCTGCCCACCACACCCCATAATGGGTTCTGCGATAAAGGCACCAATGCTGCCCGCGTGTTCGTCGAGGTGGCGAAGGCCCTGTAAGCTGAAAAACCGACCCGCCTCCCCATTGTCATTCAGCCCGCTGCCAAACACCTTGGGCATGGGGCATACAAGGGTGTCAGGCCAGGAATCGCCCTGGCGGTGCTTGTAATGGCTCGCGGCAATTCCGGCAAGGGTATTGCCATGGTATCCGTATTCCAGGGCCAGGACTTTCCTGCGCCCGGTGTAGGCCCTGCAAAGTCGCAAGGCAAGGTCTGTGGCCGCACTGCCGGAATTCACGAGCATTATTTTGGTAAGGGGAGGGGGGAAGTATCGCAGTAGGTGCGCCGCGTAATCGAGCAATTCGTCATACAGGTACCGGGTATTCGTATTGAGCCTCCTGAGGGTATGGGTTGTCGCTTCCACCACCTTCGGGTGGGCGTGCCCTACCAGCATGATGTTGTTGTAAGCGTCCAAAAAAGTTTCCCCTTTATGGTTGAACATATACTGGAAGGCCGCCCGCCGCATCAGGATGGGGTTCTGGTAGCTCAGCGAAAGGGAATCGGGGAAGTACTGCCTGCGGCGCAAAAGGAAGTTTTCCGGATCAGAGGCATGTCCGGCTTCCAGGCCTGCAGCCTGCAGAAAGGCTTTTTGGGCTGCTTCCGGGGCAATGGCAATCCACTTTCGCAACAGTTGCCTGATCGGGGCTTCACTTATGCTGATATACGCCGATTCCGGTTGCTCTTTTTTGGCCTTTGCGCTATTGCAAAGGCTCATCGCCATACGCCCTCCAATCAGGTAGTACAAAACCCCCAGTTCTTCCGCATCCAGGGGGCAATGCTTATGGTATGCCCCGATAACCGCACGCGCGGCCCCAAGGGGGTCTTGTTTTCCCGGAAGCACATAGGTAAGGGCAACGGCCAGTTCATTAACCCGCCAGGAGTATGCCATATCCCCAAAGTCTATGATACCGCTTACCCGGCCTTGCCGGGTAAGCACGTTCCAGTCATTGGCGTCATTATGGATCAGGGCTTTTTTTAAACGGTGTTGGATGGGGGAAACCTCAGCCTCAAAATGCAGGAAATAATAGCCGATAAGCGCCCGGTCACGGGGATCTTCCACCAGGCTTATGTTTTCCCGGTGCATCCCGAGGTGCTGCAGGTCCCACCGGAAAACCTCTGCCGCCAGGCTTCCGCCCCCCAGGCCGGAACCCGCGCGGTTCATCTGCCCCAGCATCGTCCCAAGGCTTTCCAGAAGTTCTTCGGGTTGCGGCACTTCAGCCAAAAAATCCCCCTCCAGGTACGTTAAAAGTCGAATATAATGTCCATCGGCCTTCAGGATGGTCTTTCCTTCCAGGGAAGGCAACGGAACAGGCAGGTCAAAAGAGGTGGTGGCGTGGAGTTTTTTTACCAGCCGCTCCTCCAGGCGCAAACGATCCGGTAAAGCCTTCCGGGCTTTCTGGAATTTGAGGATATACCGCGCCGCACCTGCTTTTACCAGATAGGTCTTGTCGTCATATCCTTCCAGTAATGTAAGGCGGACGGCTGTGAGGCCGTATTCCTCCCTGAGCAGGCGGACGAGGTTCTCCATCGCAGGTTTTGCTTTAACTCCCTAAACTTACGATTTTACCCGCTTTCCCTAATGGAAACCTCACGCCCCGGTTACCAGGGGAACTGCCTATAAGAACACGCAAGTCGAAAAAATAAGGTCCTGCCGACAGCTCTTCATGCCTTCGGGGCTGTACTTCAGAGAAGCGCGGGATAATCCTGGGGGTTGGCCTCATGCATGATGGCGTAGGCCATTTCAAAAATATCCTCCGCACTGGGTTTTGAAAAGTAATCCCCATCACTTGCATAGGCCGGTCGGTGTTCCCGGGCCGTGAGGGTACGGGGGGCGGAATCCAAATAGCGGTATCCGCCCTGCACTTCCAAAATCTGTTGCAGGAGGTAGGCCGAACAACCGCCGGGCACATCTTCGTCCACGATCAGCAATCGGTTGGTCTTTTCGAGGCTCTTGCACACCTGGTGGTCCAGGTCAAAGGGCAGGAGGGTCTGGGCATCGATTACTTCAGCATCGATTCCCACTTCCAGCAATTCCCGGGCGGCCTGCAGGGCTATCCGAAAGGTGGATCCGTACGATAGCACGGTGAGGTCTTTTCCCTCCCTTACCACCTCGACCCTGCCTATCGGGGTGCATATTTCGCCCAGGTTTTCAGGCACCCTTTCCTTCAGGCGGTACCCGTTCAGGCTTTCTATGATCAGGGCCGGCTCATCAGTCTTCATCAGGGTATTGTAAAAACCGGCCGCTTTGGTCATATCCCTGGGTACCAACAGGTACATCCCCCTGAGCAGGTGGATGAGGCCCCCCATCTGCGAACCCGAGTGCCAGATGCCCTCGAGCCTGTGGCCACGGGTCCTCACGATCAACGGGGCCTTCTGCTTGCCCACGGTGCGGTACAGCAATGTGGCCAGGTCGTCACTAAGGGTTTGAAGCCCGTAAAGCACGTAGTCCAGGTATTGGATTTCCGCAATGGGCCGCAACCCCCGCAGCGCCAGGCCAATTCCCTGACCGATGATGGTAGCTTCCCGGATGCCGGTATCGGCCACGCGAAAGGGGCCGTATTTTTTCTGCAGCCCTTCCAGGCCCTGGTTGACATCCCCAATCGTACCGGTGTCTTCACCAAAAATAAGCGCCTTCGGGTACTGTGAAAAAAGCAGGTCGAAGTTGTCCCTCAGGATAATCCGGCCGTCTACCTCCTGCTTCTGGTCCGTGTAAACCGGCTTTACCTCTTCGATGTCGGTTGCCTTCCCCTCCAATTCAGAGTACAGGTGGGAACTGTAAAGGGGTTCCGTCTCTTCCAGGTACCCCAGGATCCATTGCCTCAGGGCCTCGCCGGCGGCATGCCGCTCGCCCACGATATAGCGGAGGGCTTTTCGCGCCGTGGTGAGCAAGTCCCTTTTAAGGGGCTCTTCCACCGCGATAAGGTCATTGGTTAGTTTGCGGATAAAGGCCTTATTGGGGCTGGAATCACCCACTTGTTTCATCAGGGCGGTTAACTCCTGCTGTCTTTTCTTCTGGGGCTCGAGGAACTCGGCCCAGGCATCCCTTTTGGCGGTTCGCACTTCCTTTTTGACTTCCTTCTCCAGGGCTTGCAGGTCTGCTTCCGTAGCGATCTGGTTTTCCAGGATCAATTGGCGGAACTTCAGGTTGCAATCGTGCTCCCTTTCCCATTCGAGGCGCTCCTGCGATTTGTAGCGCTCGTGCGACCCCGAAGTGGAATGCCCCTGGGGCTGCGTGAGTTCCATGACATGGATCAGCACGGGTACGTGCGATTCCCGCGCTATGTCGGCAGCGTTTTCATAGGTATGGATAAGGGAGGTATAATCCCAACCCCTGACCCGGAAAATCTCAAAGCCTTCCTGTTCCTCTGTACGCTGGAAGCCCTTCAGAACCTCCGAAATGTTTTCCTTGGTGGTTTGGTATTTTGCAGGGACTGAAATCCCATATTCGTCATCCCAGACGCTTACAATCATGGGCACCTGCAGGACCCCGGCCGCGTTGATGGTTTCGAAAAAATGCCCTTCACTGGTAGAGGCATTCCCTATGGTTCCCCAGGCCACTTCATTGCCGTTTGACGAAAAGCCTTCCGAAGGCAGTTCCTCCAGTTCCCGGTACACCTTGGAAGCATAGGCCAGGCCGAGCAGCCTGGGCATCTGGCCGGCGGTAGGGGAGATATCGGGGCTGCTGTTCGGCTGGGCAGTGAGATCCTTCCAACTGCCATCGTTATTCAGGCTATGGGTCCCAAAATGTCCCCCCATCTGCCTCCCTGCACTCATGGGCTCCTTTTTCAGGTCTGTGGTGGCGTACAGCCCATGGAAAAATTCCTTTGGACTTAACAGGCCCAAAGCCATCATAAAGGTCTGGTCCCTGTAATATCCGCTTCGGAAATCCCCGTTCCTGAAAGCCCTGGCCATAGCCAACTGGGGAAGTTCCTTTCCGTCCCCAAAAATGCCGAACTTCGCTTTTCCTGTAAGGACTTCCCTGCGCCCGAGGATGCTGCATTCCCTGCTTGTCACCGCTATTCGGTAATCTTCCAGGATCTGTTCCTTGAAATCTGCAAAGGAAAGGTCTTTTTCGGGGTCCAGCTGAACTTTCATAGGCGGGCCAGGTGTTTTCTCCAAAGGTATCAAAGCCGTGGGATTTTTGCAATCCCACCGGGCCATTTAGCTTAACGATTTATCAATATTCATATTGTAAACAAGCTGAAAATTACAAAACCCCTAAATATTGTTGAAAATATTAGGAATCTATTAACTCAAAACCATTTTCGGGTAAACAATCCGATAAGGGTTTTGGGGCTGAGGGTGACCACAAATCGAATCTTCTGGCTGTAATTCGGGTCTGCGATTTCCCAGCCATTATTGGAGTACAGGGGAAAATAGAGTTCGAAGTAATCTGTTACCAGGTTGAGCCGGATGCCCGAATCATAAACAAAACGGGCCGGGTCGCCTTCATTTTTCAGAAACCCCAGGTCGCCATAGGCTTCAATCCAGCGCCACAGGCTGTAACTCATGTTTCCGGTTACCATCCAGCGGTTGGCAAACGGATAGGCCAGGCGGGATTTAAACCCGCCTTCCGCAATAATGATCTGCTGGCTGAAGATCCCGGAGTCCTCAGAGCGCCCGAGGTAATTGAAATCAAAAAGGTAATCGGTAGGGCGGTCCAGGGCAAAGCTGAAAAAATCGGAGTTTGTCTGGTTCCGAAGGAAAACGCCTCCGAAAAACCGGAGGTTGATCTGGCGGTTGTTGATCATCAGTCGCCGGTATTCCATGTTGACGGAAAACTTTGTGAAGTCTGCTGCCTGCTGTCCGTCCGCAAACCAGGAAAAGTAATCGATGATATTGTTTTTCAAATAACTGTACCTCACGTTGAAAACACTGTAATCCGGGTTGGTTTCCAGGGCTTCAAGGCCGGGGTCAATGGTGCGGAAAACGTTTACATGGCGAAGCAACAGGGAGCTGCGGATATTGGCAATAAGGTCAGCAGGCCTCCAGCCGAAACTTATGGAAGGCGTAAGGGTGGAATACCGCGAATTGGTTTGAAAATGGAACGTGGACCCCCTAAGGGCGTAATTGGTTACAAAAAAACCGCTTTTTCCATGGTAATGCCGGTACAACAGGCTGCCATAGCCCACCAGCGACTTTTCCCTGGTGGCATACTGGGGGGCCACATCAATGACAAAAGGGCGCTCGAGCAGGGTTTTGTTGGTCAGGCGCAATCCCGGGGTCAGGCCATCGTAGATGTTGAAATTGACCACAGGCATATAAAAGATCTGATTATAGTATGGGTTTTCGGCATCCCTGAAGAACTGGAGCTTTAATTTCCGGTTGCTTGAAAGGAAGCCGCCCATGGACTTCCAGTTATCCCTTTGGTTGAATTCGGGAATCGACTGGTCGTAGTTCAGTACCAGTCGCTTTTCGCCCCTGTCGGGAATCTGGAAGGTCTGGCTTTCCGGGAAGCCCCGGAACCAGTATTTGGAAACCACCGTATCGTTGCGCAGGCCAAAAAGGGAAATGGGCACCTGTGCCTTCGTCTTGTTTTGTAAGGTAACCTGGAGGGAGTCGTTTTTAGGCTCAACGGTCCTGATTTTATAGTCGATGCGTTCGTCTGAGGCCACATATGAATCGAAGAACCACCCGATATCCACCGAAGCATATTTCTCCAGGGTGGCGCGGAAGTCACCCGGGGTGGCTTCCCGCAGGGTATAGCTCTTCAAAAAATCCTTTATCCCCTGGTCAACGACATCCCTTCCTGCATACTGTCCAAGGTACAGCAGGCCCAGACCGGCTTTATAGGTGTTCGCGATTTTTTGATTGAACTTGATCAGGGAGTCGTTGGGCGTGGTAAGCGCCTGGTCGAGGTTCCGACGGGCGGTAAGCATGTGGAGGAAGGAATACTGGTCGTTGAAGTCCATTTGCGCCAGATACGTCCCCTTCATAAGCCAGAAACCGGAGAGTTTTCCCAGGAGTTTCTGGTCGGGGTAGAATTCCTCAACATAACGGATCATGAGGTAGTTGATAATCGCATCGCTGATCCATTTGTCCTTTCGGGGGTTTAGAAAAATCGATTCCCGCAGGTAGCTGATCAGGGCCGTTTTCAAAAACTTCATCTCGAACTGGAACTGCTCTTCGTAGGGCCGGATGAAGGAAGGGAGCTGGTTCAGGCCATAGAGGGGGTTTTTGTTAAAATCAATTTCACTGACCAGTAACTGTTCATAGGGAAAGTCCCCTAAGTTTTCATAGATGAAACGGGTAATGCGGTCAATGGAAATTCCCTGCCGGATTTCATCGTATTTGCGCGATTGAATATCGGTGACCACGAAAAGGGTGGGGGTAACGTGTTTCTTGAAGGGACGGCCGGCATTGAGGATCACGTCGCAACTTTTGCGGCTCTGTCCCCTGAGGTTGGCAAACTGCTTTCCGGGAAAACTGCTCAGGCTCAGGTCCACGTAATTGGTGCCGAGAAAAAGGGAATCCGGGAAAATAAAATTGATGTAGGTATTGGTGAGGTCCGTGTACAGGTCTTCAAGGTTTTTGTTTGAATACCGGTTCCAGGTCGTATCGTAAACTGCTGGGGTCAGGTACCAGTCCCTGAGGTAGAAACTCCCATCGGGGGCATATCCGAAAGGGGTATACCGGTTTGGAGGCAGTTTCACCGTGTAGGTAAGTAACAAGCGAACGGAGTCACCGGGCCGCAGGGGTTCATTCAGGTAGAAGCGAATCAGGTCAAGGGAGGAAAGGCGCTTCCAGGAGACGTTGCGATATACCCCATCCGAAACGGAGAGGATGGTCGTACGGCCCCTTTCTTCTTCTTTGGCCAGGTGGAGCGATTTTTTGAATTCTTCAGCAAATCGCTTTGCCAGGGCAGTGGTCTTATCGGAATAAGCATTGGCCCAGTCATTGAAAACCAGCGATTCCAGGACGTCATCGGAATCGTTCACATACGTGAATTCCTGCTGGATCTGGATGACCCTGGTATCCTGGTCAAGGGTGGCGGTAATCTTGTTTTCATGCTGGCCATAAAGGCATACAGGCATCCAAATCCCCGGGAAGAGGACGCGCAGGAAGAATGCGGCAAGAGCGTGTTTTGCCTGGCCAGTCATAGGCTAGAAATTCGGTGCAAGGATATTCCCTTTGTAGAAATTGTCGATAACAGAAACCACCTCTTCAGCAGTGTCCGCCAACTTCAGTAAATCGAGGTCATCAGGGTGGATATTCCCTGCCTCCAGCATGGTACCCCGGATCCAGTCCAACATCCCTTTCCAATAGTCCGAACCCACCAGGATAATGGGGAACGGTGCTATTTTTTTGGTCTGGATCAGGGTCATGGCTTCAAAAAGTTCATCGAGGGTGCCAAATCCGCCGGGCAAAACCACAAACCCCTGTGCGTATTTGACGAACATGACCTTGCGGACGAAAAAATAGTCGAAGTCCATGCTTTTGTCTTTGTCGATGTAGGGGTTGTCGTTCTGTTCAAAAGGCAGATCGATATTCAGGCCCACCGAAGTACCCCCGGCCTGGTGCGCTCCCCGGTTCCCGGCTTCCATGATGCCCGGGCCACCCCCGGTGATGATACCGTAACCCGCTTCGGCGAGCTCCTGGCATATATTCATGGTTAATTGATAATACGGGTGTTCCGGCTTTGTGCGGGCCGACCCGAAAATACTTACGCAGGGGCCAATAGCACTCATTTTCTCGAAGCCATTTACGAATTCCCCCATGATCTTGAAAATGGCCCAGGAATCGTTGATCTTGATCTCGTTCCAGCCTTTTATTTTATGTTCTTTGCCCATAGCTTACTTTAAACGGCCCACAGGCCAAAAAGGTATTTTTTCGGAAATCATTCCACTGTTAGTTCCCGTTCGGGAAGCAATTCTTTTTTCAAAAAACGCGCGGTATGGCTCCGGGGGTCCAGGGCCACTTCCTCCGGGGTACCCTGGCAGACGATTTGGCCCCCGCCGCGTCCCCCTTCATACCCGATGTCGATGATATAATCCACCATCTTGATTACATCCATATTGTGTTCGATGACCAGTACGGTATTGCCCTTGTCGGCGAGTTTGTTCAGAACGTCCATCAGGACACGGATGTCCTCAAAATGCAGGCCAGTGGTGGGTTCATCGAGAATGTAGAACGTGTTTCCGGTATCCCTTTTGGAAAGCTCCGCGGCCAGCTTCACCCGCTGGGCCTCCCCCCCTGAAAGGGTCGTGCTTTGCTGCCCGAGGGTGATGTATCCCAGCCCGACATCCTGTATGGTTTTCAGTTTGCGGTAGATCTTCGGGATATGTTCAAAAAACTCCACAGCTTCATCCACGTTCATCTCCAGCACATCGGCAATGGATTTGCCCTTATACCTTATTTCCAGGGTTTCCCTGTTAAACCGTTTTCCCTGGCAGGTCTCGCACTCCACGTAAACATCCGGAAGGAAATTCATCTCGATCACCCTGAGGCCGCCCCCCTGGCAGGTCTCGCAGCGCCCCCCCTTGACGTTGAAACTAAATCGCCCAGGCTTGTAACCCCGGATAGAGGCTTCGGTGGTCTTGGTAAACAGCGAGCGGATTTCGCCAAAAACCCCGGTATACGTGGCCGGGTTGGACCGCGGCGTCCGTCCTATAGGGGCCTGGTTGATGTCAATGACTTTATCGATATGCTCCAGGCCTTCGATCCCCTCATAGGGTTTGGGTTTTTTCACCCCATTGAAGTAATGGGCATTCATGATCGGGTAGAGGGTTTCATTGATCAGGGTCGACTTCCCGCTCCCGGATACCCCCGTAACCCCGATCATTTTCCCCAGGGGAAAAACGGCGGTTACATTTTTGAGGTTATGCCCGGTACATCCCCGAAGCACCAATTCCTTTCCATTCCCCTTGCGGCGTTTCTGAGGGACTTCCATGCTTTTGCGGCCGCTCAGGTAATCGGCCGTTAGCGTATTGTGGTGGATGAGTTCTTCAGGGGGGCCTTGCGATATGATTTCCCCTCCGTGTTTCCCCGCCCTTGGACCAATGTCGATGACATAATCGGCCTCCTCGATCATATCCCGGTCGTGTTCTACCACGATAACGGAGTTGCCGAGGTCCCTCAGGGCCTTGAGCGATTCGATCAGGCGGTGGTTGTCGCGCTGGTGAAGCCCGATGCTGGGTTCATCGAGGATGTACAGGACTCCGACCAGTTGCGACCCGATCTGGGTTGCCAGGCGGATCCGCTGGGCCTCGCCCCCGGATAGCGTCTTGGATCCCCGATCGAGCGACAGGTACTCCAGGCCGACATCGAGCAGAAACTGGAGCCGGGTATTGATTTCTTTGAGGATTTCATCCGCAATGGTTTTCCGGTCCCCTTTCAGCTGGGCTGGGAGCTCCCTGAAAAACGCGGCGAGTTCCCCGATATCCATGGCCGCCAGTTCAGCGATATTCCTGCCGTTGACCCTGAAAAAAAGCGCCTCCCTTTTCAGGCGGCTTCCCTGGCAGGATGGGCACTTTACCTTGTCCATATATTCTTTTGCCCATCGCTTGATGTTGGCTGAGTCGCTTTCCTGGAACTGGTGTTTCAAAAAGGAGGCAATGCCCTCGTAGTCTATGCGATACTGCCTGCGGACACCCAGGGTTTTGGAATCCACTTCGAAGCGTTCATCCCCGCCATCCAGGATTACGTTCAGGGCTTCTTCCCCGATTTGTGAAATGGGGTCGTCGAGGTCGAACCCATAGCGGATGCCGATGGTTTCCAGTTGGCGGAAGGCCCAGGATTTCTTGAACTCCCCAAGGGGCGCAATTCCCCCTGCCCGTATTGATTTTTCAGGATCGGGAATAATTTTGCCGCGGTTTACCTGATAGATATGCCCAAGTCCATTGCACTCCGGGCACATTCCCTTGGGGGAGTTGAAGGAAAACGAATTAGGCTCGGGTACCGGATAGGATATCCCGGTGGTAGGGCACATGAGGTCACGGCTGAAATACCTGGGGGTATCGGACCCTTCTTCCAGTACCATAAGTACATCTTCCCCTGTATACATGGCGGTGCGGATACTTTCATCCAGCCTTTTCAGGGTGTCTTCCCCGGAACCCACTTTCATCCTGTCGATAACGACCTCTATGTCGTGGGTCCGGTACCGGTCCACCTTCATTCCCCTTTCCAGGTCGCGGATCTCGCCGTCTACCCGCACCTTAACAAAACCCTGTTTGACAATTTGCTCAAAAAGCTCCCTGTAGTGCCCTTTCCTTGATTTAATTACGGGGGCCAGCAGGTTTATCCGCTGATCCAAATACTGCTCAGCGATCAGGTCCCGGATTTGCTGGTCGGTATAGCTTACCATTTGTTCGCCCGTGTTATAGCTATAGGCGTCTGAGGCCCGTGCATAAAGCAGGCGCAGGAAATCGTATACTTCCGTTATGGTGCCTACCGTGGAACGGGGCGAACGGGAGGTGGTTTTTTGCTCGATGGCGATCACCGGGGACAGCCCGTCGATCTTATCCACATCGGGCCGTTCCAGGCTGCCCAGGAATTGCCTGACATAGGCGGAAAAGGTCTCAATATAGCGGCGCTGGCCTTCTGCATACAAGGTGTCGAAGGCAAGGGAAGACTTCCCGCTGCCGGAAAGACCGGTGATTACCACCAGTTTTTCCCTGGGGATATTCACATCTATATTCCTGAGGTTGTGGACCCGGGCGCCCTGTACTTCTATACAATGTCCTTTAGCGTGTTCCATACATACGGCAAGTTGCGAAATTACTATTTTGGGCTGTAAAAGCGAAGCAGCCCACAGCTTAGTTGGTATATTTGATGCCCTGGCCTAAATTTACCCGTGAAATCAACATTTATCATGAAATTACTAGGAATTGGATCCCGAATAGCACATCCCGATTATGGCAAAGGGGTGGTAATCAATGTCAGCTCCTCTATGTACTGGGTTTCCTTCCTCGACTCCGGGGTGGAAACCATTGACCTGGATGCCGAATTCGAAGTCATTGAAGCCCTGGAGGATGAAGTGGATACCATTAGTTTTTCCGAGGTGGAAACCACCCTCATCCGTATTTTGAGGAAATGGAGCGATGTGACCACCCTGGTTCCCATTGCTGATAAATGGAAAGGGGGAACCCTCCTAATACAGTCTGCGGACCCGGGCCTGGCCCCAAAGGAAATCCCCATCGACACCTTTTTCCATAAAATTGTTATGGTCAGGGACCGGCTCCGGGTGATGGAACAAAAAATCAATGCCAGCCCGGTACTGGACGACCAGGATAAAGTAGACCTCCAGCAATACATAACCCGAATCTACGGGAGCCTTACCACTTTCAATATCCTTTTCAAGAATAAGAGCGATCAATTCGTGGGCGAGAAATCAAAGTCCTGACCATTTAGAACACGCTAAACCGCTTCCTGATACGCCCTGTGTGGTTTCTCCGGGTGGGGGGAAGAATACCCGTCCCGCTCCATGGGGAAGCTGGCCTCCCGGCCCGGAAATCCAGGGGTTAGGTGCTCCCCGGAGTACCCTGGGAACGGATGCATTTCCCGAACCATGGACCGGACCGCAGCCGGGCAATGAACAAGCCTTTCCAGGAACAGGGGGGAGCCTTCCTGTGCCCAAAGGACCCTGTCCCTCCTTCGATCATAGACCATCCAGGAATTGCCCCTGAACCGGTATCGCAATTGACGTGAAAGTAGGGGGAGTACATTGTGTTCAGGCGCAATAACCCCTGCAAAAACCCCTTCTTTAGGGTTTTGGAAGCTCAGGGAGGTCTCCAACCGGCGCCTTTCACAGGCCACCTGTCCCGCCCACCGCGCCAGGGTTGCCGGCGGATCAGCATTCCCGATAGTCCATTTTTCCGTATAACGCCCGAGG
Source organism: Robiginitalea marina (assembly GCF_024006985.1). Lineage (GTDB taxonomy): Bacteria > Bacteroidota > Bacteroidia > Flavobacteriales > Flavobacteriaceae > Robiginitalea > Robiginitalea marina. The sequence goes on from NZ_JAMXIB010000001.1 coordinate 307,907, forward strand.
ACCTGCCTGATGAAAGTCAGTAATTTCCTCTCAACCCCCTCCCGCTCGCTGAGGAATGAAAAATAGACCAGCCTTTGGAAGGCCGTCCCTTTTTTACCGAGGGAATGCCACAGGTCCATGGCAGCGACCCTGTCGGTTCGTATCCGACGCTCATTCTGAAAAAGGCCTTCCGGACCTCCGGTTGTTTTCCGGAGTTCCACCAGGCCCTCAGGTTGGGCCAGGGCACTACTGCAGGCAGTTAAAAACCCTTCGAAACTTTCATCGTAATAGAAAAGTGCAGGTTGTTCCATGTTGATGCATTTGGATATACGCCAAATATATGGATATATTCCAATATATGGAAATATTCCATTTTTATTTTGGATATATTCCATATTTCTTATCTTTGAAATCAATGTGGGGGCCAAGCCCCCTGGAAACCCACTCGGAATGGAAAGCGAACTAACCCTTAAGCGTTTTACGGAAGTAAGGCGGGAACTCGGCTATACACAGGCTGAATTTGCCGCTATCCTGGGCATCCCTAGCACTACTGCCGATATTGAAAGGGGGAGGACCCGTTTGTCCGGAAAAGTGGTAGCCGAAATGCTCCGGCAATTCAAGGTCAACCCCCTGTGGTTGTTCGGGGAAAGCAAGGTACGGCACCTCGATCCATCTTCGGTGAGCGTGATGCCCCGCGTAGTCACGGTAAGCAATGCCGAACAGGAAAACATTGTGCTGGTTAACGCAAAAGCGGCGGCAGGTTACCCGCAACATCTTCACGATACCAGTTGGTACCGGCAATTGCCCGCGTTTGATTTGCCCCTTCCCCAATTCCGAAATGCTTCATACCGCGGGTTTCAGGTCGAAGGCGACAGTATGCTCCCTAACCTTGTCCCCGGAGACTGGGTACTGGCGAGGGCTGTGGATAACTGGGAAGATATCAGCCCTAACCGGATGTACGTGGTGGTGTTGCAGGATGCTGTGGTAGTTAAGAAGATTGAAAAGCTTCCCGGAAAAGAGCGGTTGCGCCTGATTTCCCTGAATGAATCCTACCCCCCCTATGAAGTGGAAGCCGCACAAATACAGGAAGTGTGGCTCGTAAGCAGCAAGATTACCTTTGGTATGGATGCGACCACTGAAAAAGGCCTGCTAAGGGAACTGCGCCAGTCGATGGAGGAGTTGAAAGAAAAACTGGGCACGGCAAAATAAGTATCGCGGCAGCACCTTTTACCCCTGAAATGCATCCCCGAACGCCCTCCCGGAAGTACCACCCCGCGGACGGTACCTGGCAGGTTGGAAGCCCGCCCTGGTTGCGGTCAATACCCCACTGCGGTATCGTCCCCCCGGGGGTCAGCCCCCCCTTCAAGTTTTCCGCCGGACAGGACGCGGATGGCATCCACCTTTCCAATAATTGGGGTCCGCCCTTCAAAAATCTGGTACCCGCGTTGCCGGAGGCTATCTTTAAGGTTTTCCGAAAACCCTTCCGATTCAAAAGTGATCTGGTCAGGAAGCCATTGGTGGTGGAATCGCGGGGCATTTACCGCTTCCTGCATCGAAAGCCCGAATTCATAAGCATTCAGGATGGTTTGTGTTACCGCGGTGATAATGGTCGATCCGCCCGGGGTCCCCACCACCATCCAAAGCTTTCCATCCCGTTCCACGATAGTCGGGGTCATGCTGCTGAGCATGCGTTTTTCCGGGGCAATACTGTTGGCCTCAGCCCCGATCAGGCCAAACATGTTTGGAGTGCCCGGCTTTGAGCTGAAATCGTCCATTTCATTGTTCAGGAAAAAGCCCAGCTCATCGCAATAGAGCTTGGACCCATAGGCCCCGTTCAGGGTTGTCGTAACCGAAACTGCGTTTCCTTCCTGATCCACGATAGAATAATGGGTGGTTTCATCACTTTCAAAGACGGCTACTTCCCCGTGTGAGACTTCCGAGGACGGGGTGGCCTTTTCAAATGAAAACCCTTCCATGCGCTCCTGAAGATAGCCCTCATCCAAAAGGGTTTCCAGGGGGATGGCCACAAAATCAGGGTCTCCGAGAAAATAGTTTCGGTCCGCATAAGCCCGTCTGGCGGCCTCTGTAAAAAGTTGTATGGTGCGTGCGGAATTATGGCCGAAATCAGCCACCTCATAGGGTTCCATCATCTTGAGGATCTGGTTCATCGTGACGCCACCGGAACTGGGGGGGCTCATGGAGATGATCCGAAGGTCCTTATAGGTAAATACTATCGGCTCCCTCCATTTGGCTTCATAGCGCGCCAGGTCCTCCTCCGTAACATAACCGCCTTTTTCCTGAATGAACCGGGCCAGGACCTTTGCTGTTTGGCCTTTATAAAACTCATCCCTGCCGTGCTGTACAATCCGTCTAAGGGTGGCTCCCAAAGCTGGATATCTTAAAGTATCACCTGGTATACATTGATTGTAAAATAGGGTGTTATCCCCATTTACTTCAAGTATTTGTTCGCGATAACTTTCAAGGCGCGCCGCCTGTTTCGGGGTCACTTCCACCCCTTGTTCCACCAGGGCAATGACCGGCTCAATGATCGCTTCAATGGGCAGGCGGCCAAATCGCTCGTGGACTGCGAAAACGCCCGCAATCGTACCGGGAACCCCTACGGCTGTGGCCCCCTTGGTACTCATGCCGGGGATCACGTTGCCCAGGGAATCGAGGTACATGTCTTTATGGGCGCTCAGGGGGGCCTTTTCGCGGTAGTCGAGGCCACCGATTTCACCGTCACTTTTGCGATAGACCATAAAACCTCCCCCGCCAAGGTTTCCTGCAAACGGATAAGCCGCTGCCAGGGCCAGTTCGGTACCCACCATGGCATCGAAGGCATTTCCGCCCATCTTCAAAATAGCCACCCCGATTTCAGAAGCTTCCCTGCGGGCTGAGACCACCATGGCATGATCGGCAACCAACCCGGTGGGAGGTGCAGGAGGTTCCCCGCAATGGGTGAGCACAAGCGACAAGACACCCGCCAGGAGGCGGGTAAGGGCCTTTCGGACCCATCGGGACACGAGCATGGTTGGATTCAAAGCAACGTCAGTTTATCTCGGGAAAAGATAACCAATTCGTCGAAAAACGCAGTAAATTCCCGTTCGAAATCTTCGTAATGCTCCCTGAGTTCATGTACCGCCTGGTCCATGTTGCTCTCATGGGAAGCCCTCCTGGACATCCCTTCAAGGACCCGCTGTACCCCCTGCAGCTCGCGATAGTTCAGCAGCCAGTTGTCTGCAACCATGTAGGGGGTCAGGCGCTGTACGGGTTCCGGAAGCCAATGGAGGTTCTCCTCGAGAAGGACATAAAATTCGGCTACATACCGTGGAAGGCCCACCGGGGAATATACCTCCCAGTTCCTCGCCAGGAAATGGTCGTAATAAATATCGACGATTACCCGGCTGTAGTGGCTGTACAGGGGAAAAAGCCTCTGTCTGCTGCCCCTGGTAATCGGGTGGGTATCGGTAAAGGCATCTATAGCCCTATGGAGCAGGATCCCTTTCCGCACCGCCGGGGAATAGTGGAGGTACTCCTTTCCCCTGACGCTATCGGCGATGAGATTGCCCAGGGTAACCCCGGGGTCCCCGAACGAAAGGTAGATATGGGCCAGGAAATTCACGTCACCGGAAATATACGGCTTAATATCAGAAAACCGTTCCGGTCCCGTGATTGGGCCTATATTTGTAGCGCCAAACCGAATAATCATGACACTTATCAAATCCATTTCAGGTATCCGGGGTACCATCGGCGGGGTACCTTCAGAGAACCTTACCCCCCTTGATGCCGTTAAATTTGCAGCCGCTTACGGGTCGTGGTTGCGGGGGTACAGGAAGAAAGACAAGCTGAAGGTCGTTATTGGCCGGGATGCCCGGCTCTCAGGCCCCATGATCCAGCAGCTTGTATCTGCCACCCTTACCGGGTTGGGCATCGATATCATCGACCTGGGATTATCCACCACCCCCACCGTGGAACTCGCAGTGCCCATGGAAGGGGCCGATGGGGGGATTATCCTCACCGCAAGTCACAACCCAAAACAATGGAACGCCCTGAAGCTCCTCAATGAACGGGGGGAATTCCTCGATGCCGAACAGGGAAAGGCCATCCTGGAAATCGCCGAGGCGGCCAACTTCGAGTTTGCCCCGGTGGACCAGCTGGGCGAGGTGGTAACGAATGATGCCTATCTCGATATCCACGTCGATGAAGTCCTGAACCTCGAGCTGGTGGATGCCGGAAAGATCCGCGCGAAAAAATTGAAAGCAGTCGTAGACGGGGTGAATTCCTCCGGGGGTATCGCCATTCCCAAATTGCTCCGCGCTCTGGGGGTGGAGGTGGTGGAACTTTACTGCGACCCCACCGGCCACTTCCCGCACAACCCGGAACCCCTGAAGGAGCACCTGGGCGACATTTGCAATATGGTCATTGAGGAAAAAGCTGACCTCGGCATCGTGGTGGACCCCGATGTGGACCGCCTGGCCTTTATTACCGAAAAAGGGGAAATGTTCGGGGAGGAATACACCCTGGTTGCCTGTGCCGATTACGTCCTGGGAAAAACCCCGGGCAATACCGTATCGAACCTTTCCTCTACCCGGGCCCTGAAAGACGTTACCCTCAAACACGGGGGCTCCTATACGAGCGCAGCGGTTGGGGAGGTCAACGTGGTGGCTGCGATGAAGGAAACCGGCGCGGTCATCGGCGGGGAAGGGAACGGGGGCATCATCTATCCCGAAAGCCACTACGGGCGGGACGCCCTGGTGGGCACAGCCCTTTTCCTGATGCTGCTTTGCGAAAAGGGCCTTTCGGTTAGCGAATTGAAGAACACCTACCCACAGTATTTCATGGGCAAAAAGAAAATCGAGCTGACCCCCGGGCTGGATGTCGACAGCCTCCTTGCAGACATGGCTTCCAGGTACCGGAATGAAGAAATCAGCACCGTTGACGGGGTTAAAATAGATTTCCCAAAGGGGTGGGTACACATGCGTAAATCCAATACCGAACCCATTATCCGGGTCTATACCGAGGCCCCGAGCCTTGAGGAGGCGGAAGACCTGGCCGACCGGTTCGTGTCCGAAATCAGGGAAATGGCCAGCCGGTAAGCTATCGGCTTTTGCTTTGAGGTTTCAGGGACGCGGGGGCTGCGGTTTATTTGCCAGTCCCTGCGTTCCCCTCCCGGGGGGCTTTATTGCGGTGCTTCCAGCGTTTGTGGGTCCAGAAATAATATTCAGGGGCTTCCCGGATGGACTTCTCCACCTCCCGGAAAAATGCATCCGTAATTTGAAAATCCGGGACTTCCCCGGGGTTTTCCGAAAGCAACTTGAAACTTGCTTCATAATACCCCCTTTTTAGTTTTCTCACCTTCATGTAGATCACCGGAAGGTCCATTTTTTTACAGAGGTATTCCGCCCCGGTATGCATGGGGACCCGAACCCCCATAAAAGGGGCCCAATACTGGGCTTTTGCAAGCATCGGAGACTGGTCAATCAGCATGCCGTAAAAGGCCAGGCGACCCTCCTGCCGGTTCCTGGTGATCTGCTGGCTGGTTTCCCGGGTGGTAATCAGGGTGGTACCGAATTTCTTCCGGGTGCGCCGGGCCCATCGATCAAAATACCGGTTGGTCAGCGGCTGGTATACCCCAAACCCCTCGCCCTTGACGAAGGGCTCAAGCGCAAAAGCCCACTCCCAACTGGCGTAATGCGGGGCCAGGAGCATGATACTTTTCCCTTTTGCCTCCAGGCTGTGGATCACTTCCAGATGGGTGAAGGCATAGCGCTTATGGAGCTCTTCTTTGCTTATCCCCATGGTTTTGACCATCTCCATGAAAACGTCGCAAAGGTGGATGTAGAAGTTCTTTTCGATTACCCTCCGTTCTGCATCGGTTTTTTCGGGAAAGGCCAGCGAGAGGTTTTCACTCACCACCTTCCTGCGGTAGCGGACAACCCGGTAAAGGAGGAAGAACAACCCGTCAGACAGGAGGTAGAGCAGGGGAAAGGGTAAGCGGGAAACACCCCAGAGGAATGGATAGGCCAGTAGGTATACGATTCGTTGCATGCTCGGGTATCTTTGCAAATATAGCTATATTTGACCCCTTATAAGGACCATTCCATGAATTTGCACCTTGCCACCCTGGCCGTGATTGCAGCCAACGTCCTGGTCTCCCTGAGGGGATTTAAGGATAGTTCTTTTTTCGAAAGGTACAAGTTCCACATCGGGGCGATTCAGGGGGGTCAGAAGGACCGCATGATGACCTCGGGATTCCTGCACGTAGACGGGGCTCACCTGATCCTGAATATGTTCACCCTGTATTTTTTTGCCGATGTGGTCATCCGGTGGTTTGGTGCGGGGAAATTCCTCCTGATCTATATAATCAGCTTGTTGGCCGGAAGCCTCCTGGCGGTTTTTTTCCACCGCAGGGAACCCTACTATAGTGCAGTTGGGGCCAGCGGTGCGGTTACCGGGGTCTTATACGCAGCCATCCTGCTGCAGCCCGACATGCGACTGGCCCTCATGTTCATCCCGATCCCGTTTCCCGCATACGTGCTGGGGATTGCCTACCTGCTCTATTCCATCTACGGGATGAAACAGCGATTGGGCAGCATCGGCCATACAGCGCATTTCGGGGGAGCCGTTGGCGGATACGTCACCACGCTGATCTTCATGCCCTCCATTATTCAGGCCCACCCGGTAATGGTCCTTCTCCTCGCCCTGCCAATAGTCCTGCTCTTTCTCCTCGAAAAAATGGGGAAGCTTTAGGCGGCCTCAGACATTCCGGAACCCCATAGTTTCAGCCCTTTAAGCGATTTTTATGCCTTTGCGCAATACCAAAATGGCTATTGCATCGTTATTAGCATACCCAAATCGTAGAAAACCTGCATGCTATGAAGCATTTTTACCGTTTGCTGCCTTTCCTTGCGGCGTTCCTGGCCATCGGTTGTTCCGATGAAACCACCGTATTCCAGGATGGCCTGGAAGACGACCTTTACCTTGAAGAAAATTCGGCATTGCTCCAGGGGGCTATTGGCTTCGCTGAGGCCGGTGTCCTCGAAATCGTGGGAGAAAACACCCTTGCCGGCAAAGGGGAGGAGCTGGCAGGGGATTATCCGCTCACCCTCATCGCCACTGTAGCGCCCCCGGCCTCAGGGACTGACGAGGCCCTCACCGCTTCGCATGTGGACCTCGATGGCGATTTTGCCTATGTTTCCTACAATACTGTTGGGGAAACTTACCGGGGGGCAATCGATGTCGTCGATATTTCAGACCCCCACAACCCAAGGGTTTCCTCCCGGCTCATCTACCTGAACGCCGATATTAACTCCTTGGTTTTCGACAACGGCTTTGTCTATGCCGCTGGTGGTGTGGATGCGGAGACCTCCGTACGCGCCACCTCTAATTCCTTTGTGGCCCGGATTCCGGTAACCGCGGGAAGGATCAGCACGGAAACCATTTTATACGGTTTCCAGCAAGGATACAATGCCACCGACGTGGTGGCAGAACCCTCCCGGATACTGGTGAGCAGCGGGAAAGAAGGTAGCATTACCATATATCGCAAGGAGGACCTTGGGATCGAGGCAGAAGCCTATATCGCCGATGCAAGGGCCATGGCACCCTACGGTAACGGATTGGCCGTACTGGATGCCGGGAGCGGGGTCCGCATGCTCAACGAGGCCCTGGAGGAGTCCGTGTTAATCCCCGTGACATCCGACCTGGGGGAGGCAACCAAGAAAACCCTGGATTTCTGGCAGGGCAATATCGCCGTGGCAGAGGCCGGGAAAGGGGCCGGGGTCTACAGTCCTGACGGGGTGCTTCTGCAGTACCTGCCCATACCCCTCCACCCCGAGGGAGCTGCTTCAGGCGATATTGTAACCAATGCTGTAACGGCAAATGAAGAAGCGCTTTTCATGGCCAATGGCGCCGGAGGGCTTTCCCTTTCAGAATCCGCTGAATCAGGGATTGAAGCGGTGGGGATCATAGAACTCCCGGGGTCAATCAATTATGTCAGTTCGCGGGGCGACTATGCTTTTGCCGCTTCCGGAACCAGCGGTTTGCAGATCATCAAGCTGAATCGCCCGCAACCCGGGCTCCAGGGGAGGTGTGCCGGCCTCCCGCCCTATGAGGGGAGTTCAAAGCTCAATGTAGGGGCATCGGACCAACTGGCTTTCAGCGGAGAAAAACGGTTCAACAACATCAACATCAACGGGGCCCTCTTGCTCTGTGGCTCCTGGACGGTGGTGAACCACGTGGATGTAAAGGACGGGGCTACCTTTGAACTCTACGGCACCCTTGCCGTAGGGCGAAACACCCAGCGGCGCAACCTCAAAGTAGGGGAAGGGGCACTAATGCGGATAGAAGGGGACCTCACCATTTACGGGGATCTTATCCTTATGGAGGGCGCCCGGCTGGAAGTGCTGGGCTCCAATTCCGCCATCGACATTTTCGGAAGCGTGAAGTACGAAGGGGAGGCCACAGTCACCGGTACCTTCAGGGATGTAAGGGGCAAATTCCAGTAATAGCCCGCCACCCAATAAAAAAGGCTTCCCTGGGGGAAGCCTTTTCTTTTTTTCGGACTGGGGATCAGCGAAGCAATTCAGCGATTTTGGCCTCAAGCTCCGGTCCGCGAAGGTTTTTGGCCACAATGACCCCTTTTTCATCCAGGATGAAGCTGGCGGGGATAGCATTCACGCTGTACAACTCGGCGATTTCGTCGAAATACCGCACATTGGAAACGTGGTGCCAGGTAAGCCCGTCATCGAGGATAGCCTGTTTCCAGTCGTCGGCATTTCGGTCGAGGGATACCCCCAGGATGCTCAGCCCCTTGTCTTTGTACTGCTCGTACACGCGGACGATATTCGGGTTTTCCGCCCTGCAGGGCCGGCACCAGGCGGCCCAGAAATCGATCAACGTCACCTTGCCGAGTACATCGCTCAAGGCCAGTGTTTCTCCGGATGGGGTCGGTGCACTAAAGTCCGGGGCCCTGGAACCCACAGCGGTCTTGCCTGCTGCCTCAAGGGCCTGACCCAGGCTGCGCCCTAAGGTCGTCTGGCGGATTTCTTCCGATAATCCGGAAAACATTTCCTGCAATTCGGCGATGGTCATCGACTTTGTTTTCAGGAACCGATCGATCAAAAGGGCCGAAACCAGGGCCTCCGGGTGGGTCCTGGCAAAATCCTGTTCATAGTCCATGCCTTCCTGCCGCAATTCCATGAATTCATCCCGCAAGGCGTTCATGTTTGCCGTATCGCGGGCCATCATGGCCTCCTGCATTTCCTGCTGTATGGAGTTGCGTCGTTGCACCAGCAGGCGGGAGCCCTCGATAAATTCGGCATAGGCCTGGTTTTGGGGTGTTCCTTCTACCAGGGCCGCATTGAGGCTGTCTTTATGGGCCGTCAGCTCCAGTTTGCCTTCTTCAAGGATGAGGGGGACCCCCATATTCGCGCCCTCGACGAAGATAAAGTACAGGTGGGGCGCCTCTATGGTTCCGGAAAAACGAAAAGTACCCCCGGAAACCACGGCAGTGTCTGCTTCGATGGGCTGCAGGTTCTCATCGCTCTTTTTCAGGAAAACCCTGGTATTATCAGCAACTGCACCTTCCAGGGTGCCGTTGAGCTGGTATTCGCCTTCTCGCTCGCCACTGCAGGACAGGGCCAGGGCGGAAAGCAGGAGCATTGCGGGTATTCTTTTCATTCGAAAGGGTTTCTCGGTTTGGCCGCAAAGGTAGTCAGAGGGCCGATAAAATAAAAACCCTTAACAAAAGCTTGGGGGGCAGGGGAAAAGCCCGCCCCGTCAAGCTAGAATTGATACCGGATACCGAGGGCGATATCGAAGTCAAAATTATCCGAAAAACCGTCATACCCGACCAGGCCGAGTTCAGGCCTGAAATCCAGGGAAAGCAGGAGGGGAAAGTCAAAATTGTATTCGATCCCTATATTCCCGGCGCCAAAAATAAAGAGGCCTCCATCGTCATCTACGATAACGTCGTTGGCGAAATCAACACTTCCAAGACCACCCCCGGCGCCGTAATACCAGTTGAAGTTGCCATCAAGGGGGCGCACCCACTGGTACAGCCCGGTTAGCTTGAAAGCGTCAAAATCCCGGGAGTCGCGCCATCCAAGGTTGGCCTCAAGCCGATTGGACCTTCCCAGGGATTTCTGGTAGGAGATTTCGGCCCCGAACCCATCGCTGTCGCCCAGGCGAAGGCCGAGGGCGTGGTCTGAGATCTGCTGGGCGCTCAGGGCAGCCGAAGAGAAAAACAAAAAGGCTAGTAAAAATTTACCGATTTTCATGGGTGATCATATTTAGTTTAACGTCCCGTAAAATTAGGCCTTGACCTGTGGTCTTGCGTTAATAAAAACTTAATTTAGCCCTGTAAATTGTGTTCCCTTGGACCAAAATGACCTAAAAAGCCTGGCCGGCAGCCTCTCCGGCAGCCTGCACTGGGATTCGCTGCACAAACGCCTCTATGCCACCGATGCCTCCGTATATCGGATGCTCCCCCTGGCCGTAGCCTACCCGGCCGACGAGGAAGACCTCAGGCAACTCGTTGCATTTGCCTCAAGGCACCGGGTGGGGCTGATCCCCAGGACCGCAGGCACCTCCCTGGCAGGCCAGTGCGTGGGGGAGGGCATCGTGGTCGATGTTTCCAGGCATTTTACCGCCATAGGTTCGCTGGACACGGAGAAAATGCAGGTTACCGTGCAACCCGGGGTCATCCGTGACGAACTAAACCAGTACCTCGAGCCCCGTGGCCTTTTTTTTGGCCCGAATACCTCAACCTCCAACCGGTGCATGATCGGGGGGATGGTCGGAAATAATTCAAGCGGCACCACTTCCATTAAATACGGGGTAACCCGGGACAAAGTGGTTCGGATGAAGGTGATGCTCTCAGACGGGTCTGTGGTTGACGTCAGGCCCCTGGAGCAAACCGCCCTGGGAGAACTTTCCAGGGGAAACACACTTGAATCAACTATTTATAAAGAATTATTCAACTTACTTTCTAACAGGGAAATAGCCCAAGAAGTATTTAAGGAATTCCCCCGGGAGGAAATCCACCGGAGAAACTCCGGATACGCTGTGGATGCCCTGTTAAAAAGCCGGGTTTTCTCCCATGGCGAAGAGCCCTTTAACCTCTCGAAGCTCCTTTGCGGCAGTGAAGGGACCCTTGCCCTGACCCTGGAGGTTACCCTGCAGCTCGACCCCCTGCCGCCAACGGAAAGCGCCATGATTATAGCGCACTACCAGTCCCTTGAACACAGCCTGGCGGATGTGGTACCCGTCATGCAGCATCCGCTATACACCTGTGAAATGATGGATAAGGTGATCCTGGACTGCACCCGGAACAATCTTGAACAGCGGGAAAACCGGGTTTTCGTGGAAGGGGATCCGGAGGTCCTGCTCATGCTGGAAGTCAGGGCAGGGTCGGCCGGTGAACTGGAAAATGAAGTCGCCCGGGTACAAAAAACGCTGCGGGACTCCGGAAAAGCATATGCAACCCCGGTGCTAAAAGGCAGGGATATCACCAAGGCGGTGGAGCTTCGAAAGGCAGGGTTGGGCCTTCTGGGGAATATGGTAGGCGACCGCAAAGCCGTGGCCTGCATAGAGGATACAGCTGTTGCCCTGCCAGACCTGAAAGACTTTATCGGGGAGTTTACGGCCATCATGGGGCGTTTCCGGCAAAAGGCGGTCTATTATGCCCATGCAGGGGCCGGGGAGCTTCACCTGCGCCCCCTGCTAAACCTCAAGAAGGAATCCGATGTGCGATTGTTCCGGGAAATTACCACCGAGGTGGCACATCTGACTAAGAAGTACAGGGGTTCCTTCAGCGGGGAACACGGCGACGGCATTGTAAGGGCTGAATTCATCCCCTTTATGATCGGGGAAAAAAACTACCACCTCCTCCGGCAGATCAAAAGCCTTTTTGATCCCCTGGGGATATTTAACCCCGGAAAGATCGTGGATCCTTACCCGATGGATCAGGCCCTTCGCTATGTTCCTGAGCGGGAAGAACCTGAAATCGAAACCTTCCTCGATTTTTCGGATAGTGAGGGGATCCTGAGGGCTGCCGAGAAATGTAACGGCAGCGGCGATTGCCGTAAAACACATAAGGTCTCCGGGGCCATGTGCCCGAGTTATCACGCCACCAGGGAAGAAAAGGACACCACCCGGGGTCGCGCCAATGTGCTTCGCGAACTCCTGACCGAGGGGGCGGAAGGGAACCCTTTTAACCGGGAAGAACTGAAGGAAGCCTTTGACCTATGCCTGAGCTGCAAGGCCTGTGCCAGGGAATGCCCAAGCAATGTGGATGTTGCGTCCCTGAAGGCCGAATTTAACTTCCAGTATCAGGAAGCAAACGGCTATTCCTGGAGGAACCGCCTGTTTGCCTACAATTCCCGGATCACGGCCCTACAAAGCCGGGTTGCCTGGTTCTCCAACGCCATGGCCCGGTCCCAATGGGGAAGTGCCGCCCTCAAAAACCTGCTGGGGATTGCCCCGCAGCGCTCCCTGCCCGGGGTGGGGCGGGTCAATTTTGCTGCCTTCCTGGAAAAATACAGGCTTCCCGGGGGGCCTCGCCTTAAGCCCGTAGTCCTTTATATCGATGAATTTTCACGCTATTTGGATACGGAACAGGCACAGGATGCGATCGAACTCCTTTGCCGCCTGGGCTATGACGTAAGCCTTTTCCAGGCCGAGAGCGGCCGCAGCTTTCTTTCAAAGGGCTTTTTGCGGCAGGCCAAAGCGCTGGCCGAGAAAAATGCGGTCCCCTTGCTGGCCTGGGCGACACAGGGTATCCCCGTGCTGGGCCTGGAGCCCTCGGCCATCCTGACCTTCCGGGATGAATACACCCGACTGGGGCTACCCGCAGATTCGGCTGCGAAAATCGCCGGCAACAGCTTCCTGATAGAGGAATTCCTGGCCGCCGAGATCAGGGCGGGCCATATCGGGCCGGAACTTTTTACCCGGGAGCCGCGTCAGGTGAAAATCCACGCGCATTGCTACCAGAAAGCCCTCTCGGACCAAAAGTGCACCTTTGATATGCTCAACCTGCCCGCAAATTACAAGGTCAGCATTATCCCTTCCGGATGCTGCGGCATGGCCGGTTCCTTTGGGTATGAAAAGGAACATTATGCGGTAAGTATGAAAATCGGCAACCTGAAGCTGTTCCCCTCAATTGAAAAAACAGACCCTGCCGTCCTCATCGCCGCCAACGGAACAAGCTGCCGACACCAGATCCACGATGGAACCGGCCGCAGGGCACTGCACCCCGTAACCATCCTCAGGCGGGCCTTACTCGACTGACGGGCTGCCTTCCGGGTCTTTCAGGCGGATTTCCTGCTGCTTGACTATAGCCGCGATAAGGTCCTGCATATCCATTTCCTTCAGGTCCTCGTCGGCGAAGAATGGGGACAGCTTATCCTCGTTATACCGGTATAGTTTCCAGCGCTTGAAGGCGTATTCCAGGGCCGTCAGGTGTTCCACCCAGTCCCCCGAATTCAGGTAAAGGGTTTTTCCGTTGCGCGATTCCACCCATGCCTTTTTGGGTTGGTGGATATGGGCGCAGGCCACATAGTGGTATCCTTTGTCAATAGCCAGGGAACTAACCGTCTTTTCGAACTCCATGGCATAGCGATCGGCTTTTTCATTTCCCTCTCGAAGGTGTTTGGCCCGGGAGACAGGTTCTTTTCCAAGCCGCTTCAGACCCCGGTTCACCTGTCGGTTGAGCAGCAGCAACAGGCTATACCCTCGGCTCCCCAGGCGGGCCACCCATTTGGACTGCCGTATGGAAAGGTCGAAAACATCGCCATGGAAAAACCAGGCTTTTTTTCCGTCAAGTTCCAGAAGGAGTTTGTTGCGAATATGCAGGTTCCCCAGGGAAAGCTGGTTAAAACGGTGTACCCCTTCATCCCTGTTTCCACAGAGATAATAGACCTGCGTCCCGCCGGCCGCCATACTCAGGATTTTTTTGAGCACTTTGAAGTGCGACGGGGGAAAATATTTATTCTTCAGCTCCCACGTATCGATAATGTCCCCATTAAGCACCAGCGTCGCGGGATTAATACTGCTGAGGTAGGCCAGCAACTCCTCCGCATGGCACCGGGGGGAACCGAGGTGGATGTCCGAAATTACGGCAATGTCTATTTTTCTCTTTTTCAAGGATGTACTTTGGAAGGAACAAAAATAGAATGAGCGGTATGGTTGGGAAAGCACCGTACATCAATATTGCAATAGCTTTTGGTTAAGGCTGTTTTAAGCCATCGCCTCCAATGTTAATTCAATATTATCCCCCTTGTTTTGCGGGCACGGGGTTAACAACTACCTTTGGGGAGCTCATGGCTGGCTTAACATAAAACCACAACGAGATGTCGGGAAACACCTTTGGCACTGTTTTTAGACTAACCACTTTTGGGGAATCCCATGGAAAAGGCCTGGGGGGTATCCTTGAGGGCTGCCCTGCCGGCATTCCGCTTGATCCTGATGCCATCCAGGGAGAATTGGACCGGAGGAAGCCAGGGCAGTCTGCCATTGTAACCCAACGCAAGGAAGCCGACCAGGTGGAGTTTTTTTCGGGGATCTTCGAAGGGATGACCACGGGAACCCCTATTGGGTTCCTGATCCGGAATACCAACCAGAAATCGGGCGATTATTCCCACCTTAAAGATTCATACCGCCCTTCGCACGCCGATTATGTCTACGAGCAGAAATACGGGCTTCGGGATTACCGGGGCGGGGGCCGAAGTTCAGCCCGGGAGACCGTTTGCCGGGTAGTTGCGGGGGCCATTGCCAGGCAGATGCTCCCGGGGGTTACCTTCAACGCCTATGTCTCTCAGGTAGGGGGGCTGAAGCTGGAGGCCCCCTACCAATCTTTGGATTTATCCCTGATTGAATCAAATCCGGTGCGCTGTCCTGATCCGGCCATGGCTGAAAAAATGGAGGAATTGATCCGGAAGGTCCGCAAGGAGGGCGATACGATCGGGGGCGTGGTAAGCTGTGTCATCCGCAACGTGCCCGTAGGACTCGGGGAACCGGTTTTTGATAAGCTGCATGCCCGCCTTGGGCAGGCGATGCTTTCCATAAACGCGGTGAAAGGCTTTGAATACGGCAGCGGGTTTCAGGGGGTTGAAATGAAGGGCAGCCAACACAATGATGCCTACAACCCGGACGGATCCACCAAAACCAACTACAGCGGCGGTATTCAGGGGGGGATCAGCAATGGGATGGACATCTACTTCAGGGTGGCTTTCAAGCCTGTAGCCACCTTGCTGCAGGCCTATGAAACCATAAACAGTTCCGGGGAGACGGTTGGCTTGCAGGGAAAGGGGAGGCACGATCCCTGCGTGGTACCCCGGGCGGTGCCCATTGTAGAGGCGATGGCCGCCCTGGTCATGGCGGACTTCTACCTCCTCTCCAAGCTTTCCAAATGGTCGGCCGGGAACGGTTCGTCCTAAAAATAGTATCTTCAGCTTCAAAACCTAATTCATATCCATGAGGAAATTAGAACTGCACTGGCAAATCCTGATCGGGATGGTGCTTGGGATTCTTTTCGGGTTCGCCATGACTTTTCCCGACTGGGGCGCCGGATTTGTACAGGACTGGATCAACCCTTTCGGCACCATTTTCGTCAAACTCCTCAAGCTCATTGCTATTCCGCTGATCCTCGCCTCCCTGGTCAAAGGGATTTCGGACCTAAAGGACATCAGCAAATTCAGGAGTATTGGGGTACGGACGATCCTCATTTATATCTTTACCACCGTTGTGGCGATAACCATTGGACTGCTACTGGTAAACCTCCTTAAACCCGGGCAGGGGATCTCCCAGGAAACCATCACACAGCTCACCGAAACCTATGCCTCAGATGCCGGGGTAACCTCAAAGCTGGAGGAAGCCGGGCGCCAGAAAGGCAGCGGGCCCCTCCAGTTTTTGGAAGATATGGTCCCGGACAACGCTTTTCGTGCTGTAAGCGACAACAGCCTTATGTTGCAGGTGATTTTTTTCACGATTTTCCTCGGGATCTCCCTTCTCCTAATCGGTGAAAAGGCCGCCAGGCCGCTGAAGGAATTTTTCGATTCCCTCAACGAGGTAGTCCTGAAAATGGTGGACCTGATCATGCTTACTGCCCCAGTAGCGGTTTTTGCGCTGCTGGCCAACGTGGTGGTATCCTCAGGTGACCCGGACCTTTTGCTGGCCCTCTTGAAATATGGAGGCGTGGTGGTGCTCGGGCTCTTGCTGATGATCGTGTTTTACAGTGTGGTGGTTTCCACCTTTACCAAGTACAATCCCCTGACCTTCCTGAGCAAGATCAGCCCGGCCCAGCTCCTGGCCTTCTCGACCAGTTCCAGTGCCGCCACCCTCCCGGTGACTATGGAACGGGTGGAGGAACATATAGGGGTAGACAAGGAAGTTTCGAGTTTTGTACTTCCCGTAGGGGCCACCATCAACATGGACGGGACCAGCCTTTACCAGGGGGTGGCCGCAGTTTTTATCTCCCAGGCCCTCGGGTTTGAACTCACCTTTGCAGACCAGTTGACCATTGTACTGACTGCCCTGCTGGCATCCATTGGTTCGGCAGCCGTTCCCGGGGCCGGGATGGTTATGCTGGTCATTGTGCTGGAATCTATCGGTTTCCCGGCAGACAAGCTCGCCATTGGGCTTGCCCTTATCTTTGCTGTGGACCGACCCCTGGACATGTGCCGGACGGTTGTCAATGTGACCGGTGACGCCACGGTGGCCATGATGGTGGCAAAATCGGTGGGCAAACTCGGAAAACCCAAAATCAGGAACTGGGACGACCACCTCGACGAAGTCACCCATAAGAAGCCCTGATCCCCCGACTTTTTGGAGGAGCGGACCCTGGTCGGCAGCCATGGTGGGAAACGGTCGTACGGGAGCCCGGGGCAGCCCCCCGACAGGGTGGAACTCCCCGGACAGGAGCGAAACAAACTTTTGATATCTTTGCCGCCATTCGAATTCGAGGAATGTCCATGACACCACAAGAGGTCCTGCCCGAGCTTAAGGAAAAGTACCGCCCGGTATTTGAAATCGACACCCATTTAAACCGCCTGGTCAAACGAATCGAACTGCTTAGTTATATCAATCCGATCAATACGGAAAAGGAAAAACATCGTTTTTTCACGGCAAAGTATAACCTGGAACCCGAATTCAAATACCCCAGGTTGAAGTTTGACCCTTATAAACTCCACCGGCTCTTTTTTTCGTATCGCCTTGACCGGATCGAAGATGAGACCCTCCGGGAACTCTACAAGGAAGTAATCTACTTCTATGCCAATATGGTCCAGTGTATAGAGACCATCGGCAGCCCCAGGCGGTTTTACTTCAACTCCCTTCGCGTATACGGCACCCCTAGGGAACGGGACGTGGAAAACGCCCGCTTTATTTTGCACTTTGAAGACGAGCCTTCCGATGGCTCCATGGAAAAGCATCACAGCCCTGAAGCGGCCCGGGCCTATTTTGAAGCCTTTGCCAAAGCCTATGACTTTCCGCTGCAAATTCGCTTTTCGACGCATATTTCTGCCAGGGCCATGGTTAGCAATAGCAGCCAAAGCCTGCTGATTAAGCGTAACGCCCAATTCAGCGAGAACCAGTTGCTCACCCTGGCGCACCATGAAATAGGGGTCCACCTGGTAACCACCTACAACGGACTGGCCCAGCCCCTGAAGATCTTTTCCAACGGCCTGCCCAAAAATGTCGAAACCCAGGAAGGCCTGGCGGTCTTCAGTGAATACATGGGGGGTGCCCTAACTTTAAAAAGACTTAAAGAATTAGCATACAGGGTTTTGGCTTCTGACAGTTTAAGTAAAGGATACAGTTTTTCTGACACCTTTGACCTTATCCATAATCAGTACCGGCTGAACCGGGAGGAGGCCTTTACGATTACCCTGCGGGCCCACCGGGGTGGCGGCTTTACAAAAGACGGGCTCTATCTCAGCGGCCTGCGTAAAATATACCAGCGGCATCTGAAACAACAGGCCATGGAACCCATGCTTTCGGGGAAGGTCTCCCTGGACTATGAAAGGCACATCGCGTACCTCACTGAGCTTGGGTTGGCCGGAGAAGGCCCCTACAGGTCCCTGAGTTTTGCCCGGAATCGCAATATGAACCCTACCCTGGACTTTATCCTCAACAACCTGAAATAGGGCGTTAATCGAGGAACCTGGCGCGCAATTCAGGGGAAGGCACCATGCATTGCTCCTGTTTCCCAAACCAACGATACCGGTTGCGCGCCACCAGGTCATAGGCAGCGTCCCGCAACGACCGCGGCAGCCACCCGAAAAGTACGGGTAGCCACCCGTATCCTTTGAGATTCCGGGCCAGCTCAAGGGCCGCATCCGATTTGATGTACAAGGCAACCCCCGGATCGATCAGGATAATGGAATCGGTGGATGCCGTATCAATCCCCCTTTCGGCGAGAAGTTTCCGGCCTGTTTCCCCCTGCAGGGAGGCAAAGCGGAAAAGGTCGTTCCGATCATGCCTGATCACGAACTGGACAGAGCGGTTGCAAAGGTTACAGACCCCGTCGAATAGCACGATTTGTTTTCCCTCAGGTAATTCCATGGTACAAAGATAGTGCCTGGGGAACTATTTACGGATGCCAGGGGATTGCAGGGAAGAAGTATAATTTAAAAGGGTGGGGGGAGGGGGCGCCCCTTATTCTCTATATCGACGCCAAAAATTCGCTTAAATCCACATCCCTGTCCAGGCCGAGTTTCTTTTTCAGCCGATACTTCGACTTCAGGATGCTCTCAGGCAAAACATTCATGGTAGCAGCGATTTCTTTAGTGGTGAGATTCATCCTTAAAAACGCTGCGAGGCGAATTTCCTTTTCCGAAATCTCGGGTGAAAAGGTCTTGAGCTTTTGGTCAAAATCATTGTGCACCTGGGCAAAGTAGGTCTTAAAGGTCTCCCAGTCCTTGTCGCTGGCCTTTTCCTTTCGCAACAACATAGCAATACGCCTGAACTCCATTTTGAACTTTTCCGGTGATCTGCGCAGGTTCTCCAGATTGTCCTGTAATTCCTCCAGGAAGGTGTTTTTCTGCACCAGGTGCAGGGTCTGGCTTGCCAGTTCCTTCTTTTTATGTTCGATTTCCTGCCTGTAGACCGCCTCCTGTTTTTCCCTCTGGATCCTGTTCCTTTTCATGCGCTGGCGAAAACCGAAGAAAAGTCCTCCTGAAACAGCCAGAAAGGAAAACATTCCCCCGGCGTACAGGCTTTTGGTCAGTTCATCCACTTTGGCTTTTTCATTCAGGGTATTGATTTCTTCCTGCTGCAGGGCCAGTTCGGCTTCTTTCTGGGCGGTTTGAAAACGAACCTCCAATGCGTTGATCTGCTCTACCTTTTCCTTCTGGAAAATGGAGTCATATTGCTCAAAATGTTTCTCCCTGAAGGTGTAGGCCTCCTTGTAGTTTCCATTCTGCGCATGGGCATCACCCAGGTCTTTCAGCAGCCTGACAAATTCCGGTTTGTTGTCTGTTTCATCGGCAAGGTTAAGGGCTATCCTTAAATACTCAAGTGCCTGGCCTGGCCTTCCCGTTTGCAGGCAAAGTGCCCCCAGATGGCGCCCGGCGGTAATTTGCATAGCCTGTTCGCCCGTCTTAATGCCCATAGCTATGGAACGTTTCAGGTACGACTCGCTCATCGCGTATTCCCCGAGTTTCATATAGACTTCCCCAAGGTGGGCATACTGTTCCCCGGACTCAAAATCGTACTTTTCCGCCTCAAAATACTCCAGGGCCTCCAGGTAAATGGGCAGCGCCTCCCCGGGGCGGCCTGCAACGACATAATTTGTGGCCATATTCGACCTGGCTATGGCTGCTCCCCAGGGTTCATCGAATTCCTCACAAGCGGCTATCGTTTTTAAATAGTACGCATTGGATCGGTCTAACTGGTCCATTTCTCCCAGTAATACCCCAATGTTTAAAAAAGTGGGGATTCTGTAGTAGTCGGTATCGCCCAGGATATCGGAGAACTCCAGGGATTTCATATAAGAATCCAATGCTTCATCGAGTTTGCCCCGGTTCTTCTGAACCACCCCAAGGACATTATACGACACCTGCTGCATTCCAAGGTTTCTTGCTTTGGCAAAGGAGTCTATCGCCTTTTTGTAAAGCCCCTCTGCCTTTACGTAGTCCCCGGTTTTGTTATAGTAAAACGCCAGGTCATTGAGTAACCTGGCCTGTATATTCGTGCTCTTTACCCCGGCGGCAAGGGTAAATGCCGTATCCAGATAGGCCCGGGCCGTTTCGGGATCGTCCGTCATATAGTCATTAAAGATAGTTCTATAGGTATATATGAGCGGGGTATCCTTCTGGGTTCTCAGTAGTTGAAGCATACTGTCGAGGGACCGTGTATTGCGCGGCTGGCCCAAAAGGAGGCCACTTCCTATCAGGTAAATCAGGAGAAAAAGGATTGGCAAGCGATGCATGGGTGAATGTTTTGATACTGAAAAGATAGCCCATTTTATGTGCCCGTGGGCATTACAGCCTAATGGGAAGATTAGGGTTGTCCAGAGGTTGTCCATGCACTTCGTCTATTAAACGATGCATTTAAAACTGTTACATGCCTGAATCACAGATATATAAATTACATCTTTCCATTTGGGAATTATGGACTGTCCATGCCGTTTTATGACGATGGAAGATGTTTATGTCCATACTTTGTCCATGCCTGAAATTAGGTGCGGGGTTGCTTTAAGGATAGTTTTGGGGTGTTGAATCTAAAAACTTTATATCATGAAAACCATTAATGCATTCACAACGATCAGAACCGTTTTATCGCGGGCAATGTTTATCAGTCTGCTGACTTTGGCGGCAATCTCTTGCAGCAACGACGAGGACGAGGAACAGGCACCCACCCCGGACCCGGATGTTTCCTTCAGTGTACAACTTGTTAAAATTCGGGCATCCGAGATTTCAGGCGAGGGGAATGATGCCCTTGAAGTATTCGGAGAAATTACCGCTTCCCTGAATATTGGCACCACTTCGGACAACAGGCTCTTATGGTCCACAGATCTGGAAAACAATTTATCGGTTACTGAAAATGACTCACAAATTAGTGGGGCAGTTACCTTTACCGTGAAAGCTGAGGATGTTTCATCGGGAAGTATCGTTGTTGCTGGTGACCTTCAGGAATGGGACGGGGGTACTTTCATAGAAAATCTCGGTCAGGAGTCCATAACGCTTTCCTTGACCTCCATTTCAAGCCCGCAGGAATTTCAGCTTACATTTTCCGATGCGCCCAACCAAACCGTTGCCCTGACCTATCAGGTTTCGAGGCAATAGTTTATGACAGTCGGCCTCTCAGGTAGTTGTAGATTCAACAACTTGATGCCGGCTGTTTTTTTTCAATTCGGTAGCGTTCCGGCTCTTTGTTTCATAACAATTGAATGGCCGGTCAACGAAAGGGGAATTACCTCTTCCTGTCCTTTGTGGCCAGGGCCCTGCTACACGGTCTGAACCCTATCAGATCAACCGCCAATACCGCTGCGATATGAAAGCATTTTTTCTCCTTTTACTCATAATCCCTTTTTATACGAACGCCCAGACCCTTATGCGTCAAACCCTGGCACAGGCCGGGTCGGGCAGGCTGGTCCAGGCCGGGGGCAGGGGTTACTTCCTGCTGCAAAGTGTCGGGCAGGGAAGTGTTACCGGCACGTATACTGCCGGGAATGCCTCAGTCCGCCAGGGGTATATTCAGCCCCTGCCCATTCTCCTGACGGGAGGGGATCCGGATGGCCTTGAAGCCCTTGTTTGGCCCAATCCGTTTGTAAACGGGGTGGTTGCGCGACTCGAGGCAGGCCTTGAAGAAGAGGTCCTTGTGCAGGTCTTCGATATTTCGGGGCGTTTGGTGCAGCGCATTGCCTATGTGCCCGAAACGCAGTTGGCCATCCCGCTGCTTAACCTTTCGCAAGGCATTTATTTTATACGATTCCTTTCAGGTCAGAAATCGATCACCAAACAATTGATCAAGTTGTGAAGCGACTCGTTTTGATATTCCTGATGGGTGCGATTTGCCAGGTGTCCTTGGCGCAGAAGTTGTACGTGGAAACAGGGCAATCCATCACCGCCTTTGATTACCGGAATTCCGCAGGGGGAACCCTGGACAACCTGCTTCCCAAAGCCAAAACCTTCCTGTCTGCAGGATATGGCTTTCAATTGTGGGGCGACAAGGGTTACCTGCTCCTTGGCGCAAGCCTCCAGAACTACGGTGCGGTTTCCAGCGACCAGCTGCTCGATAATTATTATGAATGGGATGTCACCTATGCAGGCTTAAATACAGGCCTGTATTATCAGGTTTCAAGGATAAGGGAGTTTCGCTTCTTCATTAAACCCACCCTGTCGCTGGAGTACCTGTTGAGGGGAACCCAAACCCTCAACAACCAGGTCTTCAGCCTGTCTGGCGAAGACGAATTCGACAACATACTATTGGTGCCCAGGGTAGGGGCAGGCGTGCAATATCCCATCTCCCGCAAAGCTGCCCTAAGCCTTACCTATGCCTTTGGAAGAAGTTTTTCCCTGGTGAATAACACCCCTGAGGACAGCGAACAACTCAACATTACCATGCATCAAATAAGCATAGGCATCTCGATAGTATTACCGGGATGCAACTGTGCCTTTAATAGTTATTGATATGAAAAAATATTACGTGTACTTCATTTGCCTCCTGTTATCGACATCTGTTTTTGCCCAGGTGGAGGGGATTACCTACCAGGCCGTGCTGATTGACAACAACCCGGATGAAATCCCGGGCATCGATGTGCCCTCGAACAGTATCCCGGAACAACCCATTGCGATTCGCTTCAGCATTGAGGATGCTTTAGGATCCATGGAGTATCAGGAAATACAACAAACGCAAACGGACCTTTACGGTACCATCAGCCTGACCATCGGGCAGGGCGAACGGACTCCTGAAAGCCTGGTGCCATTTGATCAGATCAACTGGGATGGTCCAAAAAGCCTGCGCGTGGACATTGACCTGCAGGCAGGCTCCGATTTCACGGAATTCAGCCGACAGCCTTTAACTTATGTGCCCTACGTCCGGCACCGCAATTTTATTGCCGATGGGGTAACCAACCTGAACAACGACCTCTATGTCAACAACGAAAGCTTTGCCCGTTTTTCGGGCGATGTGCTGGTCGAGCAGGACACCCGTCTCCAGAGGCTTACTGCTTTCGGGGAGTCCAATTTTAACCACAGGGTCACCATCGAGGCCCCTATGGAAACGACCAACCAGTCCGATATTGATGCCTACCCCCTGAGGATTACCGGCAGCGCACACGGGATGGCCATTGAACTCAACGACAACATCCCCGACAGAACCACGAATTTTGTCTCTTTTTGGGATGGAAACGGCAATCCCGTAGGACGGATTGAAGGCTTCCAGGCCCTTACGGATGTCAGTCAGAATTTTATTCTTGAAGTTCTTCTTGCAGACGAGCCCGATATAGACGAGGCCAGGGAACAGGAGGACAATGATACGGCTCCGCCTGCTCCGGCACCTGGGGCCTTCGATATTTATCTGAATAACGACTACAGCCTGAACCTTCTCCTTGAATATATCGATTTGATTGAAGCTTCCTCTACCTTCGGGTGGAACCTGGGGGCCTGTATTGGGGGCCTGGCAGTACTCGGGGACTGCGATGATGCCGCCTGGTCCTTCATCCAACTTATTATGCAGGGCGTACAAATTTCACTCTATGTGGGATATAATGAGCGAAACGTGGGGGTGGCTTTTGAGTCCGGAGGGGCAGATTATGCCGAATGGTTGAAGAAATTCGACGAAAACGAAAACCTGAGTTTCGGGGATGTGGTCGGGGTAAGGGCAGGGGAAATCTCGGCTCGATTTGCAGAGGCGGAAAAATTTATGGTGGTATCGCGGAATCCGATAGTATCCGGGGCGATGCCAAAACCCGGTGAGGAAAATAAGTACAGGCAGGTAGCTTTTATCGGGCAAGTACCGGTAAAGGTGCTGGGGGACGTCAACAAAGGGGATTATATCCTGCCCTCGGGAAATGGGGATGGAATGGCCATTGCCGTTTCCCCGGAGCAGATGCGATTGAACGATTACAGGCGGATCATTGGGGTCGCCTGGCAGGAATACCATGGAAACGACCTCTTTTCTTACATCAATACTGCTGTCGGGATCAACTCGGGTGACCTGGCCCGGGAGGTTTCGCAAATGCAGGTGATAATGAACCGGATGCAGGAGGCCCTGGCTGAAGTCAACCCTTCATATCACCCTGACTTTTTTGATGTGGAGTCCATTTCCGTGTCAAATTTGGGCGAAAAAACCCAGTCCAAAACAATGCAGCAGCTGCTATTGGAACGCCATGCCATTGGCCAGGGCGATGTTCGTCAGCAATTATTGGAAATGAAGGCCATGATGGAGGTGGAAGATAGCATGAGTCCATACTTCTCCTTCTCAAAATTGCCCTACCTGGAAGAGGTCCTGCAGAACCCTACCCCGCAGAACCTCGAAAAGTACAAGGCATTCTATGAAAAAGCGCTGACCAAACTCAAAGGCTTCGTGCAACAATAAAACAAATGTCTCAGGAGGCCCGCTCCACCAGCTCCAACTGGTCGAGGCTTACCTGCGTGGTAAACACGCCGTAATTCACGATAGCCCTGTTTTTTTCAATACTGTCGATACTGCCCACCGACTTGCTCTCGGCGATCCTTACCCGGTCGCCCACTTTAAGGACCGGCCTGGGTTTTTGCTGTTCCTGTTTTTCGCGTTTCTTCCGGGCTACGTCTTTTTTCTTTCGGATCTCCCTGACCTCTTCCTGCACTTCTTTGGCCAATTCGGCCTTTTTGAGAGCTTCGCTGGCGCTTTCGCCCGTGGATTGTGTCCGGGGCTTGCGTTTGCTGTTTTCGGTCTCCACGATCCGCAGCAGGTCGGAAATAAGCGGGCGCTTTTTCTTGTCTGCGAAATACTTTTCGGCTGCCTTATCGACCCTGGTGCCCAGATGGATCATCCGCTGGTTGTAATCGTAAAGCTCCTGGTAATTGCTGAGCTTGTCCTGCAACCGGGCATTGAGCGCCTCCAGACGGCGGGCTTCCTCCCGGGCCCGGCTCTCCTCTTCTTGGAGCCGGTCGCCGGTTTGCGCCATTTTGGTCCGTTCCTTCTGGAGTTTGGCAATGCTTTCATCAAACCGGACTTTGCTTCGGGCCACTTTTTTCTTCGCCTTGTTAATGAGGCTGTAAGGGATTCCCATCTTCTGTGCCACTTCAAAAGTAAACGAGCTGCCCGGCTGCCCTAATTCGAGGTGGTAGGTAGGTTCCAGGGTTTTGCTGTCGAAGCGCATGCTGGCATTGGTGGCGTGGGGCAGCTCATCGGCAAGGGCCTTCAAATTGGCATAATGGGTGGTAAACACCCCAAAAGCCCCGCACTCATAAAAGGTTTCCATAAAGGTTTCCGCAAGGGCCCCACCCAGTTCCGGATCACTGCCGGTGCCAAATTCATCGATGAGCAAAAGGGTGGATGGGGTGCACTTCTTCAGGAAGGCATTCATGTTTTTCAGCCGGTAGGAATAGGTGCTCAGGTGGTTTTCAATAGACTGGTTGTCGCCTATGTCGGTCAGGATTTGGTCAAAAAGGCAACAGGAACTTCCTTCGTGCACCGGAATAAGCATGCCGCTTTGGAGCATGAGCTGCAAAAGCCCCAGGGTTTTCAGAGTAATGCTTTTACCGCCGGCATTGGGCCCGGATATGACCACAAGGCGGTTCCCGGGGTTCAGCTCCAGGGTCTGGGGCCAGGTCTTGTCGCCCCTTCTTCTGTTGGCCAGCATCAATAGGGGATGATACGCATCCCGGAGGAACAGGCGCCGCTCCTCATTGATTTCAGGCAAGGTGGCGTCGAGCTCCCTCGCCAAATGGGCCTTTGCCGCGGCCAGGTCGATTTCCGCCATGATCTTCTGATAGGCGAGGAGCTCATCGGCATAAGGCCTTAATTCCCGGCCGAGCTTCCGCAGGATGCGGTCGATTTCTTCCTTTTCCTCGAGTTCGAGCAACTGGAGTTCCCTTGACTGTTGCGTTACAGCGTCGGGCTCGATAAATACAATGCTTCCGGTTTTGGACGTACCCAAAACCTGGCCCCTGACCTTCCTGCGGTGCATCGACTTCACCGCGAGTACCCTCCGGTTTTCCACGAAGGATTCCCGTATCTCATCCAGGAAATCTGCCTGGAGATAACGCGCAAGAGCTGCATTGAATGTTTGGTTGATTTTCCCCTGAATCTGCCGCATTTGCCTTCGGATACCCGAAAGTTCTGGGGAAGCGGAATCCTTTATTTCCCCGTGCCGGTCTATTGCGGCCTCTACCTTTTCCGGAATTTCCGCAATAAAGGGAGCCTGCATCACCCAGGTGTGGAGAAAGGGAAAGTACTCCACAAATTTTCCAAGGAACCGCTGATGCTCCTGAATAAGCCGGCTTAAGAACCCCATTTTTCGAAAGGCTTCCACCGGGAGCAGTGAATTTTCGAGCCTAAGGAGGTTTAACTCCTGATCAATGCCTTCAAAGCCGTGGTTGGGCAGGCGGTTTTCACTCTGAAAGGACGACAGGTATTCCCGGGTACGCCCCAGGGATTCGCCCAGGGCTTCCCTGTTCTGGAACGGCACGACAACGCTGGCCAGATTTTTTCCCGGCTCAGTCTGGCACCGGGCTTCAACAAGGGAGATGACCGAGGGAAATTCCAGGTCGTCCAGGGATTTTTTGGAAACCTTCTTCATAGGCTTTGGGATTCCCCGCAAAATTACGCAAAGGGAAGCAGACCCTGGTTGCATTAACCATACCCGTTTTCCCCCTTTGGTTTCCCTTTATCAAACAAAGCCTTTTTCGTACCTTTAGGAATATAAAGTTTACGCGAATATGGGATTTAAAGAGCGCTATGGGGAACCCCTGTGGACACAGGTCAGAAGGTTGCCATATCTGGTGGCCATGGGTATGGAAGGAGCCGGGCGCAGCGGGTTGGCCGGGTCTGCCAGCGAACGCCACGCCATGGTGCTGGGCATGGTAGGGGGGAAGGAGGACTTTTCCGAAAACAAGCTCATCACGGCAATTGTGCCTGCAGGATCTTCGCCCGAACAGATGCAACTCCACGCTATGGAGCAGCACGATGAAATCCTGGATTGTTTAAAGGACCTTGAAATAAAGGATTACGCAGGGCTGCGAAAGCATATCGCCAGGGTGCTGGACAACGTGGTAGCAGCGCTTTCTTCAAGGGAATCGCAGCAAAGCGCAGGCGAATACAAAACCTGGCTGCTGCATATTGCAGAGGGGGTCGCCATGGCAGGCAAAGAAGGGGATTTCCTGGGGTTTGGCGGAGAGCGTTTCAGCGAGAATGAACGGGAATTTTACAAGGAACTGCAGCAAGCCTTCCGCAAGGGGGAATGAAAACCCCGATCCTGAAAAAGCCTATGGAGGTCGACATTGAACAAAGCTGGAAGGCGCTGGTTGGAACGGAATTTGAAAAACCCTATTTCCATGACCTGGCGCGGCAGGTGCGGGAAGAATACCGACAACATCCCTGTTACCCTAAAGGGAGTAACATTTTTGCCGCTTTCAGCCATTGTCCCCTCAAGGAGGTAAAGGTCATCATCCTGGGGCAGGACCCCTATCATGGCCCGGGACAAGCCAACGGGTTGTGTTTTTCGGTCAACGAGGGAGTGCCCCATCCGCCATCGCTTACCAATATTTTCCGGGAAGCGGTCAGGGATGTGGGTATCGCCTATCCCGAAAGCGGGGACCTGAGTCGATGGGCACGACAGGGGGTGTTATTGCTCAATGCCGTCCTTACCGTACGGGCAAACCAGGCCGGGAGCCACCAGCGCCTCGGCTGGGAAATTTTCACCGATGCCGTAATTAAAACCCTCTCTGAAGAAAAAGAGGGATTGATTTTCCTGCTCTGGGGTGGTTTTGCCAAAAAGAAGTCCTCCCTTATCGATGGGAAGAAACACAGGATACTGACCTCGGGCCATCCTTCCCCCCTAAGCGCCAACAGGGGCTTATGGTTTGGAAACAGCCACTTCAGCAAGACCAATGAACTGCTGCAACAGCAGGGAAAACCCCCTATCCATTGGTAAGGGGAAATCAGGGCTTCCACATCAGGGCCTCTATAGATAATTTATTAGATATTAGGTTCAGGTGACTTAGGGTACTAATCACATTTTCAAGATTTTCCCTTTTTATTTGACTCTGGCTCCAGCGGGTTATGGCCAGCCATTCCCTGATGCCTTCCAATGCTTGCTTGTAGCGTAAAGCCAGGGTCCGGTCAATACTGGGGATGTCCCTGAATTCCACGGTAAAAGTGTTAATGATTTCAAGGAGGTCGCTCAAAACCCCAGGAGCCTTCCTGCCAAATTCCTCCGTACAGGCAATTACAAAGCACGGCCAGGGGGTGGGGCAGACCCCTATCCTCCTGAATACCCCCTGGTCCACCAGGGGCTGGGTGGTGAAGCGTTCCCACATGAAGTAGTCGGCCGTACCGCTGGCGAGGGCAGACACGGCCCCTTCGAGGGTGTTAACCACCTCAAAGCGGAGGCTTTCCAGGGGCCAGCCCTGATTTTCCGCATGTATAAAGGCCATGAGGTGGCTACCGCTCCCGTATCGGCTGATGGCTGCGGTTTTACCTGCCAGCTCGCTTTCCGTGCGATAGGGGCTCGACTGGTGGACGTGGATACCCCAGTGCAGGGACGAGGCGATAAACTCCTGGGCTATTTGGGCAGGAGTTCCATCAGAAACGGCTTTGACCAGGCCCTCGGTGAGGATTACCGCCAGGTCGGCCTTCCCGGCCCTGAGCATTTCGGCCATCTTTCCTGTGCCTTCCGGAACATCGGTCCACTGAAGATCTATACCCCTTGCAGAGAAGGCCCCTTCTTCCAGGGCCATTAGCCAGGGCAGGTTAAAATGTTCGGGCACCCCAACAATGCGAACCGCTGTATTCATGATCAGCCTCAATTAAGATTCCCGGGCAAGATGTTCCAGGGTATATCGGATCAGGCGGTCGATCGCCTGCTTCGGGTCTTTTGAAAACTCCCTGGTTTCCCGGTTGGCCAGGATGCAGTTCAGGGCCGTTGCCGCATGCCCCATCAGGGCGGCCAGCCCAAAAATACCTGCAGTTTCCATTTCCATATTGGTGATCCGAAAGCCGTGGAAGCGGAACGAAGTCAACTTTTCATTCATATGGGGGTCCTCCGGAGCCAATCGGAGGTTTCTTCCCTGAGGCGCATAAAACCCCGAGTTGGTGGCCGTAAAGCCGCGGTGTATCCCGTCGGATTGAAACTTCATGCAGAGCTCCGGGTCGGCCTGCACCACGTAGGGTACCGGCTTCATGACCGACCACCCACTGTGTTCCAGAAAAGCAAACTGCATATCTGCCATTTGCACCCTGCCACTATCGTAGAAATGGAGCAGGCCATCAAAGCCGATAGCCATTTCACTGAGCACCATCGAATCCACAGGGATGTCTGCCTGGATGGCGCCCGAAGTCCCTACCCGTATCAATTCCAGCCGGGTCAGGGGTTCCCGTATTTTTTTGTTTTTAAAATCAATATTGACCAGGGCGTCCAGTTCATTGAGGACGATGTCGATATTGTCGGTTCCGATCCCCGTGGACACCACACTCAGGTGCTTCCCCCGGTAATACCCCGTATGGGTTACAAATTCCCTTTTGGATTTCTTTACGTCGATATGGTCAAAATAGGAGGAAACCTGGGGGACCCGGCCGGGGTCGCCAACCAAAATTACAGTAGGGGCGAGGTCTTCGGGCAGTAAATTGAGATGGTAAATAGATTGGTCCGGGTTAAGGATCAATTCGGAAGCTTCCAGGGGCATGTCAGAGCTTTAGGATTCTTCCTGCCTCGGTATTGTAGAGGAAGTTGTATTTAAGGGCACCCCCCAGATAAACCTCATTGCTGCGAAGGGAGGCGTAGTAATTTGCCTGGTTTTCGAGGACATCCTTCCCCTCCTTGCTCAGCCGTACCGGGTTCATGGAGTGGAATAGGGGACGGAGGCTTCTGACAATTCGATCGTACTGCGTATCCCCAAAACCATACCAGCCCTGGTTCGCCAAAAGGGAGGCCAGCAATTCCTTTTTGGAAGTGGGCTTTTCTTCTGCGGCCACCTTAAGGACCCTGTTCTCAATTTCGTTCAGGCCGTTTTTGATGGTGGGAAACCGTTTGAGGTGTGTTTTAATCGCCTCCCCCAGGTATTGAAACTGGTAATGGTCGTATTCCGCCAAGTTTTCCAGTCGTATAGGGTTGTTGCTGCAATACAGCTGCCAGACATAATCGGCATATTCGATATCATCCTGGCTCAGGTCCACGCGTTTTTCATAGAGGCCCCGCAGTTGTTCATCGCTCAGGTCGTTGAGCCCGAACAATCTGTCGGTCCCGTCCTCATACCCGCTGCATACCAGGGAAATCCGAACATGCCTTCGGTGCATTTTAAGCCAGCTGATCACCGCCAGCATATTGACCTGGCAAAAAAGGTCGTATTCAAACCATAAGACGATCTCATCCTCCTGCTTGTGGGAACAAAGAGACCTGTATTCCTTCAGGGTTTTCTCAATAAACCACGACTTGCTGACGTTATATTGTTTGTGGAGGAAGTCGAACCTGGTCTTCCAAAACGCCTCACTCCCAACATTAGTCTCCGTCTTTCCCTCACACAACATTTCCCTCCAGGTTATCACAGCCCCTTTATACTTGAGCTGCTTAAGCCTTTCGGTGAAAATATCCCCGTTGGTGATGTGCAATTGGGAACTCATGATGCTTCAGGTCGTTTATCAAATGACAGATAAAGTTAGCATTTAATCGAAAGAATAAAAAAAAATTAACAGAATGACGCAACCTTTAGTCAGTTTTATCCTCCAACCCGCTTTACTTTAAAACCCAATTCCCTGAGGTGTTGCATGATTTGTACGCGGTAATCGCCCTGGATAAGAATGCTGCCATTTTTACTGGACCCGCCCACCCCAAGGCGCTGCTTGATTTGCCTGGCTAAGGTTTTGAGGTCCTCTTCGGACCCGTTATACCCCTCGAGGAGGGTAACCGGCTTGCCTTTGCGTTTTTCGTATTTGCAGAGAATGGGGTCGTCCTGCATCCAGAGTTCCTTCCCTTTTGCTTCCAGGGAATGCTCATCCTCAGGCTCCGGGTGGTCAGGGAATAACTTTTTGAGTTGGTCTTTAAGGTCCATAAAGATTAAAGAATGGTGCAGTCCGGATAAAAGATCAGCTACCGGGCTTTACCAGGCCCAGTTCGATAAGGCGTTCGTTGAGGAATTCCCCGGCGGTAATATCGGAAAAGGCTTTTGGGTGGGCCTCGTCGATGCAGTGTTCCAGGCAATTCAGGGGCATTGAACTGATGGGATGCATAAAAAAGGGAATAGAGTAGCGTGAGCTCCCCCAGGCTTCCCTTGGCGGGTTTACCACGCGGTGTATGGTGGATTTCAGCCGGTTATTGGTATGGCGGGAGAGCATATCCCCCACATTGATCATCAGTTCGTCCGGGGAGGCGATGGCATCAATCCATTCGCCGCGGTGGTTCTTTACCTGGAGCCCTTTCCCATGGGCTCCCATCAGCAGGGTGATCAGGTTGATGTCACCGTGTGCCGCTGCACGGACCGCATTTTTGGGTTCCTCCGTTATCGGCGGATAGTGGATCGGCCTCAAAATGGAGTTCCCGTCTTTTACATACCCATCGAAATAATCTTCCTGTAAGCCAAGGCGGAGGGCCAGCGCCTTTAAAACGTAAACCGCTGTTTTCTCCAGCATCTGATAGGCCTGCTTCCCGGCTTCATTGAACCCGGGCAGTTCTGCTACAAACACATTTTCAGGATATTCGGAGGCAAGTTCATGGCCCTCTTCCAGGTATTGCCCGAAATGCCAGAATTCCTTCAGGTCACCTTCCTTACGCCCCTTGGCATGCTCCTTTCCAAAGGAGGTATAGCCCCGTTGGCCGCCAATACCCGGTATTTCATACTTCTTTTTTATCGCTTCCGGAAGGTCGAAAAACTTTTTTACCTCTGCATAGAGCCTCGCTACCAGTTCTTCCGACAGGAAATGCCCGCTAAGGGCCACGAAGCCAATCTGCTCAAAGGCCTCGCCGATATCGTTGACAAAAGCAGCCTTTCGCTTGGGTTCGCCCGAGGTAAAGTCGCGCAAGTCTACACTGGGTATGGAATTCATAGGGCAAGGGTTTGAAAGAGCCCTCAAAGTTAATAATATTTGTTCCACCTCCCCGGGTGAATGCGTAGATTTGTGCCTGGACTAAATCGGGTAACCCCCACTGGCAACCTATGGACTACAAGGCTTTTGATATCGCCCCGGACACCCAGCTCAGGCTTTACCGGGATATGCTGCTTTCCAGGATGATCGAGGAAAAAATGCTCATCCTCCTGCGACAGGGACGGATTTCCAAATGGTTTAGCGGTATAGGGCAGGAAGCCATTGCAGCCGGGATCACGGCCAGCCTCCATCCGGAGGAATACATCCTTCCCATGCATCGGAACCTCGCGGTGTTCACCGGCCGGGATATCCCACTGCACCGATTGTTTGCCCAATGGCAGGGAAAGCAGAGCGGGTTTACCAAAGGCAGGGACCGGAGTTTCCATTTTGGCAGCAGGGAACACCATATTGTAGGGATGATTTCACACCTCGGGCCCCAATTAGGGGTGGCCAACGGCATCGCCCTGACCCACCTGCTGCGTAAGGAACCCCGCGTCACTGCAGTCTTCACGGGGGAAGGCGCCACTAGTGAAGGCGACTTTCACGAGGCCCTGAATATCGCCGCGGTCTGGGACCTGCCCGTTTTGTTCTGCATCGAAAACAACGGGTATGGCCTCTCCACCCCGACAAACGAACAGTTTCGCTGCGAAAACCTGGCCGACAAGGGCATTGGCTACGGGATGAAAGCGCATATCCTTGATGGCAACAATATCCTGGAGGTCTATAGCCGGGTATCGGAACTTGTTTCGGAAATGCGAAAAAACCCCGCACCGGTGCTTTTGGAGTTTAAAACCTTTCGCATGCGGGGCCATGAAGAGGCCAGCGGCACGAAATATGTTCCCCAGGAGCTCATGGACCAGTGGGCAGCCCGGGATCCACTGGAAAACTTTACCCAGCACCTGCGCGAAGAAGGCATCCTCTCTGAAACCCTGGAAGTGGACCTGAAAAAGGAAATCGCACACAGGATTAACGACAACCTTGAAACCGCCTTTGCCGAAGGGCCGGTTGATTTTAACTATACCAAAGAATTAAATGATGTATTTCATCATTTTGTTTATGAGGAGGTTAAAGAGAATATAGAAACGGAAAATATCCGTTTGGTGGATGCCGTTTCCCAGGGCCTCAGGCAATCGATAGAACGCTGCGATTCCCTGGTGATCATGGGCCAGGACATCGCCGAATACGGCGGAGTTTTCAAGGTTACCGAGGGTTTTGTGGAAGCTTTTGGCAAGGAGCGGGTGCGCAACACCCCGATTTGCGAATCGGCGGTGGTATCCACGGCTATGGGGTTGGCCATTGGCGGCATGAAGGCCGTTGTGGAAATGCAGTTCGGCGACTTTGTCAGTTCCGGATTTAACCCCGTGGTGAATTACCTGGCCAAGGTCCATTACCGGTGGGGGCAACCCGCCGACGTAGTTATCCGGATGCCCTGCGGGGCAGGGGTAGGGGCAGGTCCCTTCCATTCCCAGACCAATGAGGCCTGGTTTACTAAGGTGCCGGGGCTTAAAGTGGTCTACCCGGCTTTCCCAAGGGATGCCAAAGGACTCCTGGCCACTGCCATCAACGACCCGAACCCCGTTCTCTTCTTTGAACACAAGGCTCTGTACCGCAGCATCTATGGCGAAGTCCCCACGGGGTATTATACCCTTCCCCTGGGCGTGGCGAGCCAGGTCCGGACAGGCAGCAGGCTTTCCCTGATAACTTTTGGGGCCGGGGTACACTGGGCCATGGAAGCCCTCGACGAGCTGAAGATTGGGGATGCGGACCTTATCGACCTGAGGACCCTTTGCCCGCTGGATACCGAAGCCATTTTCCAGTCCGTCCGAAAAACCGGCAAAGTCCTGCTCCTGCAGGAAGACAGTCTGTTCGGCGGGGTGATGTCGGATGTGGCCGCCCTCATCGCCGAGCATTGTTTCGAATCCCTGGACGCCCCGGTGCGCCGGGTAGCCGGCCTGGAAATCCCCATCCCGTTTGCGCGCAGCCTGGAAGCCGGATATTTGCCCCAGCAACGGCTGCGACAGGCCCTTAAGGAGCTTTTGGCCTATTAGGACAGGGGAAGTCCAAACCAAAGGATCGGACAAAAAGAAGTACCTTCATCCGGTGGAATCGACGGAGATAATTGTGATCGGTGCCGGGCTGGCCGGCCTTACCGCCGCCCTGGAACTGGCAGAAGCCGGCAGGCAAGTGGTGGTTTTTGACAGCCATCGGCTGCCCAGGCACAAGGTTTGCGGGGAATACCTCTCCATGGAGGTCGTGCCCTATCTCAACAGCAAAGGCGTCGATCTGTCGGATGCCCCCGAAATCGGGCATTTGCTGCTAGCTACCCCCGGAGGGCGTTCCCTGAGGGCGTCCCTGCCCCTGGGGGCTGTGGGTATCAGCCGTTACGCCCTGGATCAAAGGCTATATGAGGCTGCCCGGGCAGCCGGGGTCCGGTTCGTATGGCAGGCTGTGGAAGCGGTTTCCTTCAGCGACCACCAGTTCAGGGTAAGGACCAGGGAAAACGCGTATTCGGCCCGGCTTGTCCTGGGTGCCTGGGGAAAAAGGAGCCGCCTTGACCGCCTGGCAGGGAGGCCGTTTTTCTCAAAACCCAGCCCGTGGATGGGT
Organism: Robiginitalea marina; assembly: GCF_024006985.1. GTDB lineage: Bacteria > Bacteroidota > Bacteroidia > Flavobacteriales > Flavobacteriaceae > Robiginitalea > Robiginitalea marina. The sequence continues at coordinate 342,710 of NZ_JAMXIB010000001.1, forward strand.
ATTAAGATGCATTATCAGATGGATTACCCAGGCAACCAGGTCGGGCTGTATGCCTTCCGGGGCGGGTATGGGGGGCTGTCGGTTACCGAAACCGGGGCGGTGAATTTTTGCTACCTGATCCACAGGGATCGCTTTAAAAACACTCCTGACCTGGAGGCCTGCACCCGCCTGCTGGCAAGCGAACACCCGTTGCTCGCCCCGCTGCTTTCAGAAGCCAAACCCCTTTTCCCTAAGGCCCTTGGGATTTCCAATATTTCATTCCATCCAAAAAAACTGGGTTCCAACCATATCCTGATGGCGGGTGACGCGGCGCGGCTAATCCACCCCCTTTGCGGAAACGGCATGGCCATGGCCATTGAAGGCGGCCGGCTACTGGCCTCCCTTACCACCGGGTATATTCAAGGGAAAATCCGCGACCTTGATGCCCTCGAAAAGGAATACTCCCTTCAGTGGCAGGGAAAATTCCGCCAAAGGCTTCGGTTCGGAAGCCTGTTGCAACAACTCCTGCTGCATCCACGCGGCCTTGAAATCGGGGTGGGGATTGCCGGAAAATCGCCTCGACTGGTGCAACAACTCATTGAAAAAACCCACGGGAGGCCATGAAAAGAAAAGCTGTTTTCAGGCACCGGAGCACTGAACCGGAATTGATGGACGACCCGTTTTTGGAAGCCTCCGAATTAAAGGCCGCCCTGAACGACATTGGTCGGGTAAATCGCCTCCTGGGTGGCAACCGCGTGGGTTTGGCAGGTTTAAAGCCCTTTTTGCGAGGCAGCGCGGAAAGGCCTGTGGAGGTGGTGGATATCGGATGTGGCAACGGGGAATTCCTCAGGCATGTTGCCCGCTATTGCCGCAGGCAACACATACCGGTACGCCTTACCGGGGTGGATATCAATGAAAAAAGCCTCGGCCTTGGAAGGCTCCACCAGGGGGAATTTCCGGAAATCATCTATGAATGCAGTGACGTCATGGACTATACGCCGAAACCGGGCGTGGGCCAGCCTTTACTGATCTGCAATTTGTTCCTACACCATTTTTCCGAAGACCAAATCCGATTCCTGCTCGAGCGATGGCAGGGCGCGGGTTCCAGGGCCATTATCGTGAACGATTTACACCGAAGCGCCCTGGCCTATTATTTATTTCACCTTTTTGGGGTTATCTTTATGAACTCAGGACTCGCCAGGCATGACGGCCTGGTGTCCATAAAGAGAGGCTTCCGCAGGAAAGAGCTGGAAGCCTGCTGCCGCCTGCTTCCCGGTTGGGAATGCAACATCCGCTGGAAATGGGCCTTCCGCTATCTATGGACTTTAACCCCGCAGGGAACCACATATGACTGATATTCGAATCGTTGGAGCTTCCAGGGAACTTCCCCGCTTTACCAGGTCTACCCCGGAGATCATTCCCCATGTCAGGGAATGGCTCAAACAGGAACCTGAAAGGCTGGTACGGAAGGCGATCAAGATTTTTGAAGGGGCCGGGGTTGACCAGCGGTTCGGCATCATGGATGTGGCCGAGGTCTTCACCCGCACCAGTTTTGAAGAAAAGAACAACGCCTATATGGAGGCTGCGAAGTCCCTTGGGATGCGCGTTCTGGACAAAGCCCTCAGGGCAGCCGGATGGGAGCCTGAAAGCCTCGACTACCTGATCACGGTAAGCTGCACGGGGATCATGATTCCTTCCCTGGATGCCTACCTGGTCAATGGCCTTTCCCTGCGGGGAGACATTTGCCGCCTGCCCGTCACCGAGATGGGTTGCGCTGCAGGAATCTCCGGATTGATCTACGCCCATCATTTCCTTAAAGGGGGCAAGGGCACCAGGGCGGCCGTAGTTGCCGTGGAATGCCCTTCCGCAACGTTTCAGCACGATGACCACAGCATGGCCAATATCATCAGCGCTGCCATTTTCGGGGATGGGGCGAGTTGTGTGCTCCTGAGTTCGGAAGAAGGGGCATCCGGCCCAACGATCCTGGCGGAGGGCATGTATCATTTCCCCGAAACCACCAGCCTTATGGGGTTCCACCTGTCCAATTCCGGGTTGAAGATGATCCTGGATCCGGCGGTGCCGGAGACGATTACCGCCCATTTCCACCACATGCTGTTGCCGTTCCTGGAAGAAAACGGCCTGGAGCTCGGGCAGGTACGCCATTTGATCTTCCACCCCGGCGGGCGCAAGATTGTGCAGGCGACGGAACAGTTTTTTGAATCACAGGAGGCGGACCTGGAGGATACGCGGGAAGTCCTCAGGGCCTATGGAAATATGAGCAGTGTAACCGTGTTATATGTACTTCAGCGCTTCCTTGAGAAAAAACCTGCACCCGGGGAATACGGGTTGATGCTGAGTTTTGGGCCTGGCTTTACCGCCCAGCGCCTGTTGCTCCAATTCTGAAGAAGGCATGGAAAAACCAATGGATTTGAAGCATTACGCCCTGATCCTGGGGGCCAGTGAGGGCCTCGGGCTGGCCACGGCATCGAAGTTGATAAAGGAAGGGATCCCGGTGATCGGCATTCATCGCGACCTCAGGAAGGACATGGAACAGGTCCTGGAGCGCTTTGCCCCCCTGGGTAGCGGAAAAGTACCGTTTCACGCAATCAATAAAGACGCCGTGGGCCGGGAGGGAAGGGATGCCATTCTGGAAAAACTTTCCCATATCCTTGGCGATACGGGCCGCGTCCGGGTTCTGGTACATAGCCTTGCGAGGGGAAACCTCGGCCCCATGAAAGCCGGGGGTGAAAGCCCGGGCCTGGAGGGCAAAGACCTTGCCCTCACTTCCGAAGCCATGGCCTTCAGTTTGTATGAATGGACGCGATCCCTTTACGACCGCGGGATGATGGCACCCGACACGCGGATAATAGCCTTCACAAGCGAAGGGAGCCGGAAAGTCATCCCCGGGTACGGGGCCGTTGCAGCCGCCAAAGCTGGTCTGGAAGCCCTGGTACGGCAAATTGCAGTGGAATTTGCCCCCCAGGGGGTACGGGCCAACTGCATTCAGGCGGGTGTTACTGAAACCCGGTCGCTCCTCAGGATTCCCGGCAGCCAAAAACTATTGGAGGCCAGCAGGGCGCGCAACCCATCCGGGCGGCTGACCGCGCCCGAGGATATAGCCAATGCCGTATACCTGTTAACCCTCCCGGAAGCCTCCTGGATTACCGGCAGTATCATCCCGGTCGATGGGGGCGAACATCTGCAATGACCATGACCGACTACCTGAACCATATTGTTGAAAAGCTGCCTTTTGCGGAACCCTTCCTCTTTGTGGACGGGCTTACCCACCTGGATGAAGACAGGGTCAGGGGCTTTTTCAGGTTTCGGCCTGACCTGGACTTTTACAGGGGCCACTTCAGGGATCGCCCGGTTACCCCGGGGGTCCTGCTCACGGAATGTTGCGCCCAGATCGGGCTGGTCTGCCTGGGAATCCACCTGCTCGGGCGTCAACACCAGGAAAGGGAGGGAGGCTATGTCGTGGCCCTCGCCGAATCTTCCATGGAGTTTTTACATCCGGTATACCCGGGGGAACGGGTGGAGGTAACAGGCGAAAAAGTCTTTTTCAGGTTTGGCAAATTAAAAGTAAAGGTTTCCCTCACCCGCGCAGACGGCCAGATGGCCTGTAGGGGCGAACTGGCAGGGATGTTAAAACCAGAGGAGCCATGAGCAGGAGGGTGGTAGTGACCGGAATGGGAATTTGCGCCCCTAACGGGTGTGACCTCGACCGCTTTGGCCAGGCCATGAGCCTTGGGGTTTCCGGGATCAGGCGGCTTCCGGAATTGGAACGCCTGGGGTTTCGGTGCCAGGTAGCCGGCCAGCCCGAACTTTCGGAAGACATTATAAACCAATACTTCAATAAAGTAGAGTTAAAAAGCTTTAATTCAACAGGTTTGACTTATGGAGTTATAGCTGGAATGCAGGCCTGGCACGATGCCGGGCTGGAGGTGCCCTCCCCGGAGGCCCCCGATTGGGATTCGGGTATTGTTTTCGGGACAGGCGTACTGGGTTCCGATAAATTCCGGGAATCTATCCTGCTGGTCGATCAGGGGCAGGTCAGGCGGGTGGGGAGTTCGGCGGTCTCCCAAACCATGGCCAGCGGCATAAGCGCTTTTCTCGGGGGAAAACTAGGGTGCGGGAACCAGGTTACCGCAAATTCATCGGCCTGTTCCACGGGTACGGAGGCTGTCCTGATGGGGTTGGAACGGATCCGGCAGGGTGGGGCAGAACGCATGCTGGCCGGCAGTGCGAGTGACTGCGGGCCCTATGTATGGAGCGGCTTTGATTCCATGCGGATTGTACCGTCGGGCTTCAACGAACACCCCGAAAAGGCCAGCCGGCCGCTGTCCGCTTCAGCCGCCGGTTTTGTTCCCTCTGGGGGGGCCGGGGCATTGCTGCTCGAATCCCTGGAAAGCGCCCGAAGCCGTAAGGCCCGTATCTACGCGGAAGTCCTTGGGGGTTCCGCAAACAGCGGCGGGCACCGAAATGGCGGGAGCATGACCGCTGCCAATAGCGAAGGGGTACAACGCTGCATCCGCGGTGCCCTGGCCGATGCGGGCATTGAACCAGGGCAGGTAGACCTCATTAACGGACACCTGACGGCTACTGCAGCGGACCCGGCGGAAATCAGGAACTGGACGGAGGCCCTGGGAAGGCAGGGCAGGGAATTTCCCTATATCAACTCCTTCAAGGACGTCCTGGGCCATGGGCTGGCAGCCTCAGGCAGCATGGAAATCGTAGCGGCCCTCCTTCAGTTTGGCGTTAACCTGGTCTTTGGAAACAGGAATGCAGAAGACCTGCATCCGGAAATCCTGAAGCTAGTCGACCCGTCCCGGGTACCGGGCCAAAACGTGGACTATGCGCCTCAATATTTGGCCAAGGCCAGTTTTGGCTTTGGAGATGTGAATGCATGTATTATTTTTAAGCGGTTTAATCCTGAAGCCCTGTGAAAAGAGAAACGATCTACGAAGCCCTTTTGAAAATCATCAGCCCCTACCTGCCCGAAGATGTGGGGGAAGCGGCCATCTCCCCCGGAAGCGACCTGATAAGGGACCTGAACATCAATTCATCCCATCTGGTCGATATCATCCTTGATGTGGAAGACCATTTCAACATAATGCTCGAAGACCAGGACATGGAAGCCCTCAAGACCGTTGAGGACGCCCTCGGGATCATTGAAGTCAAGCTGGGCACCACCGGGAACAGCTGACCCCCCGGGCGGGAATTCTTTCACAGGTTCCGGGGCTTCTGCCGGAATTGGCTGGCTAAAAGGCCATAAGTAAATTTTAATCCCGCTTTATACTAAAAAAGGGGCCCTGAACATGGGGCCCCTTTCTCCTTAAGGTCAGGTCAGGTCCTGCTCCTCAATTTTTCCTTCCTCTTGCGAAGCTGCCTTTCCAAATCATCGACGGCTTCTGCAATCGATGCTTCAAAACTACCATGGCTGGCTTCGGCAAAAAGCCTGGGGCCTGGAAGGCTCAGGCGGATATTGCATATCATACCGGTATCCGGGGTGGCCGTATTCTCCTTTTTGAAAAACACATCGGAACGGACTATAAAATCGTACTTATCCAAAAGTTTCTGGAGCTTCTGGGCCGCCATGATTTCCAGTCGGTCACTGGCTTTTACCGCGTCATATTCAAAATTGATATCCATGTATAAGGGTTTTAAGGGAAATTACATTCTCTAAGCCCAATTTCCAAATTTGTCTGCGCTTGAATTATGACTTAAATCAGGAGTCCGTACACAATACGAGTTAATTAAATGTTATTTCTTGAGCCTTCGGGGGTTATCCCTTTCCCGGGTGTAAAAAAAGTATTACCTTCTAAGAAAGGAAAGTACGAGGTTTTCCTAAACACCCAACGTCAGCTAATGACCCTTGCAAGCCCTAAATCCAGATACGCATCCGACTTGCCCTGCAGGGAGCAACTTGCACGCATTCGAAAGTTGGAATGCCACCTGAGGGCTTTTTTGGGACGTTATGACTTCGAACCCCAGACACTGGACCATTTCCTCCGGCGGGAAAACCTGCTGGAACAAATGAAATCCCTTGAAATAAAACTGCACGGGGTTTCGGAGCAACTCAGCAGGAAGAAGGGCACCCCCGTGGGGTTGAAAGAGGAATTGGCCGCGCTGAACATGGAATTCCGGGAACTGGAGGCCCGGGTACACGCCTACGCGGGTTCCTGATCGTCGGGCGGTCCGGGGTGCTTCGCCCCGGGGGATTCAGGGATATAAACCGACGCCAGGATACCCCCGGCCAGGGACACCACAATTACCGAAAGGGACAGCCATTCCGGCACATCGACATGATGGCCGAGCAGCATTTTAACCCCTACGAAGGCCAGGATGACCACCAGGCTGTAATTGATAAACCTGAATTTGGTGAGCATTCGGGAGATCAGGAAAAACATCGACCGCAACCCAAGAATGGCCAGGATGTTTGAACTGAACACAATAAACGGATCGGCCGTGATGGCCAGGATGGCAGGAATGCTGTCGAGGGCAAAAAGGATGTCGGTCAGCTCAATGATAATCAGGGCCATAAACAGCGGGGTCGCCATGGTAATCCCCAGTCGCTTCACAAAAAACCGGTTTCCTTCCATCTCCGTGGTCATAGGGAATACCTTCATCAGGTTCCGGAAGACCCATGATTTCTTCGGGTTGAATTCTATGTTGTCGGATTTGAGCATTTTGTATGCCGTGTAGAGCAAAAACACCCCAAAAACATAAATGATCTCGTCGATCCTGTTGATCAGCGCCACCCCGAACATAATCATCAGGGCACGGAAAACAACCGCCCCTAAAATTCCCCAGAAAAGCACCCTGTGCTGGTAAATCGGGGGAATGGAAAAAGCCGAAAAAATGACTGCGATCACAAAGACATTGTCTATGCTAAGGGAAAGTTCAATCAAATAGCCGGTAATGTATTTCATCACTGCTGTTCCCGGGGTAAGCCCGGTGGGGTTTTCGATCAACCCCCCGGAAAACAGCCAGTAGATTATCCCGCTGAAACTAAGGGCAAGGGTTACCCAAACCGCGGTCCAGGTCGCGGCTTCTTTAGATTTTATGACGTGGTCATGCTTGTTAAAAACGCCCAGGTCAAGGGCGAGGAATAGCACTATGCAAGCGATGAAGATGATCCAAATCCACATGGGACAGAAAGATATGTGCGCAAAGATAAGAATCGCCGGCAATCTGGAATCCAAAAAAGTTTTTGCCATTTATCCCAGGGGTTTTGCCGTTTTTTTTATCCCACAATTTTTCACCCGGAATTACTATCTTCAGACTTCATTAATTTAAAGATCACCTAAATGAACATCCTGCGCCCTTTCCTCCTTATTTTCGTTTGCATTTCGGGGGCTTTCACCCTGCAATCCCAATGGACCGATTCGATTTTCAGCGGACTGGAATTCCGAAGCCTGGGGCCGGCCTTTACTTCGGGTCGGATCGCCGACATCGCCATCCATCCCGGGGATGAAAGCCTATGGTATGTGGCCGTGGGTTCCGGCGGGGTTTGGAAAACCGAAAATGCGGGGACTACGTGGACCCCTGTTTTTGACCAGCAGGGATCCTACTCCGTAGGATGCGTGACCCTCGACCCATCTGCCCCGAGTACTGTATGGGTGGGGACAGGCGAAAACGTCGGCGGCCGTCATGTGGGTTTTGGGGACGGCATCTATGTAAGCCGGGATGGGGGCGCAACCTGGACGAACAAGGGTCTGAAGGAAAGCGAGCATATCTCTAAAATCATCATCCACCCCGATAACCCCGACATCCTATGGGTGGCGGCCCAGGGCCCGCTCTGGAGCCGCGGAGGGCAACGGGGGGTCTATAAAACGACGGACGGGGGCACCACCTGGAAAAGGACCCTTGGGGATGACGCCTGGATGGGTGCCACTGACCTCCTGCAGGATCCCCGGGATCCGGACGTGCTCTATGCGGCTTCCTGGGAAAGGCACCGCACCGTGGCGGCCTATATGGGGGGTGGCCCGAATTCCGGCATCCATAAAAGCACCGATGGGGGGGAGACCTGGCAGAAACTGACCCGGGGGATCCCCGGGTCCAACCTGGGGAAAATCGGCCTGGCCATGAATCCCTTCAATCCCGACCAGGTGTATGCCGCCATAGAGCTCGACCGACTCAAGGGCGGGGTCTTTATGTCGGAAGACGGCGGGGTTTCATGGACAAAACAGTCCGATGCGGTTTCCGGGGGTACCGGGCCGCATTATTACCAGGAACTTTACGCTTCGCCCCATGTGGAAGGCAGGCTGTACCTGATGAACTACATTGTACAGATCTCAGACGACCACGGCCGGACCTTCCGGTCGATGAATGAAGATAAAAAGCACGTGGATTCCCATGCGATGGCCTTCAGGCCTTCCGATCCGGATTATGTGATCTTCGGAACCGATGGGGGGCTTTATGAGAGTTTCGACCACACGAAAACCTGGCGCTTTGTGCGGAACCTGCCCCTTGCCCAGTATTATAAGGTTGCCGTGGATGATGCAGAACCCTTTTACCATATCTACGGGGGCACGCAGGATAACGGCTCCCATGGAGGGCCTTCCAGGACCAGGAACAGCGGGGGGATCTTCAATTCCGACTGGTGGGTAACCCTTGGGGCCGATGGCCATCAGTCGGCCACCGAGCCGGGGAACCCCGATATCACCTACGGGGAATTCCAGCAGGGCTGGTTGTGGCGGATCGACCAAACCACCAGGGAAATCGTATTCATTCAGCCCCAACCCGGACCCGGGGAGCCTTACGAGCGTTTTAACTGGGATGCCCCGATACTGGTTAGTCCCCACAAGCCCAGCCGGTTGTATTTTGCCTCCCAGCGGGTATGGCGGTCGGAGGACCGCGGCGATTCCTGGACCCCTGTTTCCGGGGACCTGACCAAAAACCAGGAACGCCTGGCCCTTCCGATCATGGGGGGTACGCAGAGCTGGGACAACCCCTGGGATGTAAATGCCATGTCTAACTACAACACCATCACTTCCCTTTCCGAATCCCCATTAAGGGAAGGCCTGCTCTACGCCGGCACCGACGATGGGATCATCCAGGTAAGCGAAGACGGGGGCGGTACCTGGCGGAAGGTTGAACTGGGCTCCATCAAAGGGGTGCCGGCCACAGCTTTTGTCAATGACATCCGGGCCGACCTTTTTGAGGAAGGGACCGTATACGCCGCCCTGGATAATCACAAAAACGGGGACTATAAACCCTATCTGATCAAAAGCACTGACAGGGGGCGCAGTTGGACCCTGATCAATGGAAACCTACCGGGCCGGCTGCTCACCTGGCGGCTGGTACAGGATCACAAGGACCCGAAGCTATTGTTTCTGGCATCCGAATTCGGGGTTTACTTCACCCGGGACGGGGGGAATCGCTGGATCCAACTTAAAGGGGGGCTACCCACCATTGCCATGCGGGACCTGACCATCCAAAGGCGGGAAGATGACCTGGTGGTCGCCAGTTTCGGACGCGGCTTTTATGTGTTGGACGACCTGTCCCCATTGCGGAGTTTCAGCGAGGAAACAGCCCGTGCAGAAGCGACCCTGTTCCCGGTCAAAAAGGCCTACTGGTATGTACAACAGGAAGAAACCTACGGACAGGGCCATTCGGAATACGCAGGGGAAAATCCGCCTTTTGGCGCCGTTTTTACCTATTACCTGACCCAGGACTACCCAAGTTTGAAGGAAGAGCGGCAGCAACGGGAAAAGAAGGTGACCAACAAGGTGTTTCCGGGCTGGGAAGCCCTCGAAAAGGAAAGCCTGGAGAAAGGCCCGAGGATCTTGCTGACAGTTAAGGACGCCTCCGGGAACCTGGTAAGGGTAGTGGAAGGAACAAAGAAAAAAGGGTTCAACCGGGTATCATGGCCCCTGGACGTTGCCGATCGCACCGGGGTCAGCCTGGAGCCGCCCGGGGGAGCATCCGGGAATGACTTTGGGTTCCGCATCATGGCCACCCCGGGCACCTATTCGGTATCCCTGTCTAAATGGGAAAACGGGGTCGAAACCGTCCTTGCCGGACCGGAATCTTTCGAGGTGGCACCCCTTGCCGAGGGGGCACTCAAAAGGGCTTCCTATCAGGAAATTGCCTCTTTCCGCTCAACCTATGAATCCTTTATACAGGACCTGCATGCGACCCAAAATGTTTTGGAAACCAGCCAGAAAAAAACCGGAGCCATGCAGCGGGCCCTGGAACGGGCTTCACGGGTTTCCCCGGACCTTTACAAAGAGCTTTATGACCTGCAGCAACAGCTTCAGGCCCTGGATAGCCGCCTGAATGGAAATAAGGCCAAGGCGGAAATAGGGGAGCGCAACGCCCCGAACCCTGAGAACGGTGCATTTGTTGGGATGGTGGCCCTTTCCAGTTCCACGTATGGGCCCACGCCAACCCACCGGAAGGCCCTCCAGGTGGCCCAGGGTCAGCTTGAGGCGATAAAAGGGGAACTCAGGGCGCTGGAAGCCAGATTCCCCGCCCTTGAAAAGGGCCTGAAAGATGCCGGAGCACCCTGGATAGAGGGGCAGGGGCTTCTTAAGTCTGAGTAGTTTTAAAGCGAAAGGCTCCCGGTCGCCCAATAAGGAGCAGTCCCATCGAAAGGATCCCGCAGACCAGGAAACCGACGAATAATGGAAGTACGGTTTCCCCGATCAGGCTGCCGATCCAGGAGCCAATCCCCACGGAAAGGAGGGAAGCGAGGAAACCCGTAATCGCGGCGCCCAACCCGGCAATATGGCCCAGGGGTTCCATGGCCATGGCCCGTAGGTTCCCGAAAAGGAAACCAATGGCGAAGAATTGCAGGCATAGGAACAGCATCAATATCCCTATGGAAGGATTCGGCTTTCCTGCGAAGAGCCCTACATAGACCAGGGCGGTAAGGGTAAAGGCCAGCAGGGAAGCGGAGATCATCCGGCCCATGCCGAACCGGACGACCAGGGAGCCATTCATAAAAGTGGCCCCGCCAATGGTTATGGCCAGCGCGGCAAAGAAATAGGGGAATAGCTCTGAAAGGCCGTACTGGTTTTCGAAAATCTGCTGGGACGAGCTTAGGTAGACTAGGAACGACCCCGTCACCATCCCCCAAACCAGGGTATACAGGATGGTCTTCCTGTACTGAAGGACCTCCCGGAATCCGTATACGATCTTGGATGCCCTGAAGGTAACCCGGTTGCGGGGGAGGAGGGTTTCCGGTTGTCGTTTCCAGAACCATATCGCAATAAGCACCCCAAAGCCGGCCTGGAAATAGAATATCGCCTTCCACCCATGGAAATCGAGGATGAATTTGCCCAGGGCAGGGGCAACCACCGGTACCAGGATAAAGACCACCGTAACAAAGGACATGATTCTCGCCATGTAATCCCCGCTGAATTTGTCGCGGATCATGGCAATACTGATGGTGCGCGGTGCCGACAGGGCCACCCCCTGTAAAAAACGGCCCAACAACATCAGGTCCAGGCTACGGGCGTCCACGCATAAAAAGGAGGCGGCAATAAACAGGGCAAAGCCGATATATACAATCGGTTTTCGCCCCACACTGTCCGAAACCGGCCCAAAGAGCAGGGGTCCCGTTCCAATCCCCAGGAAAAAGAGGGTAACCAGCCATTGGTTTTTGGCCGGGTCCTGGTTGCCGACCGCGATGCCAATCAGGTCCAGGGCCGGCAACAGGGCGTCCAGGGCAAGGGCCACAGCAGACATCAGGGCGGCCATTAAGGCGATAAATTCGAGATTGGATTGGGCCTTTTCCTGCACGGGCCAAAGGTAGTCCAATTCCGTGGAAAGCCATTGGATCGGATCAGCCATAAATCGTACCTTTACCAATAAGTCATTACCTCATGAAAATCAGGATAGAAGAAAATGCCGTGCGTTACAGGCTTCGCAAATCGGAGGTTGAGAAGTTGTCCCGGGAAGGGGCAGTGGTTTGCCATAGCCGGTTCCCGGAAGGCAGCCTGCACTACGCTCTTAGGCTCGATCCTGCGGCCAAGGGGATGTCGGCCTCATTCGCCCACGGAACAATTACCATAACCCTCCCGGAAGCCTGGGGGCTGGCGTGGCCAGCTTCTGATGAGGTTGGCTTTGAGGCCGCCCAAATCCTGGAAGACGGCACGCATCTGGAACTCCTCGTGGAAAAGGATTTTATTTGTCTCGACCGCGATCCGGACATGCAGCAGGACCAGTATCCGCATCCGAAAAGCGAAGGGGGAGAGGCGGCCTGCTGATGGAAAGGCTGGCCTGTCGGGCAGGAAGTCGCGCCTGACCGAATTTGGCGACAAGGCAAAAGGATTCCTGGATTTCACAGGTGTTTAAAAATGCCTTAGAGCATGACTCTGTAGGTGAGCCGAAAGCTGAACAGAAAACCACCTTCTACACTGGTATTCAAAGCATTACGGGGATCATCGAAAAAAAATCCCGCAAGGGAAAGCCCTGCTTTGTCCTCTGCATCATAGACCCGGAAAGACCTGAAAAAGGCATACCCCGATCGCAGGGAAAGAAGCAGGGTTTTTGAGAGGTTTACCTGGGCATATCCCTGTAAATCATTCGAAATGCGCTGAACATAGGCATCGCCATAATCCCCGGTCTGCAGGTCGTGGGTAGATCCCAGGCCGTCAAAAACCACCCCCATTCGGAAATTCCCCGAGAAACTGTAATTGATATCGCCCCGGGCGGGCAGCAACATCTGCAGCTCAAGCCGCTCTGAGGGGTCCTTATAATACAATCCAAAAAGGGGAACCAGCATGGCCCCGTAAGACTCCTGGCTGAGATAGAAACCAAGGGTGAAGGAGGTGTTCTGATCTTTCTGGCGCTGGAAGAGATGGGCAGTGGCCACCTGAAAACCGGCCCTGGAATTGTTAAAGGCGGTTGACCGCCGGGGCATGAGCATATGGGTGCCAAACCATTTGTTGCCGTAATCGAACCGGAGGCCAAAGGGGAGGGTGGCCGAATAAAGGTTGATAGTTCCCGGGATTTGCGGATCGAGCTGCAGTCGGTTGCCAAATCCTATAAGGCCGGTTATAAAGGTAGTTTTCGGGGAAATGGGCAGGGGCAGGGTCAGGGTGAGGTCTGTATGATGCACCGTGGTTGTGGCGTTGGTTCCGAATTCCTGGTCATAACCGGTTCCGGGGCTAATGCCATAAGTAACATGCAATACGTCCAAATACTGCTGGGCCCAAAGGTTCAGGGGCAGGCAAAGGGACAGGAGTAGTACCGGCAGGAAGGACCTTGGAGGCAAAAAAACAGTTTATTCGAAGATAGACAATATTTATTATGGCCGATAGGGATTAAGATGGCTTTAAGAAAAAGAGGGCCTTGCCCGGGACTGCCTGGGGATACCCGAAACCTATGGAGGTGATTTTGTAGAGAGCAGGGTGGTACCCACTTGGATTTTGGCTAAATTTGAAAAAAGAAGTCACCATGCCGCACCTTAACATATCCCGATTTTTCCCTGTCGGGGTCCTGATCTTAGGGATCAGTTTCCTGACCAGTTGCAAGTCAACGGTTACACCCCTAACTGCATCAGAATGGGCAGAACTGGACAAGCTGGTGGAGGACCGGAATTTTTCGATGGAAGCGCGCTGGGCGGAACCCACACCCGACAATAGCCTGAACCAAATGGCCAATGCCGGACTGCTCCCGCCGGGTAGCAGTCCCAGCCGGATCAACCTGGAAGGTAACGCCAATTATTTCAGGATGAAGGGCGATTCCGTAGAGGTACAGCTTCCGTTTTGGGGGGAACGCCAGGTGATTCAGACTTACGGCGGCGCCGAAGGCATTACGTATCGAGGACCCGCAGAAGACCTTGAGGTCGTAAAGAACGAAAGCCAGAGCCGGTACGACATGAATTTTACCCTGCCCAATAAATCGGAACGGCTCCAGTGCAACCTGAAGATCTTCAAAGGATATCGGGCCTTGCTCACCGTAAACAGCACCCAGCGAAACAGCATTCGATATGAAGGCACCATAATCCCGAATCAGGAGTAGGGATAGAAGTCAGGACGGTGCCGGTATTTTTCTATTGAACATAATATAAATTATGATTCATTTATAACACCGCGCGTAATACGCAGTATTGAACATAAAATCAGTTTTATCCCGGCAGGGATATAACGGCCCCGATTTTATGTTCAGCGCGGTGTGGCTCAATTATGATTCATTTATAGCACCGCGCGTAATACGCAGTATTGAACATAAAATCAGTTGTATCCCGGCAGGGATATAACGGTTCCGATTTTATGTTGAGCGCGGTGTGGCTCAATTATGATTCATTTATAACACCGCGCGTAATACGCAGTATTGAACATAAAATCAGTTGTATCCCGGCAGGGATATAACGGCTACGATTTTATGTTCAGCGCGGTGTGGCTCAATTGGGATCCATTTATAGCACCGCGCGTAATGCGAAGTATTGAACATAAAATCAGTTGTATCCCGGCAGGGATATAACGGCTACGATTTTATGTTCAGCGCGTTGCGGCTAAGGTATGATTCAACCACATCGATGCGCGTAATACGAAGTATTGAACATAAAATCAGTTGTAACCCGGCAGGGATATAACGGCTACGATTTTATGTTCAGCGCGTTGCGGCTAAAGTATGATTCAACCACATCGATGCGCGTAATACGCAGTATTGAACATAAAATCAGTTTTATCCCGGCAGGGATATAACGGCCCCGATTTTATGTTCAGCGCGGTGTGGCTAAAGTATGATTCAACCACATCGATGCGCGTAATACGAAGTGTTCTACATAAAATCCCTCACACCGCCTCCATTTCCTTTACCAGCGTTTGCTGGATGTTTTCCGGGACTGGTTCATAGGATGAAAACGCCGATTTGAAGGTGGCCTTCCCCTGGGTCAATGACCGCAGGTTGGTTGAGTACCCGTAGAGCTCGGCTTCCGGGGTGGCGGATTTCAAAATTTGGTAATTGTCGGTACTGTCGATCCCCAGGATCAGGGAACGGCGCGATTGCAGGTCGGTCATGACATTGCCCACCATGTCTTCCGGGACCTTTACGGTCAGCTCATGTATGGGTTCCAGGAGCTTTGGCCCGGCATTCATGAAGGCCGCCTTAAACGCGTGGGCCCCGGCTATTTTGAAGGAAATATCATTCGAATCCACGGTGTGCATCTTGCCATCGTACACCATAACCCGTACATCCCTGATGTATGACCCGGTCAGGGGCCCGGATTCCATTACTTCCAGGACACCCTTTTTGATGGAAGGCAAAAAACGGAGGTCAATCACCCCGCCTACAATACAGTTGTAAAACACCAGTTTGCCCCCCCACGGAAGGTTCACTTCCTCTTTTCCCCGAATATTGAACCCGTCGGGTTCCGGCATCCCCTCCTGCCAGGGTTCAATTTTCAGGTGGACTTCTGCAAACTGCCCTGCCCCTCCGGATTGCTTTTTGTGGCGATAACTCGCTGCAGAAGAACGCCTTATGGTTTCCCGATACGGGATCTTGGGGGATTCAAAGTGGGCTTTTACCCCGAAAAGGTGTTCCAGGGCCCATTCAATGGTAGAGAGGTGCAGTTCCCCCTGGCACCCCAACAATTGTTGCTTTAATTCCGTGGAATACTCCACCACAACGGTGGGGTCCTGGCTGTGGATTTTCCTGAGGGCTTCGCTCAACTTCTCATCTTCACTCTGCTTTACGGGCGAGACGGCCTTTTTGATCCTGGGTTGCGGATAGGCAATCGGCTTAATGGTAACCTTATGGTCCTCATGGTGGAGGGTATCGTTGGTTTCCGTGAATTTTAGCTTTAGGGTGGCACCGATATCCCCCACGGCCAGCTGGTTTACGGGGCTGCGCTGTTTGCCGTCCATGATAAAGAGCTGGTTCAGGGTCTCCACCTCCCCATTGCGCGAATTCACGAGTTTATCGTTGGCCTTGAGGCTTCCCGATTTAACCTTGAAAAAGGTTATTTTACCCACACTGGGCATATGCACCGTCTTGAAAACAAACAGGGTGGTCGGGGCGTCGCTTTTGGGCAAAACCTCTTCTCCTTCCACACTCTGCTCCGGTTTTAAATCGGCCGCTGCCGGGGCCACATTGTCGATAAACCCCATCAGCCTGCCGCTGCCCATATCCTGAAGGGCCGAGACGCAGAATACGGGAAAGAGCTCATGGTGAAGCATGCCGGCCTTAATGCCGCGGCGCATCTCATCCTCCGTGAGGGTCCCTTTTTCAAAAAACAATTCCAGTAGTTCCTCGTCGTTTTCAGCTGCCTTTTCCACCAGTTCGTTGTGCAACTCGTCCGCAAGGGCTTTCTGGTCATCCGGGATGGGAAGTTTTTCAGGTTTCCCCCCTTCAGGCCCGAATTTGTAAAGCTTCATCTTCAGCACATCCACAATGCATTGCGCCCCGTCGATCACCAGGGGGTATTGTATTTTAATCGCATTGTTCCCAACCAACCCCTTGATGTCGCGGAAGCTTTTCTCAAAATCAGCATTCATGTGGTCGATCTGGTTTACCACGAAAAGTGTGGGTTTGTTATACCGGTCGATATAATTCCAGATAATTTCCGTGCCGATCTCCACGCCCTGCTGCGCATTTAAAACCGTCACCACGGTATCTGCCACCCGTATGGAAGAGAAGATCTCCCCTATAAAGTCGTCAAGGCCGGGGGTATCGATAATGTTGATTTTATAATTCCGCCATTCGGTATGCAGTGGGGTGGCAAATACCGAATTTCCGCGTTCCTGTTCAATTTCGTGGTAATCGGCAACGGTATTTTTATTTTCCACCGTACCGCGCCGGTTTATGAGCCCGGCTTCAAAAAGCATGGTTTCGGCCAACGTGGTCTTGCCACTGTTATGCGCCCCGACAAATACGATGTTCTTGATATGCTTATCGTCATAGACTTTCATGGAAGGTGATGTTTAGGGTTAGCAGATTCTATTCGCATGTGGTCTCAAGGTAAGGATGGCTTCCCTCCTATTTTATGACATTTACCCATGTTTTTACCCGGGGCACACCCCTCCCCCTCTCTTTAACTTCCGAAAAGGAAAGCTACTCCCCCTTGTAAGCCACGCGGTATATGACCCCCGCAAAATCGTCGGAGATCAGCAGGGAACCGTCTGAAAGCTGAAGGAGGTCCACCGGGCGCCCGAAGGCTTCCTGGGTGGCTTCATCGAGCCAACCGTCGATGAAGGGTTCATAACCCACGGCCTGGTTTCCTTCCAGCCTCACCAGGGTAATCCGGTAGCCCACTTTGGAGGAACGATTCCAGGACCCGTGCTCGGCAATGAGGGCATGGCCCCGGTAAGCTTCGGGAAACTGCTGCCCGGTATAGAATTTTACCCCCAGCGGGGCCACATGGGCCCCCAGGGGTTGAACAGGGGGCACAAAATCCGAGCACGGGTGCTGATCCCCGAATTCCGGGTCGGGGATGGTGCCACCATGGCAAAACGGATACCCGAAATGCTGCCCGGGTTCGCTAACCCGGTTCAATTCGCAGGGCGGGACGTCATCGCCCATCCGGTCCCGGCCGTTATCGGTAAACCAGAGCTCCCCTGTTTGCGGGTGCCAGGTAAAGCCCACGGTATTTCGTACCCCGTGGGCGTATATTTCCCGGTTCGTCCCGTCCGGGTCCATCCGGGTAATCGAGGCGTAGCGGGGATCCACGGTGGCAGAGTCGCAAATATTGCAAGGGGCCCCAACCGGGACATATAATTTGCCATCGGGGCCAAAGGCAATATATTTCCATCCGTGGTGGAACTCGGTGGGATAGTCGTCGTAGACCACCTCGGGTTCAGGGGGGTCCGACAGGCGTTGTTCAATGCCCGGGTACCGGAGTAGCCGATTCACTTCCGCAACATAGAGGGCCCCATCCCTGAAGGCGATGCCGTTGGGGACGGAAAGGGTGGTATCGAGCACATAGGTCCGGTCGGCCCGGTAGTCCCCATCCAGGTCCCGGACCGCATAGACTTTGTTGGCCCTCCGGGTACCCACAAACAGGGTACCCCCATCCCCCATCGCCATGGAACGCGCATCGGGCAATCCTTCGGCATAGATGGTTATTTCAAATCCATCGGGCAGGTTCAGGCGTTCAAGGGGCAGGGAAGATACCGCTCCTTCCTTTTCCGGGGTGGATTCGGGTTCCGGTTTGGCTTCCTTTTCCTTGCAGGATGCGAAAAGGACAGCCGTTAGCATCGCTGCCCAAATAAGTTTCAATGCGGGTAGTCTGGTCATCTTGTAGCTTTTGATTCATGCATCTTTGGGGATTTTTTATTCACGCCTCCCCGGGGTGCCCTTAAAAATACAAGAATATCTGCATATGCAGCCGTTGGCCCCGATTTTCGATACATCGGGTCCCAAGGCCCCCCTGGAAGGACTGCTTTTTGCAAAAGGGGATAAAATACCCTGGCGGCCTTTTGGGCTGCCTCCAGGGCAGAAAAAAACCGCCCGAAAAGCAATTCAGGGCGGTCTTTTGAAGTCAGGTCCCGAGGTTATTGGATCGCTACCAACTCGAGTTCAAAAATCAGGTCCTTCCCGGCCAGCGGGTGGTTGGCGTCTACCACGATGCTTTCGTCTTTTACTTCTGAAATGCGCAATTGCTGCTCGGAACCATCCTCGCCCCGGGCGACAAGCCCCATGCCCACTTCGGGCTTAATGGTATCGGGCAGTTCGGCCCGGCTCACTTCCTGGAACAATTCCTTGCGGACTTCGCCATAGGCTTCTGCCATGGGGATGGTGATGGTCTTTTTCTCAGCGACCTGCATATCGATCAGTCCCTTTTCGAAACCGGGAATCAGCAGGCCCTGGCCCAGTTGTACCTCCAGGGGCTCCCGTTCCAGGGAACTGTCGAATACTTCCCCGGTGGCCAATTTGCCGGTATAATGTACGCGGACGGTGTCGTTTTCCTTTACTTTACTCATAACTACATTTTGGTTAAACAATCCTTTAAGCCGCAAAGGTACGGGCAATAAATGGGCTGAAAGAAGGAAACAGGGATTTTCTGGGACGCCGGGGCGGTACAGAAGTGAACACAAAGCAAGGCAGGAGAGTGCCCGGGGTTACTGGCGTATGAAGGGCACGAAACGCACCGCCATGAGCTTTTCAGATTTCAATTCACCGTTTTTCCGGGTGACCAGGGTAAGCTGTCGGACCCCCCCGTGCGGCCCAACCGGGATGATCATCCTGCCGCCATCGGCCAGTTGGTCGATCAGCGGCTGGGGAAGTTCCTCGGCCCCTGCCGTGACCATGATGGCATCAAAAGGGGCTTGAGCGGGCAGGCCATTGTATCCGT
This sequence comes from Robiginitalea marina, assembly GCF_024006985.1. Taxonomy (GTDB): domain Bacteria; phylum Bacteroidota; class Bacteroidia; order Flavobacteriales; family Flavobacteriaceae; genus Robiginitalea; species Robiginitalea marina. The sequence continues at coordinate 361,938 of NZ_JAMXIB010000001.1, forward strand.
CCCCAATGATAACCTCAATGTTTTCATACCCCATATTGCTGAGTCGTTTACGGGCCTCCAGCCCCAGGGACTCAACGATTTCGATGGTGTATACCTCCCGGGCCAGCTCGCCCAAAATCGCAGCCTGGTAGCCCGACCCGGTACCGATTTCCAGCACTTTGTCTTCCGGGCCCACTTGCAGCACCTGTGTCATATAGGCGACCACATAGGGTTGGGTGATGGTCTGCCCATCGGCAATCGGCAGGGCCCGATCCGTATAGGCCCAGGGCAGGTACTCTTCGGGTATGAACAGGTGACGGGGGACCTTTCGCATGGCCTCTAGAAGGCTTTCCTGCTCAATGTCCCTGGACTCGAGCTGTTCCTCCACCATCTTTTCGCGCAACTGGTCGTATGTGCCCTGCCCTTTCAGGGAGGAGGCGACGAAGCACGATGCCATTGCCAAAACGAGTAGTTTATTCATCTGTAATCAAGTTCCAGGGAATAGCAAAAATACGATTTTAAATAGTGATACAACCGTCCCTTCTCCCCACCTGGAATTGTTCCGGGCAGGCGTCCCGATTTCTTTTTCGCATGCCTACCTCCTGAACCGCCGCAGGGCTACCAATTTTTTCCCGGTATTGATGAAGTACACCCCGGTAAGCAGGATTGCAGCCGCAGCGATCGATTGCAGGGTAATAGGTTCTTTGAGAAAATACCACCCCAGGAACATGGCCACTATGGGGTTTACATACGTATTGGTCGCAACCTTTTCCGGAGAAACCTTCTTCAACAGATAATTGAAGGAGGTAAAGGCCACGATGCTTCCGAAAAGGATCAGCAAAACCATGGACCACAGGGTGGGCCCGGTCCACTCGGCCAACGGAACCCAGGGTTCCCCAAAAGCCAGGCTCATGATCCCGAGGATAATCCCCCCGGTGAGCATCTGGTACCCGGTATTCACAAAATAATTCGGGGGAAGGTCGGCCTTGCCCACAAAAAGGCTTCCGTAGCCCCAGGCCAGCATGGCGGCAAAAATCATCAACACCCCGGAAAGCCCATTTTCCTGTTGCATGACGGTATTCTGGTTGATCAGCAGGTACATCCCAACCATGCCCAACAGGATACCCACCAAAGACATGGGCTTGATCTTTTTCCCCTGGAGCACCCACATCATCAACAAGATCACCAGGGGTTGCGCAGCTGTTTCCAGGGCAGCGAAATTACTGTCAACAAATTTCAGGGCCCACACCACCACCCCATTGCCGAAACTTAGGAAGAGAAACCCGGCAAAAAGGGAATTCAGGAATTGTTTACGGGTAACTTTCAAGGTTTTGCCCATCAAAAGGGCAATGCCAAAAATCAGGAGTCCGGCCACCACAAAGCGCACCCCTGCCAGCATGAAAGGCGGCAACTGGCCAACGGCAACCTTGTTGAGCAGGTAGGTGGACCCCCAAATCACATAGATGGCGAAGAAAGCCCCTATGATCAGGGGAAATTCAGACCGGTTCTGCATGCGACAATATTAGGGTATTCCCCGACAATGCGAAACAGGTTTCGTTACAATTATGACTGGATTTATTCTTTCAGGGATTGCATGTCGATGACGAAACGGTATTTCACATCGGAACGCACTACACGGTCATAGGCCTCGTTGATTTCCTGCATCCTGATCAGCTCGATGTCGGATACTATATTGTGCTGCCCGCAGAAGTCCAGCATTTCCTGGGTTTCCCGGATTCCACCGATCAGGGAACCCGCAATTCGTTTTCTCCCCATGATGATCCCGCCCCCGTGAAAGGGTTTCAGCGGTTCCACAGCCCCGACCAGCACCATGGTCGCATCGATTTTCAGCAAACTGATATACGGATCCATTTCATGCCCGACGGGGATGGTGTTCAGGATAAAGTCAAGGGAATTCACGAAGGCCTTCATCGCCTCCGGGTCAGTGGATAACAGAACCTCATGGGCCCCCAGTTCTTCGGCGTCCCTTCCCTTTTCCGGGGAACGGGTAATCACCACTACATGGGCGCCGAGGGCCCTGGCAAATTTTATGCCCATATGGCCCAGCCCGCCAAGGCCCACAACCCCTACCCGATCGCCTTTGCCCACCTTCCAGTGGCGCAGGGGTGACCAGGTGGTGATCCCCGCACAAAGCAGGGGGGCCGTAGCCTTCTCATCCAGGTTTTCGGGGATTTTAAGCACAAATTCTTCCCGGACCACAATATGGGTGGAGTATCCGCCGTATGTGCGTCCTCCCATATGCAGATCGGGGCTATTGTACGTCCAGGTGCACCCATGCGTGCAAAATTGTTCCAGGTGGTCGGTGCAGGGGTCGCACTCCATGCAGGAATCGACCATGCAACCGACCCCCACCAGGTCGCCGGTTTTGAAGGCCTTCACTTTGGATCCCACCCCCACTACCCTGCCGATGATTTCATGGCCGGGGATTACCGGATACACGGAATTCAACCACTCGTTGCGCGCGGTGTGGATGTCGCTATGACACACCCCGCAATATGTGATTTCTATATGCACATCCCCCGGCCCGGGTGCCCTGCGCTGGATTTGCATTTCTTCTAAAGGGGCATCTGCTGAGGGGGTCCCGTAGGCCCTGGAATCTGTATTCATATCGGTATTTGTTTAGTTTTTTTCTGCCGGAAGTTCAGGCAGGCAGTACGTATTAAAGGTACGCTTTTCCGTTGGATTGAAAAAGGCCCGGGAGGTTTCCCGTTGGAAACTTACAGGAACGTCCCCCACATGGTGTACGGTTTGGCATGGCGGGAGCACGCAGGGTGGACACTTGTGAAATGTTTAACTTTATTTCATTTTATTTAAACATTAATTAAGAGTCACGAAACAACCGACCCCTTACCTTTACCACATAACCTTTAAACCTGAACACATGAAAATGTTAAAGATTACCCTTGCCCTTGTACTGGTAATGGGCTTCGGAACCCTGACAGCCCAGAACGGCACCGCTGCCGCGTCAACTGCCCCCGACATTGTGGGTGTGGCCAGCAGTAACGAAGTATTTTCCACCCTGGTAGCTGCCGTGGGCGCTGCGGACCTGGTAGGTACCCTTCAGGGTGCAGGCCCCTTTACGGTGTTTGCCCCCACCAACGATGCCTTCAACAAGCTTCCTGAAGGTACCGTGGAATCCCTGCTGAAACCGGAAAACAAAGGCGACCTGGCCGGCATCCTGACCTATCACGTGGTGGCCGGAAAGTTCATGGCCGCCGACGTGGTTAAGGCCATCCAGGCAAATAACAATGCCTTTGAGGTAAAAACCGTCAATGGCGCTTCCCTCACCCTTAGCCTTCGGGACGGGGTCGTGGTCCTGACCGATGCCAACGGGCAGACCAGCCAGGTTAGCATGGCTGATGTGAAAGCCTCCAACGGGGTAATCCACGTGATCGACACCGTGGTACTTCCCTAAGGACTTCGCTAAAAGCAGTGCATACAAAAAAACCGCCCATTGGGCGGTTTTTTCTTTCATAGCAATCTTAATCCCATCGGGATTACACATCCAGGCGCTTGGACAGGCGCTTTTCAACTTTGCGTTTAATTCCCGTCAAACGTTTCATTACCTCCATGAGGTGCTGATCCATTGACTTCTTGTAGACCTCGTTAATCTCCAGGATGAGCTCTTTTAAATCACGGGAAGCCTGCACCCGGTCGCTCGTACTGGCGCCAGACCACTTCCTGTTTTCAAATTCTTCTGCCCGTTGCAGTAATTCCATCAGCATCATATTTCCTTGTACAGTTTTAGACGTGGGAAGCGCAACCCGGTTTCCCTCATAACCGCTCCGTTCAACAACAATTGAGTGGTCAACCCTCAAAATACTCTTCTCCGGGGATAACCGCCACGCAGCGCTAGCCGACAACTCATAATAAAAGTAATATAAGTTGAATTATTGTTTAATTAGATTAACACATCTTTAGACATTTTTAACCTTTTATTCTGCCGGAGTACTGGTAATGGCCCCCGTACCAGTACACGATCCGGGCCTGTGCATACCTTCCGTTCCGGCCAGGATGGCCGGGTTCCAAATGGTTGAGCGGCGTTTTGTGTTGCCTGCTGCTACGGCAGGAACGAGCGGGCGGTTCCCTGTACACCCATCAATGGCCGCCAGGTCCTACAGGTTCAATGCAGGTAACTGCCTGCATTGACATCGATGACCGTTCCTGTGGCATGGTCCATTTTTCCTGTGCAGATAAAGGCCGTAAGGGGGGCAATATCGCCGGGGCGGGTCAATTCGGGCAGGGCAATTTCATCGAGCAGGGCCCTTTCGCCGTGGGACGCGATAAAGGATTCCGCCATGGCGGTACGGGTAAATCCCGGGGCAATGATAAACGAAGTAATGCGGTCCTTTCCAAAAGACCGGGCTACAGTCCGGGCGAGGGAAGTGAGCCCGCCTTTAGAGGCCGCATAAGCGAGGTATTCCTGGGTTTCTCCGCGGAAGGAGGCCCGGCTTCCCAGGTAGATAAAGCGCCCCCTTCCTGTTTCCCGGAAATGCCGGATCCCGAGATAGGTAAGCAACCCGGCCGCATCCAGGTTAATCCTTAAAGTCTTTTGCCAGATTTCCCACCAGGAATCAAGCCCCTCTGATACGGGATGGGGTAAAAACACCCCGGCGTTGACAATAACCGTATCCAAATGGCCCAGCTGCATGATGCACTGCTCGAAAAGCCCCCTGACTTCTTCGGGGTGCTCAAGGTTGGCGCGCAATACGAAAGACTGTGATTCGGGGTAATCAGCAATGGTTTCCCGGGCGGCTGCCTCATTTGTATTGTAATGGACGGCCACCCTGGCCCCCTGGTCCATGAGTTCCCGGGCAATGGCCTGGCCAATGCCCTGAGAGGCGCCCGTAATGAGTATATGGTTTCCGGCGAGTGGTTTCTTCATGGTTCAGGACGTATTTCATTTAATTAAGTGCAACATTACACCCCATCAGTCTGTAATCATCCCTCGGGAGCGAGGCCGGCATCCGGGGCGACCGCATTCAGCGGAAATGGTTTTTCAGGAAAAGGCGGCCGTTTTCCGAAAAGATACGGCGGATTACTTCATCGGCAGAAATATGGTTCTCCGACAGATTCCACCGGGCATCCTTCAGGTAATTATAGGCATGCCGCTCCAGGAAATCGGCCAGGAACGGAAGTTCCTCCGCTGTCCAAAAGCCATTGAGCGGATCGATTATACCATCAAAATCGGAACCGATGGCCATGCAGCCCCAGGCAAAAAGCCCGGCCGCATCCAGGGTTTCAGCCACGTGCTGCACCTGGAACCAAAGCAGTTCTGACCGGTAGTGCATAATCTTATGCCGGTGGACTGAAGTTTTGGTTTTTTCCAGGACTTCCCGGCTCACAATGCGCCTTTCATCGAGCTGGAGGGCGAAAAGCCCCCCACTTCTGGCAATCCGGACAATTTCATCGTCATAAAAGTTGATCTCCACCGGATTCAGCCGCCGGGCATTGGGACGGCTTGAAGGAATGGGGTTTTCGGAGGATATGAGGCCATTGCATGCCCCATGGCTCACCAGGAGCGGAAAATCTGTATCGCCAAAGCCTCCCGATTCGCGTAAGTTGTAGAATTCCTGACGGGCCCGGGCACTCATATGCTTCAGGTCGGGCAGAACCCTGGGGCCATGAACCCGGGAAAGCATCTCCGAAATGACCCTGCGCCCAAGGGCGGTGATCCCGAGCCCCATCCCCTCTGCCTGGTCCACGTGGCGGCTAACCACCCCTGAAAGGCTGGGGGCATGCCCGCAAATATGATTCCAGAAGTGATGGGCCAGGGTGATGAAAAAAGGCGGGGTTTCCCAACCCTTGATTTCACGTAGGCGCAAAATGACCCCTTCTTCCTGCGGGTCCTCCCCCAACCCCGTGTTCAATACATGGAGGCCTTCTATACTGAGTACCACGGCAATGGTTCGGATACCCCCGGTGGCCGCCTGCTCCCGAAAGGCTTCGATTTCCGAATACCCGGCCACCAGGCGATACGTGTACCGACCCCCGGGGAGGGTAACCACCTTCCCCTGCCGCTGGCGATAAAACTGGTACTCCAGTTTAAGGTCTTCGAAGTAATCCGTCAATTGCTGGAGGTGGTCTATGCGCCTGTCCCCGATGCCCACGGCAAAATTCAGCAGCAGGTCCCGGACCAGTTCATTGCGGATCCCGTTATTCACAAAACCGCGCTCCAGTGGGTACAGGGAGGCGCAAATGACCTCTACCCCTCCCCTGGCGAGGCTATGGCCATTGGACTGCGAAAATTTAGTCAGTCCCCCGACAAAGTTCAGTAGCTTATCTGGCAGGGATGGCGGGTCGTACCGCCACAGGCTGGTCTTATGGGAGCGGTGTCCGCTTTGGGTTCCTGCCGGGTCCTTTCTGAAACTGTGCCCGAATGGCTTTAGGGCCGGGTGGCAGTGGAAATCGATATAAGCGTTTTCATCAGGCATATTCCTCCTGGTCGAAAAGATCCGCCACAAGGGGATCGCAACAGAAAAATACGGTTTTTTATTGGTTGCCCGTGGGTCCGGTATGGATTTTTATCGCATCCGGGACCTGGTTACAGGAACAGGCTTTTGCAGGGAACCGCATACGGGCAGCCCTCTGCACCGCTTCCAAAGGACTTAGGTTCAATTCCAGGCATGAGCCTTCCCTCCCCCTTTTAAATGGTAAATATTCATATTGGGATTTCATGGACCAACCCCTGTGTGTTAAAAATTGTTTAAAATGGTACCTTTTTATACATAGTACTGTAACAAATCGAAGAAACCATCGTCTTCCAAGTGTAATCAAATCAATTAATCATCAATCACAAAAACGCATTATCATGAGAACTAGCAGCAAATCAACACCCACGGAATCAAGGAGAGGCTCTTATTTTTCCAGCTTTAAAAATACCAGTCGGGTACGCTGGAATGAATACAGGCATTACGTTTCCTAAAAACCCCCATCATCAATCAACAATCATCAATCAAAAAGCATTTAACAACATCAAAAAACGAAACCGTCATGAAAACAAGTTTTAAATCCCTGCCCACTGAAACCCGAAGGTTTATGTTCTTTTCGACTTTTAAAGACAGCCGTCGCGTCCGCTGGTCCGAATCCAGGACCTATGTTTATTAGCCTTGTCGGCCCGGGGAAAGTAAGGATCCGAATCCGGCCTTTCGAATGATAAAATCGTATGCTTGTGCATACGATTTTTTTTTAGTTGGCCGGGGCCTCCCAATACATGTAAGGGGTTCAATGGCCTTCGAAGTGCTCCGGGGCGATGGCAGGCAGTAGTTTCATCGCGTTCTTAAAGTAGACCTTCTTCAGGACCGTATCGGGAAGGTCCAGTCCGTACATGGCCCAGAAGGCATGGTATTTCTTATGGTAGGGGAAGTATTCGTCTGCTGTTTCGAGCACCCGGAAATACGTCGGGAATTCAGAGGGCTGCCAGCTGTCCTTTCCGAAAAGTATCCGGTCCTGGTACCGGATAAAGAAGTCCCTCGCCATCCTGGGTTGGCGGCCCAGTTCCGCAATAACCGCAGCGATCCCGACATACATGTTGGGAAACTCCTCCAACAACAAACCGAGGCGTTCCAGGTCGTTGGCATACCACCCCATGTGGGCATTTATGAAAATCGTCCGGGGATGTTTGCGGAACAGGCGGTGTTGTTCGTCAATCAGCTGTTGCCACGGCGCAGGGTCGGTATCGCTCCGCTTCCTCCCGGGCCGGGTCTTCAGTTCCAGCCACCGTTCATTGTTGCCGTCCATCGGATCCCAGAATGACTTCGGATCTGCCGAGTGGATCAGCACCGGGATCCCCAGGTCAGCACATTTTTCCCAAATGGGATCCAGGCGGGGATCATCGACGGGGATTCGCTTGCCCTCCGAGTCGCGATTCCTCAGCCCCAGGCTCTTGAAAATTTTCAAACCACTGGCCCCGTTGCGCACATCGGTTTCCAGTTGGGCAGCTGCCCGTTCCCCCCATCCGGGACCCCCTACCCCGTCGAAATCGACATTGGCGAAAACCAGGAACCTGCCGGGGTAATGGGTTCTGCTATTATTCACCGCATCACGCAGCCTGTCCCCGGTACCCCCGCTGAGGTTTACCAAAACTGCCAGGTTCAGGCTATCCATCGCGGCCACCACAGGGGAAAGGTCCTGGGAAGCCATATTGGGATGGTGGCTATGGATGTCCACAAAGGGGTATCGGGCCCGGGTCACCGGATGCTGGGGGACCACCAGGGTCGACGCCGGGTTATACTCTTCAAAACTCATTTCCTGCCCAATCAGGCCCCAGGGAAGGAGGGTCAGGAGCAGGAGCGGGAACTTCGGGTGCTTTTTCATGCTATTTCGTTTTTTTTATCAGGCCAGCCCGTTCCAGGGCCCTGGTATAAGCGTCCGGGGTATCGATGTCCAGGACGGCATCCCCCCCGTCGAGGATACGGCATTGCTCAGGAATGGATTGCAGGTAGGCTTTTGCCCCCTGCCCCCCCTGCAGGTCGAACAGGGGTTCCCAGAAAGCCCTTGGAAAAAGGACCGGAACCCCCGGGGATGCTTTATAGCCGGTGGCAATCACAAAGCCGGGATGTTTCTGGTATTCCCGGAGCATTTCCTTAAGATACCGGGCACTTACCAGCGGCTGGTCTGCCAGCAGGACCACCACTGCTTCGGTGCCCGGGGCATGGTCCAGGATCCACTTCAGGCCTGTCGCCAGGCTCGACCCCATGCCGGTTTCCCATAACGGGTTCTCGCAGGCCCCGATCCCTGCCGCACGGGCCACGGGAAGTAATTTATCATAATGTGCACCGCCCACGGCAACCACTTTGTCAATGCCCGCCTGGTGCACCACCTGTGCCAAATGTTCCAACAGGGGGACCTCCCCCCATGGCAACAGGGCCTTGGTGCGTCCCATCCTCCGGGAAGCCCCTGCGGCCAGGATAATACACGCCGGGGTTGCTTTCATCTCTGGTGTATTGCCCCCTGTTTCTCCCTTAGCGGGATGGGCCGGGACCCCCGCGTTGCAGACAGGATTTCAGCGATAATCGAAATGGCTATTTCCTGTGGGCTTTCCGCAGCCAAATCTAGGCCAGCGGGCCCATGGATTCCTTCAAGGAAGGCCTCGACAACCTCAGGGTCCCGCTCGAGCAATTCCCCCAGCAGGCGCTCCCTGCGGTGCGCCGGGCCCAGGATTCCCAGGTAAGCGGGCGTGGCCCGGCTCAGGCGGAGGAGGTATTTCAGGTCTTTCGAATAGCTGTGCGTCATGAGGATTACAGCCGTTTGCCGATCCACGAGTGCACTATCAAGGGTTTCGGGCATGGTGGAGAGGACCTGTAACGCCCCCTTAAAATGGTCCGTGCCCCGGGCATCATCTGCCCCCACCACCACGATGACCTCCCAGCCCAGCTGTGAAGCCATAGCCGTTAGCTGAACGGCATCGTGCTCGGCTCCCAGGATCAGCAGGCGCATCAGAGGCGGGAGGTGTCCTTCAAAAAGCAGGGTGTCAGGGCCCGGGCTAAATCCGCCGCGGACCGAAAATCTTCCCTCCTCCAGGATCAGGACGCTGCCCATCCGCGGGTCGGGCCCGTCTTCGAGGAAGTAATGGGAGTCCATCCGAAAGGCGCTTCGATGCCTTAACTGCTCCTCAAACGCCCTGGCCAGTCCGGCCTCCGGTCGGAAAGGTTCCAGCAGGATGTGCAGGATGCCCTCGCAACCCAGGCGGTAGCGCCCGTCGTAGGTCATCATTCTCGGAACCCCGGATTTAAAAACCGCAGCGGCCTGCAGGTGGATTTCCTTTTCCACACAGCCGCCGCTGACCGCCCCGAAGGCTGCCCCGTTCTCCAGCACCAGCATGCGCACCCCAGCCCCCCTGTAAGAAGAACCCGAAAGGGCCACCACGGTGGCCAGGACGGCTTCGATCCCAAGAGTGCTGGCTTGTCGGTAGCCATGGAGGATTTCCTTTAGTTCATGCGTCAACTCAGTAAGCTTTTATAATAATGGAATGGAACGCTTTCCCCCGCAAGGTAGGGCGTTTCCCTGGGTTCCAGGCAAGCAAAGCCATGAGCCCTGGAAAGGCTCAGGAAATCGCCGGAACTATTCATGGGGACAGCTGAAAATACCAGCTTTCCCTGGTCTTCGCGCACTTCCCCCAGCCGAAACTGGGTAAGGGGCGTGGTGTTTTCCTCGGTTTCGGGCAGTAAAACCTGGTGTTTCTTCAGTTCCAGGCCCCAGCAGTTCCATAACCAGGCCTTAAAATACAAATGATAATTCAAAAAAGTGGAGACGGGGTTCCCGGGGAAGGAAAACACCAGGCAACCGGAATGCCGGTTGATCCCAAACCAGAAAGGTTTTCCAGGCCGTTGGGCCACCCGGTGGAAGATGTTTTCCACCCCCAGTTCCGCAAAAAGCCCGGGGAGGTAGTCGTATTTCCCCATAGAGACCCCCCCGCTGAGCAAGACGACCCCTGGTTGGTCCAGGGCCGTAGCCAGGGTGCATTGTATTTTTTCGGGATGATCCGGGAGGTGGCCCACGTTGGGGTGTATCCGCAGTTCCCCGAGGGCCGATTGCAGGGCATAGATGTTGGACCGCCTGATTTGGTGGGGCAGCGGGCTGGCATCCACGGGCACCAGTTCGTCTCCGGTTGAAAACAGGCTGGTGCGCGGCAGGGCAAATACCTCGGCAACAGATTTCCCAACAGAGGCCAAAACGGCCATTTCCGCAGGGCCGATAGCCTGGCCGGGCGATAGCAGGAGCTTTCCGGCCCCGGAATCACTTCCCCGGGGATGGATATTTTGTCCGCGGTTTACAGGGGCTTTAATCCACGCCACCCCCTCCCTGATTTCCAGGTCCTCGTAACGCACCACCGTATCGGCCCCTTCGGGCACCATGGCCCCGGTCATGACCTCCATACAGGTGGCAGGGTCATTCAGGCATTGAAGCGGGGTTCCGGCCCGGGCCTCGCCACGGATGGGAAAATCCCTTTGTCCTTCCCGGAATGCCGCATAAGCCAGGGCGATCCCGTCCATGGTAGCCCTGTCAAAAGGAGGCAGGTCACGGTCAGAATACACCTCCCCTGCCAGGATCCGGCCCCCGCAATCTTCCAGGGGTATCTGTTCTGTCCCGAGGGCCAGGGGATGCGATAGCACCAATTCAAATGCTTCGGCAAAAGAAATCATCCGCGTTTTATTTTTTTCCTGGGGCACCCCCTGCAGACCCCACGGCCCGGGCAGATACCCCTGAAGCTGAAACCCCTCGCTACCGCAGTTTGACAGGCTCCTGAATCAGGTCCCGGACCCCTCCGGCAATCCAGTGGACCTCAGCATGCTCCAGCCTTCCCTTCAATTTTTGATACCCCTGAGCACTCCGGCTTCCCGTTTCGCAAATCAGGTAGACCGGGGCGGGACCATCGAGGTCCCCCAGCTCCTGTTCCAGGGTGAGAAGCGGGATGTTGCGGGAACCGGGAATGTGCAAGGCTTTGAATTCACGGGCCTCCCTGACATCCACCAGGGTATGGGGTGTTCCATCCCGAAGGATATTCCTGTATTGCGCTACGGAAATACTGCCGCCCTGGTCACAGAACCCGGAAAGGTATTGGGAAGCGCTGTAGAGCTGCCTTGCCCCTTCCTCTTTTGCCCGGCTAAAGCGGATCTGCCGCGACTGGTGGTCGAGGGCGTTGAATAAAAGGAGTTTTCCGGAAAGGATTTCCCCCAGTCCGCAGACTACTTTAACCGCTTCCAGGGCCTGGAGGGTCCCGATCACCCCGGGCAGGACCCCGAGGGTCCCCAACTGGTTGCAATCAGGTATTTCGCCCGGGCGCGGGGCCTGGGGAAACAAACACCGGTAGGTGGGGCCTCCCCGGTAATTAAAAACACTGAGTTGTCCCTCGAACCCATGGAGGGCTCCATAAATCCACGGGATACCCCGGATGGCACAGGCGTCGTCAAGCAGGTAGCGGGTAGGGATGCGATCGGTGGCATCCACCACAAGGTCATAGAGCTCAAGCAACTCCAGGGCATTACCGGGAAGCACGAAAGTGGCATGGCTGTCTATGCGGGTATCCGGGTTTTGGCGATGCAATTTTTCAGCCAAGACCGCAACCTTTGATTTCCCGAGGTCTTCCGGGCCGTAAAGGGGCTGGCGGTGCAGGTTGGTTTCTTCCACGGTATCGCCGTCCGCGATTCCCAGGGTCCCAACCCCCATAGCATTCAGGTACTGGCATACGGGAACACCAAGGCCCCCGGCACCCACCACAAGGATACGCGCCTGCCGGAGTCGCTCCTGCCCGGCTGCTCCGAATCCTTTCAGGCGTTCCTGTCTGTCGTATCGGCTATGCGTCACGGGAGGTTCAGTTTCGATCGCAGGGACTTGTATTCCCCTGGCTCATTGGCATTGGCTACCCAAAGATCATCTTCAGGGAAAACCAAAGTCGTTTTAGTATTCAGCAAATATTTTCGCGGACAACTGCTTTCAGCGCTGGCCAGGTACTGCTCGGCTTCACGCAATCCGGCAGGTTCCCAAATGGCTGCCAGGGGTTCAGGCAGGCCGGATGCACGGGTCGCGAAGGCCGTGGCCATAGCCTCCGGGTCGCGCCTTGCGAGGAGGAAAGCCAGTGCCGAACGGTCCATCAGGGGCAGGTCACAGGCAATCACCAGCCAGGCGGCGCCGGGGAAGGCATGGTGGGCCGACAATAACCCGTTGAAGGGGCCTTTATAGCGGTTTTCGTCCAGGATATAGTCCAGGCCCGGAAGAAGGCTTTCGCGCTGTTCCGGACGGATGCTGAGAAAAACCCTGTCGCACAGGGGCTCTAATTGTTCATACAGGAATTCGCGTTGCGGCTTGCCGTGATACTTCAGGAGCCCTTTATCGGTCCCCATTCTCCGGCTCTGGCCCCCGGCCAGCACTAATCCCATAATTCCTGTCTCTCCCCCCATCGCGGATTACTTTTTCTTTTAACCTCCTATGGAGGTCATCGAACTCCCAAAAACAGGCCCATGCTTTTGTTGGGCTTCAAAACCATCCCGGGAGCGGCTGCCAACAGCCCTGACAATGGCTTCTTTAATAAAGGAATCTTCCAATCCGGCCCGCAAAGGCGTAAACAGGCTGGCCACAGGCTTGCCATAAAGGCAGGTAATCAGGTCCCCAGTGGCCGTGACCCTAAGCCGGTTACAACTCCCGCAGAAGGTCCGGCTGAAAGAAGGAATGATCCCAAAGGACCCCTTATGGCCGCTGATTTGGTAATTTACAGAAGTGGAGGTTATCGGCGCCGGGAGTTTCTCGAAGTCAGGATACCTCAGCCTTATGTGCTCCAGGATTTTATGGTGGTTCCAACGAAGGGTCCGGAAATCACGGCTTCCCCCGTTAAATGGCATTTCCTCCAAAAACCGGACCCGAACGGCATGGGTTTTCTGAAATTCCATCATGGGGTAGATGTCATCCTCATTCTGTCCTTCGAGGACGATGAAATTGACCCGCACTTCCATTTTGGAGTCGAGCAGGCGCATGAGGTTTTCATATACCACGTGGAAATGGTCCCTGCGGGTGATCCTGGCAAAGGTTTCGGGCCGGATGGCGTCCATGCTCACATTGACACTGTGTATCCCCAGCCGTTCGAGTTGTTCGATATGGGGCCCGATCAGGGTGGCATTGGTGGTAATGGAAATCTCCCTCAGGGAAGAAATCCCAGCGAGGTGTTCCAGCAGGCGCATGAGGTCTTTCCGCACAAAGGGCTCGCCCCCGGTAATCCGGATCTTGTCGACGCCCAGGCCGGTGAGCACGTCGCAAAGGCGCGACAACTCCCCGATGCTCAGGAGGGCGTCCTTGCGCGCGAAGTCAATCCCCTCTTCGGGCATACAGTAATTACACCTGAGGTTACAGCGGTCTGTAACGGCCAGGCGTACATAATTTATCACTCGATCGTGGTTGTCTATCAACATGGCAGGATTCCTTTCAACCCCCGCTTACAGGGGGGATGATTGCAATTTCATCGGTTTCCCCGATAGGGTCATCATCTTTCGCATACATTTGGTTGACTGCTACGGCCAGAGAGCCCAGGTCCCGGAGCCCGGGATATTTTCCGACCAGGTGCCCCTTCAGGTCGCCCACCGTGTTCAGCCGTACGGATTCCGACGACGGAAGGGAAAGGGTCCCCTTTCCTACGATATCCCTGGTCACTCCAAAGAGCAGTACATCCATCCTTACCCGATAATTTCTTTTTCAGGAATTTTAACGTCTTTCAGGGCATTTACAAAGGGCTGGTTGTATAATCTTTTACCCGTAGCCGCAAAAATAGCGTTGGCCATGGCGGCCCCGGCCGGCGGCAGGGCAGGTTCCCCAAGCCCGGTGGGGGATTCCTCGTTCTGGACGAAATACGATTCCACCCTGGGGATTTCATTCATGCGGATAAGGCGGTAATCGTTAAAATTAAGCGCCTGTGGCCGGCCATCCCTGAAGGCAAAATTTCCATAGAGGGCATGACCGATCCCGTCTATGACCCCTCCTTCCACCTGGTTGCGCGCCCCGGAGGGATTGATCACAATCCCGCAATCCACGACGCAAACAACTCTTTTGACCACGGGCTCCCCATTTTCCATCACCACATCAGCTACTTCTGCCACGTGGCTGTTGTGGCAATAATAGGCCGCAAAGCCCTGGTAAACCCCTTCTTTAGGGGTTCCCCATCCCGATTTCTCCGCCGCCATGCGGATCACTTCCTGCATGCGGCCCGGGGAGTACTGGATGCGGTCATCCGTGGTCCCCTTAACCTTTTCAAGCAAATCGATACGGGACTGTATCTTATCTGCACCCATTTGCTCAAAGAGTTCATCAAAAAAACTTTGCTCCGCAAAGGCCAGGAAATTCGTATAGGGTGCCCTCCAGGCCCCCGTGGTGATTTTGCTGTCGAACTTGGCCACATCCACCTGATAGTTTTCCAGGGCTCCGGCCGGGAAGAAGTTGGGGATCAGGCCGTACATATTGGAATTGATGGCAGCCTCTTTGAGGTGGTATCCGGTAATCTGCCCATCCCTGACCGAAGCTTTGATCCGGTATTTTATTGCGGGTCGGTAAATGCCGTCCGCCATGTCGTCTTCCCGGGTAAAGACCACCTTTACCGGCCGTTTCGCCAGGTTGGACACCTCGGCGGCCTCCACAGCAAAGTCCCCGTAAAGGCGGCGGCCAAATCCACCACCCTGCCGGGTCATTTCAAGGGAGATTTCGCTGAAATCCCGCCCCAAAACTTCGGCAATCTGGTGGGCTGTGCCTTCCGGGGTTTGGATAGGCCCGACCAAATGGATGCGCTCCGGGGTTACATCGGCATAAAAATTCATGGGCTCCATACAATTATGGGGCAGGAAGGGCGATTCATAGGTCCGTTCCAGCACCATGTCGGCCTCGGCAAAGGCTTTTTCCACATTGCCGTCCTTCCTCATGGTGGTAAACTCCCTGCCGTCGAGCAAGTCGGTAAGGATGCGGTCATGGTCTTCCGTGCTCTCCAGCGGTTCGTCGTTCCCCCATTCCGCCTTCAGGGCAGCCTTGCCCTTCATGGCAGTCCAGGTATCCTGGGCCAGGACGGCAACCTTGTCCCCGAAGCGGATCACATCCAGCACCCCGGGCAGGGCCCGGGCACCGGACTCCTCGACGGAAACCAATTTTTGCCCAAAGGCAGGGGGTCGGAGGACGCAGGCAATCACCATGCCCTCTTTTTTATAATCCAGGCCGAAAAGGGGCTTCCCGGTGACGATCTCATCAAGGTCCACATTGGGGATTTCCTGCCCGATAATGGAGAACTCCTTCACCGATTTGAGGGCCACGTCTTCCGGGATTTCGAGGGCGGCCGCTTCCTGTACCACATCGCCATACCCGAGGGTTTCCCCTTTGGCATTGGAGATTATTCCCTCCTTTGTGGTGCACTCCCTGGGATCCACCCCCCACCTGGCAGCCGCAGCATTGACCAACAACTGCCGAGCCGTGGCCCCGGTCTGCCTGAGCGGTTCCCATCCATGGCGGATGGACTGGCTTCCCCCGGCTACCTGGCGGGTGAAGTTCTTGGTGTCCAGGGGGGCCTGCAGGACGTAAACATCCTTCCAGGCCACATCCAACTCTTCTGCAATGATCATCGGCATGGCGGTCTTCACGCCCTGTCCTATTTCCGGATTGGGAGAGAAAATGGTTACGGCACCATTGTCGGCGATCTTGATAAACGCATTGAAGTCGTTATAGTCCAGAGAAGCCAGGTCTACCGGAGGTTCCACCCCGGGCTTGCAGGATTCAAAAAGATTAAAGCCGATCAGCAGCCCACCCCCTGCAAGGGATGTGGTTTTCATGAAACTTCTTCGGCTGAATCGCTGGGCTGGAGTATGTTGTGCCATTTGTAAAGGTATTTGAGTCTTTGATGATGCCTCGGCCTGAAATCAGGTCGATACGATCAGGATTTATTGTTTTTGACGGCCAGTTCCACAGCCTCCTGGATCCTCTGATAAGAAGCACAACGGCAAAGGTTGCCGTTCATGGCTTCTCTGATCTGGTCCGGTGAAGGATCCGGGTTGCGCTTAAGGAAAGCTGCTGCGGTCATGATCTGTCCCGCCTGGCAGTATCCGCATTGCGGTACATCCACTTCCTTCCAGGCTTCCTGTAACGGGTGAGAGCCGTCTTCGGACAACCCTTCAATGGTGGTGATTTCTTTTCCCTGAACCTGTTCCAGGGTAACTACGCAGCTGCGCGCGGGGTCGCCGTCCACATGTACCGTGCAGGTACCGCACAGGGCGATTCCGCAACCGTATTTGGTTCCCATCAGGTTCAGGTGGTCTCGCAACACCCATAATAAAGGCATATCGGCGCTTACGTCCACACTGTGTGATTTCCCGTTGACCTTAATTGAGTACGTTGGCATGGATTCTGTCTTTTAGATCATAACACCTTTAAAAGTACCAATTTTTATCCAATCTTGCAGGGGTTTAACGGGATTTTATCGTCCGGCAGGGAAGGCCAGGCCGATTCTGCCCCCGCGCACCGGACTAGGGTTGCGCCTGCGGGATACTAGATACCGGATTTCCGCGTTTTCCTTCAAACGAACAACACCATGAGAATGAAACTCTTTTTTAGTCGTGCCCTGATGGTTATGGGCTTTTTGGCGGCAGGATGCGGAAATGCCGATGACGATGTAAACTTCAGGCCTAACCCCGATGGCGACCTCGGCCTCGGCAACCCTGTGGACAACTGCCTCGACCTGGGTCCGAACCAGTTGCTCCTCTCCATCCAGGACGAATTCACTACCCTCCCGGGGAAGGTCTCCGTATTCTTCAGGGTAACGGATGATTTGGGCAACCCGGTTTCCGGGCTCACCGCAGAGCAGTTTACCATCTACGAACAGGGCCGCAATGACGATTGCTTCAACGCCATATCGCCTTCTGAATCCCAGGCGCGGATCTCGCCCAATTCCCAGGTATTTGCCAACCATACCCTGTTAGTCCTCGATTTGAGCAACAGCGTTTTGAGCACCAGCCTGGCCGAGCTGAAATCGGCCTCCAGCAGTTTTGTAACCAACGTGATGCCCCAACAGGAAACCCCCTCCTTCCGGATGGCGATTTACTGGTTCGACGGGGAGGATGTCTTGCATGAACTGCAACCCCTTACCTCCTCAAGAAGCGATTTGCTGGCCGCCATAGCCGGCATCCAGCAGGGGATCAGCAGCGACCCCTCCACTGACCTTTACGGGGCCGTTATCAAAAGCACAGACCGGGCCACTGCCCTGGTGGAGGAAAGCCAGGAAGAAGATGTCATCGGCGCTGCCTCAGTCGTTTTGTTTACCGATGGCACGGACCAGGCCTCCCGGTACAGGGAAACGGATGCCTTGCGGAAGGTGGAAGAAGCGGATTCCAATATTTCATTTTTCACCATCGGGCTGGGTGCAGAAATCGATACCCAGATACTGGAAGCTATCGGCAAAACCTTCAGCGTTTTCGCCGGGAACAAGGAAGAACTGGAATCCACATTTAACCAGCTTTCCCAAAAGGTTTCCGAGCGGGCGAATAGTTTTTACCTCTTCGAATACTGCAGCCCGAAAAGGGATGGGAGCGGGGAAAACAACCTGGTGATCCAGGCGGTGCAGGGAAACCGGCAGGGTGCCGTGCAGACCAAATTCAACGCCACCGGGTTTACCGCTGGCTGTCAGTAATTTTCCTTTTCCTTAAAGACAACAAGGCCCGGAATCCCGGGCCTTGCTTTTATTAATGCGGGAGGATGCGCGCCTAGCGGAACACCATACTGTTTTTGCCTTTCCCCTCCCTTGTGGGAATGTGGTAGAGAAATCCATTGACCACCGCATATTCGGGTTTGCCTTCCCGTTCCAGGAAAAAAGTGGGGTTGATGCCAACCTCCACCCGACCCTGGGGCGGGTTAAACTTTTCTGAAACAAGGTGTACGGGATACGGGGAACTCCGCCATTTTGCAGGCAGGCCCTTTACCCTCACGTAGGCAATCCCATCGGCGAGCAACTCCCAGAAATCAAGGGCTTCCAGGGCTTCCACGCTCTCGAGGGTTCTCGGGTGAACCTTTGCCGGGACAAGGCTGTATCCACTGGCATCCAGGGTTTTATACCCATAAAAAGTGGACAGGTCGCCCAGGTCGACGATTCTGCTGCTATACCAGAAATCGCCGTGCCCTTCCATATCCACTTCCGGGCGCTGGATTCCAACGTCGATCAGGTATTCTTTCCCCAGCAAGGGGTAGGTGGCGTTTTCAATCTTCAGGTCGAAAAGCTTTCTGTCGTTCTGCGGGATTTCTTCATAGGCCTCCAGCGGGACCTGGACAAAGTTACCGCTGGCAATGGCGTAGATGGCCGAAAGGATGGATACATAGTTCAACTTGCGGATTTCCTGCTTCTCCACATCATCCGGGTATCCCCCGGACTCAATCAGGATGGCGCTGGTGCCCCATTTCTGGATATTGTCCCCAAAGGCCCGGGGCTCAAAGTCGTCGTTATAGCGCCCTACCTGCCCGGGGGCATACCGCTGGATGATGCGGTTCATGTAACCGATTACTCTCATGGCATTGGCCCGCACGGTATTCACTTCCTTTTCGTAATTATAGGCCGGGGCCAGGTAAGAGATGGTGGCGGGTTTTTCGGTGCGCTCGGCGTTGTAATAAGTACTCTGGTCATGGAGGTTAAAGCCGAATTCGGCCTGGAGGCTGTCCCGGACCCGTTTCAGGGTGCGCCCCTCAGGGGACTGCAGCCGCAAGGCATCGCGGTTGATGTCGATCCCCAGGGTATTCCTTCGCTGGAACACCTCAGCCCCGTCAGGGTTGAGCATGGGGAGGAAGTGGATCTTTACGGACCGGAGGATATCCTCCTTTTCGGCGCTGAAGTCAGGGGAGGCAAAAAAATTGAGGATATCGAAAATGGCCTGGGTGGCCGTTGGCTCGTCCCCGTGCATCTGCGACCACAAAAAGACATCCACTTCCCCCTGCCCCAGGCTTATGAGCCTGAGCGCCCTGCCTTCGATGGATTCCCCGACCTGGTTTACTTCGAAACCAGGTCGTTGCCCTACCGCATCGATCAGGGGTTGCAGGTCGCGGTGCTTGATCCTTCGCAGGGAGAGGCTTTTCTCCTGATACTGGCCATAGGTCTCATACAGGCGGGTGGTAAACCCCTCGTTCTGGGCATGCAACCCGAAAAGGGAAATCAGGGAGAACCCTGCGGCTAAAAATCTGGTCATAATTCCTGGGGTGTATTAGGTAGCGGTTTAAGGGGCATATCGGTGAGTTCCTCCCGGACCCCTTCCATGAATTCTTTCCCGGGATCCGTCTTCTCTGTCCGGTAACCCCCTTCCTTCTCCAGCCAGTAGGGATGGCCTTCAAACAGGGTATATTCGTGATGCCCGATTACGTACTCTATCGGGTATTTTCGGGCGAGTTCCCTGACCAGCCAAACATTGGCACGGAGCTGTGCAGGGGTCAGGGGGGTCTGAGGGGTACCCCCGACATTTTCAACCCCTATGGCGCAATGGTTCAGGCCGATGGTATGCCGGGCCATAAGCGTATCCGGGAGCAGGCGATAAATGGTGCCGTCGCGGTCCACCAGATAATGGGCAGAAACATTGAGGGCCCCGCCCTGCTGGATGTCCCCCCTGGTATCGGGGAGGGTTTCCGGTTCAAAGGCCCCGAATGAACCCTCGAGGGTGGGGATGGCTGTCCAGTGCAGCACCACCATCCTGGGCCGGATGGAAGCGTCTTCCCCGGGCAGGCCGTATCGCTGTTGCAGGTATTCGCGGGTAAGGGCCTCCCGTTCATTCCCGAATGGGATGGGCCGGTCCACTACCACGCCTGGCTGATAACTGGCGCACCCGGCCAGCCAAAGGCTGGCTAACCAGACAAAAACGCCCTTGCGGGATCTTGGTTTCATCGTTGAATACACTTACCCCCGGTTGCGTTGGGGACCCTGAAGCGAAGGTAGTCCTTTCCCCTGAATTCTTCAAGGCCAGTGGCCGGTCAGGGCGCGGGGATGAAGCTTTCTTCCCCTTGCATCATGGGAAAATCGCGCCTGTTCCAGGCTTCCCGGGCTTCCCGGATCCTTTCGGGGTCGGTAGCGACAAAGTTCCAGTTGATAAACCGCTCTTCCTCAAAGGCTTCACCCCCGAAAACCAGGAGGCGGGACCCGGAAGCCAGCGACACATTGCAGGGATGGCCTGGTTTGCGATACAAAATACTTCCCTTTTCGATCTCCCTGCCACAAGCCGACAGGTTTCCTTCGACCAGAATAAGCCCCATCTCCCCGTACAGCCCCTTTGCCAGGTCCAGGGTAACCGGTTCCCGGGTATAAAGGTCCAGGAAAAACAGGTTGGAATAGACCGGAACCGGGGAACTGTGGCCGTACGCCTTGCCGGCAACCAGGGTAAATGAACACGGGCCATCCTCCCATTTGGGGAGCTCGGAGGCATCTGCGTGGAAGAATTCGGGTTCCATTCCTTCGCGGGCTGCCGGCAGGGCCACCCAGATCTGGTACCCGTGCAGGATAAATTCGGCCCCCCTGAGGTCGGCAGGGGTTCGTTCCGTATGGCTGATCCCCTTTCCGGCGGTCATCCAGTTTACCGATCCCGGGTTGATGCGCTGCCGGGTGCCCAGGCCATCACGGTGCTCCAGTTCCCCTTCAAACAGGTAGGTCAGCGTCGAGAGGCCGATATGGGGGTGCTGGCCAATATCCATATACTTCCCAGGCGAGAGGCGTACCGGGCCCATGTGGTCAATAAAAATGAAGGGGCCTATCATTTTCTTTTTGCGGAAAGGAAGGAGCCGGCCCACAATAAAGTCCCCGATGTCCCTGCCCCGTTCGGGGATAATCATTTCAGTGTTTGACATGGTTCAATCCCTTATCTTTGAGAAACCCTAAAGTTACTGAATCCATCATGAAAAAAACCTTGAAAAGGGTTGGCCTCCTCCTTTTGTCTGCAGGGGTCGTCCTGGGAATTATTTTTTTTACCCAGTATCCGAAACTCACCGTAATCAGCGGATACGCCGCCAAAGACATGGCTTCGCAGGTATTCCTGGCCGGCCGTGACCCTGAATCGGTGAGGGACAACGACCTCCAGGTGCCGCTCATTTCTCTCTCTGAAGCGCAGGTGGATGGGGAACATCGCGCGGCCTCCGCCAGCGTCTTCGGGCTACAATCCAGGACAGCCGTCTACAGGCAGGGCCTCGGCAGCGTTTTGCTCCCCAAAGGTACCGCCTTACCCGAGAAAGCGCCAAGCCCCAAAAGGGTCATGACCCCTTCCCCCCTGCCCTATCCCATGGGCCAGGCAGCACCCGCAGATTCCATTATCCCGGGGGTTGATTACGGGCAACTCCGCAAGGGAATCGACCAGGCGTTCCGCGATCCGGAAATCCAGCGGACCCGGACCGTGATGGTCCTGTACAAAGGCCATCTGGTGGGGGAACGCTACGTGGAGGGCTTTGGCCCCGATACCCCCGTGCTGGGGTGGTCGATGACCAAAAGTGTGCTGGCAACGGTGTACGGGATTTTGGAATACCAGGGAAAAATAGAATTGGAAACCCCCGCCCCGGTACCCTCCTGGCAGGGGGACGAGAGAAAAGGAATCACCTTTGACCACCTGCTCAGGATGCAAAGCGGGTTGGCATGGGACGAGGATTACTCCGGGTTATCCGATGTTACCCGCATGCTGTTCCTGGAAGCTGACATGGCTGCCAACCAGGCCGAAAAGTCCCTGGCGGGGCCTCCCGGCAGCCTGTGGAATTATTCTTCCGGCACCTCCAACCTGCTCTCGGGGCTCCTTCGCCAGCAGTTTACAACCTATCAGGACTACCTCGACTTTCCCTACAGGGAATTTATCGACCGCATCGGGATGCATAGCATGGTCCTGGAAACCGATTTTTCCGGGAGTTTCGTAGGGTCTTCCTATGGCTGGGCGTCTACCAGGGACTGGGGTCGGTTCGGGCTGCTATACCTGAGGCGGGGCGACTGGTTCGGGGACCGGCTTTTTGACACGGACTGGGTGGATTATGTGACCCGTCCGACCCCGGGATCCGGGTCCCGGTATGGGGCGCATTTCTGGCTGAATGCCGACAGGGGCTTCCCGGATGTGCCTGAAGATATGTTTATGGCCAACGGACACCAGGGCCAGCATGTTTTTATCATCCCCTCCCGGGAACTGGTGGTGGTGCGTACCGGCCTGGCCGAAGGCCCTGATTTTGATGCAAATGCCTTCCTGCGGGAAGTTTTGGCTGCCTTTCCCGGGGCACAGCCATGAACACGAATATCAGCATTTCCCGGCAGGACAAAGACAGCTTCCGGCTGCTGCCCACAGAAAAGGCGGCTTTCACAACAAAATATTTTACACCAGGGGTAAAGGCCGTAGGTTTACTTCATCCTTAAAATCAGGGAGTAAATTTTTTCCATTTTCATATAGTGTTCTCGTTAAAGGGTCCTGGCACATCACCAGGGCTCTTTTTGTATCACAGTTTTTGAAAATGGGATTATTGGGATCAGGGAATCCACTTATCCTTCCCGAAATCGGGCTTTCGTTTTTCCAAAAAGGCATCCCGCCCCTCTTTGGCTTCCTCGGTCATATACGCCAGGCGGGTGGCTTCGCCGGCAAACACCTGCTGCCCTACCATACCATCGTCGGTCAGGTTCATGGCAAACTTCAGCATTTTGATGGAAGTGGGCGATTTGGCAAGGATCTCCTGAGCCCACTCATAGGCGGTTTCCTCCAGTTTTTCGTGGGGGACCACGGCATTTACCATTCCCATTTCAAAGGCCTCCCTTGCGCTGTAATTCCGGCCCAGGAAGAAGATTTCCCGAGCCTTTTTCTGCCCCACCATCTTGGCCAGGTAGGCCGAGCCATACCCGCCGTCAAAGCTGGTGACATCCGCATCGGTTTGCTTGAAAATGGCATGTTCCTCGCTGGCCAGGGTCAGGTCGCAAACCACGTGCAGGCTGTGCCCCCCTCCCACGGCCCAACCCGGGACCACGGCAATGACTACCTTCGGCATAAACCGGATCAGCCGCTGCACCTCGAGGATGTTCAGCCGGTGATACCCATCCTGCCCCACATAACCCTTGTGGCCCCTGGATTTCTGGTCTCCGCCGCTGCAAAAGGCATAGACCCCGTCCCTGGGCGATGGGCCCTCCCCGGTGAGCAGCACCACCCCGATGGAAGTGTCTTCCTGGGCGTCGTAGAAGGCCCGGTAGAGCTCGCTGGTGGTCTGGGGGCGAAAGGCGTTACGCACTTCCGGGCGGTTAAAGGCGATACGCGCCACGCCGTTTGCCTTTTTATAGGTAATGTCTTCAAAATCTCCGGCCTTTATCCAGGGAATATCCTTCATGGCATTGGTGTATTTGGTGTGGTAATCGGAACCCAAAGATAATACCCCTGCCTTAATTCTGGTGGCTTTCCTTTGCTTCGATCCATTTCGATAGGTAGCGGAGGCGGTCAAAGGCCTGGTCGCGCAGCAGCCGCTGGATGATAAGGGCTTCCTTTCCGGCCTTCCCGGGGCGTTTGCTTACTTGCCCGAGAGCAAGGTCCAGCCTCCCGGTCCCGTAATGCGGGGCTGCGGCTTCGGACAAAGCGCGGAGGCACTGGTCCCAGAGCGCCTGGTCCCGGTAAAGCGCCACCGCCTTTTTTGTGAATTCCCCCGGGGAATCTGCCCGCCAGGGGCTTTGGGGGTCCGCCTCAAGAATGCCCTCCCAACCCACGCTGCTGGTAAGGGTGGGAAGCCCGAATGAAAGGGCCGAGAGCAGTTTACCCTTGATGCCCGCCCCAAAACGAAGGGGGGCGAGTTGCAGGCGTGCCCCCTGCATTACGGGTCGCAAGTCGGGGACCCAGCCCAATACCTCGAAGCCCAGTTCCGGGGCGTGTAAATCCAGGATGGCCTGGGGCAGGTAGGCCCCGCAGATGTGAATGGGCACCCCTGGCAATTCGGCCGACAGGGCTGGCCAAATGTGTTCCCTGAGCACGGCAATGGCATCGAGGTTGGGGCGGTGCCTGCCGTTGCCCACAAACAGGAACCCCTCCCGTTCCCCGTGGGAAGGCTGCCGGCCGGTTTCCTGAGGCATCTGGAATGGGCAGTAAAACAGTTTGCCTTCCAGGGAAGGCAAGTGGGTAAGCAATAGGTCCATTTCCGCCCTGGAGATGATCAGGCTCAGGTCACATCGGAAGATACTGGCCAGTTCCCTGGGGAACAACGGGTCAGCTACCCAGTCCTCCGCCTGCCAGGCCATCCCCCGGGCGAGGGCTTTTTCGCGGGAATGCCGAAGGGCATGAAGGTCTTCCGTGTCGAGCACCAACCGGGCCTTCGGGAGCACCTCCCGGACCCGCCAGCCAAATTGCTCTTCGGTCATGAAACGGTCGAAAAGGACGGCATCGAACCGTTCCTTGGCCAGAAATCGGTCAAAAGAGTCATGGTTCAGGCGGATGGGCAACATGCGGATCCCCATGGCTTCCAGCGGGGTCCCGTACAGGCCGGGGGATGCAGCACTGGCAAAGGTTATTTCACACCCTGACTGCTGAAAACTGCGGAGCAGCTGTATGATGCGCACCCCTGCTGCGGTAGCCCGGGGCTCAGGCCATTGGTGGCCGATGACCAGCAGCTTTTCGTTTTCAGGTGTTTCAGGGTCCATGGATCGGGGTTACATCCTGGCCGCATACATTTGGGAAATGCGCAGCCGGAGCTTTCGCTCATAATCTTCCTGCAACCAGTCGCGGTAGTTCTGTGTATTGTTCATGATGCAATAGGAATACTGCTTCACGCGAAACTCTATTTCCTCCTGGAGCAGTTTGGCCAACATGCGCGCCTGGAAAATATCGGCGCTGTTTTCCACACACATACGGGCGTGCTGTTCAATACTGCGCTCCAGCACCTCCTTGGACTTGCGTCCCTGGGCAAAGGTTTTCTTGTACTCTTCCTTTACATCGTAATCGATCACCTGGCTCTTGCTGAACCGTTCGCGCAGTGCCTCGGGCATCTCATAGATGAATTCGCGCTCGATATCTTCATCATTTCGGATGTTCTCGAGGTAGAAATCCGGAAAATGGAATATTTCCTGCCAGTCGAGGGGGGCGTCCCAGGGACCGAATCGGGCAATGTTGTTCCCCAGGTCCACGACCGTAAACTCCTCTTTGTCCTTAAGGATGCGCGATCCCCTGCCGATCATCTGGAAGTAGAGGGTCAGGGAGCGAGTCGCCCGGTTCAGGATTATGGTTTCCACTGAAGGCTCATCGAAACCCGTAGTCAGGATGCTCACGGAAGACAGGATGGCATCGGGGGTCTGCGAAAACCAATCCAGGATCTCGCGCCGTTCTGAGGCCGTATTCTTGTTGTCGAGGTGCCTCACCGGATAGCCCGCCTTCCGGAACGTCTCATATACATATTTGGACGTGCTGATCCCGTTGTTGAAGATCAGGGTCTTGGTCCCCCGGGCCAGTTCTTCATAAGCCCCCAGCAGTTTGCCCAGCATCTGGTGGTTTCCATAAAGGGCATCTGAAGACTTTACGGTATAGTCGCCATTGATGCCCAGCTTCAGGGTTTTCAGGCTTACATCGTAACTGTACATCTTTGCGCGGGCCAGGAATTTTTTCCGGATCAGCGAAGCGATGGATTCCCCTACAATCAGCTTCTTGTAGTGGTCCTTCATCGGCAGCTTGATGTTGGAACTCAACGGGGTGGCCGTAACCCCCAGGATGATGGATTTCTCAAAGTATTTAAACAGTTTCCGGAAGGAATTGTAATGGGCTTCGTCTATAATCACCATGCCGATCCCATGCAACTCGATCGCCTTTTCCTGCAGCCGGTTGTTAAGGGTCTCCACCATAGCGACAAAGCACTGGTACCGGTCTTCATCGGTCAGTTCCTTGACCTCGCTGCTGATGATCTTGTTGTGGACCCCAAAGCCCTCCAGCATCCGGGAAGTCTGAAGGCTGAGCTCAATGCGGTGCGTCAGCACCACCACCTTCCTGCCCGTCTCTTCGATATACCGCCGGGCAATTTCCGAAAACACCACGGTTTTACCCCCTCCTGTTGGCAGCTGGTACAGCAGGTTGAGGTCGTCCGGGGACTCCTTCAGGCAATTGAAAATCTTGCCCAGGTCTTCCAGCTGGTAGTCATAAAGCGTTTTCTCCGAAAATGCTGTTTTTGAGCCCAAAGGTCCCGTTTTTGCTTGTATATACGCCCGGCCACCGAATTGTTGCCGGATCAATTGGCAAAACTAGTTGATTTTTGTCCCATGGAGAAATCCGAAGCCCAAAATCCTTCCGGATCAATAGCCGCGGTGTCGGGAAACCCTATTCTTCAGAGGCTGTCCCTGGAGTAACCGGTAGTAGTTTTCCACGATTTGGAACACCACTGAATCCGGGTTGGAAACACTGGCCACGTGGGGCGTCATGTGGACCAGGGGGTGCCCCCAGAATGGGTGGGACTCAGGCAGAGGTTCCACCTCGAACACATCCAGGCATGCCCCGGATAGGATCCCCTCATCAAGCACACGGAGCAAATCGGGTTCCACAAGTAGCGGGCCCCGGGCCACATTAATCAGATAAGCCCCGGCGGGCAACTCCCGAAGGAGCCCCTGGTTCAGGATGCCGCGGGTTTCCGGGGTAAGGGGCAAAAGGCAGACCAGCACCTGGGCCTGTTTTAAAAAAGCCCCCCGTTCCCCCTCCCCCGCAAAAACGGGGAACCGGGTTTCAGGGCGGCTTTCCCGGGTCCAGCCCACCACGGAAAACCCGGCGGCCAGGAGGAGTTTTGAAACCGCAAGGCCCAATTTCCCCAACCCCATGATCCCTACCGTCACCTCCGGAATCCTGCGATACGGTTTCGGTTGCCATTGGACGGCAGCCTGTTGGGTTTTATAGGCCATCAGGTTTTTGAGGTGGGCCATTACCTGGGCCAGGACGAATTCAGCCATGTCGGCGGCCAGGTAAGGGTCGACCACCCGCATTACGGGGATGTCTGTGGGCAAATCGGGATCTTCCAGAATAAAGTCCACCCCCGCGCCCAGGCCATGGACCCCTTTCAGGTTGGGGTATTGCCGCAGGCTGCCCCGGGGATGTTTCCAGACGGCTGCCATAAGGATCTCCCCGCTATCGGTATCCTCCCCTGCTTCCAAAACGCGCAACCCCGGATCAGCCTTCCGGAAGGCTTCTTTCCAGGCACCGGTTTGCCCGTCATTGCGAAGGAGAATTATGGCCATTGGTTCTTTTCAGTTTTCCAGTAAATCCACAAAATCTGCATATGCGCCCGCAGGGGGCCACCCGGATGCCTCCGCAGCCCTGGCCACGTTGACAAACCGTTCTTTTTGATCCCTGTAAAGGCCGTGGTCAGCCAGATGCCCTCCCCACTCCCTGAATGACTTGTACATGCTCCGGAAAAATGCTTCCGGACACCGGCGCTCCCGTTCGTATTTCAGGGCGGTTTCCAGGTTAAACGCCATAAGGTCTGCCATCAGGGACGGATCCACCCCCAGGGTACGGAAATGGCGGAGGTAGCGATGGGCCACCGACCTCCTGGCCCGGGCCCTTTTGCGGCGCCGGGGGAAATACTCCTCCAGGACGCGCATTTTGGCCTCCTCAAGCAATTTTTCTTCCTTCGGGTTGAACACAAAATCGTAATACCCCTTAACCTCCGGAAACCGGTCATACAAATCCAGCAGGTGTTCTTCCAGCGCTTCCCTGGGCAGGTCGGTAAGGTATTTTTTAAGGGCGCGTTTACTCATGCCCCGCCAAAATAATCAAGAATCCGGTGAATTCCGGCAGTCCGCCGCGGGAATTGTCCTAAATCTTTGTGAAATACTCATAAATAGTGTAAAACTCAGGGGGGGTTCCTTTGGAAAAGAGCAAATAAAACTGTATTATGAGAGGATGTTAACCCTTAATCCAAATATTCATCGATGAGGCAACTAAAAATTGTCAAGCAGGTCACTAACAGGGAGTCCAAATCCCTGGACAAGTACCTTCAGGATATCAGTAAAATAGATTTAATCACCGCCAATGAAGAAGTAGAACTCGCTCAACGCATCAAACAAGGCGACCAGATCGCCCTTGAAAAGCTCACCAAGGCAAACCTCAGGTTTGTGGTTTCCGTGGCCAAGCAATATCAAAACCAGGGATTAAAACTTCCCGACCTGATCAATGAAGGGAATGTGGGGCTCGTTAAGGCGGCCAAGCGCTTTGACGAAACCCGCGGATTCAAATTCATCTCCTATGCCGTATGGTGGATCCGGCAGTCCATCCTGCAGGCGCTGGCGGAGCAATCCAGGGTGGTACGCCTGCCCCTGAATAAAATTGGCTCCATCAATAAAATAAAGAAGACCTTTTCCTACCTGGAACAGGCCCATGAACGCCCGCCCTCGGCTGAAGAGATCGCCAAGGAACTGGACATGTCGATCAATGAGGTGCAGCAATCCATCAAGAACTCGGGAAGGCATGTTTCCATGGATGCCCCCCTGAAGGACGGGGAAGATTCCAACCTTTATGACGTGTTACGGTCAGGGGAATCACCAAGGCCCGACAAATCCCTCATGCTGCAATCGCTGAACACTGAGATCAACAGGGCCCTGGAAACGCTGTCCCCCCGCGAAGCCGACGTAATCAAACTCTATTACGGGATCGGGGACCAGCAATCGATGACCCTGGCCGAAATCGGCCAGACTTTCGACCTGACACGGGAGCGGGTCAGGCAAATCCGGGAGAAGGCCATACGGAAGCTGAGGCACAATTCGCGGAGTAAATTGCTCAAGGCCTACCTCGGGTAGGCTCCAATGAAAAAAGCGGCCCTTTCGGAGCCGCTTTTTTCGCATTGTACACTAAAACATTAAGAACAACTGAGCTTGTTGATTTCGAAGCCTGCCAGGATTTCGTTCAAATGGTGAAGAAAATCCATGTAGGCAGCGTTTTCGCGGGGTTCGTTTGCCATAAGATTCGGGTTTTTGATTTCCGGGGAGTTACAGGTAGTCTACCCCGGCCAATTCGTTTACACTGAGGATTTCGTTTAATTCCCGGAGGAAATCCAGATATTCCTCCCCGTAGGTGTCATAAAGCATAATAAGAATCAGGTTAAGTTTGCCAGAGTATTAACGACCGGAATCTGCGATCTTGTATGTATTTACCCTCATTTTAAAGGCCGAAAAAGCATATTTGTGGTGAAACCCCAAATTTTTGTGGGCAATGGTGTTACTACCTGTTCAAATCTTCAGGCTATAGGTAAGTCCCCCGCCAAGGATCCACATAAAGGCCCCGGGCTCCAGGACGTATTCCTGCCGGCTGATTCCCAACCTGGCCCTGTAGCGGTGTTGCCCGCCACCGCCTGAAAACTGGTACTCCACCCAGAACTGCTGGGCTTCAAGGAAAAGGAGGGTTTCGGCAATTAGGGTGGTGCCGTTGCCCAACTGCCTGAGTTCAGGGCTGAACCCGTAAGCGAGGGACACCCCCAGGTACTGGTCGGCATCCCCCAGGTATTTCCGGGCCAGGACACTTCCCGACACCCCGGGCCCGCGCCCCGAGGCAAAGGCCAAAAAAGGCCTGAAACTCACGTAGTAGTTTCCGCGATAGAACCCAAAGGAAGCCGTATACAGGGACGCCTGGCTTTCCCGGAAATCCATATACCGGACGCCCAGGGAGGCCTCCATGGCCCTGGGAAGGTTAGCAAACAGTTCCAGCCCGCCCCGGTGCCTGGGAAACAAATCCGAATCCGAAAACCCGTAATTCGCATAGGCGTAGAAGGCTTTTGAAATTCTGGGGTACAGGTCGAGCTCATACTGCACCCCATTGCGGCCAAAACGATGGCTGTAATTGATCCTGGGAAGGGCTTTCCCAAGCGCATGGTGTTGTTGGTATTCCAGGCTGCCATAATACATGGCATCGTAGTACCGGTCAAACGCCTCCAGGGCGTTGGATACCGAAATCATGGGGTCCTTCCCGGATTCGCGCCTTTCTGTTGGCTGCCCCTTATCCTGCTGCGACTGCAAATCGGCGGTAACCTGCACCCCGATGCGCTCCAGGGCATCGCTGTGGCCGAGGTAACCCAATGCCTTGTTGGCCAGCCCAAGGGCCAGGGAGGGATTTCCGGCTTCCAGCTCGTTTTGTACGGCGTCCACCCAGATATCTTCACGGTCCCGGACCCGGGAGGTAACGCGGTTATAATGTTTCCGGGCTTCTTCATGCGCCCCTTCCCATCGGTAGGTGTTGGCCAGGAAAGCCCTCACATCGTGGTAATCGGGATAATGGCGCAAAATTGCCTCCAGGGTATCCCGGGCCTGTGGGCTTTTCCCTGCAAAGGCAAGGTCCCTTGCCAGGGCAAAAGCCCCATCCGGGTCTGAAACAGCCGATATCGACTGCGCCGACAGGGTCCACGACCAGAGGTAGAGAAACAACATCAGGCTTAAGGCATACCCTTTTCGCATCATGATCCCCATTCATTGGCAGCCATGGGTTCCCTTTCCCCCGTATGTTCGGGTTCGGCCGGGTGGTTCCCCATGGCTCGTTTAACTTTATTCTCAAGGACTTCGCTTCCCTTCAGGTGTGTTTCTATGGAAGGGACAAGGAACAGGGCTTTTTCATGCTCCCCTCCCCAATGGTAGACATCCATTAACGCTGAATAGCCATCTTCATATAGCGGATACTTCTGGACAACCTGCTCCAGGAGGCCTGCAGCCCCTTCGTAATCGCCATTCCAGGCCTTAATGCGGCCCAGGAGGATTTCCGTATCCACATGTCCGGGTACCCGGGCCAGAATAAAGCGACAGAGCTGCGCTGCACGCTCCCGGTTCCCCTGCAGGGCCAGTTCCCTGGCCAGCTCATAAGCCCGGTCGAAGTCCGTGCCAGGAAAAACACTGTGGATCCATGCCAGGTCCATGTTCTCTATCGGGGGCACCAGGGGCTTGTAAAGCAGGGCCTGCTCAGGGATAAGTGAATTGTCTCGGGTAACATGGCGGTTTACGGCCTTAAATCGCGAAAAAGCCGAATGCAGGGAATCCCCGATATGTTCCGGGATACCGGATTCCAGTTCGAAATCCTCTCCAATATGGTACGGCCTGCCCTGGACAAGGGCGTAGTCGCCCGCCACAAAATCCGTCAGTCGGGCGCCCGGGCCCGACAGGGGTATGGTCTTTACCGCCTCCTGTCGGCCCTTGCTGGTTAACGCTCGTCCCAGCCAGGCAGCCTTCCCGGGGATGTCAAGCCCATACCGTTTCTCAAGGCTTCCGATAAGCGAAGGAGCCAGGTCGAGGTGGGAAGCCAGGGTATTGAATGTTTTGGGTGATTTAACCATCGGGCCCGCCATGATCAAAGGGACCTGGTACTGCTTCAACGGATTTTTGGACGGCACACCCGCCGGATGGTGGGTCCCTGTGAGGATAATCAGGGTGTTGGGGTATTTTGTGGATTTGCCGAGTTCCAAAATAAACCTCCTGAGGCAATCGTCTGCATAGCGCATGGCGGCCATCCATTCGCGGTTTTTCCTGATAAACCGCTTTTCCCTGCGGGAGAACGTTTGGCTTTCGAGCAGGGAATCGACTTGGGACTGATACCGTTCCGCCCCCGGGATCAGGTAGGGGCTGCGGGAACTCAGGGTCTGGAAAACATCGAAAGCAGGGTTATGGAGTGGCACCCGGGTATTGAGGTACCGTTCATAGAGGACGTGGTCAGGGTACCCCAGGGAGTTTCCGGCCCCATCCTCCCGTTGGGGGGTGTAGCCCCTGCCAAAAGATTTCCGGTCGGTGACTTCGTCGGTCCGCTCCTGGAAAAGGAACCGGTCCCACCCAAAGAGGGAAGCATTGCCCCCATACTGGAAACTGGTGCGGTATCCGTTGCTTTTCAGAATCGAAAACAGGGTGAGGCGCCAGGGGAATTCCTCCTGTTGCATAAACCCCGTTTCCCCCGGCGGGAGGGAACCTGTGGCCAATGGAAGGGTTTCCACCCCCGTCCGCGCATTGGCCAGGTAGCGCTTCCAGTAAAGCCCTGAGGTGCGCAAGGAGTCAGCGAAGGGCATGAAGGCTTTAAAGGGGGCATTTTCCCCGACAAAGTCGGAGGACAAGCCTTCCATAAAAACCATCATGATATTCGGACGGGACTCCGGCCAGTCCAGGAAAGGCCCCAGGACATCTTCCGGGTTCCATTCAGACCATAGCGGGTAAGGATCTTTCCCTCGATAGACCTCCCCGTCGGCGACATGCCGGCTATAGTCCCATAGGAGGAATTGCGTTTTATTCCGGTTCACCGGGCGCTGCTCCGAAAGCAGGGTTCCCAGGAACAGGGCGAAAAGCACGATGGTTAACGGGTACATACGCCCGATCCATTGGGGCACCCTGCCGCTCCACCGGTAAAAAAGGTAAAAGGCACCTCCAAGAAGGAGGAGGGCCAGAAAAAGGTTCAGGGCCCACAGACGGGGTAACTGCCATCCGCCCGAATGGCCGGCCAGCTCGAAACGGGTGAGGTAAACCTCTGTGAGCAGGTATTCCACCCCCAACAGGCCGACAAAAACCATTCCAAGGATCCGCATCCCCCATCCGGCCCTGGCATTCTCGATAGGGTTGAAGGCAAAAGCACAAATCAGGGCCACCAGGGATGCATAACCCAGATGGTGGATCCCTAGCATCAGAAGGTTTGCATTCAGGGCTGAATCCAGGACCCCATCGGCATACAGCCGTATTTGCTGGTAAACCCCAAGCAGGAGCAACCCCCCGAAAAAGGCGAGGACCAACCGGGTATATCCTTGTAACCCGGCGGCCTTCTGATCCCTGCTCTGTAGTTGTGCTTCCATATGGTATGGCCTATGCCTTTACAAATCCTTTCCTGACCTGTACGCCCCAACCCGCCCTGATCCGGAAGAGTTTCCTGTAATTCCCGCGAATGGCTGCCCAAACCACGATAGGGTGGAATACAAAAGGCTCCACCAGGGCGCATCCGATCAGGATTAGGATGTCCCTGGGCCTGGTATACTGGTTATACGACCAGACTTCCCACAAAATCGCATTCAGGGAAAACAATACGGCAAAGGAGTAAACGCAGAGCGAAATGGCCAGGAAAAACTCCAGGTACAGGATGCCCAGGTACCAGAACAGGAGAATGGTTAAAAATCCAAAAAACTCCAGCAGGGGGGCGAGCCATTCATAAAACAACCAGTAGGGATAACTCAGCATCCCCAGCCTGCCGTACCTGGGGTTAAAGAACATGTCTTTGTGGCGATACAGGGTTTCAAGGTTCCCGCGGGCCCAGCGGTCCCTCTGGTTGACGAAAATTTTCGGGTCTTCCGGTACCTCGGTCCAGCAGAGGGGGTCCGGGAGGTATTCAATGGTATAGGGGATCCCCTTATCGTGCATGTGGCGCCTCATGCGGAAAATGATCTCCATATCCTCCCCCACCGTATTGGTATCGTACCCTCCTACTTCCAGGGCCAGTTGGCGGTCAAAAAACCCAAAGGCCCCTGAAATGATCAACAAACTGTCTATCCTTCCCCAGGCCATCCTCCCGAGCAGGAAGGAACGGGTGTACTCCAGCAATTGGAACCGCGCCAGCCAGCTTTTGGGCAGGCGGATTTCCTCCAGGGTACCCCCGTCAATTTTGCAGGAATTGGCCACCCGGATAACGCCCCCTACGGCGATCACCCGTTTCCTCGATCTTTGAAAAAAGGCCCTCACCACATAAAGCAGGGCGTCGGGATGCAACAGGCAATCCACATCGATACAGCCGACATAAGGGTTTTCAGACAGCAGTATCCCAGCGTTAAGCGCGTCTGATTTGCCCCCGTTTACCTTGTCGATTACCGTTAATTTTGAGAATGACTTTTGCCTGGACTTATAGATGCCCCGGATCGGTTTGGATGGCCACAGCGGGTCGATTTCCCTTTCGATTTTTTCGAGGTTATACGCGCTGATCAGTTGTTGCAGGGTGTCGTCCCGGCTCCCGTCATTGACCACCATGACCTCGTAATCCACATAGCGCAGGGACAGCAGGGACCGGACATTTTCCACAATGGTCAGGGCTTCGTTGTAAGCCGGGGCAATAATGGTGATCCCCGGGGCCAGGGGCGATGCCATCAGGCGGGAAACCTCCCCCATGCGGTTCTTTTTTCGGTAGTGAAGGGCATTCCTGGAGGCCAGGTACCCCATGGCGGTAAACAGGCTGAACAACACCCCCGTAAACACCAGGAAAACGATGTTGATGTATTCAAGCAGTATTTGAAAAGCCTGGCTATTCATTTGATCTTTAATGGTTTCCCTTTAGGTAACCCAGAAAACGGAGGTATCCTCCGACCAGGGGGGATACTTCCGGGGTATTCCGGTTTATTTTTTCGCTTTCGCCTGTAAAATCAGGGATAAAACTGAACTCCGTTTCTTTTTCTGCCGTCTCCTTTCGCCCCTGATTTACAGGGAGGTCCTTTTTCTTTGTCGCGACCCCCTTGCGGCGTTTTGGGGCCCAGAACCTCATGGAGGTGCGCGCCTCAGGGGGTACGGGGTCCTCCCCCAAACGGGCGGCCAGCAAGGCGTGGATCTTGCGGGCCTTCCGGCTTACCTTGGGGTCCGGGTCTTCGAACAGGTCCATGAGGAGACCGAGTTCCTTCTCCCCTCCCACTTCCGGGATTTCATCGAGGAGGATCAATTTGGAATCCCGGTCACAGGTGCGAAAGAATTCATTGAAAATGGAAAAAGCAGGTAGGTCCTCACCTTCCTTAAGCCTGTTTTCCTGTTGTGGGTTTCCTTCAACCTTTTCACCCCAGGCAGGAACACCGGCTTCAATGGCATCGGCAAGCACCCCGAACTCCGGGAATATTTCGGGGTCCTCCCAACCGGGATTTATTTCAGCCGCCTCTGAATCGCTCACCAAAGGGATGAAATCGGTGCGAAAGACCGCCCCGGTCTCCTGGAGGTCTTCCAACAGGAGTTCCTTGAGCATCCGCACATATCCTGAGTCCTGCGGGAGAATGTCTGCAATCACTTCCAGTTTCCGGATGCGCTCCGGGATTGTTTCTTCTGGTTCCATGTTGGTTTGGATTAGGGTAGTGTCGACAACCAGGGGTAAAAAGCTGGCGGAAGGTGCCCCGGGAAAAAATCCGGTGATGACGGCAGAACGGATTTCTGCCCATTCCTGATCCAGGCAAAGGGCGAAGAGTTGTTCGTCCTGCGGGCTCCAATCTTCCGGGGGGGTAGTTTCCGGCGGGGGGGTTGTAAAATAGGCCGTTGCCTCATGGGTGCCCGGGGCTTTCAGGCCCCCGGCCATTGAAAAATCAGGCCTTAACGAAAAGGGGATCTGTACCGTTTGCCCACCCTCCCCGGCGTTGGGTGCAGCTGCCTGTACTTCCTCCCCCTTCCCGGGGGCAGCCCGGTCTTCCGCATCGATCCCGGATATTCCAGCCGCAACGATATCTTTAGTCGGAAGAACCGTATCGGGCTCCAGGCTGTTGATCACGGCCCCGGCCTTGCTGCGGACCAAAAAACTCGGGTCGGACCCCGCCTGCCGGTAGAGCCAGTCCAGGTCACCGGGTGCTGCTATGGGCTCAAGGGCGCTTAGGATCTGTACCTTCAGTTCCGGGGAAGCCTTGATAAACAGCGATTTGAGGGGACCTGAAGCCTCTGGGAACTGAAATTCCCGAATGCATTCCAGGGCAGCTCCTTTGATGGTTGGGCAGCGATGGTGGAGTAAGGTGATAATGGCCGGGGCGGCATCGTTTTGCCGGTAGTGCCTGATCAGGCGCAGGGCAAACAAAACCACATCGCGGTTTTCCGAGATCAGCCACCGCTTGAACCGCGGGGGGTCGAACGCTTCGCGCTGCTGAAGGATTTCAAGGAGTTTGACCTGTTGCCATTCCGAGATCCGGTGGCGCACCGTATCCAGGAAATAGCTGATCCCTTCCTCCCTGAGGCTCACAGTAGCCAGTTGGGCCTGTTTGCGTACAATCCCCCTGGGGTGGTTGATATGCTTCCGGATAAAGGGGTAGGCCTGCCCGACCTGCATCTCAGTCAACTCAAGGATCCCGCGGGAAATTCGCTCCCACCTCCAGTTCTCAAGTTTTTTAAAAGCGTCCAGGTGAAGGCCAAGGTCCTGGTAAAGGCGAAAGAGCCGTTCCCGCACCTCCCCGGAAACATCGTACCTGAGGTCCATTAACACCTCGGCCATCACCTCCCGGTTCACGGGGATTTTCAACAGCTCGCGAATTTCTATCTTCATCCGGATATAGGCCTCCCGTTCGCCTACATCGGTATCTTGCTCGAAGAAAAGGAAATTGCTGATCATAGGGGCCAGTTCCCGTTTCCGGAGCTGCACCTTTGCGCTTTTCCCCGACAGGCGGGACCGCAAAATGAAAATAAACAGGAAATACCCCGCGGTGATGCCGCCGAACAACGTCCCGAGGTCCCACAAAAGATCGATGGGGATCCCGGGAACCTCCAGGATGGGCAACATCAGGTATGTCTTTCGGGATCCGTTCAAATTATGTGTTCCTGAATAGTTTTCCGATCCGCACAAGCAATTCTGTGGGGCTCAACGGCTTGGATATGAAGTCGTCTGCGCCAAGGTCAAAGGCGTTGAGGATATTGGCCTCATTGCCCGCCGTGGAAATGATGATCACGGGCACCTTCGATTTCATCGTATTGCGCAGGTAATCCACCAACTCGATCCCCGAAAAATATGGCATCATAATGTCACTAATGATCAGGTCGGGCATTTGCCTGCCCAGGTAGGTTTTCACTTCCCGTCCGTCTGTAGCCAGGTCTACCCGATATCCCCCCTTTTCAAGGCGGTATTTGATCAGGGAGGCCAGCATTTGGTCATCTTCAGCCAGTAAAAGCCTTTTTGAGTGCATTGCGCTATTTATTTCCGGCGGTTCAATTCGATTTCCAACGCCTGCTCCACTTGTGGGTAAAGGGCCAGGAATTCCTGGTATGCCAGGTTAATCTGCTGCAGGTCCCTCCCCTGTTCACTGTACTTGTAAATGGACTCCACCAGGCCCAGCAGTGAGCCGGCGCGGATCATCTTAAGCCCCGGTTTTATTTTATGCGCCGCATCCTTTATCGCTTCAAGGTCTTTCCGACCGAGGTGTGTTTTCATTCGTCCGGCAAATTCCAGCAAATTGTTTCTGAGCAAGCCCACCAGATCCGCGAGCAGGTCGCGGTTACCCATGCATTCCCTTTCAAGGTCTTCAAGGCTTACCAATGTCGCCGTGCGGTGTTTTTCCAGGGGACTGTCATCCCGGGCCTGCTCCCTGCCCCTTCGGAAATACGCAGCCATTTTCGAATACAATTCCTCAGGGCTGTAGGGTTTCAGGATGAGGTCGTTCAGGCCCGACTGCCGGAACCGGTCGCTGTCCGCTGCCGTAAAGTCTGCCGTTACAGCAATAATCGGGATGTTCCTAACCCCTGCGGAGGAGTGGCTGCGCACCCGGCGGGCAGCTTCAAAGCCATCCATTTCCGGCATACGCAGGTCCATCAATATAAGGTCGATGGGCTGATCGGCCAGCAGGCGGATACCAAACGGGACTTTCAGGGCGTGGAAAACCTTGCAACCCCATCCCTTAAGGCGGGTTTCCAGGAGCTTCTGGTTCAAAGGGTTGTCCTCAAAAACCAATACCCTGGCCCCCTGTAGCCGGCAGTGCCCCGGCTCCCTGGCCGGCGCTTTGGGAAGTTCCCGGGAACGACCCGTTTTATAGGGCAGTTCGAACCGGAAGGCCGTTCCTGCGCCAACGGTACTTTCCACACCGATGCGCCCTCCCTGTTGTTCGATGAGTTTTTTAACAATGCTCAGCCCCAATCCGTGCCCTGCCCCAGCCACTTCCGGGGTCTGCCTGGCCTGGTAATAGGGCTTGAAGATGTGCGGCAATTCATCAGCGGGGATGCCAATGCCAGTGTCCCTGATTTCAAAGGACAGGGTACAGGTGTCAGGGTTGCGCAGGGCTTTCACCTCCAGGGTAATTTCCCCGCGGGAGACGTATTTCACCGCATTGCCGAACAGGTTGAGCAATACCTGGCTAAGTTTCGAAGGATCCCCCACCAGTACCTCGGGCAACTGTGGGCTGATGGCAGTTTTAAAAACCACCTCCCTGTTGCCGAGCGACCGCTTCACGAAATCCCCGGCCTCCTCCAGGATCTGGCTGATCCTGAAGGGGACTTCCACAACGGCCTCCCGGCCTGCTTTAAGGCGGGTATACAGCAAAAGTTCGTTGACCATTCCCAACATGGACCTGGAGGCTGCCCCTATGGCCTCGGCATACTCCCGTTGTTTCGGGCTAAGGGTGTCTTCCCTGAGCAGGTCCGAAAAGCCAATGATGCCATTCAGGGGGGTCCGGATGTCATGGCTTACGGCAGCAATCAGGCTGTTGGTCTCCTGGGGGGCCTGATCCTGTTGCTGGGGAATGGGGTGCCCATGGGTGTGGCCCTGGCCCGGGGAAGGCTTCCAGAGCTGTGTTTCGAGGTGGTTCCTGAACTGCTCGAAGGAAGCTTTCAGGGCCGTGGCCTCCCTGGCCGTTAGCTGATCGAAGGAAAACCCTTCAAGGGCGAGTTGGAGGTCGGCGAGCTGTTCAAGCAGGTCTTTGGATTGGATGGGCATAGAAATGGGCTGAAAGGATCGTTTTTATCGGTAATCTGCATTTAGTCCCTAAAAATCCGTATTTGGGCATGCCCCGACAATTAAATGTTCCCTATCTTTCCGTTCCTGTTGTCAAAACCGATTTAGTTGTAGGTAAAAACATGTGCATGAGCCGTATAGTACTAATAACTTCCCTGGGAATCCTGCTGGCCTCCTGTCAGGGTGGGGAAAAAGAAAAACAAGAAATCAGCCTGGAAGAAAAAGCCCGACAAATCCACGAAAAGGTAATTACGGTGGATACCCATGTCGACATTAACGTAAAAAACTTTACCGATAGCCTGAATTACAGCCAGCGTCTCAGCACGCAGGTAAACCTGCCCAAAATGGAAGAAGGGGGCCTCGACGTGGCCTGGTTCATCGTGTACACCGGACAGGACTCCCTGACCGAAGCTGCTTACACCAAAGGGGCAGCCAATGCCATGGCCAAGTTCGATGCCATCCACCGGCTTTGCGCGGAAATTGCCCCGGACCGGATCGGCCTGGCCCTGAATGCCGCGGAAGCCAGGCAAATCCATGCTTCCGGTCGCAAAGTAGCCATGATCGGGGTCGAAAATGCCTTTCCCATGGGGGAAGATCTGTCGAACTTTGAAAAATACTATGAAATGGGGGCGCGCTATGTCTCCCTGGCACACAATGGCCATAGCCAGTTCTCTGATTCCAACACCGGGGAAGCGGATAGCATCTGGTTACACAATGGTTTAAGTGAACTTGGCAAAAAAGCTGTTGTTGAGATGAATAGACTCGGGATAATGATTGATATTTCCCATCCGTCAAGGGAAGCAGTCCTCCAAATGTTGTCCCTTTCAAAGGCCCCCATAATTGCGTCCCATTCCTCGGCCCGTGCCCTGTGCAACCATAGCCGGAACCTGGACGATGAGCAACTGCTGAGGCTGAAAGAAAATGGTGGGGTGGTACAGACCGTGGCTTTCAGCGCCTATTTGAACACGGAAAAACACGAAGCCCGGGCTGCGTATATGGCGGAGACAAGAAAGGCAATAGCCGATTCCCTGGGGCTGGAGTGGTTCGATCGCTCCCAGTTCCGCAGCCTTTCGGAGGCCCGGCAGGAGGCCTTCATGGAAAACTACCCTAAAGTCGTCGCGCTCGCCGACAGCCTGGCGGCAAAACGTTCCGATGCCCCCCCGGCGGTGGACGTAGCTGATTTCGTCGACCATATCGACTACCTGGTGGACCTGATCGGGATCGACCATGTGGGGATCAGTTCCGATTTTGACGGGGGTGGCGGGATAGCCGGCTGGTCAGATGCCTCGGAAACCTTTAACGTAACCCTGGAACTGGTGCGGAGGGGATATTCCGAAACAGACATCGAAAAACTTTGGGGCGGGAACCTTTTCAGGGTGATGGAAGCGGTGCAACAGGTGGCGGATACCTGGCCTCAATCCTGATCCTTCGAAGCCAGCCTGTCCTTTACAAATTCCACCCGGGTCTTTCCATGGGCTTTCGGTTTGCCGTCAGCCCCCAGGTTAACCAGGATCAGTTGATCGACCGTAGCGATGGTCTCGTGCGACATTTTATTGCGGGCTTCGCATTTCAGGGTGATGGAGGACTTTCCAAAGCGGACGGCTTCAATCCCTATTTCCACGATGTCTCCCTGTGCCGGGGCACTGATGAAATTGATCTCCGACATGTATTTGAGGACAATCTTGGGATTCTCGAGTTGAATGATGCTGTACAGGGCTGCCTCCTCCGTGATCCAAGCCAGCAATCGCCCCCCGAACAAGGTGCAGTTGGCGTTAAGGTCTTCGGGTTTGATCCATTTTCGGGTATGAAATCTCATAGGTACCAGGATTACCCGTAAAGATAGGGCCTTCCCGGTTTGGGTCCGCTTTGTGGCACCTAATTGCCCTCACTTTTTCCAAATCTTAAAATTTGTTAAGCAAAGAATAAATTTTTGCCAACACACTGCCCGCCTTTTTTCCTAATCCCTTATTTTTAAGAAGCTAAGGTAAACACCCATGCAAATCCTGGTAAAAATCATCCTGATCCTTACCCTCACCCTGCTGCAGCACTTGTTCTGAAGGAGGCTTCCAGAGGCAGGGGTTATAAATGCCCCATTCCCTTTGGCCAGTTCCTTTGGCTAAGGGATATAAACCGTTTTTACATTGACAAATTCCCTGATGCCCTCAACGGACAGTTCCCTGCCGTACCCGGAATCCTTTACCCCGCCAAAAGGTAGCCGCGGATCGCTTTTGACCATGCTGTTTACAAATACAGCCCCTTCTTCCAGCAGCGGGATCATCCGCTGCACCCGGGCAGGGTCCCGGGTAAAAAGGGAGACTCCCAGCCCAAACCGGGATTTCCCGGCCAGGCGCAGGGCCGCTCCCTCATCTTCAAAGGTAGACACAGCCAGCAAGGGGCCAAAGGTTTCCTCCCGGAATACGGGCATGGATTCCGTCACCCCCAGCAGTATGGTGGGTTCAAAAAAGGTCCCTTCCCGCTTTCCGCCACAGGCGAGCACAGCCCCCATATCCAGGGAGTTTTTCATTTGGGCTTCCAGCTGCCCGGCCAGGTCTTCCCGGGCCATGACCCCGATGTAGGTTTCGGGATCCATCGGGTCTCCTGCCTTAAGGGCCCTGACCTGTTTGAGAAGCTTATCCGTAAATTCAGCCGAAATCGACTGGTGAAGCAGCAGGCGCTTGGTGGCGATACAACTTTGGCCGGTGTTCTGGAAGCGCGATTCAATACAGGTTTCCACGGCTTTATCCAGGTCTGCATCGGGAAAGACGATCATGGCATTGCTGCCTCCCAGCTCCAGGACCGTTTTTTTGAGGTATTTCCCGCAGAGGGCTGCCACTGCAGCCCCGGCCCGGGTGCTGCCCGTAAGGGTGAGCGCCCTTACCCTTGGGTCGGCCAGCACCCCCTCGACTTGTGGTTCCCCGATATAAAGCGTTTGGAAGACCCCCGGCGGATAACCCGATTCCTCAAAGAGTTGCTGGAGCTCCCCGGCACATTGCCATACGTTGGGGGCATGCTTGAGCAGACAGGTATTGCCCGCGCTCAGGGAGGGGGCGGCAAACCGGATGACCTGCCAGAATGGGTAATTCCAGGGCATGATGGCCAGGACCGGACCCAGGGGTTCAAAGCGCACATAAGAGCGGGCCGCTTCGGTGGATTCAGTCCGATCTTCCAGGAAGCGGGCTGCGTTTGCAGCATAATAATCACACACCCAGGCACATTTCTCGACCTCTGCCAGGGCCTGTGTAATGGGCTTGCCCATTTCAACTGTTATGGTTCGGGCGTAGTGGTGCTTGCCCGACCGCAGCTTTTCCCCGACCCTTCGCAACAAAACAGCCCGTTCTTCTGTTTTTTGAAGCCTCCACGCTTTGAAAGCCTGCCCTGAATCCGCAACTTTTTGATATAGGGTCTCATCGGTAATAGCAGTAAAATGGCATAGGGCTTCCCCGGTGTAGGGATTGATGGAAGTACTCATAGTTTACACTTGGAAGATTGCTGCGGTTCCTAAAGATACGGATTTCCCGCCCGCAGAAAAATCCGGGCCGGCGGCTGCAAAAAAGCCCTGACTGTTCATAAAGCCGTTAACAACTTCTCTTCCCGTTTCGGGGCCCGGCAGGGGTTTTGGGTAATTTTAAACAAACGATCCCGCCATGAACTCCCGATCCACAGACCTGATCAGGATCCGGCCAGAGCTTTCCATCAAACCCCTGCAGGCCGGGGAAGCTTCCGAAGAATTTTTCCAAAACCGCACCCTGCGTCCCGTCCTTAAACTTCAGAATGACCTGTTGCTGGCGGCTTTCCGCAATTATGCGATAAAGCATAAGGGGTATTTCTTCGAACTGGGCCAGGAAAAAAAACTCAGGTATATTGAAAATGCGATCCAGAAAGACATCAAGTTCAGGAATTCGCTCAAGGGCATGATTATCGGCCAATTTACCCTGGAAGAATATGAGCGTTATATCCGAAGTTCATCCTCCCTGAACAAAAGGATGATGAATATGGTTGTGGAGCGCCTGAAGGACCAGTTACAATTGCTGGAACACCTCCCGGCAGGGCATGGTTTGCCTGCCTGACCGAGGGGAATGCCCGGGGTGCCCCCGGGAAACCGCAGGCATTGTCTTTAAAGCCCAAAGGGCCTGTCGGCTGCTGAGACCTGCTGCCACAGGGGTCCCAAAAACTGCGGCTTTAAGCCAAAGTTAACGCCCCGCAGGACGCATCCCATGCCGGAATTAAATACCTTTGACCAGCCTAATTTCCCAATCATGGATGTGCGCCAAACCATCAGTGAAATAGAGTCATGCAAAGCCTGGCTAAGCCTGAAATACCGGTTAAAGTCCCTTACAGAGGACTTTACCGACCGCCTGTTCCTCACCCTTTTTGACAGCGGGACCCCGGTGGCCGAAAACCTGGAAAGCCTTGAAGACGAGTTTGAGGAAATCCTTCAGTTGGCCGGATGGAAAGCATCTCCCCCCTGCCGCAAACTGTGGCGCACCTACCTGAAAGAGTTGCCCGGGATCCTCAGGAAACTAAAACTGGATGCAAATGCCATCGCAGAAGGGGACCCGGCTTCTGTGTCCGTGGAAGAAGTATACCTGGCCTACCCGGGCTTCTACGCCATAGCCA
Organism: Robiginitalea marina; assembly: GCF_024006985.1. GTDB lineage: Bacteria > Bacteroidota > Bacteroidia > Flavobacteriales > Flavobacteriaceae > Robiginitalea > Robiginitalea marina. The sequence continues at coordinate 405,575 of NZ_JAMXIB010000001.1, forward strand.
TCTACCGCCTGGCACACCCGCTCCATTTGTACGGGGTGCCGCTGGTCCCCAGGCTGATGACCGAATATGCCCATGGTAAAACGGGGGTGGATATCAACCCCGGTGCCCAGATAGGCCTTTCTTTTTTTATCGACCACGCCACAGGGGTTGTCATTGGGGAAACGGCGGTAATCCGCGACCGTGTTAAAATCTACCAGGGGGTTACCCTGGGTGCCCTTTACGTGTCCAAAGACCTGCAGCAAACCAAGAGGCACCCGACCATCGAAAACAATGTGACCATTTATGCCAATGCCACCATATTGGGCGGCAATACCGTAATCGGGGCAAATTCGGTGATTGGGGGAAATGCCTGGGTGACCCAGTCGGTTCCCCCAAACTCCAAAGTCTACCATAATCCCGAAATCCACATAAAAACCGAGGGAAATGCCTTATGACCTCCTCCACCTTATCGGAAACACCCCATTGGTCGCCTCACGGAAGCTTTGGGTAACCCCGGGGGTTGCCCTCTATTTCAAGCTGGAAGGACAAAACCCGGGGGGAAGCGTTAAAGACCGGCCGGCCCTGAATATGATCCGGGCAGCCCTGGAGCGCGGGGATATCGACCAAAGTACCAAACTCATCGAGGCCACCAGCGGGAACACCGGGATTGCCCTGGCCATGATAGCCAGGTTGTATGGCCTGGAAATAGAGCTGGTGATGCCCGAGAACGCGACGCGGGAGCGGGTACAAACCATGAGGGCGTACGGGGCCAGGGTTACCCTGACCCCGGCCGGGGAAGGCATTGAGGGCGCCCGGGACTATACCGAAAAAATGGTCCGCTCCAGGGGCTATGTGATGCTCGACCAATTCTCCAACCCCGACAACTGGAAGGCCCACTACCTGACCACAGGGCCTGAAATCTGGAAGGATACGCACGGAACGGTCACCCACTTTGTGTCCTCCATGGGTACAACCGGGACCATTATGGGCACCTCGCGCTACCTGAAGGAACAGTACCCGGGGGTATGCATCGTGGGGGTGCAACCCGATTCCCAGGCCAGCATCCCGGGCATCAGGAAATGGCCGGAGGCCTACCTACCCCGAATCTATGATCCCGGGCAGGTTGACCGTATCATGGAGGTGAGCGAGGCGGAAGCCCGGACCATGGCGCGGGCCCTGGCTTCTGAAGAAGGCATCTTTGCAGGGATGAGCAGCGGGGGGGCTACTGCAGCTGCCCTCAGGCTTGCTGCAGAACTGGAGGAAGGGGTAATCGTATCCATTGTTTGCGACCGGGGCGACCGTTACCTTTCCTCAGACCTCTTCGGTTGAAGTGACACCGGGGAATGCATAGGAGCCATGCTTTGGTTCCCGGGCAGGCCGGGTTAAAGCCAGTCTTTCCTTCTAAAGAATACCAGCATCCCAACCAGTAGCAAAAACATGATCCCCAGGACTATAAAATACCCGTATTCCCATTCCAGTTCGGGCATGTTCCTGAAATTCATCCCATAAATCCCGGCGATAAAGGTGAGCGGGATAAAAATGGAAGCCATGATGGTAAGCACCTTCATGACCTCGTTCATTTTATTGCTGACATTGCTCATGTACAATTCCATAATGCTGAACGCCAATTCCCTTTGAATATGGAGGGTTTCCTGGATTTCCGTAGCGTGGTCCAGGGCATCCCTGAGGAACACCCTGGTATCTTTGGAGATCAGGGGTGATTCAGTGCTGATCAGCCGAGCGACCAGTTCCTTTGCAGGCGACATCCACCCCCTGAGGGTTATCACATCCTTCCGCAGTTGCTGAATCTTCAATGCAGTTTCGGTTTTCGGGCGGGTATACACCTCCTTTTCCAGCTCGTCCATCTGTCCCTGAATGATATCCAGGACCAGGAAATAATTGTCGATCAGGGCATCGACGAGGGCGAAAAGGAGGTAATCTGCCCCCCTGCTGCGAATGCGCCCGGAATGTTCCTCGATCCGTGACCTCACCCCATTGAAGACGTCGGCTTTAACCTCCTGGTATACAAACACCTGCCTTTCCTTAAGGACCAGGGCAACATGTTCTTTTACGATTTTACCCTTGCCATCGGGATAGAGCATTTTCAGGACCAGGAACAGGTAGTCCTCGTATTCATCCATCTTGGGCCGTTGTTCCGTATTTACGATATCCTCCACCACCAGGGTATTCAACCCGATGGACTTGCCGAGTTCGTCCATCAGGGCCTCTTCGCTGAGGCCTACGATATTGACCCATTGCGTCTGTTGCCCACCTGGCGGGGATGCCAGGGCTGAAATATCGGTCACCTCAGACTTCTTGTAGACCGTAGGGTCATACAAAAGGGAATCGATAATCGATTTGCCCCCGGCCCTCCGCCCCAGATAGGTGACGGTGCCCGGGGCTTTCCCCAGTTTCAGGTCCCTTTTTACCGGCTTGTGGCTGTGCAACCGTTTGAACTGTGAAACGATGTCCGACGCTTTTTTCATCATATCATACTGGATTAAGAACGGTTCCGGAAAATCGGGTTTCAAGAAGCTGCAGCCCCGAAGACGGGGCAATTTCGGCAATTCCCGAGGGGGTTCCCGTTTGCAGGGATTTTACCAGTTCCCCAATGGTTAGCACACCCCTGCCAAGGGCAACCAGGGCAGCCATCATGTTACGGACCTGGTACCTGCCGAAACCCTGCCCCTCCACCTGAAAAAAATAAGAGTCCTCAGGGAAAAAACTGGCAGTTAGGTCATTGTTGCGCTCAATTCGGGCGGCACTTACCTCCCTGTGGGTGAGGGTGGCCGCGGAAGGGCGCGTGATAAAAGCCGAAAAATCATGCCGCCCCACGAAAGCCAGAGCCGCCTGTTTCATAGCGCCTATATCGAGGGAATCGGGGAAATAGCCCAACAGAGGGGCACAGAACGGATGGGGTTTTTCGCCAAAAGTGAAGTAATAGCGGTAAACCTTGTAGGTTGCATCCCGGATCGCATTGAATCCTTCCGGTACTTCCTGGAGGGAACGGACCACAATATCAGGGGGCAGGTTTGCGTCCAGGGCAACCCGGACCTCTTCCAATGACGCCAGGGCGGGTCCAGGGAGGTTGAGCTGCACGGCAAAATCAGTTGCGGAGACCCGGGCATCGGTGCGCCCGGCCCCGAGGAGCCCGACTTTCCTGCCCGGAAGCACAAACCGGAGGGTTTTTCTCAACATTCCCTCTATGGTGCGTTCCCCGGGCTGCTGCTGCCATCCGCTATAGCGAAAGCCAAGGAACTGAAGCTTCAGAAGGTATTGGTGTTTTTCCCGTTCAGGCACTTGAAAGATTTTCTGATTCCACGTAAAGTTACGCAACACTGTAACAAATGGGTATAGGGAAAGGTCTATATTGTCAAAACTGAAAGCCAGGAAAGGTATGTCACAAGCAGGAATTTCATCCAGATTAACCGTCGTGGATTCCCTACGGGGGTTTTCCCTGGCCGGGATCGTAATTGTACACATGCTCGAAAATTATGTGGGAGGCCCGGTCCCGGAGGGTGCAATGGCCCAGGTCAACCAGGGGTTTGCAGACCAGGCCGCCGAAATCTTTTCCCTGTTGTTTATCCGGGGGAAATTTTTTGCCCTTTTTTCGTTCCTCTTCGGGTTGAGTTTTTTTATCCAAATGGATTCTGCATCAAAACGAAGCGTTAATTTTTCAGGGCGCTTCGCCTGGCGGGTCTTCCTGTTGCTGATCATTGGGGTTTGCCACCATTTCTTTTATGGCGGGGATATCCTTACTATCTATGCCCTCCTTGGGTTCCTGCTTATCCCGTTTATCAGGGTAAAGGATGCCTGGGTCCTTGGCCTTGCCGCCCTGCTCCTTTCCGGCCTGCCGCGTTTCATCCTCTTCGCCCTTGGCCAGGGCTCAGGCCTCTTGATCGAAGGCCTGATGGTCCCCAACAGCGCCCTGGCAAACTCCTATTTTAACACGCTGCAGCATGGAAGCCTGATGGATGTCTTTCGCCAGAACGGGGGTTTTGGCCACCTGATGAAAATGGAATTCCAGTTGGGCACAGGCAGCCGGGCCTACCTGACCTTTGCCTTTTTCCTGCTGGGGCTCTATATGGGTCGACTGGGGTATTTCCGCGATTTTATGGCGTACCGCAGGCAAACCCGACGGGGCCTTTGGCTTGGGCTGGTGGTTTTTATCCTGGGGCTGGTGGTGGCAGGGTTGGCATTCTCACAACTCGGGGAAGAGGGCGATTTCAATTCCTTGCAGGCTATGGTCGGGCTTACCGCCTGGGATATCAGCAACCTGGGAATGACTGCCTTTTTGTTCTCCGGGTTTATACTGCTTTATTCGCGAAAAAGGAATACAACCATCCTTGATGCCCTGGCCCCATATGGGCGCATGGCGCTGACCAATTATGTGATGCAGAGTATTATCGGGACCTTTTTCTTTTATGGATGGGGCCTGGGGTTTATAGGGACCGTGCGGAACAGCTATGTCTTCCTGCTGGCCCTGCTGATCATCATGCTACAGGCTCTGGCCAGCGCCTGGTGGCTGAAGCGATGCCATTATGGCCCCCTGGAATGGGCCTGGCGGTGTCTTACCCACTGGAAGCGGATGCCCCTTCTGCGGTCTTATTAGAGGTGCCACGAGCGATACTCAACACCTCATTCACCACGGGAAAAGACCCCTTGACAACATTCGACGCCGTTGGTCGATTTTCCTGAAATATCCGAAAACCCACCGCGTTCTACCTATCGAAACAATACCTTTGATTTTGTGACGGCACCTAGAAATTTCCCCCAAAGCCAGCGCGCCCTTTCCTGGAAAACCTGCTACTTCCTTTCCCTGGGCATCCTACCCGTATTGATCGTACTGAATTTTTACGGGCTTTACAGCAATCGGTTCTACTTCCTTAAAATCGACAATTATATCTTCCCGATATTCAGCTTGCTTCATTTCGTTTTCCTGTACGTGATGCGCTTCAAGATCAGGGAAGGTGAATATCCGGACCCGGTAATGCGGAACGTGGAATACGGGATGTATGCCGTCCTCATGATTTACCTGTTTAAATGCTTCGATACCCTCTATATCCTGATGAGTTACAACAATTACCAGGCTTATATCATTCCCGAGACCTTCCTCCCTGTTGGGTTTTTGACCCTGGGCCTCCAGGTATTCCTCGTGGTGCTGACCTTACTGAGTTTCTGGTACCGCAAGGCCCTGGTCGGGGTTTATGATTTCGAACAAATCGATGAAAATATGAATTCATGGCAGTAGCCGGAATTCTTGTGTTGTGGCAAAAAGAAAGCCCGGTTTAAAAACCGGGCTTTCTTTTTGGTGTTTGGGGTTTAGGATCCTATAACCCGCTGATATAACTCCCATAGGGATCCTTGAAACGAAAACCTTCCGTAAACCGGCTTTTGCTGAGTTTCTTGTTCGCTTCCAACCCCCATAAAACGAGTTCCTTCACAAAAGGTTCCGAATCCCTGTCCAAATCGGGCATGTATTTTTGCACCAGGGCGCCCAGCGGCCCGACCTGTTCCAGGGCTTTGCGGTACCGTACATCGGACAGGTCATCGGGGAGTTCCAGCCCTTCTCCCTCGAAAAACCATTGGACAATGGCATCATACGGGGTTTCCGCATCCTTGCGCTCCAGTTTTTTGATCTCCGGGAAATAGGATGAAAACAGGGTGTTCACGGCTTCTTCAATAAGGATCCGCGCCACCCCGTCGGCCCCTTCCTGCTCCCCTTCGTAAACCAGCTCAATCTTGCCGGTAATGGCCGGGATGACCCCCATGAAATCGCTGAGCCGAACAGTGGTTTTTGACTCTCCCGAACGAAGCATCCGCCTTTCCGCGGTGCTGATCAGGTTTTCGTAAGCGGTGATGCTCAACCGGGCGCTTACGCCGCTTTTTCGGTCGACATAGTCGCTTTTCCTCGCCTCAAAGCTGATCTGTTCCAGCAAATCCCTGGCAATGTCCGGGACCATGACCCCCTTTTGCTGGGCCGGGTCAAGGGCCGCTTCCTGCCTGGTAATACGCCGGGCCGTAGCGATGTCCTCCGGGTAGTGCGTAAGGATTTGCGACCCCAGGCGGTCCTTTAGCGGGGTAACTATGCTTCCCCGGTTGGTATAATCCTCGGGGTTTGCTGTAAATACGAAGTGTACGTCGAGCGGAAGGCGTACTTTGAAACCGCGGATTTGCACATCCCCTTCCTCAAGGATGTTAAAGAGGGCCACCTGTATGCGCGATTGCAAATCGGGCAATTCATTGATGACGAAAATACAACGGTTTGCACGGGGAATCATCCCGAAATGCAATACCCTGTCATCCGCATAGGACAGTTTAAGGTTGGCAGCCTTGATAGGGTCTACATCCCCGATCAGGTCGGCCACCGTAACATCGGGGGTCGCCAGCTTTTCGTAGAAACGCTCGGAACGGTGGACCCACGAGATTTCGGTAGCATCTCCATTTTTAGCCAGTTGCTCCCTGGCATAACGGGAGATCGGGTCGAAAGGGTCGTCGTGGATCTCACTGCCAGCCACTTCCGGGATCCACTCGTCAAGAAGCCCTACCATCAGGCGGGCCAGACGGGTTTTTGCCTGCCCCCTTAGGCCGAGTAAATTGATGTGGTGCCTGGAAAGAAGGGCGTGCTCCAGTTCCGGGATAACCGTGTTTTCATACCCCCAAACCCCTTCGAATGAGGGTTTTTTTGCCCTGATCCGTTCTATGAGGTTGGCCCTTAATTCATCTTTTATGGACCGGGTGGTGTATCCGGAAGCTTTGAGTTCCCCGAAAGTGCTTATCGATGGGGGGGTGGCAGTAGGTGCTGTCATGCTAATGTTTCGGAATTATCCTTTTATTCTCCTCTTTCTGTTTTGTTCATAGTCTTCAAAGATCATTTCCCCAAGGCCCTGCAGGCCGGTAAAGAAGGCCTTGCCTTTGTTGGCTTCCGTAAAATGCCTTACAAACTGCATCAGGTAAGGATCCTGGGCAATCATGAAGGTGGTAATGGGGATATGCAATTTTCGGGCCTGTGCAGCCATGGTATAGCACTGTTCAACGATATAATCGTCAAGGCCGACGCTGTTTTTGTAATACGTCCCGTCGGGCATGCGCAGGCAGGAAGGCTTGCCGTCGGTGATCATGAAAATCTGCTTGTTCGTGTGTCGTTTTCGCCTCAGCATATCCATGGCGAGTTGCAGGCCGGCCACGGTATTGGTATGGTAAGGACCCACCTGGAGGTACGGGAGTTCCTTCAGGCTGATGGGCCAGGCGTCGTTGCCGAAAACCAGGATATCCAGGGTATCTTTCGGGTAGCGTGTGGTGATGAGTTCCGCCAGGGCCATGGCGACTTTTTTTGCCGGGGTAATCCGGTCTTCCCCGTACAGGATCATGCTGTGGCTGATATCGATCATCAGCACCGTACTCATCTGGGCTTTGTGGTGGGTGTCTTCCACCACCAAGTCGTTTTCTTCGAGCCGGAAGTCATCCATCCCATGGTTGATCTGGGCATTGCGCAGGCTTTCGGTCATCGAAATCTGTTCCAGGCCATCCCCAAAGCGGTACGACCGGAAATCCCCGGTATGTTCATCCCCCTTGCCCGATTTTTTTGCCTGGTGGCTCCCGCTGCCCCGTCGCTTGAGCTTGCCAAAGATCTGGTCGAGGGCCCTCCTGCGAAGCATGCGCTCCAACTTTGAAGTCATCGAAAGGGAAGCCTCCCCGTCCTGGCCTTCCCCCCCGGAACCCTGAACGATCTCTTCCCTTAGGTATCCGCGGGCCTTCAGGTCCTCAATAAAGTCTTCCAGGGTGTAGTCCTCATCGGTCAACCCGTATTCTTTATCGAGTTCCCGGAGCCAGTCGAGCGCCTCGTCCACATCGCCGGAGGTATGGGTGATAAGTTCCTGGAAGATGTCAAAAAGCTTTTCGAAAGGGGAAACCTCCCCGGGCTGGTAGGAGGTAAACCGGAATCCTTTTCTTCTTTCCATAGCTGCCTAAAATTACAACATTTGGGAAAGGGGGCCGAATTTTTAAGAAATCTTAACGGGGGGGCTGGTGCCGGGCCTGGAGGACCTTTACCACGTCCTGCAAACCAAACCCTTTGGCTTCGAGCAGGACCATGTGGTGAAACAGCAGGTCTGCAGATTCTTCCAGGAAGCGTACATCATCCGAATCCTTGGCTTCAATAACGGTTTCCACAGCCTCCTCCCCTACTTTTTGCGCTATTTTATTCAATCCCTTTTGGAAGAGGGATGCCACATAGCTGTCACCCCCCGTGCCGGCCATGGCCTCCTGCTTCCTGCTGGCGATTACTGCCTGCAAATGCCCCAGGAAGGCCAGGTTGCCCCGGTTATCCTCCGCCCAGCAGGTATCGGCCCCGGTATGGCATACCGGTCCGGCCGGCCGCGCCTTAACCAGGAGGGTGTCCCTGTCGCAGTCTGCGGCCAGGCTTACCAGGCTCAGGGTATTCCCGCTCTCCTCCCCTTTGGTCCATAACCGCTCCCTGCTTCTGCTGTAAAACGTGACCAGCCCCGTTTCCAGGGTCCTTCCCAGGGCCTGCTCATCCATGTATCCCAACATGAGTACCACCCCGGAATCGGCATCCTGTACCACGGCCGGCACCAGGCCGTTTCCTTTCTGAAAATCGATATGTTCCATAATCTCGTTTTTTTAAATCCGCACCGGGATCCCGCGATCCTTTAAGTATTCCTTCAATTCAGGGATGGGTATCTCATTAAAATGGAATACGCTGGCCGCAAGGGCTGCATCGGCCTCCCCCAGGAGGAAGGCATCCGCAAAATGCGCCATGGTCCCTGCCCCGCCGGAGGCGATCACAGGGATGCTGACCTGCCCGGCCAGGGTCTTCAGGGCTTCATTGGCAAACCCGCCTTTGGTGCCATCGTGTTCCATACTGGTGAACAGGAGTTCCCCGGCACCCCGGTCTGCCACCTCCCGGGCCCAGGTGAACAGTTCCACCTCCGTAGGGACTTTGCCGCCCACCAGGTGGATCTTCCATTCCCCCCCTACCCTTCGGGCATCCAGGGCCACCACAATGCACTGCGAACCAAATTTGGCCACCAGGTCATCGATAAGGCCAGGATTGCGAACGGCTGCGGAATTTACGGAAACCTTATCGGCCCCGTTGTGCAGCAACAGGTCAACATCCGCCACGGAGCTGATGCCGCCCCCCACGGTGAACGGGATATCGATGCGTTCGGCTACCCGCCTAACCAGTTGGGCCAGGGTCTTCCGGTTCTCCTCCGTGGCCGAGATATCCAGGAATACGAGTTCATCCGCACCCTGGCTGGCATAGGCGGCCGCCAGGGCCACCGGGTCTCCCGCGTCCCGGAGATCCACAAAGTTGATCCCTTTTACCGTGCGTCCGTCTTTGATATCGAGGCAGGGGATGATTCGTTTGGTCAGCATAGGCTAGTCGTTATGGATATTCAGGTCTATCCCATCATAAAAGCCGAGGTCCCGGTTTTTGAGGACTTTGGTAAGGTAAGCGATCTGGCCGGTATGGTAACTGAGGTGTTCCACCACATGGAGGACCATACCGAGACCCGTTAGCTCGAATCCCTGAACGCGTCTTTTTTGCAACAAATCAGCCTCAGGCACAATACTGATAAGCGCAATGGCCTCCCGGGCCACCCCGAAAAATCGCTCCTCTACCTGCTGGCGCCCCTCCGGGGCGGGAAAATCGAATTCGCGTTGCCGCACCCGGGTATCCGGCAAGCCACCCAGGCCGCTGAGGAGGTACTGGCGGATATTGCCGCTGAGGTGCGACAGCAATTGGCCTACCGCGTTGGAAGCCTCGTTTGGGCGATGCCAGAAACCGGCATCATCCAGGGTGCCGAGGCAAATGCGGATCATCCGTACAGACTCTTCCATCCGGTAGATGGCCTCACTCCGGAATACCTGTGCCATTGCTGTTTCATTTGCCTTCACGACTCCAGGTTAAAGCGTTCAAGTTCTTTTAGGGTTATGCGCCCTTCGTAGAAAGCCTTTCCCACTATGGCCCCATCACATCCCACGTCCCGCAGCGCCAGCAAGTCGTCGAGGCTGCTGACCCCGCCACTGGCCACCAGGCGGATCCCGGGGATTTCAATATCCTCCACCCCGCTCATGCCCACGCGCGTTTCGATTATGGCCGTCTTGCGGAGTAACTCCCGGTACAGGTCCAGGGATGGACCCCCTAGCATCCCATCGCGGCTTATGTCGGTGCAAACCACATATTTGACCCCTTTTTTCTGATATCCGGAGACAAACGGGAGCAGTTTCTGCCCGGTATCCTCCTGCCATCCGCTCACGGCAATCCTGCCTTCCCTGGCATCAGCCCCAAGGATAATTTTTTCAGGCCCGTAGGCTTCCAGCCACGACAGGAACAGGCCGGGGTTGGTCGCCGCAATGCTCCCCCCGGTAACCTGGGCTGCCCCGCTGTCAAAAGCAATCCGTACATCCTCATCCGATTTCAGCCCCCCGCCAAAATCGATTTGGAGGCCCGTTTTGCCGGCAATGGCTTCCAGCACCCCATGGTTGACAATATGGGACTGGCGCGCCCCGTCGAGGTCCACCAGGTGCAGGTAGCGGATGCCGGCATCTTCGAAAGCCCTGGCCACTTCCAGGGGGTCTTCGCTATACACCTTTTGGGTGGCGTAATCGCCCCGGGTGAGCCTTACGCATTTGCCGTCAATCAGGTCGATGGCTGGAATGATTCTCATTGTTTTGTTCAGATTTCAAGAAAATTTTTCAATATTCGGGCCCCTGTTTTCCCGCTCTTTTCGGGATGGAACTGCACCCCGAAAAAATTGCCTTCAGCCAGGGCAGCACTGTAGGGGCCCCCATACTCACTGGTGGCGATGGTTTGTGCCCCCAATGGGGCAAAATAACTGTGGACCAAATAAATATACTCATCCTCCCCGACCCCCTGAAAGAGGGGGGAAGCCAAATTACGGATGCTATTCCACCCGATCTGCGGCACTTTGGGAACCCCTGTGAAGCGGACCACATCCACGTCAAAAATACCGAGCCCCGGGGTGCCGCCTTCCTCCGATCGGCGGCACATCAGCTGCATGCCAAGGCAAATGCCCAGCACGGGTTGTTTCAATTCCGGGATCAGGCGGTCGAGGCCGCTCTGCTTCAACTTCGCCATAGCGCTGGAAGCCTCCCCCACCCCGGGGAAGATGATTTTATCGGCCCGGCTGATCCGGTCCGGGTCAGCGCTGAGTTCCGGGGAAAAACCCAGCCGCTCAAAGGCAAAACGGATGCTCTGAATATTGCCTGCCCCATAATTTATGATAACCAGATCCATTGTTTTTGTTTTTTAAAGCATCCCTTTGGTAGACGGCAGAATCCGCTTTTCCGGATCCCGCCGCACCGCCATTTTTATCGCTTTGGCAAAAGCCTTGAAAATGGCTTCTATCTTGTGGTGTTCATTCTGCCCTTCTGCGCTGATGTTGAGGTTTGCGCGGGCACTGTCGGAAAAGGACTTAAAAAAGTGGAAAAACATCTCCGTGGGCATGTCCCCTATTTTCTCCCTTCGGAATTCCGCCTCCCAAACCAGCCAGTTCCTGCCCCCGAAATCGAGGCTTACACGGGCCAGGCAATCATCCATGGGCAGGCAGAACCCGTAGCGTTCCATGCCCAGTTTGTCGCGCAGGGCCCTGTGGAAGGCCTCCCCGAGGGCTATGGCGGTATCTTCGATGGTATGGTGCTCATCCACGTGCAGGTCACCCCGGGTACGCAGGTACAGGTCGAGCTGCCCGTGCCGGGCCAGTTGGTCGAGCATATGGTCGAAAAACGCCAGGCCTGTCTGGATATCAGCCGTACCGCGCCCATCGAGGTTCAGGCGGACTTCAATATCCGTTTCCGCCGTTTTTCGCGTTAGGGAGACCTCCCGTCCGGGAAGGGCCAGGAATTCATAGATGCCCTTCCAACTCGTGCCCTTCCAGGCCATTACCGCTTCAAGGTCTTTTTCGGAGGCGGTCAGCTCATCCAGGCCCAGCTGGGTTTGTTGGTCGAGGAAGATCCCCCGGCCCCCCAGGTTTTTAGCCAGTTCCATGTCGGTAAGCCGGTCGCCGATCACGTAACTGCCCGCAAGGTCATAGGACTCGCTGAAATACGCTGTCAGCAACCCTGTCCCGGGCTTTCGGGTTGGGGCGTTATCCGCCGGGAAGGTACGGTCGATCAGCACCTCGCTGAAGGCCACACCTTCGCTTTCAAAGCACCTGAGGATCAACTCCTGTACCGGCCAGAAATCGGCCTCCGGGAAGGCGCTGGTCCCCAGGCCGTCCTGGTTGGTAACCATAACCAGTTCGTAATCCAGTTCACGGGCTATGCGGCCGAGCCAGGTAAACACCCCGGGGCAGAATTCGAGTTTTTCAAAGGCGTCGATCTGCTGGTCCGCTGGTTCCCGGATCAGGGTCCCATCCCGGTCGATAAATAGTACTTTTTTCGCCTTCATGCTTTCTGAATTTGATCCATTTGTTTCAATACGGCAATCAGCCGGTCGTTTTCCTCCGGGGTGCCCACCGTAAACCTCAGGGTGTTTTCGCAAAGGTACTGGGAGGAACGGTCGCGTACCACGATCCCGGCCTGCAGCAATTCCAGGTACCTGGCAGGGGCATCGTCTACCCGGGCCAGGATAAAATTCGCCTGGCTGGGAAAGACCTTCTCCACCATCCGAAGGTCTGCAAAAGCCCCTGCCAGGCGGCTTCGCTCCCCTTTGAGCCGCCTGATCTGCGCGGCGATCGCGGATGGATCCGAAAGGGCAGCCAGGGCGCGTTGCTGGCTGAGCACATTGACATTGTAAGGCGGTTTGACCCGTTTCAGCAGGGAGATCACCTCCTCCCCGGCCAGGCAAATCCCCAACCGGATCCCCGCCATGCCATACGCCTTGGAAAGGGTCTGCACCACCACCAACCCGGGGTAGTTTTCAAGTAAGGGGGCATAACCCGCATCTTCGGCAAAATCGATGTAGGCCTCGTCGATGACCACAAGTCCGGGAAAGGTATCGAGCAGTTCCAAAACCCTTTCCCGTTCCAGGGCATTGCCCGAGGGGTTGTTCGGGGAACAGAGGAAAAGCATCTTTACCCCTTCCCCGGCCTGTTCCATAATTGCGGGGTTATCGGGCTGGAAGTCGCCATTGAGGGGGATTTCAAGATTACGGACCCCATTGATCCCGGCCAGCACCCCGTACATGCCGTAGGTGGGCGGCAGGGTAATCACGGCATCCCGGTAGGGTTCGCAAAACACCCGGAACAATAGGTCGAGGACTTCATCGCTGCCGTTGCCCAGCAATACCTGTCCGACAGATACCCCCCGAAGGCGGGCAACCTTTTCCTTGAGCGCTTTCTGATGGGGATCCGGGTACCGGTTGACCCCACTTTCAAAAGGATTTTCATTGGCGTCCAGGAACACCATTCCCGACCCCGGGCCGCTGTACTCATCCCTTGCGGAGGAATAGGGCTTCAGGTCGTGAATCAAGGGTCGCGCTAACTGGGCTATGGTTTTGGCCGCTCTCATGGTTTGGTGATGGCATTGGTAAGCCCCCGTTCCAGATACTCCCGCCGGATCCCTACGGCCCGCGCATGGCCTCGCAATCCTTCGGCTTCGGCCATCACTTCAATGGAAGGACCTATTTCGCGGAGTCCCTCTGCATCGAGGCGCTGGTAGGTAATACTTTTCAGGAAGCTGTCGAGGTTTACCCCGCTGTATTGCCGGGCATATCCATTGGTGGGAAGGGTATGGTTGGTCCCCGAGGCATAGTCCCCCGCGCTCTCGGGGGTATAGTTCCCGAGGAATACCGAACCCGCATTGTGGACCTGTTCGAGGAGGAACCGTTCTTCCCGGTGGCAGATAATCAGGTGTTCCGGGGCGTACAGGTTAACCATATCAGCAATTTCCTCCCAGTTTTTAAGTACAATCCCCCTGCTGTGGGTTATGGCCTGCCGGGCGATTTCCTGCCTGGGGAGGTCATCGAGCTGGGCTTCGAGGGCCTGGTTTACCGCTTCCATGATTTCCTCCCTGTCGGTAAGCAGGACCACCTGGCTGTCTGCCCCGTGTTCTGCCTGGCTCAGCAGGTCCGCAGCCACAAATTGGGGAACCGCGGTATGGTCGGCTACAACAAGGACTTCACTGGGGCCGGCCGGCATATCCATGGAAACGCCCCACCGGCCCGCCCATTGCTTGGCCTGGGTTACGTACTGGTTCCCGGGGCCAAACAACTTGTACACCGGGGGTACGCTTTCCGTCCCGAGCGTCAGGGCTGCAATGGCCTGTATCCCGCCCACTTTGCAGATGGTGGAAACCCCGCATCGGGATGCGGCATAGACAATAGCCGGGTGGAGGTTCCCATCCCGCCCCGGAGGGGAGCATAACACCACTTCCTGGCAACCGGCCAACCGGGCCGGGATCGCCAGCATGAGCACCGTGGAAAACAGGGGTGCAGTCCCGCCGGGGATGTAAAGGCCCACCCGCTCTATGGGGTGTTTCTCCTGCCAGCAATGTACCCCGGGCCTTGGAAACACCTCTACCCTGCCCGTCTTTTGGGCGGCATGGAAGGCGTAAATATTCTCGTACGCCAGGTCAATGGCATCCTTCAGGTCCTGGGGTACCTGGCCCCCGGCCCGTTCAATTTCTTCCGGGGTCAGCCGGAGGTCTTCCACCACAACCCCGTCAAAACGTTCGGTAAACGCTTTAAGGGCGGCATCGCCTTCCGATGCAACCCGATTAAAGACGTCGCTAACCACCGCTTCCAGGGAAGGAAGGTCCTTTTCAGGGCGCTTTAGCAAATCCCGCCAGGAATCCCGTCCCGGATACCTGATCCAATCCATTTGTCGTTTCGCCTTTGTCATAAGATCATTTTTTCTATGGGGCACACCAGGATGCCCTCGGCCCCCTCCCGTTTAACCTCGTCGAGGATTTCCCAGAAACGATCCCCCGGGATTACGGTGTGGATGGAGCTCCACCCCTGCTCGGCAAGGGGAAGCACCGTTGGGCTGCGCATCCCCGGCAGCAGCTCGATAATGGCATCCAACCGTTCGTTGGGGGCGTTCATCAGCACATACTTATGCTGCCGGGCCTTTAAGACCGATCGCAAACGGAACTGGAGTTTGGTGAGGATTTCCTGCTGTTCGGGCCCAATTTTCGGGGAGACCGCCAGCACGGCCTCGCTGTGAAGCATGACCTCCACCTCCCTGAGGTTGTTCTTAAACAGGGTGCTACCGCTGGAAACGATATCGCAAATGGCGTCTGCCAGGCCTATATTGGGCGCGATTTCCACCGAGCCGGTAATGATGTGCAGGTCGGCCCGGACTCCCCTTTCATCGAGGTACTGCTGAACCGTCCTGGGATAGGAGGTGGCGATGCGCTTCCCCTGCAGGTCTTCGATGCAGGTGTAGCTGGCCGATTTTGGCACGGCAAGGGAAACCCGGCATTTGGAAAAGCCCAACTTTTCGGCCATTTCGATATCTTCTCCCTTTTCGACCAGTACATTCTCACCGATTATGGCGATATCGACCACCCCGTCGCGGAGGTATTGCGGGATATCCCCGTTGCGAAGGTAGAAAACCTCCATAGGGAAATTCCTGGCAGAAGCTTTTAGCTGGTCCGTCCCGTTATCGATGGAAATCCCGCAGTCCTTAAGGATATTTAGGGAATCTTCGTTGAGCCGGCCACTTTTCTGAATGGCAATTTTAATGTTTTGCATACGCTGGATCATGTGTTTCAGACATAAAAAAAACCCGCTTGATCGCTCAAACGGGTTCAGAAGTATTGTGGGTTCACAACAAGCATTCCTACCGCGCCTGAGCGTCGGGAGCAAAATGATGGTGTGAATGGTTTTGTTTCATGACAGGCGTAAAATTAAGGCAATAATCTGTAACCGCAAAAACAGGCGGGTTTTAATTATTTCCCAAAATAATCGGCAATCCGGACTCGCCACCCCCTACAATAACCACTTTGGTGTTGGGAGACTGCGAAAGTTTCAGGGTTGCGTCGATCCCCTTGTCCTGGAGGATTTTGTCAGTAAGCGAGGCGCTCAGGATGCGGTTTGCATCGGCCTTCCCCTGGGCCTCGATCCGCTGGCGTTGTGCCTCCTTGTCGGCGCTGACCAGGCGGAATTCGTATTCCAGGGATTCCTGTTCCTGCTTCAATTTGCGCTCGATGGCCTCCTTGATGGTTTCCGGAAGGGTAACATCGCGCACCAGCACTTCATTGAGCTGGATATACTGGTCATCGACGATGCGGCGGGTTTCCTCAAAAATTTCCTGCTGGATCGCGTCCCTTTTGCTGGAATACAGTTGTTCCGGGGTATATCGCCCAACCACCGACCGGGCTGCTGAACGGATGGCCGGGAGCAGGATCCGCTCCTGGTACTGCTCGCTCTTTTCTTGGTGCAGCCTGCCCAGGTCGCTGTACTTGGGTTGGAACCAGGCCGAGGCGTCGATTAAAATGTCGAGGCCGTTGCTGGAAAGCACCTTCATTTTTTCATATACCTCCTGTTGGCGTACCTCGTAGATATAGACCTTGTTCCATGGGGCTACCAGGTGGAAGCCCTCACCCATCGGGGGTTCATCGGTAACTACCCCTTCCCCGAACGTCTTGTAAAGCACGCCGGCCTGGCCTGCCCCGATTGTAATAGCCGATTTGCTGATCAATATAACCGCAAAAATGATGAAGATGATTGCTGGAAGCGCAATTTTAGGTAATCTGTCCATAAGTCAAGTGTCGTTTAAAGTAGTCCGTTGTATTTCCTGATAAACCATTCGGCGCTTAATGCGGCAACAATTGCGGCAAGGAGCCACCGGAAGTCGATCAAAGATACGATATTTCGACGGGTTCGCTGTACGGGGCGGAACCGCTCCGATTCCAGGAGGGAATCTTTCAGGCTATTAAGTTCAGCAGGAAAGTACACCGCCCCCCCGCTCCCCTGCGCCAACCGGGAAAGTCCCCGAAGGTCGCTGCTTACCAGTTGCCCTTCCAGATCGAAATCCTGCAGGCGGAATTGCCCGGATTTAAGGGCGCCCGTTTTCGCTTCTTCAACGCTGAACGCATAAGCGCCGGTAGGCAGATCGCTGAGGTCGGCTTCAAAATACCCCTTTCCCAAAGACATCGGGTAGGTGCGTTGCCCGGAGTTGGCACTATCCCTCAGGGTCAGGTTCAGGGTCGCCTCAGGATCGAACCGGAAGGCTTCATCAAAATACCGGGCCCGGATCACTGCAGGTTGCAATCCATCGTAGACGTTTTGGTATTCCAGCCGTAACCGGTCATTCTGGGCGCCGGCCGTAAGGAAAAGGAATACCTTGCCCCAGAGGGCATCGAAGTCGCGAAAGTTTCCGTCCCGGGCAAATACGTGCATACGCCACCGCCACAGGCCGCTTCCCGCCAAAAAAGCTTCCCGGGGTTCGCTTCCATTTACCAATGCCAGCAAAGGCTGATCGAGGCTGACGCCCCTGACGCGTTGCCCCAGGAGCCATTCATGGGCGGGGCCAATCCGGTATTCGCCCAAAAAACCGTTAAGGGGTGGATATCCGCTGACCTCCCATTCGGAGACGTCAAATAAGGAGAAAGAAGGGTTGGGGGCCGGGAGCAAGTCCTCGGAAGGCCCCTGCTCCTCTAACTGAACGGTAGCCTGCGCCCTGTTTAGAAAGCCCCAGTCGGTCAGGTCTCCCGCTATGGTTATCAATGGCGCCTTTGCCCGGGCCAGCTCTGAGTAAACCCCGCGAAAAGAGGCATCAGGCTGGTAGAGGATCCACAGGTCTGTTTCCCCCGCAATTTCAAGGGCCTCCCTGGGGCTTACCACACGTACCTGCCGCTGTTTATTCTCCTCAATGGTTCGGGTAAGGGCCCCAATATCGGGATGGGGGTGGCTCGATACCAGACTGATCCGCGTGGTCTCGTCCACCACTTCGAGCCCTGCCATTTTGGAATTGTTCCCGGTGTTCCTTTCGCCCTCAAGGGGGGAAAGCACCACGCGGATGGTATGCAGGCCCGTTTCCCCTGCCCGGGCCTGGATCGCAGTGCGCAGGGAGGTTTTACCTTCCCCGAAGGTGAGTGTTTCCCTGTGGATCTGAGCGCCGTTGTCGAAAATTTGCAGGACTGTGCTCGCGGAACCCTGCCCCCTGAACGAGACCAGGACCTCAATCGGGAACTGATTTCCCAGGAAAGCATAACGGTTCAGGTTGATACGGTCTATACGCAGGTCGGAATAGGTAGCCGTATCACCCACTATCACCGGAAACACCGGCACTCCTGACCCCGGGTTGACTGCCAGGCTCTTTCCAAGGTTTTCCACCCCGTCGGTGACCAGCACAATAGTTGCCTTCCGATCGGCCTCCAATCCTGCCAGGGCTTCCAGGGCTCCGGAAATATCCGTGCCCTTTTCGGAGAAATCAAGGCTATCCCCGGGCTGCAGGCCAGTCCCGAAGGAGAACGCCTGCACCTGGAAACGATCCTTTAGGTCGCGATCATCGGAAAATGCGCGGGCTGCTTCCAAAACCTGAGATCGGGCCGGTTCCCTCCCGGCCGAACGGCTGTTGTCGAAAAGAAGCAATAGCTGCTGTTTTTCAGCATAGGCATCCGTTTGCTCCAGTTGCAGGGGAAACAACAACAGGAATACCCCGAAGAGCGCCAGAAAACGAAGGAAAGCCAGCAGCCAGCGGTTCGGCATGGCGCCTGCCCTGTAAAAGTACTGCAGGCCTGCCCCAAGAAATGCCAGGGCGATGCCCAGCGCGATCCATAGAACCTCCTTGTGGCCCATCCGTTATTTCTTTTCCATTTTAAATTGCTCCCCTGCAGGCCCAAGCCCCGGCTATACCGGAAGGCGACATTGCCCGGGAAGCAAAAGGCCGCTGTTTTTAACTACCCGGCAGGCCGGCATGCAAATCAGTGGCCCCGGGTACTACCAGATCGGGGATCAGGTCAACATGCCTCCGTCCACATTGAGCACCTGCCCCGTGATATAGGAAGACAGGTCGGAGGCGAAAAAGAGGCAGGCATTCGCCACATCATCCGGGGTCCCGCCCCGTTTCAGGGGAATGGCATCCCTCCAACCCTGGACAGTCTTTTCGTCCAGCTTTTGGGTCATCTCGGTTTCTATAAATCCGGGCGCGATGGCGTTGCAACGAATATTGCGCGAGCCCAGCTCCAGGGCGATGCTTTTGGTGAACCCGATCATACCGGCCTTGGAGGCGGCGTAATTCGCCTGCCCGGCATTTCCTTTTACGCCCACCACGCTGCTGATATTGATGATGGAACCATTGCGCTGCTTTAAAAGGGTCCGTTGCACGGCTTTGGTCATATTGAAAACTGACTTTAGGTTCGTGGCAATGACCTGGTCGAAATCTTCCTCGCTCATCCGCATCAGGAGGTTATCCCTGGTAATCCCGGCATTGTTGATCAATACATCGATCCCCCCAAAGTCTTCCAGCACACTGGCTACCAGTTTCTCGGCCTCCCCGTAAATCGACGCATCACTTTTATAGGCCTTGCCCTTTACCCCAAGGCCTGCGAGTTCCTTCTCCAGTTCCAGGGCAGGGGCTTCACTGCTGCTGTAGGTGAATGCCACATCGGCCCCATGCGCGGCCAGGACCAGGGCAATTCCCCTTCCGATTCCCCGGCTGGCCCCGGTTACGATCACTTTTTTACCATCCAGAATTTTCATAGGTAACGGTTTTGGTTGGATTGACTTCAAATGGTTTTCTGAAGGTACAAATCCTGCCATAAAAAAACCCGCCTGGGCGGGATTTTATGAGTGCCTTAACGGTTTTCAGGCAAGGACCTCCTTTACTTTTATCCCTATCTGGGCCGGCGAGTCCACCACGTGGATCCCGCATTCCCTCATGATGCGTTTTTTGGCCTGGGCGGTATCGTCGGACCCCCCAACAATGGCACCTGCATGGCCCATGGTTCGCCCGGCAGGGGCAGTCTCCCCTGCAATAAAGCCGACCACCGGCTTGTTGGAGCCATGGTCGCGGTACCACCTGGCGGCTTCGGCTTCAAGCTGGCCACCGATTTCCCCGATCATCACCACGCAATCGGTTTCCGGATCCCGGATCAACAGCTCCAGCGCCTCCCGGGTAGTGGTCCCAATGATGGGGTCGCCCCCGATGCCAATGGCCGTTGAGATCCCCAGGCCCTGCCGAACTACCTGGTCCGCAGCTTCGTAGGTCAGCGTACCGGATTTGGAAACCAGCCCAACGGTACCCTTGCGGAAGACAAAGCCGGGCATAATCCCGACCTTGGCTTCTTCCGGGGTAATGACCCCCGGGCAATTGGGGCCAACAAGCCGGGCCCCTTTGCGCTTTACGTAATCATAGGCTTTAATCATGTCCGCCACCGGGATCCCTTCGGTAATGGTGATAATGACCCCAATTCCCGCTTCAGCGGCTTCCATGATGGCATCCGCAGCAAATGCAGGGGGTACAAAGATGATGGAAGTATCGGCGCCTGTCTGCAAAACGGCCTCGGAAACCGTATCGAAGACCGGTTTGCCCAGGTGCTCCTGCCCGCCTTTACCAGGGGTTACCCCACCGACTACATCAGTCCCGTATTCAATCATTTGTCCGGCATGGAAAGTACCTTCGCTCCCTGTAAAGCCCTGGACGATGATTTTAGAGTTCTTATTTACTAAAACACTCATGCGCGTGGTTTTTGGTTGCGACAAAAATAGGCCATAGCAGAAAACCTGCCCAGCGATTTGTCATAGTTTTTTGTTCCGTGTGGCCATGGATGACAACTGCCTGAGGGCAGCCAGCTGCTTGAGGCGTTCCCTGGCTTCTTCCGCAGGGCTCCCAAAATAGGTCCTGCCCCCTTCAAGCGACTTGGAAACACCTGTCTGGGCCAAAACCACGGCCCCTTTCCCGATCCGTATGGCACTGGTTACCCCGACCTGCCCCCAAAGGGTCACTTCGTCTTCGATGACGACGCAGCCGGCAATCCCGGTTTGGGAGGCGATAAGGCACTTCTGCCCGATTACCGTATCGTGGCCCACATGAACCTGGTTGTCGAGTTTGCTTCCCCTCCCAATGGTGGTATCCCCGCTTACCCCGCGGTCAATGGTACAAAGGGCTCCCAGCTCCACATAATCTTCGAGGATAACCCTCCCCCCGGACCTGAGGCGGTCATACCCTTCAGGCCTTTTTTTGTAGTAAAAAGCATCTGAGCCGACTACGGTTCCGGACTGCACCACCACGTGGTCGCCCAAAACACAATGGTCGTGGATAATTACGTTGGGCTGGATCACGCAATGTTTCCCAATGGTGACTTCCCGGCCCACAAATACGTTGGGCTGAATCACCGTCCCTTCACCTATAACAGCCGACGGGTCGATTTGGGAAGGGGCGGGCCGGAATGGCCGGAAATGCTCCGTAAGCCGGTTAAAATCCCTGAACGGATCGTCAGAGAGGAGCAGGGCCTTGCCCGGCGGACAGGACACCTTTTTGTTGATCAGGATTACCGTTGCCCTCGAACCAAGGGCCTTGTCGTAGTATTTCGGGTGATCCACGAAAACGATGTCACCCGGTTCCACCACGTGAATCTCGTTCATCCCGAGCACAGGGAAATCGGGATCGCCTTCAGTGCCGGCCCCGATAAGGGCGGCGATTTCGGCCAGGGTATGGGGTCTGTTGAATTTCATGCGCTGGGGCTATTCCTTGGCGCGTTCCAGATACGACCCTTTTTCAGTGTCAATCTTGATCCGGTCCCCTTCATTGATAAACAGGGGCACGTTAATCCGGGCCCCGGTTTCCACCGTGGCCGGTTTGGTGGCATTTGTCGCGGTATTTCCCCTGACCCCGGGTTCCGTATGGGTAACCTCCAGGACCACGCTGGCCGGCATGTCCACCGAAAGGGGCATGTTGTCTTCTGTATTGAAAAGGATGGTGACGATTTCTCCTTCCTTCAGGAGGTCCGGGGCATCCAGGGCACTCTTGGGCAGGGAAATCTGGTTATAATCCTCGGTATTCATGAAATGGAAGGTATCCCCTTCCGGGTACAGGAACTGATAGGTACGGGTTTCGACCCGGACATCCTCGATTTTATGCCCTGCGGAAAACGTGTTGTCGATGACCTTCCCCGTGGTAACGCTCTTCAGTTTGGTGCGCACAAAGGCAGGCCCTTTCCCGGGCTTTACATGCAGGAATTCAATAATTTTAAAAATGTCGTGGTTGTAGCGGATGCAAAGTCCCTTTCTGATATCTGATGTAGTGGCCATAAATTAGTTATTGCTAAAGTACCCTTTCATGATGCCCCGCTGTGAATCCCTTATGAATTGAAGGATTTCATCCCGTTCAGGGGTAGCCTCCATTTCCGCTTCTATGATCTGCACAGCCTGGCTGTTGTTGTAGTTTTTCTGATACAGTATCCTGTATATATTCTGGATCTCCCTGATTTTCTCGGTTGAGAACCCCCTGCGTCGAAGGCCCACAGAATTGATCCCGACATACGACATCGGCTCCCGCGCCCCCTTTACAAAGGGAGGGACGTCCTTGCGAACCAGGGACCCGCCCGTTACAAAAGCATGGGATCCTACCGATACAAACTGGTGGACGGCCACCATCCCGGCAAGCACGACGTAGTCCCCTATGGTCACATGCCCCGCAAGGGTGGAATTATTGGAAAAGACGCAGTGGTCCCCTACAATGCAATCGTGGGCGACATGGCAGTAGGCCATAATGAGGCAGTTGTTGCCAATGACCGTTTTCATGCGATCGGCCGTGCCTTTATTGATGGTAGCACACTCCCTAATGGTGGTGTTGTCCCCGATAATCACGGTGGTTTCCTCCCCCTGGTATTTTAAATCCTGGGGTGGGGCCGAAATGACCGCCCCGGGAAAGATGTTGCAGTTTTTGCCAATCCGGGCACCTTCCATTATGGATACGTTGGAGCCAATCCAGGTACCCTCGCCAATAGTGACGTTGTTATGGATGGTCGCAAACGGTTCTATGACCACGTTTTTGGCGATCTTGGCACCGGGGTGGACATAGGCCAGGGGTTGATTCATGTTACTGGTTTTTGGTTTTTACGATCTGGGCCATCAATTCCGCTTCCGATACCAACTTCCCGTTGGCATAGGCATAGGCCTGCATATGGCATATCCCCCTGCGTATGGGGGAGATCAGATCGCACTTGAAAATTAGGGTATCCCCGGGCACTACCTGTTGCTTGAACTTCACATTGTCAATCTTCATAAAGTAGGTTAGGTAGTTTTCCGGATCCGGAACAGTGCTGAGGACCAAAATACCCCCCGTCTGGGCCATGGCTTCAATCTGGAGGACCCCCGGCATAACCGGGGCCCCGGGAAAATGCCCGATAAAAAAGGGCTCGTTCATGGTGACATTCTTGACCCCCACCACATGGGTGTCCGACAATTCCAAAATTTTATCCACCAGCAGGAACGGCGGCCGGTGTGGCAGCCGGGTCATGATCTGGGTCACATCCATCAGCGGTTCCCGGTTCAAATCGTATTTCGGGACCTTGTTGCGCTTTTCGAGTTTGATGATTTTGGAAAGTTTCTTTGCAAACTGTGTGTTTACGTAGTGTCCGGGCTTATTGGCAATTACCTTGCCGCGGATACGGGTGCCGATCAGGGCGAGGTCGCCGATAACATCGAGCAATTTGTGGCGGGCTGCCTCATTGGGGTAATGCAGGGTGAGGTTGTCGAGGATCCCGTTGGGTTTCACTGAGAGCTTCTTCTTGTTGAAGGCCTTCTCCAGCTTCTTCATCGTGGCTTCGGAGATCTCCTTGTCCACATAAACAATGGCATTGTTAAGGTCGCCCCCCTTGATCAGGCCGTGTTCGAGCAACATTTCCAGTTCATGGAGGAAACTAAACGTCCGGGCATCTGCTATTTCGGTCTTGAAGTCGGAAATATGCTCCAGGGTGGCATTTTGGGTGCCGAGGACCTTGGTCCCGAAATCGACCATGGTGGTGATCTGGTATTCGTCCGATGGGATCACGGTAATATCGCTTCCCGTGGCCTCATCGCGGTAGGTAATCACATCCATGACCTCGAAAACCTCGCGTTCCGCCTCCTGTTCCACAATGCCAGCCTGCTCCAGTGCCCTGACAAAAAACTTCGAGGAACCATCCATGATCGGGGGCTCCGGGGCATCCAGTTCAATCATCACATTGTCGAGGTCCATCCCGATCAGGGCTGCCAGTACGTGCTCGGAAGTCTGGATTTTGACCCCCCTTTTTTCCAGGTTGGTCCCCCGCTGGGTATTGACCACATAATTGGCGTCGGCCTCGATGATGGGTTCCCCTTCCAGGTCCACCCTTTTGAATGCAAATCCATGGTTTTCAGGTGCCGGGAGGAATTTCATGGTCACGTTCTCACCGGTGTGCAACCCTACCCCCTTCAGGGTAACCTCATTTGCAATGGTCTTTTGCTTGGTCATCAGAACTTAGTTGCCTTTAGGTTTTTCGAGGTCTTCTATGCGCTGTACTAACTTGGGGAGGTTTTTAAAATGGACGTATGATTTGTTGTAGTCCCCATAGGCAAGGGCCGGGGACCCCTGAAGGACTTCATCGTCCTTCACATTCCTTCCTATGCCAGACTGGGCCTGGATTTTGACCCGGTCCCCTATGACGATATGTCCTACAATGCCGACCTGCCCACCTATCATACAATTGCGTCCTATTTTCGCTGAGCCCGCGATGCCGGTCTGGGCCGCAATAACCGTGTGCTCGCCAATTTCCACATTATGTGCGATTTGAATCTGGTTATCGAGCTTTACACCACGCCTGAGGATGGTGGAACCCAGGGTGGCCCTGTCGATGGTGGTGCCGGCACCCACATCCACGTGGTCCTCCAGGATTACGTTCCCGGTCTGGGGTACCTTGGAGAATTCCCCGTTTTCATCAGGGGTGAACCCAAAGCCATCCGCCCCGAGGATTACCCCGCTGTGGATGGTGCAGTGCTTGCCGATGACCGTCTCTGAATAGATTTTTGCACCGGCAAAAATAGTGGTATCATCCCCGATCTTCACGTTGTCGCCGATAAACACGTTCGGATAGATCTTTACATTGCTGCCGATCTCCACATTGCTGCCGAGGTACGAAAAGGCGCCGAGGTAAAAATTGTCCCCATAGGTAGCCGTTTCAGAAATATAAATGGGGTTTTCCAGGCCCGATTTGTTGTTTTTGACCTGATTGTAATAGGAAAGCAGTTTGGAAAAAGCCTTGTACGCGTCGTCCACCTTAATCAGGGTGGAGCTGAGTTGTTGTTCAGGAACAAAATCGCGGTTCACCAGGATGATGGAAGCCTCGGTGCTATAGATATAATGCGTGTATTTCGGGTTCGCCAGGAACGTAAGCGACCCGGCCTGTCCCTCCTCTATTTTGGACAATTTGTGGACCGCAACCTCTGGGTTGCCCTCCACCACTCCTTCAAGGATACCCGCGATCTGACTGGCCGTAAATTCCAAGGGGCTGCTTACAATTGGTTTGAGATTGGGCAAAAGTAAGAAAAATTGTCATACCCCCTTTTTGGGATAACAGATATAAAACCTGGTCACTGGTTCCGAAAGGGTTTGCAGGCTTAAAGGATCCGACCTGCCGGCCACATCCACCGTCTTCCCGTTCCGTTCCAGGATCAGGATATTCTGGCGCTGACGGTTGTAGGCCCTGTTGCTGATCTCGCCGTCGAAGACAAAATACGAAGCCTCCCCGGGGGTCATCCCGGTTCGCGCGCAGAATTTCTCAACTTTCCGGGCCAGGACCTCTTCTCCAACCGGTTCATCCGTCATTTTGATAGTTGGCAGCCTCCGGTCGAGGATCATGTCGCAGAGCTTGCCCAGCACCGGGTCGGAGGCTGTTCTCCAGCCTTTGAGGGCCGCCAGGATATCCACGTCGTCCAGGCTGGCAAACAGCTGTAAGTCCCCTGCCGGGAACGCCTCATCCCGCACTTTCCGCTTGAGGAAATACTCCAGGGCCTGCGATTGGCATTCCAGCCGTCCCTCACCGAGGAGCTCGCGGGCCCTGCGGATAACCCGGATAAGCAACTGCTCTGCGGCCAGACCGGTTTTGTGCAGGTAGACCTGCCAGTACATAAACCGTCGGGCCATCAGAAACTTTTCGACTGAGTAGATCCCCTTTGCTTCTACCACCAGGTTTCCCCTGTAGACCGACAACATCGTGATAAGGCGCTCGGCATTGATGTTCCCTTCAGCCACCCCGGTGTAAAAGCTGTCGCGTTTCAGGTAATCCAGGCGGTCCATGTCGAGCTGGCTCGATACCAGCTGGTTCAGGAATGCCTTTGGATAAGTACCCCTGAAGATCTCCATGGCCACCTCCAGGGCCCCGTCGAATTCTGTATTGAGTTGTTCCATAAACCGCAGGGACAGCTCCTCATGCGAAACCCCCTGCACCAGTTCATTTTCAAGGGCATGAGAGAATGGGCCGTGGCCTATGTCGTGAAGCAGGATGGCACACAAAAGCCCCTGTTCCTCCCCAGGGGTTATTTCAATTTGCTTTTGTCGCAAAAGGGATACCGCCATCTGCATCAGGTGCATGGCCCCAAGGGCGTGGTGGAACCGGGTGTGGTGGGCCCCGGGATATACCAGGTAACTCAGGCCCATCTGGGAGATCCGCCGAAGCCTCTGAAAATAGGGATGGGCGATCAGGTCAAAAAGGAGGTTGTCGGGTATCCTGATAAATCCGTAAATTGGATCATTGAAGATCTTAAGCTTGGGAGATCGCTTCAACGGAATGATATTTGCACGTCCAAAGGTAGAAAATTAGGAGCAGATTCCCTCAAATATCCCCCCACGGGCGGATCTTCTGCCCTGTACCCAAATCTGAAAATACACCATGAAGAACATACAAATACTATGGGTCGACGACGAGATCGACCTGCTCCGGTCGCATCTGATGTTCCTTGAAGAACGCCATTACAGTGTTGTTACCTGCCCCAGCGGCCAGGATGCCCTGGAAGCCGTGCGGCAGCAATCCTTCGATATTGTTTTCCTGGATGAAAACATGCCCGGCCTTTCCGGGCTGGAAACCCTGACCGAAATCAAGCAACTGAATGCCGCCCTCCCGGTGGTGATGATCACCAAGAATGAAGAGGAGTCCCTGATGGAGCAGGCCATCGGCTCCAAAATCGCCGATTACCTGATCAAACCCGTAAATCCGAACCAGATCCTGCTATGCCTGAAAAAAAACCTGGATCATTCGCGCCTGGTTTCTGAAAAAACCACGGCAAATTACCAGCAGGAGTTCAGGAAAATTGCCCTCGAACTGGCTACCGTGAATACCCACCAGGGCTGGGCTGAACTATACCGGAAGCTGATTTACTGGGAACTGGAACTGGAAGCCATAGAAGACAGCAGCATGTTCGAGATCCTGGAATCGCAAAAGGCGGAGGCGAACCAGCAATTTGCAAAATTTGTGGAGCAGCATTATCCTGATTGGTTTGGGACTTCGGACGCCCCGGTTTTGTCGCATACCCTCTTTCGCGAAAAAATCCTTCCGGTACTTGAGAAGAAACAGACCCTCCTGGTGGTTATCGACAACCTGCGGTACGACCAGTGGATGGCTTTGGAAGACGTTTTGGGCCCCTTTTACAAAAAAGAGGAAGAATCGGCCTATTTCAGTATCCTCCCTACCGCCACCCAATATGCCCGCAATGCCATTTTCTCAGGGTTGATGCCCCTCGAAATGGAAAAGCAATTCCCGAAATGGTGGAAAAACGACACAGATGAAGGGGGTAAAAACCTGTTTGAGGCCGAATTCCTTTCGGCACAACTCCAGCGCCTGGGTAAGAAGATCCAATGGGCCTATCACAAAATAAGCAGCCTTAAACAAGGCCGGCAACTCGTACAGCAACTCAAAAGCCATAAGGATAATGACCTGCTGGTGGTCGTCTATAACTTTGTCGATATGCTTTCCCATGCTAAGACCGAAATGGAAGTCATTCGCGAGCTGGCCTCCAATGACAAGGCTTACCGGTCGCTGACCCTGAGCTGGTTCCGGAATTCCCCCCTGCTCGACCTCATACAGGAGGCACAGGGCATGGGGTTTCAACTGATCATTACCACCGACCACGGCACCATTAATGTAAAACAGCCCTCCAAAGTGATCGGCGACCGGGAGACCAGCCTCAATTTAAGGTACAAAACCGGCAAAAGCCTCACCTATGAGGCAAAAGAAGTGCTGGAGTGCAAAAAGCCGGCGCTTTTTCGCCTGCCGAGCATCCACGTCAGCAGCTCCTTTATATTTGCCAAAAACGACCTGTTCTTCGCCTACCCCAACAACTATAACTACTACGCGAGCTACTACCGAAACACCTACCAGCACGGCGGAGTTTCCATGGAAGAAATGATCGTGCCCTTTGTAGTGCTCAGCCCCCGTTGAAGCCTTACCCGGTCAGAAGGAATTCCGGTCAAAGACGCGGCCCGTGCTGTTCTTGAAGTAACTGCCCTCGAGGATTTCTGTAACCTGGTCGTGGGTGCCGATACAGATGGAGAAGTTTACTTCGAGGATAAAGTCATCCTTATAAAAATAGGTCCTCCTGCTGCGATCGTAACCAATCTGAGCTTCGTAGTCCTTTAGTTGCTCGATCAGGTAATAAACCGTCCTTTCACTAATCCGCAACCGATTGGCAATTTGCCCCGGAGACCCGGTGCATTCCATCTGAATGAGGTTGTGCAGCTGTTGCAGCCGCTCTACATGTTTAATGGTTTTCATAAAAACAATTTTTAGTGGTTAATGCAAACAGTGAGGTGACCAAAAATTGCGTTATCAATATATAGTATTTTTTCTATATTACTGCGATGATAGAGAAATATTTAATTTTTAGCAGGCGAAATAATTAGAATATTTTCTAAGAACACAAAAAGAATGTATATTTGTGCAACTTCTTAGCAGCATATCATGGTAAAAACAATAGACCGGCTAATGCAGTTCATAAAACATGCCGGGCTCAGTGCCCGTCAGTTCGACATCTCCATAGGCGCCAGCAACGGGTATACCCTGAGGATGAGCAAAAACAAGGCCTCTGTGGGGAGTGATGTTATTGAAAATATCCTCAAAACCTACCCCGACCTCAACGTGGTCTGGCTGCTAACGGGAGAGGGCCCCATGCTTAAATCACAGCATAATCAGGACCTTGCAGATTTTGATAAATTGCCTTACGGGAAGCGGATGGAAATAGACCGCATCATAGATGCGAAGATCAGGGAGCGACAGGAGGAACAAAGGCAAGAACTCCTGATCGAGATCAGGCACGAACTGGGAAAAAGCCTGGAAGGCTAACCTCCCCGATTCTCCCAAACAGTTTCCATCCAAAAAGTATCGTGCGCATACCGCAAGAGTGTCTCAACCCCTTATTTTTTAAGCGAAAGGTTCTTCAGGTTACTCAATTCCGTTATTCCATGATCCAATTCCCTCTCCAGCAGGGCTTTGTAGTCCATGGTTATGGAGTGGGTACGCACAATCCTTGAAATAAGCAAGACCAGGGTGATCGTGGCAAATACCAAAGGAAAAACGTTCAGCGTCCCGGCACTCTCAATTTGAGTTTCCGGCTGGAAGGCTTCCCAAAACTGATACGTGTAAAAAATCAGGGGCGACAGGATGGCCCATCGCCACCAATAGGGGGAGGTTATAAACCAGATGATTAAAGCACTTACAAGAAAAGCTTTTTGTGAAGTATACCATACTAATGTCGTAACATCCTCAAAACCGTAGCTTTCAATAACTAGACCACCTATATTTAACGTTTTCGAGTTTCTGGGCAGAAACCCTTCAAGAAAAAAGAATACGGTAGTCATAACAATGACTACTGTAAAAAAAATTGAACTTTTCTTTTTTAAAGTTTTAACAACATTTAAATCTGAAGTATCTTCCCTTCCTTCATTTTTTAGTTGTTCAGCCATTTCTTGTAGATAGTATGCTCTAATCAAATATTCCCTTAAGGAGAATGTAGGTTTTTTTTTAATAAAGC
This sequence comes from Robiginitalea marina, assembly GCF_024006985.1. GTDB lineage: Bacteria > Bacteroidota > Bacteroidia > Flavobacteriales > Flavobacteriaceae > Robiginitalea > Robiginitalea marina. The sequence goes on from NZ_JAMXIB010000001.1 coordinate 435,471, forward strand.
TTTTAATTTGGTAATTGAGCTTTGTATTCCATGAGAACACAATTTCCCTAATCATTTGGTAGAATGTTATTTCGATGTAATAAGTAAGAATATGCTTTTTGAAAAGATTATCAAAAAGAAGAATGATACTTACAACCATGAGCATTGAAAAAATTCCCGGAATTGAAAACATGTAATCCCAATAACTATTTGAATCAAGAACAGCATACATCGAAATGAGATTGCAAGGAAAATAACACGCGCATGGCAACAGCAAAAATCTCCATTTGCCATAAGAAGTAATGAACAGCAAAATCAAGTAAGCAAACGCAATTATGGAATTTAATATATACCAAATAAAGACTTGATTGTCAGGAAATCCATGATTTATTGTTTGACCTAAGATTATATATTCTTTGCTCAAGGGATCAAAAAGCAAATGAATAAAAATTAGGAAAGGCAAGGTTAAAACAATTAGGGCGATTGTGGCATCAATCAAAAATATTTCTTTCCAGGATCTTACTTTATTTTTCTCACCCCCTTTCATTTATGTCATTTATTAAAACTGGTTTTTAAATCGAATTGGCTTTTACAACTTGCAGTTGTTTATAAATCAATTGTTAATATACAATAAATGTCGAATATAATCTATAATCTGAGTAAAATTTTTGAGGCTTCAGATTACATTTTAGCGCATTCCCTTTCCCGTTTGCTCTGCCTCCACGGGCCCATGGGGGCGGGTAAAACCACCCTGGTGAAGGCCCTGCTAAAAAAACTGGGGGCTGCTGAAACAGGAAACAGCCCCAGTTTTGGCCTGGTGAACGAATACCGGGGCCCTGATGGGGGATTACTGGCCTACCACCTCGATTGCTACCGCCTGGAAGGGGAAGAGGAAGCCCTTGATTTTGGCATAGAAGAATACCTGGGTGCCGACTGCTGGGTTTTCGTGGAATGGCCCGAAAGAATCGCCTCCCTGCTGCCCGGGCAGCGTACCGAAATCTTCCTGGAGCCCCTGTCGACCGAATCCCGGAAACTGCGCCTGGTCAACCTGGGGATGTAAGGGAAAACTGTATCGTTAAGACTGAATTTTTATTGCAGTTTTATCGATGAAATGCATGTTTTTCGATCAAAGGTTTGGTTTTATCGACAAAATGCCATATTTTTGACTTTCATAACCTGAGGTGGGAGTTAAATTTTCCTACTTTTGAGAATGAAAATGATAATCAAATCCTAATCCTCCGATACGATGAACACGAGAAAAGTTTTTTTTGGTATACTGACCTTTGGGGTTTTACTTATTGCGTCTTGTACCACTGACAATTCAGACCTTTATGAGAATGGAGTGGATAGAACAAAAATAACAAAAGGGACAGATGCCGTAGATAGAACTAAAATAACCAAAGGCACAGATGCCGTAGATAGAACTAAAATAACCAAAGGCACAGATGCCGTAGATAGAACTAAAATATCTAAGGGAACTGATGGAAAAAGAAAATCTAATTAACCTCATTTAAGGACTATTTATCGAGGTTTTCAGATTTTTATCGATTTTTAAAGGGGTCATCCAATAAGGTGACCCCTTTTTCGTTCTGCCTTTATTAGAATTAAACTATTCCTTTATATACCAGATGGAAAGGCAGCAACAGAAAAAAACAAAGCGAAGATTCTTCCTGGAATCACTTGCGATTTTACTCATAATCGTAACGCCCTTTATTTTTAAAGCTCACGAATACATTCCGGAAGAATCATCTATTGGTTTCATTGGATTTGAAATCACAAACAATGGTTTTGCCAATGTAAGCATTTACATTTGGTTCCTTCTCGGGAAAATAATTCCTCTATACCTTCTGATCATTTGGTTCCTGACTTGCAAACACTGGTGGTACCATATCCTGCTAATTCCGATTTGTATGTACGCCTTCCAAATCTTCGAGGTGGTTTACTCAGATGATAAATTTATTGACACAGAAAACGTGTTGTGGTTATTGCCGGTGTGTATGGTGGTGATCCCCTTCGTGTACTTTATCCGGTTGAAATTGTTTGACAAGTACGTGCACGGCATCGACCTGGAGGCTATGGACGCGGAGCTTCAATACTATAAGAACAAGGAGCGCGAGCAATTGAATAAAATAGGGATTCGGGTGGCAGAAACCCCGATCCCGGATGCGGAAACGGACCTTTCCAACGAAACCCCCAAACGGACCCTGAACGAAATCTTCCAGAACCTGCAGCACGCCATGAAAAGCATCCTGAGCTTCTGATTTAAAGGGGCTCTGCGATATCCGCAACCGGTGTTTGGTTTTTGGATTTTGTTGTACTTTTGAGTTCAATGGCTTACCCTGATTTCGAAATACGCCCATGAACTCACCCTCCTCCCCGTTCAGCAAACAGCAACTGATCCCCCAGGAAGAAAAACTAGAAGTCCTGAAGCAAAAAGGGGAGCTCTTTATCGGGATTCCCAAAGAAAGCCTTTACCAGGAGCGGCGGATCTGCCTGACCCCGGATGCCGTAAATGCCATTACGGCCCATGGGCATAAAGTACTCATGGAGGCCGGGGCCGGAAACGAGGCCAGCTTTACAGACCTCGAATATACCCAGGCGGGGGCCACGATTACCCGCGACCCCAAAAAAGTCTTTGGCTGCCCTATCCTGCTGAAGGTGGAGCCCCCTACCCTGGCGGAAATCGAGATGATGAACCCTCAAAGCATCCTCATTTCGGCCCTGCAGATAAAAATGCAAAACAAGGCCTATTTCGAAAGCCTGGCAAAAAAACGGATTACCGCTATCGCCTTTGAATACATCCGTGATGATGAGGGCAAATACCCTGCCGTAAGGGCCCTTAGTGAGATCGCCGGCATTTCTTCGGTGCTTATCGCAGCGGAAATCATGGCGGCCAGGGAAGGGAACGGCCTGATGTTCGGAAATATCAGCGGGGTGCCCCCGGTGGAGGTGGTCATCCTTGGGGCGGGCACCGTGGGGGAATTTGCCACCCGGTCTGCCCTCGGGTTGGGTGCCAATGTAAAACTCTTCGACAATTCCCTGACCAAGCTACGGAACTTGCAGCGAAACGTGAACCGGACGCTGTACACCTCCACCCTCCAGCCCAAAAACCTGCTGAAAGCCCTGAAGCGGTGTGATGTTGCCATTGCAGCCGTCAGGGGCAAAGACAGGGCTCCGGTTCTGGTATCGCGGACTATGGTGGAACAGATGAAGAAAGGTTCGGTCATCATCGATGTCAGTATCGATATCGGCGGGTGCTTCGAAACCAGCGAGGTCACCACGCACGACCATCCCACATACGAGAAATACGGGGTTATCCATTACGCCGTGCCGAATATCCCTGCGAGGTATCCGAAAACCTCCACTATTTCAATAAGCAATATGTTTACCCCCTACCTGCTCAAAATCGGGGAAGACGGGGGGTTGGAAAATTCCCTGCGTTTCGACAAAGGCCTTAGGAACGGGCTTTATATGTATCACGGGATCCTGACCAACCGCACAGTTGGAGAATGGTTCTCCATGAAATACAGCGACATCAATTTCCTGATTTTCTGAGTATGCCCTTTTTAAAGCGCCTTGGCTATTTCCTTATCGGGCTTTCCCTCGGACTCATCTTCCTGGCGATATTCCTTAGGAAAAAAACCGAGGAAACCGGTACTGAATTCTGTTACCTCCCCAATTGCCGGGTATTGAAAGAACTGCGATCCAAACCCCTCCTGGTCGATTCAACCCTGTCCGTAGCGACGGACAGCCTGTTTTTGCAATACCTTTTAAAGGAAGGGAAAGTGGATTTCGGCCAAAGCGATACCCGGGCAACCCCTTGCAAAATATACCGGGTTTCGGCCAGCAGGGGTGGAAAGACCCTGGTGGTAACCCTTAAGAATTGCGAATCACAAACCGTGCTTACCGATTACCGGGAAGGACAGAAGTAAGCCTTTTATTCAAAGGCGCCTGCGTTCCCTTTCCCTTTTGAGCAGCTCAAGTTCCCGGTTGGTTTGCCCTGCCACAGAGGTATTTTCCTCCGCCCTGCGGATCAGATAGGGCATTACATCGCGAACGGGCCCAAAGGGCAGGTACTTCGACACATTGTATCCGGCAATGCCCAGGTTGAAACTGATGTGGTCGCTCATACCGTAGAGTTGGCCAAACCATACCCGCGGATCATTCCTTGGAATTTGCCTTTGTTCCATTTGTTCCATCAGGCGGTAACAGCTCTGTTCATTGTGTGTACCCGCATAAACGGCAATATCGTCGAGGTGGTCGAGGCTGTATGTCACTGCCGCATCAAACTGGTCGTCTGTTTCCCTTTTGGAACCACACATGGGGGTCGGGTAACCCTTTTCCACCGCCCTTTCATTCTCTTTTTCCAGATAGGCGCCCCGAACAAATTTGATCCCGATTTTAAAGGAGTCCCTCGCAGCCCGCTCATGGAGCCCTTTGAGGTAATCCATCCGGTCCCATCGGTACATTTGGAGGGTATTGAACACGATGGGGGACTTTTTGTTATAGGCCCGCATCATTTCTTCCACAAGGGCATCGGCGGCATCCTGCATCCAGCTTTCCTCCGCATCGATAAGCAGGGGTACATTCAGGTCATAGGCCTTCTGGCAGGTCTTTTCAAACCTTCCGACCACCCGTTGCCATTCGGCTTCCTCGGCAGGAGTCAGCGGGGAACCGCTTCCCTTTTTTTCGTATAAGGCCAACCTCCCGTATCCGGTGGGCTTGAATACGGCAAACGGGATGGCCTCCTTTTTTTTGACGAATTCCAGAATCTCAAGGGTTTTTGCCAGGGCATCGTCCAGGGGGTCTTCCGTTTCTTTTCCTTCCACCGAATAATCCAGGATGGTGCTTACCCCCTTTTCCCACATCCGCTCCACCACTGGCATGCAATCTTTCTCGCTTACCCCTCCGCAGAAATGGTCGAATACCGTGGTACGGATAATGCCTTCCACGGGCAGCCTTGCCTTGATTGCAAAATTGGTGACGCTGGTACCGATTTTTACAAGGGGTTCAATAGAGATAAGCTTAAACAGGAAATACGCCCGTTCCAGTTCGGCATCAGACTTTAATGCAAAAGCCGTTGCCGTATCTTCGAAAATCCGTTCCATCCAGGTTAGGTAAAGTATGCACAAAGATAGTTGCTGGGCGAAAAATCCTGAAAGAAAAATTTTCGGTTACTTTGCCTAAGGAAAAACGGGAAAATGGAATCTATACTCAGCGGCTCAAGCCGTATCGCTTTCGGGGAAAACGGTCGTCTGCTTTTTCGCGACTTCCTTGCCGGGCAGCGGTTTTCAAGCATCTTTGTCCTTACCGATTCCAATACCCGGGTCCACTGCCTGCCGGTATTTGGTGCGCAATTCCCCGAGGCCGGAAAGTGGACAATCCTGGAAATTCCCGCGGGGGAAGCCCACAAGAATATCACTACCTGCCTTACCCTTTGGCAACAGCTCTCCGGGAAGGGGGCCGACCGGCAAAGCCTCCTGGTCAACCTGGGAGGCGGGGTGGTTACTGACCTCGGGGGCTTTGTAGCCTCGACCTACCAGCGGGGAATTGCCTTTGTAAATATCCCAACAACCCTCCTGTCTATGGTTGACGCCTCCGTAGGGGGCAAAACCGGGGTCGACCTGGGCCTTCTGAAAAACCAGATAGGGGTTATCCAGGACCCCGAACTTGTACTGATTGACAGCGGCTATCTGAACACCCTGGAAGAGCGGCAACTGCGCAGCGGGTTTGCCGAAATGCTCAAACACGGGTTAATCCTTGAGAAGCCCTATTGGGATGCCCTGAAAAACACCACAAATTTCCGAAGCCTGCAGGAGCACATCCATACCAGCGTGATCCTGAAAAACAACGTGGTCCTCGAAGATCCCAGGGAAAGCGGCCTGAGGAAAATCCTGAACTTCGGCCACACCCTCGGGCACGCCATAGAATCCTTTTACCTGGGAAAAGGCGAAGGGCTTTCCCTGCTTCACGGGGAAGCCATAGCCGCGGGGATGGTTATGGAATCGTACCTGTCGGTACAGCACGCAGGGCTTTCCACATCCGAATGCGATGAAATAAAATCGGTAATGCTCCGCTTTTTCCCAAGGGTACCCTTTCCTGAGGCCGATAGGGAAGCCATTTTGGAGCTGCTCCGGTTTGATAAAAAGAATTCCGCGGGCTCCGTGCGCTTTGCCCTGTTACAGCGCATTGGCAAGGCCTGTACCCACCAGGAGGTGACCCGGGAGTCCCTCAGGGGAGCCTTCGAATACTACGCCGATTAGGGGATTCACCCACAAGAAGTTACGCCTTCACAACTCTTTTGCCCAGCGGTTTGGGAAAATTTTTAGATTCGGATAGGGATTTGGGAATTCCTGTCCCCGCCAAACCAAACCGTTATGAAAAGAATCATCATCGACCACAAAAAGCTGACCCCTGAACTGGCTGAACTCCTTTTGGCAAAGTATCCGGAAGGTTATGGAGATGAGGATATCATCGCCTTTAAAAATGCCCGGGGGGAATGGGTGGAAGCTGTGGAACTGCAAACCATGGAAGCCCTTTACCTGGTTAAAATCAGCAAGAGCCTTTCCAATTTCCTGGCGTCATTCGAAGACCTGGGGGAAGAGGAGGAAGATACCGAAAAACCGGTTGCCTCCCTGGAAGACATCGAAGAAGAGTACAACGGGTCGCTGGAAAGCGAATTTAACTGGGAAGATTAGCCCTTGCCCTGCCTACCCAGGTAGCGTTCGCGTAGGATATTCCTGTGGTGCTTCTGGTGGCCGCAGAGGATAAAGCCCAGGGCGCCCAGGCTCATGGGGTTCCCACTGGCTGTACCTTTCCAGAACATTCGTTCTTCCGGCATCGACCTGAAGAGCAGCAGGGTTGACTTCCTTATCGCCAGATACTCCTCCACCAAATCGTCGGGCGTCCGTTCCATAGCCAGGCTCATGGGAACATAGGCATCCTGGTCAAATCCGGGCAGCGGGGTAGCATCGTGCCTGCCAAACCGCAGCGCCCTGTACTGGAACACCCTTTCGGTATCCAGCACATGCACCAGGACTTCCGAAACCGTCCATTTCCCTTCCGCATACCGGTAATGCCACAAATCTTCGGGGATGCTCCTGATGAATTCGGGAAAATTCCCCATCTGACGCTCCAAAAGCACGGTTAGTTCCTCTTCGCCCAACAGGTCGATGTAGGGTCGGTAGTACGGCGGGCAGTCTTCAGGCTGCAGGTCGAATCGGGTCATAAAAGATCAGGGGCCGGGGCCACCCTCAGAGTTCGTTAAATATTGTGTGCATCAACCGCTTTTTGTCGTTGATGCTTTCTTCCAGGGAAATCATGGTTTCCGTACGGCTAATGCCGTCGATGTCATCAATCTGGAAGATGATGTTCTTGGCATGGGTGGTATCCTTGGCCCGTATCTTACAAAAGATATTAAACTTGCCCGTGGTAATATGGGCCACTGTAACATAGGGGATTTCCGCAAGCCGCTCCAGGACAAATTTAGTCTGGTGGGTCTTTTCCAGGAATATGCCGACATAAGCGATGAAGGAATATCCCAGTTTTACATAGTCAAGCGTCAGGGAGCTGCCCTTGATGATTCCCGCTTCCTCCATTTTCTTTACGCGAACATGGACCGTTCCCGCAGATATCAGGAGTTTCTTGGCGATATCCGTGAAGGGCGTCCTGGTGTTATCGATAAGCATGTCGAGGATCTGGTGATCGATTTCGTCCAGCTTTACTTTGGCCATTTCCATATTTTTTAGACAAAAATAAACTATTAAGAAATATTGTGTAACGAAATCCTAAAATTTTTGAATAATTCGCAACAAGGCCTCATTTCCCCTGCAGTATGGCATACAAGGCCGCATCCGCTTTCAGGGCGCTGAAGTCCTCCGGGTTTTCCGCATCGAACTGGCGATGGCCCCATTTGGAAGCCAGTTGCCCGGGGGGCAGGCATCGCGGGACAAAACGGATACGATTGTCCTGCAAGACCTCTTCGTATTGAACCCCAAGAAGGGAACCCTTTGGCTGCCCCTTGCCCAGGGCATGTGCGTTGCGGACCAGCACATCCACAAAGCACTCCCGGTTTTCCGGGATCCCGAGATAGGGCTCCAGGGATAGCCCCTCATGCGTTTTGTCGCGGATAGCCAAAAGGGCAATCTGAAGGGCGCGGAAGACATGGTATCGGGTAATTTCACGCTCGTAGTCGCCGGGGAAATGCCCTGCCTCAAATAGCAGGGTCGGGGTCCCCCGGGCCTGGAAATAATCCCCTACGCAATTTGGATTAAACGTATCGTCATACCGGCCAACCCCTATCCCATGGCCCAGCGCTCCGGCAATCCGGCCAATAAGCCGGGCTGCCTTATGGCGGCCCGGGGTAAAATCGCGCTGCTCACTGGCCGCAGGGGCCAAAAAGGAAAGGGTGGCCGGCACAGGGTTCTGCCCCACCCCAAAGATGGTGCGCTGGTCGTGGAGATTGAAGCAATAATGAGGGGTAAAATCCTCATACACCTGCCTGAGGATCCGGCTTTCGGGCTGGCTTTGGGATTGGGCATCCCGGTTTAGGTCGACCTGATTGGCGTTAAAACGGGTGTAGGCCCCAGCCCCATCCGGATTCAAAACCGGGATAAAGAACAGTTGCAGGGCATCCAGCAGGGAAGCGCCTTCTTCCTCCCCTTTGCCCAACCAACGCAAAAGGTCCAGCACGGCCCGGGTGGTCGTTGTTTCATTCCCGTGCATTTGGGACCATAATAAGACCCGGATAGCCCCCCTGCCCAGGCGGACACCATACAGCGGTTGTCCGTTTACCGAAGCGCCCAAGTGCACTTTTTGCGGGCCGGGGAAACCGGCCGAGAGGAATTCCAGGACCGTCCGGTAGGGCAGGTACCTACCGGTGATCTCCTGTACTTTAATCTTCTGGTATGGGTGCAAACCTTCCATAATCCACACAAAGGTAAGGCGCTTTGGCGTTACAGATGTATCAAATAATATTACATATGTAACTTGTATTCCCACTGTATTTTGGTTAATTTTACAATTGTATACAGAATGTGTTATTTATGTTTTAAACATTTGTTTTTCAAATATTTAATATTTCTTATATAAATAATACATTTCATTTTAATACTCAAAACCAGGGAGTGAGGCCCTGGAATTTCCTGGTAAGCCCCGCGCCGAATTGTTATTATGGTAAACATTGAGGAATTCAAGCAACGGCTCGAGCAAATCCGCTCCCATTACGACCTCAGCGCGGCGGCCCTGGCAGATGCCATCGGGGTACAACGGTCCAGTATATCCCATCTGCTCAGTGGCCGAAACAAGCCGAGCCTGGACTTCGTTTTAAAGGTCGTGGAACGGTTTCCGGAAGTAACCCTTAACTGGCTCCTGGAAGGAGTGGGCCATTTCCCCCACGAAGGGGATTCCCAGGCCGGGGAAAGAAGTGCTGCCGAACAACCCCCTGCTGCCCCGGGCCCGGGCCCGGACAAAAGTGAAATCGAAAAGATTGTGGTTTTCTACAAAAACGGGCGGTTCCGGGAATACTTTCCCTCGGGCCCTGCGACCAGGAAATAACCTCCTGTATCGTATCTTTGCATCATGAGAAACGTTCTGCTTACCGGCCTTCTTACCCTGGCCCTGTCATGTCAGGAGCCCCCCTCCCGCGAATGCGGGCGCTTTCAACAGGGCACCTTCCGCTTTACGGCCACGGTGGACGGCCAGGAAGAAACCACGGTGTTTACCCGCACCCAAAACCTGGAAATCTCTGAATACAAAGGCCAGAAGGACTCTGCCTCTGTCCGTTGGATCAACGACTGCGAATATATCGTGACCAACCTCAACCCCAAGAACAGGGGTGAGGAAAAACCCATCCACATGAAGATCCTATCCACTTCTGAGGATTCATACACCTTCGAATACAAGCTCGTGGGAACCTCCAACGGTTCGCGGGGTACGGCTTACAAGGTGGAGTAGCCCGGGAAAAGATAATTAGTTGCACGAAGGCTCGCTTATGCCCCTTAGGTTCCCGTCCGGGCAGCTTACCCGATCCCCGGGGCATCCGTTTCCGTTGCAAGGGATGCACTTCCCTCCCACTGCCCATAGAGAGTTCCTGCCGTAGTTCCAACGTGAAGCCAGATTGGCTGAAAGCCCTTAGAAAAGCCTGGTTTGCCCGTTCTCTTCCCCGGCTTCCCCTGTCGGGGGCTCCTCGCCTTTTTCGGGTGACCCCTGGGTCCCTGGTCCGGCAACGGTTATATCCTCCTGGTCCACCACCTCCATGTCCCTGGCGTCCTTTTTTTCGGGCTCTTCAAAGGGCAGGGGTTCCAGGCTGTTGATTTCGAGGACCTTCTCCCGGGTCAGCTGGTTCCCCATGGCGGTAATTCCCTTAACGGAGATGAATTCCTCCAGGTTTACTTCCAGGTTTGGTTTCCGATCCACTCCCCTTTTCTTGGCAAACACCACCTCTGCCATGGGTCGGTAGTCGGTAAAGATTTTCTCAAGGTACGATTTGGGATGGCTCGTAAGGATGTTCTCTTCCCTGTCGGGGTTTTCGATGAGGAACCGCTTGACATAGAACAATTCCTTTTCCCCTTCCCAGTAAATGGCGGTGATGGGCTTAAGGGGTTTCCATTTTTCCAGCACAATCATATCATCGTCAAAGTGCATGCTGAGCTCAGGGATCATGGTGCGCACCACCCCTTTTTGGTTGATGGTCAGCAACCGGTCCTCTGAAGTGAATTCCCCGAGCAATTCCCCGCGTTCATCCACATTCAGGCGCTGCACCGTGTCATCGAACCAGATTTTGCGGGGTTTCAGGGTGGAAAGCCCCTTTTCTTTCAGTTCAATGCGCTTTACGGCGTATTTGGTCACGATATTCCCTTTTGCCGTGCGCGCTTTTATGGCCACGTCGGCAAAATCCAGGTCCCATTTCAGTTTCTTTATATTCCCTTTCTGGCGGAGGTTTACCGTAACGATTTCGGCCTCCCCATTGGGGTTGGCACTGAAATAGAGCACTTCGGAATTGGGCTTGCCCGCGGTCAGGTCATACATCTTGTCGCGGGTAATGGCCGTGACATTGAAGCGTTTAACGTAGCTCGCCCCTCCCCGGCCATCCTTATACACCATATTGTAGATGGTGCGCTTATCCTTTTTCCTGAAGACAGCCACGTGGATGATGTTTTTGCCGACAAAAATCTTGCTGTCGACTTTAGTGACCATCATTTCTCCCGCGGCGGTAAACACAATGATGTCGTCGATATCGCTGCAATCGGTCACATATTCATCCTTGCGCAGGGCAGTTCCCACAAAACCTTCTTCACGGTTCACATAGAGCTTGGTATTGCGGATGACCACCTTGGTGGCCTCGATCTCGTCAAAGACCCGGATTTCCGACTTCCGCTCCCGCCCTTTCCCGTATTTCTGCTTTAATTCCTGGAAATACGCGATGGCATACGCCACCAGGTTCTCGAGGTGGTGTCGGGTTTCCCGGATTTTATCCTCCAGGCTTTCGATGTATTGCTGGGCCTTTTCGAGGTCGAAGCGGGAAATCCTCTTGATGCGGATTTCCGTAAGGCGAATGATGTCTTCTTCGGTAACCGCCCGCTTTAAATGCCCGATATGGGGTTTTAGCCCCTTGTCGATGGCCTGTATCACGCCCTCCCAGGTCTCTTCCTCCTCGATTTCTCGGTAAACCCGCTTTTCGATAAAAATGCGTTCGAGGGAAGAAAAATGCCATTGTTCTTCCAGTTCCCCCAATTGGATCTCCAACTCTGCCTTCAGCAGGTCCACCGTATGGTCGGTGGACCGCGTCAGCATTTCGCTTACACCCAGGAATAGCGGCTTGTTGTCTTCAATGACGCAGCCCAGGGGCGCTAAGGAAGATTCACAAGCCGTAAAGGCGTAAAGGGCATCGATCGTTTTGTCAGGAGAAATGCCTCCGGGCAGGTGTACCAGGATCTCCACCTCGGCTGCCGTATTGTCTTCGATCTTTTTGATTTTGATCTTGCCCTTTTCGTTCGCCTTTAAAATGGAATCGATTAGCGAAGAGGTGTTCGTTCCAAAAGGGATCTCGTTTATGACCAGGGTATTCTTGTCCAACTGGGAGATCCGGGCCCTTACACGGATCCTACCGCCCCGTTCCCCGTCGTTGTAATTGGCAATATCGATGATGCCCCCCGTAGGGAAATCGGGGTATAATTTAAAGCGCTGCCCTTTGAGGTGCTTAATGGAGGCATCGATGAGTTCGTTGAAGTTATGGGGCAGGATTTTTGTCGAAAGGCCCACCGCGATGCCCTCGGCCCCCTGGGCCAGCAGGAGGGGAAATTTCACCGGAAGGTGCACCGGCTCCTTTTTGCGTCCGTCGTAAGAGAGTTGCCAATCGGTGATCTTGGGCGAAAAGACCACCTCCAGGGCAAATTTGGAGAGCCGCGCCTCGATGTAACGCGAGGCGGCAGCCCCATCCCCGGTTAAGATGTTCCCCCAGTTTCCCTGGGTGTCGATCAGCAAGTCCTTTTGCCCCATCTGCACCATGGCATCGGCAATACTGGCATCGCCATGGGGGTGGTACTGCATGGTTTGCCCCACCACATTGGCCACCTTGTTGTAGCGGCCATCATCCATTTCCTTCATCGCATGCATGATCCTGCGCTGGACGGGCTTGAAACCGTCTTCGATGGCGGGCACAGCCCGCTCCAGGATAACATAGGAGGCGTAATCGAGGAACCAGTCTTTATACATTCCCGTTACCCGGGTCAGTGCTTCCTGCTGCTCGTCTTCCTGATGCGACTCGTTAACAGATCCGTTTTCTTCCATAAAGAAAGACGCTAATAGGCGTTAGTGTTGATCCCCGGCTACCAGGTCAAGTTCCACCCGGAGGTTTTCAATGATGAAATCCTGCCGGTCGGGGGTGTTTTTACCCATATAAAACTTCAGCAATTCCTCGATGGACATTGCCTTGTCGAGCATTATGGGCTCCAATCGGATATCTTCCCCGATAAAATTCTTGAATTCCTCCGGGGAAATCTCCCCCAACCCTTTAAAACGGGTAATCTCAGGTTTCCCGGACAATTTTACCACAGCTGCCCGCTTTTCTTCCTCGCTGTAGCAATAAATGGTCTCCTTCTTGTTGCGGACCCTGAACAGGGGGGTTTGCAGGATATAGAGGTGGTTTTCCTTGATGAGTTCGGGAAAGAACTGCAAAAAGAAGGTGATCAGCAACAACCGGATGTGCATACCGTCGACATCGGCATCGGTGGCGATGACGATATTGTTGTACCGCAGGCCTTCGATGGATTCCTCAATGTTCAGGGCCGCCTGCAGCAAATTGAACTCTTCGTTTTCATAGACGATCTTCTTGCTCATCCCATAGGAATTCAGGGGTTTCCCCCTGAGGCTGAATACCGCCTGGGTGTTGACGTCCCGCGATTTGGTAATGGACCCTGAGGCCGAATCCCCTTCTGTGATGAACAGGGTGGTTTCCAGCCGGCGATCGCTTTTCATATCGTCCAGGTGTATGCGGCAGTCGCGGAGTTTCTTGTTGTGGAGGCTGGCCTTTTTGGCCCGCTCCCGGGCCAGTTTGCGAATCCCGGACAACTCTTTCCGCTCCCTTTCCGCCTGCACGATCTTACGCTGGATTTTTTCGGCCGTATCGGGGTTTTTATGGAGGTAGTTATCCAGTTCCCGCCCGACGAAATCGTTGATGTAGGTGCGGACCGTTGGCAGCCCATCCCCCATATCGGTGGACCCCAGCTTGGTCTTGGTCTGGCTTTCGAAAACCGGCTCCATGACCTTGATGGAAATTGCGGAAATCACGGATTTCCGGATATCCGAAGGGTCGTAGTTCTTCCCGTAAAAATCCCTTATCGTCTTTACGAGGGCTTCTCGAAAGGCGGACTGGTGGGTTCCCCCCTGGGTGGTGTACTGTCCGTTGACAAAGGAGTGGTATTCCTCGCTGTACTGGGTTTTGCTGTGGGTGATGGCCACTTCAATATCGACCCCTTTCAGGTGGATGATCGGGTAGAGGAAATCGTCGGTGTTGTTATAGTCTTCCAAAAGGTCCAGCAACCCGTTTTCGGAAAAGAACCGTTCCCCGTTGAAAAGGATGCTCAGCCCCGGGTTGAGGTAGACGTAATTGCGTAGCATCCGCTCCACGTATTCGTTGCGGAAGCGGTATTTTTTAAAAATCCGGTCGTCGGGGGTAAAACTGATCTTGGTGCCCCTTCGCCTGGAAGATTCTTCGAGGAGCTCCTCCGTCTGCAACTCCCCCCTTTCAAATTCAGCAGACTTCGATTGTCCATCCCGGTTCGATTCCACCCGGAAATAGGAAGACAGGGCATTGACCGCCTTGGTCCCCACCCCGTTGAGGCCCACCGACTTCTTGAAAGCCCGGGTATCGTATTTCCCCCCCGTGTTCATTTTGGAAACCACGTCCACCACCTTGCCCAGCGGGATACCGCGGCCAAAGTCGCGCACGCTGACCCTATCGTCCTTGATGGCGATCTCGATGGTCTTGCCGGCCCCCATCACGAATTCGTCGATACAGTTGTCGATTACCTCTTTCAGCAGGATATATATGCCATCGTCATGGGAGGAACCATCCCCGAGTTTCCCGATATACATCCCGGGACGCATGCGGATGTGCTCCTTCCAGTCCAGGGACCGGATATTGTCTTCAGTATACTGCGTTTCAGCCATAAATTGGGGGTTTACCCCTGCTAATATAAAATTTAGGGGAAGAAATCAAAATCAGGCGCTGTTAAAGTAATTAACAATGCTATACGGCAAGGACCCCGTTGCGTTCTCCCGCGCGGTACAATCCCTTAAAGGGTCTATACGTTGAAGCGGAAATGCATCACATCCCCGTCCTTTACTATATACTCCTTGCCTTCGACCCGCATCTTGCCCGCTTCCCGCACCCTGGCCTCGCTGCCGTAGGCTACGTAGTCGTCGTAGGAAATGACCTCAGCCCGGATAAACCCCTTTTCAAAATCGGTATGGATCACCCCTGCGGCCTGAGGCGCGGTGGCCCCTACCGGGATGGTCCATGCCCTGACCTCCTTCTCCCCTGCCGTAAAGTAGGTTTGCAGGTTCAGCAGGGTATAGGCGGCACGGATCAGCTTGGAGGAACCGGCTTCGTCCAGCCCGATGTCTTCGAGGAAGAGCTGGCGCTCCTCATACGATTCCAGTTCATTGATGTCGGCCTCCGTGGCCACCGCCAGCACGAGGATGCCTGCTTTTTCCCCGGCGACCGCCTCCCTGACCCGCTCCACATGGGCATTGCCGGTAAGGGCCGATTGCTCATCGACGTTGCAGACATAAAGGACGGGTTTGTCTGTAAGCAGTTGCAGGGGCCTGACAAAGTCCCGATACCCCTCTTCGTCCACCCCTATAGCACGAACCGAGCGGCCGCTTTCCAACCCGCTTTTGAGGGCTCCCAACACCGCAGCCTCTTTTATGGCGTCCTTGTTGCCGGTCTTAGCAGCCCTTGAGGCTTTTTCAAGCCGTTTTTCGACGGTTTCGAGGTCTTTGAGCTGCAATTCCATATCTATGGTCTCCTTGTCGCGAATGGGGTCGACGGAGCCGTCCACATGTACCACATTGTCATTGTCAAAGCACCGCAGCACGTGCAAAATGGCATCGGTTTCCCTG
Organism: Robiginitalea marina; assembly: GCF_024006985.1. Classification (GTDB taxonomy): domain Bacteria; phylum Bacteroidota; class Bacteroidia; order Flavobacteriales; family Flavobacteriaceae; genus Robiginitalea; species Robiginitalea marina. Next base: position 451,074 of record NZ_JAMXIB010000001.1, read on the forward strand.
ATGTTCCCGAGAAACTGGTTCCCGAGGCCTTCCCCCTTGCTGGCCCCCTTCACCAGCCCGGCGATGTCTACGATTTCCACCGTGGCTGGCACGACCCGTTGTGGTTTCACGAGTTTTTCCAGGGCTTCCAGGCGGGGGTCGGGCACATTCACCACGCCGATATTCGGTTCAATGGTGCAGAACGGGAAATTGGCGCTCTGGGCCTTGGCGTTGGATAGGCAATTGAACAAAGTGGATTTGCCTACATTGGGCAAGCCGACAATACCTGCTTTCATAGCGGTTTTTATAGTAATTTCACACAGCGGGGTGCACCCGTGTTTCAATTGGCCGCAAATATAGCCCTAATTCCCTGTTCTCCCTACCCCGCCTGTAACAAAAAGGCAACAGCTTCGTCCTACCCCCAAAGGCAAACCCATCCATGAAAACCCTGGTTTTTCAACTCCTGACAATCTTTTGCATTAGCACTGCGCTTTCGCAAACGCCCACCTTCCGGGTCCTCGACGCGCAAACCGAAGAACCCATACCCTATGCCACCATTGTCACCGGGGCAGGACGGGGGACCATCACCAATGAGGAGGGGTATTTTACCCTCGATCCCCAGACCCTTAACGGAAAGGGCATCCAGCTCTCCTGCATGGGCTACCAGTCCATGAAACTTTCCGAAGGGCAGTTGGCCGGGGAAAGGACATTCCGCCTGGTCCCGGCAGCCATCCAGCTCAACGAGGTCTTGCTAAGCGACCGGGTGCCCACCGCGGACGAAATCATCCGAAAAGTACGCGAAAACCTGCCCGTAAACTATGCAGCCGGGAGCACGCCCTTCAGCATCTTTTTCAGGGAGTCGGAGTACATGGATTTCGAAACCCTGGAGATGGAGTTGGAAAAAGCCTCAGACCTCGACCGCCGGCAGCTTGAATCGGCCCGGGAAGAACTGCGGGAGCTCAGTACCGATATCGAGGAAAGCCAGGCCGTCAAATTCCTGGACTTCAACGGGACCTATCTGCGGGACGGCGACAGCAGCCGCCTGCGGGTCGGGAGGGCCACCGAACTGGTCGACTCCAAAAGGGACTTCTCCCTGGAGGAAATCCAGGAAAGGGGGCGCCGGATCATCCTCACCCACCTCGACAGTTCAAAGACCTACAAGGTAAAAACGGGGATGTTCACCATTGAAAAAGACCTCTCCCCTGAACTGGATATGGAAGACTCCCCCAAATCGGACAGCACGGAAACCTCCCACCTTAAAGGCGAGCTCGTCGACCTGCTTTCGGTGGCGGGGCTGGAAGAAGGAGGGCGGCTGTTCGGGTTTTTGGACCCCGGTTTGTATAAATACGACTTCCTGAAAGCCACTTACTTTGACGGGAACTACATCTTTGCCGTCCGATTCGCCCCGAAAAAGAGGAAGGCCCGTTATGCCGGCACCCTCTACGTGGATGCCACTACGTTCGCCATCCTGAAAACCGACTATCAGTTCGCACGCGGGCGGGAAGGTGAAAAGGTGAACTTAAAGCTGTTGCTGGGCATAAAATACGTGGAAAACCTCGACCGGGGCACAGTGATCTTCAGGAAATCCGAAAACGGGTTTTATCTTCCTTATTACGTTCAAAAAGAATACGGTAACTACATCTATCTGCACCGAGACTTTACCTTTATCGAGAACAGTCCCTCCCGGAAAAAGGTGCGTTTTGATTTCCTGTTGGAAGGGGGGGTACGGCAAAAGCAAAGCCTTTTGCTGACTCCGCAGGACCCTCAGGATACGCCGGAGTCCCTCGCCGACTTACCCAGGAAGGTATGGGTTCAGAAACTCGACAGCTACGAACCCACGATCTGGCAAAATACCGAAATCATTGCGCCCCTGGAGGAGATGAAAAATTTCAGGGTGGCGAACTGAACTAGTCTTCGGGGTGCATAAAGCGCTGTTTGGCCAGTAACTGCGCTTCGGTTTCCACGTGGTTGGTATCCGGAACACAACAATCTACGGGGCAAACGGCGGCACATTGGGGTTCTTCATGGAAGCCCATACACTCCGTGCATTTGTCGGGGGCGATGTAATAGACCTCATCGCTGACCGGTTCCTGTACGGCATCGGCGTCTACCTCCCGACCATCGGGGAGTACCACCCGGCCCTTAAGGGAAGTGCCGTCGCTGTAGCGCCATTCATCGGCACCCTCGTAAATCGCGGTATTCGGGCATTCGGGTTCGCAGGCCCCGCAATTGATACACTCGTCTGTTATGATGATAGCCATGGCTTCTGAGATGGTTTGGGAATATTCGCCCTCCCCGGCTTGTCCGCTGGCGGAGGGATCTCTATTTTTGCACAAAGTTAATGGCTGTTCCTGTTCCGGACAAATCTTATGAACGCTTTGGATCCTTCTTTCGGCGCATTGGTCACCCTGGGAAACATGCTTCGCAGTTTTTGCGAAGATGGCGGGGCCGGGCACCCGCGGCAGTGGTCCGAAGAACACCGCCAGCTGGACGCCCTTCTCGACAGGGTGTACCTGGAGAATGCCTGGTTCACGCGGGAATCGTGTTTGTACGCCTTTTCCTATTGGGGGGAAATGCTGCGAAAGGAATCCCTTGAAGACTGGCTGGCGCCTTATCCCGGGCCAAAGGAAACCCCTTTGACGGTTGCCCTGGTGCTGGCCGGGAACATCCCCCTGGTGGGGTTCCACGATGTGTTGTGCGTGCTGCTGACGGGCAACAGGGCACTGGTCAAATGCGCTTCCAACGACCGCCTCTTACTCCCGTTTTTCTGTGAATTCCTCTTTGGGTTTGAGCCGGGGTTGCGGGGCAGGGTCAACTTTACCGACGGCAAACTGCACGGCTTCGACGCGGTTGTCGCCACGGGCAGCAACAATACCGGGCGCTACTTCGAATATTACTTTTCAAGAAAACCCCACATCATCAGGAAAAACCGCAATGGGGCAGCAGTGCTCACCGGGCGGGAAACCGAAGAGGAACTTTCCGGCCTTGCCGGGGATGTATTCCGGTATTTTGGGTTGGGCTGCCGGAGCGTTTCCAAGCTCTTCGTCCCGCAAGGCTACGACTTCACCCCGCTTTTCCAGGCCTTTTACCCCTATAAATACCTCCTGGAACACCCCAAATACGCCAACAACTACGACTATAACAAGGCCGTTTACCTGATGCAGGGGGGCGAAATGCGCGACAACGGTTTTCTGCTGCTGAAAGAAGATCCCTCCATGGCCTCTCCCATAGGAACCCTGTTTTACGAAACTTATGCCTCCAACCCGGCCCTGAAAGCCCGTCTGGCCACTCTGGGCCCGCAGTTGCAGTGCGTGGTCAGCAGCACGGGAGCGGATCATAACACCGCCTTTGGAAAATCGCAATGGCCTGAATTACGGGAATATGCCGATGGGATGGATACTGTTGAATTTTTGTTGAAAACCTCCCCCCTGCAAACCGGGGAAGCACCATAAATCCCCGTTAATTTTTCGGAACTTTACGGCCTGTTAAAGCAGCAACCCATGAAAAAGCATAATTTCAGTGCGGGGCCCTCAATCCTGCCCCAGGAAGTGATGAAAAAGGCCGCTGAGGCCGTCCTGGAATTTAATGGCATGGGGCTCTCCCTCCTGGAGATCTCCCACCGAAGCCCCCAGTTTGTTGAGGTTATGGAACGCGCCCGAAGCCTTGCCCTGGAGCTGCTGGGACTGGAGGGCAAGGGCTACCAGGCCCTGTTCCTGCAGGGCGGGGCCAGCCTGGAGTTCCTGATGGTCGCCTACAACCTGCTCGAAAACAAGGCGGGCTATCTCAACACGGGTACCTGGAGCGAGAAGGCCATCAAAGAGGCGCGGTTATTCGGGAGTGTAGTGGAAATTGCCTCCTCCAAAGACGAGAATTTCCGATACATCCCCAAGGGCTTTTCAGTGCCCAATGACCTGGACTACCTCCACCTGACCACCAACAACACGATTTTCGGGACCCAGTTCCGGGAATTCCCCAATACCCGCGTACCCCTGGTGGCCGATATGAGTTCCGACATCTTCTCAAGGAAGCTCGATTTTTCGCGCTTTGACCTGATTTATGCCGGGGCCCAGAAAAACATGGGGCCGGCGGGAACCACCCTAGTAGTGGTCAGGGAAGACTTGCTGGGGGGCGTAAGCCGAAAAATTCCATCCATGCTCGATTACCAGGTACATATCGCCAAGGAAAGCATGTACAATACCCCGGCGGTTTTTGCCGTCTATGTTTCCCTGCTGACCCTGGAATGGCTTAAATCCCAGGGCGGGATTTCCGCCATGGAAGCCATAAATGAGAAAAAGGCGCGGCTCCTTTATTCCGAAATCGACCTGAACCCCCTGTTCCAGGGCTATGCTGCGGAGGAAGACCGTTCCCAGATGAACGTTACCTTCAACCTTACCGAACCCTCTCTGAAGGAGGCGTTTGACCGGATGTGGAAGGAAGCCGGCATCAGTGGCCTGAACGGGCACCGTTCCGTAGGCGGTTACCGCGCCTCCCTGTACAACGCCCTCCCCATGGAAAGCGTCGGGGTGCTTGTGGATGTCATGAGCGACCTGGAAAGAAAGGGGTAACCCCGGAAAGGGTCGACTTCCCTATATTTGCACCCCTATGGTTATACTAGCAAACGATGGCATTTCTACGGCTGCCCTGGAGGCCCTTGAAAATGAAGGCTTCCGGGTTATCAATACCCGTGTGGCCCAACAACAGTTAATCCCCTTTATACAGGAGCACGAGGTATCAGCCCTGCTGGTGCGCTCCGCCACCCAGGTGGGACGGGACGTAATCGATGCCTGCCCGGGCCTGAAGCTGATTGGCCGGGCCGGGGTGGGGGTCGACAATATTGATGTGGGGTATGCGCGCAAGAAGGGCCTCCACGTAGTCAATACCCCTGAGGCCTCCTCCGATTCGGTGGCCGAACTGGTTTTCGCACACCTCTATGGGGGGGCCCGTTTCCTGCATGAGGCCAACCGGAATATGCCCCTGGAGGGCGACCTGCACTTTAACGCCCTGAAGAAATCGTTTCAGGGAGGGACGGAGCTCAGGGGCAAAACCCTCGGAATCATCGGTTTTGGCCGTATTGGGAAGGCAGTGGCCCGAATCGCGTTGGGGGCAGGCATGAAAGTCGTTTTTGCGGACCGCAATGCCTCAGAAGAGCGTATCCGCCTGGAGTTCTATGACGGGCAGTCCGTTGAATTTACCCTCCACCCCTCCTCCATGGAGCAGCTCCTTTCAACATCCGATTTTGTGACGCTCCATGTCCCCTCCCAGGAGGATCCGGTCATCGGGCAAAAGGAATTGCGCATGATGAAGGAAGGGGCGGCCCTGGTCAACACCTCCAGGGGCGGGGTAATCGATGAGGTGGCCCTTGTGGAAGCCCTCGATGCCGGGAAGATCCGTTTTGCCGGACTCGATGTGTTCGCTTCTGAACCCCGTCCGGAAGTACAGCTCCTGATGCACCCCAGGCTTTCCCTTACCCCGCACATAGGGGCCTCAACCCTTGAAGCCCAGGAGCGCATTGGAAAAGAGCTGGCTGCCCAGGTAATTGCCCTTTTGAAATAGCATTCCATCGCACCCCGACCGGGTAAGGACTACTTTCGGGTTATTTTCCACTGGTCGAACTGCAGGTAAATGGCTCCTTTCTGTTCCGGCTCGGCTTTTAGTTTTTCCCGGTCCACCTGGGTGTCCTTCCCCAGGAACCTGAGGGGGATCCGGATGCCGGAAACCTCGAACCCCACCCTGATCTGGCGGGGAAGCACATCCCCGGCCGCCCCATAGGTATAGGTTATGTCGTAAACCCCGTTTTTCCTGGTGTGGATTTCAGATTTAAGGAGCTGCAGCCCAAGGGGGTCGAGCCAGAGGGTGGCAATGGAATAGTCCGACTGGTCGGTGGTGGGAATAACCTTGATCAGCTCGCAGGCCTTTCCTTCGAGCATAACCCGCCCAAGGCTGAGGGTCATGAAGGGGTATTCATAGAGCTCCCCCAGGGTGAAATCTAGTCCGCGCTTGGGGATCATCGTAAAATCTTCCGAAGCAATGGTGAGGGGTTTTCCGCGTTCGTAGCGGATATCGGCGTACTTCACCGGCATGTTTACAAAACTGACATCCACCTCCATGCGCACCCTGGCTTCGAACCGCTCAACCGAATCGAGGCGGGTTTTGAGCCGGTCCAGAAGGGGGTCGACCTCCTGGGCAGGGAGCCCGGAGGCCATGAACAGGAAGGCCAGAATCGCAGGTAACCGCTTCATTTTACATCTCGTTTTACAAAAATCATGGCGCCAAGGGCAGCTGTGCCAAGGGTGTAACCCCAAAGGACCAGGTTTTTTTTAAGGATCACCCCCCAGGGGATCTCCGAATAAAAAAGATATTGCCAGCTGTCGGTCAATTTCGGGAGGAAAAAGTAGTCATAAAAAACCGAGTCCATATCGAGGCGAAGCAAAAGCGTATTGATGATCAGGAAAATGGCTGCCACGATCCAGGTGACGGTCGCCTCTTTGAATATGACGGCAAGGGTAAGGCTGGTAACGGCGTAAAACATCATGGTATTGCTGCCTGTGATAAAGGCATACAGCAGGCGGCGAATCGCCTCGGGGTGCTCAAAGAAACTGAGCCCGTCCAGAAAGACAACCAGGTCGCCCCTGCCGAAAAACGCATAGCTGACCCCGAAGGTGCTTCCGGCCAGCAGGACAAGGATGGCCCCGGTAAAGACCAGGGCCGCCAGGTATTTGCTGACGATCAGCCCACCCCTTGAAACCGGCTGCAACAGGGTCGCTTCCACGGTACGATCCTTGTATTCCACCGTGAGGAACCCGGAGACAACGATCATCAGGATAAGGGGCATATGGAACCAAAAGGAGTTAAGGACCAGGTAAATCACCAGGTTTCCATTCATAAGGTCCCCCTGGAATTCGAAAGACTCCCGGAGGTTTTCAAGCAGCACTTCCAAAATTTCGCGCCCCTGATAGAAGGCACTCATCAGGATAAACCCTTCCAGCACCAGGACTGCCCCCACCGCATAATAGGTTTGGCGCTGTCTGCTTATTTTGAACAATTCCATAAGGACAAGCTGCATCATGGAATCTCCTTTTCAAAGAGTGCATACAGGTTGGTCTGGGGAATACACGCCGTTACATTCACCCCTTGCTCCGCCGACAATTCCCTTAAGACATCCGATATTTCCCTGCCATTTAGGGTAAGCATGGCTGCTGTGCTGCCAACCTCGGCCCCCAGCGCCTTAAGAAGGCGGGAATGTTGTAATCCGGTTCCATACAGGAGGTATCCGCCAACAGCCTTTCCAAAGACCTCGCTTGCAGGGCCATGCCGCACAATTTCGCCATGGTTGATTACGGAAAGGGTATCGCAAAGGCCCCCGAGTTCTGCCAGGTTGTGGGACGAAAGCAGGATGGCCATGTCCTGTTCACGGGCCAGGGTACGGATCCGATCCTGCAGGGAACGGATCCCAATGGGATCCAATCCGGAAAAAGGTTCATCCAGGATTACGCATTCGGGGGAATTCAGCAAAGCCACGGCCAGGCCCAGGCGCTGTTTCATCCCCATGGAGTAGTTCCGCACCGGGTCCTTCCTCCCTGGCGCCAGCCCTACCCGTTCCATTAGGCCTTCATAGGCTTTCCGGCCGAAATCCAGGCCCTGGATCCGGGAGAATACCCTGAGGTTGTCATAGGCTGAAAGGTAGTTGTAGAGGGCCGGTTTCTCGATAATCCCCCCCAGGGGTTTGGCCGATTGTGAATGCACCACCAACTGGCCGGAGTCGCGGCTCACCAGCCCGAGAAGGATGCGGAAGAGGGTGGTCTTTCCGGCTCCGTTGGGTCCGATCAACCCCGCGATTTCGCCCTTTAGGCAAGAAAGGGAAACCCCGCGCAGTACGGCCCTCGTTCCATAGGATTTACAGATCTCCCTGGCGGCCACGATCATGTCTCTGCCTGCCATTGAAGATTCCGGTACTCGAATTTAGGACGGTAATGTTTCTCCAGGAAGGTGCGCTTCCAAAAGGCTTTTCGGATCAGGAATAAAGGGTCTCGAATCATGAAATAGGGCACATAATGATACCACCTGACGCCCCGATGCTGGTAGTAATCTGCCACTTCCTTTTCCAGGCCCAGTTCGCGGGCGGCCTGCAGGGCAGCAGCCCGCTGGCATTTGGACCCGATAAACCGGTCGGCCAGCCGCGGGCGGAAGCCATAGGCATAAAACAGGTCTTTGGCCTTTTTATAGTCCTGGAAGCGCGACCACCCGTCCATGATTACCAGGAAGATATGGATAAAAGAAAACATAAATGACCAGATCCAAAACCCGATCCAGAAAATGTTACCCAGGGCCAGGGCGGCCTTGAGCATTTCCCAGTACACCAGGGACTCCAGCAGGAAGAGCAGCAGGGCACCGTGCAGCAGGCGGCCAACCCGGTAATAGGATACCAGGGGATGCGGTTGCCTCGGGATCATGGAAAACTGCATTGGGTAAATATATAAATTGTACCTAAAACCAACACCATTTGGCCCTTTCCACGGTACTTTTTAGAGATTTAAGATTAAAATCACCTGCTGAACCCCGGCGTATTTAAATAGATTCCTTAGATTTCTGGCGTCAAAAAAATATCTGAAAATGTCTGAAATCCTGAACCTGCTGAAGGGTTCCCTTGGAAGTGAAATGATCCGGGGTGTTGCCCGCGAAACCGGCCAGCCGGAAGACAAAACGGCCGATGTGCTGCAAATGGCCATGCCCCTGCTGCTGGGGGCCATGAAAAAAAATGCGTCCACCCCCCAGGGGGCAGAAGGGCTGATGAAGGCCCTGTCTTCAAAGCACGACGGGAGTATCCTGGATAACCTCGGGGGCCTTTTCGGGGGAGGTATCGACCAGAGTGTACTGAATGACGGGGCAGGGATCCTCGGCCATGTCCTGGGGGGCAGGCAGCCGATGGTGGAAAATGCCCTAAGCCAGAAATCGGGGATCGATGCTTCTACCATTGCCAATATCCTGAAAATTGCGGCCCCCATAGTCATGGGCTATCTCGGGCGGCAACAGAGCCAGGCCAATATCGCCGACGCCGGGGGGATGGATGCCCTTCTCGGAAGCCTTCTCGGCGGACAACAAAGCCAGGGCATGGACATGTTCTCCGCCCTGCTCGATGCCGATGGGGACGGCAGCATCATCGATGACGTTTCCGACATGGTCCAGGGAAAGAAAGGAGGCCTTGGCGGATTGCTGGGGGGCCTTTTCGGGAAGTAATCCTTCGTTCCCGAACCGTTAAGCCCTATTCCGCCTGCTATGAGCCGGCGGTTTTTTTTGTCCTGTGGGGTGTTGAAGCCCCTGAAACCGGTAAATGGAATAAGAACTTCCCTCTTCCCTGTTGGCCTGTATGAGTTCAACGGGTGTCTACGGCCATAAGGCAGGTTTGTCCGTGGCTGTGCGAAGGGAGCAGTCTTTCCCTTGCGGAAAAGCAGGCCGGCGGCATTTTCTTTGAAGGCTGTAATTCTATACCTTTGACCTCCAAATCCTGCAGATGAATCGACTCAAGCAACGGTGGGGGATCACCTCGAATTGGCAGCTTGCCCTGATCCTGGTCGTCTTTGCCATTACCGGATCGTCCTCAGTATATGTCGCCCGCCCAGTACTGGAGTGGATCGGCCTGCGTCCCGGAACCCTTACAGAGGCCTGGTGGGGCGACTGGATCTACTGGACCTTGCGGATCCTGATCCTTTTTCCCATATACCAGGTACTGCTGGTCGCCATAGGTTGGGTTTTTGGCCAGTTCAGTTTTTTCTGGAACTTTGAAAAGAAGATGCTTCGCCGCATGGGCCTTGGGTTCCTTTTGCGCTCCTGAGGCGGAACTGAGCCTCCTGCATCCCTGGGGCCATGGGCTGCTAAGCGGGCTGAGCGCCTTTAGTCCGGCTAAGCAGGTAAGTGTACACCCACATCAGGGTAAAGGTGGGAATCAGGTCCAGTCCGGGGAAAATCTCTTCCACAAAAGCGATGATACCGGCTACCCGTCCCTTTTTGCCCGGATACAGGCGGGTCATGCACCAGGCGGCCACAGGGGCCCACAGCACGTCCAGGAAATCCCCAAGGCCCGGTAAGAGCAGCGAAGCCATTCCCACCCCGTCGAGCACGAGACCCAGCACCAGTTTTTTGTATTTACCGTCCATCCTCTTGAGATTTCTTCAAATCAGGAGTTCAGGAAAGGTCTGAACTGATCAGTTTAAGGAATTCGTTTCGGGTTTCGATTTTCTCGAATTGGCCCCTGAAGCCGGAAGTAGTGGTCACGGAATTCTGTTTTTGTACCCCGCGCATCATCATGCACATATGGGCTGCCTCGATGACCACAGCGACCCCTTTGGGCTTGAGCGTCTGGTTGATGCATTCCACAATATCATCGGTCAGGCGTTCCTGAACCTGAAGGCGGCGTGCAAAGACATCTACCACCCTGGGGATCTTGCTCAGGCCCACAATATGCCCGTCAGGGATATAGGCGACGTGCGCCTTACCGAAAAAAGGGAGCATATGGTGTTCACAGAGGGAATATACTTCAATGTCCTTGATGATGACCATTTCACTGTAAGATTCCGTAAACATGGCCCCCTTCAGGATTTCCACGGCATCCTGCCGGTACCCCTGGGTGAGGAAAAGCATGGCCTTTGCTGCCCGCTCCGGGGTTTTCAAGAGGCCTTCGCGGCCGGTATCCTCCCCGATCTCCCCGAGGATACGCTCGTATGAATTCCGTACCTCCTGGGTAATTTCAATATTGTATTCTTCCAAATATCTGTAGGGCATGGCGCTGCGATTTTTTTTTAAAGATGCTAAAAAAATATGACTTGCCCGGGGTCCCGGGGAGGAAAGGACGCCCGGAAAGGATGGTCCCTTTCTCCGCCTATGGCTAACCGGCCTCCATTTTGACAATTCTGGTCGAATGCGTACTTTCAACCCCTGAACGCATTCCATGATCCTGGCCGAAAATATCCATAAATCATACGGGGCAGTAGAAGTCCTCAAAGGGGTGAGCCTTAACATCCGAAAAGGTGAAATCGTGTCCGTGGTGGGAGCCTCCGGTGCGGGAAAGACGACCCTGCTGCAAATCCTGGGCACCCTGGACACCCCCTCCCCTTCCCCCCCGTGCAAGATCACGATCGACGGGCAGGACATAACCCTGCTCGGGGAAAAACAGCTCGCTCTTTTCCGCAACCGGCATATCGGTTTTATTTTTCAGTTTCACCAGTTGCTCCCGGAATTTACGGCCATGGAAAATGTCTGCATCCCCGCCTTTATCAGGGACACTCCCCGTTCGGAAGCTGAAGGCAGGGCCCGGGAACTCATGGAATTTTTGGGCCTCGGGCACCGCCTCCATCATAAGCCGGCTGAGCTTTCCGGGGGGGAACAACAACGGGTGGCTGTGGCACGGGCCCTTGTCAACCAGCCTTCCGTGGTCCTGGCCGATGAACCCAGCGGGAACCTGGATTCATCGAGTGCAGACCGGTTACACCGGTTATTTTTTGAACTCAGGGAGCGCTTCGGGCAGACCTTTGTCATCGTGACGCACAACGAAGAACTGGCGGAGATGGCGGATCGGAAACTCACCATGGTGGATGGGCGGATTGTGGACGAAAATGATGATCCCGGGAAGCCGTAAAGGCGAAACTCCCCGGGGATATACCGCCCCTGCACCACTGCGACAAATGAACAATGGCCTGCCCCGATGGACTGGAGCGAACTGAAAGATTTCCTGGACGAAAAAACCCTTCAATACCAGGGACCAGAGTTCCTGGAAACGGACCCCATTCAGGTACCCCATGCCTTTCTGCGTAAAGAAGATCGGGAGGTTTCCGGATTCCTGACCGCGACCATAGCCTGGGGGAACCGACAGAGCATTATCCGGAGCGCGCGCAGCATGATGGCCCTCATGGATGATTCCCCCTATGACTTTACCATGGAAGCCACGGCCAGGGACCTCCAAAAACTGAGTCCCTTTGTCCACCGGACGTTCAATGGTCAGGACCTGGTTTTTTTTATTATCGGCCTCAGGCACCTCTACCGGGCCTATGGAGGCATGGAACCCCTTTTCCAACGGTATGCCGAAGCGGAAGGAATTCAGGGGGCCATTTCCAGGGTAAGGGCACACTTTTTTGAGCCCGGGCACCTCCAAAGGACGGAAAAACACTTCTCAGACCCCTTGCGGGGGTCCGCTGCCAAACGCATCAACATGTTCCTTAGGTGGATGGTACGCCCGGCAAAGTCCGGGGTGGATTTCGGGATCTGGCCGGGAATTTCCCCATCATGGCTTTCCTGCCCCCTCGATGTGCATTCGGGCAAGGTAGCCCGCGCCCTTGGACTGCTACAGCGCAGACAGGATGACGCCAAAGCCGTGAAGGAACTCGATACGGCCCTGCGGAAACTGGACCCGGAAGACCCCGTCAAATACGATTTCGCCCTCTTTGGCCTGGGGGTTTTTGAGCAATTCGGTTAACCCTGGGGTTCCCGGGTCACCCCCCCATGCCATAGCCTTCCGGCAGGTCGATGGGTATAGCTTTCCCCCCTTCCCGAATCGAACGGTAAATGGCCTCCACTACCACCATATCCCTTTTTCCCATTTCCCCCGGGGCCCGGTTTGGGGTGCCCTCCAGGATGTGCCGGGCAAAGTCGTCCATCTGGAGCTTTTGCTGGCTTTCATGGGGAAAGGACATTGGCCCTTCGCTGGTGCGCCCGCTTAATGGGCCGTAATTATTGGCCGGCTGCAACTCAAACCACCCGCGATCGCAGGAGGCATAAAGCCGGTTGGCCTGGGCATTGTGGGAAGTCATCATCTGCCCTACGGTCCCGCCAGGGAACTCGAACTGGGCGGTAATGGTCTCATCGGTGTCCCTGAAATAATCGGGGCGGGTGCTGAATTCCCGGGCGCTTACCGAAACCGGGTTTTTCCCGCACCCATAAATACAACTCTGTATGGCATATACCCCCATGTTCATCAGGGCTCCCCCTCCCGAAAGCGATTTATCCAGGCGCCACTGGTCGGGGTTGCCGGCAGAAATGTAGGCTGCATCGGCCCCTACAAAACGAACGCGGCCAAAGGCCTGTTCCCTGACCAGCCTTTTGACTTCCCGGGTATACGGCTCGGAGTGCAGCCGGTAGCCAACCCCGAGTTTTACGCCGGCCTCCCTGCAGGCTGCCATTATCGCATCGCATTCCCCTACATTCATGGCCATGGGCTTTTCACAAATCACATGCTTTCCCGCCTTCGCAGCCCGGATGGAAAACTCGGCGTGCATGCTGTTGGGCAACACCACATACACAATATCGATGGCCTTGTCGGCGGCTATGCGGTCAAAGCTGTCGTAATCATAGACGTGTTCTGCCCCAATGCCGTAGGTCTGCATCCATTGCCTGGCTTTTTGCGGGGTACCCGTTACGATGCCTGCGAGGTGGCAATATGCGGTTTGCTGAAGGGCAGGCGCCAACTGGTAGGTGCTGTAACTTCCCAGGCCGACCAGGGCCACTCCCAACTTTTTCACCTGGGACCCGCCGCCCTGGCCGGTGAGTGGCAGGGGCATGCCCATTGCCAGCAGCCCCCCGGCCAGGGTGGTATTGAACATTCTTCGACTGTACGGTTTCATGGAATTGATTTTCTTAAAATTACACCTTTTTCCCGAAGGAGCCCCCGGGGTATGGCTGGGGCCATTTTTCGATCCCTGCCCACCTGTGCTCCGGCAGAAATTGCTATTTTAGGGGACACTAATTCTTATACTCCATGAAATTGCCACTGCCCGCCCTCCTGCTGCTTGCCTTTCTGCCGACCCTATCCCTGAGCGCACAGGAACGGAAAATCCCCATCGACACAGCCATTGTAACCCAACACACCGTGACCATAGCCGGTCAAAGTATCCCCTACACGGCCGAAACGGGGACCCAGCCGGTATGGGACGAAACGGGAAAACCCATAGCAGCCCTTCACTACACCTATTACACCCGCGACAATGTAAAGGACAGGGCCTCCCGTCCCTTGCTGATTTCCTTTAACGGGGGCCCCGGTTCCGGTTCCGTCTGGATGCACCTGGCCTACACCGGCCCCAGGATTTTGCGGATCGACGACGAAGGGTACCCTGTGCAGCCTTACGGGGTGGAGGAAAACCCTTATTCGGTTTTGGATGTGACGGATATCGTTTATGTGAATCCGGCCAACACCGGGTATTCCCGCACCATCCCCGAAACGGGAAAGGAAGTGGACCGGTCGAAGTTTTTCGGTATCAATGCCGACATCACCTACCTGGCGGAATGGCTGAATACCTTTGTCACCCGGCATAACCGCTGGAGGTCGCCCAAATACATCATTGGGGAAAGCTACGGAGGTACCCGGGTCATGGGCCTGTCGCTGGCCCTGCAGAACCAGCAATGGATGTACCTGAACGGGGTCATCATGGTATCCCCGGCAGATTATAAGGTTATCCGGCAGGACGGACCGGTGAGCAGCGCGCTGAACCTGCCCTATTACACTGCAGCTGCATGGCACCAGAAAGCCCTCTCGCCCGCCCTGCAACAGAAGGACCTGTTGGAGATCCTCCCTGAGGCCGAGGCCTTTACCATAGACACCCTTATCCCGGCAATCGCCAGGGGCGGGTTCATCGGGGAATCGGAGCGAAAAGCTGTTGCTGAAAAAATGGCCCTGTATTCAGGGCTCGGCGTAAAGGAAATCCTCGACCACAACCTGGATGTGCCCACCTCCTATTTCTGGAAAGCCCTGCTCCGCGACCGGGGCGGATACACCGTAGGCCGTCTCGACAGCCGGTACCTGGGGATTGACAAAACCCTGGCAGGCACCTCGCCCGACTATAACGCAGAGATCACCTCTTGGCTCCATAGCTTTACCCCGGCCATCAACTATTACCTCCAGGAGGTCCTGAAATTCAAAACAGACATCAAATACAACATGTTTGGCCCGGTACGCCCCTGGAATGACGAAAACGACAATACGCGGGACAACCTGAGGCAGGCCATGGCCCAAAACCCCTACCTGAACGTCCTGGTGCAATCGGGCTATTACGACGGCGCCACCACCTATTTCAACGCCAAATACACCCTTTGGCAGATCGACCCGAGCGGGCGCATGAAGGACCGGCTTGAATTCAAAGGGTACCGCAGCGGACATATGATGTACCTCAGGCGGGAAGACCTTAAACAGGCCAATGAAGACCTCAGGGCTTTTATCGTGAGGACTACTGCAGTCGGAAAAAGCGCAAAATACTAATCCCCACCCCATGAAAAAAACAATGTTAGCCTTTATGGCAGTGATGGCCACCTGCGGGATGGTAGCCCAGGAGATCCCCCCGGCGCAGTGGCAGATCAAAACCGCACTGATGGCCGTACCCGGCGACTACCGGGATGGGGCCACGGTATACGGCTACGACCCCCGGGGGAATTTTGTCACCCTGAGGGAAGGCACCAACGCCTATATCGCCCTGGCGGACGACCCCGGAAACCCGAATTTCTCCACGGCTGCCTATCACAGGGACCTGGATGCCTTTATGGCCCGGGGCCGGGAACTGAAAGCGCAGGGGAAAGACGGAAAGGAGATTTTTGATATCCGGGAAGCCGAGGTGCGCTCCGGGGCCCTGAGCATGCCCGACAAGGCCACCCTCTGTGTTTTTACGGGAAAGGTGAACCCTGAATCCCTGGAGATCGAAGACCCCTATGTGCGGTATGTTTTTTATATGCCTTTTGCCACCGGGGCTTCCACAGGTCTCCCGACCACCCCGACGCCCCCGGGCCATGCCTGGCTTATGGATCCTGGCACCCACCGGGCACACATCATGATCACCCCCCCTAAGGAAGCGCCGGAATAATATTTCGGTGAACTATTAGAAGTGCTGGCTGGGGATGGGGGTACCCGGGCCTTGCTGCCCCGAAAATTTCGGTACCCAAATGCAATCTTTCGCAACAAACCCTCTGGTAAGCATCCTGATGCCCTTCAGGGATACAGGCCGCTTCCTTCCCGAATGCCTCCATTCCATCCTTGAACAGGACCTGAAGGATTGGGAATTGCTTGCAGTGGACGATCATTCCACTGACACGGGGCGGGAATTCATGGAGAAACTCGCTGCCCTCGATGCCCGGGTTCGGGTCATGGACGCGGAGGGCAGGGGCATCATCCCCGCCCTAAGGCAAGCCTATCGGCTGAGCCGGGGACAACTTATTACGCGGATGGATTCGGATGACCTGATGGCCCCCCACCGCCTGCAACTCATGGCAGGCCAGTTAACCTCCCATGGCCCCGGCCACCTTGCCCTTGGCCGGGTACGCTATTTTTCACACCGTGGGATTTCCAACGGGTATGCCCGATATGAAGCCTGGATCAATGGGTTGACCGCCCGGGGGGAGAACTTCAGTGAGATCTATAAGGAATGCGTCATCCCATCGCCTTGCTGGATGGCCTACCGACGGGACCTGGATGCGTGTGGTGCCTTCAACCCCGATCGGTACCCTGAGGATTACGATTTGTGCTTCCGCTTTTATGAAGGGGGGTTGAAATGCCTGCCTTCGGAACACCTGCTGCATTACTGGAGGGATTACGACCAGCGCACCTCAAGGACGTCGCCCCACTATGCCCAGAATTATTTCCTGGACCTGAAACTGTATCACTTCCTGAGGCTCGACCGTGTGCCGGGAAGGCCCCTGGTGGTCTGGGGGGCCGGATTCAAGGGCAAAACCATTGCCCGTAAACTAAAGGCCGCCCGACAACCTTTCCACTGGCTGTGCGACAACCCCAGGAAAATAGGCAGGAAGATCTACGGGGTACCCCTGCAGCACTACACCTTCCTCGGCCAGCTTGAAAACGCCCAGAGCATAATCACCGTGGCCAATGAGGAGGCACAGGAAGCGATCAGGAACCACCTTCACGCCCTTGGGCAGCTATCCATGAGGGATTTCTACTTTTTTTGCTGACCCTGCGGTTTTGGCCGGGGGTGCCCCCAGCCTTCCTTTGGGGCAGTATTTCCCGCTCCATCCCTGCAAAGGCCTTTTGAATTGGCTATATTTGACCAAGCAATTCAAACTATGCAGTTCAAGCATCCGGAACTCCTGTGGGGCCTCCTGCTACTCCTAATCCCAATCCTGGTGCACCTGCTCCGCCTCAGGAGGTTCAGGGATACGCCCTTCACCAATGTTCGGATCCTCAAAAAAATACTGGTCGAAGCCAACCGGAGCAGCAGGCTGAAAAAATGGCTGTTGCTCCTTGCCCGGCTGGGGCTAATTGCAGCCCTTGTGCTGGCATTTTGCCAACCCTTCCTTTCTTCGCAAACCGTTGGAAAACCAAAGGATATACTCGTTTATCTCGATAATTCTTTTAGCATGCAGGTACAGGAAGGCAATTCAAGCCTGTTGCAGAATACGGTACAGGACCTGCTGCAATTCCTGCCTGAAGACCTTCGCTTTACGCTGATGACCCAGAGCCGGACCTACCGGGAAGTGGAGGTCAGGGACATCCAGCAAGAACTCCTCGACCTGGGCTTTGATCCGGGGAGTACAGACCCTGCCGAAGTACAACTTCGGGCTGATGCCTATTTTGCAAGCAGGGATTCCGCGGAGCGGGAACTCTGGCTGCTTTCCGACTTCATCGGATGGGATCGGGAGGCCTGGGCATCCTGGAACAACGCCCGGGTGCGTGCCGTCAGGGCTACAGCCGGGAACCCCGTCAATATTTCTCTAGATACCGCCTTTTTCGGGAACAAAAACCCCGAAACCCTGGAACTCCTGGTTTCCCTCAGTTATGAAGGCCCCTGGCAGAATACCCCGGTTTCCCTTTACGACGGGCAACGCCTGGTCGCCAAAACCACAGCGGAAATCCAGGACGATGGCGCCGTGCTGGCCCGTTTCCTGATCCCGGCCGGAGAGGGGCTAAATGGCATCGTACAAATAAATGACAACGGGCTGCCCTACGACAACGTGCTTTACCTCTCTCACAATCCGCCCGAAAAGATCAGGGTGCTCGGGATCGGCCCCTCCCCTTCCCCATACCTGGCCCGTATTTTTTCCCCTGCTGAATTCGCGTATGCCGAAAGCGATTTGAGGACACTCGATTACGGCCTTATCAACCGGCAGCACCTGGTGGTACTGAATGAACTTGAGGCCGTGCCGGAGCCCCTGGCCAGGGCCCTTCAGGAATTCTCCGCCCAGGGAGGCGTTTTGCTGGTCATCCCGGCCGCTGATGCCCGGATTGAAAGCTACAACACCTTGCTAGCCCCCCTCGGGGCCGGCCTGCAGCCCCGCGTGGAGGGCGACAACCCCATCACGGGCATCGTATTCGATCACCCCAGGTTCCAGGGGGTTTTTGAGAAACAGGTCGAAAATTTCGAATACCCCAGGGCTGGCCTTTATTTTCCGTTGGAAGGCACCCTACCGGCCATGCTGAAGTTCCAGGACGGACAGGCCTTCCTCTCGGGAATTGACGGCCTTTATGTGTGCGCGGCCCCCCTGGGCGATGCATCGGGCAACTTCAGGTTTTCCCCCTTAATCGTGCCCACTCTTTACAGCATCGGCCGGGGAAGCCTCCCGGGATCGGATCTCTATTACCAGGTTGGGAAAGAAGCCTCACTGGACCTGGACCTCACCCTAGAAGAGGACAATATTGTGGAAATGCGTGGAGCGGAGTATTCCTTCATCCCCCTGCAGCAATCCTTTTCCCGGAAAACGCGTTTGATTTTCGGCGATGAGCCGCGCCTGGCAGGGAATTACCTCATCGAATACCAAGGGGGACCCATCCGCCAGGCCAGCTTCAATTACCCGCGCACCGAAAGCCTGGGAAGGGACACCCCCGCAGGCCTGCCGGATCGCTTTGAAATTTATCCGGATGTGGAGCGTCTGGTGGCCCAATATCAAAACAGCATGGCGATAACCTCCCTTTGGAAATGGTTTGTTATTTTAGCACTGCTATTTGTGTTGGTTGAAACATTCCTGCAAAAATTGATGCGATGAACCTACTGATTAAATCCGCCACCCTCATCGACCCAACCCAACCGGCACTGCACCTCAAAAAGCGGGATCTTCTCATCGAAAAAGGACAGATCCGGGCCATCGGTACCGGGCTGAGGGAAGGGGGGAATACCCGGGTAATACGGCTGGAGAACCTCTTTGTCTCCCCCGGCTGGTTCGACAGCGGGGTGAGTTTCGGGGAGCCCGGGTTCGAAGAACGGGAAACCATAGCCAATGGCCTTAAGGTAGCCGCAGCCTCCGGCTTTGCCGGGGTTGTGCTGAATACCAACACCAACCCCACCCCAGATACCAGCGGCGATATCGTGTTTTTGAAAGACGCTGCCCGCGGGCAGGTTTCGGAATTATTCCCCATGGGCACCCTGAGCGTAAAATCCAGGGGCGAAGACCTCTCGGAAATGCACGATATGCACCAGGCCGGGGCCGTAGGTTTCAGCGACTATAAAACGCCTTTGGAGAACCCCAACCTGCTGAAGCTCGCCCTGCTTTATGTACAGCATTTCGGAGGCCTGGCACACTCCTTCCCCATGGATGCCCAGGTAAGCGCAAAAGGTCAGGTCCATGAAGGCAACGTTTCCGTGACCCTGGGGCTGAAAGGGATCCCGGCGCTGGCAGAAGAGCTCCGCATCGCGCGGGACCTCGCCCTTTTGGAATACACCGGGGGCAGGCTGCATATCCCAACGATTTCCTCGGCCCACTCCGTGGCCCTGATTGCCTCAGCAAAGAAAAAGGGCCTGGATGTCAGCTGCAGCGTTGCAATACACAACCTCTGGTTTACCGAGGAATCCCTGGAAGGGTTTGACAGCCGGTTTAAGGTACTCCCTCCCCTGAGGAGCCAACGCGACGTAAAAGCCCTTCGAAAGGCATTAAAGGAGGGCGTGATCGATTTTGTAACCACCGACCATTGCCCCATGGATATTGAGGAGAAGCGGAAGGAGTTTGACCTGGCTTCCTTTGGGACTGTCGGGTTGGAAGGAGCCTTTGGAGTCCTGAACCAAATATTCGGCACCGAGGCCAGTGTGGAGATCCTCACCCGGGGCCGGGAACGTTTCGGGCTAAGGCGCCCGGTCCTGAAGGAAGGGGAAAAAGCCGTCCTGACCCTGTTCAACCCCGAACAGCAGTCGGTTTTAGAAGCCGACACCCTGCTGAGCAGTTCCAAAAATGCCATCTTCCTCGGGGTTCCCCTGGTTGGAAAAGCCTACGGGGTGATTGTGGGAGAACGTAACAGCCTTTAAATGAGCGCACCGAGCCGGGAAGCCAAAACCATTGCCGTAATCGCCTACCTGACCCTGGTGGGCGCCCTGATCGCCATCACCATGAACCTGGACCCCAAATACGAGTTTGGGCGGTTCCACACCCGGCAGGCATTTGGCCTGCACCTGGGCTTCCTTGGGTTTTCCCTGTTCCTGAGCCAGTGGTTCCACCCCTATGCCTGGGTGGGGTTATATGTGAGTTACTTCACCTTATGGATCTATGGGATCACCGCAGCCCTTCAGGGCAGGAAACGGCTGGTTCCCCTGGTTGGGGCCCATTTCCAGCGTTGGTTTTTATTTATTAAATAATGGACGATACCCCCAAAGCCAATCTGCCTTTAACCCACAGGTGGAGACCCGCCCGCGTGATCTCAAAACCTGGGCCGGCCCTTTTCATGCTGCATGGATACGGAAGCAATGAGGAAGATTTATTCTCCTTTGCCTCTGAGTTGCCCGGGGACCTCCATATCTTTTCCCTTAGGGCCCCCTACAGACTGGAGCCGTTCGGGCACGCCTGGTACGCCATAGATTTCAGTGCATCCCGGGGCAAATGGAACGATGTGGAACAGGCCATTGCCTCCAGGGATCTGGTGCTGGAAACCATAGACCGGGCTATTGAAGCCTACGGCCTCGACCCGGGCCGCATAAGCCTGCTGGGCTTCAGCCAGGGGAGTATTTTGAGCTATGCCCTGGCCCTTTCGTACCCCTCCCGGATTAAATCGGTGATCGCCCTGAGCGGGTACCTGGACCCTGCCATGCTTCCCCCCGGCTTTGCCAGCAACGACCTTGGGTCCCTGAACATATATGCCTCCCATGGGGAAACCGACATGGTGATCCCGGTATCCTGGGCCCGCAACACCTCGGAATTCCTGAAGGAGCTGGGCGTGAAACACCAGTATGAGGAATATCCCGTGGGGCACGGTGTCTGCCCCGAAAACCTGTACTCGTTCAGGGAATGGATGAACGGCAGGTACTGATTACTGGCTTCGGGTATAGAGCAGGTGGCCGAGGAGGGTAAAGTCGACGCCAAGGTCGTCCCTGAGTTCGTACTGGATCAGGAGCTCCCCCCAGTATTTCCCGTCTGAAAAATCGGCGATAATCCAGCGGTGGTTCAGGATCTCAATCTTGTTGATCTTAAAATCGCCTTCCATCCCCTCATAGGGGACCAGGGGATTATTCCCGGAAGCTTCATTGGTTTCCAGGAGCTTATCGGCGATGTACCGGGAAGGGTCTTCCAGGCCAAGGTGGTCGTAATAGGCAAGGGCCTCATCATTGTTCCCGAGGCTGAAATACTGCAGGTCCAGCAGGTCGAGCCGGCTGTCTTTCAGGGAGTCCCGTAGCGCCTCCTGTTCCTGCTCCAAGGCGTTTATTTTTTTTTCGAGTCCTTCCAGATTCCTGGAGCCGGTAAATGCAAGATAAAGGGCCAGCAGGGCCGAAAAAACAAAAAGGTACAGGAAGATTTGCTGTCGCATGTTTTTTATTTAAAGGGTAAGGGTAAGGTTGTCATAGGCCAGGCGGACGTGCCCGGGAAGCTGCTTTTCCACTTCCTCATGGAACCCCATCATATGGCTGATGTGGGTGAGGTAAGCGCGTTTCGGGTTAACTTTTTCGATGAATTCAAGAGCCTCCTGCAGGTTGAAGTGGGAATGGTGGGGTTCCTGCCTGAGCGCGTTGACTACCAGTACTTCCAGCCCTTCAAGGTGTTTCATCTCTTCCGGTTCAACAGACTTCACGTCGGTAAGGTACGCGAAATCCCCCAGGCGATACCCAAAAACCTGGAGGCGGTTGTGGCGGGCTTCGATGGGGGTAAACCAATGGGTGCCGACCCGGAAGGGGGTGCCTTTTTCCACCAGGTTCACCGCCACGGCCGGGGCCCCCGGGTACCGGTCGCCATCGGCGAAAATATAGTCAAAACGGCGCTCCAGGGAGCGCACTACCCGCTCATGCGCAAATATGGGGATGTCGCCCTGGCGAAAGAAAAAGGGCCTGATGTCGTCTATGCCGGCCGTATGGTCGGCATGCTCGTGGGTGAAGAGGATGGCGTCGAGCCGTTCCACGGGGTGGCGCAGCATCTGTTGTCGGAAATCCGGCCCGCAATCAATTACATAAACGCTATCGTCTGCCCGGATCATCACCGAGACCCGGAGCCGCTTGTCCCTGGGATCACGGCTGAGGCATACCGGATGCGTGCTCCCGATTACCGGGATTCCCTGCGAGGTGCCTGTACCCAAAAAAATGATCTCCAACCGATGGTCTGTTTTATCCAAATTTATAACTTATTTATTATTTGGATCAGCCAATCTTTTTACCTTTGTTTTGTGTAAATTGCCGACTATGCCCACGGTTCAAAAGAACGATTTTGCGTTTGAAAACGTCCCCTCCATCAAAGCAAAAACCCTGCGCATAAACCTGAACCCGGATATTTACGGAACATTTGCGGAGATTGGCGCCGGCCAGGAAACCGCGAGGCATTTCTTCAGGGCCGGGGGGGCTTCCGGAACCATCGCCAAGGCGATGAGTGCCTACGACAAAGCGTTCAGCGATGCGATTTACGGGCTTGAGGAAGACGGGCGATACGTCACCCAGAGCCGCCTTCAAAAAATGCTGGCCCATGAAATGCGGTTGATGGAGGAGCGTATCCCCCGGGAACAACACCCCGATCGGCTGTTCTTCTCCTATGCCAATACCGTGGCCACCATCGATTTTACCAAGCGCTATAAGGGTCATGGCTGGGTCGGTATCCGGTTCCAGCTCGATCCCAAACAGAAGGAATTCGACGAGATCGTGCTGCATATCCGCTTCAAGCAGAACGAGGCCCGCCTGCAACAGGAAACGCTTGGAATCCTCGGGGTAAACCTTATTTACGGGGCTTTCTTCAAGTACGACAAACCGCGGAAACTCCTGAAATACCTCTACGACCATATCGACAAGGACACCCTTGAGGTGGATATGATCAATTTTTCAGGGCCGAATTTTGCCCAGGTCGACAACCGCCTGATCAGCCTCCAACTGGTCCGCAACAATATGACGGATGCAGTGATGTTCGGTCCGGACGGCAACAACCTGCTGCCAGCCGCCGTACTCTATAAAAAGAATATCCTCGCCCTGAGGGGAAGCTTCCGCCCCGTGACCATGGTAAACATGGACATGTTCCAGAAATCGTACGATATTTTTATAGGGGAACAAACCGTAGACCCTGAAAACACCATCGTCATCTTTGAGATTACCCTGTCCAACCTGAAAGCTTCCGGGGAAATCGATGAACAGGATTTCATGGACAGGGCCGAGCTGCTGTGTTCCCTGGGCCATATGGTGATGATTTCCAATTTCCAGGAATACTACAAGCTGGTAGAGTTCCTGAACAACTACACCAAGGAGCGCATGGGCCTGACCATGGGGGTAAACAACCTGGTGGAAGTATTCGACGAAAAGTACTACCGCCACCTCAGCGGCGGTATCCTGGAGGCTTTTGGGAAACTTTTCTTCAAAAACCTCAAGGTATACCTCTATCCGATGCGCGACCCGGAAACCGGCCAGATCCTTACCAGCAACAATATCAAGGTTCACCCCCGTATGAAGGAACTCTACAAGTTCTTCAAGTATAATGGCAAGGTAATGGACATCATTGATTACGACCCGGATATCCTTCATATCTACTCCAGGGATGTCCTGAAAAAAATCACCAACCACGAAGAAGGTTGGGAAGAAATGCTGCCTGAAGGGATTGCTGAAGTCATCAGGGAAAAACAACTTTTCCTCCCCAAAAAAGACAAGTCGCCCCAGTCTGTGAAATAAAAAAACCGGATAGCGTGCTATCCGGTTCCCCCCTTATGCGCTTTCCAGGATTTGCGCGGCGTGGTCCTTGGTGACCACCTTGTCGATCACGCGTTCGACTATCCCTTCTTCATTAATAATAAAGGTCTTGCGATGGATGCCATCGAATTCCCGACCCATGAATTTTTTGGGCCCCCAAACCCCGAAGGCCTCAATAACCTTGCGGTCCTCATCGGCGAGCAAGGGGAAGGGAAATTCGTATTTATCCCTGAAACTGGCCTGCTTTTTGGGAGAATCGGCACTGACCCCCAAAAGGCTGTATCCGGCATTTTGAAGTTCGCCATAGTGGTCCCGGAGGTTACAGGCTTCCTGGGTACACCCGGGGGTATTCGCCTTGGGGTAGAAAAACACCACGAGTTTCCTGCCGCGGTAGTCCGATAGGGAAACCGAATTCCCATCTTGGTCCGTGCTTTTAAAATCCGGAACTTTATCCCCTGCTTTCAATGTGTCCATAAGCATTCTGATTGTTTAGTTATTTTAGTGTAAAATTAAACATAATGACCAAAAAAGAAAAGGCGGCTTTTATAGTGGAGAAACTGGAGGAAATCTACCCGGCCATCCCCATCCCTCTGGACCATAAAGATCCGTATACCCTGTTGATCGCCGTATTGCTCTCTGCCCAGAGTACCGATGTCAGGGTCAACCAAACCACCCCGGAATTGTTTGCGCTGGCCGATAACCCTGCCGATATGGTAGCCCTGGGGGTTGACAAAATCCGCGAAATTATCCGCCCGGTGGGCCTGTCGCCTACCAAGGCCAGGGCCATCCATGCCCTGTCGGGTATCCTGCTGGAAAAACACGGGGGCCAGGTGCCGCAAACCCTGGAAGCCCTGGAAGCCCTGCCGGGGGTAGGGCACAAAACTGCCAGCGTGGTGGTTTCTCAGGCCTTCGGCATCCCTGCCTTTCCTGTGGACACCCATATCCACAGGCTCATGTACCGATGGGGCCTTTCTTCGGGCAAAAATGTGGTGCAAACCGAAAAGGACGCCAAAAAATTGTTCCCAAAGGAATTGTGGAATAAACTCCACCTTCAAATCATCTGGTACGGGAGGGAATACTGCCCGGCGCGGGGGTGGGACCTGGAACGGGACCCGATCACCCAGAAGGCAGGGAGAAAGGAAGTGCTCCGCAATTATCGGGCAAAAAAAAAGGCCCGCTAAAAGCGGGCCTGTTGCGCTAATTCAATGTTGTTTCGAATTGTACCCCCTTGTAATTCAGCACGCGGAGGGTGCGTGAGAACTGCAGCAAAAAGTCCACAGTTTCTTTCCTGACGTGGCAACCCTCGCACGCTCGGGCCGGTTCTGAGTAAATTTTTTCCATATACCTAGAGTTCGTTACACCTAAATAACGCAACCCCAGGGGAAATATTGTCTGTTGGTTTAGGGTTTAATAATTGGTCAGGGTGATCTTGTTCCTCTGGATGATCTTCCTGAGGTTGATCAGCGCATAGCGCATCCGGCCGAGGGCCGTATTGATGCTCACCCCGGTACATTCGGAGATTTCCTTAAAACTCATGTCTTTGTAGATTCTCATGATGAGAACCTCGCGCTGGTCATCGGGCAATTCATCGATCAGTACTTCCAGGTCGCTCTCAATCTGATCCTTGATCATTTGCTTTTCTGCGTTGAGTTTATCGTCGCCGATCACGGAAAAGATATTAAAGTCATCGCCCCCTTCAAATTTGGGCATGCGCTTGTTCTTGCGGAAGTAATCGATGATCAGGTTATGGGCGATGCGCATGACCCAGGGAAGGAATTTCCCTTCCTCATTGTAATTGCCCTTTTTAAGGGTCTTGATCACCTTGATAAAGGTATCCTGGAAGATATCCTCGGTCACATCGCGGTCCATGACCTTGGAGTAAATGAAGCTCGTGATCCGCTGGTTGTGGCGGTTGATGAGCGTTTCCAGGGCCCTTTCATCGCCGCTGATGTATTCCCGTACCAGGATTGAATCGTCGATCTGTAATTCCATAGAGCGCATTTTTTTGTTCAGTGGTGGCCTTAGGCTGGTTTTTGTTTCGTCCGTTGCGTCTGTTTTGCCTCAAACACAATTTAAAAGTAGCCAAAGGGGTTGCCTGCGGAAAAACATTGTTGTCAAACCACGGATTCTTGATGTAAACACCGGATTTTAGCTTTTAAGGGGATGCCGACCTGATCGCGAAGCCCGGAGCTGGCTGCAAATCAGCGGGAAAAGAAAAGCCCGGCCACAGAATGGCCGGGAGCGGGAAGAACCTGGAAGGTCACCGGGTCAGTTCAGGTTGCTCTCAAAGGTGAGGCCCCTTGAGGAAACGATTTTGAGGGATTTGGAGTAGTCGAGCAGGAAACGGATGGTTTCCGGGGAAGCCTTTCTAAGTTCGCACTGTTTTGATTCCTTAATGGGGTAAAGGTGCTTCATGGGGATTTGCTTTGTTTGTCAAAATAACGCAATCCCCACCGGAACCCGTTTCCCGGCTCGACCTATGGCCCAATAATTCGTTTAAAAATACGCCTTGGGCGATCCTTACGACCTGCTGCCAATTAATCCGTTAAAACGATCTGGTTCTCTTCGATGAATTTGCGGAGGTTAATCAGGGCGTATCGCATGCGGCCCAGGGCGGTATTGATGCTTACCCCGGTGCGCTCGGCAATCTCCTTGAAGCTCATGTTCTGGTACATACGCATCCGCACCACCTCGCGCTGTTCGCCGGGCAACCGGTCGACCAAAACCCCGAGGTCCGATTCGATCTGGTCGCGGATCAGCCTTTTTTCGGCATTCACCCCATCGTCTTCCAGGATAGCGAAGACATGGAACTGCTCGCTGCCCTCGTAGCGGGGCATGCGGTTATTCTTCCGGTAGTGGTCCATCACCAGGTTGTGGGCGATCCGCATCACCCAGGGAAGGAATTTGCCTTCCTCATTGTATTTGCCAAGCTTCAGGGTGCGGATAACCTTAATAAAGGTCTCCTGGAAAAGGTCCTCGGTGATTTCCGTGTCGAAAACCTTGGAGTAAATAAAATTGAATATGCGCTGGTTGTGGCGGGCGATCAGGCATTCAAGGGCCTTTTCATCACCGTTTAAATAGTTCTTTACCAGGGAAGCGTCATCGACATGGAGTTCCATACACTATACTTTTTTTGATTACATCTGGCGGCCCGGGATTTCTCCCGTTCACCGCCTTTCGGGCTTCAACTAAAAAAGTAATAGTGCTGTATAGGCGTTGTCGATTTATGGATTGACTCCCCAAATATAGAAATTTTTTCTTCCCGCCAAAAACAAACCCTCCTCAAACGGGCGAGTTATCCCAAAACATCTGCTGGCAATTGCCCCCCGTAAATCGTATCTTTGCGGCTTACCCGCAGCGGCATGGAAGGAGTCAAAACAGCAGACCCGAAGGAAGCCATATTCATTAAGGGGGCGCACCTTCATAACCTCAAGCATATCGACGTGCGCATCCCGCGTAACCAGCTGGTGGTTATTACGGGTATGAGCGGCTCGGGGAAATCGAGCCTTGCCTTTGATACGCTGTATGCCGAAGGGCAGCGCCGCTATGTGGAAAGCCTTTCTTCCTATGCCCGGCAGTTCCTGGGCAAACTGGATAAACCCAGGGTGGATTATATCCATGGGATTGCCCCTGCCATTGCCATCGAGCAAAAAGTCAACTCCACCAACCCCCGCTCCACGGTGGGCACCAGCACAGAAATATACGACTACCTGAAACTCCTGTTCGCCCGGGTGGGCAGGACCATCTCCCCGGTGTCGGGAAAGGAAGTACGGAAGCACCGCGTGCAGGATGTGGTCGATTTCATATCGGGGTTTGAGGAAGGGAGCCGCCTGTTACTGCTCGCCCCCATAGAGCTCCCCGAAAACCGGGATGTCCAGAAATCCCTGCAATTGCTGACCAAGCAGGGCTATGCCCGGATCCGGCACCAGGGCGAAATCCTCCGGATTCGGCCCGAAATGCCGGAAGTGGGTCGCAACTTTGACCTGGTTGTGGACCGGGTGGTTGTCAAAAAGGACGATGAGGATTTCCTGAATCGCCTTGCCGGCGCTGTGGATACGGCCTTTTTTGAAGGTAAGGGCAGCTGCCTGGTGGAGGAAGTCGATTCGGGAAACCAAACCAAATTCAGCAACCGTTTTGAGCTGGACGGAATCGCTTTTCCGGAGCCGAACGTACACCTGTTCAGCTTTAATAACCCTTTTGGGGCCTGCCCCAATTGCGAGGGATATGGGGACATCATCGGCATCGATGAGGACCTGGTGGTCCCCAACGGCGACCTTTCCGTGTACGATAACGCCATTGCCCCCTGGAAAGGGGAAACCATGGGGGAATACCGCGACCAGCTGGTAAACAACGCCTACAAGTTCGATTTCCCCATCCACAAACCCTGGTTTGAACTTACGGAAGCCCAGAAAGCACTGGTTTGGGAAGGGAATGAATACTTTACCGGCCTGAACCAGTTTTTCAGGCACCTGGAAGAAAAGAGCTATAAAATCCAAAACCGGGTTATGCTTTCCCGTTACCGGGGAAAAACGCGGTGCCCAATTTGCAAGGGCGGCAGGTTGCGCAAGGAGGCTTCCTACGTAAAAGTTGGGGGGAAAGCGATTTCCGAGCTGGTGGACCTGCCCATCCATGAACTCGCCCGTTTTTTTGAGGTCCTCCGCCTCGACACGCATGAAGAAGAAATTGCCCGGAGGCTGCTGGTTGAGATTCGCAACCGGCTGTCTTATTTGCTGAAAGTAGGGTTGGGTTACCTCACCCTGAACCGAAAATCAAATACGCTTTCCGGGGGCGAGAGCCAGCGGATCAACCTGGCCACCTCCCTGGGGAGCAGCCTGGTGGGCTCCATGTATATCCTGGATGAACCCAGCGTGGGGTTGCACCCCAGGGATTCGGAGAACCTTATAACGGTATTGAAAGCGCTCAGGGACCTGGGCAATACGGTCATCGTGGTGGAACACGATGAGGAAATGATGCGGGCTGCCGACTGGATCATCGATATCGGCCCTGAGGCGGGGACCCTCGGGGGCGAGGTGGTAGCGGAAGGGACCATGGAAACCCTCCTCCGATCAGATTCCTATACGGCCCGTTACCTCAATGGCAGCCTTAAAATCCCGGTTCCCGCAAAGCGGAGGAAACCAAAAGGGTTTGTAAAGGTCACCGGGGCGAGACAACACAACCTGGCCCATATCGATGTTACCTTCCCCTTGCAGGTCCTGACGGTGGTGACCGGGGTTTCCGGGAGTGGAAAGAGCACCCTGGTAAACAAAATCCTGTACCCGGCCTTGCAAAAAAAGCTGGGGGGGTATGGAGAGAAGGCTGGCCGATACAAAGCCCTGGAAGGCGAATACAGCGAGATCCGGCATGTGGAATTCGTGGACCAGAACCCCATCGGCCGTTCTTCCAGGTCGAACCCGGTTACCTACCTGAAAGCCTATGACGAGATCCGCAACCTGTTTGCCTCCCAAAAACTTAGCAAAATCCGCGGGTACAAGTCAAAACACTTTTCCTTTAACGTGGATGGGGGTCGATGTGAAAAGTGCAAGGGGGAAGGAGAAATCACCGTGGAGATGCAGTTCATGGCAGATGTCCACCTGGAGTGCGACCAGTGCCGCGGCAGGCGGTTTAAAAAGGAAGTCCTGGAAGTAGCCTTCCAGGGGGCTTCCATCGACGACCTCCTCAAAATGACCGTGGATGATGCTATTGCGTTCTTCAGCACCCATGGGGAATCCAAAATAGCCGCCCGGCTGCAGCCGCTCCAGGACGTCGGCCTGGGCTATGTTACCCTGGGGCAGCCCTCTTCCACCCTGTCGGGCGGGGAGGCCCAGCGGATCAAGCTGGCCTCTTTCCTGGGGCGGGGCCAAAGCAGGGAGAAAGCCCTGTTTATCTTTGACGAGCCGACGACCGGCCTGCATTTTCACGACATCCACAAGCTGCTGACCTCCTTTAACGCCCTCATCGACAAAGGACACTCCATCATTGTTATTGAGCACAATATTGAGCTGATCAAATGCGCGGACCACCTCATTGACCTCGGACCGGACGGCGGGGACAGCGGGGGGCAGCTGGTGGCTGTTGGCACTCCGGAAGAAGTGGCCCGGCACCCCGGTTCCCTGACCGGGAAATACCTGAAAGGGAAGTTGGGCCTGTAGCTTTCCCGGGGTTAGATTTCTGCAAAATCAAAAATACTAACGATTTATAATTCTGTTTATCAGAGCATTACATTGTTTTAAATTCTTTTGGCACGCTGTTTGCAAAGGTTAGGGTGGAATGTAAATAGTTGCATCCGGAACCTTAAAACGGAATCGCCATGAAACATGTAATCCTCCTTCTCGCGGCCCTGCTGACCGGAATGGGAAGCTCCCGGGCCGAAACCCGTACCTCCGGGGCTTCCGCCTTAGCCCCTGTTTTTTCAAACGCCTTCATTTTTGTGGAAGACGGGGTTACCTTTGCCCTGTATCCGGATGGCGAATTCGATTTCTACATCGATTCCCGCCTTCAGGTGAATGCCGGGGTACAGATAGGCCCGGCAGCCATCACTTTCAATTCCGGGTTCAACTACAACCCCTTCGTACAATTCGACGATTTCGGCGCGGTCATACAGGTCGAGAACGTGCCGGTATTCTATGACTTCTACGGCAGGGTGAGCCGCATAGGCACTGTTGGGGTAAATTACCGCAGCGGAAGGCTTTACCGCCTGGGCGGTATGCGTATCTTCTACAATTCCTGGGGAGGATATGACTATCACCTTGGGTTTGTGAACCCCTTCAACCGGGTTTATGCCTTCAGGCCTTTCCACCGCTACTTTCTGAGGCCGGCCCCTGATTTTTGCATGGTCTACCGGCATCCGTACAGGAGATACTACCAGCCCGTGCGCTATACCTGGTACCAGCCCTACCGGAATAACCTCAGGAGGGCGTACGCCAGGGTCGGTGACACCTACCGCTACCAGCCCAGGGCCGAAAGGAGCAGGATCTACCGTAACGACCACCGCGTAGTGGCGCGGCAGGAAAGATCAGGAAGGTCTTCCGGTATGCAGGGCAGGGAATTGGAGGCCCGCACCAACAAGACCGTAACCAGGAGGTCCTCTGCTAACAGCCAGGCCACCAGGGAATATGTAGCCCGTACCACCGGGAAAGAAAACCGGGCCACCCCGGTTACCCGCTCAACCTACGGGAGGAATCCTGCAGGAAACGACCAAGGCCGCGTTGCCCGCAGTTCCCCGGGGACCTCAAGAGAGGCGGTAAGCCGGCGCCCGGCGCCCCGCCAGCCCGCCAGGGTTTCAAAGGCTTCCCCGCAACGGGATGCGGTGTCCCAAAGGCCTGCTCCGCGGACCGATAAACCCGCTGCCCGGGCTTCCCGCAGCAGCCGGAGTACGCCGGTGACAGCCCGCCAGGCAACACCGGGAAGGAGCAATGAGCGCGGAACGCACACCCGGGTATCGGATACCAACCGCAAGGAGCGTTCCGGCCGAAGCGGGTCCCCAAGGCAATAATGGATCCTGCCCGGGCAACGCCGGGAATAATAAGACCCCGTGGAAAACCTGTTTTCCCGGGGTCTATTTTTTGAACAGGTTCCTGCCCAGGGCGTTCAGGTCCTCAGAAATCCGGAGCTGATATGCCACCCCCCCGTAAAACAGCACAATCAGAAGGCTTTTCAGCAGGATATTCACCAGGGGGTGGAAAGGGAATTCAAACCAAAAAAACAACAAATAGGTAATTGCCGCGAGGAGCAGGACTTTCAGGGTACCCCAACTGAAAGGCGATAAGCCGAACTTCCACCCGACAAACACCAGTTTCAGGACATTGTAAAGGGTTACGGCAAGAAACGTGGCCACGGCAGCCCCGAGGATCCCCATTTCGGGAATCAGCCAGATGTTCAGCAGCACGGTCAGCACCGACAACAAAACCCCCATGGCCAGCAAGGCCGTATAATACCTGGAATTGTACAGGATGGCCGTATTGATCCCCAGGAAAGCATCGAACAGCCGCACCCCTCCTATCAGCAAAACCACCTGGAAGCCGCCCCGGTAATTTTCCGGGAGCAGGCGGTAAAGCTCTTCCAGGTTCAGCAGGATCCCGAGGAAAACCAGGGTTGAAACCGCAAGCAGGGTTAGGGAACTCTTTTTGTAAAGCTGCTCCAGGCCCCTGAGGTCACCGCTGTGCAGGAGGGATGCGGTTAGCGGGTAAGCAATCTGGTTCAGGGCCCTGAATGGAACGATAATGACGGTGGCGATAAAGATGGCCACGGTATAATAGGCTACATTCTCTATCTCGATGTACTGGTTGATCATGAAGCGGTCAATTTCCAGCAGGATCACAGAGACGGATCCCCCGACCAAAATAAGGGCAGAATACTGCAAAATTTCCCCGGATCCCCCGGGCAGGGAGAGCTGCAGGCGAAGGGGCTGTAACCGGAGGGCATAGAAGGCCATCAGGAGCATGCGCAAGCCGTATAGCCCAACCATCCCGATCAGGAATTGGGTTTCCCCAATCCACCCCATGTATAGCAAAACCAGCAAGGCTGTTATCCCGGCGCGCACGAATACTTCCTTCAGGAAGGTACCAAAAGTAGATTGCAGGCATACCTTGCTCCAGGCAAAGAAGACCTCGAAATACGCCATAAACACCCCGGCCAGGAAAATGTGCCAAACGTAATCGCGCACCACCTCATTTTCGCGGGCCAAAAATTCGCCAATCGCTGCGTTGGCCGTAAAACTATAGATCCCGAGGGGGAGGATGACCAGGAAGGGCAGCAGGATGGCCATACTTAAAAATCCCTGTAGGTCGTCCCTTTCCCTGTAGCCTGAATAAAATTTAACCAGGGTATTGGGGATGCCAAAGGACATCAGGGGCATCAACAGGGCGGAGGTAGACAGGATTACCCCTACCAGGCCGAAATATTCAGCCGACATGAAGCGGGTATACAGGACCAGGGTATTGATGGCCCCGAGGGCAAACCCTGCATAGGTTATGGCTGTGTTGATTACCGACTGTTTTCGAACTATTCCCATAAGACCTCTTCTGCCAGTCGTTTTGCAAGCTCCCTGCGGTGGTATCGGGATACCCCCACCCCTGCGACCTCAAGTGTCCCGTTCCGGAAAGACCGGTACCACTGAAGCAACTGGGATTCTATCTCATTTTCCTGCCCGTACCCATACGCCGCCCCACTCCCGCATTCGACCACTATGCGTCCGGCTTCCCACCCCGGGGGGCCAATGGCCAGGATCGGCCTGGAAGCGGCGAGGTATTCGAAAAGCTTTCCCGGGATGATTCCCACCGTCTTTGGGGAATCGATCTCCGGCAAAAGAAGCACCTGGGCCTTACGCTGCAATTCAAGGGCCTCACCATGGGACACATAAGGAGTTATCGTTACATAAGGTTCCAGGCCATGGGCCCTGAGGCTCCTTTGGGTTTCGTCGCTTACCAGGCCCGTAAGCTCAATGCGCAGGTCCTGGCGCAGGCCATCATGCCTTGCCAGGAGGTTTTTCAACCCCTGCCACAAGGGCACCGGGTTGCGTCCGCTGAGCAGGCTGCCGATATGGGCCAGGATAAACGGTCCCTCTGGCTGCTCTTTCCGGTTCGGGGACCCTGTGAAGCCATTAGTGATGACCTGTATGGGGCGCCGGGTCAGGTGCCGGAATTCGTCCCGGGTAGTCTCGCTGGTGGTAATTATGTGGTCGGCCTGCCGGAGTACTTTTTGTTCCAGGGCCCGGTGTTTTTTATTAGCCCGTTTCCCGGGGAGCAACGCCTCGTGATAGCCAATGGAAGTCCATGGGTCCCTGAAATCGGCCACCCACCGGACCCCGGTTTTTTCCTTTAATTCCAGCCCGATAAGGTGCATACTATGGGGCGGCCCGGTGGTTACCAGGGTGTGGATGCCTTCCTCCCGGAGGACTTTGGAAAGGAAACGCACCGAGGGCCTGACCCAGAACCGACGGGCATCGGGAATAAAGAAATTGCCGCGGATCCAGAGCAGGAGGCGCTCCACCCGGGAAGGCCTGTCGCGGTTGATAATCCCGGCGCTGATCCTCTGGGTTTTCCGGCGGCTGAGCCACTTCGCAAGGTGATAGGGCTCCCAGATTTTTTTTCGCAGCACCCGGATTCCTGGAGGTACCTGGTCCGTAAACCCTTCATCCCGCAACGGATAGTGGGGGTTTTCCGGGGTATACACCACAGGTTCTACCCCGAACTCCGGCAAATAGGACGCGAAATACAGCCAGCGCTGTACCCCGGGTCCTCCGGCCGGAGGCCAGTAATAGGTAACAATGAGTACTTTTTGCATGGCCCTTTAGTGCTTCTGCCGCCTCCTTCGGAACAGTTCATACCCCCCTGCACCCAATAGGAGGGCTCCCAGCAGTGCGCTGGCAGCCAGGCTGATGGTGCTGCCCTCCCTGATGACATCCGGTTCAAATTTAAAAATGATGCGGTGCGACCCGGCAGGAACCTCCATTGCCCTCAGGGCATAGTTAACCCGAAAGTGGGGGGCAGGCGAGCCGTCAATATACGCCTGCCAGCCATGTGGGTAGTACATTTCAGAGAAAACGGCAAGCCCTGCCCCAGGGTTCTCAGAACGGTACTCCAGGTAGTTGGGGCGGTACGAGACCAGTTCGATACCAGCTGTGGAATCAACGGCAAAAGGGCGTGGCGAAAATTCAGGGAAGTCACTGGTGTTGACCACGGCATGCCTTCCTACCTGTAGGGTATCGAGGGCCTGAATGGCCTGGTCAGGGGAACTCACCGATGCGGCATACTCCACAAACCACGCATTGCCAAGGGCATCGGGGTTCAGGGATGCCCGGGGGTTCCCCTCCTCGTCATTCTGTATCACGTATTTTACGTTCAGCATATCCAGCACCCTCCGGTTGTTTCGGTAAATATGGAATTCGAAAAGGTCCTGCATCCTCTGGGGCTTGGCCGCATGGTAGCCCCCCACGGAGTGATGGAAATACGAAGTGCGGGCCCCGTTCAGGCCTTCGCCCGGGTTCAGCACCCGGTATACGCTGCTGTCCCTGAGGATCTGCTGGTCGGCCTGGGTCATCGCAAAGGCCTTGTCCATCCGCCTTTTGGGGAGGAAATCTTCCTGGTTCACATACCGGCGGTCTACCCCGACCAAATCAAATACCACCAGTACCCCCAGCCCGAAGACCATCCAGGGATATCCCAGGCCCTTTTTCAGGTTCACCCAGAGCAGCCCTGCGGTGAGGCCTATAAAGACCAGGGAGCGCAGGATATCCTGTACATAGACCATTTCGCGGTCGCGTCGCAAAAGCTCCACCAGTTCTTCTGTAAAATATCGTTTCAGGACCTCGTCGCTGCCCCCTACAAAATCAAACCCGGACCGGAAGGCCAGGAGCAGGAGGCCCAGGCCGGCCATACCGAGGAACGCAATCAAAAGCGCCCGACCCTTTTCCGCAGCCGACCGGTCTGCCCGCCCCCAGGCCTGGATGGCCAGGACCGCCATCAGGGGGGCACAGAGCTCCAGGAGTACCTGTATGGAAGAAACCGCCCGGAATTTATTGTAGAGCGGGAAATAATCGATCATCAGATCGGTTAACAGAGGGAAATTCTTCCCCCAGGAGAGCATCAGGGCGAGAAGGGAAACGCCTGCCAGCCACCACCGTGCCTTCCCCCGGACCAGGAGGAGCCCCAGGAAGAACAAAAACAAGACCACGGCACCAATATAGGGAGGGGCCGCCACAATGGGCTGGTCCCCCCAGTACAGCTGGAGGTTGTTGCTGAAATCCAGGGCCTGTGACCTGGGTACGCCCTGGTCTACCAGATACTGGAAGGTTTTGGAATCCTCCCCGAGCTGTTCTACGGAGCCCCCGCCAAAGAGCCTGGGAAACAGCAAATTCAGGGATTCCGATATCCCGTAACTATACTGGGTGATGTATTCCCTGTCGAGGCCGTCAGCATTTTCCTTTGGGGTGCCGTCCGGGGTTATGGAAAGTACCGATGGGCCCCGGGTACTCCATTGGGCGTACTCCCTGGTCGCCAGCAGGGCCGTGGCGTTTACGGCCACCCCCATAGCCACCGCTAAAAGGAGTAACCCGACGGAACCAAAATACGATTTCAAATGCCCTTTCCGAATGGCATCTGCCAGGTAGGCCACCCCCAACACCAGGACCAGGAACATAAAATAATAGGTCATCTGGTAATGGTTGGCCTGGATTTCAAGGGCCATGGCCAGGGCCGTAAGGAGGAAGCCCCACAGATACTTTCCCCGGAAGGTAAGCAGAATCCCCCCCAACACCATGGGCAGGTAGCCCAGGGCATGGGCTTTGGCATTGTGCCCCACGCCAAGGATAACGATCAGGTAGGTGGAGAACCCGAACGCCAGCGACCCGAGGATGGCCAGCCGGTATTCGACTTTCATACAGCACATCAGGATGTAAAACCCCAGGAAATACAAAAACAAATAATCCGCCGGGCGGGGCAGGAAGCGGATGGCCCGGTCCAGTTTTTTGAGGTATTCGTGGGGGTAGCGCGCGCCCAGTTGATAGGTCGGCATGCCGCCAAAGGCACTATTGGTCCAGTAGGGTTCCTCCCCGAATGCTTTCCGGAAGCCGTCCTGTTCGCGGGCCATCCCCTGGTACTGCACGATGTCGGACTGGTAGATGGCCTCCCCTTTGAGGACCGGGTAAAAATACAGGAGCGATACCAGGGCAAAAAAAACAAGGGCAAAGAAATGGGACAGGAAGGTTCGGAATCCTCGGTTCATGCGTAAGGTCGTGTCGAATTATTCAATCTCCTCAAATTCAATGTATTCCCCCACTTTGTTACCCGATGGCCTTCGGGCGGGAGGCCTTTTGTCGATGCTCACCTCCCCTGCCCTGGTGTCATTGCGGGGTGAGGGGTCCCGGTACGGGGCAGCCCGCCTGAAGGCTTCCTCCATTTTACGCTGCGCGTACCTGCTGGCCCAGGGCCGGGCCAGCCGGGCGACCAGCTTCAGGAGGTAATACCCGAGGAGAATCCATAAAATCGTTTTCAAAATACCCATAATCCGGCTTCAGCGTATATCAAAAGTACAATTCCCACGTTGTTATAGCAGTACAAATGTCTTAAAATAATACGAATATGACCCCCAAAGCAGGATGTGTCAGGCCCTATGCATCCCTAATCGGAGTGCTCCTCGCATTTTTGTGCCTTGGCCTTTCGGCACGGGCACAGTATACGGATGTGATCAATTCCAACCGGCCCGGGAAATCGGTGAGCGCCTATGCCGTGGGCACCGGCGTCATACAGCTCGAGTCGGGCCTCCTATACGAACGGCGCGAGCATTCCGTACTGGATACCGAATCCGGGGTCTTTGGGGCCGATATCGCCCTGAGGTACGGCCTTTTGTTCGAAACCCTGGAACTCCACTGGGAAGGGACCTATGTAAGTGAAAGCCTTACCTTCAACCCGGGTGGGGAGAAGGAAACCCTTACTGATTTCACGACCAACCGCCTGGGGTTGAAGTTCCTCCTCTACGACCCGTATAAAGATCCGGAACGCAACAAACCCAACCTGTACAGCTGGCGGGCCAACAACGTTTTTCAGCTGAGGAACCTTATCCCTGCCGTATCGGTGTATGCGGGGGCTACCTTTACCCTCGGGGACAACCCCTTTTACCCCGGGGATCCGACGGTTTCCCCCAGGGTGATGGCCGCCACCCAAAGCCGCCTGACACCCAGGTTTGTTTTGATCACCAACGTCGCGTACGACCGGATCGGTACCGATTTTCCCGAATGGAGTTACCTGGTCTCCCTGAGCCATGCCTTCAGGAATCCCAAATGGAGTGTTTTTGTCGAAAACCAGGGCATCCAGAGCGACCGGTACTCCGATGTATTGCTGCGCAGCGGGATCGCCCACCTGTTCCATGAAAATTTCCAGGCAGACCTGCTGGTCGGCGCCGGCTTTAAGAACACCCCCGCCAGGGCCTTTGTGGCCGCAGGTATTTCCTACCGCCTCGATTACCACCAGGACAAGGTGAAACCGATTGACGAGCAGGAAAGCCGCATTGGCCGAAAAGCCCAAAAGAATAAAAGGAAGAAATCGAAGGATTCCGGTGACGGGGTCCTGCCCGATCCATCGTAGGGGCTGACCCCCCCGGGAACTGGGCGGATGCACGTGTCGCTTCACGCGATCAGGGACCGCTTTTCCGATAATTCCTTTTCTCCTGTGCCCAAATATTCCTAATATTGATGCGGGAATAAAGATGCCATGATCCGTATCCAGGAAGCACGTAACCGGAGTGAAATGAAAGCCTTTGTGCGCTTTCCGTTTACCCTGTACAAATCTTCCCCCTACTGGGTCCCCCCCCTGATCAACGATGAACTCGACGCCCTGGATCCCGGGGTCAACCCGGTTTTCGAGCAGGCCGAAGCGCGATACTTCCTGGCCTTTAAAGGAAAGCGCATCGTGGGGCGGGTTGCGGCTATTGTGAACTGGACTGAGGTGCGCCATCAGGGAATCCCCAAAATGCGGTTCGGGTGGTTCGACTTCGAAGACGACATGGAAATCTCGGGGATCCTGCTCAGGACCGTGGCCGAAATAGGGAAAGGCCATGGGCTGGAGTTTATGGAAGGACCGATGGGCTTTTCCAACCTCGACAAGGTGGGGGTCCTCACCGAGGGTTTCGACCATATTGGTACCATGGTAACCTGGTACAATTACCCGTACTACGCCGAGCACCTGAAATCCCATGGCTTCCAGTTGGAGAAGGAATACATTGAAAGCAAGTTCCCCAACGCCAACGCCGACCCCAAATATTTTGTGCGTATCCAGGAGGTGATCCGAAAGCGCTATGGGCTACGCCCGCTGAATTTTGAAAAAACCTCGGAAATCCTCCCCTGGGTAGACCAGATGTTCGACCTTTTCAATGACACCTACGCGCGCCTGTCTTCCTTCGTACCCATGTCGGAGTCGCAGAAGGCGTATTTCAAGAAGCGGTATATTTCGCTGATCAACCCGGAATTTATAAAATTCATACTCGATTCCGAGGATCGGGTCATTGCCTTTGCCATTGTGATGCCCTCATTCTCAAGGGCCCTTCAAAAAGCCCGTGGACGCCTTTACCCCACTGGTTTCTACCATTTGCTGAAAGCGCGCAAAAACAACAGGGATGCTGTATTCTACCTTATCGGCATCCATCCCGATTACCAGAACAAAGGGGTGACTTCCATTATTTTCAACGAATATTACCACGCCTTTAAAAAGAGGGGGGTGCAGATGTGCTACAGGACCCCGGAACTGGCCGATAACCTGGCGGTCCAGCAAATCTGGAAGCACTTCAGCCCCGAGGTATACAAACGCCGTTGTACGTTCAGAAAGTCCCTGAAATGAAAAACCCCGGGTAGAACCGGGGTTTCGGATGTTTTGGGCGGAAGGGGCCTATTCCCCCATAGCGGCGGCCACTGCGGCTGACAGCCGCTTGTAGGTTCCGTTTTGGAGCCGCTCCCGAATCGCCGAAAAGGCTTCCAGGGTTTCCGAAATGTCTTCTGCGGTATGCGTGGCGGTGGGGATCATCCGCAACAGGATCAGTCCCTTGGGGACAACCGGATAAACCACAATAGAGCAAAAGATGCGGTAGTTTTCCCTCAGGTCCTTTACCAGGGCCATGGCCTCGGGGATGCTTCCGTTCAGGTAGACAGGGGTAACGCAGCTCGAAGTGGTGCCAATGTCAAACCCGCGTTCCTTCAGGCCATTCTGAAGGGCATTGACGTTATCCCAGAGTTTCTCCTTCAGTTCCGGACGGGTGCGCAGCATTTCCAGGCGTTTCAGCGCTCCCTTGACATAAATCATCGGCAGCGATTTGGCAAACATCTGGGAACGCATGTTGTATTTCAGGTAGTCGATGATCTCCTTATCGGCAGCGAGGAATGCCCCGATCCCTGCCATGGATTTTGCAAAAGTCGCAAAGTAGACATCGATATCATCCTGAACGCCCTGCTCTTCGCCTGCCCCTGCCCCCGTGGCGCCAAGGGTCCCGAATCCGTGGGCATCATCGACCAGCAGGCGGAAGCGGAATTTTTTCTTTAGGGCTGCAATCTCCCTGAGCTTTCCCTGTTCGCCCCGCATGCCGAAAACCCCTTCTGAGATGACCAGGATGCCGCCCCCGGTTTGTTCCGCCATTTTGGTGGCGCGCTCCAGGTTTTTTTCCAGGGATTCGATGTCGTTGTGCTTGAAGGTAAACCGCTTGCCGACGTGGAGGCGCACCCCGTCAATGATGCAGGCATGGGAATCCACGTCGTAAACGATAATATCGTCTTTTGAAACCAGGGCGTCAATGGCCGACATGATCCCCTGGTAACCGAAATTCAGGAGGTAAGAGGCTTCCTTGTTTACAAAATCGGCCAGTTCCTGCTCAAGTTGTTCGTGGAAATCAGTCTGCCCGCTCATCATGCGCGCACCCATCGGGTATGCCGCTCCGTGTTCCATGGCTGCTTCCCCGTCCACTTTTTTTATTTCAGGCAGGTTGGCCAGCCCCAGGTAATCGTTGATACTCCAGGTGATTACTTCCCTCCCCTGGAATTTCATCCGGTTTGATATGGGTCCTTCCAGCTTGGGAAATACGAAATACCCTTCGGCCTGGGCAGCCCATTTCCCCAACGGCCCCTTGTTCTCTATTATTCTGTCGAATAAGTCTCTCATGGATAGTAGCTTGGTTATGTGTGTGCCCCCGTACGTCCGCTTGCTGACCGCAGGCAACATCAATGCGCAAAAGTACAGAATTTTACAAAGGAATCATAAAATTGGGGGGCGGAAAAAAGCACGGCCCCGGGCCTGGCGAGCAGCCTTATTTCACGTATTGCACCTTCTCAGGTTCCCCCACGTTCTGGCTGTCGAAAAAGCCCTGGTCTTCCATCCACTGGTCGCTGTAGACCTTGCTCATGTAGCGGGACCCGTGGTCCGGGAAGATGATCACCACCCGGCTGTCGGCCGTAAATTCCCCTGCGGCTTCCAGCTGCCTGACGGCCTGCATGGCCGCCCCGGAGGTATATCCGGCAAAAATACCTTCCGTCTTGCAGAGTTCCCGGGCCATATGGGCACTCTCCTCATCGGTGACCTTGATAAACTGGTCAATAATATCGAAATCGGTGGCGTCGGGAATCAGGTTCTTGCCCAACCCCTCTATACGGTACGGGTAGATTTCCTCTGTGTCGAGCTCCCCGGTCTCGTGGTATTTTTTAAGTACGGAACCATAGGCATCCACTCCCAGGATCCGGATAGCCGGATTTTGCTCCTTCAGGTACCGCGCGGTTCCTGAGATGGTACCCCCCGTCCCGCTGCAGGCCACCAGGTGGGTGATTTGCCCACCGGTCTGCTGCCAGATTTCCGGGCCGGTGGAGTCATAGTGGGCCTGGATATTCAGCTGGTTGAAATACTGGTTGATATAGACCGACCCCTTGATTTCCCCGTGCAGCCTTTTGGCAACCTGGTAATAGGAACGGGGGTCATCTGCACTGACGTGGGCCGGGCACACATATACCTTGGCCCCCATGGTCCGCAGCATGTCAATTTTATCCCTGGACGACTTGGAACTTACCGCAAGGATACATTCATATCCCTTTATGATGCTAACCATGGCCAGGCTGAAGCCTGTGTTGCCCGAGGTGGTTTCAATAATGGTATTGCCGGGCCTGAGGATTCCCTGCTTTTCCGCTTCATTTATAATATGGTGAGCAATACGGTCCTTGGAGGAGTGCCCCGGGTTGAAGGCCTCAAGCTTGGCGTAGTATTCCCCTTTAAAGCCAGCGGTTATCCTGCTGAGGCTAACCAGGGGGGTGTTTCCGATAAGTTCAAGGATATTCGCGTGGGCCTGTATCTTTGGATCCATGCACGTTTGGTTAGGGGTTGGCCGCTTTCGGAAGCGTCCGGTTTCGCTTACAAA
Organism: Robiginitalea marina; assembly: GCF_024006985.1. Classification (GTDB taxonomy): domain Bacteria; phylum Bacteroidota; class Bacteroidia; order Flavobacteriales; family Flavobacteriaceae; genus Robiginitalea; species Robiginitalea marina. The sequence goes on from NZ_JAMXIB010000001.1 coordinate 492,965, forward strand.
AGTACTATTTTTTTTGAATTAATGTATTTTACCTGCCAGGTCGAGCAGGAAGGTATACTCCCTTGCGGTTTCCTTAAGGGCTTCAAAACGCCCCGACGCGCCCCCGTGGCCTGCTTCCAGGTTGGTGTGCAGGTACAGGCGGTTAGGCCCTGTTTTCATGACCCTGAGCCGGGCAACCCACTTGGCCGGTTCCCAGTACTGGACCTGGGAATCGTGGAGGCCCGTGGTCACCAGCATATGGGGATATTCCGCAGGACGCACATTGTCATACGGGGAGTAGGATTTCATATACGCGTAGTACTCAGGGTCGTTGGGGTTACCCCATTCATCGTATTCCCCGGTGGTCAGGGGAATGGATTCGTCGAGCATGGTAGTCACCACATCTACAAAGGGCACGGCGGCAATCACCCCATGGTAGAGTTCGGGTTCCAGGTTGATTACCGCCCCGATCAGCAGGCCCCCCGCGGAACCCCCGTAAGCGTAAAGACGGTCGGGGCTGGTGTATTTCTTTTCAACCAGGTGCCGGGAACAATCGATAAAATCGGTAAAGGTATTCATCTTCCGCAGCAATTTCCCATCCTCATACCAGGGGCGTCCGAGATACTCCCCTCCCCTCACATGGGCAATGGCATAGATGAACCCCCGGTTGAGCAGGCTAAGGCGCGGGCTCGAAAAATAGGGGTCTATGGTGCTCCCATAGGAGCCGTACCCGTACTGCAGCAGGGGGCTACTCCCGTCAAGGGGGGTGTCTTTATGGTAGACCAGGGAAACGGGTACCCTTGAGCCGTCTCGCGCCGTGGCCCAGACCCGCTCTGAGCGGTAGTTTTCCTCCCTGAATTCCGGGTCCAGCACTTCCTGTTGTTTCAGGAGGGTTTTTTCCCGCGTCCTCATGTTGAAATCCAGGATACTGTACGGGGAGGTCATGGCATTGTAGACATAGCGGAAGGTTTCCGTATCGAAATCGAGGTTTACATACGGATAGGCCACATAGGTCTCGTTGTCAAAGGGAAGCGAATAGCTCGCACTCCCATCCCAGCGCGTTACCTGCATTTTGGTAAGCCCTTCGTCCCGCTCTGCCAGCACATAATAGTCTTTGAAGATTTCCAGGTCCTCGATCAGCACGTGTTCCCTGTGTGGGATGAATTCCTCCCAGTGGGCCGACCCCGTCTGCCCTTCGCGGGTCTTCATCACCTTAAAGTTCCAGGCCCCGTCCCGGTTGGTTACGATGTAAAAGTGGTCCCCAAAGTGGTAAATGGAATACTCCACCCCGCGTTCCCGGGGGGAAAAAACCTGAAAATCGCCCCCGGGCTCGTCTGCCGGCAAAATGCGGTATTCGCTGGTCAGGGTACTGACCGACCCGATAATGAGGTATTTCCTGGACTTTGACTTATAGATGTACGTGTTGAATGTTTCATCCTCCTCATGGTAAACCAGCTGGTCCCGGGCCGGGTCGGTCCCCACAATATGCTTGTAAATGCGGTCGGAACGGAGGGTGACCGGATCTTTTCGGGTGTAGAAAAGGGTTTTGTTGTCGGCGGCCCAAACCGAGCTTCCCGTGGTATTTTCCAACAGGTCGGGATAGACCTCCCCGGTTTCCAGGTTTTTGATCCGGATGGTGTATTGCCGGCGGGAAACCGTGTCGGTGCCAAAGGCGGCGAGGCGGTTGTCGGGGCTTACGGAAATCCCCTTAAGGTCGAAATACTCATGGCCCTCCGCCATTTGGTTTGCGTCGAACAACAGCGCTTCAGGGGCTTCCATGTGTTCCTTCCGGCGGGTATACACTGGATATTCCTTCCCCTGTTCGAAACGGGTAATATACCAGTAGCCGTTGAATTTATACGGCACCGATTCGTCATCTTCCCTGATCCGGGCTTTCATTTCCTCGAAGAGCTGCTTTTCAAATTCACGGGTATGGGACGTCCCGGCCTCAAAATAGGCATTTTCGTCCCGCAGGTATTGCAACACCTCTTCATCTTCCCGGTCCCGGAGCCAGTAATAGTCATCTACGCGTACATCGCCGTGTTTTTCAAGGGTTTGGGGTTTCCTCAGGGCAACAGGTGGCTGGGCTTCTTGCATGGTGCTGTTTTGGGGGTTGCAGGAAAGTGCAAAAATACTACTTAAAACAAGACTGGTTAAGGGGAGTAGGTTTCTCATGGGGTGACCGGTAAAATCCGGTGAATTTACTATTTTTAACCCTTAAACGCCCTATAATATGTTCGGAGATTTGATGGGAATGATGGGTAAACTGAGGGAAACCCAGGAAAAAGTAAAGGCCACCAAAAAACGCCTTGATTCGGTTACCCTCAAAGAAACCGGCCCGGGGGGTGACGTTGAGGTGGTGCTTACGGCCAACCGCGAAATTAGGGAAATCCACCTGGCAGACCACTTATTGAACGATAAGGAACACCTGGTGGACGCCCTGGTCATTGCGCTGAACCAGGCACTCGAAAAAGCCGGGCAGGTACACGATGCTGAACTCTCTGCTGTGGCCCGGGAAGGGATGCCAAACATCCCGGGCCTGGATTCCTTTCTGAAATAACCCTTAACGCGTACAGGTGCTGGAAGTACAGGAAAATGGCAATAACGGGTATCGTTTCCTGGTGAAAAGCCGGGAAGGGCACCTTTTGCTCGAAAGCGTGGGGTTTTCCACCCTTTCCGAGGTACGGGCCTGTTTGAGCGAAGTGCGCGGGCACCTGGGAAGCCCGGCCTGTTTTGAGCGCCGTACCAACCACAGGGGGCAGTTTCAATTTGCACTGAAAAGCCTGAATGGGCGGGTTTTGGGTTTCAGTGGCCCGTATCGCTCGGAAGCGGGGATGGAAAACGGCATCAAAAACACCCTTGCACGCCTTCGGGAATCAGGCCCGTCCGAAGGAAAGCCCATCCAGGGCTGAGAGGGTATACTGGTGCATGGCTTCGGTATAATCGAGGTGGGTCACCAGCCTGAGCTTGCCCTGACCCATCCCGATCAGGCGTATCCCCCGGGCATTCAGGGCCGAAACCATTTCCGCATCGGTCGCTGCCGCCGGATCCAGTTCAAAGATGACAATATTGGTCTCCACCGGGGCCACGTAACGCACATAAGGTTTGGAAGAGAGCATAGCCCCGATTTCACGGGCCCGTCGGTGGTCTTCTTCCAGGCGTCCAAGGTGATGCTCCAGGGCATACCGGCCGGCAGCAGCCAGGTATCCGACCTGCCGCATCCCCCCGCCCAGCACCTTGCGGATACGAAGGGCCTTATCCATGTCCGATTTGGAGCCTACCAATAGGGAACCAACCGGGCATCCCAGTCCTTTGCTCAAACAAACGCTGATCGTATCGAAAAGGGAGCCATAATCGGAGGCAACCTCCTTTCTGGCTACCAGGGCATTCCAAATGCGGGCCCCATCGAGGTGGTACTTAAGGCCGTGGCGGTCACAAACCTCCCGGATGCGTCGAAGCTCCTCAAAATCCCAGCATGCCCCTCCCCCTTTATTGGTCGTGTTTTCAATGCAGACCAGCGTGGTACGGGGGCTGTGGTAAAAATCAGGCGGATTGATGGATGCCTCCACCTGGGCTGCAGTCATCATCCCGCGCTCGCCGTCCACCAGCTTACAGGAGACGCCGCTGTTAAAACTCACCCCTCCCCCTTCATAGTTATAGATGTGGGCAAACTTATCGCAAATGAGCTGTTCCCCGGGCTGGGTATGCAGTTTAATCCCGGTCTGGTTGGCCATGGTCCCACTGGGGAAAAACAGGGCGGCCTCCTTTCCGAAAAGGCGCGCTACCTCATCTTCCAGGGCATTTACCGTGGGGTCTTCCTTAAAGACGTCGTCCCCCACCCGGGCCTCCATCATGGCTTGCAACATGCCCGGGGTAGGCCTGGTAACCGTGTCGCTGATCAGGTTTACATCCATGGGTTCGGTCCGTGTTTACTGAAAGCAGTCCATCCCGATAGGCGATCCATCAGGGATTTTAGGGGCCTCTGTCACTTTGAACAGTTCCGGGTGTTCCTCGAAGCGCTTTATCCGACGGAGGATCTCTGCCGCCAGGGGTTGTCCTGTGCCTTGCCGGGCCAGGGACGTTTTCAGGTCGGATAGGGCCGCGTGGGCCGCTGCATTCACCTGCGGGTGTACTTCCGGCTGGCTGGCCAGGTTCATCAGGTGTTCGAGCACCCTGAAATTGATCACCTGCTGTACCCCTGCCATGTAGCTGTCCTTAGGCAATTTATCCGTTATCGTTCCTGCCACCAGGGCCGAAAGCACCTCCTGCAGGCTGAGTTGTCCCGCATCCATGCTGTGCTGGTTTACCAGTCGGGAAGCCCGCTGCGGATGCAACAGGAAGCCAAGGGTCATGTCGGCGGCCGTTTCAGCGGCCGCAAGGGGATCAAAACTAACCCCTGTTTTCCCTTTGAAGGATTCCCGGGTCGCGTCGTACCCGATCGGCCGGGGGGGAAACCATTGGAGGATTCGCCCCGGAATGGCAAGCTGGTCTGCTTCCAGGGTTTGGAGTACCGCCTGCAGGGCCTGTTCCTGCTCCTTTCTGGGGAGCGCTTTCCACGGGTCAGCCCCGTCGCCGCGCACCCCGTATCTATAGTCCATTCCCCCCACGGACTTTACTGCTGCTTCCGTCTGGTAGCGATGGAAGAAATACAGCGGGACAAAAACGTCTTCCAGAACGGCATAAGGCTCCAGGGTCCGTATATTGGCCGGGGAAAACGATTCCATAGCCTTTTCGCGGAGGTCCAGAACGCGTCCGAGTTCTTCGGCGGCATTGCGCCCATTGTCCCATAAATGGGCATAGGCATGCGATCCACCCGGGGCACGGGCGTCCCGGTCCGAAATATAGCGGAGGCCGGAGGCTTCTGCCTTGCGCAGGATCTCCTGCAGGGCGGCCCGCTCGTCAGTCCCCTCCCGAAAGTCGGAATAGGCATAGGCCACCGTTACTTTGTCCCATGAGCCGATCCCCGTTTCGTAGGCCCCGGAAAAATCTATTTTTCCATCCACCAGGCGAATATCGGGATGTGGGTAGTCCATTACCGAAGTTTTGTCATTGCTGCTGGCCGCAAAATTATGGGCAAAGCCAAGGGTATGGCCGATTTCATGGGCCGAGAGCTGGCGGATCCGCGCCAGGGCCAACTCCATCAGGGCGCGGTCGTTGTCGTCTGCCGTTTCAAAAGGTTTTTCCGCCAGGGCCTGGGCAATCATAAAATCCTGGCGGATCCGAAGGCTACCAAGGCTTACGTGTCCCTTTATGATTTCCCCGGTCCGGGGGTCAGTCACGCTGCTGCCGTAACTCCAGCCCCGGGTGGAGCGATGCACCCACTGGATCACGTTATACCGCACGTCAAGGGGATCTGCATCGTCGGGCAGCATTTTCAGCTGGAACGCATCTTTATAGCCGATGGCCTCAAACGCCTGGTTCCACCACCGCCCGCCTTCCAGCAGGGCGGATCGCACCGGTTCCGGGGTGCCGTTGTCGAGGTAATAGACGATGGGCTCCACGGCTTCGCTTAGGGCAGCGGAAGGATCCTTTTTTTCCAGCCGGTGCCGCGGGATGTACCTTTTCAGGATTGGTTTTTCCACCGGGGTCGCATAATCGTAAAAAGAAAACGGGTAGGACCCGGATCGCGGATCGAACTCGCGCATCTGAAAGCCCGGGTCGGGGAGTTCGATGAAGGAATGGTGCTGGGCCACAGTAACCAGTTTTGGGTTTGGGGTCACGGACCGAACATACCCGCCTTTGGGTTCGCCTTTAAAGGTGAGCAACACATCGAATTCGACATTTTTAGGGAAGGCCCGGGTGCGCTCCGGGTTCATGGCGCTCCGGGAAGTATCCAGGGTGTAAGACCCCTGCCCGGTATCCCGGAGACGGTCGGAAACCCCGTGGGCGTCCTGCATCAGAAAACCGGTGAGGTCCACCACATGGGTATTCCCGCGGGTTTCCACGATGGGGAAGCCAAAAAGGATGGATTTGGCGAAGGCCTGCTCCACCGACTTTTTTTCCAGGGGGTTGTCGGTGAGGGCGCGGTACTGCAGGTTGGGCTGTATCAGCAACAATTTATTCCCGGCCTTTCGGAAAAAGACCACCTGCTCGTTGCCCAACTGCCCGCGGTCAAGGCCGATATCATTACTGCCGATCCCACTGCTCAGGGAATATACGTACAGGAACTCCTTTTCCAGCTCCTCCACTTCCAGGTATACTTTGTCGTCTGAAGCGTCGTAGTAGTAGTCAAAAAACCCTTCCGATTTTTCAAGGTTTTTGCGCTTTTCCGCAAACTGCCCGACCAGGAGCAGGGGGAACATAACCAACAGGGAAAACGAAAGCAGGAATCTCATAGGAAAGTTATTAGTCCATTAGATAAGGTGCCCTAAAATACATTTAAGTGGCTACGCTTCCAAAGGCTCGCTTTAAAAAATGCAACACCCTCTTTACTGTAAAGGGAAAGATTAATTAATTCTAATAAAAAATGTACCTTTTCACCAAACCCTGCCCGATGCAAAAGCGAAATACCCTTTTTTCGTCTTATCCACGAGACCCCGGCCTTTTCGACGAACTATTCGACCAGGAGGGAAAGGTAACCAAAGTGTACAGCAAGCTTTTCAACCTTTACGGAAAGAATTCCATCTCCGATTACCTCGAATTGAACAATAAGGCGAAAGCCTCTTTTTTTAACCAGGGGATTACCTTTCAGGTCTACAATGAGGCAACCACCAGGGAGAAGATTTTCCCCTTCGACCTGTTCCCCAGAATTATTGGTGCAGAGGAGTGGGCACATATCGAAAAAGGGGTGGTTCAGCGCTGCCGGGCATTGAATTTGTTTTTGCACGACCTCTACCACGAAAAAGAGATCCTCAAGGCAGGGGTTGTTCCCCTGGAACTTATCAATTCCTCCGAGAATTACCTGGAGCAAATGGTTGGGCTCGACCCGCCCGGAGGCATTTACAACCACATTTCCGGAACCGATATTATCAGGCACAAGGACGGCGAATTCTACGTTTTGGAAGACAACATCCGGTGCCCTTCCGGAGTTAGTTACGTTTTGAGCAACCGGGCAGCCCTTAAAAGGGCGTTTTTCGGGGTCTTTAACCACTATGATGTCCATACAGTAACCAACTATGCAGAAAACCTGCTCGACCAGTTGGAACGGGTAAAACCAGGTGGGGTCGACGTGCCTACCTGCGTAGTGCTTACCCCGGGCATGTACAATTCGGCCTTTTACGAACACAGCTACCTCGCCAAGACCATGGGTGTGGAACTGGTTGAAGGAAGGGACCTCTACGTGGAAAATGATTTTGTATACATGAAGACGATTATGGGCCCCCGAAGGGTCGATATCCTTTACCGAAGAATCGACGATCATTTTATCGATCCCTTGGAATTCCGGCAGGATTCTGCCCTCGGAGTTCCTGGCCTTTTTGCAGCGTATAAGAAGGGGAATATCACGATAGTAAATGCGCCGGGGACCGGAGTGGCCGATGACAAAGCCGTATACACCTATGTTCCGGATATTATTCGATTCTACCTGGGTGAAGAGCCCATCCTGAAAAATGTTCAAACCTACCATTGCAGTCGCAAGGAGGATCTGGAATACGTGCTCGACAACATCCGGGAACTGGTGGTAAAACCCGTAGATGAAGCCGGGGGCTATGGAATCTCCATAGGAAACTGCCTTACCGACACTGAAGTGGAGGAGGTCCGGCAATCTATCCGGAATGCTCCCAGGAAATATGTAGCCCAGCCCATCCTGTCGCTTTCTGTGCACCCAACGTTTATTGAGGAATCACAGTCCTTCGAACAACGCCATATCGATTTGCGCACCTTTACGGTATTGGGTCCCGATTCCTCATATGTTTTGAAAGGCGGCCTCACCCGGGTTGCGCTTCGCAAGGGCAACCTTATTGTTAACTCTTCCCAGGGCGGCGGATCCAAAGATACCTGGGTACTTCAAAAATAAAGACCATGCTTGCTCGAGTAGCCGATAACTTATTTTGGATGGGGCGTTATATTGAACGGGCCGAACACATGGCGCGCTTCATGAACGTGAACTACTTTTCCTCCCTGGATGCCCCCAGTTCGACTTCCCAGTCAAGGGAGTTTGTGCTCCGGTCAATGGTCAACATGACGGGGCTATCCATGGCGTCCTCCGGCGTCCTTAAGGAACAGGATGTCCTGTATCGGATCGGCACGGATCCCGGGGAATCCTCCTCCATCGTAAACTCCATAAAAAATGCCCGGGGAAATGCACAATCTGCCAGGGATTTAATCTCCACGGAACTCTATGAGTCCATCAATAAGTTTTACCACTTCGCCGTAGATTATCCCACCGGAAAATTCGTCAGGACGGGGCTTTTCGATTTCACCACACAGGTGACGGAGATGACGGCAATCATCCGGGGAAAAATTCGGGGGACACTGCTTCACGATTCCATTTACGCCATCATCATGCTGGGGGTTAACCTGGAGCGGGCCCTGCAGATTACAAGGATCATCCAGGCTAAATACCTCGATGCGCTTCATGCAGAGGGAGAACAAGAGGAGGGATTCCGATACAGTTACGAATGGACTACCTTGCTGAAATGCACAGAATCCTACGATATGATGCGCCGGCTGTACAAAAAACAACCGACGAGCACGAGCACGCTCGAATTCCTTATTCTGAACCCCAACTGCCCCAGGTCGGTGATGAACAGCCTGAACCAAATATACCGGCATATTTCCATCCTGGACCCCCTTAGAATCAGGGACAAGGACTCCTCGGCCTTTCTGATTGGAAAAATCAGGGCTGAGTATCAGTTCAAAAGCATTGAAGACATCGATAACAACCACAGGGAATTCATCACGGAAACCCTGTCGTCCCTTTCTGCGATCGGATCCAGGATCGAAGGGGAATTTTTCTATTACTAGCAGACTTTAAAAACAGCTTACCTTAAGGGCCTGGAAAGGACAGGGTGGAATGACGGAACACTACACTATTGAATACGTTGCGGAAAATACCTATGAGCACCCCGTGCTTGAGGCGAATTGGCAATTCCTGATTATTCCCCGGGAAGATGCCCATCAGCAGCGAATACAAATCTTTTTCGAAAACAGTGAAAATGCCCCATGGGAATTTTCCCGTAATGGATTCGATTTTACCACAATCCGGGTGCGTTGTCAGGGAGCCTTCAAAACGATTTCCTTCCGGGCCGTATTCCATCTCGAAAAGACGGAAGCAAATCCTTTTGAATTTGATTTGGGGCAACTCCGGGGCTTACCTGAAAATCCTGATGAACTCCTGCTTTTCAGGATCCGGTTTAGCAGGTACCTGAAAGATACTCCGTTGAGCCGGCTCCCCAATAGGGTGAAAGTTTTTGACTTCGACCCGAAGCATCACATTTTTGAAAACCTTATCGGGTTGAATTCGTGGGTATTCCAAACCCTGAAGTATACCAGTGGTGCGACTGACGTCGATACTCCACTGGAGGTGGTTCTTGAGAATCGTATGGGGGTGTGCCAGGACTTTACACACCTCTTCCTCGCAATTGCCCGTCATCATGGAATCCCCGCCAGGTATGTCTCGGGATACCTTCACCAGGGACTCGGATATTTCGGAGACGCCCAGATGCATGCCTGGGCAGAAGCCCACCTTCCGGGCATCGGCTGGGTGGGATTCGACCCTGCAAATAATATCCTCGCCACCACCGATCATATTAAAGTGGCCCATGGACGGGATTACTCGGACTGTGCCCCTTTAAAAGGGGTCTTTACCGGGATGGGGGGGAATGCCACCAGACACAGGGTTCAGGTCGAGACCCAACAACAATAGTGCAATAGTCGGTGGGTAATTGTTGAAAACGCCTTACTTTTACACCATTAAAATCCATTTTCATGAAGGAGAAATTGAAGTCACTTATGGAGCGCCTTGGTGCGTTAAGGAGGTATCTTTGACATAGATGCCAAACGCATCGAAATTCAAAACGAAGAGGAAAAAACCATGGAGCCCGGGTTCTGGGATGACCCTGTCAAGGCACGGGAAGTCATGAAAAGCCTCCAGTCCAGGAAGCAGTGGGTCGAAGACTTTGAAGAATCTGAGCGCCTGGTCGGGGACCTGGAGGTTCTTGTGGATTTCCTTGAGCAAGATGAAGTCTCTGTGAGGGAGGTTTCGCAGCAGTTGGACAAGGCTACGGAAGCTATCGAAAAATTGGAGTTTCGCAACATGCTTTCCGAGGAAGGGGACGAAATGACTGCAGTGCTCCAGATTACGGCAGGGGCCGGAGGGACCGAGAGCTGTGACTGGGCCTCCATGCTGATGCGGATGTACCTCATGTGGGCGGAAAAAAACCGGTATAAAATCCGGGAATTGAATTACCAGGAAGGCGACGTGGCCGGAATTAAAACGGTAACCCTGGAAATCGAAGGGCACTACGCCTTTGGGTGGCTCAAAGGGGAGAACGGGGTCCACCGGTTGGTGCGCATATCGCCTTTTGACAGCAACGCCAAACGACACACCTCTTTCGCCTCGGTCTATGTCTATCCCCTGGTAGACGATTCCATCGAAATTGAAATCAACCCGGCTGATATCGAAATTACCACGGCGCGCTCCAGCGGGGCGGGCGGGCAAAACGTCAATAAGGTCGAGACCAAGGTGCAACTGGTACACAAGCCCACCGGCATTCAGATATCGTGTTCCGATTCGCGCTCTCAGCACGACAACCGGGCAACGGCGCTGAAGATGCTCAAATCACAACTCTACGAGATAGAACTGCGCAAAAAACAAGAAGCCAGGGACGAGATTGAGGCCTCCAAGATGAAAATCGAATGGGGCTCCCAGATCCGGAATTACGTCATGCACCCCTATAAACTGGTCAAAGATGTGCGCACCGGGGCGGAAACCGGGAATGTCGATGCCGTGATGGACGGGGAAATCGACATGTTCCTAAAGGCCTACCTGATGATGATGGGGCAAAAAGACCCCGCCTAGCAGCTTACAAAAACCTTTTTATCATGATTATTGTTTACCACAACCCCAGGTGCCGCAAATCCAGGGAAACCCTCGATTTGGTGCAGCAGAGCGGGGAAACCTTTGAAATTATAGAATACCTCAAGACCCCCCTGGACACTTCCGGACTCAAAGCGCTGCTCAATAAGCTGAAAATGGAGCCCGCCGCCCTGGTGCGCACCGGCGAAGCGCTCTGGAAGGAAAAATACCGGGGAAAAGACCTGACCGACGGGCAAATCCTGGCTGCTATGGAAGCCCATCCCATCCTCATGGAACGCCCCGTTGTGGTAAAGGGTGACCGGGCGATCCTTGGCCGTCCGCCTGAAAAGGTCCTGGAGTTATTATAACAAGGAAACCTGGATTTGTTTAAGCTTTAAGCGAATTCATTTAACAAACATTTAACCAAACCGGATTAAACGTTCCCCGTTTGATCCAATCTAAAGAAGGAAACCATGAAACAATTCTTTTTTCTTTTGATCGTCTTTATGGCTGCCTCCCAGTGGGGCCATTCCCAAATGGGCCAATATGGGACTTTCGGACCGCAACGGTCTTCCATCCCTCGCGGACCAGGGCCTGAAGCCCAGAAGGAAGAACCCAAAACGGCGGAAGAACTCGTGGCTGCAGAAATGCCCAAAATTATAGAGGCCCTTGAGCTCAACGCTTTTGAGGAAGCCGTTGTAAGTTCCGTTTTGACCAAATACGTACAGCAGCGCATTGAACTGCAAATCCTCGCCCTTCCTGCAGAGCAGACCCGCGAGGCCCATGAGCGCATTGCGGAAAACCAGAAGGCCGACCTCGAACAGGGGTTACCGGCAGAAAAGTTTGAGCTCTTCATGGAATTGATGGAAAACGGCTTCGACAGCAAAAAGGCCAAAAAAGAGCGCAAAAAAAAGAAAAAAGACAAAACTTAAACCTGAATGAAAAAATTTCTCGTGCCGCTGATGGCTTTGCTCAGTCTAACCGGGCAGGCCCAAAGGCCACAGGGTCCAACAGATCGAAACATAACTCTTACAGGAACGATTGTGGACCGCGACACGGGAACCCCGCTGGAATATGCAACCTTCGTTTTGCAAAAAGCGGATGACCCTTCCGTAGTTACCGGGGGTATTACAGACCTGGAAGGAAAGTTCAGCGTGGAGACGACCCCGGGCATATACAACATCAGGGCCGAGTACATCTCATACACTACCTATACACAAGATAACCAGCGCTATATCCGCTCGACGGACCTTGGGGTGATCCGCCTGGGCCTCAATGTGGAGGAACTGGAGGCCGTGGAAGTGGTCGGGGAGCGCACTACGGTAGAAGTCCGCCTCGACAAAAAAATCTACAACATTGGTAAGGACATCACCACCAGCGGGGGGACGGTTTCGGATGCGCTTAACAACGTCCCCTCGGTTGCCGTGGACGTAGAGGGGAACATCAGCCTCCGGGGGAACGAGAATGTCCGTATCCTGATTAACGGCCGGCCTTCGGCCCTGGCCGGCTTTGGTTCCACGGATGCCCTGCAACAGCTTCCTGCCGAGGCTATTGAAAAAGTAGAGGTCATCACCAGCCCTTCGGCCCGTTACGACGCCGAAGGTACTGCGGGCATCCTCAACATCATCCTGAAGCGGGAAAAGACCCTGGGCTTCAACGGTTCAGTCAACACCTTTATCGGATACCCCACAAACAGCGGGCTCACCGCAAACGTGAACCTGCGTTCCGACAAATTCAACCTGTTTAACACCACCGGTTTCCGGTATCGAGATGCCCCGGGGAATGCCTTTTTCGACAACACCTACACCTCCGGTTCCTTCGACCGGATCATCGAAGACCGGGATACCAAAAGGCTGAACCGCAGCTTCAACACCAACCTCGGGCTGGAGTATTTTTTCACAGAACGGTCCAGCCTTACGGGAAGTTTCTTTTGGCGCTTTTCCAGGGACCGGGATCTGACGGAAAATGCGACCCAGCGTTTTGACCAGGCGGTACTTCAAAGCCGTACGCTCAGGGAAGAAGACCAGGAGGAGGACGACAAGAGCTATCAGTTTTCACTGAATTACCGCAATAACTTTAACGATGAAGGCCACGAGCTAACGGCCGACCTGCAATACTCCATAGACGGGGAAACCTCCGTTGCCCTGATCGAAGAGCGCAACACCCTCCCCGATGACCGGTTGCTGGCCCTTGAAAACGTGGATCAAACCCAGGACCAGAAGGAATTCCTGTTCCAGGCCGACTACGTACTCCCCATAGGTGAGGCCCAGTTCGAAGCCGGGTTACGGTCCAACCTGGAACAGCAAATCACCGATTACCGCCTGGACTCCCTGGACCAGGCCTCCGGGAACCTGGTGATCAATGAACAGCTGACCAACATCTTTACTTTCGACCAGAATGTACACGCCGTGTACACGCAATACGGCAACAAGCTGGGCAAGTTTTCCTTCCTTACCGGACTGCGGCTGGAATACACCCAGTTGAAAGGGAAAGTAGACACGGAATTCGACCTTTCGGAACTGGAGGACCTTTTGGGGGAGGATGTGGATTTGAATTTCGATAAAGATTTTGTGGGCCTGTTTCCCACAGTTAACCTGATCTACGAACTTACTGATACAGAAAACATTTCCCTGGGTTACAACCGCCGGATCAACCGGCCCAGGAGCTGGTTTATTAACCCCTTCCCTTCCCGGAGCAGCCGTACGAATATCTTCCAGGGGAACCCGGACCTTGACCCCGCCTTCGCCAATGCCTTCGACCTGGGGTACCTGAAACGCTGGGACAAGCTCACCCTTACCTCTTCTGTCTACTACCAACTGGAATCCGGGGCCTTCGAAAGGGTTCAGGAGCCCACGGGGGAGACCACAACAGACGGGATTGAGATCGTGCGTTCCATCCCGATCAACCTCTCGACCAATCAGCGGTATGGTGCAGAAGCCGCTGTCCTTTACAATCCTACGCGGTGGCTCCGCATCAACAGCAGCTTCAACTTTTTCCGGTTCGTTACGGAAGGAGAGTTCAATGGGGTGGATTATGGGGCCGAAAACAACAGCTGGTTTGCCCGGTTCAGCTCAAAGGTTACCCTTCCCGCAAAAATAGACTGGCAGACCAATGCCTTTTACCAGGGACCCAACCAGAATGCGCAAACGAAGACGGAGGGGATTTTTTCCGTTAACCTCGCCTTCAGCAAGGATATCATGAAAGACAACGGGACCATCCTGTTTAATGTAAGCGACCTGTTTAATTCAAGGAAGCGCCGCTCCTTTACCCAAACAGACTTTTTCACTTCAGACAGCGAATTCCAGTGGAGGGTACGGACGATCACCTTTTCGTTTATCTACCGGTTTAACGAAGCGAAAAAACGAAACGGCAGGGGCCGCCAGGGGGGTGATTACGACGAAGAAGGAGGCGAATTCAGCGGCTAGACTTGCGGGAAAGACATTGCATAAAAAAAGCGGGCTATCCCGCTTTTTTTTATGCTTCTCTTTTAGCCCTCCTGGCTTCCCGCCGCTCCTTCCAGAGCTCCATCAGGTTTCCTCCCAGCCAGTAAGGAACTACGAAAAGGATGAGGAACATCATCAGCCAGAACCCTATGGTCAGGATGGTCAGAAAAGCCAAAAAGCCGAGGTATTGGTCAAATTCAAACATGGACAGGCGCTTTGAGGCACAAAGATAGGCGGTTTTCCCAAAAAGGCGCAAATCATTCGCAAAAAATTCGCCCCCTCGCGGCGTGGCCTTGGAGCGCTGGCCCCTGAATCCGTATCTTTACCCAAAAGAAACTACCCATGTCATTCCGAATAGAAAAAGACACCATGGGCGAGGTAAAAGTACCCGCCGACAAGTACTGGGGCGCCCAGACTGAACGCTCGAGGAACAACTTCAAAATCGGGCCGGAGGCTTCCATGCCGAAGGACATCATTTATGGCTTTGCCTACCTGAAGAAAGCGGCGGCATACGCCAACTGCGAGCTGGGGGTGCTGGCCGCGGAAAAGCGGGACCTGATCGCCCGGGTCTGCGACGAAATCCTGGAAGGAAGGCACGACGACCAGTTTCCCCTGGTGATCTGGCAGACCGGTTCGGGTACCCAGAGCAACATGAACGTGAATGAGGTGATCGCAAACCGCGCCCAGGAACTGGCCGGCCGCAAGATAGGCGAAGGGGAAAAGGCCTTGCAGGCCAATGACGATGTAAACAAATCGCAGTCTTCCAACGACACCTTCCCAACAGGGATGCATATTGCTGTCTATAGCAAGGTGGTGGAGGTAACCCTTCCAGGGGTCCGCCGGTTAAGGGATACCCTGAAAGCAAAATCGGAAGCCTTTATGGATGTGGTCAAGATCGGCCGTACCCACCTGATGGATGCCACCCCCCTGACGCTCGGACAGGAATTTTCAGGATACGTATCACAGCTCGACCACGGTATCAGGGCCGTGGAAAACACGCTCGACCACCTCAGCGAACTGGCGCTGGGCGGCACTGCCGTGGGCACGGGGTTGAACACCCCAAAGGGCTATGACGTACTGGTGGCCCGATACATCAGTACCTTCACGGGGCATCCCTTCAAAACGGCCCCCAACAAATTCGAAGCCCTGGCCGCCCACGACGCCCTTGTGGAAACCCATGGAGCCCTGAAACAACTGGCCGTTTCCCTGAATAAAATTGCCAATGACATCCGGATGCTGGCCTCGGGGCCCCGCTCGGGGATTGGGGAGATCCTCATTCCCGCCAATGAGCCGGGAAGCTCCATTATGCCGGGCAAGGTTAACCCCACCCAATGTGAGGCCCTGACCATGGTCTGCGCTCAGGTTATGGGGAATGATGTGGCCATTACTATAGGTGGGACGCAGGGGCATTACGAACTGAACGTCTTTAAACCCCTGATGGCGGCAAACGCCCTGCAATCGGCCCAGCTCCTGGGCGATGCCTGCACGAGCTTTGAGGCCCATTGCGCTACGGGGATCGAACCCAACCGGGAAACCATCGAAAAGCTGCTGAATAATTCGCTTATGCTGGTGACCGCCCTCAACACGCGGATCGGGTACTACAAGGCTGCAGAAATTGCGAACGCCGCCCACCAGAACGGGACCACCCTAAGGGAAGAAGCGATTCGCCTGGGGTATGTCACCGGGGAACAATACGATGAATGGGTAAAACCCGGGGATATGGTGGGAAGCCTTCGGAACTAAAGCCCCACCCAAAAAAAGAAAAGGGATCCCATCGGGGATCCCTTTTTCCATTTCAGGCTACAGCCCTTATTTTAACTCAAACTTGGAGGTTGCGAGCAGCTTCAGGCGGTCGTCGTAAACGTTGACCATATAGTTCCCGTCCTGGAACTGGCCTGCGTAGTTGCTGATATAGTCACACACATCCAGGGATGCATTTTCGTAATAAAAGTTGGTATTCTTGGTATAGGTAATGGAGGGGCCGTCCTCTATGGATTTGGTGTTGGCGCCCCCCATTAGATTTCCCTGGGGATCGAGCACCTCGATATAGAATTCGCGGTCACCGGCCTGGGCAATCACGTTATCGGCCACTGTAAAGCATACTTTCAACTTTTCGGTGCGGCGGGCCCTGTTGGTCGATACCAGGCTGCCATTGTTGCGTTCCCGAACGGCATCCACCACAAAGGAGGTCAGGTTCAGGGCGGACCCGCGTTCCACGGCATCAGCCAGCTGGGTGTTCTGAACCACCAGGGAATCGTTGAAAACAGTTTGCTTCTCCAGTTCGGCGAACGTACTGTCTCGCTGCATGGCGATCATGGTGTTGGACTGCTTCAGGGAGTCTACCTGCCTGAGCAATTGCTCGCGTTCCTGTTTCAGGACGGCAACCTGCCTGCGGTAGCGGGACAGGGTGGCAAGATCAGCTTTCATGACACTTACCGAATCGATGTATTTGGCGATTTCGTCACGCGCCTTAACAAGTTCCTCGTTCGTGGCATTGCTCTCCATGATCGCCTTGTCGTATTCGCTTTTAAGGTTGTTCAGGTCATCCACCACAAGTTCCTTTTCCTGTTGGAGGATGGCCTCGTTCTTCTTCTTGTCCTGATAGAGGTTTACGGTGTAAATCACCGTACCCAAAAGGATGACTCCGAGAAGACCGGCAAGCACCTTTAATCCGTTATTGTTTTTTGTTTCTGCCATAAGTGTACGAATTGATTACTTTGTTTAAAGTACATTGTTTGTGCTCTATATACGGGCCAATCGAAGGTTTAGATTTCGATACCGGAAAAAAATATTCGGATTGCCTGCGACCAGCAGGGGTAGTTTGTATCTTTCAGGTGCTTTATGAAATTTTCAATTCGAATATCATGACCCTGAGACGACTTTTTGCCTCCTGCCTGGCGGGCAGCCTGATGGTTTTCTCCTGTAAGGGGGAGGGTACCAAAACCGGGGCCCGGAACCAGGCCGTTGCCGATACCGGCCCCAACCCCCCGAATGAATCCCTGGTGGTCACCCCGGTTTCCCATGCCACTGCCGTGCTGCAATGGGGGGGCACCACCCTTTACATAGACCCGGTGGGGGACCCCGCCGCCTTTGCGGCTTTTGGTCCGGCAGACCTGATCCTGATCACGGACATCCACGGCGACCATTTCAGCCTGGAAACCCTTCAACAACTGCCCACGGAAAAGGCAAAACTCATAATGCCCCAGGCCGTTGCCGAACAAATGCCCGATGCCTTTGCACCCCAGATTGATGTCCTTGGAAACGGGGAACAGAAAGAACGCTACGGGATTACCGTAACGGCGATCCCCATGTACAACCTGCGGGAGGAAGCCCGGGATTTCCACGTAAAGGGCCGGGGGAATGGTTATGTGCTGGAAAAGGGTGGCATGCGCATCTATTTTTCGGGGGATACGGAAGACATCCCTGAAATGCGTGCCCTGGAAAACATAGACAAGGCCTTTGTCTGCATGAACCTGCCCTATACCATGACCGTGGAACAGGCCGCCAATGCTGTCCTTGAATTCGCCCCGAAGGAGGTGTATCCCTACCATTACCGCGGGCGCCCGGACGTAAGCGATGTCGGGCGTTTTGCCGGGCTGGTTTCCGGGGGTAATGCCGATATCAGGGTCGTACAACTCGACTGGTATCCGGACGCCCCGTATTAACGTTTCAGGCTGTAACAAATTATGGCCTCAAGCGTCCAATAGGCGGTTATCTTCCAATGAACGTACATTATCCTAAATTGACACACTTCCATGAAAACGCTTCTCTGGCGCACCAGCGCCCTTGGCGTCCTGATGCTGCTGCTCGGCGCATGTGTGCAGGACAAGGCCCAGACCCAGACTACCTCTGAATTTAAGGTCCCGGTTACCTATTACACCCTCGACAACGGGTTGAAAGTGATCCTTTCCCAGGACGACACCTCCCCCACCGCCATTGTGGCCGTCTATTACAATATCGGCTTCCGGATCGAACCGAAGGACCGCACCGGGTTTGCCCACCTGTTTGAGCATATGATGTTCCAGGGGTCGGAAAACCTGGGGAAAATGGAGTTCATAAAGCTTGTGCAACAAAATGGCGGGGTGCTGAATGGTTCCACCCGCTTTGATTTCACCAATTATTTCGAGATTGTTCCGTCCCATAAACTGGAAACCATGCTCTGGGCCGAGGCAGACCGGATGCGGGGCCTCGACATCACCCAGGAGAACCTGACCAACCAGCAGGGCGTCGTTAAGAACGAGGTAAAGGTGAATGTGC
The DNA here is from genome assembly GCF_024006985.1 of Robiginitalea marina. GTDB lineage: Bacteria > Bacteroidota > Bacteroidia > Flavobacteriales > Flavobacteriaceae > Robiginitalea > Robiginitalea marina. Next base: position 511,601 of record NZ_JAMXIB010000001.1, read on the forward strand.
TCAACCAGCCCTACGGCGGATTCCCATGGCTCGATATGCCACAGTATGCCAATGAAAACTGGTACAATGCCCATAATTTCTATGGGGACCTGGAAGACCTGGATGCCGCCAGCCTTGAAGATGTACTCGCCTTCTTCAAAACCTATTATGCCCCAAACAATGCAGCCCTTGCAGTCGTTGGCGATTTTGACGAGGAACAAACCAGGGGTTGGATCGAAAAATACTTCGGGAATATTCCCGCGGCAGAGCTCCCGCCTCAACCCGACATTTCGGAGCCCCGTCAGGAAACGGCTAAGGAGTTCGTAAAAAATGATTCCCTGGCCAACAAACCGGCACTTGCCGTCGCCTTCCATATGCCAGAGCGCAATTCCCCCGAGTACTTCGCCATGGGCCTGCTGGACCAAATACTGGTGCAGGGCGACAACAGCCTGCTCGTACAGAAACTGGAAAAGGAAAAAGGCTTCTCCTCTGACGTCAGCGGAGGGATCAACTACCTGGGGAACATGTTTAACTACAAAGGCCCCATGCTCTGGATGTATGACCTCACCTATGACAACGAGACCAGCCGGGAAGATGTGCTCGGGGCCATCGAAGAAGTCATGTCGGGCCTTAAGGAATCGGTGGACCAGGAAATGCTCGACCTGGCCCTGGTGAAAATCCGGTCCCGGCTTTACGATGACGTGGGGGGGTTCTTTGGCCTGGGCCGGGCAGACTTGCTGTGCAGCTTCGCCCTTTTTGATGATGACCCTTCCCGCATCAACAGCCTGGAGGAAGAATTCCGGAAGGTGGATGTGGAAACCGTCAAACGTACCATCGATGAATACCTGAGGCCGACCAACCGGACCATCCTTGTGGTAAACCCGCTGCTGGCCAACAACCAAAAATCCGAATAGCGATGAAAACATTCCTGTATTCCATGGCACTGGCCCTGCTGCTGCCTCTGGGGCCGATCAATGCGCAACAAAAGGAGGAACCGCCCAAAGGCGGGGAACCAAAGAATTTCACCCTGCCGCAGAAAGAGGTAATCGCCTTTTACAATGGGCTTACCCTGGTGATGATACCCTACGGTTCCATCCCAAAGGCAACCATTCAGTTCAGCATCAAAACCGGGAACATCCACGAAGGGCCCGACCAGGTATGGCTCGCCGACCTTATGGCCGACCTGATGAAAGAAGGAAGCTCCACCCGCAGCGCCCGTCAGCTTGCCGATGAAATGGCAGCCATGGGGGGCAACCTCAACATCGGGGTGGGCACCCATACCTCTTCCCTCTCCGCATCGGTACTGTACGAGTTTGCCCCGGAAGCCATTCGCCTGATGGCCGATGTGCTGCGTAACCCAAAATGGCCCGTGGAAGAACTCGACCGCCTCAAAAGCGACATGAAACGGAGCCTGGCCATACAGCTTTCCCGGCCCCAGTCGCAGGCAAGACGCGATTTTTATGCCGCCCTCTATCCCGACCACCCCTATGGCCGGGTTTTTCCAACCGAAGCACAAATTGACTCCTATGGGGTGGAAGACCTGAAACAGTTTTACCAGGAAAACCTGGGGGCCCAAAGGACCACCGTCTATGTGGCAGGAAATTTCGATGCCGGGGCCGTTAAGGAAGCTGTGGAAGCTTCCATGGCCGGCTGGCAGGAAGGCAACCCGGCTAATTATCCGGTAGCCGAGCCGGTAACGGCACCTTCCATGAAGATCATCGACCGGCCCGGGGCGCCACAGTCAACCATTTATTACGGGCTTCCGGTACCCGGTCCTTCGGATCCCGATTTCCTGGCCCTGGACGTGACCAACTCCATCCTCGGGGGCTCTTTCGCTTCCCGCATCACCAGCAATATCCGGGAAGACAAAGGGTATACCTACTCCCCTACCTCCGTTTTGGCGACCAATTACCGTTCGGGGGCCTGGTTTGAGGTTGCTGACGTAACCACGGAACACACCGGGGCATCGATCCGCGAAATCACCAGTGAAATCGAACGCCTGCAACAGGAACCCCCTACGGCGGAAGAACTCGAAGGCATCATCAATTACGAATCCGGGATATTCGTGCTGCAGAATTCCACCCCTTCAGGGATCATCGGGCAATTGATTTTCCTCAATACCCACGACCTGGATGAATCCTTCCTGAAGAACAAGGTTGCGAACATGCATGCGGTGACCCCGGAACAGGTATCTGAACTGACCCGCAAATACATCCGTCCCGAAAACATGACCCTGATCGTGGTGGGCGACAAGGAAAAAATCGAGGGCCAGCTGGAGCAAACCCTGGAACAACCGCTGAAACAATAGGCCTTTCGGCCCAAAAGCAAAAACTCCCGGGGGTTCCCCGGGAGTTTTTTTATTCGCGAACGAGCTTTTTGTACTTAAAGCGCTTGGGCGTGGCCTCCGCCCCCAGGCGTTTTTTCTTGTTTTCTTCGTAGTCCGAGAAGGACCCTTCGAAAAAGTACACCTGGGAATCGCCTTCAAAAGCCAGGATATGGGTACATATCCGGTCCAGGAACCAGCGGTCGTGCGAAATGATGACCGCACATCCGGCAAAATTTTCCAGGCCCTCCTCCAACGCACGCAAGGTGTTTATATCTAGGTCGTTGGTCGGCTCGTCCAGGAGCAGGACATTTCCCTCTTCCCTCAGGGTCATGGCCAAATGCAGGCGGTTGCGTTCCCCCCCGGAGAGCATGTTGACCTTCTTGTTCTGTTCACTGCCCGAGAAATTGAAGCGGCTCAGGTAGGCCCGGGAATTGACCTGCTGCCCGCCCATGAGGATCAACTCCTGCCCGTCGCTGAAATTCTCCCAGATGGTCTTGTCCGGTTTTATATTTCCATGGTCCTGGTCCACATAGGCTATTTTTACGGTGTCCCCCATGGTAAAGGTCCCTTTGTCGGGTTGCTCCTCCCCCATAATCATGCGGAATATCGTGGTTTTCCCGGCCCCGTTGGGCCCAATGACCCCAACAATACCCGCCTGCGGGAGCCTGAAGTTCAACTCTTCGTAAAGCAGTTTGTCCCCGTAGGCTTTGCTCACCCCCTGGGCCTCGATCACATGCGTCCCCAGCCTGGGCCCGTTCGGGATGTAGATCTCCAGGTTTTCATCGAGCTTTTTCTGGTCCTGGCTCAAGAGCTTGTCGTAATTGTTCAGGCGGGCCTTTTGTTTGGCCTGCCTTCCCTTGGGGTTTTGGCGGATCCATTCCAACTCCCGCTCCAGGGTCTTCTGCCGTTTGCTGGCCTGTTTCTGCTCCTGGGCAAGCCGCTTGGATTTCTGTTCCAGCCAACTGGAGTAGTTCCCTTTCCAGGGGATGCCCTCGCCCCGGTCGAGTTCCAAAATCCAGCCCGCCACGTTATCGAGGAAATACCGGTCGTGGGTCACTGCGATGACGGTACCCCGGTACTGGGCCAGGTGGTGTTCCAGCCACTGGACGGATTCGGCGTCGAGGTGGTTGGTCGGCTCGTCGAGCAGGAGCACGTCCGGTTCCTGCAGCAGCAGGCGGCATAAAGCCACCCGGCGACGTTCCCCCCCGGAAAGCACAGAAATCTTCTTGTCTGCTTCCGGGGTGCGCAAGGCATCCATAGCCACTTCCAATTTTGAATCGAGTTCCCAGGCGCCGGAAGCGTCGATCTGGTCCTGCAGGGCTGCCTGCCGGTCCATCAGCTGCTGCATCTTGTCGGGGTTTTCGTAGACCTCCGGCAGGGCAAACATGTCATTGATCTTGTTGTATTCGTCGAGTACCGCCACGGTTTCCGCCGCACCTTCCCGGACCACTTCCAGCACGGTCTTATCCGGGTCCAGTTCGGGTTCCTGCTCCAGCAGGCCCACCTTGAACCCCGGGGAGAAAACGACATTTCCCTGGTAGTTGGTGTCCTTCCCGGCAATTATGCGCAACAGGGTCGACTTCCCGGACCCATTAAGCCCCAGGATGCCAATTTTGGCCCCGTAGAAAAAACTGAGGTAGATGTTCTTGAGTACAGGGGTATTGGCGTTCTTGTAGGTTTTGGTCACCCCCGACATGGAAAATATAACCTTCTTGTCGTCAGACATATCCTTAAAAAATTAGCAGTGAGTAAAACAGGGGGTCAGACCCTCCCTTTCAGGGCGTTAAACACCCATGCAATAGCAAAAAATCCGATCCCCACGGCCGCGAAACCCCATCCGGCCACGTCGTCGTACCGGAAGGCCCCCAGGGCAATCAGGCCCAGCCCAACAATGATCATGATCAGGGTTGCCCAGGCCAGTACAGTGTTCTTATTCATTCCCATGTTTCAGCTAGTTTGGTAAGTAGGCAAATATCGGAATTTTTTCGGGCCCGGGGAACCTCTGGTTTAACCTTCAGGACGCTCCCGGGAAAACAATCCCCGCCCGGTCCCGGATCTGGTCCAGGATCGAGTGAAGGGCTGCGCTGTCGGCCCGGGACCAAAGGGGGCTCTGGGTATATCCCGCAGCCAGGCAACGGTGCACCTCTTCAATTTCGTAGGTATAGCCTGCCCCTTGGAAGGGGTGGCGGATAGTCCGGACTTCCCCTCCCAGGTCCAATTGATAGGATTCTGCCTGGTGCCACCTCGGGCTGAGGTAAATATTTCCGGCTTCCCCTGAAATTTCGGCCCGCATTTCGGACCGGGAAGTAAAGCCACTGTACAACAAGGCCATGGCCCCGGGGTAACCCAACAGGATGCCGATTTGCTTTTCAACCCCGGTTTCGTGGAAGTGCGCCAGGACCCTGACCTCGCCCGGGACGCCGAGCAACACGTAGGCCAGAAATACCGGATAAATCCCGATATCGAGGAGGGAACCACCGGCCAATTCCGGGTTCAGGAGCCGGCCCCCGGGGTCCCGGTCCAGGGCAGGGAAGGCAAAATCGGCCTTCAGGTACGCCAGGGCGCCCAACCCTCCATCCCGGACAAAGTCGCATACCTCCCGGATGACCGGGTTAAAACGGCTCCATAGGGCCTCCATCAGGAAAAGGCCTTTATTTTCAGCCAGGGCGTGCATACTTTTTACTTCGCCGGAATTGATGCCCATCGGTTTTTCGCAAAGCACGTGCTTGCCGGCCTCCAGAGCTTCCAGGGTATGGGCGTGGTGGAGGTTATGGGGGGAGGCGATATAGACCACCTCCACAGCGGGGTCTGCAAAGAGCTCCGCATAGGATCCATAGGCCTTTAGCGCCCCGTATTGCGCTTGAAATGTTCGGGCTTTTTGGAGATCCCGGGAAGCTACTGCCCGGAGTTCCGCGCCGGGAACAAGGGCCAGGTCACCCGCAAATTTTGCGGCAATGTGCCCGGGGCCAATAATGCCCCAACCAATGGTGCTGTTCATGTTTCCCTTATGTTAACGGTTAAAGGTAATCATAAATCCTGCGTATCTTTAAGCCGCAAACCGCTATAAGCCTGAAACCCGCCATGGACCTTACCTTCAACAAGAACGAAGACCACCATAAACTGAAGCGCTCCGACCTTAAGAAAAAATATGCCCGGATCAAAAAAGGAGGGGGGGACCAGCGCATCGCAAAATTGCATGCCGAGGGAAAGATGACCGCAAGGGAACGCATCGAATACCTGCTGGATGACCCTGCCGATGCCCTGGAAATCGGGGCCTTTGCCGGTTATGACATGTATGCCGATTACGGGGGGTGCCCCTCCGGGGGGGTGGTCGTAAAGCTGGGGCACGTACAGGGGCGCCTCTGCGTGGTGGTAGCCAATGACGCCACGGTTAAGGCCGGGGCCTGGTTTCCGATCACGGGAAAGAAAAACCTGAGGGCGCAGGAGATCGCCATGGAAAACCGACTGCCCATCATTTACCTGGTCGACAGCGCCGGGGTTTTCCTCCCCATGCAGGATGAGATTTTTCCCGATAAGGAACACTTCGGGCGCATTTTTCGGAATAATGCCCGGATGAGCAGCATGGGCATCCCGCAAATCGCTGCTGTGATGGGGAGCTGTGTAGCCGGGGGGGCTTACCTGCCCATTATGAGCGATGAAGCCCTCATCGTGGACAAGACAGGAAGTATCTTCCTGGCGGGCAGCTACCTGGTAAAGGCGGCCATAGGGGAAAGCGTGGACAACGAAACTCTGGGCGGGGCCACCACCCACTGCGAGATCAGCGGGGTGACGGACTATAAGGCAAAAGACGACAAGGACGCCCTGGACCGGATCAAAAAACTAATCGCCAAAATGGGGGCCTTTCCCCAGGCGGGCTACAACCGGATCGACCCCCAGGCGCCGGCCAAGGACCCGGGGGAACTCTTCGGGTTGCTGCCAATTTCCCGTTCAGAGCCTTATGACATGCTTGAGGTCATCGAACGCCTGGTGGATGCCTCCTCCTTCGAACAGTACAAAGAGGGCTATGGAAAGACCCTGCTAACCGGGTATGCGCGAATCGACGGCTGGGCCGTGGGCATCGTGGCCAACCAGCGCCGGGTGGTGAAAACCAAAAATGGGGAGATGCAATTTGGAGGGGTCATTTATTCCGATTCCGCCGACAAGGCCACGCGCTTTATCGCCAATTGCAACCAGAAAAAAATCCCCCTGGTCTTCCTGCAGGATGTGACCGGCTTTATGGTCGGCAGCAAAAGCGAGCATGGCGGCATCATCAAAGACGGGGCGAAGATGGTAAATGCCGTCAGCAATTCGGTGGTACCCAAATTCACGGTCATTATCGGGAACAGTTACGGGGCAGGGAATTATGCCATGTGCGGGAAAGCCTACGACCCCCGCCTGATCGTGGCCTGGCCCAGCGCAGAACTGGCTGTGATGAGCGGCAATTCAGCGGCCAAAGTCCTGTTGCAGATCGAGAAAGCCCGTCTGGAGAAGGCCGGGGAATCCTTCGATGCGGACAAGGAAAAAGCCCTTTATGAAAAAATCAAGGAGCGGTACGACCAGCAGATCTCTCCGTATTACGCAGCCGCCCGCCTTTGGACGGACGCCATCATCGACCCCCTGGCTACGCGCCATTGGATTTCCATGGGGATTGAGGCTGCCAACCAGGCCCCGATTGAAACCCGGTTTAATATGGGGGTGCTGCAGGTATGATTACTCTGCATCGATCCGTTGCATATTCAATTCACGGCTCGAATGCAGCTGGAAATTGAAGTTTCGCGGCTCTGTAACCTCCACGATTAACTGGTATTTGCCCGGGTAGGAAACCCCAAGGATATCCCCCTTGGCTACCTTCATCCGGTACCGGCCCCACTTGTCGGTCTGCACGGTGGTATTTCGGGTGTAATTGATAACCGTTGCGCCTTCCATCGGCTGGCTGATTTTCTGGCCCCTCAGCGCAGGCCCTGCACTAAAAACAATCCCCGAGATTTCACTTTCACTGCGCAACCGCTTCCTTACTTCCCTGGGCGAAGGCATCCTCCGGGGGTTGTCCGTGAAAAGGGTGGCCTGGACCGAAAACCCCACTACGGCCCCATCTATCGTTTCCCAGTCACCCTGACTTGCATAGCGCCTGTACGACTTGCCGGATGGCTGTTCGCCTGCCGGCAGGGAAAGCATTACCTGCGGGGTCCCGTGGACCCCCAAAAGCTCGAGGCTTACAATAAAATCGTCCCGTACCCACAGGTCGTAGGGTTTCAGGTCAATGACCGAAAATATAGTTCCGGCCTTCACGGTATGGAGCATATTTTTGCCGCTTTTGTTGAGGTTTTCTCCCGGGATGCCACCATTGCGGTTCGGGCTGTAAAAATTGATCCGCAACTGCACGCTATCCGATGGGTTTTCGAGGATATGGAAGAAGAGGGAGTTCAAACGGTACAACCCCTTTCGCATCCTGATCAGGGAAGCCAACTCGCCCCCAAGGGCCACACTGTCCTTCCAGTACCCAATCCCTTTTCCAATCAGGTCCGGGTAGCCATGTTCCTCCTCCACCTCCATAAGCTCAGCGCTTGAAACAACCACTTCGCTTAGGGAAATGGGTTCTGGTTCCAGTCGGAACACAAAAACTTTTAGGCGGGTATCGAGGTGGGCCAGCGGGATTTCCCGGGGGGTATACCCCAGGGAGGAAATCCGCAGGAGATCGCCGGATTCGACCTCCCCGGGCCGGAATTCAAGCAAAAACCGGCCATCCTCGCGGCTGACCGTTCCAATGCCCCTCCCGACCACACCAATGTTTACAAAGGGGATCGGGTTCCCACTTTGGGCATCCACCACCTGGCCCTCATAGGCCAACTGGCCCTGGATGGCGAGGGTCCAGATACAGAATACGCTCAGGAGTATCTCCTTCATAGGCTTTAGCGGATACTGGCATTCCCGGGATTATTGATGCTCAACAATTTTTGCCAGGTATTTTCAACCGCCAGCTTAAAGGCCCGCACCTCTTTTCTCTGGTCCCGCTCCCCATAATTGTAATAGGTGGTGACCTTCAGGTAGGTGGGGGTCAGGCTTTTGTTGCCCAGGTATTTGATGTTGACCTGCCACAATCCGGGCAGGGCATTGTCTATAATTTGTTCCTCCATCGAATACCCTTTGAGTTTTTCATCGAGCAGCCGTACTTCATTATCCACATAGGTGTGCTTCCAGGTATGGTACTGCCCTTGCGGGTTAACAAATTGTAATTCGAACTCCGCCTCGGTCTCGCTCCACTCCACCACTACCCGGGTGGTATTCTCTACATAGGGATCCGTCTTGATTTTGCGGACATCCGTCCCCATCTGGTTGCCGTGGACCTTCAGCAGGTTGTCGCTTTCGTTCTGGACGATCCTGGAGAATTCCTGCGATTCCACCAGGAAATTCTCATCGATCAAATATTTGTACCGGGCATACATGCCCGCGGCTTTGTCATAAAAACGCATTTCCCGGTAGGCCACCGCGAGGTCCTGGTACGACTGGCCGTACTGCGGCCGCAGGATGAAAATATCCTTGTAAAGCTCCAGGGCCTTTTCGGCCCGCCCCTGCTCCTGGTAGTTATAGGCGAGGGCCTTAAGCAGGGCTGCATCGCTTTCGAACCTCGAGAAATTCGATTCTATGATCCCGTCGGCAAAAGTGGTCTCCCCAAGGGTATCGTAAAAATGGCGATAGGCATCCAGGAAAAAATAGGGGGAGCTTCGGTAAGGACCGGCGTACCGGTTGTATACCTCGCGGGCGGCATCAAAGGTGGTGGCCTCTTGCAGCTCCGTCAGGTAGGTGGGAAGGTCGTTTTGTACCGCCGCCCCATCCAATGCATCACCTTTGTAGTAATTGTTCCGCAGGCGGGCCTGGTCCTTGATCTTAGCGCCCTGGGGGTTCCCTGTTATCGTGTTGATTATCACTACACCTCCACTACCCAGCGCTCCATATCGCGCTGAATAGGCGATAGAAGAAACTACGGCTAATCGTTTAATCTGATTCACGTCCAGCCATATAGGGGCATCTCTTAAGATCAGTCCATCCACATCATATACGGCCACCCGCTGATTGGAAACGGATCCGGGACCTCTGATAACAATATCTCCCCCTTCCTGACAATTCCCGGTTGTCCATACTCCTGCGAACCGGTTCCGAATTACATCCAGGATACAGAGACCGATCGGCTGAATGTCCTCCTCGGATAGCAACCTTACCTTGCCCGGAGCAGTATCCGCATTTAGGTATCCGAAGGCCGTCCTTATGATGCGGGGATTGACAGGATATTCAATGTCAAGGTCTTTCTGTGTTTTCCTATTGCTCCCCGTTACCGTAACCTCGGGCAGTTCCTCCACGTACGGGAGCATCATCAGGTTCAGGTAGCGGGTGCCTTCCTCCACCCGTACAACGTAATCCCTCATGCCGTTATAGGAATATTGAAGGAGGTTCCCCACGCCGGTGCGGATTTGGTACTTCCCGTCAGCATCTGTGAAGGCCTGGGTTTCCGAACCCTGAAGGACCTGTACCCGGACATCCTTAAGCGGCTGGGCGCCATCAGTGACAGTCCCCTGGACCAAACGGGTTTCCTGGGCGGCCAGGGCAATGGCAAAAAACAATAGCGCGAGGGTTGGGACACATTTTTTCATGACAGTGATTTTTGAGTTCGGCAGCGGCCATAATGCCCGCTTTTCCTTTTTTTCCCAGTGGGTAAAACAGCATCCACAGGACAATAAGGTCCGCAAGGCTCAATTGGTGAACGCTCCGTTAAACCCAGGATGCGTTCCCGGTCCTTCTGGAGCATTCGTCAATAATTGCACAACAAAAACCGTTCCGGAAACCTCACGCCTTCAAGCTTAAGTCCTAAACCCTCCGGGCTGGCCCTCAAGGGTATAGCACGAAAATGCCCCGGGCAGGTAATGCCCGTAAATGCAGCCGTGTATCATGGGGAATCAGTTCAGGGCCACCGTGGCTCCTTTGGTCAGCGTAAACAGCCGTTGGTTTACATCCTTCAGGCTAAGCTTGAAAACACGGACCTCCCTGCGCTGGGCCGTGGTCCCGTAATTATCATAAATGGATACCTTCAGGTAGGTGGGGGTCAGGCTTTTGTTGCCCAGGTAACGGACATTTACCTGCCAGGTACCCGGGAGGGAATCATCGACCAGGAATTCCTGGGCGTTGAAGCCGATCTCCTTTTCAAGCATTATGGCCTCCGCATCGTTGGCCAGGGAGTGTTTCCAAAGGTGGTACTGGCCATCAGGGTTTACGAACTGCAGGTCGAATTCGGCCTCCCCGTCGTTCCATTCAAAGACCACGCGGGTACCCTGGAAATCCTCTTCCTCCACATAGAGGGATGGGCGCTTCTCGGCACTGACCAGGGCGGCCTGGTGCAGGAATAGCAGGTTGTTGTACTCCCGGTTCAGGATAGGCGCAAAGGCTGAACTGTCGGAGGGTACCATCCCCTCTTCCACAAGGTAATCGTATCGTTTGTATTGGGCAGCGGCCTTGTCATACTCCCCAAGGCTGCGGTAGCTGTTCGCCAGGTCCATGTACGACTGTCCGTAATTCGGGCGGAGCTGCATGACCTTTTTATAGGCTTCATGCGCTTTCCCATGCCTCGACTGGCTTTCATAGGTGTAAGCCAGGGCCTTCAGCAGGACCGGGTTCCGGTCAAAAAGGTGTGCTTTTTGCGCCAGGATGCCATCGGCAAAGTCCGGGTCGTTCCGCTGGTCGTGGAAATGGCGGTAGGCATCGAGTTGAAAGTAAGGGGAACTGCCGTAGCGGTCCGCGTAGGACTCGTACACTTCCCGGGCCGCCTCCCTGGAAGGCGCTTTTCGAAGTTCCTGTAAATAGGTGGGTTCACTCATTTCCAGGGCCTGCACGCTGATCACCGGGCCGGTTTCGTAATTGTTGCGAAGCCTGGCCAGGTCCGTAAGCTTTCCTCCCCGGGGGCTTCCGGACAGGGTATTGATCACAATGACGCCCCCGGCACCCAAATTCCCATACATGGTGGAGGTGGCAAAGTTGTTCAGGATCGCCAGGCGCTTGATCTGGTTGATATCGAGCCAGATGGGCGGCTCGGTGAAGATTTGGCCATCCACGTCGAAAATGGCTGCCCGTTGCTGGAAGATAGAGGAAACCCCTCGAATGAAGACGCGCTGAGGCCCCAGGTCGTCAAATTCCCGGAAGGAATCGGCATCGCGCTGGGGAACCCCCTGGATGTTGGTGAGCTGCCCCTCGGCTGCCGGGCCACCGGAACCTGTACAGTCCCCTACTACCCGTACCCCGGCAAAGCGGTTGCGCAAAAGGTCAAGGATACACACATAAATCGGGGTTATTTCCGTTTCATCCATAAACCGGATGTTCCCGGGGGCCGTATCTGCATTCAGCATCCCATACGCGGTCCGGATCAGGCGTTTGTTCACGGGGTATTCCGCTTCCAGTTCCCGTTGGGTTTTGCGGTTGCTGCCGATGACCACCACCTCTTCCAGTTCCTCCACATCGAGAACCATGGAGGGGCTCAGCACCCGGGTGACGTCTTCCACGCGGATCCGAACTGGTTTCATCCCCTGGTAGGTATACCGAAGTACATCCCCGGTTGCGGCCTCAATGGCATAAGTGCCATCGCCAGCGGTAAAGGTGCTCGCGCCGGACCCTTCAACCGCAATGGCGACATCGCCAAGGGGCTCGCGCCCGTCGGTTACGCGACCCGTGATCCTTTTTATGTCCTGCTGGCCCCACATCAGGGGGCCTGCAAGAAGTAACAATACCCATAGCTTTTTCATGACAATTTTTTTAACTAATTCAAATATAAGGTTTTATCTGTTAAAATATTCCAAAATAAGCAAGGGTCAAAAACAAAAAAATAGCAGGCCTCCCGACCGGGGACCTGTGTGGAATGAAGGTAAGTGAACCCCTCAGGGAATCAAGAGGAGCGCGGTCTGCCTGCCGTTGACATAACGGAACCCCTCCGGCCCGTAATACCCGGCCTCTTCCAGCATGACGCGGATATCCCGCTTCCACTGGGGTAGGTATACGGTGGTATTCAGCTCTATGGCATAGGCAGTACCGGGGTGGAGGGGATATTTCTCCCCATCGTCCCGCATAACCCCCTCCTGGGCATCCCACATCCCGATAGTCGTCCCTGCCGAATGGCCATAGGTGCCGAGGGGGTGGGTATAGATGGCAGGCCGCAGCCCGTCCTGACGGGCGGCCCCCAGGGCACCGGCCAGGATCTGGTTCCCCGTGCGGCCTTCCTGCATGTTTGCGGTCAGGAAATCCTGTACCCGGTTGCCCTGCTTCAGGGCGTCCACCAGGAAGTCGGGGGCCCGGTCCTCCCCGGGGCGCAGGACGTAGGCCAGCTGCTGGCAGTCCGTATTGAGCCTCAGGTAGGAAATGCCGAAATCGCAGTGCAACAGGTCCCCGGGAAGGATGACCATATCCTCGGGGCGGTTCGAAAACGAATACAAATGACCTTGCAGCGCTTCGGCCGAACGCTGTACATCCACGGTGGGGTGGAACCAGGTTTCGAGCCCCAGGTCGGTAACTTTTTGCCGCATCCACCACTCCACATCGGTGGTGGTTGTGACCCCGGGGGTAATCACGCGGGAAGAAAAGGCCTCCCTGATGATATTATGGGTGATTTCAACCAGGTGAGACATAAGGACCATTTCCCGTTCGGTCCGGGTTTCGATCCAACCCACAGCCAGTTCTTCGGCGGAAACCACCCGCTTCCGGTAGGCTTCCGGGAGGTACGACATCAGGGCCTCATAATCGGTTTTGTCGAGGCCATCGGCGATGTTGTGGTCCCGGGAAAAATTCAACCCGATTCGTTTGGGGTCCCTTTCAGCTATAAGGTCGACCAGGCGTTGCCACTGGTCGGGTTGCGCTTCCTTATCCCAGGCTGAAACAATACTTTCCCCTATATTGTAACGGGCCACGGCCAGCTTGTCCATCCGGCCGGAAGTGGCTTCCCGGTAAAAAAGCAACATGGTCCGGCGCCGCGCATTGAGCCAGGTAGCCGGCAGAAAAGTTTTAAGCACGGGGTCCTCATTGTACTCCCTGGAGATCAGTACCCACATATCGATCCCGGTCCGGTCCATCAGTACAGGCAGCAGGGAGTCGAGGCGTTCCTTTAACATCTCGTCGACCACACGGGCCCGTTCGGCCTCGGGGAGGACGTGCTGAGCCCGGCCCGCAAGGCCAAAACAAATAACGAGGAAAGCCGGCAGAAGGTGTCGGATAGGCATATCAGTGATTTTGAAGTTGGTTCAGGATGACCGGGCGGTCGAGTTTCCCGCTGGCTGTTTCCGCAAATTCGGACAGGCTGAAAACCTCCCTGGGCATTTCATGGGGACCGGGGATACCCGATTCCCTGATGCGCCCGAGCAGGCTCTCACTATCGGGGTTCCCTTCCAGCACCAGGACCAGCTTTTCCCCCAGGGCCGCATCCGGCAACCCCCCCAGGATAAACCTGCCGGGGATCAAGGGGGCAATGCGGGCCTCCAACTGTTCAGGGATCAGTTTTACGCCTCCGGAATTTACCGCATTGTCGACCCGCCCCAGCCATCGGAACTGATTTTCCGATTCCAGGAGTACCAGGTCGTTGGTCACCACGGGGGAAGTGGGGAGGTACGGCGCGTGTACCACGAGGCAGCCCCGGCCGTCCACCTCCAGGGTGATTCCCGGAAGGGCCTTGAAAGGGGGCAGTATGCTTTCCGGGGATTCTGAGAGGGGTACCGGTGCGAGCCGCCTCAGGGCAATATGGCTGGCAGTTTCGGTCATTCCATAACTTTCGTAGACCTGCGGCCCGTCCGAGGGTAGGAGCGACAGCAACTCCCGGGAAAGGGGCGCCCCCCCCACCAGGATTTTCGATATCCCCCCCAGGTGTTCCAGGGAATGGAATAGCTGCAGGGGGACCAGGGACACAAAATCCACTGGAAGGTCAAAGCCATCCAGTGGCTTCGCGCTTGGGGCAGTCAGGTGAAGCTTCCACCCGAGCGCCATGGCCCGCACCAGCATCATTTTCCCGGCAATGGTCTTCGCAGGCAGGCATAACAGGGCGCGGGTATATTCTTTCAGGCCCAGGGATTCCCCCGTAAGCCGGGCGCTTTCCACCATAGCCGCCTTGGAAATGGCGAGGGGTTTGGGCGGGCCGGTGGATCCGGAGGTCTGTTGCAGGATATCCGGGCTGGCCGAGATCCAATCCATCAGGAAATCGCCGATTTCGCGTTCGTAGGGCTCCCCCTCCTTGATCAGGCTGTAGGCGACTTCACTCAGGTCTTCGTAGGCTATGGGTAAACCGTCCAGCGTAAATGCCGGGTTCATATGTTCTTTCATGTCGTTTCCGGTTTTAAGGCGGCCATTGCTTCCTCCCTGCTCAGGACACGGCCTGTTAGACGTTCTTTCCAGCGGGTCCAGCCGTATTTTTTCCCAAAGAAGTACAACAACAGGGGGAAAACCACAAAGACCGGGAGCAGGGCATCCCACCCCAGCCCCGGCTGGGAGACGTCCTTGAGGACAGAGTCTGTCTGGAAGGCGGTCCAGTCGGCGGTGACCAGCAGGGCAGTGACCAGGTTATTCGCCGCATGGAAGCCCAGGGCGAGTTCCAGCCCTTCATCCATCAGGGTAATGATCCCCAGGAAGAGCCCGGTGCCGATATAGAAGACCATGATTTGATATCCCATTTTTTCCACTTCCGGGTTGCCCAGGTGCATGAGTCCGAAGACCAGGGAAGTCACAAGGAGGGGGACCCAGCGGTTCCCCGCCATGATCCCAAGCCCCTGCATCATATGCCCCCTGAAGAGGTATTCCTCAAAACTGGTCTGCAGGGGGATGAGCAGGATGGCGATTACCGCCAGCTTCCAGAAAGCCTCCCACCGGAAATTCAGGACATAGTCCCCGGGGGAAAGCAGGTAGTCCGCCAGGGTAAGGCCCACCACGATAAGCGACCAGAGGCCGAAGGCAAAGAAGACCCGGTTCCAGTCGACCCTGGGACGGGAGGTGGTCAGGGACCGGATCGATTGGGGGTGGACCAGTTTGGTCCATCCCAGGACCACACCCAGGCCGAGGGCCAGGGGGGCCAGCAGGATGACCAGCACGGTATTGGTCCCCAGTTGCTCGATCATCTGGGCCATCATTTCCTCCAGGCTTACCGGGGAATTCAGGGTGGCCACGTAGTTAAACGCCATCAGGCCAATAAAGCCCAGGGGGAGGAAGAGGTATTTCCAAAGGCCCAGGTCCCCGCGATATCCTTGTTCTATGTACATAGTTTGTCATTTATGTTGGCCTCCCAGGGCTGGTCATTCCGGTACCAGAGCTTTCCCCCGGCCACTTCAAGAGGTGAGGCAAAGTTATTCGAAAAAAGGGAACCCGTACCCAGTCCCTGGGGCATGGCCACCCCCAGGGTTGCTGTCCACTGGGCAATGGCATTCAGGCCTATATTGCTTTCCAGCGCACTGGTGACCCACCAGCCAATCCCCAGGGACCCCGCGGCCTCTATCCATTCCCGCGACCCTGCAAAGCCCCCTGCCAGGCTGGGCTTCAAAATAATGTACTGGGGCCTAACGGCTTCCAGCATCCGGCGCTTTTCCGATGGGTCGAAGCAGCCGATCAACTCCTCGTCCAGGGCAATGGGCAAAGGGGTGCGGGCACAAAGGTCGGCCATGGCTTCCCGGTTGCCAGGGGCAATGGGCTGCTCTATGGAATGCAAGTGGAGCGCGGCCAGCCGCCCCAGCTTGTCCGGGGCTTCCCCCGGGGCAAAGGCCCCGTTCGCATCAACGCGGATTTCCAGGTCCCCCGGCCCGAACGCCTTCCTGACTTCTTTGAGCAGGCCGAGTTCCGCTTCGAAGTCTATCGCCCCTACCTTAAATTTGAGGCAGCGAAACCCTGCCTCGATTTTCTCGCGAACCTGTTGCCTCATGGCCGGGAGGTCGCCCATCCAGATCAGGCCGTTGATGGGGATGGGCTCCCCCTTCAGAAATCCGGAAGGAAAGAGTTCAAACGGCGAAGGGCTGCGAAGGGAAAGTTGTGCCTGTTCCAGACCGAAAACGATACTGGGGTATTCCCGAAGGGCTTCCGGCAGCCCCTCACGACCCATCTGTAACTGATCGCAGGCCCACTGGAGCCGCGATTCGTAATCGGGCCGGTCATCGGCGCTGAGCCCCGGGAAGAGGCCGGTTTCCCCGATCCCCAGGTGGTCCCCGTCACATAGGCAGATAAAGTAGGTGTCTTTCCGGGTAAGGACACCCCGGGAAGTGCCCCCCGGACGGAGGAAATTCAGGGTGTATTTTTTAAAAGCAGCTTTCATAGGGGGCTTTCAAATTTACGTATATTTTTAGTCGTAAAAACGCCAAATAATGTCTCTGGACAACAAAGTAATCTGGATCACGGGGGCCTCCTCCGGTATTGGTGCGGCCCTGGCCCGCCTCCTCAGCCAAAGGCGGTCCCGGCTCATCCTCTCTTCACGGGATGGGAAGCGCCTGCAGGAGGTCAGGGAGCTCCTCGCCCACCCCGACCGGGCGGCCGTCCTACCCCTGGACCTCGGGCAACCGGAAGTGCTCGCCCCAAAGGTGGAGGAGGCCCTCGCGCTTTTCGGTCACATCGATATCCTGATCAACAATGCGGGCATCAGCCAGCGCTCACTAATTGCAGAAACCGGGCTTTCGGTCTATGAAAAACTCATGCGGGTGAACTACCTGGGTACGGTAGCCCTGAGCAATGCCCTGTTACCCCACTTCATCGCCCGCGGTCATGGGCATTTCGCAGTGGTGACAAGCCTGATGGGCAAATTCGGGTCTCCCTACCGCTCGGGATACTGCGGCGCCAAGCACGCCCTGCACGGGTTCTTCGACGTGCTGCGGATGGAACACCAAAAAGACGGGGTACAGGTAACCCTGGTATGCCCGGGGTTTGTGCGCACCGATATCGCCCGCAATGCCCTTGTGGGGGACGGCTCCACCCAGCGACGACAGGACCGGGCAACGCAACGCGGCATGGCCCCGGACCTTTTCGCCAGGAAAATGGTCAGGGCCCTGGAAAAAGGGAAATGGGAGGTCTGTATTGGCGGGAGGGAAACCTCAGGGGTCTTCCTCAAAAGGTTTTTTCCAAAACTGCTCCACCGGGTGGTCCTCCGGAGCCGGGTGGTCTGATCAGACTTCCAGGGCTTCCCCGATCCCGGGCAGCAGCAGGGTCTTACCGGCCGCCGAAAAAGCCTTTCGGGCCTGGTCTGTATCAATGGTGATGTAGCCAAACGTATTGTAGTGCACCCCCATCACCCGGTCGCATTCGACGAATTCGGCAGCCCTTACGGCATCGGCCACCCCCATGGTAAAATTGTCCCCTATGGGCAGTATGGCCAGGTCGGGCCTCCCGTAGAGCGGGATCAGTTTCATATCCATGGTCAGGGCGGTGTCGCCGGCTATATACAAGGTCTTTCCCCCGCTTTTTAACAGGAACCCCCCGGGTTGCCCCCCGTAGGTGCCATCGGCAAAGGAAGAGGTATGTACCGCATTCACATATTTCAGCCAGCCAAAGCTGAATTCCCGTTCCCCCCCATGGTTCATTGGGTGCCCCTGTAACCCTTTGTTCTGGTAATGGGAAACAATTTCGTAATTGCTGATGATTTGCGCCCCGTGGTTCCCGGCCAGGGCCTCCACGTCCAGGGTATGGTCCTGGTGGGCGTGGGTGAGCAGGATGGTGTCAGGGCGAAGGTCGTCGAGGCTGACCTTGCCCGCGGCCAGCTCATTCCCGGTGATGAAGGGGTCCACCACAAGGCGGTGTCCGCTGGTTTCGATCAGCAGGGCTGCATGGCCCAGGAATGTAATTTTCATGGGAAAGGTGTTTTCCCCAAAGTTATTTAAAATGGAACCAAAAACGAACCCCTTCCTCCGTTTTGTCGATATTCAGGTTCGACTGCAGTTGGTTGACCAGCCTTTTGATGAGCCGGATGCCCATAGAGCCCTGTTCCCGGTCGTCGGAGTCGGGAGGCAGGCCCACCCCGTTGTCGGAATACTCAAAAAAGCCGCCCTCCCCATTCTTTCGGATGTGGATATAGATGTTTCCTTCCATCCCCTCTTCCGGAAAGGCGTATTTAAAAGAATTTGAAACCAGCTCATTGAGGATCAGCCCGATGGGGATCGCCCGGTCAATATCGAGTTCGACCCCTTCGGCATCGATGGAAATATTGATCTGGTGCCCGCCCTTGCGGAATACAGACTGTATGCTGTTGATCAGGCTTTCGATATAGCCCTGCATCTCGATAACCGAAAGGTCGTCATTCTGGTAGAGTTTCTGATGGATCAGCGCCATGGCCTTCACCCGGGTCTTGCCCTCTTCCAGGGCCTCTATGGCTGCCTTGCTCCGGGTATTCTTGGTCTGCAGGCTCAACAGGCTCGAAACCATCTGCAGGTTGTTTTTCACCCGGTGGTGGATTTCCTTCAACAGGGAGTCTTTCTCAACCAGGGAATTCTCGATAATGCGTTTCTGCTCGGCGATCAGGCGTTGGTTTTTGATGCTTTTCAAATAGGCATATACCAACCCGGCAAACCCCAGCAAGGTAAACACCAGGGAGATGAAGACCAGGTTGATCCGCATGTCCTGGGCTTCCATTTCAGCGCGGCCCCGTTCCAGTTCCAGTTCCTGCTGGTTGCTTTTAAGCTTCATGCTTTCGAGTTCCTCGTTGGAAACGATTGATGCCAAACGCTCCTTCTCATTGTCCTGCTCCAGCTTTCCAATGGAGTCCTGCAGGCGGAGGAAACGCCTCAGGTAAAGGGTTTCGTTGCGAAAGTCCTTTTGGGCCCCAAAAAATTCCGCCATCAGCCGGTATTGCCTGGAAACCAGGTCCGGGCGGTCGGTCTCCAGGTCGCGATCGAGGTATTCCCGGGATTTTCGCATGTTGCCGAGTTCCATATAGGCCTCAGCCAGGGCCAGGGTATTTTCGGCAATCTCCTCCCGGTGCATGTCGGTTCCCGGGAGTCGCAGCAAGCCCAGGCTGCTTTCCAGGTAGGGCAGGGCCTCGCGGTACTGGGCTCCCAGGATATGGGCTTTCCCGATGTTTCCCTCAATGGCGCCTTTGAGGATATTTGCCCGATGGATTTCCCGCTCGGTCTTTACCAGGTTGATGTCGTTCAGATACACCACTATATAGCCCTGGGCCTTTTTGAAATAAGACATGGCCGTAGCCCCTGAGCGATCCATAAGGAGGAATTGCCCGATGTGGTTGTTGTAATCTGCAAGCTGGTAAAAATCGGAGGGGTCCAGGTTTTTTTTAACTTCCAGGATATAGGTTTCCATGGCCTTGCGATGCAGGCCAAGGTTGGCGTAGATATCGTAGAAGGTGATATTTTCCGAAAAGCCCAGCTCCCGCTTTCGCTTCCTTACTTCAATTTGCTTTTCGTATTGCCGCATCTGGCCGTAGTTTTTATCGATCAGCTCCAGCAATAATTTCGGGTACTCCGGGTCGGATCGGTCCAAATCCAGGTAGAGTTCCTGGGCCTGGGAGGCACTTTTGCGGTAATCCCCCAGATCGTAATACAGATGGGCCCTGATAATGGAATACACCTGTACGGCTGAGGAGTCGCCATTTGTGACGGCATCTTGCAGGTCGGCGTTTACCCGGTCCATCCACTGATAGATCGAGTGGTCGCGATAGCGCGAGGGGATTTCTAAAAAGAAAAGCAGTTTTTCCTCAGGGGTATCCTGGCTGGTGTAGGCATCCAGGGCAGGTTGGCCGGGGGAGTCGGATTCCTGTCCGGTGGCTGTTTGGGAAAAGCCCAGAATTACAGAAAAAATGACTATAAAAATTACCTTTTTCATAAAACCAGCCATGGGGCTTCCCAATTCATTCCGGGTGGGGCTGCACGACACTGTCAAACTTACTTTTATCTAACGATAAAGCCAAGTATTTGTTGCCCCTTCCCAGGTTGGCGCCCTACCCTTCAGACCGCCAAAATACGCATTAAAAAAGGCCATGTATTTTTAATACACAGCCTTTCGTCAAATAGCAAGATTTGGGATCTTAACTTTAAAACACTTCAAAAATAACACTTGGACCCGAGGCCCCCTACAATTTGTTGTGAAGGGTCCAAAAGTTGTGGTAAACCGGGACTTTCAGCCCTGAAAGTGCATTTCATCGGATTTTCCGGAGGGCCCCTGCCCCGCCCTAAACCAAAAAGAGCCCTGCCGGGGCAGGACTCTTTTACGAGAACACTATATGAAAATGAAAAAACTAATCCGTTAATTCATTGACGAATATAGCAACGCACCCGGGTTTGCTCAACTAATTGTTGCCAAACCCTGCTTTTTTGTGGTGAAGAAGCGATTATTCCGGGGCTGCCCGCAAAAACGGGGTCAGGAATTCATGGCGGAGATGATGAACTCCTTGAAATCCTTGGAAATCGGGATAAGGGTATTGTTTACCAAAATATCCCGGGTATTGATGGCATCGATATGGTCAACATTTACGATATAAGACTTGTGGGCCCGGTAAAATTTGTTCTGGGGCAATTTCTCCAGGTAGTCCTTCAGCGGGGATCGCACCAGGAATTTCTTGTCGGCCGTGTTTACCTCCAGGTATACATTATCGGCTTTGATGAACCGGATGTCGTCAAAATAAATCCGGTAGTACAGGTGTTGCTTTTTGACAAAAATGGAATCCTTTAACACTGAATTCGAGGAAAAGCCCTCGGCGGCTTCTTCTTCCCCTTCCTGGAAGGAAAGTCGCTTTTTCCTGCTCTGCTCGAAATTCGAAAGTGCAATTTCAATAGAGGTGTAAAGGTCCTGCTGTTCAAAAGGCTTTACCAAATACCCGTTGGGCTGCACGGTTTTGGCATTCTCCACCGTGGCCCGGTCTGAGTTTGAGGTGACGAAGATAAAGGGGATGTCGTAATGTTCGCGGATATGCTTCCCCAGGTCGATGCCCGTTTTGTCAGAGGCCAGGATGATATCGATCAGTACCAGATCGACCTGGTGGTTTTTCAAGACCTCCACGGCCTGCTCATATACAATCACATTGTCCACAATCTCATAGCCAATTTCCTCCAGCATGGATTGCATATCGTCGGCAATGATAACATTGTCTTCGACGATCAGGATTTTAATCGGTTCTTCCAAAACGGCAGGGGTTTAGTGGGTTATTCCTCTCAAAATTACAAAAAATAATGATTGGAAAGGAACAGGAGAAGGCCTACCATAAAGGTGCTCAGGGCGATCTTTTTCAACTCCGGGTCAAGGTCCGCAGGCCGGGCGACCCGCCGGACGGTAGCCAGATGCCGGCCTACGATGAGAAATGGCAGCAGGCAGGTGGCCTGGGGCCAGGGTTCTGCCTGGGTGGCCAAATAGGCCACGAGAGCAACTAAGGCGAAAACACACAGAAAAACATGGTACCGGACCCCATTGCGATAACCCCATTGGACCACCAGGGTGTTTTTGCCCGACTCCCGGTCCGATTCCCAGTCGCGCAGGTTGTTCAGGTTGAGCACTGCCGCGCTCAGGGCACCTATGGCGATGGCGGGCAACCAGCCTTCCGCCAGGAGGTGCCGGGTGAACAGGAACTGGCTCCCCTGCACGCTCAGCAGGCCGAAGAAAAGGAAAACAAAAAGGTCCCCGAGCCCCCGGTACCCATAGGCATCGGGTCCGACCGTGTATTTGATCGCTGCCCAGATGGCCAGGGCGCCTAGCAACAGGAATAAGGCAAAATATCCGAAGGATCCCGGGCCAAAAGCCCGCCATAAGGTCGCCAGGGTAAGCAGGGCACTTACGGCCGCGGCCAGGGCGATGCCCCTGCGCAGGGCTTTTGCGCTCAGGGCACCGCTTTGCAGGGTGCGCTGAGGGCCGACACGGCGTTCGTTATCGGTTCCCCGGATGCCGTCGCCGTAGTCATTGGCAAAATTTGATGTCACCTGGTAGGCGATGGTGGTGGCGAGTTGCAGGAAGAAAAGCGCAGGATCCCAATAGCCAAGGCCGGTGGCCAGGGCGGACCCTGCAAGGATCCCGGCAATGGAAAGGGGCAGGGTACGAAGGCGGGCTGCCCTCACCCAGGTCTTAAAAAGCTCCAAGCTAATTCGGATCTTCTATCGCAATGCGTTTGCCGTCCTGGTACGACGCCACAAACGCATCGGTGAATCCCATATTGACAAGCTCTTCGCGGAATTTCCTGGCTTCCTCGAGGGTTTCGAAATTCCCAAGCGAATACGCGTAGAAGGGATTGTTCTTCACCAGGATCGTATTGGTCAGCGCCTGGGGTGCCAGGTTAAAATTCTTGTCGATAAAGGCTTTCACCTGTACGGAATAGATTTTTTCCTTTTCAATAAATTCCTTGGCAAGGTAGAATTCCTTCACCAGGCTCAACTCTTCGTTTTGTTTCCGCAGGGTGGCCAGTCGTTTGTTGACCATATCGAGGCTGTCAGAAACCCAGGCCATGTTCGGGAGGGTTTGCGCCTGGTTGGGGTTCGAGGTCAACCCAATGGTAAAGGAGGTAATGGCCAGGGCCCCAATCAGAAAAAGTACGGTAATGGCAGCGAAAAGGTTCCGCTGAATCCGGCTGCGTTTCAATTCGCGGTTTTTCACCTTGATCTGGTCGAGCAGGCGCTCATTGATAATCTGAGCCTTGTCGATGTCCTTATGCAGTTCCAGCAGGTCGCTTTCTTCGATAAAAGGCATGTTTGGGAAGCTTTACGTTTTGCTGCCCTAAATGTAAGTAAATTGCTACGATCCAGCAAACTAAAAGCTCGGGTTCGCGCAACCTGGCCGGGAAGTACTGCCTCAGTGCGTTTTCCGAAGGGAGATTCCATCGGGCCCGAGTTCGATTCGCCTCTCGCGGTACAGGATCCCGATCCCCTTCTTGAACAATTTTTTACTCATCTTAAAGCGCGCCTGGATGTCTTCCGGGGAAGAGCCGTCATGAAAGGGAAGCTTCCCCCCCGCCCGCTTCAGTTCTTCATAGATGCGGGCTGCAGCGGGTTCCAGCTTCCGGTGGCCCATGGGTTCGAGGCTGATGTCGAGCTTCTGGTCTTCCCGTATCTTCTGCACGTAGCCCATCAGGCTATCGCCGATTTGCAGGTCCCGGAAAACCTGGTCGCGGTATACCAGCCCTTTGTGCCGGTTATTGACCACCACCTCGTACCCAAGGTTGGTTTCCCGGTAGACCAGGATGGCCACCTCCTGCAGCGGCTCGAGTCGCACATCGCGGTTGTCGAGGAACCGATCGAGGCGGGTGGAGGCCACCAGGCGGGAAGACTTCGGGTCGAGGTAGCAATACACCACGCAGGTCTGTCCTTTTCTCAGGGGGGTGGCTTGCTCGCGGAAAGGCACCAGAAGGTGCTTCTCCAGGCCCCATTCCAGAAAGGCCCCATAATCATTGACCTCTGCAACCCTGAGGGCGGCAAAGGAATCCCGGGTAATACCCGGGGTCAGGGTAGTCGCTACCGGCCTCTCCTCGTGGTCGAGATAGCAGAAAACCTCCAGGGCGTCCCCTATTTCAAAAGTTTCGGGCCGGTACTTTACCGGCAGCAGGATTTCCTCCCCTTCCGGATCGGCAAGAAAGAGGCCTACCCGGGTGTCCCTGTCAATAATCAGGGTATTGTATTTTCCCAATGCAATCATGATTCCTTTTTTAGCGCATACCCCGCCCGGGAAAATACCACCCGCGGGAGGCCCCTAGCGGTAGACATTCTCCTTCTTGAACCGGCGCGCCAGGATGTAATACACCACCGCGCGGTACTTATTCCGCTCTGAAGCCCCGTACTCGCGCATCACTTCCTTGATGGCGTGCATCAGGTGCGGCCCGTCGGGAAGGCCCAGTTTTTTGACCAGGAAATTCTTCCTGACCGTTTCCAGTTCAGATTCATCCGTCCCGGAGACCAGGGATGAATCCCTGTTGTAAATGGCCGGTCCCAGGCCCACGGTTACCAGGTCAAGGAATTCCATGTCGGGGGTTTCTTTAAACTTTTCGCGGATGTGCTCCGCGTAGTTCTCGAGTAGTTCTTCTTTGCTTTTGCTCATGGTTCTGGGGGTTTTAAAGTGATTCTGGTATAGCCGAAGTTAAAAAATCAAAGTAGCCCAGCAAAACCCGGTCATTGAGTTTCCTCGGAGTTTTGACCTCAAGGAGCCTGGGCTTTGCAGAGGGTGAAAAAAAATCCTCCAGGGCCTTCTGCAAATCCTCCCTGGAGGCCGCGCAGCGATACTCCAGGCCGTGGCTCTCGCACACCGGAGCCAAAGGGCTGTCCTGCACGGTTTCAAAATAGGTTTCAAAGGCGGCACTGTCTTCCTTCCCGGGCAGGATGCGGAAAATGCCCCCTCCCTGGTTATTGATCACGATAACGCGAAAATCGGCTCGAAGATAGGAATTCCACAGGCCATTCCGATCATAGAGGAAACTCAGGTCCCCGCTGAGGAGGACCACCTGGTTTCCAGACCCCACGGAGGCGCCAACGGCCGTGGAGGTGCTCCCCTCGATGCCGCTGGTCCCCCGGTTGCAGAAAACCGGGTTGGTGGGGTGCATGTCAAAGAGCTGGGCATACCGGACCGTGGAACTGTTGGCCAGTTGCACCTGTGCCCCCTGGGGAATCCTGGCCAGGATATCCTGGAAAGCCACCATATCGGAGAAGGGAATCTGGTTCAGGTAGGCCTGCCGCTGCTTCCTGCAGGCCTCCCTGAAGGCCTCCCAGGGCTTGCGGTACGAACTGCTCCCCGGCTGCACCCCGGACCCCAGGGCCTTCAGGAAGCGGTCAGCCCCGATGCCGAAGTGGTCCGTGAGGACGTAAAAGGTGTCAAAAGCCTGGTACGGGTCTGCATGCCAGTGCTCCAAAGGCGGGAAGCTGCGCAGGAACTGCTTGATTTTCTTGGAAACGACCATCCCCCCAATAGTCAGCAACAGATCGGGACGCAGGGCTTCAAAAAAGTCAGCCCTGCTTTCAGAACGCTCCAGCGGGGCGAGGATGGTATCGATGCTTGGAAAAAAAGAAGGGTGGTGAACATTGGAGGTGGTTTCGGTAAAGACCACCACCGAAGGATCCCCTGCAAGGAAAGCCAGCGCCTCTTCGCCCACGCCCCCGGGCGGGAGCGCCCCGATAAGGACGATTTTCCTGCGGTAAGACCGCCACTTTTTCCCCAGGGCTTCCCAATCCGGTTCTGATTCCGGCAGGGTTTCCTCCCGGTGGACTACCGGGGCCACTACCGGGGTGTCGGAAGTCCCGTATAACGGTTCTTCAAAGGGGGCGTTGAAGTGCACGGGCAACCGGTCGCGGCGGGCGAGGTGGAGGCCCCGGCTGATCTCCCGTTCATTTAGGGCCTGCCTCTCAGCCTGCAATGCCAGGAGCCCTTCAGCCTCCTCAGGCCTCTCGCCTTCCTTCCAGCGATAGGAGTCCACGGCATGGGAAACATCCTGTAGCAGGTTGGCCTGGAACCCGATATGCTTTTCGAATACCCCTTCCTGGCGAATGGTCTGCCCGTCGCCGATGTCGACCTTGTACGGGGGGCGGTCTGCCGAAAGGACTACCAAAGGGACCCGGCTGTAATAGGCCTCAGCCACGGCCGGATAATAATTGAGCAGGGCACTGCCGGAGGTGCAGACCAGGGCGGTGGGCTCCCCGCTCTGCTGGCTGAGGCCCAGGGCGAAAAACCCGGCGCTGCGTTCATCCACGATGCTAAAGCACTCAAAAAAAGGGTCGGAGGTAAATCCAAGGATCAGGGGCGCATTTCGCGAACCGGGCGAGATCACCACCTGCCGGATGCCGAAAGACCTGCACAAAAAAACCAGGGTATGCGCCAGGGGGATTGTGGAATAGTTCATTGCGACTACAAAAGTATGAAGCCGGGGGATCACTCCCTAATCCGTCAACCGGAATTCTTCAGCATAGATAACATGGTGGTGCTCTTTTGCTGCGTTTCCTCCCATTCCGCTTCGGGGTCTGAGTCGGGGGTGATGCCACCGCCCACGTAGAGAAAGGCCTTGCCATTGCGGAACTGCAGGCACCTGAGGTTTACAAAGAATTCAAAGGTGTCTGCCTGCTCCAGGCCCACTTCCCCAAGGAAGCCGCAGTAGTATTCCCTGTTGAAATTTTCGTTCTTGCGGATAAAGTCATAGGCGGCTTCCCTGGGAAGGCCGCATACCGCCGGGGAAGGGTGGAGGTCAGCCAGTAATCTGAGCGCCCCGGAAAGCCCTGTTCCGGCCCGGATGGAAGTCCCAAGGTGCCACAGGCTTCCCGCCCGTACATTGCGGACCTGCCCGGTTTGGGGTTGTATCCCGAGGGCCGTCATTTTACTGACGATAAAATCTGTTACCAGCTGCTGCTCGTGGCGTTCCTTTCCGGTCCATCGGGGCAGGGCTTCATCCGGGTCTGCCGGCCGGGTCCCGGCCAAGGCAATGGTTTCGGCCACTCCGGAATCGTAACGGAGCAGGAGTTCCGGGCTGGCGCCCATCCAGGTGCCAATTTCCGGGTGGTGCCAGAAGTACCCGAAGGCGTCAGGGTACCAGCGGAGGAGTTCAAAATAAGCCGAGAGCAGGTCTTCCGGGGCCTCCACCGAAAACCTGCGGGCCACGACCACTTTTTCGAGGCTCCCATTTTTTAAAGCGGTAACGGCCCGGGCAACCAACTCCTGATGGATTTCCCGGGCCACGGCGTTCCGGATGGCCCGGGCAGGCACCTTGTGCAGCCTGACACCCTGGAAACTGGTTTGGTATTGCCTGTCGGCCCGAAGCATGACAGGCCTGGCCTCCTCGCGGTGGAAAGGTACCATAAGGAATCCCGGGGAATTGTCTTCCAGGGCAGGGATCAATGCCGGATCGTCCTGCAGGACGGCCATGACTTTTGAGGCCCCGGGTTTTTTGTACAGGACAAAAGGGAGGTCTTCGCTGAGCTGGTCCGCAGCAATCTGGAGGAATTTTCCGGATTTCTTATTTTTTGGGGAGGGCAATCGTTGTCAGTTTGCACAGGGAAACCAATTCGTCCGCTGTATTGGTTACACGTATTTCCCATAACTGGGTTGTCCGCCCTTTATGGACCAGGGAAGCCTTTGCGTACACAAAGCCCTCCCGAACCCCCCTTACATGGTTGGCGGCAATTTCTATCCCGCGAACCATAAAATTTTGGGCATCGATAAAAATATAAGAGGCTGCGCTGGCCACGCTTTCAGCGAGGGCCACGGTAGCCCCCCCGTGGAGTACCCCGTCGGGCTGGTGTACCCTCGGGGTTACAGGCATCCGGGCCACGAGGAAATTCTCCCCCACATCAATGTACTCGATCTGCAGGGTTTCCATTAGGGTATTTTTACTCACCCCGTTGCAGACCCGGAGTATTTTTTCTTTGTATTCCTCCATGCATTGTACATTTTTGTAAAGGTAAACATTCCCGCAACATCCCATGAAATCCACTCCGCCCGAAAATACCCGTGAAAAATGGCTGACCTACCCCGCCACCCATCCGTATGAAACCCTTTTTGCGCGAACCCCGCAAACCCGGAATGTATGGGTGGTTTTTCACGGCATTGGCTTCCTTTCGCGCTATTTCCTCAGGTACTTCACCCACCTGGACCCGAAGGAAAACTATGTGATTGCCCCCCAGGCGCCGTCTTTGTATTACCTGGATGCAGAGTACAGGAATGTCGGGGCCAGCTGGCTCACGCGCGAGCACACCCGCGAGCACATGGCGAACCTTCTGAATTACCTCGATGTCCTTTCCCTGGGCGAATCCCTTGACACCGCTCCAAACCTGATCCTAATGGGATATTCCCAGGGGGTCTCCGTGCTCTGCCGGTGGGTTGCCCTGAAAAAGGTCCGGTGTTCCCGGCTGGTCCTTTATGCCGGAAAAGTGCCCCGGGAACTCACCCCGGCTGATTTCAGCCACCTGGGGCGGGAAACCCGGGTGGAGGCCTTTGCGGGCAGGTCAGACCCCTTCCTGGAGAACAATCGCACCGGCGAATACGACCGCCTGGAAACCCTGTTCCCAGGGAATTTGGTCCTCACGGAATATGAAGGGGGTCACGAACTCCTCAGGGATTACATCAGGGCATAGCCCGGCAGGGATGCCTTCCAGGTTGGCCCTCCCCCGATTCAGGCCGGAAGCAGGGCTATCCAATTAGTTTTTCCGGGGGGCTGTTTCTTCCGGATAATAGGTAAGCTTCCGGGTGATGTAGGTGTTTTCGGGGGTGACGATTTTTTTGATCCAGTTTCCCGGATCGCGGCCATCCATCTGGTAGAGGAATGCCTTTTCCTGCACCCTGGGTTTTCCGGTTGGGGTCCAGGAGGTCGTGGATTGCTGTCCGACAAGGCCCTCCGGATTATACGTGTACTCACAGGATTCCTCCTTTCGGAAGGTTTCTCTGGCCGCATCATAGGTGAACCTGGTCTCGATCAACAGCTTTCCGCTCGCATCGCGGGTCTGTTCCACCGCCCTCTGGGGGGTCCCCTTAAAATATTCCCTGACCAGGCTTATGGTGCGGGCATCCGCCCCTGACCCCTCGACAGACTTCCTGACGGACTTCTGAAGCTGCCCGTTCAGGTAGTAACTGGTGGTTTCTTCCTTTCCTCCCTGCGCATATTCCAGCAGGGTTTCATCAATCCCTTCTTCATGGATCCGGATAATCCGGTGCAAGAGGGAATCCCGGCCGTAGTGATAGGTTACCTGCTCCTGGATCTGCTGGTCGTAAGAGAGTATCTTTTCAATCACCCGGGTCCCCTTGAGGGTATCCCGCTCATAAAACCGGGCGAAGGAAGTCTGTTTTTCAAAGGTGCTCCCGCGGTAGACCTCATCGCGGCGTTCGCCCAGCTTTCCCCCTTCATAGCGGTAATAGGTGACGTCATAGTCGGTGTCGCTATACCGGGTCACCGATTTGAGCAGCCGGCCCTTTCGGTCAAATTCAAAAAGTTCTTCCCCGTAGTCCGTTAGAATGGTGCTCGCCTTAACCGGGCCCCTGAGTTCGAAATCCCTGCGGGTAAAGACTTCCGGTTGCCCGCTCAAAACCCAGGCGCAGCCGGGTTGCAGGAAGAGGAAAAACGTCAGGGCAAGGTACTTCATAGGGTAAAGGTAGCCCATTCTGCGAAGAAAAGGAAAGGCCCGCAATACAAAAAAAAGGGCAGATTGCTCTGCCCTTTTGCCCTTCATGGGGGTATCGTTTACGGATTACTTGACTTCCTCGAAGTCAACGTCTTCCACGTTATCACCCTCCCGGGTATCCGCTCCTGAGGCCTCCTGTCCGGCAGTGGCCCCGGCGTCCCCGCCCTGGGCCTGCGCCTTGTACATCTCTTCGGATGCCGCTTTCCACGCCTCGTTGATTTTGTCAAGCGCGGGTTGGATTACCTCGGCATCCTTGCTCTCGTAGGCCTTCTTCAGTTCCTCAAGGGCCGTTTCAATCGGCTGTTTTTTATCGGCTGAAAGCTTTTCGCCAAATTCCTTGAGCTGTTTCTCGGTCTGGAAGATCATGCTGTCGGCTTCGTTGAGCTTTTCAGCTTTCTCCCGGGCCTTCTTGTCAGCCTCGGCGTTGGCTTCCGCTTCGGATTTCATCCGCTTGATTTCCTCCTCGGTCAACCCCGAAGAAGCTTCGATACGGATATCCTGCGACTTGCCGGTAGCCTTATCTGTGGCCGATACCTTGATGATCCCGTTGGCATCGATATCAAAGGTAACCTCGATCTGGGGCGTTCCGCGCGGTGCCGGCGGGATTCCGTCGAGGTGGAACCTG
The DNA here is from genome assembly GCF_024006985.1 of Robiginitalea marina. Classification (GTDB taxonomy): domain Bacteria; phylum Bacteroidota; class Bacteroidia; order Flavobacteriales; family Flavobacteriaceae; genus Robiginitalea; species Robiginitalea marina. The sequence continues at coordinate 541,578 of NZ_JAMXIB010000001.1, forward strand.
CCAATGGTCTTGTTGTCTGCAGCCATGGGCCGCTCTCCCTGCAATACATGGATTTCCACCGAAGGCTGGTTGTCGGCAGCCGTGGAGAAGATCTGGGACTTCTTCGTGGGGATGGTGGTATTGGCCTCGATCAGCCTGGTCAGCACCCCGCCCATGGTTTCAATACCCAGGGAAAGTGGGGTTACATCGAGCAGGAGGACATCCTTTACATCCCCGGTGAGCACCCCGCCCTGAATGGCAGCGCCAATGGCCACTACCTCATCGGGGTTCACGCCCTTCGATGGTTTTTTGCCAAAGAATTTCTCTACGGCTTCCTGCACTGCCGGGATCCGCGTAGACCCCCCAACCAGAATGATTTCATCGATGTCGCTTTTGGAAAGCCCGGCCGATTTCAGCGCTGACTCGCAAGGGGCAATGGTCCGCTTGACCAGGTCCTCGATCAGTTGCTCAAATTTGGAACGGCTGAGGCTCCGCACCAGGTGCTTCGGCCCGCTTGCTGTCGCCGTAATGTACGGCAGGTTGATCTCGGTCTGGGAGGTGGAGGAAAGCTCGATCTTCGCCTTTTCGGCAGCTTCCCGAAGGCGCTGCAGGGCCATCGGGTCCTTCCTCAGGTCAATGCCTTCCTCGCTTTTGAATTCGTCAGAAAGCCAGTCTATAATTTTTTCATCCACATCATCCCCGCCAAGGTGGGTATCCCCGTCGGTGGCCAGTACTTCAAAGACCCCATCGCCCAGTTCGAGGATGGAAACGTCGTGGGTACCGCCCCCGAAGTCAAAAACCACAATCTTCTGATCCTTGTGCTTTTTATCCAGGCCGTAGGCCAGGGATGCGGCCGTGGGCTCATTGATGATCCGCTCGACCTTGAGCCCGGCAATCTCGCCGGCTTCCTTGGTCGCCTGGCGCTGGGAGTCGTTAAAATACGCCGGTACGGTGATCACCGCCCGGGTAACCGACTGCCCCAGGTAGTCCTCGGCCGTCTTCTTCATTTTCTGGAGGATCATGGCCGAAAGTTCCTGGGGGGTGTACAGGCGGCCATCAATGGACACCCTCGGGGTATCGTTATCGCCCTTTTCTACTTTATAGGATACCCTTTCGGCTTCCTTTTTGGATTCGGAATATTTGTTCCCCATAAACCGCTTGATGGAATATATGGTTTTTTCGGGGTTGGTTACTGCCTGCCTTTTTGCCGGATCTCCCACTTTGATCTCACCGCCCTCTACAAAGGCGATAACTGAAGGGGTCGTCCGCTTGCCTTCTGCGTTTGGGATTACCACGGGCTCATTCCCTTCCATCACGGAAACACAGGAGTTGGTGGTACCCAGGTCTATGCCGATAATTTTGCTCATCCTATTTACTTTATAATTAGCGTTTCGGTTTTTCAGTCGCCTTTTAAAGGACAAACAACATGCCAAGCAAGCAAAACTGACAGACTGTCATTTTGGAGAAACACGGGGGGATGGGTTTTCGCGAAAACCGAACGAAAAATATTCCTTCCGCCTGCTGCGGCAATGGGGTTTGGATTTGTATTTTAGCCGGGATAACACCTGGTGAGAGAATATGGAATGTATTAGTGTCTTCGACATGCTCAAAATCGGGGTAGGCCCCTCCAGCTCGCATACCCTTGGGCCCTGGAGGGCGGCCGAACGCTTCCTGCGGGAGCTGTCTTCCTGCGGCCGCCTCGGGCAGGTGACCGGGATCAGGGTACTGGTTTACGGGTCCCTTTCGCTCACCGGCAAGGGGCATGCCACCGACCTGGCCATCCTGATGGGGTTGTCAGGTGCCGATCCGGAGCGGATCCCGGTGGACGAGATCCCCCGTACCATTGCGAGAATCCGCGACCAGGGGACCCTGCTCCTGGGTGGGGAAGTGACCGTCCCCTTTGTGGAATCGGAGCACCTGGTATTCCTGAAGAAATTCCTCCCCTTCCACGCCAACGCCCTGACCTTTGAAGCCAAATGCGGGGAAGACCGGCTGCTTCGGGAAACCTACTACTCCATTGGAGGGGGGTTTGTAGTCAAAAAGGAAAGGGTGTCGGCGCGCAAAAAAGCCGCTATCTTCCAAACCTTCCCCTACCCCATCCAAACCGGAAAGGAACTTCTGGCCTATTGCCATGAACTGGGCAAGCCTGTTTCAGAGGTGGTTTGGGCCAACGAGTGCTCCATCCGCACCCCTGAGGAAATCGATCGCGGCCTGCAACGGATCTGGGACACCATGCTCGCCAGCATGTACGACGGCTGCCACACGGGAGGCGAGCTCCCCGGGGGCCTGAAGGTGAGGCGAAGGGCACCGGACATTTACAACAACCTCAGGGGGCCGGTGGCGTACGAAACCCCCGGGCAATGGATCGAATCGATCCGGAAAACCGAGGTTAAATTCCGGCAAATCCTCAAATGGGTGAGTTGTTTCGCCATCAGCGTCAATGAGGTGAATGCCGCCCTCGGGCGCATCGTGACCTCACCCACAAACGGCAGCGCTGGCGTGGTGCCGGCCGTGCTGATGTACTACCTGGTCATCGAAAACCACCAGGCAGGGTTTGAACACATCCGGAAGTTCCTGCTGGTGGCCGGGGAAATCGGGAGCCTTTTCAAGAAGGGAGCCACCATTTCAGCGGCCATGGGGGGATGCCAGGCCGAAATCGGGGTTTCTTCGGCCATGGCCGCCGGGGCGCTTACGGAACTTATGGGGGGCACCCCCGAACAGGTGCTTTGCGCGGCGGAAATCGCCATGGAACACCACCTGGGGCTGACCTGCGACCCTATCGGCGGGCTGGTGCAGGTGCCCTGCATCGAGCGGAATTCCATGGGGGCCATCAAGGCCATCAATGCCGCGGAACTGGCCCTGGAGTCGGACCCCACCCAGCTGAAAGTCCCCTTTGACAAAGTAGTGCAAACCATGTGGGAAACGGCCAGGGACATGAACTCCAAATACAAGGAAACTTCCCAGGGCGGGCTGGCCGTCGGGGTGAACCTCAGCGATTGCTAAAGCGGGTCAGGGCCTGCAGCCTTCCCGGCGCCGGGTGTCGGCCAGGTAAATGATTTTCCAGGCCGTGCCGTCGTAAAACAGTTGGAAAGAATTCACCCCGCAGTGCCGCAGTTCGCCCTGCACGCGGAATTCATACGGGGTCCAGGCGTGGGCCATGTCGGCGTCGGTCCGGATATGGTAGGCCAGGAGGCGTTCCTCGATTTTCAGGGTGTCGGGGAGGGATGCCATGGACCGCAAAAAATCCTCCATAGATTCATTTCGCAACATCGGGGACCCGGAGGCATCCCGGACAATGGTCTGCAAAAGCACATCCTGGCCCAGGGTGCTTCGCATCATCGCCGTATCCCGGGCGTGAAACCCTTCAAAAAACCGGTCGATGGTTTGCCGTACCTCCCCTTCTTCAGGGGACTGGGCGTGGGTTGCACCGAGGATAAACAGACTGAACAGGAGCGATTGTATTTTCATTGGCATACTGCATTTCGACCCGAAAAAGATACGGCAATTCTGCGGACCAGCGACGAAAGTTGCCTCAAAATACGGCGCGTTCCCCCTCAAAATATGTACCTTTAGCCGGCTAATCCGATCCTCATGTCAACCGCCAAAAAAGAATACAAGCGCATCACTGTAAAATCCCTCATTGAAATGAAACAGCAGGGGGAAAAAATATCCATGCTCACGGCCTACGACTATTCCATGGCAAAAATTGTGGATGCCGCCGGGGTGGATGCCATCCTGGTGGGGGATTCGGCCAGCAACACCATGGCAGGCCATGAAACCACGCTCCCCATAACCCTAGACCAGATGATCTACCACGCCAGCGGCGTGATCCGGGCCGTAAAAAGGGCGCTGGTGGTGGTCGACCTGCCTTTCGGGAGTTACCAGAGCGACCCGAAGGAGGCCCTGCGCTCGGCGATCCGGATCATGAAGGAAAGCGGGGCCCATGCCGTAAAGCTGGAGGGAGGGGAAGAAATCAGGGAATCCGTCAAGCGTATCCTCAACGCGGGGATCCCGGTGATGGGGCACCTTGGCCTTACCCCCCAGAGCATATACAAGTTCGGGACCTACACCGTAAGGGCCCGGGAGGAGAAGGAAGCAGAAAAACTGATGCAAGATGCCCGGATGCTCGAAAAACTCGGGTGTTTTGCCTTGGTGCTGGAAAAAATCCCGGCCAGCCTCACCGAAAAGGTCTCCAAAAACCTGACCATCCCCACCATCGGGATCGGGGCCGGGGTACATGCCGACGGGCAGGTGCTGGTAATCCACGACCTGCTGGGGATGACCCATGAATTCAATCCGCGATTCCTAAGGCGGTATATGAACCTGTATGACGACATGAGCCAGGCCATCGGGCAGTATGTGGACGATGTTAAACGCCGTGACTTCCCCAACGCCCAGGAACAGTATTAACCCGTAACCGGGTTTACCCCGCCCCGCCAAGACCTTTGCTTACGTGAAACCCGACGCGCACAGTACCCCCGAGAACCTGCAGGTGCTCTATGAAGACAACCACCTGATCGCCGTCAACAAAAGGGCCGGGGATATCGTACAGGGCGACAGGACCGGCGATATCCCGCTCAGCGGGATCGTGAAGCTATATATCAAAAAGAAGTACGGGAAGCCCGGGGAGGTATTCCTGGGCTTGGTGCACCGGCTCGACCGGCCCACCACCGGCCTTATTGTCTTCGCGCGCACTTCCAAAGCGCTGGAGCGCATGAATGCCCTCTTTGCCTCACGGGAAACCCGCAAGACCTACTGGGCCGTGGTAAACGAGCCGCCACCCGAACCTGAAGGCCGGCTGGTCCATTACATGCAGCGCAACCCCAAACAGAACAAATCCTACGCCCACCCGACCGATGCCCCCGGGCGCAAAAAAGCCTCCCTGCGCTACCGGTTGCTGAAACAGCTGGACCGGTATTCCCTGCTGGAAATCGAACTGGAGACCGGGCGCCACCACCAGATCCGCGCCCAGCTGGCCGCGATTGGCTGCAGCATCAAAGGCGACCTGAAATACGGGGCTCCCAGAAGCAACCCCGACGGGGGCATCCACCTTCATGCCAGGAGCCTGGAATTCATCCACCCGGTCCGGAAAGAACCGGTGCAGCTCGTGGCAGACCCGCCCGCAGATCCGCTATGGAATGCGTGCCTGTAACCAAAGGGGAGGTATTTATTCTGAACTAATTTCGCCTTCGACCAGGCTGAGGATCTCAACAATACGTTTCCTCAGGATCAGGGACTGGATATTTGCCCATTGATTGATGCTGTAACACCTAGACAAATGATCTTCCAGGTCCGGGTGGTCCAAAAGGGCATTGAAATCCTCTTTATGACGTGACGATCCAATATCGTCATCCGCATAAAGGAAGGTGCCTTTGTCCTGGTCAATGGAAAATTGCCCCAGGACGTTGGATTTAAAGGCCTTGTTCCTGAGGGTCCTGAACTGATAGTGTTGTATCAGAAAGGGCATGTAGAGTTCATTGCGGTAATATTTCCAAATTTCCTCCTCTTCCATTACATCCCTGATATTGGAACTCCAGCGCGTAAGTGACTGTTTTAATTCGATGTTTTTGATCAACATCAATTCCCCGGAACTCGCCAGGTCATTCTCAATGGGGTCAAAGGTGGTATAAGGCAATGTCTTTGCGATGAGGAGGTCTATGCTATCCTTGTCCCTGCGGTTGGGATGGTCTATCAGTTCAAAAAACTGTTTGGCCGCCTCCATCATTTCGTTCCTCAAAGCAATCTTTTGATCCAATTGCTGCAAATTGCTGTTGAATTCGGACCGCAATTGTTTCAATAGCACCTGTTCCTGTTCGCGCTCTTTCCTGTATTCATTGATATTGTTGATATAGAGTGCAATCAGGATCCCGATAACCACAAGCAGGATTTCACCCATGGCGTAGAGGGCATACCTGCTGGCCCTGCCTTCCCTCCTGTCCTGGTAAGGCCGGTTGCCGCCAAGGAGTTTTTGGCGAATCCTCCGAAAGAATTGTATCATGTTCTCCCTGTTTATGGACGGGGTACCCTTAGGCCCCATCCTTAAAATCCCCCCGGGAAGGTTTGGCCCTCCTTCTTCAAAAAGACGTTTGCCCCGAACCTGCATGGCCATTGCAGGCTACCCGTCTACCTTGTCAACGCCAGGGCTTTTTCCCTGATGATTTCCGCCACAGGCCTCCCCTGCAAATGGCTCTCCAGCCACGAAAGGATATCGAGGTAGAGGAAGGCCCGTTTCTCATAGGGGTGGTTTTCGTAGGGCTTCAGGCGCTCGTAAAGCTCCTGGAAAGCCGCTTTGAGGTCCTGCGGATAAATGGAGCCCATTTTCCTCAGGAATTTGATCATCTCCCGCTGCACGGCGTGGAGTTCATTCATTTTGAGGAGGAACTTGTAGGTGCTTTTCAACTGTACCTCAAGGTGGTAGTCCATCCCGGCCTCGTAGTGGGCCACCAGGGAAAGCACCCGGGCAAAGCACATCAGGTCTTCCCTGACTTTGAGGGTCTTGTTGCGGATGATTTTATTGAGGTAGTGGATGCAGGCCTTGTGGTCGCCGATGCCAAAGTACAAACAGGCGATCTTGTAATAAAACAGCATCACATGGTGCTGGTCAATCCGGTCCCTGTGCTTGCCGATGCCGTACTCCACCACCTTCACCAGGTACAGGCCCTTTTCAAAGGTCCCCTCCATAAAGTGCAGGTTGAGCTTGTTGGCATTGATGTAGAGGAAAGACAGGGAAGCGACGTTATCGTTCTTCGGGAATTCCGCACGGGCGATCACCTGCTCCAGCTTTTCCAGGGTAGCGCGGAACTGGGAGCTGTATTTGACAAAAAAAAGGGATTCCAGGAGGTAATTGTTCCCCTTGAGGAAAAATACCGGGTTCAGGTCGATCATTTCGGGGTTGTCGTAAAACAAATCCACCCACTTGCTGGAATACTTGTAGCATGAAAGGAAATCCTGCGTCAGGAAACTGTACCAGAGATAGGTTTTGTAAAGCCAAAGCTTTTCGCGAAACCCCAGGTCCTCCATCCGGTATTGCGGAAGGTTGCTTTCAAAAAAATCGGTCACCTTCCGGTAGTCGGCATCACTGCGGACATAGCCCATTTTCAGCATCATCCCATAGAGCTGCAGGGAAAGGTTGGAGAGCTTGCTCGCAGTGGCATTCAGTTCCGACAGCCAACGCGACTGATCGGACAACTCCCCTGCCCGGTCGGGCAGGCTCCTGGTGATGTACTGCGACTCAATAATCTTCTCAAGCTCCACGATTTCATAGGCAATGTTCTTTTCCTCGTTGGCAATGGCAGTGGCTTTTACCTTGTCAAGGATTTTTAGGCTCTGCCGGTAGAGCCCCTTCTGGTACAGGATAGTGGCGAAGTCGAGCTGTTCCCGGAGTTGTACCCTTATGTTCTGGTTCACGGGGTTCAGGCGCAGGCTGATCAGGATCTGCTTGTACAAATGGGCCTTGAGGTTGGAAAGCTGCGATTTCTTCACAATCCCACTGGCCAGGATGGCTTCTTCATCATAGGCCCTCAGCTTGTCCAGCAAGTTGAACAGGGCCAGGAACTTGGCATCGGTATTGACCCCAAGACGCCCCACATAGAGTTTAAACTGCCTTTTCTCCGATTTGGAAAGCGATTTAACCAAAACAAACAAAGTGTCTTTCTGGGCACTTGTCATCGTAAAAAATACAATTTATATTGTTGATTTACAACCATTTAAATAAAGGTTCCCGCGGGTTAACGTTGTAAATGGCCCCGACCGACCCCTTCCTATCCCAAAGGTCAGGTTACCTTCGTACAAGGTTTAAAAGTACGCAATTCTACAATGAGCAAGGAGAAAGTTCAGATTTTTGATACAACCCTGAGGGACGGGGAACAGGTGCCAGGCTGCAAGCTCGACACCGCCCAGAAACTGGTTATCGCCGAGCGCCTTGACCAGTTGGGGGTGGACGTGATAGAGGCTGGCTTTCCCATTTCAAGCCCGGGAGATTTCCAGTCGGTCTCGGAAATTGCGAAAATCGTGGTCAATGCCACGGTCTGTGGCCTGACCCGCTCGGTGCAGAAAGACATCGAGGTGGCCGCCGAAGCGTTGAAACACGCTAAGCGGCCCAGGATTCACACGGGGATCGGCACCTCCGATTCCCATATCCAGCACAAATTCAAAGCCACCCGGGAAGAAATACTGGAGCGGGCTGTGGCTGCGGTGAAATACGCAAAGCGCTTTGTGGAGGATGTGGAATTTTACGCGGAGGACGCCGGACGAACCGACAACGAATACCTGGCCCGGGTCTGCGAGGCTGTGATCAAAGCCGGGGCCACCGTCCTGAATATCCCCGATACCACGGGGTATTGCCTGCCGGAGGAATACGGCGCCAAAATGAAATACCTGAAGGAGAATGTCAGGGGGATTGAGAAGGCCATCCTTTCCTGCCATTGCCACAACGACCTGGGGCTGGCCACGGCGAACTCCATTGCCGGGGTAATCAACGGGGCCCGGCAGATCGAATGCACCATCAACGGGATAGGCGAAAGGGCGGGGAATACCTCCCTGGAGGAAGTGGTGATGATCCTCCGCCAGCATCCGTACCTGAACCTGGATACAGGCATTAACAGCAAATTGCTCTACAGTACCAGCCAGATGGTCTCCCAGAAAATGGGGATGCCCGTGCAGCCCAACAAGGCTATTGTGGGTTCCAATGCCTTTGCGCACAGCTCGGGGATCCACCAGGACGGGGTCATCAAAAACCGCGAGACCTACGAAATCATCGACCCGGCAGAAGTGGGGGTCACCGAATCCTCCATCGTCCTTACGGCACGAAGCGGCAGGGCCGCACTGGCTTACCGGGCCAAAAAAGTAGGCTATGAGCTGACCAAGGTACAGCTGGACGCCGTGTACGAACAATTCCTGAAATTTGCCGACTGCAAAAAAGAAATCCTTGACCAGGACATCCACCAGATTGTGGAAGCCTCGGCCATCAACATCGAAAGCATCGCCTGATGAAACTTAAAATTGCTTTGCTCCCGGGTGACGGGATAGGACCCGAAGTCACAGCCCAGGCGGTTTCCTGCCTGCAGGCCGTAGAGGAGACTTTCGGGCACGAATTTATTTTTGCCAGTGCCTCCGTTGGGGCTGTGGCCATAGCGGAAACCGGGGACCCGCTCCCCGAAGACACCCTGGCCCTTTGCAAACGCTCTGACGCCGTACTGTTCGGGGCCATCGGGGACCCGAAGTTTGACAATAACCCGGACTCCAAGGTCCGCCCTGAACAGGGGTTGTTAAAACTGAGGAAAGAACTGGGGCTCTTCAGCAACATCAGGCCGGTAAAGGTCTTCCCTACCCTCATCGGGAACTCTCCCCTTCGCCGGGAGATCGTTGAGCATACCGACTTTGTCATCTACCGGGAACTTACCGGGGGCATTTACTTCGGGGAGAAAACCCTGAGCCCGGATGGCACCTCGGCCTCGGACCTCTGCCTCTATACGGAGGATGAAATCAGCCGGATAGCCCACCTGGCCTTCAAAGCGGCCAAAAACCGCAGGAAGAAACTCACTTTGGTAGACAAGGCCAATGTCCTCGAATCTTCGCGCCTGTGGCGCAGGGTGGTTACCAAAATTGCGGAAAGCTACCCGGAGGTGGCCTTAAATACCCTGTTTGTGGATAACGCTGCCATGCAACTGATCCTGAACCCGGGGCAGTTCGATGTCATCCTTACGGAAAACATGTTCGGGGACATCCTTTCCGATGAAGGGAGCGTCATCGGCGGGTCGATCGGACTGCTTCCCTCGGCCTCCGTGGGCGAACGCTATTCGATGTTCGAACCAATCCACGGTTCGTATCCGCAGGCTACGGGCAAAAATATCGCCAACCCCCTTGCCAGCATCCTTTCGGCCGCCATGCTGCTGGAACATTTCGGGCTCAGGGAAGAAGCCGATGCTGTATCCAAGGCCGTGGACCGGTCGCTCAGGGAAGGGATCGTTACCCCCGACCTGGACCCGAAGTCCAAATACGGGACGGATGACGTGGGCCACTTCGTTGCGACCCATATCGCAGACGGCGAGGATTATCGCGGACTGAACAAGGAAAATATCGGTTTGGGCAAATCGACCATCATTTGATTCCCGATTTTGAAATGACTGCAAAAACCTCCGGACCCCGGGGGTTTTTTGGTTAGGCCATTCTGGCCGGGGACTATGGAAATCTTGGGACATTATGTTATCTTTGAGCGCTTAAAGGGGCAGCATGAATATTTCCTATAACTGGTTGAAACAATTCCTGGAAATTGACTGGGAGCCCGCCAAAACCGCAGAACTCCTGACCGACCTTGGCCTCGAAGTGGAGGGCATTTCCCGGTTTGAGTCGGTAAAAGGGGGGCTTAACGGCGTCGTGGTAGGCGAAGTACTGGAGGTAAAGAAACACCCCAATGCCGACAAACTGAAGGTTTGCTCTGTAGCTATCGGCCTTTCGGAACCGGTGTCCATTGTTTGCGGCGCGCCGAACGTGGCCAAAGGCCAAAAAGTTCCCGTGGCGACCATAGGGACAACCCTGTACGATTCCGCGGGGAAACCCTGGAAAATAAAAAAAGGGAAGATCCGCGGGGAGGAAAGCCACGGCATGATCTGTGCAGAGGATGAAATCGGCCTGGGAGAAAGCCACGCCGGCATCATGGTGCTGGAAACCGAGGCACCGAACGGAACGCCCCTGAATGCCCTCTTTAACGTGGAAGACGACCAGGTCTTCGAGATCGGGCTCACCCCGAACCGGTCCGATGCCATGAGCCATTTCGGCGTGGCCCGTGACCTCAGGGCGGGGTTGAAGCAGTTGAAGATAAACAAGGAACTGCGAACCCCTTCGGTGAGTTCTTTCAACGTCAACAACCGTTCCCTGCGGATCGAGGTATCGGTGGAAGACCACCAGCTTGCCCCGCGGTATTGCGGGATCACCCTGACCAACCTGATCGTACAACCTTCCCCTGACTGGCTCAAAAACCGGTTGAGGGCCATAGGGCTGAACCCCATAAACAACGTGGTGGATGCCACCAATTACGTGATGCACGAGTTGGGGCAACCCCTTCATGCCTTCGATGCCAACCGCATTTTCGGAAAAAAGGTGATCGTTAAGACCGTGGAAGCGGGAACGCCGTTCATGACCCTCGACGGAGAAGAGCGAATCCTCCACGAGGAAGACCTCATGATCTGCGATGGCGAAAAACCCATGTGCATTGCCGGGGTTTTCGGGGGCATCAATACGGGGGTTACCGAAGACACCCGGTCAATTTTCCTGGAAAGTGCTTATTTCGACCCGATTTCGATCCGAAAGACCGCCAGGCGGCACGGCCTGAGCACAGACGCCTCCTTCCGGTTCGAAAGGGGGGTGGACATCAATAATGTGGAATATGCCCTGATACGGGCGGCCATCCTGATCCGGGAGCTTACGGGGGGGGACATCAGTTCAGATGTCACCGACCTGTACCCCGTTAAAAGGGAAGATTTCCAGGTCTTCCTGACCTTCGAAAAAATCGATTCCCTGATCGGGTATCAAATCCCAAGGGATTCCATCAAATCCATCCTGGCTTCCCTGGATATCCAGGTGAAAAGCGTTACGGAGTCTGGCCTCGGCCTGATTATCCCGTTCTATCGCTCCGACGTAAGGCGGGAGGTAGACGTGATTGAGGAAATCCTGAGGGTATACGGATACAACAACATCCCCAATAAGGAAAAGCTTACGGCCTCCATTTTGCCCCCTCCCCCCGTGGAGCCCCACCGGGTTGAGGAAGTCGCAGGAAGCCTGCTGACCTCCAACGGGTTCTTTGAAATCCTCGGGAACAGCCTTACCAACCCCGACCATCAGAGGGCCCTCTCCGGGGCGGAGTTGCAGGTTACCCTGCTGAACCCGCTCAGCAAGGAGTTATCGGCCCTTCGGATGGACCTTTTGTTCAGTGGGTTGGAAACGGTCCGTCATAACCTGAACCGAAGGCAGCCGGACCAAAAACTCTTCGAATTTGGGAAGGTTTACCACCGTGGGGCGGATGCGTTCCGTGAAGAAGAAAGGCTTTCCCTTTTGCTCACCGGAAAAAAGCACGCAGACCACTGGACCGGTACAGGGGAAGACCTGGGGTTTTTCCACTTAAAAGGAGTTATCTGCCAACTTTTCGACCGGGTGGGCATGGGCCCCTACCAGGAGGAACCGCTGGCGGACATGAGGTTTGGGGAAGGGCTTAAGGCAGTGCGCGAAGGCCGGACCCTTGCAGACTTCGGGCTGGTCCACCCGGGGATCCTGCGCGAGATGGATATCAGGCAGCCGGTTTTTTATGCTGATATCCGATGGATGGAGCTGGTAAATGCCGCTGCTGACCGCAGCTTTCTGTATCGTGAAATCCCAAAGTTCCCGGAAGTGAAGCGCGATTTTGCCCTCCTGCTGGATCAGCACGTGACGTTTGCCCAACTCCACCATCTGGCTTTTGCCGAGGAGCGGAAATTGTTGCAAAAAGTCCAGCTTTTCGATGTGTATACCGGGGATAAACTCCCCCCTGGGAAAAAGTCCTACGCCGTGAGCTTCACCCTGCAGGACCCCGGGAAAACGCTTACCGATAAAGGCATTGATGCGGTGATGCAGCGCTTGCGGGTCCGGTTCGAGAAAGACCTGGGCGCAGAGCTTCGTTAACGCGGCCGCGATTCGGGCGATACCACCGCGTCTATTTCATGTAATACCAGGTTCTCCACGGTGCGGTCTGCATGCACGATTCGGGCCTGTGCTCCGCTACAATCCGTCAGGACTATATCGGAACCTTCAAGGGATGCGAGCAGGGGTTCCCCCTGCACGGTGGTGAACAGGGCGGTACCGCTTCCACGGGAGAGGGCCCTGAGGATCCGGGAAGCCGTAAGCTCCCCCGCCACGATATGGTACCCTACAAGGCTTTTCAGTTGCCCGCGGTTCTCCGGGTCCATGAGGTGGGCGGACCCGGAACCTTCGAGTTTGAGGAAAGCCGTATCGGAAGGCGCAAAGACGGTAAAGGGCCCGCTGACTTCCAATACCTGCTTAAATTCAGAAAGGGCGATGGCTTTTGACAGGGTTTCATAGGGCCCCGGGATCGGCATCAATGACCCTTCCTCAGCAACCACCTGTCCCCTGAGTGTGGGGGCAGAGGCAGAGAGGCCAAGGCAAAGGATTAGTAGTCTAAGGCGCATAAGGAGGTGGAATTACCGGTTGCCCGCCTTCTCGACAAAATGTCGAAAAAGCCCGATAAGATACCGTTTTATGACAATCCTCAGGAAATCCTCAGACGCACACCTTATTTTTTTAACAATACTTTAACAATCAAGCGGTCGTTGATGGGCTTTGCATGATGCCTGTCATTCGTTAATTTTGAGCAATTGCTAAAGAAAAGGAAATGATCAACAGGACCAATATCGCAAAAGAACTTCAGAGAGTGCGTGAAACCGCGCTGGCTGAGGTATCGTTGGACCAGTGGCTGGAAGCCCTGTTAAATCCCCATCCCGGGTCGGGTGGCCCCTTGCCCGTAAACCAGTTCGAATTCGACCTGCTCGACACTTCGCGGATATACCACCTCGATCAGATCCGTAAAATCTGCATCGATTACAGGCTTCGATTCCTGGACCTTGCATATTTCAAACCTGAGGTGCCTGAAGAAGCCCGCAAGGCGGTTTCCGAATTGGAAAGGACACACCAGACGCAGTTGGAGGGGCTGAAAATCATTGCCCCCTCCCGGCTTTTCAAACTGGAGGATAAAGATGACCCCCTCCTTTTTGCCCCCATGGGGAACGGGTATTTTTACCTTATCCACCAATGGGGCAACGACCTGCACCCCTTAAGAAGATGGATGGTTTGGCCATTTAAAAGCCTGGTGAACCTCACCCTGCTCGTGGTGGTTCTCAGCTATTTTCTGACCCTGCTGGTTCCGGAAGGCCTTTTTTCCAGGAGCAACAGTTCGGCTGAATTCTGGATCATCTTCTTCTTTATGTTTAAATCCCTGGCAGCAGTAACTATTTTCTACGGCTTTGCCCTGGGCAAGAATTTCAACCCCGCCATCTGGAATAGCAAGTATTTTAATGCCTGATCAGGTTCCCGCTCCCGGGGACGGCAGCCGGTTTGCCTGGTTGCCCCTGCGTGCTTCAGGCGGTGACCTGGTAGAGTTTGTCGCGCTGTTCCCGGATGGCAGGGTCTGACATGTACTCGTCGAACGAGAGGTAGCGATCGATAGTGTGCCCAGGGGTGAGCTCCACGATGCGGTTGGCCACGGTCTGCGCAAACTGGTGGTCGTGGGTGGTGAAGATCACGGTACCCTTGAATTGCTTGAGGGAGTTGTTGAAGGCGGTAATGCTTTCCAGGTCGAGGTGGTTGGTAGGTTCATCGAGCAGGAGGATGTTCGCCCGCAGCATCATCATCCGGCTCAGCATGCAGCGCACCTTTTCGCCCCCGGAGAGCACCGTGCATTTTTTCAGGGCTTCCTCCCCGCTGAAAAGCATCTTCCCGAGAAATCCCCTCAGGTATACCTCTTCCTTTTCCTCCTGGGTCTTCGCCCATTGCCGGAGCCAGTCTACCAGGTTGATGTCGTCCTGGAAAAAGCTGCTGTTATCTGCAGGGAGGTAAGAAACCGAAGTGGTGACCCCCCAGGAAAAGGAACCTTCCGCAGGCTGCCGGTTCCCGGTGATGGTTTCGTAAAATGCAGTGGTTGCCCGCGAATCCCTGGAAATCAGGGCGACTTTATCGCCCTTGGCCAGGTTTAGTTCTCCTTTGCGGAACAGCCACTCCCCTTCCTCACTCCGGGCGCCCAGGCCTTCCACATGCAGGATCTGGTCTCCGGCTTCGCGTTCCCGGTCGAAAATAATGGCCGGGTACCTGCGGCTCGAAGGTTTGATGTCTTCAATCTTGAGCTTATCGAGCATTTTCTTTCGGGAAGTAGCCTGCTTGCTTTTGGCAACGTTGGCGCTGAATCGCTGGATGAATTCCTGCAATTCCCTGGCCTTTTCCTCTGCCTTCCTGTTCTGCTGGGCCCGCTGCCTTGCAGCCAGCTGGCTGCTCTCATACCAGAATGTGTAATTTCCGGAATACAGGTTTATTTTGCCGAAGTCGATATCGGCCACGTGGGTACAAACCGCATCGAGGAAATGACGGTCGTGGGAAACCACGATCACCAGGTTTTCATAAGCAGCGAGAAAATCCTCCAGCCACTGGATGGTATCGTAATCGAGGTCGTTCGTCGGTTCGTCCATCACCAACACATCAGGATTCCCAAAGAGGGCCTGGGCCAACAGTACCCTTACCTTGACTTTGGAATCCAAATCCGACATGGGGCTGTAGTGAAGGCTTTCGGGGATCCCAAGGCTCGAAAGCAGGGCGGCTGCATCGCTTTCCGCGTTCCAGCCATTCATTTCCTCAAAGGCCACCTGGAGTTCCCCGATTCGGTCGGCATTGGCATCGCTGTAGTCGGCATAGAGGGAATCCATTTCGGTTTTGATCTCAAAAAGGGGCTTATTGCCCATCAGGACGGCTTCCAGCACCGGATAGGGGTCGTAGGCGTTATGGTTCTGCTCCAGCACCGACATGCGCTTGCCCGGTTCAAGGTGCACCCTGCCCGAGGTGGGGTCGACGTCCCCGGATAGGATTTTCAAAAACGTCGACTTTCCGGCCCCGTTGGCCCCGATGACCCCGTAGCAATTGCCTGCGGTGAAGGTGACGTTAACCTCGTCAAACAAAACCCTTTTGCCAAATTGCACGGAAAGGTTGGAAACAGAAAGCATGGCCTTAATTTTAAAATTTCGGCAAAAGTACAAAAATAACCCCGGGGGGGCCAGTATAACGCTTTGTTAAAACCCCGGGCTGTAACCTCCTGATTTCCATTTTTTAACTCCCCATTAACAAAGCGGGAATAGGGCTTTGTTTAGATTTGTCCTGATCCGATGCCGAAAGACTTTATGAACCGAGCGCTACTCGCTTTTTTACTGATAGGGATATTTGGCTGTAATCAAAAGCAGGAGTCATCCGGTGCGATCTACTTCGCCGGTGAAATCGTGAACCCAACGGACTCCTATGTGATCCTTTACAAAGGGGAAGAGCCCGTGGACTCGGCCCTTTTGGATGCCGACAACCGCTTCTTCATGGAACTGGATTCCCTGGAGGAGGGGTTGTACAATTTTTACCACCGACCCGAGTTTCAGTATGTCTACCTGGAAAAAGGGGATAGCCTCCAGATCCGCCTCAATACAGTTTCCTTTGATGAATCCCTGGTTTTTTCAGGCCGGGGCGAAACCCTCAATAATTTCCTGATCGACCTTTACCTGGAAACCGAAAGCGAGGAAGGGTTGATCCGCCATTCCTTTGTCCCCCTGGAACCCCAGGCCTTCAGCGCAAAGCTTGATTCGCTTAAATCAAATAAAATCAGTCGTTTGGAATCACTCCACAACGACTTTACCCTTTCAGAAAACGGATACGAACTGGCCCTTGCCAGTATTTTGTATAAAAATTTCTATTACAAGGAGAAGTATCCCTTTTGGCACCGGCAGGTCATTGGTGAAGGTGTCCTTCACGACCTTCCGGCCGATTTCTACGACTACCGCAGCCAGGTTTCCTACGACAACCCGAACCTGACTTTCCTGAAACCGTACTACGATTTCATGCTCTACCATATAGGTAACCTCGCCTTTATGGGATGCCAGAAATCCTGTGATATGGATCAGGCAAAGATCAGGAACCAGCTGCACTTCAACCAGCACCAGCTCCAGCTGATCGACAGCCTCGTTACCGGTCAGGACTTGCGGGATAACCTTTTCCGGACCGTAGCCTTTGAATACCTGCTAAAAAATGACACGGAAGAGAATTTCGAGATTTTCATGGAGGATTTCCATGCCCGCTCCGGCGAAAACAGGCACCTGGAGGAAATCAACCATCTAAGCGAGTCCATCCGCAACCTCAGGCCCAATGTGGAGTTGCCCGCCCTTCTGGTGGAAAACACCGAAGGGGAAAACCTCAGCCTGAAGGATATCGCCTCCAGGGGAAAAGTAGTCTTCTATTTCTGGTCGGGGCCAGAACCGCGACACCTGGTCAACATCACCCGCAGGGTACATGACCTGAGCGAAAAACATCCCGATACCCGATTTGTGGGGATTTGCCTGCGAACCAGCCGTGACCGGTGGAAAACCCTACTTGGGAACCATGGGCTCAAAGAAGAAGACCAGTTCTGGACCGGGGATTTCCAAAGTTTCGCCCATACGCTGGTGGTCTACCACCCCTTCAAAAGTATCCTTACCAAGGACGGCCGTATCATCGACGGGTTTGCCAACCTGAATACCTCATTCTAGGCAGTTTTCTCAGATGCGCATTAACCGGGGGATCGCTTGCCCGGACAAGCGGTCGCTTCAGGAATTTCCTTTGCGATAATCTTCCAGGAACTTTTCAAGACCGATATCGGTGAGGGGGTGCTTAAGCAGGCCCTCAATTGAGGAAAGGGGCCCGGTCATGACATCGGCCCCGAGCTTCGCACAGGCAATGATGTGCATCGTATGGCGGATGGAAGCAGCCAGGATTTCCGTTTCAAACTCGTAGTTGTCGTAGATCTCCCGGATTTCCGCAATCAGGTTCAGCCCGTCGGTGGAGATATCATCGAGCCGCCCGATGAAGGGGGAAACATAACTTGCGCCTGCCTTGGCGGCCACCAGGGCCTGGCCTGCAGAAAAAACCAGGGTACAGTTGGTGCGGATCCCTTTTTCGGAAAAATACCGCAGGGCCTTTACCCCGTCGCGGATCATCGGGACCTTTACCACGATCTGTTCGTGGAGGTCAGCCAATTCTTCCCCCTCACGCACCATCTGGTCGAAGGTCGTGCCAATCACCTCAGCGGAAACGTCACCCTCCACAATGTTGCAGATATCCACATAATGCTTCAAAATGTTGTTCCTTCCGGTAATCCCCTCCTTGGCCATAAGGGAAGGGTTGGTGGTTACCCCATCCAGGACGCCGAGTTCCTGGGCTTCACGGATTTGGTCTATGTTCGCGGTATCGATAAAGAATTTCATGGATAAATGTGGTTTGAATGAGCTGGAAAAACGAGCGTTCCCCGGGCAAAACTACAATTTATAATGGTTCAGCAACAGGCGTTCGTAGATTTTGTCGGGGAGGATTTTTTTCAGAACCAACGACAGACGCTGCAGGAAACTGCCGGCCGTATAATGCACTTTCGGGTGGCGCTGCTGCAGAATCTGGTATACTTTTCGGGCAAGTACCACGGGGTCTTTCCCCGAGGCCACGTGTTGGTCCATGAGGTCGAGGGTGCGCCCGTAGGGCTCCCGGTAAGGGGAGCCCTGGAGCATCGGGCAATGGTATCTGCCGGCGGCAATGTTGGTAGCAAAGTCCCCCGGGGCAAGGTTAGCCATCCGTATGCCGAATTCCCGGATTTCCATCCGGTAGGCCTCGGTAATGATCCCCAGGGCCCCTTTTGAGGCCGAATAAAACCCCCGGTAAGGAAGGCCCATGTAGCCCGCCACAGAGGTGATATTCAGGATGAAGCCCTTCCGGTGCTGACGCATGTGCGGTAAAACCGCGCGGATTACCCTTAGCGGGCCGTGAAAGTTTGTTTCGAAGGCATCCCCCACAGCCTCCCCGGGAGTCTCCTCGATCGGGCCCGTAATACCGACTCCGGCATTGTTGATCAGTATATCGACACGGCCTTCCCGCCCGATAAGTTCCGCAATAGCCGCCTCGACGGAGGAGCTTTGCCGCACATCCATCTGAAGCAGGGGGAACAGGTCAAAACCGGGATATTTTTCAGGGCTGCGCGCAGTTCCATAAACCCGGTAACCGCGCGAAGCCAGGTACTGGCCCGTGGCCTTTCCCAGGCCGGAAGCCCCGCCCGTGATCAGAACAACTTCACTGTGATGCGCCATACCTGCAAAGAAATGAAAAAAGCAGCGTTTTTGCTGCCTGCCAGGAGGGGTACCTCTGAGAATGGGGTAAAAAAAACGGCAAGCTACCTACATCGCACCGCTACGACCGCTTACCCTTGCTGCGTTCCCGCCCTGGGGGATTCTGCAGGAGCTGGTCGTGTAGGACTTGCCGCGTGCAAATATAAGACCTTTTTTGGGTTTGGGACAAAGCGAATACCTCCTTAATTTAGCAAAGCACCAAATAGCCCGGTTTGCGTTACATCGGGCAAGGCAAAAAAAACAGGCAAATGGGTCTTTGGAAATCATCAGTGGCATTGGCATTCTTAAATTTGTTCCTGGCTTGCGGGGAAACCGACCCGTCGAAGCAGTTCTCCCTGGTCCTCGACGAAGGCGGGGGGAAGTTTACCGCCGGGGCGCAGATTGGCGTGCGCCTCGAGAACCTGGAGGGCCTTGGCGTGGATTCCCTCAGTTACTTCCTGGAAGGCACCCCCCTCCGGGCCGAGGGTAACCGGGTCACCCTTGCGTCCCAAACCCTGGGCAGCAAAACCCTGCAGGCCCGGTTCCGCTCCGGGGGAAAATGGATTACGCTCGAAAAGGACATCCTCCTGCTCGCGAACACGAAACCGGAGGTTTATTCCTATGAGGTTTTAGCTACATACCCCCACGACCGGGGGGCCTTTACACAGGGACTGGAATTCCATGGCGATACGCTCTACGAAAGCACGGGACGCAAGGGGGCTTCTACCCTAAGGAAGGTAGATTACCGAAGCGGAAGGGTTCTGAAGTCGGTCGCGCTCGACAAACAGTACTTCGGGGAGGGGATTACCATCTGGAAAGACACCATTGCCATGCTCACCTGGAAGGAAGGCATTGGTTTCCTGTACGACCGGGAAAGCCTGGAACCCATAGGGTCCTTTTCTTACGGGCAAAGTCGCGAAGGATGGGGGCTCTGCAACGACGGGCAAAGCATCTACAAAAGTGACGGTACCGAGAAAATATGGCGCCTAAACCCGGTTACCCTCAGGGAAGAAGGCTTTATTCAGACCGTAACGGACCGTTCTATATTCAATAAAGCCAATGAGCTCGAATACGCGGGGGGAAAGATCTATGCCAATGTCTGGCAAAAAGAAAGCATGATGATCATCGATCCGCAAACCGGGGCCATTGAGGGGGTAGTGAACTTCGGGGGGCTCCGCGACCAGGTAACCCCTCACCGGGAACTGGATGTTTTCAACGGGGTTGCCTACCATCGGCAACGGGGGACCTTCTTTGTGACGGGCAAGCACTGGGACAAGCTTTTCGAAGTCAGGATCGTGAAAAAAGGGGAATGAAAAAATACCATAAAGACCTGGTGGTAACTGCAGGGGACCTCGATGCGCTGCAACATGTAAACAATGTGCGGTACCTCGAGTGGGTGCAGGAGGTCTCCGGGGAGCACTGGGAGCAACTCGCCCTTCCCGGGTGGGACGAAAAATACCTTTGGGTGGTGAAAAGCCATTCCATTGCCTACCACCGCCCTGCCCTGGAAGGAATGGTGCTGCGGCTATCCACCTTTGTGCCGGAAGCCCGTGGTGCCCTGTGCCGCCGGGTAGTGGAGGTCGCAGAGAAAGCTACGGGGGTTTGCCTTGCAGATTGTTCCACCGAATGGGTCCTGCTCGACCGGGCCGGCAACAGGCCCGTTCGCATGCCGGAGGAGATCCGGCTTGCTTTTACATAGGTACCTACCCCCTTCAGGGCATACCCGCTTGCAGCGGGGACAGGCGCGAATGAGGAAAACCATAAATATTCTATGGTTTTTATATAGCCGCAAAATACAGGGGATCACTACCTTGGGAGATATTTCAGCACCCTGTGGAATACGCCTATGGCATCATATCCTCCAATGCGGCCACAAGCCTGCAACTCCAGCATTTCATGCAAGAGCACGATGCCTTCTATTGCGTATCCGTAGACCCCACCGCCGGGGAAGGCATGAAAAACCTGCTGAAATTCAAGCCCGATGTGGTCTTTGTGGACCTCGACGGGCAGGCTGCCGAATGCTTCCGGATGTGGGGGGAACTGGCACAATACCTCGAGGCACTCCCGGCAGGGGTGGCCCTGGCGTCGACCAACAGCTACGCCTATGATGCCCTTAAAAGCCAGTTCTTCGATTACTGGATCCTCCCCCTTGAGGAATTTGAAATCAGGAAGACCCTATTGAAACTCCAGAAACGCCTGCCCAGGCCTGAAGTGCCCACTACCATCTGCCTGCAGTCTTACAAGGATTACCAGTACCTGAACACCCGCGATATCCTCTACCTGCAAGCCGACAACAATGCTACTGATTTTGTGCTGGCCGACGGGCGCCGGGTAAGTGCCTATAAAACCCTGAAGAGTTTTGAAGGGCAACTCCCGCCAAACTTTGTGCGGATCCACCAGAGCTACATCCTGAACTGCGATTACGTTTCGCGCATCCACTATGGCAAAAACCGGTGTACCCTCCGGGGCGGCCGTACGGAGCTCCCGTTCTCGCGGGGTTACCGGAAAAATGTGGATGCCCTGAAGGAACTCCTCACCCAGAAAGCCTACCTGGGGCATTCATGACCAGATTCTCCCAAAACCCTGTCAAATCCTCGCAGAGGCGCACCATTGGCTAAACGCGTTGGAAATCATGCAATAAACCTTCTGAAGGATTGTAGTTTAGGACCAGTTAATGTTCAACCAAAACCCTGATGAAGATGAAAAAATTAGTCCCTATTGCCGCGATTTGCCTGTTGTTTGCCGGAACCTTTGCCTCCTGCGAGGCCGAAACTTCCGTAGAGGATACCGAAGCCCTGTACAACCTGGAAGTACAGGCCGGTGAAGATGATAACCATCAAGTAAATGGTCGGAATGGATAACTTTTTTAAGGGATATTCCTATTTAAAAGAGCCCCAGACTTCGGGGCTTTTTTATATCTTAAAGGTAAAATACAGCGTGCCATGGGTAGAGTGGTCCACATCCTTACCGCAAGCCTTGCCTTCTTTTTTGCGCATGCCCAGCAGCCCGGACCCGGGATATCGCGCCAACTGCTGGTGTGGAAGGACAGCCTTGAACGCCCCTCCACCGAAGACAGGGTCAAAAGGGAGCTGATCGGCCGGATTTTCGACAACCGGGACCACCTCTGGCCCGACACCCTGTTCCCGCATGTTCTGGCCCGGCTTTCCTACCACGCCGTGGACCTAACGGATGACTCCCTCTTTCTCGCCATCAACCGCGAGGCCCGTTTGGTGGCCCGCTCCTTCCGGGATACCCTGGCCCTGGGCAGCGCCTACTGGGACCTGGGCTGGTACCATGAAAAAACCCTGCAGCGCGACAGCGCCTACTACTATTACTTCCTGGCCAAAGACCTCCTCCAGGCCCGGGGAGACCTCGCCTCCACGGCTTCCCTCTACCGGAAGATGGCCTCGATGCAGAACCTCTTAAAGGATTACGCCGGGGCGGAGGCCAACCTGGTGGAGGCCATCAGAATTTCGGGTATTGAGGAGGATAAGAGAGGGCTCTTCCGCAGTTACCACATGTTAGGCACCAACCTGAAAGACCAGGGGTTGTACCCGGAGGCCCTGGACTATTTTGAACGGGCCAGGGGATACCTCCGGGAAATTGACGGAGGTCCCAATGAATGGTATGCCTTCTACAACAACCTTGGGAACGTGTACCGGGCTTCAGGGAATTATCAACTGGCGGCGGAATACTATCGGCAAGCCATTGAAAATGACAGTTTAGAATACAAAAACCCGCGTGAATTCAGCCTTTACAAAACCAACCTGGCGACGGCGCTCTATGCTTTGGGTCGAATACAGGAAGCTGAAAAGGCCTACCTGGAGGCCCTGGCGATCAGGCAATCCGGAGGGAATGCTGTGGATCTGGCTTCGTCCCATTACTACCTGGCCCGTCTATACCAGGGCGAAGGCAGGGATTCCCTTGCTGAAAACCACCTGGAACAGGCCCTTGGATATGCGGAAGCCAGCAATAGCCCGGAACGGCTGCTGGAGCTCTATCCGCTTGCCGCCCAAATCGTTCCTCAGGAGGCGCCCTATTTTTTTCAACAGTATGCAGCCCTGAACCAGGAATTACTGGAAAATGAAAGGGACGAAAGAAACCGGTTTGCCCGTATCCGCTACAATACCGAACAATACATCGCCCAGAATGAGGCCCTGGAGCAACAGCTCCTCCTGTGGGTGGGCATCGCCCTGGGGGTTTTCCTGCTCGGGGCAGCGGCCGTGGTGATTATCCTGCAGCGCATCCGGAACCAGAAACTGCGGTTCCAGCAGCAGCAACAGGCGGTAAACCAGGAAATTTTCAACCTGATGCTGGCCCAGAATGAGAAAATCGAACAGGAAAAACAAAAGGTGCAAAAACGCATATCCGAAGAGTTGCACGACGGGGTCCTGGGGGAATTGAACGGCATACGGATGGTGCTCCTGGGGCTTAACGGGAAATCAGACCCGGCTTCCCTCTCCATGAGGACCAAAGCCATAGAAAAGCTTCAGGGCCTGCAGGAGGATATTCGGGGGATATCCCACGAGTTGAGCAATGCGGTTTACCGTAAAATCCATAATTTTACCCATTCGCTTACTGAGTTGGCAGAAGAAATTTCCCTGGGATCGGGCCTGCACTTTAATTGCCAGTACAACCAGGATGTTGACTGGGACGCCCTTCCTGGCGAGGTGAAGATCAACCTGTACCGGGTAATCCAGGAAAGCCTGCAGAACGTGGTAAAGCACGCCAGCGCCTCGGAAGTGACCCTCCAGATGGAAGGCGACAGCACCCATCTGGAGATCCATGTCAGGGACGATGGCAAAGGCTTCAACCCGAGGCTGGCCAGAAAGGGCATAGGCCTAAAAAATATCCAGTCGCGGGTTAGGGCCATCGGAGGCAAGCTGAAGGTATCGTCAGCACCCGGAAAGGGGACAACGCTTTCGGTGCTGCTGCCATGGCCGGGAGCAAACCCCCTGGCAGGCAGCCATCCTTCCTGGAAATACAGGAATACTGAAACACTTGAAACGGGATGATGGAGACGGATCAAATAGTACGGATACTTGCTGTGGATGACCACGAGATGACCACCCTGGGGTATAAGTATATCCTGGAAGACACTGCTTTCAAGGGGTTTCGGGTCGACCTCGATACCGCAAAAACCTTTGAGGAAGCCAAAACCAAACTGGAGCAGAGTACCCGCGGGCTTCCCTACCGCATCCTCCTGCTCGACATCCAGTTGTCGCAGGGAGAAAGCGGACCCACCAAATCCGGTGAGGAACTGGGAATCCTGGCGCGGAAAATCACCCCGAACACGCGAATTGTGTTTATGTCTTCCTTCAGCGATAACTACCGGATCAACAGCGTAATGCAAAGCGTGGACCCGGAAGGGTATATGGTGAAATCCGAAATCGACCAGCCTTCGCTCCAGGCCATGGTGGAAACCGTCCTGGAATCGCCACCCTACTATACCCAAAGGGCACTCACCGCAATTCGGAAGCGAATGGCCAATACCATCCACCTCGATGAGAACGACAAGAAAATACTGTATTGCCTTTCCCAGGGTACCAAAACCAAAGACATGGTGGAACATATTTCCCTTTCCCTGCCCTCGATTGAAAATCGGAAACGACAGATAAAAGCGCTCTTCGGCATCGAAAAGCAAAACGACCAGGCCCTGATTGCAGAGGCGCGCAGGCGGGGATTCCTCTGAAACCGGCCCCGTAGTCCCGGGGATATTTTAAGTAAATTCTTACAAAAACCATAAAACTTTTATGGTTTTCCTATAACCCCGCCTTCCGGATTAGGCCTAATTTTGAATAAAGATTGCTAATCCTGAAGGCTATGCGCGATTCCCTCATGTTCCCAAGGCTTCTTGCACCAGGCATACGGACCCCCCTCCACCTTCATGGGCTGGATGAATTCACCCGCTCCCTGGAGCGCCTGTTTTATGCCCGGGCCCGGGTGGAGTGTACCGCCATAAGCAAGTCGTCCGCAAGCTTTACCATCTCCCTTGAATGCCCCCTGAGCATAAGGGAGGTGCTGGATGCCTATGGCAACGGCTGCTGGGGGCATCAGCGGATCGAAGGTGGAAACGGGGCCGAATGCAGGAACCTTGGGTCCCTCCACCGGGAGCTGGAACAGCGGAGTGGCCTTAAACTCGTAATGGAGGAGCTTTCATTACAATGTGCAGACACCCTCCTGGTATTGCAAAAGATTCGGGCCGAAGGGGTCCAAAAGGACTTCTACCCCCTCTTGCATCTCCTCGGCCTGCAGGATGCCAGGGTTTGGGACCGCGCTGAAGGAAGGCCTGTTGAAATATATGCCCCGGTACGGTTGGCCAATCGAAAAAACACCCCCGGGCTTTCAGATGACCCCATTCGCTATTGGGCCATATATTGCGAAAAAAAGGAAGAACCCCTGATTTTTGATTCATGCCTGATGCGGGAAGTAGAGGGCGACCTAAGCCTTAACCTCGGCTGAGGCACCAACCGGGTTGCGCCCGGCAGGGGGCTTAGCCCGCAAACAGGGGAAGCCCGCCCATGAAGGCGTTTACTTCCTTCCTGACCTCGGCAGCGGCTGCCTCCGAATCCGGATCCTGCAAAATGCGGTCTATCCATGTGACGATCTTCGCCATATCCCCTTCCTTTAACCCGCGGGTGGTTACGGCTGCCACCCCGAAACGGATGCCCGAGGTAACAAAGGGCGATTGGTCGTCGAAAGGCACCATGTTTTTGTTAGCAGTAATGTCTGCCCTTACCAGGACCTTTTCGGCCTCTTTCCCGGTAATCCCCTTGTTCCTGAGATCGATCAGCATCATGTGGTTGTCGGTACCCCCGGAGATGATGTGGTAGCCCCGGTCGACAAAGGCCCGGGCCATCGCAGCGGCATTTTTCTGAACCTGCACCATATAATGCAGGAATCCATCCGTAAGGGCCTCCCCAAAGGCAATTGCCTTGGCCGCAATGATATGCTCCAGGGGGCCGCCCTGGTTCCCGGGAAAGACCGCCAGGTCAATCAGGGACGACATGCGCTTCAGGGCCCCGGACTTCAGGCGCTGCCCAAAGGGGTTTTCAAAATCCTCCCCCATCAGGATCAACCCTCCCCTTGGGCCCCTAAGGGTTTTGTGGGTGGTGGTGGTTACAAAATGGCAATGGGGCACCGGGTCATTCAGGATACCCTTGGCGATCAGCCCGGCCGGGTGGGCGATATCGGCCAGCAGGAAGGCACCGGCCCGGTCCGCGATTTCCCTGAACCGGCGGTAATCGATATCCCTGGAATAGGCCGAGGCCCCTGCAATGATCAGTCTGGGGTTTTCCTTTTTGGCCAGGGCCTCAATCTGGTCGTAATCGAGGCGCCCGGTTTGCCGGTCGACCCCGTAAAAGACAGGCCTGTAAAGCTTTCCGGAAAAGTTTACCGGGGAGCCGTGGGTTAGGTGGCCCCCATGGGAAAGGTCGAATCCAAGGATGGTATCCCCGGGCTTGAGGATGGCCTGATACACGGCGGCATTGGCCTGGGACCCGGAATGGGGCTGCACATTGGCATACACGGCCCCAAAGAGCGCCTTGGCCCGGTCAATGGCTATCTGTTCCACCTGGTCCACCACTTCACAGCCACCGTAATACCGCTTACCCGGGTACCCCTCCGCATATTTGTTGGTCAGCACGGAACCTGAGGCCTCCATAACCTGCGGGCTTGCAAAATTTTCAGAGGCAATAAGTTCAACGCCATTGATCTGGCGTTGTTTTTCGGCTTCGATCAGGTCAAATATCTGATGGTCTCTTTCCATGCTTGCGGACGGGTTTTAAGTCGGGTAAAAGTACAAATTGCCTCGGGTTAAACCAGATAAAATGATATATTTGGTCAGGATTTTATCAAACGTCAATTAACAAATTCCATGTCCATAAAAGCCAATGATCCCAGCCGGAAGTCATGGCTTCCGGTACCGCCGGAATCTGATTTTCCCATACAAAACATCCCTTTCGGGGTATTCCTGACCCGGGACGATGTAATCACTATCGGGACCCGTATCGGGAATACGGCCATTGACCTTGGGGCCCTCCACCAACTGGGGTATTTCAACGAAATCCCGCTGACTGATGATATTTTCCTTCAGGATTCCCTTAACGATTTCATCTCCGACGGAAAAAAGACCTGGAGGCTGGTGCGGAACCGGATCGCCGAGCTCTTCGACCGCAACAACCGGGAACTGCAGCACCACGAGGAACACAAAAAAATCATCCTTTTTGACCTCGATGAAATCGAGATGCAGCTGCCCGTACAAATAGGGGATTATACAGATTTTTACTCGAGCAGGGAGCACGCCACCAACGTGGGAAAAATGTTCCGCGACCCGGAAAATGCGCTGCTCCCGAACTGGCTCCACATCCCTGTAGGATACCACGGAAGGAGTTCAAGCATCGTGCCCAGCGGCACCCCCATCCGACGGCCCTACGGCCAAACCCACCCGGGGGAATCCGGAACCCCGGTCTTCGGCCCTTCGAAAAGGGTGGACTTTGAGCTGGAAATGGCCTTCATTACCACGGACGCCAATAAACTCGGGGAACCGATCCCGATTGCGGAGGCTGAAGAATACATCTTTGGACTTATCCTTTTCAATGACTGGAGTGCCCGCGATATCCAAAAGTGGGAATACGTGCCCCTGGGGCCCTTTCTGGCAAAGAATTTTGCCTCTTCCGTTTCCCCCTGGATCGTAACCCTGGACGCCCTGGAACCCTTCCGGGTCCCAAGCCCGAAGCAGGATCCCCTGCCCCTGCCCTACCTGAGGCAACCGGGTCCGGGAAGCTTCGATATCCATCTTGAGGTGGAGCTGATCCCCGAAGGCGGGGCCGCAAACACCATTTCGCGTTCCAACTTCAAATACATGTACTGGACCATGGCCCAGCAATTGGCCCACCATACCGTAAATGGCTGCAAAGTCAACAGCGGCGATATGATGGGAAGCGGTACCATCTCCGGGCCCACGCCTGATTCCTATGGCTCCCTCCTGGAACTCGCCTGGATGGGCAGCAAGCCCCTGGTTTTGGAGGGCGGTGAGCGCCGTACCTTTGTGGAAGACAGGGATACGGTTGTGATGAAAGGGCATTGTAAAAAGGACGGGCTTCGCATCGGTTTCGGGGAGGTGAGCACCCAACTCCTGCCCGCCCTCCCAGCGGAAACGTTCCCGGGATAACCCTTTGCATTTGGTCGGGGATATACGATATCCGGTCGATTTTCGTTTTAGTGGTGATCGGTTTTGGCACATCCGTTGGATGGGTTATGCCAAACCCCTAAAGTGATCAACCATGAAAAACGCATTCCTTCAAGCCCTCGCCCTGGCCTTGCTCATCTCGTGCGGGGGGGTAAAGAAAACGCAGGAAGCCCTGAATACGGGGAATTTCGGACAAGCCATAGACAAGTCCATCCGGGAACTGGCCGGCAACAAAACCAAAAGGGGCAACCAGCCTTATGTGGTGTTGCTGGAGGATGCCTATGGAAAATTTGTGGAATCGGAACTCCGGGAAATCAATTTCCTCGAAAAAGAGGGCAACCCGGCGAACCTGGAGCGCATCTACCGCAAATACACCGGCCTGAAGGAGGTGCAAAACCGCATCCGCCCCTTGCTTCCGCTGCCGGTATATGAAGAAAACCGGGAAGCCCGTTTCGCCTTCCGGGAATACGACCGGGAAATCCTGTCGGTAAAGCAGGACCTGTCGGCCTACCTTTATGACAATGCCTCCAACCTGCTGGAACAGGCCACCCAAAAAGGGGAGTTCCGCAAGGCATACGAAGATTTCCGCTATCTGAATGAAATCAACCCGGGGTATGCCGATACCAGGGAGCAGATGGACCGGGCCTACCGCAACGGATTAGACTACGTGCGGGTGCAGATGATCAACGATACCCGTCAGATCATTCCCGAACGCCTCGAAGCCGACCTGCTGAATTTCAATACCTATGGCCTGAACGACCTTTGGACCGAATACCACACCAACCCCCTGGATGAGGTAGATTACGACTATGAGATGCAACTGGCCTTCCGGGAGATCCTCATTTCACCGGAGCAGGTTTCGGAAAAGCAGCTGATCAAGGAGCGCCAGGTTGCAGACGGAACCGAATTCCTGCGCGACCGGGATGGGAATGTAGTGCGCGACAGCCTGGGGAACCGCATTGAAGTAGACCGGTTAAGGACGGTGCGCTGCAATTTCTACCAGTTTACCCAGCAAAAAATGGTGGAGGTAATGGGAACCGTCAATTTTGTGGACCTGCGGAGCCGTCAGCCCCTTAACCAGTACCCCCTGTCGAGCCAATACGTATTCCAGCATGTTTATGCCAACTTTGACGGGGACCGGCGCGCCCTGGACAATGACCTGGTCGCCTTGCTGGACCTGGCAGCCGTGCCCTTCCCTTCCAATGAAGAAATGGTCTTCCTTGCCGGGGAAGACCTCAAAAACCGGCTAAAAAATATCATGACCCGTCAACGGTTCAACTGATGTAAAACCCGGCTCAGGCCGGGTTTTTTAGTCCCTCGCCCGGCACCACGTCTCCGATTTCCCCATGGGAGGCCGCGAGCCGTACTTCCCCCCCTTCCAGGAGCAGCACCTGGGGCGACTGGTGCCATACATTGAGCCGGTCGGCTACCAGGTTTGAGACCCCCCTGTACCGGATCAGGTCCAGGAAATAAAAATCGGCCCGGTCCCTGGCCTGGTCCCACTGGTTTTCAAACCGCTTCAGCATCATGGCGCTCAACCCACAGGAAGTGGAATGCTTAAAAATCACCTGGGGCCGCACGTGGCTCGATTCCATAAGGTTTTCGAGGGTTTGGGAAGCCTCAAGCGGCTTCCAGGGAAACTCCTGGCGGGCCGATTGCCTATTGGGTTCCCTGCCACCAAACAGGGATTGGAGGTGTTGGATCATAAGCGGTTGCTCTTAATTTTCTCTGACGTATTGTCTTGTTTTTTAGGGATTTTGCTGCCAGGTTGTCTGTCCCCGCAGCTTGGTAAGGTTATTGACCGAATTGGATAAAAGTGCATATCCAAAGATAAAAAACTAAGGGGTCATGAACATCAATAATTTTACCATTAAGGCGCAGGAAGCCCTGCAACAGGCACAGCAACTCGCCCAGGAGCTCGGTCATGCCCAGGTGGAAAACGAACACCTTTACAAGGCGATTTCCATGGTGGACGAGAACGTATTGCCGTTCCTGCTCAAAAAACTGAACGTGAATGAAGCCCTTGTGGGGCAAATCCTTGAAAAGGAATTCCAGAGTTTCCCGAAGGTCTCGGGTGGAAATCTCATGTTTTCGAGCGAGGCCGGGAAGACGCTCAACGAGGCCTCCATCGTTGCCCGGAACATGTCCGATGACTTTGTTTCCATTGAGCATCTGCTTTTGGCGATTTTTAATTCCAAAAGCAGGATTGCCAGGATCCTCAAGGACCAGGGGGTGACCGAAAAGGACCTGAAGGCCGCCATCCAGGCCCTCCGGAAGGGGGACAGGGTAACTTCCCAGAGTGCGGAAGAAACCTACAATGCCCTGGAGAAGTATGCCCGGAACCTGAACAAACTGGCAGACAGCGGAAAGCTGGACCCGGTAATCGGGCGGGATGAGGAAATCCGAAGGATCCTCCAGATCTTATCGAGGCGCACCAAAAACAACCCGATGCTGGTGGGGGAACCCGGTACCGGGAAAACCGCCATTGCGGAGGGCCTGGCCCACCGTATCATCCAGGGGGACGTACCGGAAAACCTCAGGGACAAAGTCATTTATTCCCTGGATATGGGAGCCCTGATTGCCGGGGCTAAATATAAGGGGGAGTTCGAGGAACGGCTGAAATCCGTGATCAAGGAGGTGACGTCCTCAGAGGGGAATATCGTCCTTTTCATCGACGAGATCCATACCCTGGTCGGGGCTGGCGGAGGACAGGGGGCGATGGATGCCGCAAACATCCTGAAACCTGCCCTGGCCCGCGGGGAACTCAGAGCCATAGGGGCCACTACGCTCGATGAATACCAGAAATATTTTGAACAGGACAAGGCCCTGGAGCGCCGGTTCCAGAAGATCACCGTGGATGAACCCGATACGGAGAGCGCCATTTCGATCCTGAGGGGCCTGAAGGAAAAGTACGAAACCCACCACAAGGTACAGATCAAGGATGAAGCCGTGATTGCGGCGGTGGAACTATCCCAACGCTACATCACCAACCGGTTCCTCCCCGACAAGGCCATTGACCTGATGGATGAAGCAGCGGCCAGGTTGCGGATGGAAATCAATTCCAAACCGGAAGAACTCGACATGCTGGATCGGAAAATCATGCAACTGGAGATTGAGATAGAGGCCATCAAAAGGGAAAACGACCACACCAAGCTGAAGGCGCTAAATGTGGACCTGGCGAACCTCAAGGAAGAGCGTGCCTCCATCTTTGCCCAGTGGGAAAGTGAAAAAGGGGTGGTGGATGCCATCCAGAAGACGAAACAAGATATTGAGGACTTTAAGCTCGAGGCAGAGCGGGCAGAGCGCAATGGCGATTACGGCACGGTGGCTGAGTTGCGCTATGGAAAGATAAAAGAAGCCCAGGCAAGGCTTGAAAAACTGCAGGGGGAACTGGCCGAGCAACAGCGGACCGGTACCCTGATAAAGGAAGAAGTAACCGCAGAGGATATTGCAGAGGTGGTGGCCAAATGGACCGGGATCCCGGTGAACAAAATGCTGCAGAGCGAGCGGGAAAAACTGCTGAAGCTCGAGGATGTGCTCCACCAGAGGGTCGTGGGCCAGGAAGAGGCCATTCAGGCGGTTTCCGATGCCATCCGGCGAAGCAGGGCCGGGCTGCAGGACCCGAAAAAGCCTATTGGTTCGTTCCTTTTCCTGGGGACTACCGGGGTGGGGAAGACCGAGTTGGCCAAAACCCTTGCGGCCTACCTTTTTGACGATGAAAACGCCCTTACCCGGATTGATATGAGCGAATACCAGGAACGCCACGCTGTAAGCCGCCTGGTTGGGGCCCCTCCGGGATACGTGGGGTATGACGAAGGCGGCCAGCTGACCGAAGCTGTGCGGCGCAAGCCCTATTCCGTAGTGCTGCTCGATGAAATCGAAAAAGCCCACCCCGATACCTTCAACATCCTCCTGCAGGTGCTCGATGAGGGACGCCTGACGGACAACAAAGGCAGGCTGGCCGATTTCAAGAATACGATCATCATTATGACCAGCAATATGGGCAGCCATATCATCCAGGAAAAATTCGAGGAATATAACGATATGGAGCAGGCCTCCGAAGCGGCACGGGACGAGGTACTGGCCTTGCTGCGCAAGTCGATCCGCCCTGAGTTCCTGAACCGGATCGACGATATCATCATGTTCACCCCCCTCGACCGGGAGGCCATCCGAGAAGTGGTGCGCCTGCAACTGGAGTCGCTGAAAAAGATGCTGGCCCGCCAGCATATCACCATCGATGCCACGGAAGAGGCCATTGGGTACCTGGCGAAAAAAGGATTTGATCCCCAATATGGGGCCCGCCCGATCAAGCGGACGCTGCAACGGGAGGTGCTCAACGCCCTTTCAAAAGAAATCCTCAGTGGCAGCATCCATCCGGAGAGCATCGTGCTGATCGATTGCTTCGATGACGAACTGGTGTTCAGGAACCAGGATGAACTGGTGGAATAAGCCTGCCCTTGCAAAACTTGAAAACCCCGGTGCCGTTTGCGGCCCGGGGTTCTTTTTTGCCGGCGCTTATACCGCACAGTATCTTATTTTTTATCTTCGTAAAAAATCCACCCCTGATGACCACCAAGGCCGAACGCACCACCGCCTACATTATTGAAACCGTAGCCCCCCTGTTCAACCGCCACGGGTACGTGGGCACCAGCATGAGTGACCTGACCGGGGCCACAGGCCTTACCAAAGGGGCTTTATACGGGAATTTTGAAAATAAGGACGCCCTGGCCCTGGCCGCTTTCCAGTACAACAGCACCCGGTTGCTCAGCGCCCTGGATGACGTGTTGGTAGGGGAAGGCACCGCCCTGGAAAAGCTGTTTCGCCTCCTGGATTTCTACCGGCATTACGACCATTTTACCAGGGATATGGGCGGATGCCCCGTCCTGAATGTCGGCATGGATGCCCTGCACAACCACCGGACCCTCTCTGCGGCTGCGCGGGAAACGGCACGTACCATCGAGGGAAAAATCGCGCTTGTCCTGGAAACCGGCGTGAAGCAGGGGGAAATGAAGGTGCCTGTGCCCCCCCTGCAATTTGCCAGACAACTTTACACCATGATCCAGGGGGCTGTAGCCATGGCCAGCATTATGACTGACCGCAAATACCTGCACAACACCATGGCATACCTTGAGGTCCTGATCCGAAGGGAAATCAAAAAATAAAGGCAGGCTTTACCGGACCCTGAAGATCCAGAGTTCGCCCTGGTACCTTCCATTGAATTTGCTGTCGCGTGCCCTTCTGGCCTCCTCTATGGTATCATAGCGCTCCAGGTAAACGTAGTTGAACCGGTTTGCGCTCCGGTAGAAGGATTTGGGTTCCAACCCGCGACCCTGTAACCTTTCCATAAAGAGGTCGTAGTATTTTTTGGTTCCGAACACATTGGTTATCAGGTAGAATCCTGGCTCCAGTCCCTCTTCCCGGCTGACTTCCTGATACTTCTCGCCTTTCTCAGGGACCACTTTCGCCTCCCGCCCTGCGAGGGCCGCCGCTGCCTTATCGAGGGAGTCTTTACGGCGCTCCATGGCAAGGGCTGCTTCGGCCTGCTGACGGAGGGAATCCTCATTGCGGCGCAGGGCGAGGGCTGCCTCCTGCATTTGCCTGATGGAATCCCGGCGTTGCCGGAGCACAAGCTCCTGCTCCCGGGCGCGGGCATCCAGGGAATCCCTTTGCAGGGCAGCCTGCCGGATAGCCTCTTCCTGGGCATCTATTTGGGCAGCCACCCGGGCCTTTTCCGCGTCGTCCTCACCCTTCACGATAAGTTCCTCCCGCGGTGCTTCTTTCGGGGCCTCCGGTTGCTTCCCGCCAAAGGAAAAGGCCAGCACCACCTCAAAGGAGGTATCGCTTTCCAGGGGGCTCTCATCCGAACCAAACTCCACAAGCCCGCCCAGGGATACCTTCTGGAACAGGCGTATGCCGGCCCCTGCAGAGAGGCCATAGTAACTGTTATATCCGGCCTGCGCCCAATAGGTCGGCGCGGCCCACAGAGCATTCAGACCGACCTGATTGTCAAAACCCGGGATTCGGCGATAATACGCCCTGGGTTCAAGGGTTGTGACCTGGCCTGCCGCATTTTCAGCTACCTGAAAGGCATAGCGCCCCATGAGGGTAACGGTTTTCTGGTCCGATTCGGTCACGGCCTGGCTTTCCGTAAAGTTGTAGTCAAAGAGGTTTTCCGCCACTACGCCCAGGGCAAAGCGCTCGATGGTGACTTCCAAAGCAGGCGCCATTTGCACGATAAAATCGTTTACGGTCCTATCTATTGGCAGAATCGGATCCGAAGGGTTCAGGCGGTCATCGGCCAGTTCCTGCTGGTATCCGAAAAGGTTAAGTCCGAAGGCAATACCAAACCCTTCCCCCACCGGGATCCGGTAAGCGAAATTCAGGACGCCCCCGTTTTGCTGGAACAACCCTGTATTATGCTGGAAGAACCCGCCCCCGAAAGCCACATTGTTTTCCCGTCGCAGGTAACTCAGGTAAAGGGTAGTTGGGTCTGCATCTACCGATTGCCATTGCCATCGGGTCCAAAGGGCCAGGCGCTGCTGCTGGTCCTGAGTGAGGGAAAGCACGGGGCTGAACAGGTTGGCATTGTAATCGGTAAGGTTGTGCTGACGAAAATCAGGCGGCAGGTCCAAAGCCTGGGAAAAGGCCGCGGAAGCGAATAGAAAAAATAAACCGGCAAAACTTTTTTTGCCCATATCCGGTTTTTTAAAACAATGGTTTGAAATGCTATATTTGCTTTGCGACCGCTTCCCGTTCGGGTGGGGTAATGTACGTAAAGCACAAAACTATGAAAATTTTTCCCTCCTTTTTTTTCGGAATATGCCTGTTAACACTTATCTCCTGCAAAGAGGAGCCCGCGGTCACGATTGAGGAGGCTTCCCCGGATGTCACCACTTTTTATTTTATCCGGCATGCGGAAAAGGACCGGACGAATCCGGAGGACTCTGATCCGGAATTGAACCAGAAAGGACTGGGAAGGGCCATGCACTGGGCAGAGATTCTGGATGAGGTCAGCTTGGACGCCATCTATGCCACCGACTTCGAAAGGACCAGCATGACAGCGGCCCCGGTAGCCGTCAAACAGGACATTACCGTGCAGTATTACGACCCGGCCACGCTTGACACCGGGGCCTTCCTTGCGGAAAACCGGGGTAAAAACGTGCTCGTGGTGGGCCATAGCAATTCCACCCCTGAACTGGTAAACCGCCTCCTGGGGGAGGAGCGCTTCCCTTCCATGGACGACCAGGACAACGGAAGCCTTTTTATCGTGACCCTGGTCGGTTCGCACCCCTCGGTCACCAGGCTGCATTTCAATTGTAATTGCCCGGAATAACTTCCAGGTCCAGGAGTTCGATCAGGGAAAGCAGTTCCAGTTCCCCCCTCTCAAAAAGGCTGTCGAGTGCCGTTACCGGCAAAGGACCTTCGTACTTGTAATTTTTGTAGTCCACAAAGCGGATACCCCCCGCACGGCGCTCGTTGTAGGCCTCCCGAAAACGTTTGCCGCCCCCGTTCGTATGGTATTCATAGGCCAGGTATTCGGGCAGGAAGCTCCCGGTATGGAACCAGTAGACGAATACATCTTCAAAATCGGTCCCCCCGCCTTCCTCCCGGAAGGTAACCCTCACTTTATGGTACTCGGAGCCCTTTAGGCGCACCTTGCCCAGGTATTCCTTCCTGACGGCGGCATCGTTCAGGCCATACGGCAGATAGGCAAAATAATGCACGGAATTCACGGCTTCGGAAACGGCTTTTTGCGTGGAATCGGCCAGGGTTACGGGCTGCCCGTCTATTTTGCGCTCAAAGGTCCCTCCCCTAAGGACATCTTCGATGCGGGCAGTATCTGTGGGAGTGATCCGCATGAGCACCCGCTGCCCATTTTCCCGGTAATACCCGTATTGCCGGTCCCGGAACGTAAACCGGACCCGGCTCCCCTCATACAGGTCGCCCCCGGCAGCTTCGATAGCCCGGTCGACGATGGCCTGGGCCGACAGGGTTTCAGGTCGCTTTTCCCCGCAACCGACAGACAGCAGTATCAGGATAAAAACAATGGCTTTTCTCATGTTGTACACATTTGGTACAAAGGTGGGGTTTTTGCCCAAAACCTTACGGCCGTTGGGAAAATTCCCGGGGATACCCCGGATTTTGTGCTACTTTTGCAGCGATGCAGAAGCAGATAAACATAAAGAACAAGCGGGCTCGCTTCGATTATGAATTCCTGGA
The DNA here is from genome assembly GCF_024006985.1 of Robiginitalea marina. Lineage (GTDB taxonomy): Bacteria > Bacteroidota > Bacteroidia > Flavobacteriales > Flavobacteriaceae > Robiginitalea > Robiginitalea marina. The sequence continues at coordinate 577,872 of NZ_JAMXIB010000001.1, forward strand.
CACCTTTGTGGCGGGGATCGTGCTGTCGGGTACGGAAATCAAGTCCATACGCGAGGGCAAGGCATCCATTGCGGAGAGCTTTTGCGAATTCAACGAACAGGGTGAGCTTTTTGTCATCAACATGCAGGTGGATCCTTACAGCCATGGCACACATTACAACCACCAGCCCAAAGCCGCCCGGAAACTGCTGCTCCACCGGCAGGAACTCAAAAAACTCTTCAAGGAGGTCAAAACCAGCGGAAACACCATCGTGCCACTGAACCTCTTCATCAACGACCGTGGCCTGGCGAAAATGAAGATTGCCCTGGCCCGGGGAAAGAAACAGTACGACAAAAGGGAAACCATTAAAACACGGGAAACCAAAAGGCACCTGGACCGGGTAAAGAAACAGTTTAATGCCTGAGGGTTTGCCCTAGCCTTTTTTATCTTCCAGCAACGGGACAAAACGAAAACTGCCGCATTCCCGGCGTTCAAATTCCCGCTCACCTGTACGGCGGATGAGCAGCATGGTTTGTTCTTCCCCGCCCACGGGAATGACGAGCCTCCCCCCCACTTTCAGCTGAGACATTAGGGGCTTTGGGATCATGGGGGCGCCCGCAGTGACAATGATGCTGTCGAAGGGAGCTTCCTCCGGCAAGCCTTTGTACCCGTCACCAAAGACATAGCGTTTGGGGCGATAGCCCATTTTTTTGAAGAACAGGCTGGTTTTTTTAAACAGGGACAACTGGCGCTCCACCGTGTAAACCCGGGCGCCGAGTTTGAGCAATACGGCTGTCTGATACCCGCTGCCGGTGCCGATTTCCAGGATTTTGTCGCCGGGGCTGACCTCCAGCAGTTCGCTCTGGTAGGCCACCGTATACGGTTGGGATATGGTCTGCCCGGCTGCTATGGGGAAGGCTTTATCCTGGTAGGCGTGGTCCTCGAACCCACTGTCCATGAACAGGTGCCGTGGCACGGACCGGATGGCGTCGAGCACGGCCTTGCTGGTAATGCCCTTTCCCTCGAGCAACTCGGCCAGCTGGTTCCTTTTTCCCTGGTGCTTTAACGTATCCCTCAAGGCGGTGATGTTTTCGCGAATTTAGAAAAACTTGGGCACAGTAGCCCCCAACGGCGAAAAATGCCCCCGAACGGGCCATCGCCCTTCGAAAGGCGAGAAGTTCTTCGGCCCCCGGAAGGTCAACTCACAAAGTATGATTATTTTTGAATCCTAATCCAACTCCTCGAATATGTTAAAAGCCGGCGTACTGGGTGCAGGCCACCTGGGAAAAATACACCTGAGGTTGCTCAGGGAATCCCCCAGGTACGACCTGGTGGGGTTTTACGATCCCGATAGCATACAGGGAAAAAAGGTTTCCGAAGAATTCGGCATTCCGTACTTCGACAACATGAACGCCCTGATCGCGGCCGTCGACGTGGTGGATATCGTAACCCCCACCCTTTCCCATTTCGACTGTGCAAAAAAAGCCATTGAGGCCGGAAGGCACGTGTTTATCGAAAAACCGGTAACCCATACCTTCGAGGAGGCCGCCCTGCTGATGGAACTGCTCCGTAAAACAGGGCTCAAAGGGCAGGTGGGGCACGTGGAACGCTTTAACCCGGCCTTTCAGGCAGTGAGGGGGCTGATCGGAACCCCCATGTTCATAGAGGCCCACCGTTTAGCCGAGTTCAACCCCAGGGGTACCGACGTACCCGTGGTCCTCGATTTGATGATCCACGACATCGATATCATCCTCAGCGTGGTAGATTCCGAAGTACGCGACATCCAGGCCAGCGGGGTATCGGTGATCAGCAGTTCCCCCGATATTGCCAATGCCCGTATCGCTTTTGAAAACGGCTGTGTAGCCAACCTCACGGCCAGCCGGATTTCCCTGAAAAACATGCGGAAATCGCGGTTTTTCCAACGCGATGCCTATATCTCCGTCGATTTCCTCGACCGGAAGGTGGAAGTCGTTCGGATGAAGGACGCCCCGGCCACCCCGGGGGAATTCGACATGATCCTCCAGAATGCCGAAGGGGAACAGAAACAGATTTATTTCGAAAACCCGGAAATCAAAGCGAACAACCCCATCCTGGACGAGCTCGAGCAGTTTGCCGATGCGATTGAAAAGGACCTGGAGCCGGCGGTACCACTTGGGGCCGGGGCCCGGGCCCTGGATGTGGCCCTTAAAATCATAGAAGCATTTGGGCGGGGCAATTCCCTGTAACCGAAGTAAACGAAACATACCAGAACAAAAAAATGATCGCAAACGTAACGGTAATTGGGGCCGGTACCATGGGTAACGGGATCGCCCACGTATTTGCCCAGCACCAGTTCAAGGTAACCCTGGTCGACATTTCCCCTGACAACCTGAAGAAGGGGGTGGCAACCATAGAAAAGAACCTCCAGCGCATGGTCGGAAAAGGGGTACTCGACCCGGAAGCAGTACAGACCACCCTTGGCAACATAACGACCACTACCCACCTGGCAACCGGGGTATCACAGGCCGACCTGGTGGTGGAGGCTGCCACCGAAGACCGCGAGCTCAAAAAAAAGATCTTCCGCGAAATGGACGCCCACTGCCGGGCAGGGGCCATCCTGGCCACCAACACCTCCTCCATCTCCATTACGGAAATCGGGGCGGCAACAGGCAGGCCCGAAAACGTCATCGGGATGCACTTCATGAACCCGGTACCGGTGATGAAACTGGTGGAGGTGATACGGGGCTACAGTACCTCGGCAGAAGTAACCCGTACCATCCTGGAACTTTCGCGAAAACTGGGGAAAACCCCCACCGAGGTGAACGATTACCCGGGTTTTATCGCCAACCGCATCCTGATGCCCATGATCAACGAAGCCATCGAAAGCCTGTTCCACGGGATCGCCGGGGTATCGGAAATCGACACCGTGATGAAGCTGGGCATGGGGCATCCGATGGGGCCCCTCCAACTGGCTGACTTTATAGGGCTGGACGTGTGCCTGTCGATCCTGGAGGTGATGCATGAAGGCTTCAAAAACCCCAAGTACGCGCCCTGCCCGCTGTTGGTGAAGATGGTTGCCGCCGGGAAGCTCGGGGTGAAATCCGGCGAAGGTTTTTACGATTATTCCCAATCCGCAAAAGCCGAAAAAGTGGCTGCACAATTCAGCTGAGGCCCATGGCGGATCTGATCCCTTTCCCGGCCACCCGCCCGGCCCCTGACAAGGTGGCACACGTGGTGTCGCGGTCTTACGAGGAATACGGGCGAAAGGAACGCAAGGCCCTGATGAAGCACAACCCGTTTTCCTTCCTCCACATCATCAGGCCGGGGTTTAAGTTCCACCGGGAATTCAGCGGGGCCAGGCGCTTTGAAATGGTCCGTAACCGGTACCTGGAGTTCCTGGAAGAAGGCATCCTCATCCGCGATCAGGAACCCGCCTTCTACCTGTACCATACCCGGAGCGGGGCAGATTCGGCCTATGGGGTATTCTGTGCCGCCAGCACGGAAGACTACCGGAGCAACCTCATCAAAAGGCATGAAGACACCCTGTTGCGACGGGAGGAGTTGTTTGCCGACTATCTGGAAAAAGTCCGCTTCAATGCGGAACCCGTGCTGATGGCTTATCCCGACCAGCAAAACCTAGAAGCCCTGTTTGGGGAAATCATGCAGGAGGCCCCGGAATATTTTTTCACCACCCCGGACCGGGTTACCCACCGCCTCTGGGTGATCCGGCAGCAGGGACGCGTGGCCGCCATCCGTGAAGCCTTCAGGACCATGGATTCCCTCTATATCGCCGACGGGCACCACCGCTGTGCTTCCTCGGACCTCCTGGCCCGGCGCACGGAAACCCTGCCCGGTGGAAAGGAGCAGGATAAATCCTTCCGCTATTTCATGGCATACCTGATCCCTGAATCCCAGTTGAGGATACACTCCTTTTACCGCCTGCTGACCACCATGAACGGGCTTTCAAAAAATGAGCTCCTGGTGCGCCTTGACCATTATTTCCGAATCCATGACATGGGCCCCGCCCATTTTGAGCCCACGGAAAAGCACCAGTTTTCGATGTACCTCGAAGGGGAGTTTTTTGCCCTCTACCTCCGACGGCAACCCAAGGCTTCCAAAGACCCCCTGGGCCGGCTCGATACCCAGCTGCTGTACGAAAACATCCTGAAACCGGTTTTTGGGGTATCGGACCCCAGAAATGACCCGAGGGTGCGCTATCTTCACGATCGGCACGGCGGGGCCGAAATGCGTCAATTGATTGACCGGGGCGCCTGTGCAGTTGGGTTCGGGATGAAACCCGTCACTATGGAAGAACTGAAGGCTGTGGCCGATGCAGGCCAAACCATGCCCCCAAAAAGCACCTTTATCGAACCGAAACTCCCCAGCGGGCTCACCCTGTACGATTTTCAAAACCACCCGTCATGAGCATTGCCGAAAACCTGAAAAAAATTGAGGAATCCCTACCCCCGCAGGTCACCCTGGTGGCCGTCTCCAAGACGCATGGCGAATCGGAGATTATGGAAGCCTACCATGCGGGGCAGCGGGCCTTCGGGGAAAACAAGGTCCAGGAACTGGTGGGCAAATGGGAGGCACTCCCCAAAGACATCGAATGGCACATGATCGGCCACCTGCAGCGCAACAAGGTAAAGTACCTTGCTGGGTTCGTATCCCTGATCCACGGGGTCGACAGCCAACGCCTGCTGGAGGAAATCGACAAACGGGCCGGCGCCCACAACAGGGTCGTCGACTGCCTGTTACAGGTCCATATTGCCCGGGAATCCTCAAAGTTCGGTTTTGACGAAAAAGAACTGGAAGGAGTCCTGCAGGAAGGGGTCTTATCGTCCCTCCCGAATGTCCGCATACGGGGGCTGATGGGGATGGCCACCTTCAGTGATGACCCGGAGCTGGTGGCTTCTGAATTCCGGTACTTGAAATCCCTGTTCGACCGGTTAATGGCCGGCCGGGAGCATGCCGACATCCTCTCCATGGGGATGAGCGGCGATTATCGGATCGCCATTGGCGAGGGAAGTACCATGGTCCGCATAGGAAGTAGTATCTTTGGGGAAAGGAATTACCCTTAAATTAACAAAAACGCAGTGTACGCTGTACTGGATATAGAAACCACCGGGGGGAGATTCGGGGAGGAAGGCATCACGGAAATTGCCATCCACCTGTTTGACGGGCACCAGGTGGTGGATACGTTTATCAGCCTGGTTAACCCGGAGCGCGACATCCAGCCCTATGTCCAGAAGCTCACCGGGATCAGCCCCCAGATGGTGCGCTCCGCGCCCAAATTCTTCCAGGTGGCCAAGCGTATCGTGGAGATTACGGAAGGATCGGTATTGGTTGCCCACAACGCCCAGTTTGATTACCGCATCCTCAGGACTGAATTCCAGCGGCTCGGATATGAGTTCCAGCGGAAGACCCTTTGCACGGTAGACCTCTCCAAACGCCTGATCCCGGAGGCGGAATCCCACAGCCTCGGAAAACTGGTCAAAGCCCTGGGCATCCCCCTGAGCGACCGCCACCGGGCCAACGGGGATGCCCTCGCCACCCTGAAGTTGCTCCAGGTGCTCCTGGACCGCGACACTGAAAAAGGCATCCTGAGGGAAGTTATCCGATCTGAGGCGCACGGGGAGCTTTCTTCGCGCCAGTTGCAGCTTGTGGAATCGGTACCCGACCAAACAGGCGTGTACTACCTCTTCAACCGGGACCGGGAATTGATTTACCTCGATTACAGCCGCAACATGCGGGCTGCCGTAAACCAGCACTTTACCCGGCAGGACCAGGCTGGGCGCCGGCTGCGGAAGGATATACGGGAGGTGCAGTTCGAACAAACCGGCAGCGAACTCATGGCCCGCCTGAAATCATTTGTGGAGGTCCTGCAGAACCGGCCCTCGCACAACCGCCTGCCCAGGCGGAAGGCCGCGAAGGCCCGCACCCCGCTTTATATCAATGGGGATCCCTATCCCCTGGAGGGCAGGGACCTGCTCCTGGTGGACCATGGACGCGACAAGGGGGAACGCGCCGCCATCTGGCTCAGCGGGACGCAGGTGCGTGGCATGGGGTATTTCTCCCTGAACCACCAGGTGCGCAACCTCCCAATCCTGGAAACGCTGCTGACCCCCCTGGAAAAGCAGGACGGGGCTTTGGAACTCATCGCGGATTTCCTGCGCGAAAAGAAGATTATGAAGGTCATCGAACTTTAAACCCCGGGCTTTGGGAAAAAAAGCGAAAAGCGAAAACTGGAAAGACCGGCTTCATGAAATCATCTATGAGGCCGATACCCCCGCGGGTAAGTGGTTCGACCTGGTCCTGATCGCGCTGATCCTCTTCAGCGTCGTGCTGGTGATGCTTGAAAGCGTGGATACCATAGATGCCAGGTACCACAGGACCCTGTTGGCCCTGGAATGGGTGGTAACCGTGCTTTTTACCCTGGAATATATCGCCCGCATTATCAGCATCCGAAAACCAGCCCACTACATTTTCAGCTTTTACGGGATCATCGACCTTTTATCGACTATCCCGCTCTACCTTTCCTACGTCGTAGCCGGGTCACAGGTACTCCTGGCCTTGCGGGCCCTGCGGCTGCTCAGGATTTTCCGGATCCTCAAGCTCGTGCAATTTCTGGGGGAGGCTTCAATGCTGCGGGAAGCCCTTAGAGCCAGCCGGACCAAGATCGCTGTCTTTATTTATACCGTGCTGATTCTGTCCATTTTGATGGGAACCCTGATGTATCTGATCGAGAGTGATGAGGCAGGCTTTACGAGCATCCCGCGCAGTATTTACTGGACCATTGTGACCCTGACCACGGTGGGGTACGGGGATATTGCCCCCCAGACCACCCTTGGGCAACTCATCGCCACAGTGGTGATGATCATGGGCTATGGGATCATTGCGGTCCCAACCGGGATCGTTACCGTGGAATTTTCCAAACAGGAAAAAAACAAAGGGTCCAGGCCGGAAGGCTATCCCCCGGTACATACCAACACCCAGGCCTGCCCACATTGCGGGGTGGGAGGCCACCGGGACGACGCCTCCTTCTGTTATCAATGCGGGGCGAAACTCTGATGGAAGGCCGCTACCTGATCTCCGTAAGTGGCCCAACCGCGATTGGAAAAACCGACTGGGCTATCCGCCTGGCCCGCCATTACAACACCAGCATCCTCTCCGCAGATTCCAGGCAGTTCTACAGGGAAATGCGAATAGGGACAGCCGTTCCCTCAATAGCGGAACTGGAGCAGGCCCCGCACTTTTTCATACAGCACCGCTCGATTTCTGAGCCCTATTCGGTAGGCGATTTTCAACGGGAAGCCCTCCAAAAGCTCAGGGAGCTGTTCGCTACCCGGAACGCAGTGATCATGGTCGGGGGGAGCGGGCTCTACCTGGATGCCGTAACCGGCGGCCTGGATGAGTTCCCGGAGGTACCCGCGGAGGTCCGGGAAAACCTTCAGGACCTCCTTAAACGCGAAGGAATAGCGGCCCTGCAGCAACTGCTGCAGGAACACGACCCGAAATACTTCGGCATTGTGGATACACAAAACCCCAGGCGCCTGATCCGGGCCCTTGAAGTCTGCCTGGCCTCCGGACAACCTTACAGTTCCTTCCGGGGGAAAAAGGCTGCCCCCGACTTTTTCACGCACCTGCCCCTGGGCATACAGGCCCCCAGGGAAATCGTCTATCGCAGGATCGACCAGCGGGTCGACCTGATGATGGCAGCAGGCCTTCTGGAAGAAGCCGAAAGGCTATACCCCTCCCGGGACCTAACCGCCCTTCAAACGGTGGGCTACCAGGAGCTCTTTGCCTACCTTGAAGGCCGGTGGGACCTGGCTACGGCCGTTGCGGAAATAAAGAAAAATACGCGGCGGTTTGCCAGGAGGCAAGGGACCTGGCTGCGAAAGCACCCGGAAATCCACTGGGTGCCCTATGATGCCCCGACCAGGGAGGCCACCGATTACCTCGACATCCGAATGAAAGCCCCGAACCATGGTTGAAGAAGCGAAGATTTACTTTGTTATGGGGGTCTCGGGCAGTGGAAAGACCACCCTGGGAAAGGCACTTGCCCAAAGGCTGAAAATCCCGTTTTTCGATGGGGATGATTTCCACCCTGCGGAGAACATCGCCAGGATGTCGCGGGGCATCCCCCTGCAGGATGCCGACCGGGAAGGATGGCTGCGCCGGCTTAACGCCCTGGCAGGGGAGCATACGGCCAGGGGGGCGGTGATCGCCTGTTCGGCCCTTAAGGAACACTATCGGGACCTGCTCGCCCAGGGGGTTGAAAGGCAGGTCGTCTGGATCTTCCTCAAGGGAACCTATGATGAAATTTCAGAACGGTTGAAAAATAGAAAGGGGCATTATATGCCCCCTTCCCTGCTTCGTTCCCAATTTGACGACTTGCAGCCGCCAGCCCGGGCGATTGTGATTCCGGTATCCGCTTCCGTGGAGGAAGCCCTGCAAAGCCTCAGGGCGCAACTGGCCCAGGGAGGCCGACCGGGTTAGCACACCCTATTTTTCGGAATCCGTTTTAACCACCAGGCGGAACCCTTCCCCATGGATGTTGAGGATTTCCACGCTGTCATCCCGTTTCAGGTACTTGCGGAGCTTGGCAATGTACACATCCATACTGCGGGAGGTGAAATAATTGTCGTCCCTCCAGATTTTGGTCAGGGCCAGTTCACGGGGCATCAGGTCGTTCTGGTGCAGGGCGAGCAACCGCAGCAATTCATTCTCCTTGGGGGAAAGCTTTATGGGCTCCTCTTCTTTGTATTTGAGGAACCGCAGTTTGGAATTCAGGTGGAAATTCCCAATCTGGAATTCGTGCTGCTTGCTTTCCGCCAGGTTGCTGGACTCCTTCCGTTGCAGGATGGCCCTGAGCTTGGCCAGGAGCACTTCGGAATCAAAGGGCTTGTTCAGGTAATCGTCGGCCCCGGCCTTATAGCCTTTCAAAACGTCTTCCTTCATGGTCTTTGCCGTAAGGAAAACGATCGGGATGTTTTCATTTTTCTCCCTGATTTCCCTGGCCAGGGTAAAGCCATCCTTATAGGGCATCATCACATCCAGGATACAGACATCAAAATGCTCCTTTTTAAATTTTTCAAACCCTTCCATCCCATTTTTGGCCAGCGTGACCTCAAAATCGTTCATAGAAAGGTAGTCCTTAAGCACAATCCCGAAATTCGGGTCGTCCTCTACCAGCAATATTTTCTTATTTTCTGTTTCCATACTATTTCAAATTAAAGGGAGCTTGATATAGAAAGTACTTCCTTTTCCTTTCTCGCTTTCTGCATAGACCTCTCCCTGGTGGTCTTCAACAATTTTTTTGACATAGGCAAGGCCCAGGCCGTGGCCCTTGACGTTGTGAATGTCACCGGTATGCTCCCGGTAAAACTTTTCAAAAATCCGCTTCAGCACCACTTTTGACATTCCCGCCCCCTGGTCCTGGACCCGGATAATCAGGAAATTCTTGGCCACTTCGGTGAACACGTCAATTTTCGGGGCATCCGGGGAGTACTTTATCGCATTGTCCAGGATGTTTACGATAACATTCCCAAAATGGGTTTCATTGGCCAGCACCTCGGATCGTTCAGCATCCAGGTGGGCCTTTACATATCCGCCCCGGTCCTGTACGATGAGCTCCACGTGGTTGATGGACTTTTGGATTAGTTCGTGTGCATCCACCCGTTCCTTACTGATATCGAGCTGGTTTTTTTCCAATTTGGAAATCCTCAGCACGTTTTCGACCTGGGCGTGCATCCGTTTGTTTTCATCCCGGATCATCTGCAGGTACCGCAGGGTCTTGTCGCGGTCTTCCATGATCTTCGGGTTCTTGATGGCCTCAACGGCCAGGTTTATGGTGGCTATCGGGGTTTTGAACTCATGGGTCATGTTGTTGATGAAATCAGACTTGATCTCAGAAATCTGCTTCTGCCTGATCAGCTGATAGATGGCGCTCGCATAGGCGATCATGATGATAAGGGTAAAGAGCAAAGAAAGGGCGGTCATCCCCAGTACGGAGTTCAGCAGGAATTTCTTTTTCCTCGGAAAGGAAATGAGCAGGGCAAATTCGGTATTACCCTCGCTGTCCCTGAAAATAGGGGCCTGGTAGTGCCCGTCTTTCTCAAAACGGAATTTCATGGACTTCACCCTGGTCGGCAGCCCGCGGCTGTAGACCCCATATTCAAAGTCGAGGTCAAGGTTCCTGGCCTTTAGCTCCTGGTCCAGGAGCAATTCGATTTCCTCCCTCCCCACCCGCTCGTGGATGGGCACCCGGCTGGCGTAAACCCGATAAACATCGTCGAACATGGCTTTTTCCATGGCGGAAATCCCCCCTACTTTTTCCCATTTCTCCACGGGGCTCAACCGGTAGGTGGTACCGTCCAGGCCGTATTCTTCCCTGAAAATCGTCCGCGTCCGCCGGCTCGTATAATTTTTAATGGTGGAGGAATCCGAAGGGGCCTCGCTGTCAAAGAACGTGGATGCGATATTGTAATCCTCCTCTAAAATACCATGGGAATAAAACAGGATTTCATTGGAGTTCAAATCTCGGTCGACGAAAAAAATATTGCTGAGGTGGGAACTCTTGAGCTCTCCCACGCTGTCCTTGAGGTCCAGGAAACGTTCGGAATACTCCTTCATTTCCCGTTCTTCAATTTTTTCAGCAACCCTGGTCAGCACTTCGGTCACCGTATTGGAAAACTGCTCTTCCCGGTCTTCGACCGAACTGCGGATCCAGTAGAGCTGAACAGCGATGATCCCTACCAGGGAAAGGCTCATCAGGGTGACCAGCAGCGCAAATAACCTCCTATTCATCGTCTACGTAAAAGTAAAAATTTAACATTTAGGGACTGGGGGGTTTAACCTAACCTTAACACTAGGAATTAAGCGCATTCCCAGCGAGTTGGAGGAGTTCCCGGTGTACCTTCCGGGTATCCCGGAGGGTTTGTTGAAGTTCCGTGTTCCGGATTACAAAATCAGCCAATGGGATTTTTTTTGCATCCCCCCACTGGTTCCGCATACGGGAGCGCACCGCCTCCCGGGAAACCCCGTCGCGGAGCATTACCCTGCGGATCCGCTCATCTTCAGGGGCAGTTACCAGGACCATCCGGTCCAGCCCCCTGTATCCGCCGTTTTCGAACAGGACCGCCGCTTCCTGCACGACATACGGGGCCGATTGCCCCTCTGCCCAGGACTCAAAATCAGCCCTCACCACGGGGTGAACCAGGGCATTGAGGGCTTCGAGCATGGAGGGGTCGTCAAAAACCCTGGAGGCGATAAAAGGCCGGTTAAGCGTTTTCCCTTCATATGCCCCGGGTCCGAGCAATTCCGTAATCGCTGCCCTAAGGCCATCTTCCCCTTCCATCAAATCCCTGGCCCTGCGGTCGGAATCGTACACCGGCACCCCCAGTTGACGCAGTGCATTGGCAACCGTACTTTTCCCGCTCCCGATACCCCCGGTAAGTCCGACCCGCATCATTCTCGCTTGATGATAAATTCCACGGAAGTCTCCAGGGGCTGAGCCTCGTAAACCTCGCCGGGCTGCTTTTCCAGGGATAATTGCAGCCTGCCCGATTCCACCTGCGAAGAGGCATAGTCGGCCACCAACCGAAAATCTTCGGGCTTCAGGTCCTTGAGCGTTGCAATCCTTCCCCTGCACAGTACCCCGACGATTTTCGGAAACATTTGAATTTGAAGGTCTTCAGGGGCATTAACCACTTCCACGGGGACTTCCACCACGGCTTCCGAAAACCGGAACACCTTTGCCGACACCGAAATGCGCTCTGCGGAAAAGCGGGTATGCGGAAAGTGCTCCCGGCCGGCCAGGGCAAGGGTGTGCTCAAAGTCTTCCTTTATCTGCTCCAATGCCAGCGGAACGGTCCTCAGCTCATACAGGCTGTCAATTTCAGCGGGCGGGCCCAGGACCTCAACCGTTTCGGGGGAAATGACCAGCTCCCCGTCGAGCATGTGGTTCTGGGCAAAGTCGAGGGAAGCCTCGACCCGGACCGGTACGGTTTTGGAAATCACTTTCTGGAAATCCACAAACAGGGTATCGCCAGGGGCCTGCAGCAGGCTGGCCGATTCTCCCAATTGCGCTTCAATCTGTCCCCAGTAGGCTGCGGGGCTGATGTAAAACCCCCGACTGCCCTGCTGGGCTTCCCTCAGGTCAATCGCAATGGTTTTTGGGCTGAGTTGGTACCGCAGGAGCTGAAAGCCGCTGGCCCTCAAACGGACACCCACCGCCTCGGGCGGGGCTTGCATAAGTACCATTTCCCGGGGCAGGTGTGCGTATTCGAGGCGGACCTTTACCGTGTGGCTGTAAGACTGGGAAAGCCGGCTGATGAACCAGGCAGTAAAGGAAAAAGCAAGGAAAATCAGGAAAACCCTAACTTTCCTGTGCTTCATTCCGGATTGTAGTCGCTTGATCAAGGGTCAGGTTTTGAAAAACAACCGGGGAAACAGTTCTTCCGGTTTCTTCCTACTAAAGGTAAGCAAGATGGTGGATTTAAGAAAACCGAGTCCGTACCCGCAAAACTGCACCAGCAAGGCTACCGGAGCCAAAGCCGCCGCTGCAAGGCTCCCGGCCTTCAGTCCGGCCCCCACCCCTGTCGCCAGAAGGTAGGCGCAGGCCATGGAAAGGGGAAGCCAGGCCAGGGGGGTTGCCCGGAAAAAGGGCAACAGGATTGCGCCGGCCAGCCCTCCCAGAAAAAGGGCAGGCAGCCAGTATACCAGCCTGGAAGATTCCGGGTGCCACCGGTTTAAGACCGGGCGGGCCATCCCAAATTTAAAAACCTGACGGTAAAAGGAGCGAAGGGTGACCCTTCGCTTGTGGTATACCCTGGCCCCTTCGATCAGGCGTATTGAAAACCCCAGTTTTTTAAGGCGAAGGCTAAGGTCCGGGTCTTCCCCGGGGTGGATATTGCCAAACCCCCCGCTGGCCGCGAATGCCTCCCGGGAAAGGCCCATATTGAAACTTCGGGGCTGGAAGTTCCTGCGGGCTATTCGCCTGCCCCGGATCCCGCCTGTGGTCAAAACGGAAGTCATGGTATAACTGATGGCCTGTTGCAGGGCGTTAAAGGACGGATGCGCATCATCGGGACCCCCGAAGCAATCGGCGTATTCCTTTTTGAGGGCTTTATCGACCGCTTCCAGATAGCCCGGGGGCAGGAGGCAATCGGAATCCACCAGGATATAATACGTCCCTTTTGCCTTTTTCATGCCGTAATTCCGGGAATCGCCCGGCCCGGTATTTTCTTTGCAGAAATAAGACAGCTCCAGCCGGTCGCGGAACTCCGAAACCACCTTTTCAGACGTCAGGCTCGAACCGTCTTCCACGATTACGACCTCAAAGGGGCGCGGGAACACCTGTAAGGCCAGACTCCCGAGGAGTTCCCGGGTTTCTTCGGGCCGGTTGTACACCGGGATGACAAAGGAATAAAACCGTTCCATACACGCTTATAAAAAAGCCATCCGCGGGCGGGATGGCTTTTCAACAGAAAAATATCTTCCTATTCCGTAAACCCGTCAATAACCTCCTGGCTGACCCCGGTAGAGGAAAACCCTCCATCGTGGAACAGGTTCTGCATGGTCACTTTCCGGGTCAGGTCCGAAAACAGGCTTACCGTGTAATTGGCGCATTCCAGGGCGGTTGCATTGCCCAGGGGCGACATTTTCTCAGCGTAGGCGATAAAACCGTCGAAGCCCTTGACCCCTTTGCCTGCCGTGGTCGGGGTAGGCGACTGGGAAATGGTATTGACCCGCACTTTCTTTTCTTTCCCGAAAAAGTATCCGAAGCTTCGCGCCACGGACTCGAGGTAGGCTTTGTTGTCGGCCATGTCGTTATAATCGGGGAAGGTCCTCTGGGCCGCCATATAGGTGAGGGCCACGATGCTGCCCCAGGGGTTCATGGCATCGGCCTTGTAGAGCGACTGCATGACTTTGTGGAAGGAGAGGGCGGAGACATCCCATCCCTTGGTGGTGAAATCGTACTTCTGGTCGGTGTACGACCTGCCCTTCCTGACGTTGATCGACATGCCGATGGAATGGAGCACAAAATCCAGTTTGCCCCCCAGGGTTTCCATGGCCTGTGCAACCAGGGCGTCGAGGTCTTCCTCGCTGGTGGCATCGGCCGGAATGATAACCGATCCTGTTTTTTCGGCAAGTTCGTTTATTTTCCCCATCCGCATGGCGATGGGGGCGTTGGTCAGCACAAAGGTTCCCCCTTCCTCGTGGACGCGTTCTGCCGTTTTCCAGGCAATGGAAAATTCATCAAGGGCCCCGAAGATGATCCCCTTTTTACCCTTCAATAGATTATAGGCCATGGTGTGTTGTTAAAGTTGCACGCCTCAAAGATATTTAAAAAATAGGGAATAAACCCGGTTGCAGAAGCCGGCCAAAAGGGTGGTGGCAAAACTTCAATTCAACAATTCCCGGGCATGCGTGATGGCGGAATCGGAAAGCCCGCTGCCCCCAAGCATCTGTGCCAGTTCTATAATACGTTCCTCCTGGGTGAGTTCCTTGATCCGGGTATGGGTGCGGCCGGCGCTTACTTCCTTGTATACCTTGTATTGCCGGTGGCCCTTGGAAGCGACCTGCGGGAGGTGGGTGATGGCAAATACCTGCATATGGCCGGACATCTGCTGCATGATCTCGGCCATGCGGACAGAGATCTCCCCGGATACCCCGGTATCGATCTCGTCGAACATCATCGTGGGCAGGGGTTCATAGGCCGCCAGGATCGCCTTGATGGTCAGCATGATCCGGGAAAGCTCCCCCCCGGAAGCCGTTTTTTTGAGCAACCCATGCTGCCCCCCTTTATTGGCGGTAAACAACAGCTCGAGGGAATCGCGGCCGGAACGGGTAAAGTTCTCGGTTGGCAAAAGCCGCCATTGGAAAGAGGCATTGGGCATTCCCAGGGCCCCGAGTTGCTGCTCCAGGGCCCGGGTGAAACCGGGCAGGACGGCTTCCCGTTCCCGGCGCAATTTCCCGGCAAGGTCCTCAAGGGCAGCCCGCCGCGCAGTTACCTGCGCTTCCAGACGTTCCATTTCAAGGTCCAGGTCTGCCGTCTGGTCTACCTTTACCCTGAGGGATTCCCGGATTTGGACCAATTCCTCCACGGTGCCAACCCCGTGTTTCTTTTGCAGGGCATAGAGCAGTTGCAGCCCTGCGTTCACTTCTTCCAGTTGCCCCGGGTCGGCCTCCTGCGCGGCAACCAGGTCCTGCAACTCTCCTGCCAGGTCGTCTGCCTCTATGTAAAGGGACTGCACGCGCTGGTGCAATTCGGAAAATCGGGGGCCAAAATCGGACAGGCGCGCGGTGAGCTGGCGCAGTTGCGCCTGCAGGGACAGCAGGCCATAATCGTCTTCCTGCATCAACCGGTTGGCACTGGCCAGGGTTTCCAGGATTTCCTCCGCATTGCTCAGCGTGTTGAACCGCGTTTCCAGGTCTTCCTGCATCCCCGGTTTCAGGGCCGCCTTATCGAGTTCATCGAGCAGGAATTCATTGTAATCCTGTTCCCTGAACGCTTCTTCGCGTTGCTTTCTTAGCGTTTCCAAACGGTGGCTGGCTTCGAGGTAGGCCTGCCTTTCACTCCCGTAGGCTGCGAGCAATTCCCCGTTGCCGGCCAGGGCATCCACCACGCGCAGCTGGAATTCCTGTTCGGTAAGTTCCAGGGTCTGGTGCTGGGAATGTACGTCTATCAGGCGCTTGCCGAGGTCTGAGAGGATGTCGAGGGTCACCGGGCTGTCATTGACAAAAGCCCTTGATTTGCCGCTGGGCTGGATCTCACGCCTGAGGATGGTCCGCGGGTCGTAGTCGAGGTCCTGTTCCCTGAAAAAAACCAGGAGGGCCGGGTACCGCTGCAGGTCAAATTCGGCTTCTACCACGCATTTCTGGTCCTGGTCCCTCAGGGCCGACCGGTCGGCACGCTTTCCGAGGACCAGGGAAAGGCTCTCCAGCAAAATAGACTTGCCCGCCCCTGTTTCGCCTGTAATAGTGGTCAGGCCCTCCTTAAAGGAAACCTTTAGGTCGTCAATCAGGGCATAGTTCTTTATGGCTAAGCGGGTAAGCACCTGTCTGTGGATTTTGCGCAGCGTAAAGATACAGGTTCCCCCTGTAAAAAAATGCGGTCAGTAGGTAATTTGGCTCCAGGTACTGGCGTAGAACGGGGCCACGCGGTTCAGGGTTTCTTTTAGCTGCACGATGTCGATCTTCGGGCCGTC
Organism: Robiginitalea marina; assembly: GCF_024006985.1. Lineage (GTDB taxonomy): Bacteria > Bacteroidota > Bacteroidia > Flavobacteriales > Flavobacteriaceae > Robiginitalea > Robiginitalea marina. The sequence continues at coordinate 594,044 of NZ_JAMXIB010000001.1, forward strand.
GGAAAATACATTCTGGATTTCTTCCGCCTTCGCGTCGAAGAACGTCTGAATCAAAAAGGCATTGGGCCTCCGCTGGATAAGGGTTTCGAACAGCCGTAGGGTACCGGCGATCACCTGTTTCCCCGTACTGTTGTTGTCGGCCAGGATATCCAATCCCTTGCGGTGGTAATTGTAAAGGGCTATGCGGTATTCCCTGAAGGTATTGGAAAGCAGGTTGTCCACCAGCTGGAACCGGGTGCGGTTGTCGGCCGCAGTTTGCCCCCACCCTCCATAATTGCCCCCCTGGGCCTGGGTGACGATCCCCTGGGCTGTTTTATAATACTCCGTGCCCCCTTCCAGGGCAAAGGTGTCTGCATCCAGGCCGAGGATCATGTAGGCATAATAGGAGATCACCCCCACCAGGTTGGAGTTGAAGACATTTTCATTGAATACCAGGGGCTGGAATTCGATGTATTCAAAATTGAACTGGTCATCCTTGTAGTTGAAGACCTGAGTTTCATAGGAGGTATTGTACACCGGGCGGGAAGACTGCACCTGTATGGTGGCCTGAAAACGGCTTGACTCAAAATTGGTTACCGTGATAAACATACGGCAGTTGATCCGTTCATTTTCCCGGAATACCCGGTTGGTCCACCGCGTCTTGTTGACAAATTCGGTTAGGGAGCGCTCCAGGGTGGTGATCACCTGCTGGTTGGTCTGGGAAACCTGGTCGGCATTTACGGTAACCGTGCAATTGAGCTCCTGTCCCCTCAGGGGAGCGCACAGCAGCAGGCCCAACAAGAGGGCCATACCGTTATTTCGCAAGGCGTTTCCGTATTTCATGGAGAAGGTCCAGGGCCACCTCGCCCTTGGTTTTTAATTCAAACGGCGTAATCTCCGAATTCTTGTCTATGAAGGCCACTTTATTGGTGTCGGAGGCAAACCCGGCCCCCGGGTCACGGAGGGAATTCAGCACAATGGCGTCCAGGTGCTTTTCCTTTAACTTCTTCCGGGCATAGTCCAGTTCCCTTTCAGTCTCCAGGGCGAAGCCCACCATATACTGGGTGGTTTTCCGCTCCCCCAGGGAGGCAATAATATCCGGGTTCCGCACCAGATGGAGCGACATGGTGTCGCCGTCCTTTTTCAATTTTTCAGGCGCCCTTGATTCGGGACGGTAATCGGCCACTGCAGCAGCCCCGATCACAACATCCATAGAAGGAAACGCGTTAAGGGCATGCGAATACATCTCCAGGGCGGTTTTCACCCGAACCAGCCTGATTTGCGGGTTTGTTATCCGGAGGTGGGTAGGGCCGCTCAACAGGGTGACCTCCGCCCCCATTGCCGCGGCAGCCTCTGCGAGGGCATATCCCATTTTCCCGGAGGAGTAGTTTCCGATAAACCGGACGGGGTCGATCGGCTCATAGGTGGGCCCGGCGGTGATCAGGAATTTCATCCCGTTAAAGGGCTGGCCGGCACGAAGGTGGTCTTCCAGAAAGGCCATGATCTGCTCCGGTTCGGCCATACGGCCTTCCCCGCGTAGCCCGCTGGCCAGTTCCCCCTCCCCGGCCGGGATCACCAGGTTTCCGAAACCAAGAAGGGTATCGAGGGCTTTACGAGTGGTCGGATGGCGATACATGTCCAGGTCCATGGCCGGGGCCACAAAAACAGGGCATTTAGCGGAAAGGTAGCAGGCCAGGAGCAGGTTGTCGCAGGTGCCTGAGGCCATTTTGGAAAGGGTGTTGGCCGTAGCCGGGGCCACCAGCATCAGGTCAGCCCATAGCGCGAGCTCCACATGGTTGTTCCAGTTGGTACTCCCCTCCTCTTCCCTGACAAAATCCTGGAGGACCTCGTTTCTGGAAAGGGTAGCCAGGGTGAGTGGGGTGACAAAGTCTGACGCACTGGGCGTCATCACGACCCTGACCTCCGCCCCGGCCCGGATCAGCAAACGGGTGAGAAAAGTAGTTTTATAGGCAGCGATTCCCCCGGTTACCCCCAAAAGGACGCGCTTTCCTGCCAGCATCCTATTCCGGGTCTTTCTCCGTGTTCCTGTAGTAAATCTTGTCTTCCAGCCATTCCTGGATGGCAAGGGAATGGGGCTTGGGCAGCTTTTCGTAAAACTTGGAGACCTCTATTTGCTCCTTGTTTTCAAATACCTCTTCCAGGCTGTCGCTGTAGGTGGCAAACTCCTCGAGTTTTTCAAGAAGTTCCTTCTTGATCTCAGAATTGATCTGGGAAGCCCTTTTGGCTACGATAGAGAGGGCTTCATAAATATTTCCGGTCTTTTGGTCGAATTCGTCCCGGTTGACTGTGACCGTGGTCACCGGGGCTTTAGAATTTTTCAGGTCGTTCATAGTCATTTTGCCAATATTTCTAATTCCTTGTAAGCGTCAATTTCCTTTTGCAGGGTACTCATTAGTTTCTCCGCCTCATCCGAAAAACTGGTTTCCGGGAAGTTGCGCAGGAGGTTGTTATAGGCCGCCAGGGCGGCATCGAGCCGTTCTTTTTTCTTCTGGAAGGTACTGTTGATGGCCAGGTTTGTAGCTGCCTTGAATTTCAGAAAATACGCTTCCTCCCTGAACACTGACCCGGGGTGGTCCGAAATGAAGTTGTCAAGGGCCGCGATGGCCGACAAATTGTAATCCAGGATAAAATATTCCCCAAGCTTTACAAACTGCCTGGCAATTTCAAAGGCCTTCTTTTCCTTTTTGGTCGTAAGCTCCTGGGCCATGGCATTGGCTTCCTGCTGGAATTCCGACTCCGGGTAGGAGTTGATAAAGAGCTGCAACTTGGTCAGGGCCTTGTCCGTGTCGGTCTGGTCGAGGGAATACCGGGGCGATAGCATGTAGTAGCTCTTGGCACCGAGGAAGGAGGCTTCGGCCGCCTTGTCGCTCTTCGGGTAGGACTTCAAAAAGCGTTCAAACTGATATCCCGCAAAATTGTAGTCCCCTATCTTGAAGTAACTGTCTGCCAGAAAGAACTGCACCCGCTCCCCCTGCGGCTTGCCCACAAACTGGGGAGCCACCTGCTCCAGGAGTCTGTTGGCCCTCTTGTAATCGCCCTCGCCGTATAGCCGTTCGGCAAATTCATACTTCTTGGCTATATCCGTTTCCTTCAGGACCTTCTGGTACTCACTGCAGGACAGGATGGCCAGGGCCAGACCAAGAGAGAGGGCGTATCGGGCTATTTTCCAAAACATTGGGCAAAAGTAGCGATATTTCACGGAATATAAAACGGTAAAATCGGGCCTAAAGTACACAATCCGGTGATCCCCCCAGGGAGCCAGGGAATGTTTTAACTATCCTTTACCACTAAGGATCCTGTGCAGGAAAGCCTCCAGGTCATCCTGCAGGGCTTTGCCGGCCGGGACCAAAGGCAACCGGACCCATGGCTGGCATATCTGCTGAACGGACAGCAATGCCTTGATGCCCGCCGGGTTTCCTTCCCGGAAGAGCATTTCCACAAGGGGTTCGATGCGATGGTGCGCTTCCAGCGCCTCGCGGGCCCCACCCTGCATGGCCAGACGGATCATCCGGGAGAAGGGGCCCGGAATTCCCTGTGCCAGGACCGAAATGACCCCTGCACCCCCCGCCAGCACCGTTGGTACAGCCGTGAGGTCGTCGCCGGAGATCACCATAAAACCTTCCGGGGCTTCCCGGATCAGTGCCTCTATTTGCGCCATGTCGCCGCTGGCTTCCTTGATCCCGAGGAGGTTCCCGCAAGAGGCGGCCAGCCGCAGGACGGTTTCGGGCAACACGTTGCTTGCAGTCCGGGAAGGGACATTATAGAGGATTAACGGGAGAGGGCTGTTTTCCGAAAGCGTTTTAAAATGCCTGAAAATACCCTCCTGGGTAGGGCGGTTGTAGTAAGGGGATACCGAAAGGATGGCCTCATACCCTTCGAGGTTGGTTTCGGCCAGGTCGGCGACCACCGCTGCGGTATGGTTTCCCCCGATCCCGGCTACCAGGGGCAGCCGACCCCTGTTGGCCCTGGCCACGGCCCTGAAAATTTCCTGCTTTTCAGCCCGCCCAAGGGTTGCCGATTCCCCTGTGGTGCCCAGGACCACCAGGTAATCGACCCCTCCCGAGACTACGTGTTCCACCAGTTTCGAAAGGGCTTCCAGGTCAGGCTCCAGGTCCCGGGTAAAGGGAGTGACCAGCGCCACCCCGGTTCCCTTGATCCGCTCGTTCATTTCAATTTTTTAAGCAATGTGAGGTACTTCAGTATCTCCTCCCTGACGACTTCAAAATCGGCCAGGGAGCATTCCAGGATCAGGTCATTAAAGACGGGGTTGATCCCGGGAAAACCGATTCGCATCCCTGCGCGCGTTTTCAGGCTCAGCAGCTGCAACATGAGTCGGGGCTCGTCAAAATAATTAATCAGCAAGTCGTATTCACGGCTCAAAAACTCCAGCACGTAGCTGTTCTCAATGGCCCCCTTCCATCCAAGGTCCTTGTCGGAAAAGACCGGGGTGGCATAGGGGGAATTTTTGTCGTACTGCGCCCTGTAGCCAATAATCCGTATGGCATTGGGCCGAAGGCCAAGCATATCCACGAGGCTATGGAAGCGTTCCTCCCGGGTAAAACGTTCCAGGTCCACGATAATACCCACAGTAGCAATGGGCCCTTTGCGCTTCCAGGGAGGGGGAAACCCCTTTAATTCCTGGCGGAGGTATTTTTCAGCGGATTTGTGTTTAAATTTGCTTTTCAGCCCCTTCAGAGACATGTGGCAATGCATTTTGCGCAAAGTTAATCGAAATCCGGCCAACCCGAACCAAAGGTAATTCCATGCGTTTGCAATTTTTAAAACTTTTTGTTGCATTTATAACATTAGGTTGGGCCCTGGGTTGCCGGGAGGGCAAACCCCAAGTGCAGGGTATTGCCGTGAGCCAGGTCCGTATCGACAGCACCCTTGCCGAAGATGATTCCCTTCGCGCCTTCATAGCACCCTACAGGGAGCACCTTAACGCGGTGCTCGATTCCCAGCTTTGTTACGCCCCGAAACCTCTCACCAAGGAAGACGGCCACCTAAATACCTCCCTGGGGAATTTGATGGCCGACATCCTCCTCGAAAGGGCCTCCGTGGTCCTCGGCCGGCGCGAAGGCCTTCCCGTTGATATGGCCCTGATGAACCACGGTGGGATCCGCAGCACCATCTCCGGGGGCCCCGTTACGGAACGAACCGCCTACCAGGTAATGCCCTTTGAAAACCAACTGGTTGTAGTGGCCTTAAAGGGCAGTGTGATCCGCGAAATGGTGGAATTCCTGAGGCAGGCGGGGGAACCCCACCCGGTGGCCGGCCTGCGGATCGCCCTCGATTCCGAAGGAAACCTCGATACCCTGCTGGTACAGGGGAAACCTTTGGAAGCATCGCGCACCTATTATGTAGCTACTTCCGATTACCTTCTGGGCGGTGGGGACCATATGGATTTCCTGGGGAAAAACGAAGCCGTTTTCGCCACCGGGTATACCATCCGCAACGCCATGGTGGATTACTTTAAGGAAACCGACACCCTCAGGGCAACGGTGGATCAGAGATTTGTTCAGGCATTGCAACCATGAGAAGAAGAAAATTCCTCAAAACCTCATTTGTCGGGGGGGCAGCCCTCGGGGCCGGAAGCCTTGCCTTGCAAGGTTGTTACCGGAAAACCCCAAGGCAGCTTACCATCCTGCATACCAACGACGTACACAGCCACATCGATCCCTTCCCCCCCACGGATGCCCGGTTTCCCAACCTGGGCGGGGTGGCCAGAAGGGCCTCCCTGATCGCGCAGATCCGCAGCGAAAACCCCAACACCCTCCTGCTGGATGCCGGGGATATCTTCCAGGGCACCCCGTATTTCAACTTTTACGGGGGTGAACTGGAATTCCGGCTGATGAGCAAAATGGGGTACCAGGCCGCCACCCTGGGCAACCACGATTTCGACAACGGGCTGGACGGGCTGCTGGCGCAGCTGCCCCATGCCCGATTCCCCTTCCTCTCCGCGAATTACGATTTTTCCAATACGGTACTGGATGGGTATATTAAACCCTATGAGGTTTTTGTGGCGGACGGGATCCGGGTGGGGATCTTCGGGCTTGGGATTGAGCTGAAAGGCCTTGTACCCGGGGAACTTTACGGGGAGACCGCATACCTGGACCCGGTGGAAACAGCACAGGAATTCTCTGGAATCCTCCGGGGCCAGGAAGCCTGCGACCTGGTGGTTTGCCTTTCGCACCTGGGCTACCGGTACAGGGAAGCCAACAGGGTAAGCGACCAGTCCCTGGCCGCAGCCACAGAAGGGATCGACCTGATCCTGGGCGGGCACACCCACACATTTATGGAAAAAGCGGAGATCACCACAAACCGGGCCGGGGAGCCGGTGCTGATCCACCAGGTCGGATGTTACGGGGTAAACCTCGGCAGGGTCGACTTTTACTTTCACCCCGACGGAAGTCGTGGTGCCGACAGTCGTTCCATCCGGGTCTGATCCCCGGGGGGAAGTCACAGGAGTTCCCTGAGCAGGCGTTCGAATTCTGTTTCGAGGGGGTCCGTGCAGGGATGGATACCTGCCATCCGGTACCAGTATCCGGCATTCCAGGAGTCGCCCTCCTTGCGGTGCAGGTAGGCATGCATCCTGTATCCCCAGGTCGATGGCAGCTCCTGCGCAATCGCATGGGCAGCCTCCCAGTCGCCCCGGGCATCCCACCACAGGGCCCGGAATGGGGCATCCCAGCCGCCGGGAGGGGAGGTACCCCCCAATGTTTTCCGGAAGCTTTCCGCGGAATCAGGGTTTAAAGAAGGGCCGTTTTCGGGGGGTGATGGTCTCTCTTTCATCCCAGCAAATCGAGGAATTCCTTTTCGCTGATGATCGGGACCCCCAATTGCTCCGCCTTCTGGCGCTTGCTAGGCCCCATGTTGTCGCCAGCCAGCAGGAAAGTGGTTTTGGAGGAAACGGACGAGGCCACCTTGCCCCCATTATCCTCAATAAGCTTTTTGAGTTCGTTGCGTTCCAGGGTCGGAAATACCCCGGAGACCACGAAGGTTTTGCCCTTCAGCAATTCGGTTTGCCCTTCGAGATGGGCTTCGCTGATTGCAAATTGCAGCCCATAGGCCTTCAACCGCTCGACCAGCTCCCGTTTCAGGGGATCGGAAAAAAAAGCCACCACACTTTGGGCGATCCGCTCCCCGATTTCATCCACCTGCATGAGCGCTTCAGGGGTAGCCTCCATCAGGGTGTCAATATTCCGGTAGGCCCGGGCGAGCTTTTTCGCCACAGTCTCCCCCACATAGCGTATCCCAAGGGCAAACAGTACTTTTTCGAAGGGGATTTCCTTTGAGGCCTCAATTCCGGCGAGCAGGTTGGAAGCCGATTTATCGGCTATCCGCTCCAGGGGGAGGAGTTGTTCGCGGGTGAGGGTATACAGGTCTGCGTAATTGTGGATCAGGCCCTGCTGAAACAAGAGTTCCACCGTCTCCCCGCCCATCCCTTCGATGTCCATGGCCTTACGGCTGATAAAATGCTGTATCCGCCCAGTGATCTGCGGGGGGCAACCCGTGTCGTTCGGACAGAAATGGAGGGCCTCCCCTTCCTGGCGCACCAGGGGGGTGCCGCATTCCGGGCAATGGGTAATATACCGGGTCGGCTGGCTTCCCGGGGGCCGCTGGCTGAGGTCTACCCCGGTAATTTTGGGGATGATTTCCCCCCCTTTTTCGACAAAGACCATATCCCCTACCCGGATATCGAGCCGGGCGATCTGGTCGGCGTTGTGCAGGCTGGCCCTTTTGACAGTGGTCCCGGCCAGCAGCACGGGTTCCAGGTTCGCCACCGGGGTAATCGCCCCGGTACGGCCAACCTGATATTGTATGGAATGCAGCCGGGTCAGGGCCTGTTCCGATTTAAACTTATAGGCAATGGCCCATCGGGGTGATTTGGCCGTATACCCCAGCTCCTCCTGATAGACCACCTCATTGACCTTGATCACCACCCCGTCGGTTTCATAGGGAAGGTCTCTTCGCCGGGTTTCCCAGAATTCAAGGAAGTTGAGGACCTCCTCCATACTATGGCATACCTGGGCGGTATCGGGGACTTTAAACCCAAGCCTCCGCGCCGTTTGCAGCATCTCGAATTGCGTGGGCAGTCCCAGGCCGTTGCCTGACATGCCATAGACCAGGCAATCGAGGGGTCGTTCGGCCACTACGGCGCTGTCCTGCAACTTGAGGCTGCCCGAGGCCGTATTCCTGGGGTTCATAAAGGGGTCGTCTCCGCTTTCCAACCGTTCCCGGTTCATTTTTTCGAATCCCTTCAGGGGCATGATGATTTCGCCCCGTACCTCAAAGCGACCCGGGTAGGGCTCCCGGAGCTTCAGGGGGACTGACCGGATGGTTTTCACATTCAGGGTCACATCGTCTCCCTGCACCCCGTCGCCCCGGGTAACAGCCCTTTGAAGCTGGTTGTGCTCGTAGGTGAGGCTGATGGAAGCCCCGTCGTATTTAAGTTCACACGTAAAGGTCAGGTCTACCTGCCCCAGGATGCGCTGTATGCGTTGTTCCCATTCCAGGAGCTCTTCCCTGGAATAGGAATTGTCGAGGGAATACATGGGGAAATCATGCCGTACCGTCTCAAAATTTTTGGTGACCCCGCCGCCTACCCGCTGGGTTGGGGAAGTCGGATCATAAAATTCCGGGTGTGCCCGCTCAAGTTCCTGCAGGCGCTTCAGTTTCATGTCAAACTCGAAGTCTGAAATCACCGGGCGATCCAAAACGTAATACCGGTGGTTGTGCTGCTGCAATTCCTCCCTGAGGGCCTTTATCTCCTGTTCCGGATGCGCCATAACCTAATCGTCTGATTTTGTGTTCCCCCCGCCGGCAGGCACCGCAGGCCTCCAGCCCTGCCATTGGCCTCTTACAAAACGGTCTTTGCCAAAAATATCCTTTTTCAGGATAACATGGGCAAAACCTTCCCCTTCCAGCAGGCCGGCCACCCCTTTTCCAAATGCTTCATGGACCTCAAGATACAGCCACCCCCCTGTTTTGAGGTGTGCCGAACCAAAACGGGCGAGGTGTCGATACATCAAAAGCGGATCTGTATCTGGAACAAACAGGGCCGTATGGGGTTCTGACAGGGCCACGCGGGGCATCATCCGGTCCTTTTCGGACAGGGGAACATAAGGTGGGTTGGAGACCAGCAGGTCAAACTCGGGCCACTCCCCCTCCGGGAGGCGCAGGTCGGTTTGGTGGAATGCCAGTTCCACCTCCTGTGCCATGGCGTTTGATCGCGCTATTTCCAATGCGTTCCCCGATATATCCATGGCGTGGCCCTCTGCAGCGGGCAGGGCCTGCTTAAGGGCCAGGGCAATGCATCCGCTTCCCGTTCCCACATCCATAAAGCGGCATTCCCGGGGAAAAAACCCCGGGGATTCAAGGATCCAAAGGACCAGTTCTTCGGTTTCAGGCCTGGGGATCAGTACCTCAGGGGTTACCCTGAGGTCCATTCCCATAAACGGGGCCCTGCCCGTTATGTATTGGACCGGTTGGTACGCCTTAAGGGCGTCAAGGGCATCCAGCAGGGGTTGGGCCTGCTTTTCGGAAAGGGTTTTGCCCGGTTCCATGGCCAGGGTAATCCTGGGCAATCCGAGGAAGTGTTCCAGGAGGATGTTGAACACGTGGTCGATTTCCTCGGGCGGGTACTGGGCCTTTAGTCGCTCCCGATAGTCTTGCCGTATCTGTCTGAGACCCTTCAATCGCAAAGGCTATACAAGTTCCTTTTCCATCCAGACCGTACAGGAAGTATGCCCGGTTTGCCCAAGGGGCCGGTCGCGATAGCCGAAGCCATGGCGCTGGTATAGCTTCTGGGCGGCTTCCATGTAGGGCATGGTTTCCAGGTAGCATTTTTCGAAGCCCAGCCGGACGGCCTCTTCCAGGGCACGGGTGAGTAACCGGTCTCCCCAGCCCTTGCCGCGCAGGGCACTCCTGAAATACATCTTCTGCAATTCGCAAATGCCCCTTTCAGCCCCTTCCAGGGGGGCTATGCCTCCCCCGCCCCATACCCCGGAGCCGCCGGCCACCACCCAGTAGGCCGAACGGGGGGCCTGATAGGTTTCATACATCCGGTCCACGGCGGAATCGGCATAGGCCGTGCCTACCCTGGGCACTCCCAGTTCAACGAGAACTTCCCTGATGAGGGAAGCCAGCATCTGGTTGTCTTCCGGAAAAACCGGGCGGATCAGAAGGCCGTCGGGATTCATGGGCAATGTGCTATTTTTGCGGGGTGAAGATACACGAAAAATACCTTTCCCGTTGCCTGCAGATCGCCAAAAACGGCCTTGGAAACACGGCGCCGAACCCCATGGTAGGGGCCGTGGTGGTCCATGGGGACCGGGTCATCGGGGAAGGCTTCACCAGCCCTTACGGGGGGCCCCATGCCGAAGTGCGCGCCATCGCCTCTGTGAAAGACCAGTCCCTGCTGAAAGAAGCCACCCTGTATGTAAGCCTGGAGCCTTGTTGCCACTATGGGAAAACCCCGCCCTGTACCGATCTCATCCTGGAAAAAGGCATCCCTAAAGTGGTATTGGGCATTCCCGATCCCCACACCAAGGTAGGCGGGAAGGGCATTGCAAAGCTCCGGGAAGGCGGGTGCGAAGTCCTGACCGGGGTTTTGGAGGCCGCATGCCGGGAACACCTCAAACGCTTTCTCACCTTTCATGAAAAGCGTCGGCCCTACGTGATTTTAAAATGGGCACAAAGCGCCGATGGGTTCTTTGCCCCTGAAAAAGGTCTGCGCGACAGGGAAGCACGCCCTTACTGGATCTCAGGCCCTCGCGCCCGGCAACTCGCCCACCAGTGGCGCAGCGAGGAACAGGCGATTTTGGTAGGCACCCGCACGGCCATTGAAGACAACCCGGCCCTCACCACCCGGGAATGGAAAGGCAGGAACCCCTTGCGGGTGCTGCTCGATCGCACGCTGCGCGTGCCTGCAGGCTACCGGGTTTTCGACGGGCAGGCAGACACGCTGGTTTGTTGTGCCCCAGACCAGGTGAGGGAACCCAATGGGCGGATTACCTACCAGGCCCTGGATTTCGAGGGGGATCCCCTACCGGATCTGATGCACCTCCTTTGGGAAAAGCAGGTTTTGAGCCTGATCGTGGAAGGGGGGGCCGAAACCCTCCGGGGGTTTATCAAGGCGGGGCTTTGGGATGAGGCCCGTGTAATCGAAAGCCCCCGTTCCCTTGGGGGCGGCCTGCCCGCGCCCCGGTCGGGAGGAACCCTGATCGGGGAATTCGCCGCCGGGCAGGACCGCGTCAAAATCTTCAGCCATGATTAAGAACCTTATTTTTGATTTTGGGGGGGTGTTGATCAACCTCGATATGGAATCGGTTCCGAGGGGCCTCAGCACTTTCAACCGGCACGGGGCGGCCGGGGAACTCCTGCCCCTGGCCCGGCAATACGAAAAAGGCATGGTAAGCACCCAGGGCTTCCTAAAAGGGGTGCAGCAGGCACTCCCGGGGATCGGGAGGGACCAGGTACAGCAGATCTGGAACGGCACCGTGGCAGACTTCCCCCCCGAAAGGCAGGAATTCATCAGCAGGTTGAAGGCTGCCGGATCGCATCGGATGTTCCTGCTGAGCAACACCAATGCCCTCCACATGGAAGCTGTGGAAAGCATTATGGGCACCGACCGTTTCGTAGCGTTTCGCAATTGTTTTGAGGGGTTTTACCTCTCCCATGAATTGGGCATGCGCAAACCGGACCGGGAAATATTCGAGTATGTCCTTGACAGGCACGGGCTGCAGGCAGGGGAAACCCTCTTTATCGACGATACCCTGGAACACACCCTGGGCGCTGCCAGCCTGGGCATCCACACCTGGCATTTCCGGGTAGGGGTCGATTCCATCCTGGAACTGGAAAAAAAACTGCTGTAAATGTTGGATTTGTTTCTGAGCATCCTATGCTCGAGCCTCATTTTTGTGGTCTTTAAACTTTTCGACACCTACAGGGTCGCTACCTTCCACGCCATAGTGGCCAATTACCTCACAGCCCTTCTTACCGGGCTCGCCCTTTACGGGGGAAGCCTCGGGCCCTCAGAACTGCCACAGCAACCCTGGCTGGCAGGGGCCGCAATACTGGGGGGTATTTTTATCCTTATTTTCAACCTGATGGCGCGGACCTCGCAAAGGCTGGGTGTTTCCGTCGCCTCCATCGCCACCAAAATGTCCCTGGTGATCCCGGTAATTGCGGGTCTCCTGCTTTATGGGGAACACCTCAGCGCCATGAAGGTCCTGGGGATCCTTATGGCCCTGGTAGCCGTGTATTTTGCCTCCCTGAAAAACGAAAAGTTCCGGTTCAGCCGGCGGGCGCTTTACCTGCCTTTCTTCGTCTTCCTGGGGTCCGGCGTTATCGACACCAGCATCAAATACCTTCAGGCCACACAGGTCCCGGAAGCGGAATACCCCATTTTCTCCGCCACTATTTTTGGCTTTGCCGCCCTTACCGGGCTGGGGGTGCTCCTCTTGAGGAGCCCGGCAGACCTTCTCCGGTGGCGGCCGGCGAACCTGCTGGGGGGCATTGTGCTTGGAGTACCCAACTACTTTTCGATCTATTTCCTGCTCAGGGCCTTGCAGCATGGCGGGTTGAACAGTGCCTCGGTGTTCACCCTAAACAACGTGACCATTGTGATGCTGACTACCCTCCTGGGGATTCTGCTGTTCCGTGAAACCATGAGTCCCAAAAACTGGATGGGCGTCGCGCTGGCAGTCCTGAGTATTGTTGTAATCAGTCTGTTCTGATGTCGGAAGGCGGCCAAACCCATAAAACCCTTGCCGGGCCATCCGGGCCGTTTCCCCTGCGGGAAAAAAAGAGCAAATTCATGGGCTATGCCTTCCCGGCCAAAACCCGGGAGGAGGCCGAGGCATCCCTGACCGCATTGAAAAAAGAACACCACGGGGCTACCCATGTGTGCTATGCGTACCGGATCGGGCCCCTACCCGGAGCGGTGCGGGTCAGCGATGACGGGGAACCCGCCTACAGCGCAGGAGCCCCAATCCTTGGAAAAATCGAGTCTTCAGGCCTTACCGATGTGCTCGTTTGCGTAGTGCGCTATTACGGGGGCACCAAACTCGGGGTTGGGGGGCTGATTCAGGCCTACCGGAATGCGGCTGGCCTGGCCCTTGAGAACGCGGTGGTCCTGGAAGTGGAACCGGTGGAAGTGCTTGGCCTGCTATTCGAATATGAGCGCCTGGACGCTGTAATGCGCTTTATAGCCCAAAACCAGCTGGAGCTTCGTTCCCAGCAGATGGCACTCGACTGCGCCCTTGAGCTGGCGGTGCCCCCGGCTGATCTGGACCGCGTCCTGGAAGGGTTGCGGTCGCTGGGGCCATTGACGATCAAAATACACGGAACCCGGGACTAACGGGCCCTTATTGTAATCGTTCCATAAGGTAGGACGGACACCTTACGGGCCGTTTGGTACGCATATCCACAAAGGCAAGATCGGTCTGGGCCGTGACCAGGAGGGAGCCGTCTTCCCCCCGGATTTCATAGTCAAAAGAGATCCGCACCCCTGGTAATTCCCGTAACCGGGTATGCACCGTAATGACCTCGTCGTAAACGGCAGATTTTTTAAACTGCATTTCTAAGGAAATTACCGGCAGCATGCATCCGTTTTCTTCCATGCTTTTGTAGGAAATTCCGAAGCTGCGTAACCACTCTACCCGGCCCATCTCCAGGAATTGCGGGTAATTGCCATGGTAGACCACTCCCATCTGGTCGGTTTCCCCATAGCGGACCCTGAAAGAAATCTGGTGAGAATGCATAAAAGACGGGTGAAATTTGATATATTTAAATGATGTTGGAACGCTTTAGAACTTGCGAAAAAAAAAGGAGAATTTCAACCCTGTTCTGATTTTTTTTTTAGGTTTTTTGTTCACATATTTGTCTCGCTCTAGCCAGACAGATCTACTGTCTTTTTTTATACCAACTAAGCGTCAACTAACCAATACAAGATTAGCTTACTAATGAATGTTTCTGCGAATTCCGTATGGGAAAATTGTTTGGCTTTTATAAAAGACAACATCCAGCCGCAGGCATTCAAGACTTGGTTTGAGCCCATTAAGCCTGTTCGGCTTTCTGAGAAATCCCTGAGCATCCAGGTCCCCAGTAAATTTTTCTATGAGTGGCTCGAGGAGCATTACATCAAATTGCTCAAGGTAGCCCTCACCCGGGAACTTGGTGAGGGGGCCAAACTGGTCTACGTGATCAAAATGGAGAATACCTACGGGAACCGCGAACCCTTTACGGAAAAAATCCCCAGCGCCAACAGGGGGCAGCTCATGCCCCAGGAGATGGACGTACCCATTAAATCCAAAAACCCGGAACTCAAAAACCCGTTTGTGATCCCCGGGATCCGGAACATCAAGATAGAATCGCAGCTCAACCCGGGGTACAACTTCGAGAACTTCCTGGAAGGCGACTCCAACCGGCTGGCGCGATCCGCAGGCCTTGCCGTTGCCAACAAGCCGGGGGGCACTTCGTTCAACCCCCTGCTTATCTTCGGTGGGGTAGGCCTTGGGAAGACCCACCTGGCGCACGCCATTGGGGTGGAGATCAAAGACAAATACCCGGAAAGGACCGTCCTCTATATTTCTGCCGAGAAGTTTACCCAGCAGTATATCGAATCAGTCAAGAAAAATACCCGGAATGATTTCATCCATTTCTACCAGCTCATCGACGTCCTGATTATTGACGATGTGCAGTTCCTCTCCGGGAAATCGGGGACCCAGGATGTCTTTTTCCACATTTTCAACCACCTGCACCAAAACGGCAAGCAGGTGATCCTGACCTCCGACAAAGCCCCCGTGGACATGCAGGACATCGAGCAGCGCCTGCTCTCTCGCTTTAAGTGGGGGCTTTCGGCGGAATTGCAAAGCCCGGATTACGAGACCCGCATCAGCATCCTCAAAAACAAGCTCTACCGCGACGGGGTGGAAATGCCAGACGAAATCATCGACTACGTGGCCAAACACATCAAGTCGAATATCAGGGAACTGGAAGGAGCGATTATTTCGCTCATCGCCCAGTCGTCCTTCAACAAAAGGGAGGTAACCCTGGAACTGGCCCAGCAGGTGGTAGAAAAATTCGTGAAGAACACCAAGCGGGAGGTCTCCATCGACTACATCCAGAAGGTGGTGTCCGATTACTTTGAAATGGATGTGGCCACCCTCCAGTCCAAAACCCGAAAGAGGCATATCGTACAGGCCAGGCAGCTGGCCATGTTCTTTGCCAAAAAATACACCAAGGCCTCCCTGGCCAGCATCGGTTCCCAAATCGGGAAACGCGACCACGCCACCGTATTGCATGCCTGCAAAACCGTAGACAATCTGGCGGAGACGGACAAGCAGTTCCGAAAATACATCGACGACCTCAACAAGAAATTTTCCTGATCCATAATGCAGGTACGCGTGCTGATGGTTTGCCTGGGTAACATCTGTCGATCTCCCCTGGCAGAAGGCATCCTGGCATCAAAAACCGACCCGGGCCATATCGTAGTGGATTCCGCGGGGACCGCCGGGTACCACATCGGAAACCCACCGGACCCCAGGTCGGTGGCTGTGGCGGCACTACACGGCATAGATATAAGCGCCCAGCGCTGCAGGAGGTTCACAGTATCCGATTTTGACCGGTTTGACTATATTTTTGCCATGGACCTGGAAAATTTACGACACTTGCGCCAGTTAGCGCGCAATCCATCGGACCGGGCCAAGACCGCCCTGCTCCTGGAGGCCTCCGGGATCCGGGAAGGGGAAGTCCCCGATCCGTACTATGGGGGTGAAGAGGGTTTTGAAGCGGTATTCCGGATGATCGATCAGGCCTGTGACCGCCTCCTGCCTGCCCTGTTGCCCTAAAGACAGCTTATGGAAAATGAACATTCCGCATACGGGAAACTTTACCTGATCCCAACCCCCCTGGGGGACACCGAGCCCCTTGAGGTCCTGCCCTTTATCGTTAAGCAGGTGGTGGAAGGCTGCACCCATTTCATCGTGGAGAACGAAAAAAGCGCCAGGAGGTTCATCAAAAAAATAGCGCCGCGAAAACCGCAGCCCTCCCTGAAACTTTACCTCCTGAATAAATACACGGAACCCGCATCCATCCCAGGGTTCCTGGAACCCTGCCTGCAAGGGGAGTCGGTGGGTGTCCTTTCGGAAGCCGGGTGTCCCACTATTGCCGACCCCGGGGCGGATATCGTAAGGCTGGCCCATGGGAAAGGGATCCGGGTGGTCCCCCTTGTGGGTCCGTCCTCTATTATCCTCGCCCTCATGGCCAGTGGGTTGAACGGGCAGAACTTCGCCTTTAACGGCTACCTGCCGATCGAACCGGCGGAGCGTAAAAAAACGCTGAAATCCCTTGAAAAGAAATCGAGGGAGAGCGGGCAAACCCAACTCTTCATGGAAACCCCGTACCGCAACGACAAACTTTTTTCGGAACTCCTGCGAACCCTGCACCGCGACACCTTGCTCTGTGTGGCGGCAGACCTTACCCTTAAAAGCGAAACGATCCGAACGCTAAGGGTATCGGAGTGGCCCGGGGAAATCCCCGACCTGCATAAAAGGCCCGCGATTTTTGCCCTTCAGGCCTGAAGGGAGGCAGGAAATCTAATGTAGTACCCTGGGGTTCTTCTCGGGGGGGATGGAGGAGGTGTCGTATCCCTTGAATTTTTTCAGGTAATGCGTAATGGAAGTCCCAAAGGCATCCGAAACGTCATGGGCCCCGTTGGACCTCAGGAATTTTTTCACATTCCCCGGCCCCGACAGGTGGGCGGCGGCCAAAATTCCGGATTCAGTAATCTCCACCCCATTGATCCGCCTGCCGACAAAGCGGGGGATATCTTTTCGCAAAATCCATTTGTTCCTGGCCAGGTTAGATTCAAATACCCGTTCCTGCAGTTCGGGGTTCGCCAGGAATTTGGTGGCATTATAAACCCCCATCAGCTGGAGGGTCCCTATCCCAAACTGGTACTTGCCCAAATAACCCAGGGTATTGGTGCTGAAATAATCTCCCCTGGATTCCTTAAAGGCCAGGGCCTCGCGGAAGCCGATCACCGAGGTGCCCAGGAAGGGCGGATGTATGATAGAGGATTGCTGAGCTACGGGTAGGGCGGGTTGCAGTACGGCAACGGGATCTAAAACCTTCAGCGATTCAGGTACCCGGACAGCAGTATGCTCCCCGGATTCTGAGTCAAAACTCGCTAAAACAAAGATCATGATAAAAGGACCTAAAAGGCGAATCCTTCTTCTCATATAGTGGCTTTCTTAAGACTTACGGACCATGACGGTCCTGCTTAACGTTCTCGGGGCAAAGATACGGCCTCTTTTGCCTGAAAAGCCCAATTTTTTCTTAAAACGGGCAAAATCCCGGGTGAACTACCCAAAACCGTAGGGTATCTGCTTATCTGCGGATATCCTGGGCGTTGATCCAACGGACGTACTGCTCCCTGTTCCGGTTGTGCTGTGCAAGGGTCTGCGCAAACAGGTGAAAGCCGGGCCTGGAGGTATCTGCCACAAAGTACAGGTATTGGTGCTTTTCCGGGTTTAATACCGCGTCGATAGCCGAAATGTCGGGCATGGCAATAGGTCCCGGGGGGATCCCCGCATATTTATAGGTATTAAAGGGGGAATCGATCTCCAGGTCGCGATACAGCACCCTCCTTATGACGGTATCCCAGTTCCCTGTTGATTTCTTCAGGGCGAAAATTACCGTGGGGTCGGCCTGCAGGAGCATGCCCCCGCGCAGGCGGTTCAGGTACACCCCGGCCACCCTGGGCCGTTCCTCCACCCGCGCGGTTTCCTTGTGGACAATGGACGCCAGCGCGATGACTTCTTCCGGGCTCAGGCCCTGCGACTGCGCCTTTTCCAGGCGTTCCCCCGACCAGAAACGCTGGTATTCCTTCAGCATACGCTCGCGGAATTCAAGCGACGGGGTGTTCCAGTAAAATTCGTAGCTGTTCGGGATATAGGGCAACAGGGCCTGGTCCTGGCTCCATCCGTTGGCCCTCAGGAATTCCGGGTCCGTAATCGCCTGGTACAGGGAGGCGCTATCGGCCTCAAGCTGGCTGGCAATCCTCCCGGCCAGCAGGGACGGGGTCTCCTGGTTATTGAAGGAAACCTTCACCGGGGTGTTCCGGCTCCTGAGGGAGTTGACGATTTCGTTGTTGTTCATCCCCTTTTCAATGGGGTACCGCCCGCCCTTTATGCGGGTGGCATACTGTTTTCTCCGGGCCACGGCTGCAAAGGCGTCAGGGTCTTTGAGCAACGGGCCAACCTGCTCCATTACCTGTGCAAAATCGGCATCCGAAGGCAGGTAGATATAGGCGACTTCATTCGAAAAAGCGGTGTTCGGGCTGAAAAACGTACGGTACACCATGGCCGCAAACAGCCCACCGAGCAGCAGGCCCAGGAATACCACAAACAACAGGATCCGTTTAAGATACATTTTCCCTGAATTTTTGAAAAAAAACTTCATTTTCAAATCCTTCGGGGGTCCGGAGCCAATGCAGGCGGATGCCGGTTTCCCGGAATCCCGCCTTTCGAAACAGCCCGAGGCTTGGGGCATTGGAAACCCCCACGCTGGCATAGACCTGGTGCAACTGAAGCACCCCGAAAGCATAATCGCACAACACCCTTAGGGCCTGGCTCCCAAAGCCGTGGCCCCGGTGGCGGGCGGAGATGAGGATCCCCACTCCTGCCTTGAGGTTCACCGGGTCAAAATCATATAAATCCACCAGGCCCACAAGGTGGCTTTCCCGGCGGGAATTGATGGCCAGCCGCAATTGACGGGCTTCATAAATATCAAGGTGTGCCCTGTCGAGGTAGTCCTTAAGGACTTTCCTGGAATACGGGGCCAGGGTGCCACTGACCCCCCAAATGCCAGGGTCATTCTCCATGGCATAGAGAAATTCCAGGTCTCCCGGCTCCAACGCCCTAAGCAATACGGTGTCGCCCTGCAGGTAGTTCATTTCCATTCGCCTTTAAAGACCAGTTGGGCCGGACCTTTGAGCCAGATATCCGAATAGCCGCCGCCCGTAGCGACAAAACGCACCTCGAGTTCCCCTCCCGGGGTATCTATCCTTGCCGGGGAAGCGGCAAGCTTGCCCAGATAATGCATGGCCAGGGCCACCGCTGTAACCCCCGTGCCGCAGGAATACGTTTCGTCTTCCACCCCCCTCTCGTAGGTGCGCACGCGGAAGCGGTTCCCACCCAGGGCCTGCACAAAATTAATATTGCTCCCCGAAGCGCCGTAAAGGCCATAGCGAAGGCGCCTGCCTTCGCGCTGTACGTCCAGTTCCTCCCAATGTTCCCAAAGCTGCACATGGTGGGGCGACCCGGTGTCGAGCCACAAGTATCTGGGGGTAGCATGGACTTCGGTTACATCGGACATCTGAAGGGAAACGGTTCCGTTTTCGACCCGGGCCAGGTGGGGTCCGTCCACTGCCATAAACCTGCAGGTATCTCCTGTAAGGCCCAGCAGCCCGGCAAAAGCGACAATGCAACGACCACCATTGCCACACATGCTGCCCACGTTGCCATCGGAATTGAAATAGACCATCCGGAAATCTGCCGAGTCATGGCTTTCAAGCAAGATAAGGCCGTCGGCCCCTATCCCGAAACGCCTGTGGCACAGGCGCGCTATGAGGCCGCTGTCTTCCCCTGGGAATAGGCCCTCACGGTTGTCGATGAGGATGAAATCGTTCCCCGTTGCCTGGTATTTGTAAAACGTCATTTGCATCGTTCGGGTTCCCTGCAAAGATACATTTTATCATATGCCCCCAAGCCGTTAAAATGTCGTTAAACGAAAATAGGATGCCTTCAAAAACCGTTACCTTTACCATTCAAAAACCAAGATTATGAAGCGAACCGGAAGCTTGTTTCTCGTCGCTTTGCTGGCGGGAACCCTTACCTTGGGAGCCTATAAACTCCTTTTTGAGAATCCTTCTGCACACGGTATTTCCTCCGGACAGGAACTGCCGGTTTTCCAGACCAGCAACCTGCCGGTCTACCCCGCCGGGGCAGCCATTGAAGGCGTCGATTTTACCCTTGCGGCGGAAAACACCGTCAATGCCGTAGTACACGTCAAAAACATTACCCTGAGCCGGGGACCCAGCCTCCTCGAGTTCTTCTATGGATATGAGGAACGGGCACGCCCGCAGGTGGGTACAGGTTCCGGGGTGATTATTTCCCCGGACGGGTACGTGGTGACCAACAACCACGTGATTGCCCAGGCAAACCAGCTCATGGTAACCCTGAACAACAACAAGACCTATGAGGCCACTGTGGTGGGGACGGACCCAACCACGGATATCGCCTTGCTGAAAATTGAAGAAGAGGGCCTGCCCTACCTCGCCTTTGGCGATTCCGACCAGGTGAAAGTGGGGGAATGGGTCCTGGCCGTGGGGAACCCCTTCAACCTCACCTCCACGGTTACGGCCGGGATTGTCAGTGCCAAGGCCCGGAACCTGGGCAGGAACCAGTCCTTCCTCCAAACCGATGCTGCGGTAAACCCCGGTAACAGCGGCGGGGCTTTGGTCAATATCCGCGGCGACCTGGTCGGTATCAACACCGCCATCACTTCCCAGACCGGTTCCTATATCGGGTATTCTTTCGCCGTCCCGAGCAATATCGCCCGGAAGGTGGTGCAGGACCTGCTGGAATACGGAAGTGTCATCAAAGGCGTGCTTGGGGTACAAACCCTGCGGCCCGACCTGGTTAAGGAAAGGGGCATTGACGCCGTAGAAGGCGTTTATGTGGAAAGCGTGGAGGAAGACTCCGGCGCGGAGCAGGCCGGGCTCAGACAAGGGGACATCATCAAACAGGTCGACGGGGTCAAAATCAGGACCTTTACGGACCTTACCGGGTATATTGCCTCCAAGAGCCCTGGGGACAGGGTTGAAGTCCGCCTGGAGCGGGGTGGGGAATCTGTTTCCGTACCCGTGGAGGTCCGGGAACGACAAACCCTGCAGCTACCCCTGTTGGGCTTTACTGTGAAGAATCTCTCTGAAGCCGACCGCAAAAAATTCAAGACCGATCAGGGGGTGAAAATCCTGGCGGTCCCGCCGAGTTCCGAGAAATACGGGTTGGTGGGCAAGGTCATTTTGGCGGTGGACGGACAGGCGATAAGGGATGTAAAGGACGCCGGCAAATACTTTGGGGAAATTTCGCGCTACGGGCAAACCAGCATTACCCTGATGGACGAGAAGGGTGAAAAGGAACGGCTCATCTTCCAGTAATCCCATCCTGAAAAAAACCTGACCCCACCCCTGAACCGGTGGGGTTTTTTGTACACTAATTCGCATGGCGAGAACGTTTGAAACATATACTTTTGCAGTATTCTTAAAACCCGTTCCATGAGCAACAATACCTACGAGAAAGAACTGGCCTTTCAGGCCGACCGCAGGAAAGCCACCACCGAATTCATCAAGATCATCAGCGACCTGTGGTACGATAAATCCATCGAGGTCGTGTTGTTCAAGAACCAGATCATAGATCGGAATGTCAGCGATATCATCAACCTGCACGAATACGCCGGACAGTTTGTACAGAAGCCCATTTCCATTTTTGACTCCGTGGAACTGCTGCGCGCCATCAACGATATCCCCCTGCCCCCCTCCAAGCTTGATATCGGAAAGCTGACCTTTGAGTACCATTCCGACCATCATAATGTGTACCACAATGTAAAGGCCTTTATACTGGATAAACTAAGGGATGCACAATCCTATCCGGGTATTGAACCCAAGGATGTGGTGCTCTATGGGTTTGGCCGTATCGGGAGGCTGCTGGCCAGGGAGTTGATGGCCAAGACAGGGAAGGGAAACCAGCTTCGACTGAGGGCTGTGGTTACCCGGGGAAAGCTCACCCCTGAGATCCTTGAAAAACGGGCTGCCCTTTTGCGGACCGATTCCGTCCACGGCCAGTTCAGCGGTACGGTCGAGGCAGACCCCGATAAAATGGCCCTGGTGATCAACGGGACCACCGTACACATGATTGCGGCCAATACGCCTGAAGAAATAGACTACACTGCCTTTGGCATAAAAGACGCCCTGGTCATAGACAATACCGGAGCTTTCAGGGACAAAACCGCCCTTGGGAGGCACCTGAAGTCCAAAGGGGCGTCAAAGGTATTGCTCACGGCTCCGGGTAAAGACGTACCGAACATTGTCCACGGGGTCAACCACAGGGAATTCGATCCGGGAAAGGTAAACCTCTACTCCGCCGCCTCCTGCACTACCAATGCCATAACCCCCGTGCTGAAGGTGGTGGAAGACAGCCTGGGCATTGAAAGAGGGCATATTGAAACCATCCATGCCTACACCAATGACCAAAACCTGGTCGATAACATCCATTCCAAATACCGCAGGGGGCGGGCGGCGGCCCTGAATATGGTCATCACGGAAACCGGGGCGGGGGAAGCCGTAGCCAAGGCGCTTCCCGCCCTTGAGGGGAAACTGACCTCCAATGCCATCCGGGTGCCCGTGCCCAACGGGTCCCTGGCCATCCTGAACCTGGAACTCCAGAACAAGACCACCCTGGAGGGAATTAACACCATCCTGAAAAAATACGCCCTGGAGGGCGACCTGGTGGAACAAATCAAATATTCCCTGAGCAACGAACTGGTTTCGTCGGACATCATAGGGACTTCGGCCCCTGCCATTTACGACAGCCGGGCCACCATCATTTCCCCTGACGGGAAAAACATCGTACTCTATATCTGGTACGACAACGAATACGGATATGCCCATCAGGTCATCCGCCTGGCCAAGTATATTGCCCGGGTACGCCGGTTTACATACTACTAAAAGTTGAACCCCTGCGGTGAACCACATGGCGGTTTCGGCCGTATATAGGTAAGAACCGGTGGGGTACCTTTAATATTCCCCGGCTTTGGAGTACTTTTGGAGTTCCTTGAATCTTTATTGACTTAATGACAGACTAACATGACGCCACTAAAAAGAGTCATCCTCGCCTGTGCCCTGATCGGGGCCGCCCTCACCCGCGGGCAGGAAACACCCGATGAGCCCTCTCTCGATGGGGGACCCATTGAAAGCCAGTTCGAATACCTGTATACCAAGTCGGGGAATTACAATGCCGAGGGCGTGAGCTACGAGGTGGTGCGCCGGATCTATCTGGATAAAATAAAGGGAAACATCCTGGATAGCCTAAGCGCCTATGGGACCCGGGTAGGCGAACTCAAGGCCACCATCGACAGGCAATTGGGTACCATAGAAGACCTCAATGGCAAACTGGAAAATACCACAAAACAGCTGGAGGAAGTCACCGGGGAAAAAGACAGTATGTCCTTCTTCGGCGCCCAGGTATCTAAGACGACTTATAACCTGGTCCTTTGGACTATTATTTTGGTCCTGGGGCTGTTCCTGTTGCTGTTCGTCTATAAATTCAACAGGAGCAATGTCCTGACACAGGAAGCCAAGATAAAACTGGGCGACCTGGAAGCCGAGTATGAGGAGCACCGCAGAAAGGCCCTGGAACGGGAGCAGCGGATCAGCAGGCAGTTACAGGACGAGATCAACAAATACAAAAAAGGGAAGCCCTGAGGGCGCGTTCCCAGGTGAGAGGGATAACCCGGATGATTTCCGGAGCCCCAATCCCCGGGGTCTTGTTCCTGCCTTTGGCCGGGTTTTCCATCGTTCACGGCCCCGGGGCCTGAAGCCAGTCGAGTTCCCATGCGTATAGACATCGTTACCGTATTGCCCGAACTCCTTAGGAGTCCTTTCGAAGCCTCGATCCTTAAGCGCGCTATTGAAAAAGGCCTGGTCGAGGTACACCTGCATAACCTCAGGGACTATGCTTCCAACCGGTACAAACAGGTGGACGATTATGCTTTTGGCGGAGGGGCCGGAATGGTCCTGATGCCAGGCCCCCTGGACCGCTGTTTGCAGGCCCTTACCAGCGAGCGGGAATACGACGAGGTAATCTACATGACCCCGGATGGCCATCCATTGAAACAAGCCATGGCCAACGGGTTATCCCTGAAACGAAACCTGCTCATCCTCTGTGGGCACTACAAAGGAATCGACCAGCGGATCCGCGACCTCTGGGTCACCCGTGAGATTTCCATCGGGGATTATGTCCTGTCAGGCGGCGAACTGGCTGCAGCAGTACTCTGCGATGCCGTCATAAGGCTGCTCCCCGGGGTATTGAACGACGAAACCTCGGCCCTCACAGACACCTTCCAGGACAACCTCCTGGCGCCACCGGTATATACGCGCCCAAGGGAATTCAAAGGCTTAAAGGTTCCTGAAGTACTCCTTGGCGGGGATTTTAATAAAATCGAGGACTGGAGGGAAGAACAGGCCTACCGAAGGACCATGGAAAGGCGGCCCGATTTGCTGAACCTCCCGGATGGGTCAAAAATGGAATGATTTTCCTTGCCAATTGCGATTATTGCATTATTTTTGCACACGATTTTGGATCAACCTCTGACGAAACTCGTGAACGTTGGTTCGAGGAAACTTAAAGCCATGCCATGGAATCCTTAGTCAGTTTTATTGAAAACGAATTTGTTGCCAAAAAGGATTTTCCGGAGTTCTCTGCCGGAGATACCATCACCGTGTATTACGAAATCAAGGAAGGGGAAAAAACCCGGACCCAGTTCTTTCGCGGGGTTGTCATCCAGCGTCGGGGTTCCGGAGCCACCGAAACGTTTACCATCCGCAAAATGAGTGGTACCGTTGGGGTCGAGCGGATTTTCCCGATCAACATGCCCGCCCTCCAGAAGGTTGAGATCAACAAGCGCGGAAAGGTGCGTCGCGCCCGGATTTTCTATTTCCGAGGCCTGACCGGGAAGAAAGCCCGGATCAAGGAAGTACGTTCCTAAGCGTAACTAAAAAAAACAAACCCCGAAGGAGCTCCTTCGGGGTTTTTTGTTTTAATCAACTCTGAATTCCAGGAGGGTTTTCCTGATGATGCCCACGCAATCCAGGATTTGTTCCTCCGTCATTACCAACGGGGGTGCAAATCGGATGATGTTCCCATGGGTTGGCTTGGCCAAAAGGCCATTTTCCTTCAGGGCCATGCAAATGTCCCAGGCGGTGGAGCTGTCTTCCGTATCATTGATCACAATGGCATTAAGCAGCCCCTTGCCCCTGACCAGGGTTACCAGGTCGGTTTCCCCGATTACTTCTTCCATCTTTTCCCTGAAGATTTTACCCAGGCGCTCCGCCCTATCTGCCAGGCGCTCCTCGCGCACCACCTCCAGGGCCGCCATGGCTACTGCACAGGCAATTGGATTTCCCCCGAATGTGGACCCGTGGTTCCCCGGGCGGATGACTTCCATGATTTCATTGTTGGCCAGCACGGCAGAAACCGGGAATACCCCTCCCGAAAGGGCTTTCCCCAGGATCAGGATATCGGGCTTTACTTCCGGGGTCCCCGAACAGTTCCTATCGGGGCAGCTGCAGTTCCCGCAGCTGGCCAGCAGCCTGCCGGTGCGGGCAATGCCTGTCTGGACTTCATCGGCAATAAACAGCACATTGTGCTCCTTACAGATACGGTAAGCTTCCTTCAGGTAATTCTCGTCGGGTACATATACCCCGGCTTCGCCCTGTATGGGTTCCACCAAAAAAGCGGCCACATCCTCAGACATGACTTCCTCAAGGGCGCTGAGGTCATTATACCGTACCGCGATGATCCCAGGGGTAAATGGCCCGAAATTCTCAGTTGCGATCGGGTCGTTCGAAGCGGAAATAATGGTAATGGTACGCCCGTGAAAATTATTCTGACACACCACGATCCTGGCTTTGTTAGCGGGAATGCCTTTTTTTTCGTACCCCCATTTCCGGGCCAGTTTGATGGCGGTCTCCACGGCTTCTGCCCCGGTGTTCATGGGCAGGACCTTATCGAAGCCAAAATATTCGGTGATGTATTTTTCGTACTGCCCCAACTGGTCGTTGTAAAAGGCCCTGGAAGTTAGGGTAAGGGTTTCGGCCTGGGCCTTCAGGGCCCCAATGATGTGCGGGTGGCAGTGTCCCTGGTTGACTGCGGAATAGGCTGACAGGAAGTCGTAATACCTTCGGCCCTCCACATCCCAGACAAAGACCCCTTCTCCCCTGCTCAGGACCACGGGCAATGGATGGTAATTTTGCGCGCCATACTTCGCCTCAAGGGCCATCGCCTCCTTCGTGCTGAGTTGTTCCATTACTGACATGAAATCGTAGATTTAAGATTAACCGTTTACCATTCCTGCTTTGGGAGAGAAATCATCCGCGAAGTGGGATAAAAGTACAAATTATTCCCTCCGGAGTACAAGAAAATGCCCTCAAATCGGCATCCTGCAGGGAGCTGGGCGGCCCGATCCTCCAATGGTGAATTCCTCCACCCGATTGGGGAAAAGGAAGTACTTTTGCGCTATGGCACGACGAAAAGAAAATCCGGTTTTTCATGGCCTTGAAGTCATAGATGCCGGGGCAAAGGGCAAGGCTGTGGCCAAAGCCCCCGATGGCCGGGTGGTCTTCCTTAAGAATGCCGTCCCGGGCGACCGGGTTTCGGTACAGGTGACCAAAAAACGAAAAGGATATTACGAGGGGTTTGTGACGGAATTGCTGGAACCTTCCACATTGCGCATTGAACCCCGTTGCCTCCATTTCGGCACCTGTGGCGGTTGCAAATGGCAGAATATGGGGTACCCGGCCCAACTCAAATTCAAAGAAAAGGAAGTCGTAAATAACCTGCAGCGCATCGGAAAGCTGGAACTGCCTGAAATTTCACCCATCCTGGGATCGGCCGAACAATTTGGCTACCGCAACAAAATGGAATTCTCCTTTTCAAACAACCGGTGGCTCGAACCGGCGGAATTGGAAGGCGGGAAAGCCATTGAAAACCGCAATGCCCTGGGGCTCCATATCCCGGGAATGTGGGATAAGGTCCTGGACCTCAAGGAATGTCACCTGATGGCGCCCCCATCTGAAGCGATACGATTGGCCGTGAAGGAATTTGCTGAAAAACACGGCCTTTCCTTCTTTGACCCGCGCCGGCAGGAGGGCATGCTCAGGAACCTGATGCTCCGCAATACCCTGGGCGGGGAACTTATGGTCCTGCTGCAGTTTTTTGACGACCAACCCGCTGAAAGGGAGGTCCTGCTCGACTATCTCAAAGGGAAATTCCCTGAAATAACGTCCCTTTATTACGTGATCAACCAAAAGAAGAACGATACCCTCTATGACCAGGAATTGGTCTGCTACTCCGGCAAACCCTATATTACCGAATACATAGAAGACCTTCAATTCCGGATCACCCCAAAATCGTTTTATCAGACCAATAGTGCCCAGGCCCTGGAGCTGTACCGCAAGGTCAGGGAATTTGCAGCCTTGCAGGGGCATGAACTGGTATATGACCTGTATACGGGACTGGGCACCATTGCACAGTTTATCGCCCGGCAGGCCGGGAAGGTAGTGGGGATCGAAGCGGTGCCGGAAGCCATTGAAGCGGCAAAAAACAATGCCCGGGATAATGGGATTGAAAATGTCTCGTTTTTTGCCGGCGACATGAAAGCTTTGTTTACCGATGATTTCCTTTCCGCCCATGGAACCCCTGATGTGATCATTACCGACCCCCCCAGGGATGGGATGCATCGGGAAGTGGTGGCGCAGATCCTGGCCATTGCTCCGGAAAGGATCGTCTATGTGAGCTGCAACAGCGCGACCCAGGCCCGCGACCTGGAACTGATGAAAGGCCTGTACCGGGTAACCCGCGTACAACCGGTAGACATGTTTCCTCAGACCCACCACGTGGAAAATATTGTACTTTTACAACGGAAGAATAATCC
Organism: Robiginitalea marina; assembly: GCF_024006985.1. Classification (GTDB taxonomy): domain Bacteria; phylum Bacteroidota; class Bacteroidia; order Flavobacteriales; family Flavobacteriaceae; genus Robiginitalea; species Robiginitalea marina. The sequence continues at coordinate 621,824 of NZ_JAMXIB010000001.1, forward strand.
GTAATTTGCCCTTCATGCTACGACTCCCCTTCCGATTTTTCAGGGCTTTCCTGGTCACAGGGCTTTGTTTCCTGTTTTTGCTGGGCGCTTTCTGGTCCTGTGAAAAGGACGACATCTGCGTGGATGGGGATACCGCCCTGCTCGTCCTGCGGTTCTTTGACAATGCATCACCCGAAACTTCAAAGGCCGTAACCAGGCTTCGCGTGATCGGCCTCGGCCAGGATGCTCCTGTAAACACCTTTGCAGACCGCTCCAACCGCGATTCCATTGCCCTACCCCTGCGACCCGGGGAACCGGAGACTACCTTTATCCTTATTTTCAACTCCCAGGACGGGGAAGGGGGCGAAACGGGGAATGCCGACACGGTCCGTTTCAACTACCAGACCCGCGAGGTCTTCATCTCCCGGGCGTGTGGCTTCGTTGCCCAATATGATGAGCTGGGGGCCGAAGTGCAAACCGGGGACGGAAACTGGATCCAAAGCGTTGAGGTGGTCAACCCTACCGTACAAACCCTGCAACCCCATGTATTCGTATTCCATTAAATTGCTGGTGCTCTGCTGCACTATCCTGGCCTTCCAGGGGTATGGGCAGCAGGCGGCTCGCGACAGCCTGAAAAAATCGGAGAAATACGGGCTCCGGGTAGGCGTGGACCTGAGCCGACCACTGATTTCGGCCCTTAACGACCAGTACCAGGGCATCGAAATCACGGGGGATTTCCGGATCGGGCAACGGCTGTTCCTCGCGGCTGAACTGGGGAATGAATCTCGGACGGTGGAGGAACTTCTGGACAATGAACCCAAGGTGAATGTCCTCACCCTGTATGACTTCACCAGCTCAGGGAGTTATGCCAAGGTTGGGGTCGACTACAATACCTACGAGAACTGGTATGGGATGAACAACAGTCTTTTTGTGGGGGCCCGCTATGCGTTTTCCACCTTTACCAAAACACTCAATAACTACTCCCTCTACGACAGCAACCGTTATTGGACCCCCGAGGGGTTTGTTCCCGGTTCTGAGGCCCTGGGGGAATATTCCGGGCTGAACGCCTCCTGGCTGGAACTGGTCCTGGGGGCTAAAGCCGAATTGTTTGCCAATTTTTACCTGGGTGCCAGTGTACGGCTTGGAGTATTGATCACCAACAAGGAGTCGGAGGTAATGTCTAACCTTTGGATCCCCGGGTTTAACCGTAAGACGGACGGGAGTCGTTTCGGGTTAGGCTTTAACTACACGCTGAGCTACTTCCTGCCCCTATACAGGAAAGCGCGGGAGAAAACGGCCCCACCCCCTAAATAGGCCCTTTGCCTACTGGAATTTTCCCTTTTTGCTTCCCGCGTATATTTCATAGAGGAGCAGTCTGGACTCAATGCTGCCATTGAAGAGTTTTATTTTCCTCGATGGCCGCAACCCGACCCACTTCATGGCCTCGAGGTTCCCGGTAAACAGCCAGGCCCGGGTGTCAGGGTACCCCTGTTTAAGGGTATCCCCGAACTGGGCGTAAAATTGTTCCGTTTCTACAGGTAGCCGTTCCCCATAGGGAGGGTTGCATACCAGGAAGAGGGGGGCTTCCCTGTCCCTGGAAGTTTTGAAGAAATCTTCCTGCATGATGCTGATAAAATCGGATAAGTTCGCCCCGCTTACATTCTCCTGCGCTTTAAGCACCGCTGAGGGAGCTTTGTCGTATCCAACAAGGGTATGCGGGAAATCCCTGGTGCGTCCCAGGGAGGCCTCGTAAATGGTTTTAAAGAGGTTTGGGTCATAGTCCTTCCACCCCTGGAATCCAAAGTGTTTCCGGTGGAGATTCGCCGGGATGTTGCAGGCAATCATAGCGCCCTCAACCAGCAGGGTACCGCTGCCACACATGGGGTCAAGGAAATCCGATTGTCCGTTCCAGCCGGCCAGCAACAGGATTCCTGCGGCCAGAACCTCGTTTATGGGGGCCTTGTTTGTGGCGGTCCGATACCCCCGACGGTGAAGCGATTCCCCGGAACTATCCAGGGAAAGGTGTCCTGTGTTTCCCTGAAGATGCAGGTGGATACGCACATCCGGGTTTGAGAGGGAAACATTTGGACGGGTGCCGGTTTGCTTACGGATCTGGTCGACAATGGCGTCTTTTGTCTTCTGGGACACAAAAAGGGAGTGCGTAAAATAGTCGCTAAGCAATACCGTATCCACGGCAAAGGACATTCCCGGATCGAGATACCGCGACCAGTCAACCTCCTGGATCCTGGTATATAAATCCTCCGGGCGCTTTATCTGAAAGGTATGTATGGGTTTCAGGATGCGCAAGGCGGTACGCAGGCAAAGATTCGCCTTGTACATAAACCCCTGGTCCCCTTCGAAGAAGACAGAGCGGACCCCCTCATTAACCTTACCCGCCCCAAGGGAACGAAGTTCCGAAGCCAGCACGGATTCGAGGCCATACATGGTCTTGGCAAGCATTTTGAAGTTTTCCGCCATGGCAATCTCATTTGAAACCCCAAAAATACATTAAATTAGCCCACCGCTATCCGATGATGCCATTAACCCCGTTTTCCCCTGAACTGATCCTGCCGGCTCTGGCCGTGCTCCTGAGCTTTCTAATGCTGCTCTTGCTGCCAGGGCTTCGATTGAAAGACCACAGGTTACTGCTCTCTTTTAGCGGGGCTTTCCTGCTTTCCGTTACCCTTTTTGAACTTTTCCCTGAGGTCTATACGACCGCGGATACGAAGCTGACCGGGGTATTCATCGCCCTGGGCATCCTGGTGCAAATCATTCTGGAGTTTTTCTCGAAAGGTGCCGAACACGGCCATGTGCATGGGGAGCGCCGGCAGGAGTACTTCCCCTGGCCGCTATTCATCAGCCTTGGCCTGCACGCCTTTCTGGAAGGGATCCCCCTGTCGGAAAACCAACCTGTAGTCTGGGGAATAGTTGTCCACAAAATTCCCGTTGCCCTTATCCTGGGCGGCTTTTTGCTGCGGTCAGGCCTGTCGGGGAAGGCCGCATGGGGCTTTATCCTGGCTTTCGCCCTGATGACCCCATTGGGCACATGGGTGGGAAGCTTCGAGGTCATTTCAGGAATTTATAATTACCTCCTGGCCCTGGTGATCGGTATGATCCTTCATGTATCTACCATCATCCTTTTTGAAAGTTCCCGGGAACATGCGGTAAACCTCAAGAAACTAGGGGCTATCGCACTGGGGATGATCCTGGCTTACCTCCTTTAAGGATATGGCTAAGGAAGGATATCCAGGTAAATAAACCACCAATGGCAGATGGCACCGCCCAACACGAAAAAATGCCAGATCATATGGTTGAAGGGTATTTTTCGGATCGCGTAGAATAATATCCCTACGGTATAAAAGGCCCCGCCCGCCATGAGGAGGTACTTGCCCTCCGGATTCAGGTGAGCCAGGAGGTCCCGCAGGTCGATTACCACCAACCAACCCATTAGCAGATACAGGAGCAGGGAAAAAATTTCGAAACGGCCCGTGAAAAATAATTTCAGGATTGTGCCGAACAAAGCCATTCCCCATACGGCACCGAACAGCCACCACCCGCTTCCGTCCCTAAGGGTTATCAGGGCAACGGGCGTATACGTGCCGGCAATAAGCAGGTAGATGCTAATATGATCCAGGACCCGGAGTCTGCGCTTGATCCGTGGGTGGGCCACCGCGTGATAAATGGTGGATGCAGCAAACAGGATGATTACAGAGGCGCTGTAAATCCATACGGAAAGCCGCGTCAGAGCATCGGTTCCCTCAACTTTCTGAATCATGAAAATTCCTCCCAGGATCCCCAATAGGATCCCCAACAGATGGGTCCCGGTATTCCAGTGTTCCTCCTCCCTATAACTGATTTTCCACTTCTTGAGGGCCATGTTGGTCGTATTTATCCCCTTTTGTGGGCAAAGGTACAACTGAGGAATAAAGATTATCAGGATCCCTGGCACTTTTTGATTTTCATGCGGGTCTCCTGCACCGGCTGCCTTTCCCCCCAATGTCAGCATGAAGCGGGATTGTGTTCCAATCCTCCCGATGACCGTCAGCTTTGAACAGTACAGTTAGCTGGCCCGTTAGAATCCTGGTTGCCAGGAAGTTTCAGGATATGCGGATATATTGCCATTGTGGGGAAGGGGGCGTATGTCCCCGGGGGTTCCGGTTTCCTGAAAAAGCTTCTCCTGCTGGGCCCTTGCCGCATCACCGCATTACTTTGCCTTCCGGGGCGGGGCTGGAAGCCCCCTTTGGGAGATGGGCTGCCAGGATAATGCAGGGCTTGAAGGTATCTTGTAAGCCGGGGAGGGGCGGGTAGCCCCCCGGTTTGTTCCCTGATCGGGCGTTTCAGTACCAGCGCCTATTTTGCCGTTGGGGGGCGGGGGCGCTGCCCCTACCTGGC